>NZ_JADPIS010000015.1:0-973851 GCF_023073025.1 Bradyrhizobium sp. 76
CAGCGGGCAGGCGGGGGCTGATCGCGAAGACTTCCACTCTGAGGCAAACAGGCGACCTCCCGTATAAAGCTGGGTGCTACTCGGTCCTTGGCTGCGAAGTCCAATTGACCGAATGCCGTCCAGGCCGCTGCGGAAGGATAGCCACGAGCAAGACAATTGCAGCGAGAATGACTACGGAAGCAAAAGGACGACTTAGGGCGAGCCCGCCATGGCTGATTGGCTTGTCCAGAAAATCTCCAACAGTGGCCCCCAGAGGACGCGTGAGAATGAAGGCTGCCCAGAACAGAAACACCCGCGATACCTTGCTCCAGTAATACAGCGCCGCAAGCACCACAAGTCCCGCACTAAACAGTAGAGCGCCTCCATCGTATCCCAGTCCGGTGTCGTCGGCGATCCAGTCCCCGAGAGCAGTACCCAAGGTTTGCGAAAACGTAATCGTGATCCAATAGAATAGTTCGGTGTTTGGGGACGTTACCGTCTCCACACTCACTGAGCCCAAAGTCGCGTACCACGCAGCAAGGGAGCAAAGCACACAGGCCAGCAAGATGGATGAGCCTCCCACATAACCGATCCCCAAGGAGCGATCAAAAAAATCCGCCAGCGCGGTGCCGACGGTCGTGGAAGCAACAATGGCGAGCCAGTAGACCCAAGGATTGAACTTCGTCGTTGAAATCTGAGCAATGACTGCGGCAACGAAAATGGCCAGAAAGATTGCAATTCCGATCAGATATCCGCCGTTCTGGGCATTCTGATCTGCGTGGAGCCAGCTCATGGTCACCGCGTCACCACCAGTCTCACCCAGAGTGGTGGCAAGGATTTTGATCACCCAGAAGCCGAGCGTGACGGCAGGTACTTTGCTGAGAATGTCATTGGCGCTCTGAATGTCTTGTGCGCCCTGAAACCTCATTTAACGTACTCCTGCATACCCGTGTCGCCGGCCCCGGACGGCCAGCAAACGGAACGCTGCAAGTCCCTGAAAAGTTGCCGCGCAAAAGCCAAGCCGCTGGAGCGGCCGCTAAGGGTCAACAGGGCCCGGTCACGCTCAAACTCGGAGCTTCCGCTGTGCATCGGTAAGCCGACGTTTACATCCTAGTCGAGGCCCGCGCCGCGAGGTAGGTGCCTCGCATCCAAGTGCACCTGATCGACACATCGTTGCACCGGCCTCGGGTAGACTTCCTCTATCCAAGGCTCGTCGGCGAAGCAAACGTCCTCGATGTTCGACAACCGAAGGCAGATCCAGCTGGCTTTGACCGGACGCTTCGTGCTCGAACTTACCTCCACAAGGAGAATGCGCGCTCCTCACCGGCGGCGTGGCCCAGAGTGTACGGGCAGACGGTCTGGCGCTTGCCGCCATGGCTCACGTGAACCGGCCGGCGTGGATCGCTTGTCTGAGCGCCATGAAGACCTGGCTGTGGCCTTCGCTCAGGATCTGGAACGGTCGCGTGCGACCGCGGCGGGGTCGGTACGCGGCGAAGCCCGGGTTGAAGGTCGCTGCCTTGGGTGATTCCGATGCGCTCCATCATCGCAAAACTCGTCCGGTCGACGAAGGAAAAACCGTGAAGACTAAGGCGCTAGACCGCTAATCATGATCGACGGGACGGAGCTGGTGTTAATCGCCGCACGCTTAGCCCGTGGCGAGGCGCCAATGTAAGCCAGCCTCATGATGTTGGCCTAGGCGGGTCGCGCTGGCGGCCACCTCTCACCCGGTCTCCCGACCCGGCGATGCGTGCCGGTGCTCGCTCGCGATAACCCTCGCAGCCTTGTGCCACCGTTTGCAGATCCGATGGCGTCTCCTCGCAAGCTTCGAGGGCTCCCCATCGGCCCGGTGCTGAACGCAATTACTCGGAGTGTCTAGCTGCGGCGGGCGCGGTAAAGTTGGGACTGTCTCGACTGGGCTACTCACGACGCCACGGGATCCGGGCTCACTTACAATGGCTCTTCGTGCTGTGGTTCGCGCGCGCCGAACGAGTAGCCCCACGTAGCCCGAAAGCGCGTTTTCTGCAGAATGAAGCGGATTCACAGGGCTACAAAATCAAGCTAGGGTGCTGATTTGATTGGTGCCGGCTGAGGGGATTGAACCCCCGACCTTCGGTTTACAAAACCGCTGCTCTACCGCTGAGCTAAGCCGGCGACGCCTGGAGAAGCGGGGCAGGGCCGGCGTTTGCCGGGGCTGTCCGCCCGTGCGCGCCGCAATACCAGACTTGACCGGAAAGTGCCAGAACCCGCGATCCCCCGATCCAGACATGAATCAGGCGGCCCGAAGGCCGCCTGATCTATCGCGTTCGGTTCAAAGCGCCTTACTGGCAGATGTGGCGACGGCCGTCTTGGCCCTTGAACCAGGTGCCGGGCGTGCAGACGAAGCCGTTGCGCTGGGCGTAGGTGCGGGTGTCCCAGCCGCGGTTGTCCCAAGAATTATTCCACGAATTATCCCAGCCATTGTCGTAGGCGTAGGCGTCGTTCGTGGCACGGAACGGGGCGGTTGCGATCGCGCCCGCAGTCCCGATGGCCGCGCCGGCCACGCCAGCGGCTGCTCCGACCGCGCCGGCGGCGACGTCGGTCGGCCAGAAGCCGGTGCGGCTCCTGTTCCAGTCGTTATTCCAATCGCCGTTGTTGGTCTGGCGATAGGACACGCGACGATGCCGATAGCCGCTATCTGTGTACGGATTTCCCGGTCCGACGTTCTGGCAGTTGGCGTTGGGGAATTGCGCCGCGCAGCGGCCGGGATTGGTGATCACGGCCTGCGCCATGGCAGAGCCCGTCACCAGGGTCGCCGCAATCGCCGTGGCTCCGAGAAGTTTGATATTCATGATTGTTGGCTCCCATTTTGTTGACGGGGGCTAAACGCCGAAGACGCCGGACGTTCCGCTGAAACCGGCGGATTTTTGTCAGCCACAGTCAAACGGAAGTGAGCACGCCCCATGGTTCCGGACTGCTGGGTCCGGCGGCGTTAATGCTTCGCTAGTTCGCCTTGCAGCATTTGAGCGGCGCGTAATCCTTACACATTAGGCTTACCAGCAATTGGTGAGAGGGCCTTAACCCTCTCTGCGTCGCCATCGGGTAGGTTTGTCGCCGGATAAATGGGATTTCTTCATGCGCGTTGTAGCGCTTGCTGCCTTTCTGATCGGACTGCCCGCGACGGCGTTTGCCGGCGGCGGCTTCGATATCGTCGTTCCCGGTCGGCCGGGCGTGCCCATCATCATCAACAACATCGACGCGTCCTATGCCGTGGTCGAGGGGACCTGGGGCTTGGGGAAGAACGTCCAGGTGCAGCCCACCATCTATGGCGGGCGCTATGTCGCCGAGCGCCAGCCCACGGACGTCGGCCACTACTACCCGACGCTGGGCCTGCGGCCCGGCTACGGCCGGCTCGAGGTCGAGCCACCCGCGAACCGCAAATTGCCCAAGCCGCCCGAGAGCTATCACCAGAGCTGGGGCGCCCAATCGGCGCCGCTGCCGCCGCAGATGGACGTGCCCGTCAATCCGCCGCCGGTGATCCTCGCGCCTGAGATCAACGACTATCCGCGGCGTCCTCGGCCGCGGCCGCGTGCAGAGATACCCGGCAGGCCGCCGGGTTAAGAAACGAAAACAACAAACGAAAATCAACAGGAGAGAGTAATGCGTCAGATGATTTCGGGACTGGTCGCGGCGGCTGCCGTGATGTTCGCTGCCACCGCGCCCGCCGCGGCCTGCGGCTTCAATCCGTGCCAGCCGGTCGCGCCGGTCTATTCCGGCTGCAACACCGGTTGCGGCGGTTACGGGGCCGGCTACGGCTACGGCTACGGCTACGGCTACGGCTATGGCGCCTATGAGCGTCTCGCCGAGCCCACCACGCAATATTATCACGTCAATCAGGGCCCGACCTACACCGGCCCGGGCGCCTTCGCGCCGTATCCGACCTACCGTGAGGACGCGGTGGTTGCGCCCGCCAATTACGGCTACGGCCGTGGCTATGGCTATGGGCACGGCTATGGCTATCGCGCCGCCGCGGTCGAAGCGCCCGCCGCCTATCCCTACCGCCGCCCGTATTACCGTCCGTATCGCTACGGCTACGGCCCGCGCGCCGGCTATCTGCCGCGCACGCATTACGGCTACGGTCCGCGCTACGGCTACGCCCCGCGCCATGCGCCGTACTATGGCGGCCACCGCGTGCTGCGCCGCTATTACTGATCGCTTGATCGGTTGAGCCAACGAAACGCCCGTCCGCGATGCGGACGGGCGTTTTGTTTTGTTACCGCTTCATCAGCCCGAGCCGGCTGGCGCCGACATAGAGCGAGAGCACGGCGGCATTCGAGACGTTGAGGCTCTTGATCTCGCCGGGCATGTCGAGCCGCGCCACGACGCTGCAGGTTTCGCGTGTCAATTGCCGCAGGCCCTTGCCTTCCGCGCCCAGCACCAGCGCGAGCGGCTCGCGCAGGGTGACCTCGGAAAGATCGGCGCTGCCTTCACTGTCCAGCCCGACGGTCTGGAAGCCGAGCTCGTTCAGCGTGGTCAGTGCGCGGGCGAGGTTTTGCACCGTCACCATCGGGACCAGCTCCAGCGCGCCGGAGGCGGCCTTGGCCAGCACGCCGGTCGCTTCCGGACTGTGGCGCGCGGTGGTGACGATCGCCTTCACCGCAAACGCCGCCGCCGAGCGCAGGATCGCGCCGACATTGTGCGGGTCGGTGATCTGGTCGAGCACCAGCACGATGCCGTCCTGCTCCAAATCCTCGATGTCGGGCGAGGGCAGGGGGTCGGCCTCGGCGAGCAGGCCCTGGTGCACCGCGTCCGGCGACAGCAGCCGGTCGATCTCCTGGGGCCGGACGATCTCGGGCGTGACCGGGATCGCGATGTTCTCGTCCGCCAGACGCCTTGCGGCGTTCTCGGTCAGCGTCAGCTTGCGGATCTGCCGCTGGGGGTTGGCGAGCGCCATGGAGACGGTGTGCCAGCCATAGAGGATGACAGGACCGTCGGTGTCCGAATCGCGATCGCGCCGGGCCGGGCGCCCGGCGGATTTTCCGGGCCTGTTGAAGGGCTTAGACCCGCCGCGGGGGCCCCTCGGGTTGAATTTTCGATCCTTCATGGGCTCGCTTGTGTCACGGGTCCCGGAATATGGCAATTTGGGTGGCTTCGAGGTCGATTTTAGCTGTTCGCCTCGGTTGACTTTACCCCATCGCTTCGCCGATAACCGCGCCCGGTCGCGCCCCCATCCGGGCTGTCGCGGCCTTCACGTTCCATGGCCGTCTTCGGTCGCCGGCAAGGTCCGGCCCGATTGTGCTGCCATCGAGCGGGGGAGTGTCCCGAGTGGCAAAGGGAGCTGACTGTAAATCAGCCGCCTTATGGCTTCGCAGGTTCGAGTCCTGCCTCCCCCACCAGCCTTCGCTCGCTTCGCGAGCTACGGCTCGGCAAGCCGGCACCGATGGTCATGGCGCGAAGTGAGCGAAGGCTGTCGCGCCGTAGCCCGGAGGGCGCAGGCGGACTGGCGCAGCGCGCAAGTCACCTCATCATCTCCCGCACCATCGGCACCACCTTCCGCCCGTAGAGCTCAATGCTCTTCATCAGCTTGCCATGCGGCAGCGGGCCCGCCGAATATTTCAGCTGAAACCGCGATATGCCGAGTGTCTTTGCCGTCTTGGCGATCTTGCGCGCGACCGTCTCCGGCGAGCCGACATAGAGCGAGCCGTGCTCGGCCTCGTTCACGAACTCGTCGCGGCCCATCGGTGGCCAGCCGCGTTCCTTGCCGATGCGGTCGCGCATTGCCTTGTAGTCGGGCCACAGCTCCTCGCGCGCCTGTTCGTCGGTCTCGGCGACATAGCCTGGCGAGTGCACGCCGATCGGCTGTGCCGGGCGGCCGAACTCCCTGAACGCGCGATGGTAGAGATCGACGAAGGGCCCGAAGCGCGCGGGATCGCCGCCGATGATCGCGAGCATCAAGGGCAGGTCGTAATGCGCCGCGCGCACCACCGATTGCGGGCTGCCGCCGACACCGATCCAGGTCTTGAGCGTGCCGTTCTCGACCGGGGGATAGACCAGTTGATCCTTCAGCGGCGGACGCAGCTTGCCTTCCCAGGTCACCGGCTTCTGCGACAGCAGTGCCGCGAACAGGTCGAGCTTCTCCTCGAACAGCTCTTCGTACTTGCGCAAATCAAAGCCAAACAGCGGGAAGGATTCCGTGAACGAGCCGCGGCCGAGGATTACCTCGGCCCGCCCGTTCGAGAGTGCATCGAGCGTGGCAAAGCGCTGGAAGACGCGAATCGGATCGTCCGAGCTCAGCACCGTCACGGCCGAGCCGAGATGGATGCGGCTGGTCCGCGACGCGATGGCGGCCAGCACGGTCTCAGGGGAGGAGATCGCGAAGTCGGCGCGGTGATGTTCGCCGAGGCCGATGAAGTCGAGGCCGAGCTCGTCGGCGAGCACCGCCTCGTCGACGACGTTGCGGATCGCTTGCGCGTGCGGAACCATCGCGCCGGCGGCGTCCCTGGTGACGTCGCCAAAGGTGTCCAGTCCGAATTCGAGCGGTGCGGTCATTGATGCGGTCTCTGCGGGCGCGGCTTGCGCGCCTGTCACTGGGGGAGGGGATTGCTTTGGTTGGAGCTAAGCAGCGGGGACTGGTGCACAATGCTGCTTCGAGAAACCCATTGTTTCTCTTTTTTCATGGTGTCGGGGGCCCACCGCCCGCGGCTCAGTCGGACCTGGCGAACATCTCGACCAGGGTGTCGCGCAGCCAGCGCTGCGCCGGTACGGTGTCGTTGCGCTGGTGCCAGAACAGACTGACGATGCGTGGCGGCGCCTTGAGCGGAAGCGGCATGGCGTGCAGGAACGGCGCGTGCCGGGATTGCGAGCGCAAATCGCTCGGCAGCACGGCGATCAGGTCGGACTGGCGCACGATTTCGTAGGCGGCGCTGTAGTGATTGACGGTCGCGACCAGGTTGCGCGACAGCCCGCGCGAGGCGAGGAAGAGGTCGTAGGACGGCAATGTCTTGCCGGCGAGGCTCACATCGACATGCCCCGCGTTGAGGAAGCTGCGCGTGCTCAGCCGCTTCATCGCCGCGAGCGGATGGCCGCGCCGCATGAAGCAGGCGTAGTCGACGGTCCACAGCGAGCGCGAGCGGATGGCGGCCGGCTGCTGTGCTTCGTTGACATAGACGCTCAACACACAATCAACGCGATTGTCTTCGAGCTGGTCGGCGATCTCCACGACGGTGTTGGGGACGGTATGGATCCGCGCCTTCGGCGCGACCTTGCCGAAATGGTTCAGCAGGTTCGGCATCACCAGCGAGGCGACATAGTCCGACATCGACAGGCTGAACTCGGTCTGCGCACGGCGCGGATCGAACACCTGCTCGTCGAGCGCGCCCCGGACGGTTTCGAGCGCTTCGCCGATCGGCTCCCACAACACCACGGCGCGCTGGGTCGGACGGATGCCGGTGCCGGACCTGACGAACAGGGGATCGCCGAGCGCGTCCCGCAGTCGTGCGAGCGCGTTGCTGACCGCCGGCTGCGTCATCAGAAGCGCGTTAGCAGCGCGCGTGACGCTGCCCTCGGTCATCAGGGCCTCGAAGACTTTCAGCAGGTTGAGGTCGAGCGTTCGAAAGGACAGAACATTCACCACAGTGATGTACTAGATCATGATTATAAATTATGACGATAATATCTCCTTGTCTATGGTTCCCCCAGGGAATGAGCGGAGTGCCGGGCCGCCAGACAGAGGGGACTTTCATGTCGATGATCTCGGCGCGCATCGAGCGCCTTCCATTTGCGCGCTTCCACGGCATCTGCTGCTGATGGGCGGGCTCGGCTACATGTTCGACGCGATGGACGCAGCCGTGCTGGCGTTCATCCTGCCGGTGCTGCGCACGACCTGGAATCTGTCGAGCGTGCAGATCGGCGTGCTCGGCAGCAGCACCTATATCGGCTTCCTGTTCGGCGCGCTGCTGGCGGGCACGCTGGGTGACCTGATCGGCCGTCGCGCGGTGATGATGTCGGCGCTGGCGCTCTATTGCGTCGCCTCCATCGTCAGCGCGGCGGTGAACGACTGGTCGTCCTTCTTCGCCGCCCGCGTGGTCGCGGGCATGGGCACCGGCGCGGAGAGCGCAATCATTGCGCCCTATCTGGCGGAATTCGTCGCACGGCGTTACCGCGGCAGCTTTACCGGCGCGCTCGCCGGCTTCTTCTCCTTCGGTTTCGTCGCGGCGGCCTTGCTCGGCTATTTCATCGTGCCCGCCTATGAGAACGGCTGGCGCATCGTTCTGGTGATCACCGCCGTGCCGGTCGTCATGCTGTTGTGGTGGCGCAGGGCGTTGCCGGAATCGCCGCGCTGGCTGGAAAGCCAGGGCCGGGAGAAGGAAGCCGCAGCCGTGCTGGACAGGATCGAGGCCGGATTTGTGAGCCAAGGCCACATCCTGCCGCAACCGGTCGTCGAAATCACGGCGCCTGCCGTGACGGGTGGGACGCTGTTTGCCAATTTCGCCGCGCTCCTCGCCGGCCGCCAGGCGCGCATCACCATCATGACCTGGATCATGTGGCTTACGATCACGTTCAGCTATTATTCCTTCTTCGTCTGGATCCCCGGCCTTCTGGTCCAGAACGGCATGAGCATCACCAAGAGCTTCGCCTATTCGATCGCGATCTATTGCGCGCAGATTCCCGGCTATTTCAGCGCCGCGTACTTCAACGAGCGCATCGGCCGGCAGGCGACGATCGCCTCCTACATGGTGCTCGGCGGCGCCAGCGCGCTCGGACTTGCATTCGCGCAGAGCGACCAGCACATCATGGTCGCCGGAATTCTACTGTCCTTCTTCATGAACGGCACCTATGCCGGCGTCTATGCCTATACCGCCGAGGTCTTTCCGACGGCGGTGAGAACCACCGGCGCCGGGCTCGCCTCCGCGATCGGCCGCATCGGTGCGATCGTCTCGCCGATCCTGGTCGGCTACCTCTATCCCAACTTCGGCTTTGCCGGCGTGTTCGGCCTCACCACGAGCGTGCTGCTGTTAGGCGCGCTCACCGTGGTGCTGATGGGGGTGCCGACGCGCGGCCGTTCGCTGGAAGAGATCGCGGCGGGCGAAGTCGCATGAGGGAGACGAAACACCGATCCGATCCGCTGCTCTGCGCCGTGGCGGCCGCGCAGGGCAGGGCGGATCAGCCGGATGCCCTGTACTCGGCGCTGGACGACGCCTTGAAATCGGCGATCGGGCACAAGCTGTTCACGATCCTGACCTATGACGACGACACAAGGGAAGCAGCGCGGGTGTATTCCAATCTTCCCGGACCTTACCCGGCGGGCGGACGCAAACGCCTGGCGCCGGGGCCGTGGACCGAGGCCGTGCTCGACCGCGGCGAGGCGTATATCGGCCGGACCCGGGACGATCTGCGCGAGGTGTTCTCCGATCACGAGCTGATCGCTTCGCTCGGCTGCGAAAGCGTGCTCAACATGCCCGT
Source organism: Bradyrhizobium sp. 76 (assembly GCF_023073025.1). Taxonomy (NCBI): domain Bacteria; kingdom Pseudomonadati; phylum Pseudomonadota; class Alphaproteobacteria; order Hyphomicrobiales; family Nitrobacteraceae; genus Bradyrhizobium; species Bradyrhizobium sp. 76. Next base: position 9,418 of record NZ_JADPIS010000015.1, read on the forward strand.
GCGCTGGCGCGGGCGCACGCTCGGCTCGCTCAATCTGCTCCATGAGGCAGGCTGGTACGTCGAGGACGATAGCGCCGCGTGTCTTCCATTCGCCCAGCTCGCCTTGCCCGCGCTGCTCATCCAGTCCTGATAAGACAGGAAGTCGTCATGTCCCGTGTGCTCTTCAAGAATGCCGCTCTGCTCGATCCGCTTCAGCCGGACCTCCTGGAGGGACATCACGTGCTGGTCGAGGACAATCTGATCAAGGAGGTCTCCGATCGGCCGCTCCAGGTGGAAGCCGACCGCACCGTCGATCTGAAGGGCAAGACGCTGATGCCCGGCCTGATCGACCTGCATGTGCATGCGATCGCCGTGGAGCTCAATTTGGCGCAGCAGGGGCACATGTCCAACGTGCTGGTGACGCTACGTTCGACGCTGCTGCTGCGCGGCATGCTGCGGCGGGGCTTCACCACGGTGCGCGACGCCGGAGGCGCCGGCCATGCGCTGAAGCAGGCGATCGAGACCGGGCTCACCGACGGTCCGCGCCTGTTCGTCTCGGGGCGTGCGCTCAGCCAGACCGGCGGCCACGGCGACATGCGGGCCCGCTCGGACTACCTCGCCAGCGACGCACCGTGCCCCTGCTGCGTGCGTGTCGGCGCGCTGGCGCGCGTTGCCGATGGTGTCGACGGCGTGCGCAGGGCGGCGCGCGAAGAGCTCCAGATGGGCGCCGACCAGATCAAGATCATGGCCTCCGGCGGCGTCGCCTCACCGACCGACCCGGTTGGTGCCTTCGGCTACTCCGAGGACGAGATCCGCGCCATCGTCGAGGAGGCACGCGGGCGTCAGACCTATGTGCTCGCCCACGCCTACACCGCTGCCGCGATCGAACGCGCGGTGCGCTGCGGCGTGCGTACCATCGAGCACGGCAATCTGGTCGATGTTCCGACCGCGCAGCTGATGGCCGAGAAGGGCGCCTATGTGGTGCCGACGCTGGTCACCTACGAGGCGCTGGCCAACGAGGGCGCCCAGTATGGCCTGCCGCCCGAAAGCGTTGCCAAGATCGCCGATGTCCGCGACGCCGGGCTGCGTTCGCTCACGATCTATCGCGATGCCGGCGTGAAGATGGGGTTCGGCAGCGACCTGCTTGGGCCGTCGCAGCGTCTGCAGAGCGACGAATTCCGCATCCGCGCCGAAATTCTCGGGCCGCGCGCCGTCATTGCCAGCGCGACATTGGTCGGCGCCGAGGTGCTCGGCATGGAGGGTAAGCTCGGCCGCATCATGCCCGAAGCCATCGCGGACCTGCTGGTGGTCGACGGCAACCCGCTGCGCGACGTGGCCTGCCTGCTCGGCCAGGGCGAGCACATTCCGCTGGTGATCAAGGCAGGCAAGGTCCAGTTCGATCGGCTGGGCGCCTAGCGCCACATCCCGCGCATCCGCGCGCCGATGTCGACCTTTGGCCCTTGCGCGGTAGTGCGCGCTGAGCTTGCGCCGGCCTTCGGCCAGGCGGTCCGCTCGAACAGGTAGACGAGCTGCTCGGGGATGAAGCGGGTGCGCGAGGCGTAGACGTGGCGGTCGCCCTTGGCGGCCTGGCCGTGGGTGAAGAAGCGCTGCGGTACCACGAGGTGCAGATCGTCCTTGGCGCGCGTCATCGCGACATAAAGCAGGCGGCGTTCCTCCTCGAGCTCGGCGCTGGTGCCGGCGCCGAGATCCGACGGCATGCAGCCGTCGACGACGTTGAGCACGAATACCGATGTCCACTCCTGGCCCTTGGCGGAGTGGATGGTGGAGAGGATCAGATAATCCTCGTCGCGCAAGGGTGGCCCGGATTTGTCGCTGGTCGCATCCGGCGGGTCGAGCGTGAGCTCGGTCAGGAATTTCTCGCGCGAGGCATAGCCGCTCGCGATTTGCTCGAGCTGCATCAGATCGGCGCGACGGGTCTCGCAATCCTCGTGGAGGCGATCGAGATGCGGTTCGTACCACAGCCGCACGCGTTCGAGATCGGCCGGCCATTCCGAATAGCGCAAATTTTCGATCGTGCGGACGAAGTCGGTCCAGTCCGCGCCGGTGCGCGGGGGCACCGGGAGCCGGCCAAGCGCGGCGAGCGGATCGGTGCTCTCGGCCATCTGGTCGAGCACACGCTGCGCCGTCGCGGGTCCAATGCCCGGCAACAGATGCAAGATGCGGAAGCCGGCGACGCGGTCGCGCGGATTTTCGGTGAAGCGCAGCAGCGCCAGCACGTCCTTGACATGCGCGGCGTCGAGAAACTTGAGCCCGCCGAACTTGACGAAGGGAATGTTGCGGCGGGTGAGCTCGATCTCCAGCGGGCCCGAATGCGAGGACGTCCGGAACAGCACCGCCTGGTGCTTCAGGAGCGCGCCTTGCTCGCGGTTGGCCAGCACTTCCTCGACGATGTAACGGGCCTGGTCGGCCTCGTCATGCACGGTGACGAGCTGCGGCTTTTGCGCGGAAGTACGGTCGGTCCAGAGGTTCTTGGTGAAACGCTCGCGCGCCAGGCCGATGACGCCGTTGGCCGCCGCCAGCACGGGTTGCGTCGAGCGGTAATTGCGGTCGAGCGTGATCATCTCGGCGCGCGGCGAGAAGCTCTGCGGAAAATCCAGGATGTTGCGGACAGTGGCGGCGCGGAACGAATAGATCGACTGCGCGTCGTCGCCGACGACGGTGAGGCCGCGTCCGTCCGGCTTCAGCGCCAGCAGGATCGAGGATTGCAGGCGGTTGGTGTCCTGATACTCGTCGACCAATATGTGATCGAAGCGGCCGCCGATTTCTTCCGCGATCAGGGCATCGCTCATCATCTGCGACCAGTAGAGCAGCAGGTCGTCGTAATCGAGCACGTGCTGGGCCTGCTTGGCCTCGACATAGGCCGCGAACAGGCCCTTCAGCTCGGCCGCCCAGCCTGCGCACCAGGGATAGTGCGCCCCCAACACCTTCTCGATCTCCATCTCGGCATTGACGCAGCGCGAGTAGATCGACAGGCAGGTGCCTTTGGCGGGAAAGCGGCTCTCTGTTTTCGACAATCCGCGCTCGTGCCGGACCAGGTTCATCAGGTCGGCGGAATCTTCGCGGTCGTGGATGGTGAAGGCGGGATCGACACCGATCCGCTCGGCATATTCGCGCAGCAACCGTGCGCCGATGCCGTGGAACGTGCCGGCCCAGGTGAGCGCGTCGCGCATGATCGCGGCATTGTTCTCGCCGAGGACTTTCCGGGCGATGCGCTCGACCCGGCCGGACATCTCGGCCGCGGCGCGGCGCGAGAACGTCATCAAGAGGATGCGGCGCGGATCGCTGCCCGCGACGATCAAATGCGCGACGCGGTGGGCCAGCGTATTGGTCTTGCCGGAGCCTGCACCGGCGATGACGAGCAGGGGCGCGCCCACGGTCGCACCCTCGGCCACGCCATGCTCCACGGCGCGGCGTTGCTCCGCATTGAGCGTGTCCAGATATGTCGCCACGAATCGCCCCGGTGAAACAGCCAGAGTCGGCGATCCCGCTGCGAATCGCAATGCGTCTGGACGAGACCGATGTTAAGACCTAGGGACAAGACGGCCCAAGGTTCCATTCCGAAAAGCGTCTCCCGGTATGACCGAGCTCAAATCCGACCAGTTCGAGATGCGACGGCTGGAATCGCTCAGCAACACCATCTTTGGCGTCGCCATGACGCTGCTCGCCTACGACCTGCCCAAGGCCGCGGTGTTCACCAGCGCGCCCGACTGGAACGATCTCGCCCGGGTCTATTCCGGCAAGCTCGCGGGTCTTGCGCTCAGCTTCATCATCGCCGGCGTGTTCTGGATCAGCCATCACCGGCGACTGGCGCGCCAGCCCGTCGGCAGCCGCGGCGCGGTGATCCTCAATCTGTTCTTCCTGCTGTCGATCGTGCTGCTGCCGGTGACCAACGGCCTCTACACCAACTACCCCACGAGCAGTGCGGTCGCCGTGCTCTACGGCCTGCACCTGACCGCGATCGCTGGCCTCAATGCCTGGCTGTGGTGGAGGATCCTGGGCGGCTGGCGCCAGGAGATCATGGCTTCGCTGTTTCCGCTGCTGGTGTTTATCCCGGGCACGGTCGTTGCGGCGTTCGCGCCGCAAGTCGCGCCGTTCGTGTGGTTCATCGCCTTCGGCGGCCTGCTGATCCAGCGCTTCTATGTCGGGCCGACCGGGACGGACAAATAGGCCTGCCGCTCATTCGCCGGAGGGCGTCGTGCCGAACCCGTCGGCCGGCACGTAAAGCTTGACCGGGCGGATTTCGTAGACCGCTGACGGATTGACCTGGCGCAGCGTCCGCGCGGCCGCGATCGCCTCCTCGTCCGTGTCGTATTCGACCAGGTGGAAGCCCAGAAGCTGCTCCTTGGTCTCGGCAAACGGGCCGTCCAGCACGACGCCCGCGCCGGGGCCGCGCAAGGTGCGGGCCTTTCGGGTCTCATCCAGGCGGGCGGCCGGGCCAAAATGCCCGCTTGCCCGGAGGGGCGCCTGAACCTCGATCACTTTGGCCACGACCGCGGCGTCCTTCTCGGGCGTCCAGGACAAGATCTCGTCTTCCACGTGATAAGCCAGGATAGCGTAAAGCATCGTCACCTCGTTGATTTTCGCTGCGCGCGTCCGAAGGACGTATCACCACCGCCGCGGCCGACAATGGGGCTGCGGAAAATATTGCGTCGGGGTGCGGCGACGAAACCTTCCCGAAACCCGATTGCGGCCGAAAAATGTGAACGCCGCTCGAAATCGGCGCGACTGATTGCCACCAAGAACACTTCGGAGGCGGCCATGTCGACCATCAAGATCATCTGCGACGCGCGTCGGGCGGGAAAGTCGGACCCTGCGGATCTGCACGACCAGAGCGGCCACCACCGCTATTACGGCAGCTCGGCCGAGAGCGGCGGCGAGCGCATCGTCGAAAGCCGGCGCGGCAAGCGCCCGCCCGCAATGAGCGTTTGCGGCTTCTAAGCCCAACGCTTGCGAAACAGCCTGCAACCATGAATGTCGTGCAGATATCGATCGCCGCGATGCCGTTCCTGCTCTCACTCGCGAGCAGGTCCGGCAAGGCGATCGCGCCATGCCTGCTTGCGGGCATCTTCACCGTGCTTCTCGGCGACGAGCCGCCGCGGGCGGCCATGGCCTGGTGCGTCGGGCTGCTGATCGCGGCGGTTGCGGTGCGGGAGCGGCTTCGCACGAACTGACTGCGTATCACATCCCGCTCAGCACATGCTTGATCAGGGTTTCCCGCAACTGTGCGAGGTCGCCGCTCGCCTCCATCTGCGCGATCATCCTTCCGACCTTCGGCACGAGATCGCGATGCCGTTCATGCAGATGGTGGTAGATGCTGATGCGCTCGAGTGGTGGTGAGAGCGGACGGATCCTGGCCTGGAGATTGAGTTTCTTCACCGCAGCCAACCCGCTGAAGAGGTCGGTGACCATCACGTCGAAGCGGTCGGCATCGAGCATCTTGACCATGTTGTCGAGACTTGTGGTCGCCGTGACCCGGGTCATGCCGCGCGTGCCGGCTTCCGACGAGCCGACGCCGCGTACGATGCCGATGCTGTAGTCCCTGATCGAATTCCAGCCGGCGACGTCGAACTGCAGTTTCGTGGTGAAGACAGTGGGCTCGATGTAATTGATCGCAGGTGTCACCTGGATCAGCGTCGGATAGTCGCGAGACAACGTTCCGATCCGCTGGATCTCGCCGTCGACCTCGCCGGTACTCGACAGCGTGAGCGCGCGCTTGCCGGGGACATCCTCGAATTCGAGCTTGATGTTCAGCCGGGCATAGACCGCGCGGAGCATCTCGCCGCCGACATATTGATCGGGGATATCGGCGATGCGTGCCAGCCGGATGACCTCTTGCCCCTGCGACGGGCCTGCCGCGAGCAGCAACAGGCAGACCACGACTATCCGCCTCATGACGCATCTCCCTGGCCATGCCTTGGGCGTGCTCTGCTACCATCGGATTCCGGTGCCGCGCGATCTATCTCAGATGGCAGCTGCGCCGGTCCGCAACGTTGATAGCGCGTTCTCGTTGTGCGGGCGGCTCCGGACTTTCACCGATGTTATTCTAGCACGAGAGGTGGTAGTTTGCGTGAATCCTGTTGCTGGGCGCAAGATATGACCCTGTCGAGCTCAAGCCGCCCAAGGGCCGACAGGATCAAGGGCCGACAGGATCAAGGGCCGACAGGATCGCCACGTCTACGCGTGCTGAGGCAGGGCCTCAACCGTTCACCTTGCTCGCGGCTGCGATCGGTAAGCTGAGCAGGTGCCGCCATTCTCGAGGACATGGTGCATGGGCAACGCAGGTGACGATGAGACCAAGCGTGGCCGCGCCATTGCGCCGGCGGCTGCGAAGCAGGATTTGACCGGCATCGGCACCGCGCTCGCGCCTGCGATGTTCGCGGCGCTCCTGTCGCGGATCTTCAACTGGTCGCGCAGCGGCGTCGGGCCCCGGCTGCTGGCCGCCGTGCTGCTGTTCTCGTCGGTCGTGACGCTGACCCTGACCGCTCTCCAGCTCTATCTGGATTACAATCGTGAGGTCGGACTGATCGAGACGCGGCTGGACGAGATCGGCCGCAGCACCACGGGCAGCCTCGGAGAGAGCCTGTGGAATCTCGACCAGAACCAGCTCAAGCTGCAGCTCGATGGCATTCTACGGCTGCCCGACATCCGTGCGGCAGAGGTCCGCGAGATCGCCGATCGGCCCAATCCGATCCGCGTGGAAGTCGGCGAGCGAAACACCCGTTCGATCATGACCCGGGAGTTTCCGCTGAGCACGATGGCGCAGGGGACCTCGCGTACCATCGGCACGCTCCGGGTCGAGGCGACGCTGACCGACGTCTATCAGCAATTGTTGAACAGGGCCCTCGTCATTCTGGCAAGCCAGGCGGCAAAGACGTTCCTCGTCTCGTTGTTCATCATCTACATGTTTCATCTGCTGGTGACCCGGCATCTCGTCGCGATCGTCGAGTACGTCGGCAAGTACAGCCTCGGCCGGCCGCCGCCACCGCTGCGCCTGGAGCGCCGGCCGCCTTACGAGGCCGACGAGCTGGACAAGGTGGTCGTTGCTTTCAACGCCATGTGCGCCAACCTCGAACATGCCTATGGCGAGCTGCGCGAGGCCAATGGGAATCTCGAGCGTGACCTGAAGATCCGGCGGCATGCCGAGGAGAACGCCCGCGCGAGCGAGCAGCGCTTCCGTGACTATGCCGAGACCGCATCCGACTGGTTCTGGGAGACCGGTCCGGATCACGTGTTCACCTACATTTCAGAGCGGGCCGATGCTTTCGGCATGGACCACACGGCGCTGATCGGGAGGCGCCGTTCAGATGCCGCCTTCGACCGCGATGCCGAGCCGCAGAAATGGCGCGGTCACCTGGCGACGCTGGATCGCCACGAGCCGTTCCGGAAGTTCGAGTATCGCGGCCGCGATGCGGCTGGGCGCGCGCGCCATTTCAGCGTCAACGGCCAGCCGGTGTTCGGCGCCGACGGGCGCTTCATGGGGTATCGTGGGTCGGCCACCGATCTGACCGAGCAGCACGAGACGGAGGAGCGGCTTCGCCAGTCGCAGAAGATGGATGCGATCGGTCAGCTCACCGGCGGCGTTGCGCATGACTTCAACAACGTGCTCACAGTCATCATCGGCACCATCGAGATCATCCGGGAGGGGCTGGCGGACAAGCCCGACCTCGCCGCGATCGCCCAGCTCATCGACGATGCGGCGGCGCGAGGCGCGGAGATCACCTCGCAGCTCTTGACCTTTGCGCGTCGGCAGCCGCTGGAGCCGCGCGAGATCGACGTCAACGGCCTCGTGCTCGAGACGGCGAAGCTGTTGAAGCCGATCCTGGGCGGAAACATCGAGATCGTGACCCGCCTCGCGGACGACGCCTGGCCGGCGATGGCCGATCCGTCGCAGCTGTCGTCGGCGATCATCAATCTCGCGGTCAATGCGCGCGATGCGATGCCTGGCGGCGGCACGCTGACGCTTGAGACCGCGAACCGCGAATTCGATGGCGCGGATGGCGCTGGCGACGGTGACGCCGGGCGCGGCGCCTTCATCATGGTCGCGGTGGCCGACACCGGCCATGGCATCCCCGCCGACCTCCGCGACCGCGTGTTCGAGCCGTTCTTTACCACCAAAGGGGTCGGTCGCGGCACCGGGCTCGGCCTCAGCATGGTCTACGGCTTCGCCAAGCAGAGCGGCGGCAGCGTTGCGATCGAGAGTGAGGAAGGCCGCGGCACCGTGATTCGGCTGTTTCTGCCGCGCTCTGCGGGCGGAGCGCAGGCGAGGACCGGGCCACTGCAGGCGCCCGCGGCGGCACGCGGGCACGAGACGATTCTCGTCGTCGAGGACGATCCGCTGGTGCAGGGCTATGTCATTGCCCAGCTCGGCAGCCTCGGCTATCGCACCCTCGCAGCCGGCGACGGCGCAACCGCGCTTGCGCTGGTGCAGCAGGGCGCCCAATTCGATCTGCTGTTCACCGACATCATCATGCCCGGCGGCATGAACGGGCAGGAACTGGCGGAGGCCGTGCGCCGCCTCCGCCCGAGTATGAGGGTGCTCTATACGTCCGGCTATACCGACAACGCCCTCGACCACGAGGGGCATCTCGGTCCCGGCGTTGCCTTGCTGAGAAAGCCGTACCGGAAGGCGGACCTGTCATTGAGGATCCGCGAGGTGCTCGCCGGCGAGCCGCCCGCCTGAACAGCAGGCGCGTGACCTACGAAAAAGGCGCGGCGGGGAGGCCCCGTCGCGCCCGATTTCTTGCTCGCTGGTCCAGGGCTGAGAGCGCCCCGATGCCAAGCCTTTGTTCAAAGCTTAGCGGGCGATCCCAGCGAGGTGACAGCGCTTGGTAAGAGACACTGGATCACCTCCTTTCGTTGGTTGCGGAAGACATCAATATAGGCGGCAATTCCGGTGTTGTTAAGGGGAGGCGGGTCGGGAGGAACCAGCAGCTGTTCGCAAGACCGGGAAGGCGCTGGAAAGCAGTCGATTGGGCAGTTGATGGGCAGTTGAGACCGTCGCCCGGCCGTGTTAGGGAGCCCCTGTCGCGGGTGTAGCTCAATGGTAGAGCAGCAGCCTTCCAAGCTGAATACGAGGGTTCGATTCCCTTCACCCGCTCCAAGGCTTTCAATGCCAGCCCGAAAACAGGGGTCACGGTACGTACCTAAGACGTGGGTGACAGCCTCGTGCCGAATGGATTGTCGAGAGGTTGCAGGGTTTTCTGCTCCAGGTCGAAGTATCTCAGATCAGAATGCATGAAGCTGACGAGCCAAATGCCCTCGCTCAGCGCGAGGGTTCTTGCAGCTGCACTCGGAGGCGTGACTCGTGTGTCGAATACCGGGAGCGGTAAGTTGAAGGCCAAGGCGAGCGCTCCCCGGAAAAAGCGGCGAGCTGCCCAGCCCAACGCCTCTTGGCCGTAGTGTCCGGCGCCGAGCGAAGGCAACCACGCGCTCAATTGGTTCGGTCGCCGGACCTGGCCTTCTTGGGTGAAGCAACACCTCGCTCCCGGCGGGACTTCGCAGGAGCTTCAGGTTCGATCCCATTCTGCTGGTCGAACTTCCTGATCCACGATTGAATGTAGCCCGGATCGTCCGGACAAAGCTGTTCAAGCAAACGAAGGTTCTGCGCTCTGAATTCCACTAGGGTTTTCGGCAATTGTGCCTCCTCAAAACCCTGCCCATATCTAGGCTGCTGCATCGGGAAAAAGTGGTCAAGCCAAAAAGGGCGCTTGAAAAAATCGGTGCGTTGATGCAGCGCCGACAGCGAAAACCCCGCTGGGGGAAGCGGGGCTTTCTGGTAGGAGTGAAGCTTAGGGACGCTTCGACTGTATGACGCGCGATAGCGAAAAGGTTCAAAGCCTAAAAGGCGAACCACGCCAACACCGCAATGATCGGAATGATTGCCACGCCGAAAAGCACCAAGGGTGCAGGTTCATTGCCGGTCCTGTCGCTCAATGCTGATCTCCTTAAAATGTCTCGGGTTAGCGGCGTGCCAAGGGGCTTTTAGGGCTCAAACGTCACGTTTTCGGACTTGGCTGCGGCGCAGGTGTGGCTTGCGGAGAAGGTGCCGGATTGCTCAGTTGCTGAGGCGCTGCGGCCTCGCCGCCTGCGTGAGGAACGCAGGTACCGATGTTGCTGAGCAGCCGTTTGGCCTGGAGGTCGCGCACCTTTGAGTATTCGCGTCGTCGCTCGATATTGGCCGCGGCCCATCGGTCCCAAGCCTCGAAAGCGTCCGTATAGTGCTTTCGCATCTGCTCCTCGGCGGCAAGGCAATCGGCAAACTTGTCGAAAACCAGGTCGGTGTTGACCGGGGTCATGCCTCCTACCAAGACAACGAGCATCCATTTCATCTTGCCGATCGCCTTTCGCGCCGGGCGAATTCTCCGCTAACGCGCGGAATTCCGTCCACTGTGGTTAGATGGCCCGACGGCTGCGACCAGCTACAAAACCGTAGACGAAAAGCACGATGATGGCGCCTACCACTGCCCCCACTAGTCCTGCGCCTTCTCCTGGCCGGTACCAGCCGAGGGATTGGCCAAGATAGGTCGCAACGAATGCGCCCACTATTCCCAGGATCGCGGTCAGGATGAAACCCGAGGGCTCGTTGTCGCCGGGCATGATGAACTTCGCGATGACGCCTGCGATGAAACCGATGATGATCGTCCAAATGATGCTCATATCTTTTCTCGAGTCTTGAGGAGTGTTATCCCGCGGATTGCGCCGGAAGACGTCCGTCCGGCGTGTATTTGTCCACCGCTGCCGGGAGCTCGCGCGACAATCGGTCGAGGATCTCCTGCTGAGACAGGCCGGTCTGCTGCTCCAGTTTTTGAAGAACGTCCGGACCGATCGCCTGCTGGAGTTCGGGCGGGGTGACTTCGCGGTTTGGCCCCTGATTGATCCAGGATTGAGCCGCATCGCCTTGCCCGTTCTGCCTGAAGTGTTCGAGCAACTCGCCGATCCCGCCGTTCAGCAGCGAACCGACACCGCCGCCTCCCACAAGGCCGCCAAGATTGCCGAGCATGCCGCCCAGGGAATCCTTGGTACCCGACGGCTGACCGGAGGTAGCATTGCGAAACATGTCGGCGAGCTTGTCCCGATTTTGATAACCGGCGATTGCGAGCATACCCAAGAGGGCGGTCATCGATGGCATTCCGCGGCTCATTTCGGGCTCCTGAGTTCGATGATGGGCAATCGTGTGCAAGAAATGGCGCCCGCCTTGTACTGGCCGCCGCATCACTCATCGCCCACAACATATGCGGGGCTGGGAAGTTCCACGTTTTCCCAGAACCACGTTTCCTCGGAACGATGGGCTGTCAGTCATTGCCAGTCCCGAACAAAGTGATGCGTCTCGCTTGACCGACTTGGCGTTTCGGGTCGGCAGAGCGACTCTATTCCTGTTCGCTATCCTTCTCCTCGCGCTGCTTCCGGGCACGATCGACTGCGCCGCCCTGGGGCTGCCCGCTGACCTTCACGCCGGGGAGATGATCGACCTTGTTGTTGGCGGCGTCTTCGGCGCGCTGCAATTCGCGATCGATGATGTCGCGTGATCCTTCGGCCGGTTCCTTGTCGAATGGGCTCTTGGTATCGGTGCTCATGACTGTTCCTGCTTGTCGCCGCACGTTGATTGCTGATGCAAGCTCGGTTCGCGCCCATCGTTCCTGTCGAGCCGGCTGCTTTTGTGCAGGCTCTTTATTCCCTGTGGTCGTCGATTTCGGGGGCGACCTGTCCGTAGTTCAGCAGGGCCACGAGGGTCGTTCCGCCCAGAATATTGCCGAGAAGTGTCGGTACGAAGAAGTCCGAGCCATATTGTGAGAGCGACGCCCGGCCGCTCCGCACTAGGAAGGCGCATTCGACCGAGCCCGCGATGATGTGCGCGAACTCGCCGAGCGCGACCACATAGGTCATCACGATGATGATGTGTGCGCGCGATCCCTTGGTGGCCGGAAGAAGCCACGCCATCAAGGCGATCAGCCAGCCGGCAAAGATCGCCCGGACAAGGGTCGTCGTGAACGTGCCCTCGATGGTGTGCCGGCTGAGATCGACGAAGGCGTCCACGATGCGGGGTTCGAAGATGCTGGTGTGCGCGAGCACGGATCCGACCGCCCAGGTTCCCAAGATGTTGGAGGCGAGGACCAGGCCCCAAAGTTTGATCACACTCCCTAGCGTGCCGAGATCCCTGTTGTGCAACAGCGGCAGGATCGGTGTCAGCGTGTTCTCGGTGAAGAGCTGCTGCCGTCCCAGCACAACGACCAGGAAACCGACCGTGTAGCCGAGCGGGCCCACCAGGCGCCGGGTGGCCTCGTCGGAAATCAGCGCGTGAAACTCGCCCTGGACGATCAGGGACAATCCCATCGAAAGGCCGGCGGCGAGGCCGGACAGCACGATGGCCCACCACCGCCGCTCCAGTTCCTGCTCACCCTCGGCGCGGATCGTCTCGTGGATGAGTGCGGCGTTCGGCCGGCTTTGGGATTCGATCTGCTCCGTCTGGCGCCGCGAGACGCCGTCGAGCTTCGAGGCTGGATTGAAGGAGGCGCCGTCGCCAGGCTGGTCCACTCCGTGGTCTCCTGAAGGGCTGGTTCATCTCAATGCCTGGATCAAGGCCCGCACCGGCAAGGGGTTCCTCGTGAGTGCTTCGACGCCGCGGCGCTGTTGAGGCACGGCGGCGCTGAGGCCGACCATCAGGAACCTTCGCTGGAAGCGGGTGTTTTCCACCGGGGAGGGGTGGCGACCTGACAAGAGGCCAACCGTGCAAGACAATTTGCGTGTGCGCTCGACCGCGCAAATCGCAGGCCATCCGATTCATCCGATGCTGGTGCCGATCCCGATCGCGTGCTTCATCGGGGCGCTGCTGACCGACATCGCCTATGTCATCACTGCCGAGATCATGTGGGCGGATTTTTCCGCCTGGCTTCTGGTCGTCGGCGTCATCTTCGGCGTGCTGGCCGCCATCGCCGGCCTGACCGATTTTCTCGGCAACCGCCTGGTGCGGGCGCAGCCGCCGGCCTGGCCGCATCTGATCGGCAACGCGCTGGCGCTGGTCCTGGCGACCATCAATGCGTTGATCCACACGCGCGATGCCTGGACCTCGGTGTGGCCGACCGGGCTCCTTCTTTCAGCCATCACCGTATTGATCCTGCCGGTCACCGGCTGGCTCGGCTGGGCCATGGTGTACCGCCACGGCGTAGGAGTTGCGCGATGAACTCCGCAATCGCTCGGGTGCTGTTGTGTGCCTCGCTGCTGTGTCTGGCCGGCTGCAATGACGGCAGTGGCGATCCGAAGGCGCAAACCGGCGCGAACCCGACGCTTCCCGACATCCAGCAATATCTGCTGCCGCCGATGCACATCGCGCGCATCGTCGGCTGGAAAAAGGACGAGACCCCGGCCGTTGCGCAGGGCTTGCAGGCCAAGGCCTTCGCGACCGGCTTGCAGCACCCCCGATTTCTCTACGTGCTGCCCAACGGCGACGTACTGGTGGTGGAATCCAAGGCGCCGAAGGGCGCTCCGATCAAGCGGCCCAAGGAAATCGTGATGGGATACATCGAGTCCTGGGCGACATCCGGCGGCGACACCGGCGAGAGCAACCGCATCACGCTGCTGCGCGACAGCAACGGCGACGGCGTCCCGGACACGCAAAGCGTCTTCCTCGACCATCTCAACTCGCCGTTCGGCGTCGCGCTGGTCGGCAACGATCTCTACGTCGCCAACACCGATGCGATCGTCAAATATCCCTACACCGAAGGCGATACCAAGATCACCGCGCCGGGCACGGTGCTGACGCCGCTGCCGGGCGGACCGATCGACCATCACTGGACCAAGAGTCTGGTCGCGAGCCCAGACGGCTCAAAGCTCTATGCCGGCGTCGGCTCCAACAGCAACATCACCGAGAACGGCATGGAGGCCGAGCACAATCGCGCCGCCATCCTCGAGATCGACCGTGCCAGCGGCCGCTGGCGCATCTTCGCAAGCGGCTTGCGCAATCCCAACGGCCTCAGTTTCGAGCCGCAGACGGGGGCGCTGTGGACGGTGGTGAACGAGCGCGACGAACTCGGTCCCGATCTCGTGCCGGACTACATGACGTCGGTGAAGGACGGCGGCTTCTATGGCTGGCCCTACAGCTATTACGGCCAGCACGTCGATCCGCGCGTCAAGCCGGAGCGTCCCGACCTCGTTGCCAAGGCGATCGTGCCTGACTATGCGCTGAGTTCGCATGTGGCGCCGCTTGGAATGGCTTTCAACACCAGCGCGAGTTTGCCGGCGGCCTATCGCGGCGGCGCGTTCGTCGGCGAGCACGGTAGTTGGAACAGGCAGGTCTTGAACGGCTACAAGGTGGTGTTCGTGCCGTTCACGGACGGCAAGCCCAGCGGCCCGCCGCAGGACGTCGTCACTGGCTTCCTCAACAGCGACAACCAGGCGCGCGGGCGGCCCGTCGGCGTCGCCATCGACAAGACCGGCGCGCTGCTGGTCGCCGATGACAGCGGCAACACGGTGTGGCGCGTGTCGGCGGCGCACCCGCAGCTCACGCAGCGATAGATCTCGAGGAGTTAAAAGATGGGCCTTGCTCAATACACGATCGTGCCGGTGCAGGACGAATGGGGCGTGCTGCACGACGGCGACGTCAAGAACAGATACTCCACCAAGGAAGCGGCCTTCGAGTCGGCGGTTGCCGCAGCATCGTTGGCGCTTCGCGAGGGACACGAAGTTCATGTCAGCGTGCCCGGCCGCGAAGCCGGCGAAAACGCGCTGGGAATTTGATGGACACTCCGAGCGACACACTTCAGGAGCCTGCGATGACCAAGCCCCGTGAGCCGAACGGCATTGAGCCCTCCCGCTCCGAAGACGACATCCAGCGCGACCAGCTCGGGCCGCGCGGCGTGCCGAATGCGCCGGATCCGGCCAAGATGACACCTCAACGAGACAAGAAAACGCCGAAGCAGGTCGATCCCGGCCATACAGCCTGACGGCTGCCGGCGGCTGGCGCGGCTGTGCCATTCGGAACCGTCGTTCCCGGTCTTCGCATCCAGGGGGCAGACAAGCAGACAATAGGTCTTTCCGCCATCGTCGGACGCGATCTCGCGGCCGATCTCGGCATGAGCCTGCCGGCGGTGTTCGCCGGGACGTGGGCTCTCGCACAAATAACATCATGTTAGGTTTGTCGGATAACTGGGTAATTGTGTTAGCCCGGCGATAGCCTATCGTCGCCACCAAGCAGACACCTATCGGCAGTGACAAGCGCTCGCGAAACTCCGCAGAGCGGCCGGGGAGTGCTGCCCAATTTTGAGCGAAGCCCGTCAACGGGACGTCAGCAAAACCCAAGGGAGGAATCTTGAGATGACCGCGATCCATCAGATGAGTCAGTCCAGGAAAGCCGCTGCCAGCGGCTGGATCGGGTCGGCTCTCGAATATTATGACTTCTTCATCTACGCGACCGCCGCGTCACTGATCTTCCCGCAAATCTTCTTCCCGTCGGAGAATCCCACCGTCGCGATCGTCGCCTCGCTGGCGACCTATGGCGTCGGCTATGTGGCTCGTCCGATCGGTGCCTTCGTGCTCGGACACTGGGGCGACACCCATGGCCGCAAGACGGTTCTCATCGTCTGCATGTTCCTGATGGGCATCTCGACGATGGCCGTGGGTATCCTGCCGACCTATCAGCAGGTTGGCATTCTGGCGCCAATTCTGCTCGTCATTCTGCGCCTCGTGCAGGGATTTGCCGTTGCCGGCGAAATCTCAGGCGCAAGCTCGATGATCTTGGAGCACGCGCCGTTCGGTCGGCGGGGCTTCTATGCCAGCTTCGCCCTTCAGGGGGTGCAGGCCGGACAGATCCTCGCCGCGGCAATCTTCCTGCCCTTGGCGGCCTATATGCCGACCGAGGCCTTCAACAGCTGGGGCTGGCGGATTCCCTTCCTGCTCAGCTTCTTCGTCATCGTCGCGGGCTACATCATCCGTCGCGAAGTCGACGAGACCCCTGCCTTTGCCCGCGAGGGCGAACGGGGAGAAACGCCGCGCGCGCCCATCGTCCAGGCCATCAAGCTGAGCTGGCGCGACATGCTCAGGGTCATCTGCATGGCGCTGATGAATGTCATTCCTGTCGTTGCGACCATCTTCGGCGCGGCCTATGCGGTGCAGCCGGCCTACGGGATCGGTTTTGCCAAGGACGTCTATCTCTGGATCCCCGTGCTCGGAAACATGCTGGCGGTTTTCGTCATTCCCTTCGTCGGCAATCTCTCCGACAAGGTCGGCCGCAAGCCTCCGATCATCGTAGGCGCGCTTCTCTCCGGCTTGCTCGCCTTTTGCTATCTCTATGCCATCAGCATCAGGAATGTGCCGCTGGCAATCTTGGTGTCGCTGCTGATGTGGGGCGTAGTTTATCAGGGCTACAACGCGATCTTCCCGAGCTTTTACCCGGAGCTGTTTCCGACCCGCACCCGCGTCTCGGCGATGGCGATATCGCAGAACATCGGAACCACCATCACCGCATTGCTTCCCGCCCTGTTTGCGACCGTCGCGCCTCCCGGCTCGACAAACATCCCGTTAACGGTGGGGGCGATTGCCTTCGCTATCACGGTCATCGCCGCGTTGGCGGCCCTGACCGCGCGGGAAACCTATCGGATCAGGATCGACGATCTCGGCAATCCCAATGCCGTTCCGATGCCGCGGGCAGATTATGACCGCCAGCGGGCCGGCGATGCAGTGAGCGGGGCTGCCACGGTTCGGACCTGACGGTATGGTAGAGGCAACTGCCGCCGCGATCGACGATGTTCGCGGCGGCAGGGCCTCACTGCATAGTCAGGCTGCCGATTCGAATTTGGTGCGCGTGAGCGCAATCAATATGAGGTTGCAAGATGAACCCCGTCGTCGTCGCTGTCGCCATCACCGGCTCCGTTCCGCGCAAGAAGGACAATCCGGCGGTCCCGATCCTGCCGTCCGAACAGATCGAGTCGACGTACCAGGCCTTCGAAGCCGGTGCCACGCTCGCCCACATCCATGTTCGCAACGACGACGAGACGCCGTCCTCCGATCCCGAGCGTTTCGCCGTGGTGCAGGAGGGGATCAGGAAGCACTGTCCTGACATGATCGTTCAGTTCTCGACCGGCGGGCGGGGCCGCGATCCCTCGGCGCGCGGATCGTCGCTCTACCTGAAGCCCGACATGGCCTCGCTGTCCACGGGATCGGTGAACTTTCCGACCATCGTCTACGAGAACAGCGCCGCGCTGGTGGAGACTCTCGCCACCGGCATGAAGGCGAATGGCATCCGGCCGGAAATTGAGATCTTCGATCTGTCGCATCTGCACGGGGCCCGCCGCTTGATCGAGGCCGGGCTGATCGACGCGCGTCCGCACGTACAGTTCGTCATGGGCGTCAAGAACGCCATGCCCGCGGACGAGCATGTCCTCGACATTCTGCTGGGAGAGCTCAGGCGGCTGATCCCGAAGGCGACGTGGACGGCAGCCGGGATCGGACGCCACCAGGCCGAGGTCATGGGCTGGGCGCTGGCGCGGGGCTCCGATGCGGTCCGCACCGGACTCGAGGACAATATCAGGATCGACAAGGCGCGCCTCGCCGCCAGCAACGCCGAACTCGTGGCCGTCGCCGGTGAGGCTGTCGCGCGCCACGGCCGGCGCGTGGCGACTGCGGCCGAGGCGCGATCCCTGCTCGGGATCGCGGGGCAGGGAGCTCCTGCCGCCTCCTGACATGCTCCCGGCCGCCTGCTGCCATTCGACAGCCGGCGTTTCCGTGCGCCGAGTCTCCGGGTAAGACTGCCGTCACAGGCGTGATCTGCGCCTGGCGGGCAGGCGACGGTTGGAATGCGGTTTCTGAAATCTGACAGCAGGCTCATCGGGGTCCTGCTGGTGCTCGCGGTCTCCCAGCTTGTTGGGTGGGGTACGATAGGTCTTCCCGCCATCGTCGGACGTGATCTCGCGGCCGATCTCGGCATGAGCTTGCCGGCGGTGTTCGCCGGGACGTCCGTGCTCTATGTGTCGATGGGACTGTGCGCGCCCTGGCTCGCCAAGTCGTTTGCACGGCACGGTGCACGAAAGGTGATGATCTCAGGCACGGTCCTGACCGTGCCGGGCTTCATACTGCTGTCCCTCGCGCGCGAGCCGATGCTGTATTTCGCCGCCTGGATCGTCCTCGGCATCGCCGGCAGCGCCACGCTTTCGACCGGCGCCTATATCATGCTGAACGAGGTCGCCGGGCGGCAGGCCAAGAACGCGATCGGCGCGCTCATGCTGGTGACGGGCCTGTCGAGCAGCATCTTCTGGCCGACGACGTCGTTCCTCAGCGGTCTGCTCGGCTGGCGCGGGACGTGCCTGGTCTATGCGGCCATGATGGTCGTCATCAACCTTCCGCTCTACGCGTTCCTGGCCCCGCGCCGGAAAATCGCCGCGGGTCGTGGTGGTGAGTCGGTAAAGCCTTCGCAGCCGCCGGCGATTCCCAGGAGCACCTTCAGCCTCGTCGTTGCCGCGATCACGCTCAATGCCTTCGTCAATTTCGGCATCGGCGCCATCATGATCGAGTTGCTCCGGGCGGAGGGGCTTCCCCCGGCGCACGCGCTCGCGTTCGGCTCGATGCTGGGCGTGATCCAGGTCAGCGCCCGCGGGCTCGATTTTCTCGGCGGAGGGCGGTGGGATGGAATCACGACCGGCCTGGTCGCCGGCACGGCGCTGCCGATCGCCATGCTGCTGCTGATGACGAGCGAGGGCGCGACTTGGGCGGTTGCGGCCTTCATCCTGCTCTACGGCGCCGGCAGCGGCGCGATGGCGGTGGCGCGGGCAACGATCCCGCTCGTGTTCTACGATCAGACCGAGTTCGCCAAGGCGATGTCGATGATCGCGCTGCCGCTCAATCTCGCATCCGCGGTCTCGCCGCCGCTCCTTGTCGGCCTGCTCACCCAGTTCGGCAGCCGCGGCGCGCTCGGTCTCACCTTCGTCTGCTCCTGCGCCACGGTGCTGATCCTGGTCCTGCTCGGCCGGCGGCGGCCGCATGTGGCTGCAGCGGCCGCGACCTGAGAATATTCGCGTTGCGGAAATTCGCCGCGGTGACCTGGGCCGGGCGGGCGGGCGGATAGCTGTATGCCGCCAGCGCAGTGCTCGGACCGCCGAAATAGTGTATCCGCAGGGAGCGCGTCCCGCGATCTCGCCGCCGCGCCAATATTCAGTTCCCGGAGGAATTCGACATGTCGGCCCTGCCGCTCTCAGGCATCAAGATCCTTGACCTCACCCGCGTGCTTGCCGGGCCCTTGTCGGCCCAGATGCTGGGCGATTTGGGCGCGGAGGTGATCAAGATCGAGCGGCCGGGCACCGGTGACGACGCGCGCGCCTTCGGCCCGCCTTATCTGACCGACCCTGATGGCAAAGCCAACAACAACAACTCGTTTTACCTCTGCGCCAACCGCAACAAGAAGTCGGTCACGGTCAACATCGCCAAGCCCGAAGGACAGGCGATCATCCGCGAGCTCGCCAAGGACGTCGACGTCTTCATGGAGAACTACAAGGTCGGCGATCTCAAGCGCTACGGCCTCGACTACGAGACCATCAAGGCGATCAATCCCGGGATTATCTATTGCTCGGTGACCGGCTTCGGCCAGACCGGCCCTTATGCGCCGCGCGCCGGCTATGACGCCATCCTGCAGGCAATGGGCGGCCTGATGAGCGTCACCGGCCATATCGACGGCGAGCCCGGCGAGGGGCCGATGAAGGTCGGCCCCTCGATCGTCGACTACATGACCGGCATGAACACCTCGATCGGGATTCTCTCGGCGCTCTATCATCGCGACGCCAATGATGGCGTGGGACAGCACATCGACGTCTGCCTGTTCGACACCGTCATCGCGTCGTTGTCGCACTGGCTGCAGATCTATCTCGTCAACGGCAAGACGCCGCCCCGCCGCGGCACCTGGGGCAATGGCGGCATGCCGGCCGGCGTGTTCCGCTGCACCGACGGCGAGCTGATGCTGGTGGTCGGCAATGACGGCCAGTTCCAGCGCACCTGCGCCGTGCTCGGCGAGCCCGAGCTCGCGAACGACAAGCGCTTCGTCAAGAACAACGACCGCGTCGTGCATGGCAAGGAGATCATGGCAATCTTCGCCGGCCTGTTCCTGAAGCAGCCGGTGGCCTATTGGCTGGACAAGCTGGAGGAGGCCGGCGTGCCCTCGGGCCCGATCAACAATTTCGAGCAGGTGTTTTCCGATCCGCATGTCCAGTCGCGCGGCATGCGGGTGAAGGTCGATCATCCCTTCCAGCCCGATCTCTCGCTGATCCGCAACGCGCTGACGCTCTCGGAAACCCCGATCAAGGACTACCGTGCCCCGCCGCTGCTCGGTGAGCACACCCAGGAGGTGCTCGCCGGCAAGCTCGGCTATGATGCCGGCAAGATCGAGACGCTGAAGCAGCAGGGCATCATCTAGCGATTTCTTACCCTCGCTCCTTGTGGGAGAGGGTGGCTCGCCGCATAGCGGCGAGACGGGTGAGGTTCTGTCCGCGCGCGCCGTTGTGAGTTGAGTTCGTGGAGAGAACCCCTAATCCGGCTTTGCGCCACCTTCTCCCGCAAAGGGAGAAGGAAGAGGTCCGGTGCTCGTGGCGCGTTTTACGAAAAGGGACAGTACGCATGACCCCGACCAAGACCATCATCACCTGCGCGATCACGGGCAATCTGACAAAGCCCGAGCAATCGCCGCATCTGCCGATCACGCCCGAGCAGATCGCGACGTCGGCGCTGGAAGCGGCCGAAGCCGGCGCCGCGATTGCCCATATCCACGTCCGCGATCCCGCGACGGGGCGGCCTTCGATGGAGATCGATCTCTATCGCGATGTGGTGGATCGCATTCGCGCCCGCAACACGTCTCTCGTCATCAACCTCACGACCGGTCCCGGCGGGCGCTTCGTGCCTTCGGTCGAAGACCCTCGCGTCGCCGCTGCAGGCACCACGCTGCTCCAGCCCGAAAAGCGCGTCGAGCATATCGAGCTGCTCAAGCCCGACATCTGCACGCTCGATCTCAACACCATGAACTCGGGTGGCGAGGTGGTGATCAACACTCCGCGCAACGTCCGCATCATGGCCGAGCGGATGAAGGCCGCCGGCGTGCTGCCGGAGATCGAGCTGTTCGATTCCGGCGACTGCCATCTGGCCCGCGATCTCCTTGCCGACGGCACGCTGAAAGGACCGGGCCTGTTTTCGCTCGTGCTCGGCGTTAAATACGGCTTCTCCGCAACGCCCGAGACGATGTTCTATGCCCGCAGCCTGCTGCCGCCGGGCGCGATCTGGTCCGGCTTCGGTATCGGCCGCGCTGAATTCCCGATGGTGGCGCAAGCCTATTTGCTCGGCGGCCACGTCCGCGTCGGCATGGAGGACAATCTTTATATGTCAAAGGGCGTGCTGGCGAAGACTAATGCCGAGCTGGTCGCGCGTGCCGCCGGCATCCTCAAGAGCCTGGGTGCGAGCGTCGCGACCGCCAACGAGGCCCGCGCGATGCTCGGGCTTGCCTGAGGCTTGCGGGCCATCCCCAGATAATCCCGGTCCGTACTCACACAGGCTTCCGCTCCGCGCGCGACTCAGATTCGATCCTTCCACTCAGTCCGGGAGGGAACGCATGTCCTACACGATCGGGTTTCAGGCCAAGAACCAGAAGGCAATTCTGGCGACCGAGGCGGCAACGGCCAACCAGGCCGTCGCGATCGTTGCCGCGTTGCGGCAAAGCGCCGACGAAATAAAGTTCATCCGCTCGCCGCAGGAAGGCGACATGGGCATCGAGATGCTGCTGCTGCTCGCCAAGGAAGAGGCCGAGGAGATGCCGCAGCACGCCTAGGCGGGCTCGGCGACATACTTCGGTCGAAAGCGAAGCATGACGGCTGCGCTATGATGTAGCAAGCCGTCATCTCGCTTGAACCGAAGGTGGCCGCCCATGAAACCCGCAATGAAACGCGAAGCGCTCCGCGTCGAACCGATCTCGACATTCCTTGACCGCCGAAACGCCCCGGTCTCGCCGGTCACGCGCGCCGGCAACATGATCTTCGTCGCAGGGCTGCCGCCGTTCGACCCCGACACGGGCGAGATCGCGGACGTGCCGATCGAACGGCAGAGCGAACTCGTCATGGAGCAGATGAAGCTGTGCCTTGAGACGGCAGGCGCGAGCCTCGACAACGTCATGAAGTGCAACGTCTACTGCACTTCGACAAAACACTTCGCCGCGTTCAACGCCGTCTATGCGCGCTATTTCCCGCACGATCCGCCGGCGCGGATCTTCGTCTGCACGCCGGAATGGTTCGGCCCCTTCGACGTCGAGATCGACTGCATCGCGATGATGTGAGGTTAGCGCGCCGCTACCTTTGGCGGCGCCTTCGCCTCTGTCCGTCCCGCCGTCAGCGCCATCGTCGCCACGCTGACGACGCGCGCGACCACGTCCTCGACGTCGTCGAGATCGCATTTGCCTTCCGATAATTTCGTCAGCCGCTCGCTCTCGCGGATGGTGTGGTGCGCCATGGCGAGCGCGAAATTCAGGCCCCAGTAGATATCAACGTCGCTGCGATCGGGCAGGGACCTTCGCATCGCGCCGGCGAATTTCCGCAAATGGTCGATCTCGCGGTTCTTGATGCGGCGGATCGGCGGCACGGATTCGATCGAGGCGCGGATCATGAAGCGCGCCGCGCTCGAGCGTTGGTTCTCGGGACCGAGGCAGCCGCGCAGCGTCGGACCGACCAGCGCATGCAGGATCACCTCGATCGGCGCGCGGCCGTCGCCTTGTTCTTCCGCCGCCTTCAATTCGCGCAAGCGCTCGCGGTTGGTGGCGATCGAGCGTGTCACGAACAGCTCCGCGATCAACTCGTCCTTCGAGCCGAAATGATAGTTCACCGCCGCGAGGTTGACATTGGCCTCCGCGACGATGTCGCGCAGCGTAACGTCGCCGAACCCCCGATCGGCGTAGAGCCGTTCGGCGGCGGCGAGAATGGCAGTCCGGGTATGATCGCTGGCCATGGGAGCCCCTCGGGGAGGGAGTTGCAATTCAAACAGTTGTATGAAACTATCGTTTGAAGGCCGGGAAAGTCAATCCGCAATCAGGAGTCGTTCGCAAAAGTGCGAATGGGTTCCGGAGCGTCCGCAAGCCGCGCATTCGCACTTGCGGGTCGCACAATGCGGGTGGACAGTCCGGCGCAAAACAAGTTCGCCAAAACAAATTCGCCAAAACGAGTTGGCAAAGACGAGGAGCGTCCCATGGATTTCGATCTGTCGCCGAAGCAGAAGGAATGGCTCGACCGCGTGCAGTCCTTCATGGCCAAGCACGTGCGACCGGCCGTGCCGGTCTATGATGAGCAGGATCGCACGGGCGAACGCTGGAAGGTGATCCCGGTGCTCGAGGATCTCAAGAAGAAGGCGAAGGCCGAAGGCCTCTGGAACATGTTCATGCCGCCCAACGAGCATGAGGATGACGAATTCCGCGGCGCGGGACTGACCAATCTCGAATACGCGCTGCTCTCCGAGCAGATGGGCCACATTTCCTGGGCTTCGGAAGTCTTCAACTGTTCCGCGCCCGACACCGGCAACATGGAAGTGTTCATGCGCTACGGCTCCAAGGAGCAGAAGCGCAAATGGTTGCGTCCGCTGATGGACGGCGAGATCCGCTCCGCCTTCCTGATGACGGAGCCGGCGGTGGCCTCGTCCGATGCCACCAACATCGAGACCAGCATCGTGAAGGACGGCGATCACTACGTCATCAACGGCCGCAAATGGTGGTCGTCCGGCGTCGGCGATCCCCGCTGCAAGATCGCGATCCTGATGGGCAAGACCGATTTCAAGGCGGCCAAGCACCAGCAGCAGTCGCAGATCCTGGTTCCGCTCGACACCCCCGGCATCAAGGTCGAGAAGATGCTGCCGGTGTTCGGCTTCGACGATGCGCCGCATGGCCACGCCCAGGTGCTGCTCGAGAATGTGCGGGTGCCGAAGGAAAACATCCTGCTCGGCGAAGGCCGCGGCTTCGAGATCGCGCAGGGCCGTCTCGGTCCCGGCCGTATCCATCACTGCATGCGCACCATCGGCAAGGCCGAGGAGGCGCTGGAGAAAATGGTGAAGCGGCTTACCTCGCGCACTGCCTTCGGCAAGCGCATCGTCGAGCATTCGGTGTGGGAGCAGCGCATCGGCGAGGCCCGCACCAATATCGAGATGACGCGGCTGTTGTGCCTCAAGGCCGCCGACATGATGGACAAGGTCGGCAACAAGACCGCGCAGGCCGAGATCGCCATGATCAAGGTCGCAGCCCCCAACATGGCGCTGAAGATCATCGACGAGGCGATCCAGGCCTTCGGCGGTGCAGGCGTCTCGGACGAAGCCGGCCTTGCCAAGGACTACGCCCACATCCGCACGCTCCGTCTCGCCGACGGCCCGGACGAGGTGCACAATCGCGCCATTGCCAGGCTCGAGGTTCGGAAGTATGCAAACTCTTCCAGTCATTAAGCGGGAGAGCATGCTGGCGCTCCCGATTTGAAGAAACGACAGGGCATGATCCGTGATCGGATGACCGCTTGACGCAAGTGCGCTGGGAGTTACCGATTAGGATCATGTTCGGACTGAAGAGGGAGCGTCATCGTGGCTGACGGCGTCAGGAAAGACGAAGAATTCTCGGGCACCAAGCCCGTCGAGGAGCGTCATCGTATCGACGAGATGCGGCTCGAAGCCTGGATGCGCGACAACGTCGAAGGCTATGAGGGACCGCTGGTCGTCCTCCAGTTCAAGGGTGGCCAGTCCAACCCGACCTATCGGCTGGACACGCCGAACCGCTCCTATGTGATGCGCAGAAAACCGTTCGGCAAATTGCTGCCGTCGGCGCATGCGGTCGATCGCGAATATCGGGTGATCGCGGCGCTGGGAAAGCAGGGCTTTCCAGTCGCGAAGGCCTACGCGCTGTGCCAGGACGACAGCATCATCGGTTCGGCGTTTTACATCATGTCGATGGAAGACGGCCGGGTGTTCTGGGATCCGACGCTGCCGAGCCAGACGCCGGAAGACCGTCGAAAGATCTTCACCAGCAAGATCGAGACCCTGGCCAAGCTCCATATGTTCGATCCCGTCGCGATCGGTCTTGGCGACTTCGGCAAGCCAGGCAATTATTTCGCGCGCCAGATCGACCGCTGGACCAAGCAGTACCGCGCGTCCGAGACCCAGACCATTCCGGAGTTCGAGAAGGTCGCCGAATGGCTGCCGAAGACCGTGCCGGAGCAGGCGCGCGTCTCGATCGTCCACGGCGACTATCGCCTCGACAACATGATTTTCCATGCGACGGAACCGCGCGTGCAGGCCGTGCTCGATTGGGAATTGTCGACGCTCGGCGATCCCATGGCCGACTTCACCTATCTGCTGATGCAGTGGGTGATGCCTGGCCTGGACGGTGCCGACCTCAAGGCGCTCAACATCCCGAGCGTGGAGGAAGCCGCGCAGATCTATTGCAACGTGACCAAGATGACGGTGCCTGACCTCAACTGGTATTTTGCTTACAACCTGTTCCGCCTCGCCGGCATCACGCAAGGCATCGCCGGCCGCGTCCGCGATGGCACCGCGGCGAATGCCAAGGCGCTGGAGTCAGCCAAGCGCACCGTACCGCTGTCGAAAGCGTCTTGGGAGTATGCGCAGAAGGCCGGCGCGGTTTAAGGACTCCGAAGGCGCTGCCGGCGGCCGCGCCTTTGCTTGCGTTCCTCTCGTGTCCCGGACACGGGACAGAATGACGAGAGAGATACCCGCATGATCGACCACACGACGCTCATCACCTACATCCTCATCGTCCTCGGCTTCGTCTTCATTCCCGGTCCGGCGACGCTCCTCACCATGGCGCGCGCCGCGAGCTCGGGAACCAGGGTCGGCATCGCGACGGGCGCGGGAATTGCGGCTGGCGACGTGGTCCACACCACCATGGCAATCGTCGGCCTCTCTGCGATCATTGCAACGTCGGCGCTGTTGTTCAGCGTCGTCAAATACGCGGGCGCAGGCTTCCTGATCTATCTCGGCGTTCGCGCCATGCTCGACAAGGCGCCGATCGAGGTGAATGGCGGTGCGCCCGCGATCAGCGCAGCGCGGGCCTTCCGGCAGGCCGTGCTGACCGAAGTGCTCAATCCCAAGACCGCGCTGTTCTTCCTCGCGTTCCTGCCGCAGTTCGTCCGTCCAGAACACGGCTCGACGACGCTACAGCTCGCGCTCTTCGGCGCTGTGTTCGTGTTGCTCGGCCTCCTCAGTACGGTGGTGTTCGCCGTCGGCGCCGGCCGCCTCGGCAATTTGCTACGCCGCCATCCGGCCGTCGTGAAATGGCAGGGCAAGGTGGCCGGGACGATCTACTGCGCCGTCGGTGTGCGGCTGGCCTTGCAGGAGCGATGAGGCGCACCGCTCACGTGGGATACGCGGTGCCCCACATACTCCCGTCATTGCGAGGAGCTCTTGCGACGAAGCAATCCAGACTGCCCCCGCGGAACCATTCTGGATTGCTTCGCTTCGCTCGCAATGACGAGGAGAAGCCTTACCCCTTCACGCAATGCGCGATCAGCTTCTCCACGAAGCCGGCGCATTTCTCCAGCTCCGCCATTTCCACGAACTCGTCCGGCGTGTGCGCCTGCGCGATCGAGCCGGGGCCAATCACGACGGACGGGATATCGGCCATGCTGGCGAACAGGCTTGCCTCGGTGCCGAACGCGACCTTGGCGTGGTCGTTGCGCCCCGCGAGGCTCTTGGCCAGCGTGACGATTGTCGCATCGGCCGCCGTGTCGAGCGCAGGGTAGTCGAGGATCTCTTCGAAATCGATGCCGCAGTCCGGATGCTGCTTCTTCATCGCTGGCTCGATCTTCGCCTTGGCCCAGGCGACGATCGCATCCGTCACCTCGCGCGACTCCGTAGTGCCGATGCCGCGGCATTCGAAATCCACCGTACAAGTATCAGGGACGATGTTCAGCGCGGCGCCGCCATGGACGATGCTGGTGAGCAGCGTCGAGTGCGGAACGTCGTAGAGGCTGTCGGCCGCTCGCACGGCTGCGAGCGCCACGGCGCGGCGACGGATTTCGACGATCAGCTCGGCGGCGTATTCGATGGCGTTGACACCCTCGGGCGCGATCGAGGAGTGGCGGGCGAGCCCCTTGAACGTCGCGCGCACGCCGTGCTTGCCCTTGTGGCCGATGATGACCTTCATCTCGGTCGGCTCGCCGATGAAGGCGCCGAGTGGCTTGATCCGTTTCTTCGCGACCT
This sequence comes from Bradyrhizobium sp. 76, assembly GCF_023073025.1. Lineage (NCBI taxonomy): Bacteria > Pseudomonadati > Pseudomonadota > Alphaproteobacteria > Hyphomicrobiales > Nitrobacteraceae > Bradyrhizobium > Bradyrhizobium sp. 76. The sequence continues at coordinate 36,607 of NZ_JADPIS010000015.1, forward strand.
CGCGCAGCATCGGCCGCACGCCGACGCAGCCGATCTCCTCGTCATAGGAGATCGCCAGATGGATCGGTGTCGCGAGCTTCGCTTCCAGCATCTCTGGCACCATGGCGAGGCACACCGCGACGAATCCCTTCATGTCGGTGGTGCCGCGGCCATAGAGCCTGCCGTCGCGCTCGATCAGCTTGAACGGATCGTGGCTCCAGTCCTGGCCGACCACGGGCACCACGTCGGTATGACCCGACAGCACCAGGCCCGGGCAGTCCTCGGGTCCAATGGTGACCCATAGCGAGGCTTTCTGTCCGGTCTCGTCGACGATGCGCTCACCCTTGACGTCGAGCGTGGCGAGATAGCTCTCGATATGCGCGATCAGGGGCAGGTTGGAGCGATCGCTGATCGTGTCGAAGCCGACGAGGTCGGCGAGCAGCTTGCGAATACGGTCGGGTCTTGAGCTTGGCATTTTCACGTTCTTGTCAGGGGAATGGAAGCTGAAGTGCTTGCACGAACCATACCAATGTTGCGGGTGGTAGGGCAAACCAGCACAAATCCGAGCCTGCAACGCCTTGCGTTGCCGTCGAGCAAAACACGCGAGCCGTGGCCCATCGCGCGGCGGCGAAACTTTTCCGAAATTCGGAAGCGGCGTATGCCGTCTGGGTGAGACGACCAAAGCAAAGCTCGGGCGAACAAGCCGCGAGGATGCGAAGGTGCATCTGCGATCGAGAATGTGAATGGAAGCGTGACGCTGCCATCCAAAGACTCCGTCATTGCGAGCGCAGCGAAGCAATCCAGTCTGCCGCCGCGGAAAGATTCTGGATTGCTTCGCTGCGCTCGCAACGACGGTGCTGAAGCAGTTGCGCTAAACCGGTTTCCCCGTATACGGCATCGACGCCGTGAGGCCACCGTCCACCGGGAAGGCCTGGCCATTGACATACGACGCCTCGTCGCTGGCCAGAAACAGTCCCATCGCGGCGAGCTCGTGCGGCTGGCCGGGGCGCTTGAGCGGATTGAGCTGGCCGATCTTGTCGGCGGTGCCGCGCTCCTTGGCGCGGTCGAAGATCGGTTTGGTCATGCCGGTCTCGATCAGGCCCGGGCACACTGCGTTGATGCGCACACCGGTGCCGGTGAGCGAATACGCCGTGGTCTGCACCAGGGAGATGACGCCGGCCTTGCTCGCGGCATAGGGGTGACCGCTGGCGCCGGCCTTGAGGCCCGCGACGGATGCGGTCAGCACGATCGCACCGGACTGCTGCTTCACCATGTGCGGCATCGCATGCTTCACCGCGAGAAACGGCCCGATCAGATTGATGCGCAAAACCTCCTGCCATTGCTCGACGGTCTGCTCGCCGAGCGGGACGAGTCCGCCGGAGACGCCGGCATTGGCCCAGATCACGTCGAGCCGGCCGTGCATCTTCACCGCCTTGTCGATCACGGCAATGACGTCCTTTTCGGAGCCGGCATCCGCCACCATCGCTTCCGCGACACCGCCGGCCTTCTTTACCTCGTCGACCGTCTCCTTCACCGCCTCGCTGCGATCGACCGCGATCAGCCTGGCGCCTTCCCTGGTGAACAGCAGCGCAGCCGCGCGGCCGATGCCGCTGCCGGCACCGGTGATGATGACGGATTTGCCTTGCAGACGGCCCATGCGGTTTCTCCCTTTGGTTGGCACGCGACGCTTGCCGCGCGACGGAATTTCAAACAAGATTTCAAACGGTAAAGTGTCTTGAGACACGTTCACTACTGACGTACAGCGACATCAAACGGGATGGAAGGGTTTCGATGGCAGGTGCAGACAAGCCCAAAGTGGTCACGACACGCTGGTGGTGGGTCCGTCACGCGCCCGTGCGCAATGACGGCGGCAACATCTACGGTCAGTCCGATCTCGCCTGCGACACCAGCGATACCTACGTCTTCAATGCTGTTGCCAAGGTGCTGCCACGCAAGGCGGTCTGGTATTCGAGCAATCTGATGCGCACGCATCAGACTGCCGAAGCGATCTGGGCAGCGGGCTTCCCGAGGCCTGCATCGATGAAATGGGAAGCGGACCTCGCCGAACAAAATCTCGGCCGCTGGCAGGGCATGAACCGCGCCGAGTTCATCGCCAGCCGTCCCGTCGGCTCGAGCTGGTTTGCCGATATCAACGAGCCTGCGCCCGGCGGCGAAAGCTTCATGGATCTCTACAACCGTGCCCGCCGCACCATCGAGCGGATCAACAATGAGGCCGCCGGGCAGGACGTGATCGCGGTTGCACATGGTGGCACCATCAAGGCGGCGCTGGGCTTGGCGCTCGACAATCAGCCGGAGCGGGGGCTCGCGTTCGATATCGACAATTGCTCGGTGACGCGGCTCGACTATTTCGCAAGCCCCGAGCGCAGCGTCTGGCGGCTGCCGATGGTGAACCAGCAGCCGTGGATCGCGGACGACGCGCATGCGGCGATGCATCAACCCGCGGGACCGGAAGTCAAGAAGCTCGCCTGAGCAATTGCCCGGTCGCGCGGATGCGGCGTAAGCTTCAAGCAATCAAAACGTACTCTGGGAGAGACACATGACCTTGTTCGACATGAAGGGGAAAGTCGCCGTCATCACCGGCTCGACGCGCGGCATCGGGCTTGCGATCGCCGAGCGCATGGCCGAGCACGGCGCCAAGGTGGTGATCTCCTCGCGCAAGGCCGACGTTTGCGACCAGGTCGCGAAGGGCATCAACGACAAGTTCGGCAAGGGCACGGCGGTTGCGATCGCCGCCAACATCTCCTCGAAGGAAAACCTGCAAAACCTCATCGACGAGAGCAACCGCGCCTTCGGCAAGATCGACGTGCTGGTCTGCAACGCCGCGTCGAACCCGTATTACGGCCCGCTCGCCGGCATCTCCGACGATCAGTTCAGGAAGATCCTGGACAACAACATCGTCGCCAACAACTGGCTGATCTCGATGGTGGTGCCGCAGATGATCGAGCGCAAGGACGGCTCGATCATCATCGTCTCCTCGATCGGCGGCCTGAAAGGCTCGACCATCCTCGGCGCCTACGCGATCTCGAAAGCCGCAGACATGCAGCTCGCGCGCAATTTGGCCTGCGAATATGGCCCGCACAACATCCGCGTGAACTGCATCGCGCCGGGCCTGATCAAGACCGATTTCGCGAAAGCGTTGTGGGACAATCCGGAGAATTTGAAAGCCTCGACCGCGCGCTCGCCGCTGCTGCGCATCGGCGTCCCCGACGAGATCGCGGGCGCCGCGGTGTTCCTGGGCTCGCGGGCCGGCGACTTCATGACCGGCCAGACCATGGTGATCGACGGCGGCGCGACGATCAGCTGAGGCCCCAGTAGCTGTCATCGCCCGCGAAGGCGGGCGATCCAGTACTCCGCGGCCTTCGTTGCAGAGCTCGCTCCCACGAGATCCGCCGCGGCGTACTGGATGCCCCGGTCAAGCCGGGGCATGACAGCGAAAATGTGGATGCAGCGCCGCGCATAGCGGCGCCGTCTCAATCCACCGCCGCGTACACCAGATCCCGCACCAGCGTTCGCGTAAAATCGCGCTGTCCCGGGCCCTGGCTCATGAACACGACGAACAGATCCTCCTTCGGATCGATCCAGAAGAACGTCCCCGCAATGCCGCTCCAGAAAAACTGGCCGACGCTGCCGGGGAAGGGCGCGATGCCGGCATCGCGGCGCACCGCGAAGCCGAGGCCGAAACCATGGCCGGGTGACAGCAGAGTGCCGTTGGTCACGACGTGAGGTCCGAGATGATCGGAGGCCATCAGCTCCAGCGTCTTGCGGCCGATGATCCTGTTGCCGTCGAGCGTGCCGCCATTGCGCAGCATCAGCGCGAAGCGGGCATAGTCCATGGTGGTCGAGACGAGGCCGCCGCCGCCGGACTCCATGATTGGCTGCTCGAGCATGTTGAACAGCGCGACCTTGTCGCCGGTCCAGGGATCGGCTGCGAACGGCTCGGCGAGCCGGCCGGCATTGGCCTCCGCTGTCGCAAAGCCGGTCTCGGCCATCTGCAAGGGCGTAAGAATGCGCTCAGCGAGGTACGCGCCGAGCGACTTGCCGCTGACAACCTCGATGATGCGACCGAGGATGTCGGTGGAGCGGCTGTAGTTGAACTCGTCGCCGGGATGGCAGACCAGGGGGAAGCTCGCCACCAAGGCGGCGTGCTCGGCATTGGTGATCTTGCGGCTGCGCACCCGCGAGTCCTGGTAGATTTTGTGCACGGGGCCGTCGCCCTGGTGCTCGTAGGTCAGGCCAGAGGTGTGGCGGAGCAGGTCCTGCACCGTCATCGGGCGCTTTGGCGGAACCAGTTCCAGCTTGCCGCCGCTGACCACGCCGACCTTTTGGTTGGCGAACTCCGGGATGAATTTCGCGACGGGGTCGGCAAGGAGCAGGTGGCCGTCCTCGACCAGCGTCATGATGCCGACCGACACGATCGGCTTGGTCATCGAGAAGATACGGAAGATCGAATCATGCGCCATCGGCGCTGCGCCTGTCGGGCTCTGTCTGCCGAGCGCCTCGAACCAGCCGACCTGACCGTGCCGTGCCACCAGCACGGTGACGCCGGGCACGGTTCCCTTGTCGATCTCGCGCTTGAAGGCGTCCGACATGGCCTGGAGGCGCGGGCGCGACAGCCCGAGCGTCTCGGGGCGGGATTCCGGCAGAGGCGGGGTCTTCGGCGGGGTCGAGGGGCGAGGGGCTGTCGCGGACGCTTGGGCAGTCGCAAAGGCTTGGGCAGTCATGGGCACTCCCGGTGCTTATTATTGTTCGGAGCGGACTGTGGCCCAGAAGGCGCGGCACAAACAAGCGAAGCCAGCGCGCTTCACCCTTGCAATCCGGCCTTGCAATCCGGCCGCCCCCTGTGCTTCAAAGCGGCCTGATCCGGGCGGCAACGCAGGGTCCGTAGGAGTGTAGCTCAATTGGTAGAGCACCGGTCTCCAAAACCGGGGGTCGCAGGTTCGAGCCCTGCCACTCCTGCCAGCGAAATCAAACACTTAGCTGGAACGTGGGCGATCAGCCATCGCCCGGATATTGCCGCCGGACGGCGTGAAACCTAGCGACCGACCCGCGCTTTCCAGATCGCCTCCGCAAGGGCGATGTCGGCCACGGAATCCTCGCCGGACGCCAACGGCGTCCTCTGTTCCACGATATCGGCGACGAATGCATCGGCCTGACGCCGAAACGCCCAGCTCGTGTCGCGCGGCAATTGCGTGCGTTGTCCTTGCTGATCGAGGATGACCTCCGCCTCCTGCTCGGCAAAAGGCGGGGGCAATTCGATGGTCAGCGTGCCCCGCTCGAATTCGATGCTCAGCCCCTCGCGCCAGACGCCTTCGGATTCATTCGCGAGTTGCAGCGCGCAGGCGACGCCGTCGAAGTCGAGTGTCACGGTCGCCGCGCCCGAGGTCTCGACGGTGCTTTCCGCAACTGTCGGTGACGATCCGAGCACGTAGCGCGCGAGATTGATGATATGGCTGAACACGTTCAGAAAATTGTCGTAGCCGGGTCGCATCGCGCCCGGCATCCAGTCGGGGCCGTCCTGCCAGAGCTCGAGCCCGTCCGGCCGCACTTCGCCGGTCATGACGAAATTGTCCTGCGACCGGCCCGTGCTGCCACCGAAGCACCAGCCTCGCGCGCCAACAATCCGTCCAAGCGATTGATCCGCTCGCAGGCGCGCCAACTCGGCAATCGCGCGCGCCACCCCGGCATCATGACGCTTCATGTAGCCGATGCTGTAGACGAGGTTGTGCCGCCGCGCCGCCTCGGTCAGTGAAACGGCCTGAGCCGTGGTGTAGGCCATCGGCTTTTCCGAGAGCACATGGCGACCGCTGTTCAATGCATCCAGCACGATCGGGCCGGTGGCGCGACGCTTCGTCACGACGACGACGGCCGACACCTCGCTATCCGCCAGCAATTCCCGGTGCGTACCGTAAACCCGGGCGATGTCGAATTTCTGCGCCGCTGCGGCGGCGAGATCAGGCCGCAGATCCGCAATCGCGACAACGCGGCAGGTGGGGTTGGCGGCGAAATTGGCGAGGTGGCACATCTGACCGACCATGCCCGTTCCGACGATGCCAATGCCTGGCCTCACTTGCTAGGACCCCTCGAAGCGTTTCCGGAGAACGAGGAAATGCGCCGGCTGTCCCCAGGTGTTGATGAACGCCTGGTCGGATTGGGTGAGGGCTATGACTGTGGACGCATCCCGTCGCCCGATCGCGCCAAAGATACGGTGGAAACTGTCGAGGGTCGCAATGATGGCGTCGATGTCGGACGCATCGTCGGCGAGAACATCTGTCGCCGGAATCGTCTCGCGCAGTGACGCGAGGCTCGCGATCGCACGGGGCAGGCTGTCGCCGAAGGGATCGTCGATCATCGCATCGACATCGGCAACCAATGTCTCGATCGAAGCCGAGATCGCGTCGACCGCTTCGGTTTTGCCGGCCAGATAGAGCTTCCGGCCGCCGAGAAAGCTCAGACGACTGCGGCCGAGGTGGCGCGTCGCGCGCCGCAGCTTCTCGTCATCGGGCAGGACCTTCTTGTGCCAGTAGACATCCAGGCTGTCGCGATAGGCGGGCCAAGCCGAATGGATATCGAATCCCTGCTCGTGCGCCGCCGTGCACAAGGCGCCCGCGTCGAGGAAGTAGCGGTGCCGGACGAACGGATTTTCGAGCACGTCCATCAGCCAGGATTCGAAGCTGCGCGTGTGCGGAATGCTGCTCCATTTTGCATCGAACAGCAGCTTCGCCGTTTCGAGTCCGGGACGGCCCGTCAGTGCCTTGCCGGCCGCATGAATCGCCTTGAGCGCGAGCTCGAAGAAGCCGCCGTAGCGCTCGTAGTAGGAAACGACGGCGTAACCGTCCGGATTGAGCAGCTGGTGAAAGATGCCGAGCCAATTTTCGGTCGGCTGCACTGTGTAGATGAATCCCTCGGCATCGATGATGTCGAAACGGCGATCGCTGTGAAATCCTTCGACGTCGAACGATAGGAGTTCGCGGAGACGTTGGGCCTGGTTGAAATGCGCGAAATAAGCCTGGATTTTCGCGTGCGCATGCCGGTTCGGCTCGGCGAGCGTCATGTTTGCGCCCCAGCCGGCAAACACCAGCGCGTTCTCGCCGGAATCGGGGCCGAATTCGAGCACGTCTGCGTCGCGGAACAACCGCGGCGGCAGCACCAGCTTGTCGGAAAACAACTCACGCCGCAGGCCGGCATAGGCTTCGAGTTCGGCGGCGGATTTGAAATTGCCGAACGTCGGCAGGACGTCCTGACGTTCGTAATAGTTGAAGAGCTTGTCCTCAGCCATGCCGCGACCCTGCGGCGGCCTCGAGGCGATCGAGCTCGCTCCAGATGTCCGATGGCGCGAAGATCGAAACGATGTGGAGCGGACGCTTCACGTTTTCGCGCAGCCGGCTGCCGACCTTGTCTTCATTCTCCTGGTTCACGGCCAGAAGACAGACGAGCGGTTCCGACTTGCCGGCGAGGTCCTCCGGCGGGCGGATCGGAATCCCGGTGCCGGGCAGGAACAAGCCCTGGCGCTCCTTCTGGTCGTCGACCGAGAGGTCGACGAGATCCGCGAGTTCATGGGCATTGGTGAAGGTGCAGGCGCGGCAGCCCGCGCCGTAGATGGCGATCTCGGCGCCGTTGGCGCGGGCCTTGGCGAGGATCGGGCGAAGACGCGCGCCGTACTCCCTTGCGCGCTGGCCGAACCTCTCGCCGACGCCAGACGGCGCGGGCGGGGCCGTAACGTCGCGCGTCGTACGTCGCGCTGCGATCGCGAGGCTGCCGCCGCTGAAATTGTACTTCTTCACCGAGACCGCTTCGAAGCCGTGGCGCGCCAGCAGCGCGAGCAGCGTCGGCTCGGTGAAGTAGCTGACGTGCTCCTCCCACAGGACCGAGAGGTCGCCCGCGGTCGAGCCGGGCGCGAAATCAGGCACGTCGATGAACAGCAGACCGTCGTCGCGCAGCGCGATTTTCACGCAGTCAAAAAAATTCTCGAAATCGACGATGTGTTCGAGCACCTGTCGTGAGACGACGAGGTCGAACTTGCCGGCCTCCGCGACCGCGTCGTGACACAGCGCCGGGCTGATCATGTCGGCATAGACCTTGATGCTGCGCTCGCGGGCGATCTTGCCCGACACCGGGTTGGGCTCGACGCCCACCAAAATCTTCGCACCGCGTTCGCGAAGCCTGTCCATGAACAGGCCGTCATTGCATCCGATCTCGAACACGGATTGGTGGGCCGAGAATTTGGCGATGGTATCGAGTTCGTCGACCTGGTGCGGCTCCGGCTTCCAGCTGCTGAAATTGTAGTTGAACTGCCGGTACAGAATGTCGGGATCGATTGGCTTGACGATCTGGGGCAGGCCGCATTCGCCACAAGCCAGCACCTCGAACGGATACCGCTCCTCCTGTTCGTCGCGGCTGTGCCGAAGCCGATGCGCAATCGGCATCTGTCCGAGGTCGATGACCGGGCGCAAATGGGTCGAGTGGCAGAGGCGGCAATGATCAGTCATCGAATAGGAACCTCTGCTGGATTGGCTCGTGAAGCATGGCGATGGGCCAGATGCTCCGCGGCGAGCGCACCGGTCCTAGTGACATAGACCTGCACTTCCGCGGCATCGCCGCCATCCGGTGCCCAGTCGGGAAATGCCGTGCGGGAGGGATCGAACGGACCGGCGGTGGTTTCGTGAAACACCAGCCACTCCGAGGTGATCAGGATCGAGTGAAAAACCTGCTCGGGCATCCGGTAATAGCAAAGCACGCCCCGGCCGTACGGCGCCATCTCGAGCACGTCGCGAATGCGGCCGTCGTCCTCGAAGATCACGACCTGCGCAGTGCCATCGATCAGGTGAAACGATTCAGGTTTGCCAAAATGCTTGTGAGGCCGCACATAGGCCTCGCGGTGATGCACGATCAGCATCTCGTGCAGGCCGGACGAAGGATCGGGATGCGTGCACAGCCGGCTGCGCAGACGCGGATTGCCTGCGGCGATGCGCTTCAGCTCCGCGATCGTGGCGTCGTCCGCCGTGACGATGGCGTCGTCCGAATAATACACTTCGGGATTTTGCGCCCGCAACGAGGCCGGCCGGCGCAGGCCCGTTGCTTCATTCGAAGAAGATGAACCCATGGTCGCCCCGGTAGCCGCATTTGTCGTAGATCCAGGCCCACGTCTCCGGACCATGGAAACTCAGGCAGGTGAGCTGCCAGTAGAGCAGGTTCGCCTTCTCGCGCTCGTTGCGGAACGATTCCACCATCAGATATTTCGAGGCGCCGCGCCCCACGCGCTCGATCTCCGACACTGCTCGGAAGACGTCCTCGAGCGGAAGATTGTGGAGCACGCCGAGCGACACCACGAGATCGAAGCTGTGGTCGGAGTAGGGGAGCTCGACGGCGCTGCCGACCTTCAATTGCGGCCGCACCTCCTCCTTGGCGTTGGCGATGCCATAGTCGGAGATGTCGATGCCGGCAATGGTGAGGTCGGGGACCAGCTGGGTGAATTCGTAGAGCAGATAGCCCTTGCCGCAGCCGACATCGAGCACGCTCATCCCGGGCTTGATGCCATAGCGGTCGATCAGGGTCTGGGCGAGCGGGCGCCAGCGTCCGTCGTAGCGGTAGCCGCCGTAGCCATAACGGCGGTCGCCGTCCCAATAGTCGTGTCCCCATTGCCGCGCGACAGTGGCGGATTCCGCCTTGTCGTGCTCGACGACCCGTTGAACGTAGTTCCGCTTGGTCGATGCGTGCATCGGCTGGAGCAGGTTGATCTCGGCCATTGTCCTCAACCGGTCCGCAGCATCGTCACAGGATGGTCGCGAATTTGTTGACGAGCAGGATGTCCTCGACGGCCTGGATGTTGTCGCGCGAGGACAGCGTGATCTCCTCGACGGCCGCGTGCAGATCGCAGCCCTCGCTCAGCACCCGGTCATAGATCTCCCGCCGCCGTGCCTCGTCGGGCGGCAGCATGAAGATGCTGTAGAGAATCAGGCCGCGCAACCGCGGCAGCTCGTCCAGGATGTCCTCAAGCACCATGTAGCTGCCGGGCATGGTGTGCTCGGCGGCGCTGAGCAGATAATGCAGATTCTTCCGTCGCGCATAGTCGCGGATCACGATGTTCTGGACGTGCTGCGGGGTACGGCTGCCGTTCAATGGCCGGGCGCCGATATAGCCGCGATGGCCGGCTCGCTCAGCCATGGAAGCCTCCCGGGAGCTTGTATTGCATGCCGACACGTGTCGCCGGGCGCAACAGGATCGGTTCGAAGAATTCGCCGAATCGCTTGTCCGCGTAGGGCGACATGATGCTCTTGAAACGGCAGTTCATGCTCCAGCGCGAGCCGGCTTCCTCGTTGATGCGATTGCCGTGCATCAGGGTCTGGTTGAACAGCATCACGTGACCGTAGGGAATCTCGATGAAAGTCGCGTGCGGCTTGATGGTCTGGTAGAGTTCCTCGGCGCTGCGCAGGCTGGCCATCCGGTCCTGCATGTTGCCGTTCAGGGATGGCGGCAGCAGATACATCGATTTGGTGCGGTGGACGTCGACCAGCGGTACCCACACCACGACCTCGAACGGCGAGTCGCCCGACCAGACGTCGGAATGGGTGGCGAGCAGCGACGAATCGTCTCCCGGTAGCTGGATGCTGAGATTGACGCGGCGCTGCATGCAGAGCTCGTTGCCGACGATGGTCTCGATCGTCGAGCGCGCCAGACGGAAATAGGTCGGCCGGAACCAGGGCTCGGCGTTGAGACCGTTAAATACGTGCAGCCGCAGGCCGTTGAGGTCATCTACGCTCACCCGCGTGTGGATGGTGTCGAGCATCGCGTAGGGGTCGTTGCCGTGTGGCAGCTTCAGATAATCCGCCGCGAGCTCGGCGGCGCGCCGTTGGATCCGATCGAGCCCGGCGCGATCGTCGGCCGGCGTGGTGACGAAGCCATCGTCGATGAAGCGTTGCGCCAATGCCTGCTCATCGGCCTCGAGGAAAGCCGTGTCCGTCATGCAAAATACTCCCGGGCCGTCGCGCAAATATAGCTGATGTCCGAGGTCGAGAGGAACTGGTTGATGGGAAGCGTGAGGATCTGATCCGCCTGCCGCTCGGTGACCGGGAACGCGCCGCGACCGTGGCCAAGATGCGCCGCCGCTTCCTGGAGGTGGATCGGTACCGGATAGTGGATCGCGGTCTCGATACCCTTGTCGGCAAGATATTTCTGGAGGTCGTCGCGACGGTCCGTCTGCACGACGAAGGTGTGGAAGGTGTTGAACTCGATGTTGCGGCAAACCGGAATGAACAGGGGAAGGCCGGCGAGCTCGGCGCGGTATTGCGCGGCGTTGCGGCGCCGGCGTTCGATGACAGAGGGCAGGTGACGCAAGCGAATCCGGAGCACCTCGGCCTGGACCGTGTCGAGGCGTGACACGATGCCCCATTCCTGAACGTCACTGCGATTGATCAGACCGTGATTGCGCAGGCGGCGAATTCTCGCGGCAAGCTCGGCGTCGGCGGTGACGACGAAGCCGGCGTCGCCCGCGGCATTGAGGTTCTTCAGCGGGTGGGCGGAGAAGCAGCCGAACGTTCCGATGGTCCCGCTCATCCGCCCGTCATAAGTCGAGCCGACGGCCTGTGCGCTGTCCTCGATCACGGCGAGAGCGTGCTTGGCCGCAATCGCCATCAGCGGGTTCATGTCGGCCATACGCCCGGTCAGGTGCACCGGCATGATTGCCTTGGTCCGCGGAGTGACGGCGGCCTCGACCGCGGCCGGATCGATATTCTGGTCCGGCAGCACGTCCGCAAATACTGGCGTGGCGCCGACTGCGATGATGGCGGCGGTCGACGCCACGAACGAATTCGGCGGGGTGATCACCTCGTCCCCGGGGCCGATGTTGAGCGCCCGCAACGACAGGATCAGCGCATCGGTGCCGGAATTCAGCGCCACCACATGCGGCGAGCCGAGATAGGTGGCGAGCTCCTCTTCGAGCTTCGCAACGGCCGCGCCGCCGATGAAATCGCCGCGCCGGAACACGCCCTCGACCGCCTGCATGATCTCAACGCGCTCTTCCTCGAATTGCGCGGGAAGATTGACGTAACCGATGCTCCGGCGGCCGGTGTCAGCGTCCATGGCAGAACTTCCGAACGATCTCGATGACGCGGTCCTGTTGCGCCCGCGTCAGATGCTGGTCGACGGGGAAGCTGATGACTTCCTGGGCGTGGCGGTCGGTGACCGGGAAGGTGCCCGGCGCGTAGCCGAGGTGCTTGAGGCCTTCCTGCTGATACAGCGGGATGGGATAGTGGATCTTCGCTTCGATGCCGTTGTCCAGGCAGTATTTGTAGAGCTCGTCGCGGCGCTCGGCGAACACCATGTAGAGATGGTAGACGTGCTTGACGTTGGGCCGGCGCGGCGGAATCCGCAGGCCGGGCAGACCGGCAAGGCCCGCATCGTAATAGGCCGCGTTCTCGATCCGACGGCGCGTGATCTCGCTGGTCTGGCCGATCAGCCAGTTGCCGACGACCGCCTGGAGGGAATCGAGCCGCGAATTGCAGCCGAGAATCGCGATCTCGTCGCGATTCTTCATGCCGTGGTTGCGGATCAGGCGAAGCCGCTCGTTCATCCCGTCGTCATTGGTGACGGCGACGCCGGCATCGCCCCAGACGTTGAGGTTCTTGAGCGGATGCAGCGAGAAGCCGGCCGCGATACCGTGTGTGCCGGACCGTTTTCCCGCGAACTCCGACAGGATGCCCTGGCAGGAATCCTCGACGACGGGGATGTTGTGACGCTGGGCGATCGCCATCAGCTTGCCCATGTCGGTGACCTCGCCGGTCAACTGAACCGGCATGATCGCCTTGGTCTTTTCGGTGATCGCGGCTTCGACGTAGTCGACGTTCATGCAGAAGGAGTCGTCGCAGTCGACCAGCACCGGCGTCGCGCCGGTCTCGGCGATGGCGCCGACGGTGGCGATGAAGGTGTTGGCGGCCGTGATGACCTCGTCGCCATGGCCGACGCCGAGCGCCTTGAGCGGCAACTTGAGCGCATCGGTGCCCGATCCGACGCCGATGGCGTGACGCACGCCGATCAGCTCGGAAAAGCGCCGTTCGAATTCAGCGACCGGCTTGCCCAGGGTGAAGTCACCGGTCGCCACCAGTCGGCCGATCTCGGCCAGGATCGGTGCCGGGTCGGAGAATTGCTCGAGCAGATAGGAATATCGAACGTCGTGCATGGGGCCCGTCAGGTGGAATGAAGTTGAGGAGAGGAGGTGTGCGAAGCGGGGAGCGCGCGCGCGACCGAGGTCGCAACGGCGTCGGCGGAAAGTCCGTGCTTCTTCAGCAGCGAGTCCTGCGATCCGTAATTGTGCATGAACCGGTCCGGCAGCGACAACCGCAGCATCGCGGGCAGGCCAGAGCCGAGCTTGTCGATCAGCGCCTCCGCGACCGCGCTGCCGAGGCCGCCGGAGGGCACGTGCTCCTCCAGCGTCGCTACCAGCCTGGTGCCCCGGATCGCTTGCAGCAGCGCCTCGGTGTCGAGCGGCTTGACGGTGTGCATGTGCAGGATGCCGGCGCGAATGCCTTGCGCTGCCAGCAGGTCGGCCGCAGCGAGTGCGCGCTGGAGCATGATGCCTGTCGTGACCATGACGACGTCGCCGGGCGGGCGCATCAGGATGGCCTTGCCGATCTCAAAGCCGTGCTCGGCCTTCGAGACCACGGGGTCGCCACCTTTGCCGAGCCGGATGTAGATCGGCCCGGTCCAGTCGAGCGTTTGCTCCATCAGCCGCGCCGCCTCGTCGGCATCGCACGGGCAGACCACCGTCATGTTCGGCAGCGCCCGCATGATGGCGATGTCCTCGATCGCCTGGTGGGTGGGGCCGAGCGGCGCGTAAACCAGCCCGCCGCCATTGGCGATCAGCCGCACTGGCAGATTGTGCAGGCACAGATCGACCGCGACTTGCTCGTAGCAGCGGCGGGTGAGGAATGTGGCGATGGTGTTGACATAGGGCACGAAGCCTTCCATCGCGAGGCCGGCGGACATGCCGATGATGTGTGCTTCCGAAATGCCTTCGATCAGGTGGCGCTTGGGAAACTCCTTGCTCATCGCGCGCAAGGTACCTGCGCCGGGATCGGAGCCGATGTAGAGCACACGCTCGTCGCGTGCGGCGAGCTTGTGGACCATGTTCATCGCGGTGTTGCGCATGAGGACCCGATCAAAAATCCCCGACGGCGACGCGGATGGCGTCGAGCTCGCTGTCGGTGAGCTTGTTCTTGTGATGCCAATCGGCGTTGGATTCCGCGGCCGGCAGACCCTTGCCCTTGACGGTATGGCAAATGATCGCGGTGGGTTTTCCCGGAACGGCTGGGACCTGCTTCAGGACTGTGCGCAGGGCGCCGACGTCGTGGCCGTTGAGCTCCTGGACGGCAAAGCCGAAGCTGCGCCACTTGTCCGCGAGCGGCTCCAGCGGCAGGACGTAATCGGTGGGCCCGTAACTCTGCAGCTTGTTGTAGTCGATCAGCGCGATCAGATTGTCGAGCCCGTGCTTGGCCGCGCCCATGGCGGCTTCCCACACTGATCCCTCGTTGATCTCGCCGTCTCCGAGCAGGACGAAGGTGCGGTAGGTGCGCTCGCGCATGCGCGCGGCGAGCGCGAGGCCGACACCGATCGACAGGCCGTGTCCGAGCGCGCCCGTCGAGGCCTCGACCCCCGGCACCATTCCGTATTCGGGATGTCCGCCCAAAATGCTGTCGGGGCCGCAGAAACCGTCCAGCTCCGACAAAGGAAAGAAGCCGCGATCGGCCAGCAGCGCATAGAGCGCCAGACACCCGTGTCCCTTGCTGAGGATCGCGCGGTCGCGGGCCGGATCGCGCGGGTTGTTCGGATCGATCCGCAGCACGTCATCGTAGAGTACGCGGACCATCTCGATCAGCGACAATGCCGGACCGACATGTCCGCGTCCCGCGGAGCGGACAGAACCGAGCACCAGTCGGCGCAGATAAAGGCTACGCTCGTCCAGCGTGCAGGTGAGGGCGGCTTCAGCGTGGGGCGAGATCTGGGTCACTTCGGTAAATCGGTTGGGCGAATCGTCTGGTGAAGCCGGCGGGCTTTGTCGAGCTGACCGGCGAGGCGGATCCTAACATCGCCACCTTGCGCAGCCATTGCGCGCCGGGAGCGGCTGTCCGGCAAATAGGCGTTCAGGACAATCAGGCACCAGATTCCCTTGAACACAGGATACAGTACGTCACGTCGGATCGCAAACGCGTCATCGCTCGCCTCGAAGGCGCGCGACAGCCGTTCGATCAAGCGATTCGCGCTCGCTTCCGGCAGGTCGCTGCCGGGGTGAATGGCGGTGTCGGACACGAGCTTGACCGGATCGTCCCAGCCGAAATATTCGAAGTCGATGAATCGCAAGCGCCCGTCTTCGGCGCGCAACGCGTTGTGCAGTCCGAAATCGGACGGACTTAGCGCGCGATGGGTGGGCGCAAGGTCCGCTGCGGGATCCCGACCCAGTTCCGCGTAGCGCCGGCGGAGCTGCCGAATCGCGACGTCAATGCTGGGAACCAGGCTGCCTTCGAGGAACGCACGCAGGTCGGAATGATTATCCGAGGCTCGCCTCAATGCGTCCAGACGCTGTTCGTACTGGGCGATGGCCGCCTCCGGCGAAAAGATGCTGGCTGAGGCGTTGCGCAAAATCTGCGCGCCTTCGACTTTGCGCAGCTTCTGTAGCTCTATGAGGAAATCCGCGAGTTGATCGGCGTCGTCGCCCTGGGGACGCAGCGCCGCGGCCTCGCCGTCGAACCATTGGTACAGCGCGCAGAATGCATCTGCGTCCTTCGCGACTGGCTGCGGTGTCGACGGGATGCCGTGGCGCGCCAGGAACGAGAGTGCATCATACTCCTGTCCCAGGCGATCGCGTCCGTCGGACGGATAATGCTTGAGGGCGAGGGGCGGTCCATCCGCCATCTCCAGCCGAAACACCCTGTTGTTGCCGCCGGATCGTGCCGGCTGGGCGGACGCAACACGCGCACCGGCCAGGCGGCTGCCGATCGCCATCGCATCCGGCGCGTTGATGTCGGTCTCGCTCATGCCGCAAACACCTCGCGGCGGATATCGGCCCATGTCGCGATCGGCTTGCATTGTTCGGGGTGGGGCGGCTGCGACTGCGTGAACAGGATCGATCGCATGGCCTTCGGAAAATGCGGTTGCTCGAAGACGTCGGCGAGGTCATCGATGAAGACGTCGAGCTTCAGGCTCACGAGCCTCTCGATCTTGGCGGGCAGTGTGTCCTCGAAATAGATATCGCCGATAGCCAGCGCCGCATCCGCAGCGTCGACTAGGCCCGCCCCCCGCAGCCAGCTGCGCGCGGCGTCACGCAGGTCAGTGCGGTCGGGGTCCTGATGACCGAATCGGGTCTTGTGGCTGACGATGCAGACCTTCGAGCCGGCCTGCTTGCACGCCGCCAGGAATTCCCGCACTCCCGGATAGATTTCGGCGCCGCCAATTCTCTTGCCGTAGACGAAGCCTTGCAGTCCTTGCCAGGCGAGCTCGCCGCCGGGGCGGGACCGGAGATGATCCCGCAGGTCGGTCTTAAGCCCCTCCCACCCTTCCGGCACCAGCCCACGCTCACGTGCGACGGCGGCAAAGACCTTGTCGTAGCAGATGATCGTGTTGTCGAAATCGATGCCGATCCGCACGCCGCTCACTTCAGGCTGATGTTCTGCATCATCTTGATGTTGAAGTACCGGGGGTCGTTGAGCGAGTTCGGCAGGCGGCCGCCCTTGAAGGCGTTGACGAGGCCGGACACGGCCTGCTCGATCGTGTGGGTCGGCGCAAAGCCGAGCTCGCGGCGGATCTTCTCCGACGAGACGTGGTAGGAGCGGAGATCGTCGGTCGGCTCGACGACGACGTCGACATTGCTGCCGACCACCGACTTGACGATGTCGGCGATCTTCATCAGCGAGTGGTTTTCGTAACCGATATTGTAGGTCTTGCCGTCGATCTTTGCGTCATCCTGCTGGAGCAGGAACAGATAGGCCGCTGACATGTCCTCGATGTGCAAATTAGGCCGGCGCTGCGTTCCGCCGAACACGCGGATGCGGCCGGTGTTGACCGCGAGATTTGTCAGGATGTTGACGACGACGTCGAGCCGTTGCCGCGGTGCGTAGCCGCAGACGGTGGCGGGACGAACCGTGCAGGTGACGAACCCGGACGCGGCCTCGTCGGCAAGGTCGGTCTCGCACATCGCCTTGAACTTCGAGTAGTCCGTGAGCGGCTCGCAGGACAGGTCCTCCGTCACCTCGGCTTCGTCCTTGATGCCGTAGACGCTGGACGAGGAGGCGTAGATGAAGCGCTTGATGCCCGCCTTCTTGGCGGCGCGCACCATCGGCCGGAAGCAGTCGTAATTGATGGACTTGCCGAGCCCCGGGTCCAGCTCGAACGACGGGTCGTTGGAGATGCAGGCGAGGTGAATCACGGCGTTGTTGCCGCGCAGGGCCTCGTTGATCGCGGCTTCATCACGGATGTCGCCCTTGATCAGGCGCAAATCGGGATTGCTGCGGACGGCATCGAACACGTCCTCGCCATACATGAACAGGTCGAGCACGGTGACCTTGTGGCCCGCAGCGAGCAACTGGGGAACCAGCACGCTACCGACATAGCCGGCACCACCGGTGACCATCACATTCCATTTTCGACCAATCACTGTCGTTCTCCAGTATCTGCCGTCGCGCTACTTCAGCAACGCGGTGACGAACTTGACCAGCGGCACCTTTTCGACCGAGCTGCGGTGGCCAACGATCCCGACCTTGATTGCGCCGGCCGCGTTGCCGATGAAGGCGACGTCCTCGATATTGCCGCCGGCGGCGACCAGCGGCGCGGTGATCGTCAGGAAGGCGTCCCCCGCGCCGACGGTGTCGACGACGGTCTTGGTGAAGGCGGGGACGCGCGTGACGCCGGTTTTCGACGAGAAAGGGTAACAGCCGAAGGAGCCGTGCGTGATGATCATGTTGTCGCAGTCGATCTTGCCGTGCAGGCCGACCTCGATCACGGACGCGATGTCGCTGAACTTGTCGGTTGCAGCCAGACGCGCCTCCGGCGCGTCGATGCAGATGTAGTCGGCCCGCGGATACCTCGTGATCAGGTTGTAGCCGTGATTGCCGCTGTTGCTCTGGGCATTGACCGCCAGGAACTTGGAGTTGGCGATCAGGGTGTCGATCGTGCTCGACGCGATCATGCCGTGACCGAAATCAGTGGCGATCACCACATCCGCGCTACGCACACGCTCCGTCGTGATACGGTCGATTTCCTTCCGATCGGCCTCGTCGAGGGGCGTGTCGTCCATGGTGTAGACTTCGAAGAGCTTGTGCAGATATCCCAGCTCGACGTAGCGCGATTTGCGGGTCGTCGGACGGCCCTGAAGGCGGATCGGCGTCAGCGTGACGTTTGGGCGGACATGCGCCCGAATGAACTCCTCAGGGTAGTCGTTGCCACCCAGTGTCGTGACGACCTCCACCGACTTGCAGAAGCTCGCGACATGGTTCGCCGCGGCGATGACGCCGCCGGCAAATTGCTCGCCGCTCTTGAACAGCGTGGCGACGATGTTTTCCTTCGATGCCTTTCCGAGCGCCGTGACGTACTGGTATTCGTCGATGATGGTGTCGCCGACCAGCACCACGTGCATGTCCTGCACCTTGTCGATCAGTTTCAGCAGGCGATCGGCGCCGCCACCTTCACGGACCTTTTGCAGGTAGTCGCGGAGCGGCGGATCGTAGATGTCGAAATACCGGTTCACCAGCGACGAGGAGCTGAATGTCACGTCCCGGGTGAACACGATGCGTCCGCCGTGACGCTCGACGGCGTCGCGTTCGCTCCGGATCTTGCCGGTTACGTCGTCTTCGGGGTTTTCGTAATCGGACCCCTTCACATAGATGTCCGGTCGCACCGTATCCAGGATCGGCTCGGCGCTGGAGGTGTGATTGATGCCGACCCAATCGACCGTCGCGAGCGAGGCCAGCATCTCGGCCCGCATGTTTTCGGGGAAAATCGGCCGACCCGGTCCCTTGTTGACATAACGGTCGGCGGTGATCGTCACCATAACGACGTCGCCCTCGTTGCGCGCCGCCTGGATGTGTCTGATATGGCCGAGATGCACGAGGTCGAAGACGCCGTGGCAGAGCGCAACCTTCCGGCCTCGCGCTTGCGCGGACCGCGCGATCTCGCCCAGTTCCTCGATCGTCTTGATCTTTTCGTGCGCCGCCAGTTGGTCGTTCAACGCGGGATTGCCGGTCGGAATATTGCCCATGTGAATAACCTAAAGCGCCAGCCGGCCTCAGCCGGGCGGCCCGGAATTGATCGATTCGCGGCAACGATACCCGGCGAACCTGTTCACTGGCTTGCCTTCTGCGGCACGCCGCGCGCCGCGTCGTTGTTGTCCCCGAGATATTTGAACCAGTCCTTCGTGGCGTCCGCGATCTTGTCCACCGTCCACAGGGGGGCGTCCTTGTACTGATCCATCGACTTCAGCATCGTCCCGACCCCGTCCTCAAATTTTACCTTCGGCGTCCATTTCAGGATCCGCTTGATCTTGGTGATGTCGGCATAGGTGCAATCGGGCTCGCCGGGACGCTTGGGAATGTGGACCTTGTCGCCGCCGAGAAGCTCGATCAGCCGGTTGACACTGTAGGTGTTGTCGGAGCCGACGTTGAAAATTTCGTTCGAGACCTCGGAGCGCGCGGCGGTCACGAAAGCGTCGGCGACATCGCTGACGAACGTGAAGTCGCGGGTCTGCTCGCCGTCGCCGACCACCGTGAAGGGCTTGCCGGCGAGCTTCTGCGCCATGAACACGCCGAACACCGCACCGTAGGTTCCCGTGGTGCGATGGCGCGGCCCGTACACGTTGAACAGGCGCAGCGCGACCGCGGGCAGCTTGTAGACCTGGCACCAGTGCATGACGCACTGCTCGCCGAGATTCTTGGTGAGGGCATAGGGATACATCGGCCGGATCTCGGCGCTCTCCGGCGTCGGATAGACGTCGGGAATTCCGTAGCAGGACGACGACGCGGCATAAACGAAGCGACTGACGCCCGCCTGCCGTGCAGCCTCGAGAACGTTGACGGTGCCGTCGACATTGGCGCGGTGATACGGGATCGGGGATTCGATCGAGGGAACGATGTCTGCCAGCGCTGCGAGATGGAATACCCAGTCGATGCCGTCGAAATGCGGCTTGATCGATTCGAGCTCGGTGACGTCGGCCCGCACGATCTTCAGTCGATCAGAATCGACGCGCGAGGCCAGATTTTCGGGACGTCCGATCACAAAATTGTCGAGCGCGACGACCTCGTGGCCGTCGTCGAGGAGGCGGTCGACGAGGTGACTGCCGATGAAGCCGGCGCCACCGGTAACGATGCATTTCATAGGAACATCCGTGATGCGAATGCCCAGCGAAACAGACCCGCCAATGTTGAGTGAAGGTGGAAACCGAATCGGCTGCTGGTCAACTTCGAAGGTAATATACCTTTGCAATCACTGGTGATAGCCGGTATCAGGGCGTCATGTCGCCGTCGAGCTGCGAGCCCATGCCTGCCGAGTCCGTCGATCCCGATCACAAGGCTTTCCTTGACGACTACGTAGGACGCCTCCATCGCGCGACGGCGATTGACGACGGTGTTTTCGCCAGGATTTCCGCCACCCGCACGGCTTGGTTGTGCGCGCGCGAGCAGGGCGGCCGCGTCATCTTCATCGGCAATGGAGGCTCGGCCGGCATCGCCTCCCATCTCGCGATCGATCTGGCGAAGAACGCATCTGTGCCGGCACTCTGCTTCAGCGATGCCAGCATGATGTCGTGCCTCGCCAATGACTATGGTTTCGAGGACTGGCTTGCGCATGCCGTGAGGTTGAGCGCCCGCGCCGGCGACTGCCTCGTCGCGATCAGCTCGTCGGGACGCTCGAAGAACATTCTCAATGCGGTCGCGCAGGCGCGGACGATGAAGCTCGATGTGATCACGCTGTCGGGCATGACCGCGGAGAATCCGCTGCGCAATCTCGGCAACGTCAATTATTACGTCGACAGTCGCAGCTACAATATTGTCGAGACCACGCATCAGTTCTGGATGATGGCCGCGATCGACCTCATCATCGGTCGCGCGGAATATCCGGCCTCCTGAGGCGGTGCCCTCTACTGATCACCACGGGTGAGATTGCCTCGCCTGTTCGCATGTCTCCGTCTTACGGTCCTACGATGAAAAACCTGTTCTACGTCCGCCATACCTGCCGCCTCTGTCATTCGGACAAGCAAGAGCTCGTCGTGCCGATGGCAGGCATGCCCATCGGCACGCCGAACTTTCAGGTGCCGGACGCAAGCGTCGACGATCCCGTCTTTCGGGCCGCGGTGCCGATGGCGCTGCACCTGTGCGCGGACTGCGGCCATCTGCAGATTCTCCACGTCGGCAATCCAGAGATCCAATACCGAAACTACGTCTATACCACCTCGCTCTCGCTTGGCCTGCGGGAGCACTTCGCGGGCTATGCCAACGACGTCGTCAGCCGATTCGCCATCGCGCCGGGCTCGCTGGTCGTCGAGCTCGGCAGCAACGACGGATCGCTGCTCGGTTTCTTCAGGGAGCGCGGCATGCGGGTGCTCGGTGTCGATCCCGCCGTCGACATCGCGCGGCGTGCGACGGAAGCGGGGATCGAGACCATCGGCGATTTCTTCACCGATGCCATAGGTCGCCGCATCCTGCAAAGCCACGGCGCGGCCAGTGTCGTGATCGCCAACAACATGATCGCCAATGTCGACAATCTCGACCCGCTGGTGATCGGGGTTCGCGACGTGCTTGCGCCGGACGGGCTGTTCGTTTTCGAAACGCAGTATGGCGTCGACGTCACCGAGAAGAACCTTCTCGACACCGTCTATCACGAGCATCTGTCGTATTTTAACATCAAGCCGCTGACGCGCTTCTTCGCGCGACTCGGCATGGAAGTGATCGACGTCCAGCACATCGAGACCAAGGGCGGCTCGATCCGGGTGACGGTGCAGCGTGCCGGCGGCGCGAAGAAGCCGTCCGCGGAGGTCGCGCGCTTCATCGCCGAGGAAGACCGGCTCGGCGTCGACCGGCCGGCCTACTATGTGCCCTATGCGAAGAGAATCGCCGCCATCCGCGACGAGCTGGTCGCGATGGCCGATGCCGCCCATGCGCGCGGCCAGCTCGTGGCCGGCTACGGCGTCTCGGTCGGGACCACGACCCTGCTGCCGCAGTTCGGCCTGGAGAACAAGATCGACTTCCTGGTGGACGACGACCCCAAGAAGGGGAGCGTTATGGCCGGCCCGGGGTATGACATCCCGATCCTGCCGCCCGCCGCCCTTTACGAGCGCAAGCCGGCGTTCGTCGTCGTCTTCGCCTGGCGCTATGTGGATCCGATCCGGGCCAAGCATGCCGGCTATTTCGCCGAGGGCGGAAAGTTCGTCGTGGCGTTGCCGGGCATTTCGACGATCGATCGGGCCGACTGACCTTGAGGGGTCGCCAAAGAGGCTGCAGGTGAGGGGGACGGGCCCGGTGGTCTCGTTCTGCGAGGAACCGGCTGAGGCCCTGGGAAGGCGCGCTTTGCAGGCGGCAGATAAGCCCTTGATCGGCCTGATCTCTAGTCGGTCGCCCGCGGAGGTCGGTTTACTCGCGCGGGCCCTCTCTATCTTGACCTTTGGTCCCATCCGCAGTAGATACCGCGCACTCGCAGCCGGCCCGTTAGACGCGGATTTCCGGCGCGGCTTTGAAATCCCCGAACAATCGAGCCCGATTTCCGGCTCATCCTTCGACAGAGGGCTGGGCCAACGGCGGCTGTTCGGATCCCTGAAATTCATTCGCGTCTGTCGACGGACGTTGGACATCAAACGATGGCAGTCAGCCCGTTCAAGTTCTTGCAGGAAGTGCGCTCGGAGACCGCCAAGGTCACCTGGCCGACCCGCCGCGAGACCACGATCACCACCATCATGGTGTTCGTGATGGTCGCCGTGGCCTCGATCTTCTTCTTCGCCGCCGACCAGATCATCCGCGTCCTCATCACCTTCCTTCTGGGCATTCACTGATGGCAACAGCAACGGCTCAATTGTCTGACAAGCGCTGGTACATCGTCCACGCCTATTCGAACTTCGAGAAGAAGGTCGCCGAATCGATCCGCGAGCAGGCCAAGCAGCGCGGGCTCGAGGAGCTGTTCGAGCTGGTGCTGGTTCCGACCGAGAAGGTCACGGAAGTGCGCCGCGGCCGCAAGATCGACGCCGAGCGCAAGTTCTTCCCGGGCTACGTGCTGGTGAAGATGAAGCTGACCGACGAGGCGTTTCATCTGATCAAGAATACGCCGAAGGTGACCGGCTTCCTCGGCGCGGAAAACAAGCCGATGCCGATCTCGGAAGCCGAGGCCATGCGCATTCTGCACCAGGTGCAAGAGGGCGTGGAGCGGCCGAAGGCGTCGGTGTCGTTCGAAATCGGCGAGAACGTGCGCGTGGCCGACGGCCCGTTTGCCTCGTTCTCGGGTGTGGTCGAGGAAATCGACGAGGCGCGCTCGCGCGTGAAGGTCGCGGTGTCGATCTTCGGCCGCGCCACGCCGGTCGAACTGGAATTCGGTCAGGTCGAGAAGGTCTGATCGGGTAGGCGTGAGGCTTCGGTCTCGCGCAGCAAGAGGCCGTGGGAGGGAGAGGGCGGTTGCCAGCCGCATCCGACCCAAACCACGAACCTGAAACCGCCGGCCCAGGCCGGCCCAACAGGAGTGATACATGGCAAAGAAAGTGACCGGATACCTGAAGCTTCAGGTCCCGGCCGGTGCGGCGAATCCTTCGCCCCCGATCGGTCCCGCGCTCGGTCAGCGCGGTCTCAACATCATGGAGTTCTGCAAGGCGTTCAACGCCCAGACCCAGAAGGAAGAGAAGAATACCCCGATTCCCGTCGTGATCACGATCTACGCCGATCGTTCGTTCACGTTCGAGATGAAGACGCCGCCGATGTCCTTCTTCCTCAAGCAGGCTGCCAAGATCCAGTCCGGCTCCAAGGCGCCGGGCCGTGACAAGGCGGGTGCGGTGACCAAAGCGCAGGTGCGCGAGATCGCCGAGAAGAAGATGAAGGATCTCAATTGCGACTCGATCGAGTCGGCCATGAAGATGGTCGAGGGCTCTGCCCGTTCGATGGGTCTGGAAGTGGCGGGGTAAGGGCTCATGGCAATCGGAAAGCGTTTGAACAAAGCCCGCGAAGGTATTGATCGCGAAAAGCTTTACCCGCTCGCGGACGCCATCAAGATGGTCAAGGAACGCGCGAAAGCGAAGTTCGACGAGACCATCGAGGTCGCGATCAATCTCGGCGTCGATCCGCGTCACGCCGACCAGATGGTCCGGGGTGTCGTGACCCTGCCGAACGGCACCGGCCGTACGCTCCGCGTCGGCGTGTTCGCCCGCGGCGCCAAGGCCGACGAGGCCAAGGCTGCGGGTGCCGATGTCGTCGGCGCCGAGGACCTGGTCGAGAAGGTTCAGAACGGCACGATCGATTTCGACCGCTGTATCGCAACACCCGACATGATGCCGCTGGTCGGCCGCCTTGGTAAGGTGCTCGGTCCGCGCGGCCTGATGCCGAACCCTAAGATCGGCACCGTGACCATGGACGTCACCGGCGCTGTGAAGGGCGCCAAGGGCGGCTCGGTGGAGTTCCGCGTCGAGAAGGCCGGCATCCTGCAGGCCGGCGTCGGCAAGGCCTCGTTCACCGAGGAAAAACTGGTCGAGAACATCAAGGCTCTCGCTGACGCCGTCTCCAAGGCCAAGCCGGCCGGTTCCAAGGGCACCTACATCCAGCGCGTTGCGGTGTCCTCGTCGATGGGTCCCGGCGTGAAGGTCGAGCCGGGCACCATTCTCGGCTAAGGTTTGGAAACGACATGAGGCGAGGGGCGGAATTGGGCAACCGATTCCGCCCCTCGTCGTTTGTCACGGCGTTCACCGGAAACAAGAACAATGACTGACAAGGTCCTGATCTACTCGCGCTTTCCCAAGACGATGATGGCGCGCTTCGCCGAGCGGTTCGAGCTGCTCGACACCGGCGGCAAGCCGGCGCGGGAGATGTTTTCGGCCGACGCGCTCGGCGATATCCGCGCAGTGCTCACCGCCGGCGGCACGCCGCTGGGCACGGAGGCGATGGACCTGTTTCCGAAGCTCGGTGCCATCGTCTGCTACGGCACTGGCTATGACGGTGTTGATCTGAAGGCCGCTGCCGCCCGCAACATCGCGGTCGGACATAGCCCGGGCGCCAATGCGGCCTCGGTCGCCGACATCGCGATGACGCTGGTGCTCGCGACGACGCGGCGAATCCTGGTTGCCGACCAGTACGTCCGAAGCGGCGATTGGGCCGCGTCAAAGCCCTCGCCGATGATGCGCCCGCAGGCCGGGATGCCGGGCCGCCGCATCGGCGTCTACGGCATGGGCGAAATCGGCCGCAAGATCGCAGCGCGCTGCGCCGCCTTCGAGAGCGAAATCGGCTATTTCAGCCGCAGCAAATACGACCTGCCCTATCAATATTTCCCGACGCTGGAGGCGCTCGCCGACTGGTGCAGCGTGCTGATGATCGCGGTCCGGGCAGGGGCCGAGACCCAGCATGCCGTCGGCGCCGATATCCTCAGGCGCCTCGGGGCGGACGGCTATGTTGTCAACATCTCCCGCGGCTCGGTGATCGATGAGAAAGCCCTGGTGGTGGCGCTCACCGAAAAGACCATCGCCGGAGCCGGTCTCGACGTCTACGACAAGGAGCCGCACGCCCCGGACGCGCTGACGGCGCTGCCCAACGTCGTGTTCGCCCCCCATATCGGCGGCCACACCCTCGAATCGCACGTCGCCATGCAGAACTGCGTGCTGGCGAACCTGACCGCATTTTTCGAGGGCCAGCCGCTGCCTTACGCGGTCAAAGGAGCCTGAATCGGCCCTTGTCGGCCCGGGTCAAGCGCCAGCGGCAACGGATTGGAACTGGTGTGAATTTTGCTCTTGGCAAGCCGGCGCCGAGCGGTTAAAGAACCGCTTCCGGACGTGCCGGCCTCGGCTGGCGCGTTCGTGCACGCATTCCGAAAACAAGCGATGGAGATCATTCCTTTTCAGGGCGTCCGTGAGGATTTGCCGGAAAAGGAGGGAAACCCGTCGGGTGTGGGATGCGGGCAGAGGTCGGGCGGTTCGCCGGCTGACCTTGTCCTGTCCAAGACTGCAGGCGCCCGCGGGGAATTTCGATTTCTCAACGGCTTAATCGCATGGCCTGCATAGACGGGTGAAGACCGGATTTCACGTCGTGACCGCCTTAGGGTCGTTGCGGAATGAGTTTGGTTCGGACCTCGACACGCCGTGGGCTCCAACGAGCTCCCGGAGGGCAGGCTTTGAATTGTCGTCTTGCCCGGCGTGTCCGATGGGTTTGGCCCTGAGGTTCAGGTTTGGGCGGGACGATGGGTGCAACCCGGCGGTCCCGCTTTCGCGATGACCGCCAACCGGAAAGAGCTTGCTGTGGAACGAGCGGCAAAAAAGGAAGCGGTCGAACAGCTCAATGGGGTCTTCAAGACCACGAGCGTCGCGGTCGTTGCCCAATATTCCGGCCTGACCGTTGCCCAGATGCAGAAGCTGCGCTCGCAGATGAAGCAGGCTGGCGCCTCGGTGAAGGTCTCGAAGAACCGTCTCGCCAAAATTGCTCTTGAAGGCACTGACGTCGTTGCCATCGGCCCCATGCTGAAGGGACCGACCGTGATCGCCACTTCGGACGATCCGGTAGCGGCGCCAAAGGTCGCCGTCGAATTCGCCAAGGCGAACGAAAAGTTCGTCATCATTGGTGGCTCGATGGGAACGACCGTCCTGAATGTCGACGGCGTGAAGGCTCTTGCCTCGCTGCCGTCGCTTGACGAACTGCGCGCCAAGATCGTCGGCCTGCTTGTGGCCCCGGCGACCAAGATCGCTCAGCTCGCCAACGCGCCCGCGGGCAAGCTCGCGCGCGTCATCCAGGCTTATGCCTCAAAGGGCGAAGCGGCCTGACGCCCTTCGCAAAACTCAAACCCGAACCAGACTTACATTCAAGGAAACTGAACAATGGCTGACCTGCAGAAGATCGTTGACGACCTCTCGAGCCTCACCGTGCTCGAAGCTGCCGAACTCGCGAAGCTCCTCGAAGAGAAGTGGGGCGTTTCGGCTGCCGCGGCTGTCGCCGTGGCTGGCCCGGCTGGTGGTGGCGCCGCCGCCGCTCCGGCCGAAGAGAAGACCGAGTTCACGGTCGTTCTTGCCGCCGCCGGCGACAAGAAGATCGAGGTCATCAAGGAAGTCCGCGCCATCACCGGCCTGGGCCTGAAGGAAGCAAAGGACCTCGTCGAGGGCGCGCCGAAGCCTGTCAAGGAAGGCGTGAACAAGGACGAAGCCGAGAAGCTCAAGGCCCAGCTCGAGAAGGCTGGCGCGAAGGTCGAGCTCAAGTAAGCAGCGCTTACTGGCACGAGATCCCGGTCAGCATCATCGCAACCGGGATCTCGGTCCACTCCCTGAAGGGGTGGGCCGGATGCAAAAGGCGTGCGACGGAACGACCCGACGCAGGCCGAACACGAAAAAGTGTGGGGATTTGAGGGTTTACCCCTCGAATCTGCACTAATGTCGCCCCATATCGGGTCGGCAGCACGAAAGCGCGGTGGGCAGGGATGCCGGATTCCTGTAAGCCGTTGGGAGAGCAAGCTATTTCGGGCTTTTGCAGTCCGTGAAGAGGTTGGTTGTGACGGGCGGGCGCGCTCCTGCGCCCCGCGCGTCGTTTTGCGTTTTGAAGGTCTGAAGAACAGATTCAGGACATTCCTGCCTGAAACTGAGTCTCCGGCCCCCAAGACGGGTTCGAAAAATTCAACCCGGGGAGCGGCGGTCGCTGCGTTCCGGAGGGCGCGCCCAAATCGGGCGACGAAAATGAGAGGCCACGATGGCGCAGCAGACATTCACCGGTCGCAAACGCGTTCGCAAGTTCTTCGGACACATCAAGGAAGTGGCCGAGATGCCGAACCTCATCGAGGTTCAGAAGGCGTCCTATGACCAGTTCCTGATGGTCGACGAGCCGCAGGGCGGTCGGTCGGACGAGGGCTTGCAGGCGGTGTTCCGCTCGGTGTTCCCGATCTCGGACTTCTCGGGCACCTCGATGCTGGAATTCGTCCGCTACGAGTTCGAGCCGCCGAAATACGACGTCGACGAGTGCCGCCAGCGCGGCATGACCTTCGCGGCCCCCCTCAAGGTGACGCTGCGCCTCATCGTGTTCGATATCGACGAGGAAACCGGCGCGAAGTCGGTCAAGGACATCAAGGAGCAGGACGTCTACATGGGCGACATCCCGCTCATGACGATGAACGGCACCTTCATTGTCAACGGCACCGAGCGCGTCATCGTCTCGCAGATGCACCGTTCGCCGGGCGTGTTCTTCGATCACGACAAGGGCAAGACCCATTCGTCGGGCAAGCTGCTGTTCGCGGCCCGCGTGATCCCGTATCGCGGTTCCTGGCTCGACATCGAGTTCGACGCCAAGGACATCGTCTATGCGCGTATCGACCGTCGCCGCAAGCTTCCGGTGACGTCGCTGATGTTCGCGCTCGGCCTCGACGGCGAGGCGATCCTCAGCACCTTCTACAAGAAGATCCAGTACAAGCGGATCAAGGAGGGCTGGCGTGTTCCGTTCGACGCCAATCGTTTCCGCGGCTACTCGACCATCAACGACCTGATCGACGCCGATACCGGCAAAGTCGTGCTCGAAGCCGGCAAGAAGCTCACCGTGCGCGGTGCGCGTCAGATGCAGGAGAAGGGGCTGAAGGCGCTGCGCCTCTCGGATGCGGAGCTCGTCGGCAACTACATCGCCGAGGACCTCGTCAATCCCAAGACCGGCGAGATCCACGCGGAAGCCGGTGAAGAGATCACCGACAAGTCGATGAAGGCTCTCAACGAGCAGGGCTACAAGGAACTGCCGCTGCTCGACATCGACCACGTCAATGTCGGCGCCTACATCCGCAACACGCTCTCGGCCGACAAGAACATGACGCGTGAGGACGCGCTGTTCGACATCTACCGCGTGATGCGTCCCGGCGAGCCGCCGACGCTGGATTCGGCGCAGGCGATGTTCCAGTCGCTGTTCTTCGACGCCGAGCGCTACGACCTCTCTGCGGTCGGCCGCGTCAAGATGAACATGCGCCTCGACCTCGATGCGCCCGACACCCAGCGCACGCTGCGCAAGGAAGACATCCTCTCCGTCATCAAGACGCTGGTGGATTTGCGCGACGGCAAGGGCGAGATCGACGACATCGACCATCTCGGCAACCGCCGTGTGCGTTCGGTCGGCGAGCTCATGGAGAACCAGTACCGCATCGGCTTGCTCCGCATGGAGCGCGCGATCAAGGAGCGCATGTCGTCGGTCGACATCGACACGGTCATGCCGCAGGACCTGATCAACGCCAAGCCGGCGGCCGCCGCCGTGCGCGAGTTCTTCGGCTCCTCGCAGCTCTCGCAGTTCATGGACCAGACCAACCCGCTCTCGGAGATCACCCACAAGCGCCGCCTGTCGGCACTTGGACCGGGCGGTCTGACCCGCGAGCGCGCCGGCTTCGAGGTGCGCGACGTGCATCCGACGCATTACGGCCGCATCTGCCCGATCGAGACGCCGGAAGGCCCGAACATCGGCCTGATCAACTCGCTCGCGACCTTCGCGCGCGTGAACAAGTACGGCTTCGTCGAGACGCCTTACCGCAAGGTCAAGGACGGTCGCGTCACCGACGAGGTCGTGTACCTCTCGGCGATGGAAGAGGGCCGCTACACGGTCGCGCAGGCCAACGTGCCGCTCGATCCGAAGGGCCGCTTCACCGAAGATCTCGTGGTCTGCCGTCACGCCGGCGAAGTCTTGCCGGTGACCCCGGACAAGGTCGACTACATGGACGTGTCGCCGAAGCAGCTCGTTTCGGTCGCAGCCGCGCTGATCCCGTTCCTCGAGAACGACGACGCCAACCGCGCGCTGATGGGCTCGAACATGCAGCGCCAGGCGGTGCCGCTGGTTCGCGCCGAAGCGCCGTTCGTCGGCACCGGCATGGAAGGCGTGGTTGCGCGTGACTCGGGTGCTGCGATCGCGGCGCGCCGTTCGGGCGTGATCGACCAGATCGACGCCACCCGCGTCGTCATCCGCGCCACGGAAGATCTCGATCCGACCAAGTCGGGCGTCGATATCTACCGGCTGATGAAGTACCAGCGCTCCAACCAGTCGACCTGCATCAACCAGCGTCCGCTGGTGAAGGTCGGCGACATCGTCAAGAAGGGCGACATCATCGCCGACGGTCCGTCGACCGATCTCGGCGAGCTCGCGCTCGGCCGGAACGTGCTCGTCGCGTTCATGCCGTGGAACGGTTACAACTTCGAAGACTCGATCCTGCTCTCCGAGCGGATCGTGAAGGAAGACGTGTTTACCTCAATTCATATCGAAGAATTCGAGGTGATGGCCCGCGACACCAAGCTCGGACCCGAGGAAATCACCCGCGACATTCCGAACGTCTCGGAAGAAGCGCTGAAGAACCTCGACGAAGCCGGCATCGTGTACATCGGCGCGGAAGTGCGCGCCGGCGACATCCTGGTCGGCAAGATCACGCCGAAGGGCGAAAGCCCGATGACGCCGGAGGAAAAGCTCCTGCGCGCCATCTTCGGCGAAAAGGCTTCCGACGTCCGCGACACCTCGCTGCGCGTTCCTCCGGGCGTGCAGGGCACCATCGTCGAAGTGCGCGTGTTCAACCGGCACGGCGTCGACAAGGACGAGCGTGCGCTGGCAATCGAGCGGGAAGAGATCGAGCGTCTGGCCAAGGACCGCGACGACGAGCAGGCGATCCTGGACCGCAACGTCTACAACCGTCTTGCCGAGCTGCTCGAGGGACGGCAGGGCATCGCCGGTCCGAAGGGCTTCAAGAAGGACACCAAGATCACCCGTGCGGTGCTCGAGGAGTACCCGAAGTCGCAGTGGTGGCTGTTCGCTTCGCCGAACGACAAGCTGATGGCCGAGATCGAGGCCATGCGGAAGCAGTACGACGAGTCGAAGAAGGGGCTGGAACAGCGCTTCCTCGACAAGGTCGAAAAGCTTCAGCGCGGTGACGAATTGCCGCCCGGCGTGATGAAGATGGTCAAGGTCTTCGTCGCGGTGAAGCGCAAGATCCAGCCCGGCGACAAGATGGCCGGCCGCCACGGCAACAAGGGCGTGGTGTCGAAGATCGTGCCGATCGAGGACATGCCGTTCCTCGAAGACGGTACGCATGCCGACATCGTGCTCAATCCGCTCGGCGTGCCCTCGCGCATGAACGTCGGACAGATCCTCGAGACCCATCTCGGCTGGGCCTGTGCCGGCCTCGGCAAGCGTATCGGCCAGACGGTCGATGCCTATTTGTCGAAGCAGGACATCAGGCCGCTGAAGGAAACCTTGAAGAAGGTCTACGGCGAGGACGAGACGATCAAGTCGCTCAACGACAACGAGTTGATCGAGCTCGGCCACAATCTGAGCCGCGGCGTTCCGATCGCGACGCCGGTGTTCGACGGCGCCAAGGAAGCCGACATCGAGGAGATGCTGAAGCTTGCCGGTCTGGACGCTTCGGGCCAGTCGACCGTCTATGACGGCCGCACCGGCGACGCCTTCGACCGCAAGGTGACGGTGGGCTACATCTACATGCTCAAGCTGCACCATCTCGTCGACGACAAGATCCACGCGCGTTCGATCGGTCCGTACTCGCTCGTTACCCAGCAGCCGCTGGGCGGCAAGGCGCAGTTCGGCGGCCAGCGCTTCGGTGAAATGGAAGTGTGGGCGCTCGAGGCTTACGGCGCGGCGTACACGCTCCAGGAGATGCTGACCGTGAAGTCGGACGACGTCGCCGGCCGTACCAAGGTGTACGAGGCGATCGTGCGTGGCGACGACACCTTCGAGGCCGGTATTCCGGAATCGTTCAACGTGCTGGTCAAGGAAATGCGCTCGCTCGGCCTCAACGTCGACCTGCACAATTCCAAGGTCGGACCGGGGACGGCGGAAGCGGCCGAGTAATACGACCCTCATGCCCGGCCTGAATGGCCGGGCATCGGCGCCCAGTCCTCGAATCGCGAGGGCAGGGCGCCCCGCATAGTGATTTTCGAATTTGCTGCCGGAGGCGACCGGCACGCGAGGAGAAGACGATGAACCAAGAAATTATGAATCTCTTTAATCCGACGACGCCGGCTCAGGTCTTCGACCAGATCCGGATCTCGATCGCGAGCCCCGAGAAGATTCTGTCCTGGTCGTACGGCGAGATCAAGAAGCCGGAAACCATCAACTACCGTACCTTCAAGCCCGAGCGCGATGGCCTGTTCTGCGCCCGCATCTTCGGGCCGATCAAGGATTACGAGTGCTTGTGCGGCAAGTACAAGCGCATGAAGTACAAGGGCATCATCTGCGAGAAGTGCTCGGTCGAGGTTACGCTGTCGCGCGTCCGGCGCGAGCGCATGGGCCATATCGAGCTCGCAGCCCCCGTCGCCCACATCTGGTTCCTGAAGTCGCTGCCCTCGCGCATCGGCCTCCTGCTCGACATGACGTTGAAGGATCTCGAGCGGATCCTCTACTTCGAATATTACGTCGTGCTCGAGCCGGGCCTCACCGCGCTGAAGGACCGTCAGCTCTTGTCGGAAGACGAGTATCTGAAGGCGCAGGACGAATACGGCCAGGATTCCTTCACCGCCATGATCGGCGCGGAAGCGATCCGCGAGCTGCTCAAGGGCATGGATCTCGAGAAGCTCGAGCTGACCTTGCGCGCGGAGATGCAGGAGACCGACTCCGACATCAAGCACAAGAAGCTCGCCAAGCGCCTGAAGATCGTGGAAGCGTTCCGCCACTCCGGCAACAAGCCGGAATGGATGATCATGACCGTGGTCCCGGTGATTCCGCCGGACCTGCGTCCGCTGGTGCCGCTGGACGGCGGCCGCTTCGCGACCTCGGACCTCAACGACCTCTACCGCCGCGTCATCAACCGCAACAACCGCTTGAAGCGGCTGATGGAGCTGCGCGCGCCGGACATCATCATCCGCAACGAGAAGCGCATGCTTCAGGAGGCGGTCGACGCGCTGTTCGACAACGGCCGCCGTGGCCGCGTCATCACCGGTGCCAACAAGCGTCCGCTGAAGTCGCTCGCCGACATGCTCAAGGGCAAGCAGGGCCGGTTCCGTCAGAACCTGCTCGGCAAGCGCGTCGACTATTCGGGCCGTTCCGTGATCGTGGTCGGTCCCGAGCTGCGCCTGCATCAGTGCGGCCTGCCGAAGAAGATGGCGCTCGAGCTGTTCAAGCCGTTCATCTACTCGCGGCTTGACGCCAAAGGCCTCTCCACCACCGTGAAGCAGGCCAAGAAGCTGGTCGAGAAGGAGCGGCCCGAGGTCTGGGACATCCTGGACGAGGTCATCCGCGAGCATCCGGTGCTGCTCAACCGCGCACCGACGCTGCATCGCCTCGGCATCCAGGCGTTCGAGCCCGTGCTGATCGAGGGCAAGGCGATCCAGCTTCACCCGCTGGTCTGCGCCGCGTTCAACGCCGACTTCGACGGCGACCAGATGGCCGTGCACGTTCCGCTGTCGCTGGAAGCGCAGCTGGAAGCGCGCGTCCTGATGATGTCGACCAACAACATCCTGCATCCGGCGAACGGCCAGCCGATCATCGTGCCGTCGCAGGACATCGTGCTCGGTCTCTACTACGTCTCCATCATGCGCGAAGGCCTGCCCGGCGAGGGCAAGATCTTCGGCGAGATGGCGGAGCTCGAGCACGCGCTGCACGCGAAGGTCATCCACCTCCACACCAAGATCAAGTACCGGTGGGAAGGCATCGACGATACCGGCAAGATCTCCAAGCGCTGGATCGAGACCACCGCTGGCCGTGTCATGCTGGGCAATTTGCTGCCGAAGAACCCGCGTGTTCCGTACGAGATCATCAACAAGCTGATGACCAAGCGCGAGATCTCCGGCGTCATCGACCAAGTCTACCGCCACTGCGGTCAGAAGGAGACGGTGATCTTCTGCGACCGAATCATGGCGCTCGGCTTCTACAACGCGTTCAAGGCCGGCATCTCGTTCGGCAAGGACGACATGGTCGTGCCGCACTCCAAGTGGAAGATCGTCGACACCACCCGTACGCTGGCGAAGGATTTCGAGCAGCAGTACAACGACGGTCTGATCACCCATGGCGAGAAGTACAACAAGGTCGTCGACGCCTGGTCGAAGGCCACGGAAGAAATCGCCAAGGCGATGATGAAGGAGATCTCCTCGACCAAGAAGACGGCGAGCGGGGCGGATGCCGACATCAACTCGATCTACATGATGGCTCACTCCGGTGCCCGCGGTTCGCCGGCCCAGATGCGCCAGCTCGCCGGCATGCGCGGCCTGATGGCCAAGCCGTCTGGCGAGATCATCGAGACGCCGATCATCTCGAACTTCAAGGAAGGCCTCTCGGTGCTCGAGTACTTCAACTCGACCCACGGCGCCCGCAAGGGCCTCGCGGACACCGCGTTGAAGACCGCGAACTCCGGCTACCTGACCCGTCGTCTGGTCGACGTGGCGCAGGATTGCATCATCACGCAGGACGATTGCGGCACCAAGCTCGGCATCAAGATGCGCGCCATCGTCGATGCCGGCACCGTGGTAGCTTCGCTCGGCTCGCGCATCCTCGGACGCACGGCCTGCGAAGACGTGCGTGACAGCACGGGCAAGGTGATCTTCAAGCGCGGTACGCTGATGGAAGAGAGCCATCTGGATGCCATCCATCAGGGCGGCGTCCAGGAGGTGAAAATCCGCTCGGCGCTGACCTGCGAGCTCGTCAACGGCATCTGCGGCAAGTGCTACGGCCGCGATCTCGCTCGCGGCACGCCGGTCAACCACGGCGAAGCGGTCGGCGTCATCGCGGCGCAGTCGATCGGCGAGCCTGGCACCCAGCTCACCATGCGCACCTTCCACATCGGCGGTGCGGCGCAGCTGAACGAGCAATCTTTCGTCGAATCCAACTTCGACGGCAAGATCGTGATCCGGAACAAGGCCATCGCTCGCAACAGCGACGGCCACCTGGTCGCGATGGTTCGCAACATGGTGATCGCGATCGTCGATGCCGACGGCACCGAGCGTGCGACGCACCGTATTCAGTACGGTTCGCGCCTGCACGTCGACGAAGGCGACATGGTCAAGCGCGGCCAGCGCATCGTAGAGTGGGATCCCTACTCCCGTCCGCTTCTCACCGAGGTCGAAGGCACCATCGGCTTCGAGGATCTGGTCGAGGGACAGTCGATCTCGGAAACACTGGACGAGGCCACCGGTATTGCCAAGCGCGTGGTCATCGACTGGCGCTCGATGCGCGGCGGCGGGGACCTGCGTCCCGCCATCGTGATCAAGGGCAAGGACGGCAAGGTGCTCAAGCTCGCCCGTGGCGGCGATGCCCGCTACATGCTGTCGGTCGATGCCATTCTGTCGGTCGATGTCGGCGCCAAGGTCCAGGCGGGCGACATTCTCGCCCGTGTCTCGACCGAAAGCGCCAAGACGCGCGACATCACCGGCGGTCTGCCGCGGGTGGCGGAACTGTTCGAGGCTCGGCGTCCGAAGGATGCGGCGATCATCGCCGAAATCGCGGGCACCATCCGGTTTGGGCGCGACTACAAGAACAAGCGTCGCATCTCGATCGAGCCGATGGACAAGACCGACGAGCCGCGTGAGTACCTGATCCCGAAGGGCAAGCACATCCACCTTCAGGACGGCGACATCGTCGAAAAGGGCGACTTCATCGTAGAAGGCAACCCGGCGCCGCACGACATTCTGGCGGTCAAGGGCATCGAGGAACTCGCAGCCTATCTGGTCAACGAGATCCAGGAGGTCTACCGGCTCCAGGGCGTGCTCATCAACGACAAGCATATCGAGGTGATCGTTCGTCAGATGCTCCAGAAGGTGGAAGTCACCGACCAGGGCGACACGGACATGATCTCGGGCGAGCAGATCGACAAGATCGAGTTCGACCAGATCAACGCGAAGGCCAAGGAAGAGGGCAAGAAGATCGCCACGGGGACGCCGGTTCTGCTCGGCATCACCAAGGCGAGCCTTCAGACCCGCTCCTTCTTCTCGGCGGCCTCGTTCCAGGAGACCACCCGCGTCCTTACGGAAGCGGCGGTCAACGGCAAGGTCGATCCGCTCGAAGGCCTCAAGGAGAACGTCATCGTCGGCCGGCTGATTCCGGCAGGCACCGGCGCCTCCATGGCGAAGATCCGCGAAGTCGCCGTGAAGCGCGACAAGATGATCCTCGACGAGCGCGAGAAGCAGGCGGCGGTCGTGCCGCCGGCGCCGGAAGTGGAGCCGATGGCGCTGCCACCTGCGGAATGATCGTTCATCCGTAGGAATACCGAGGACACTGAAAAGGCCGGCGAAAGCCGGCCTTTTTGCTGCTTTGTTTCCCTGTTGCGGTGCAGGATCAACCTTTGTTCATCTTTCCTTCAGGCGCAAAAGCGCTTCTGCTAGGAGAGCTTAGACCGGTGGTCCCGTGAAGGGGGCGGGCCGGAGACCACGGAATTCTCATGCTTGATCTCGCAATCGTAGGCGGCGGCCCCGGCGGGCTGATGAGCGCTTGGTATTTGAAGCGCAAGCTCGGCGATCTCTGCCGCGTCACCATCTACGAGGCATCCGACCGGCTCGGCGGCAAGATCGTCACGCGCAAATTCGATTCCGCGCCCGCGATGTACGAGGCCGGCGTTGCCGAGATCTACGACTACTCGATGACCGGGCCGGATCCGTTGCGCGAGTTGATCCAGCATTTCGGCCTGCAGACCATTCCGATGGATGCCGAGCAGGTGCAGTTCGGCGGCGAGCTCCTCAACGACGTCGCTGGCATGCGCCGTAAATACGGCGCCAAGACCGCGGCCGCGATCGAGGCGTTCCGTAAGCGCTGCGCCGAGGCGATGACGCCGATCGAGTATTACGAGGGTGTCGGCGCTCACGACAACGAGAATCCCTGGGCCTACAAGACCGCCGAACAGGTGCTCGACGAGGAGGTCGAGGACGAGACCGCAAAGCGATTCTTCAAGGTGATGGCACGCTCGGACCTCGCGACCGAGAGCCACAACACCAACGGGCTCAACGCGCTCAAGAACTACCTGATGGATGTCGACGGCTACATCGGCCTCTATTCCATCCAGAACGGCAACGAGCAGCTCATCGAGTGCCTCCAGTCCGAGGTCAATGCCGACATCCAGCTCAATCACCGCGTCCTCACCGTCGGCAAGGCGCCGACCGGCCGCTATCAGCTCAAGATGATGAACGGTAAGGGGCCGGAGACGCGCGACTTCGACCTTGTGCTGGTCTGCTTGCCGCATTCCTGGCTCGGGACCGTCGGCTGGGAGGGCGAACAGCTCCGCAAGTCGATGGTCAAGCACGTCTCGTACTTCGACCGTCCCGCGCACTATTTGCGCGTCTCAATCCTGTTCGACACGCCGTTCTGGGGCGACAAGATCGCCGGCGCCTGGTTCATGTCGGAAGCCTTTGGCGGTTGCTGCGTCTACAACGAGGGCGCGCGCCATGATGTGGGCAAGCACGGCGTACTGAACTGGCTGATTCCGGGCTCCGACGCGCTGGCCTTTGCGAATCTCTCCGACCAGGAGCTGATCGATGCCGCGCTGAAATCGCTGCCGGCATCGCTCGGCGATGCGCGCGCCCATTTCATGGAAGGCAAGATCCACCGCTGGCTGTCGTCCGTGAACGCGATTCCGGGCGGCTTGCCCGTGCGCGACGTCATGACCAATCACCGGCCGGAGCCGAAGGAACATCCCGGAATCGTGGTGGTCGGCGACTATCTGTTCGACTCGACGCTGAACGGCCTGCTCGATTCCTCGGACGCGGCGACGGACATCATCTTGACCGAGATGATGCGCCTGCGCCGCGAGCGTTCGCAGGACGACAAGCCGCTCTCGGACAAGATCGATCGCGACTATTTTGACAATTATCGCGGCCAGGGTCCCTACAGCGAAGTGTGGCAACACTTCACCGATCCCGACTATCTCACAAAACTGATCGGCATTGTCTGGGGCAAGGCCAAAGGCACGAAGCTCTTGATCGCGGGCTCGGCCAGCGGCGAGCTTGTCGGCGCGCTGCGCGATCGCGGCATCGATGCCTGGGGCATCGAGAACAACCGCACCATTCACGCCAGAACGCCGAAGGCGCTGAAGAAGTACAACAAGCTCGGTTCGATCACCGACATGCCGTTCAAGGACGGTGCGTTCGACTTCGTGTTCGAGACCAGCCTCTGCCATGTTTCCCCGAAGCAGGTGGTCCGTGCGATCAGGGAGCTGAACCGTGTGGTCAAGACCGGGCTCGTGTTCGGCTCGGTCACCTCGGACATGGCGCCGGCACTGATTGACCGCTACGACCTCCTGCGTGGGGTCAAGAAGCTCGGCACCTGGTGGGAATGGTCCGAACTGTTCTTCGGCAACGGCTTCGAGCTGTCGATGCACCGCAAGG
Organism: Bradyrhizobium sp. 76; assembly: GCF_023073025.1. Taxonomy (NCBI): domain Bacteria; kingdom Pseudomonadati; phylum Pseudomonadota; class Alphaproteobacteria; order Hyphomicrobiales; family Nitrobacteraceae; genus Bradyrhizobium; species Bradyrhizobium sp. 76. The sequence continues at coordinate 75,047 of NZ_JADPIS010000015.1, forward strand.
ACTGCACGGACGCGCTCTGGGAGACGACGCTCGCCGCCAACAAGGGGCCGGGCCAGTGGTACGCCGACGCCGATTCCCTGCGCTATTCCTTTTTCGACAAGGTCGAGGACGAGGAAGACGACTAGCCGCCTGAAACGGGCGCCTTTGCCAATTGTTTTGCCGAATTCATCCTGATCGCATAGAATCGATGCAATAGCGGTTTCCGCTATTTCCTGCTTTCTCCGCGGTCATGCCGGCCGTCAGCATCGGTTGGTTTCATGGCGTCCAAGCCCCTCCCGCCCGACAAACAGAAGCTCGCCGCGGAAGAGGCGGCCGAGTTCGACGAGAAGCTCGTCCCCACCGTCAAGCCGGACCTCGAAGACGACGAGGACGATGAAGACGAGGAGGATGGAGGGCTGGAGCTCGATGACGATGATGAGGACGAGGACCTCGTCGTCTTTACCGCGCGCGAGGCCGCCGGCGCGCTCGCGACCATCCTGGGCTTCGTCAAACCCTTCCTGGTCAATTACAAGCAGATGCTGTCGTTCGTGGCGTTCGGCGTCTTCGTCGAAACGCTCTTCAACGTCATCATGCCGCTCAGCCTGAAGTACCTGATCGACGACGCGCTCGGCGAGGAGGATTTCCAGGCGCTGTACAAGATCCTCGGCGTGCTCGCGGTCGCGGGCATCTTCACCTCGATCGTCGCGGTCTGGTACGAGCGCTGGGATGCGAGGCTCGCGGCGTGCATCATCTCCGACGTCCGCAAACGGCTGTTCGAGCACGTCCAGGACCTGCCGGCGGCCTATTTCGGTCGCACCAAGCGCGGCGAGATCCTGTCGCGCTTCTCCGTCGACCTCGCGGCCTTCGAGGGCTCGGTCAAGACCTTCGCCAACAGCGCGGCGTTGCCGTTCCTGGAATTGATCGCGGGCATCATCCTGATGGTGTTCCTGAACTGGCAGCTCGCGGCGGTTGCGCTGCTGGTGTTCCCGATCACGCTGATCGGTCCCCGCATGCTCACACCGAAAGCTGTTCAGGCGAATTACGAGCAGAAGCTCAATGAGTCCGCGCTGCTCGGCATGGTGCAGGAGAACGTGGCGGCGCAGGCCGTGATCAAGGCGTTCAGCCTGCAACGCCGGATGTTCGGGTTCTTCAAATTCCGCAACGACGAGACGCGAAACAAGATGGCCTCGGCGGCGTTCCTGTCGACCATGGTGGAGCGGACGGTCACAATTTCGGTGCTGCTCCTGCATCTCGTCGTGCTCGCGATCGGCGCATATCTGGCGACCAAGGGGCAGATCACCATCGGCACCTTCGTCACCTTCGAGAGCGCGTTCTGGGAGGTGTCCTACAACATCGCCCATGTGATGCATTTCATCCCCGTGTCGATCTCCTCGGCAGCCGCGATTCGTCACATGCAGGAGCTGCTCGACGAGCCCACGCGCAGCGCCGATCGTGCCGGCGCGCCCGATCTGCCGCGCATCACCAACGACATCACCTTCGACCACGTGACCTTCCAGTACGAAGGCAGCCAGACGCCGGTGCTAGACAATCTCAGTCTCAAACTCAGTGTCGGCAAGCGCATTGCCATCGTCGGTCCCTCGGGCTCCGGCAAGAGCACGCTGCTGAATCTGATCCTGCGGCTCTATGTGCCTGACGAGGGGCGCGTCACCATCGACGGCGTCGACGTCCGCAAGGTGACGCTGGATTCGCTGCGCCGGAGCATGGCGGTGGTGTTCCAGGAGAACATGCTGTTCAACATGTCGATCCGAGAGAACATCCGGCTCGGCAAGGAGGGCGCGACCGACGAGGAAGTGGAGGAGGCGGCCAAGAAGGCCGAGATCCACCGCTACATCATGAGCCTGCCGCAACGATACGATACGCCGGTGGGCGAGCGCGGCGATACCTTGTCGGGCGGCCAGCGCCAGCGCATCGCGATCGCGCGCGCGGTCATCCGTAATCCTTCCGTGCTGCTGCTGGACGAAGCCACGTCGGCGCTCGACCAGACCACGGAAGCTGCGATCAACCGCACGCTGCTGAAGGTTGCCAAGGGCCGCACCATGATCTGGTCGACCCACCGCCTGACCTCGGTGGTCGAGATGGACGAGATCATCGTGATTTCAGGAGGCAGGGCGATCGAGCGCGGCTCTCATGCGGAACTGCTCGCCAAGAACGGCACCTATCGCAAGCTGTGGAACGACCAGATCCACCAACCTCATGGCGCGCCGGCTCACGTCGACGAGGACAGCGACGATGACGACGAGGATGAAGACGATCTCGACGAGGACGATGAGGAGGAGTGACCGAGGAAGTTCGGCTCCAGATCGAAGGCTCCTCCAAGCGGCCGCAATAGCCCCTGAACCGACCAGGCAATGAAGCGTGCCCAGCGCTGCGCCGTCCAATAGGGGCTCGTCGCAATGGAGACTGAGCGGAAGTCGAACGCCTTCGCCGCCGACCAATCGTCGCACGCCCGCTTGACCGGATCTGCGTAGAAGGTGGCGATCTTGCTTGTATCCATCCCGTCGGAGGCCAGCCATCGCGGGATGTAGAGGTTGCAGAGCCGCTCGACGTCGGTGAAGACCTTGTCGCAGCCGGTGCCGGCGGCAGGGCAGGAGGTCGAGAAGGCATCGCCCACCAGCACGAGGCCGGGTAGGCCGCTGGCATCGTTCACATAGAGATCGACCGGGCGGATTTTCAGCTCACCGGGAATGTCGAACGGTCCAGTGATGCGCTTGAGCCGTGGCAGCGCGGCGTTCAACGTCTCGGCGGGCGCGCGGCGCAGCTCAAGCAGCCAGGGATCGTCGAAGCTGCGGTAGACGAACAGATTGGCGCGCATCCGCGTCCCGATCGGAAAAAGCGTGAGGTAGGGGATGCGGTCGCTCGGCCGTTCCGAGAAATAGGTCAACGCCGGGAAGTCGAAGGAGTCCCGTCCCGCGGGCACCACGTCGAACCCGATCGAAATCGAATGGCAGGCACTGACGATCTTTCGGGCGATTCCCAGCTGGTGGCGCAGCCCGACATTGAGGCCGTTGGCGAGCACGACCAACCGGGCGGAGATCATCTCGTCGTTGGAGAGAGTGACCCTCTGCCGCTCCGCGCTTGTCTCGACCAAGATGGCCTTGGCGCAGATGCGCTCGACGCCGGCAGGAATTTCGTCGCGGACCGCGTTGACGAGGGCGTCGTAGAGGATGTTGAACTGGCGGCTTGGCGCCTTGTCGAGAAGGCGGCCGAAGCGGGCGATCCAGTTCTCACCCACATAGGTCGCGCGGCGCAGCACCGATTCGGCGATTCCCGTCTGCAGGAATCGCCCGACCTGCACGTGACCGCTGAGTTTTTCGACACGAAAGTCCGCCGAATAGTTCTCCTGCGGATCGATCAGAATGGTCGAAATGCCGCTACGGCCGAGCATCGCGGCGGCGGTTGAGCCGGACAATCCCCCGCCGATAATGGCAATGTCGGTGTACCGCATGGTGCTAATCTCTGCCCAAGGCGGCACATTGGCGCTCCAACCGGAAAGAAAGCCTTAGCCAAAGGTTACAAAAGTATATTTAACCCGGGTATAAATTGGTTTCGAGGTGGCGGAACGCGCTCTTCGTTTCCATCTCGCGAAGGTGCAGCGAGCGGCCCGTGAAGCGATTTCAGCAGGCGCGGGAAGCGCTTCTGACTGACGTTTCGCCTTGACTTGACCGACTCCCACTTATAGAACCCCCTCACTTAACGACAGGCGGTGAGCATCGCCAACGTCGGAACGGGCCACCTGTTTGATCCCCTGGGATCGCCAAGACAGGCACCAACCTCGACGAATGCCGCTCAAACGCTGTCGATCATAGCTAGGCAATGCCAGTGCGATTTTAGTTCTCTTGAGCATGTTCTCTCGAGATCGAATTCGGATGCATGACCTCGGTGCGCGGGCCGCAGCTTCAAGCTGACCGGTTCAACTACTGCGGTCCTCTGTGGCGTCGAAGCGCTTTCCGCCCGTTGATGGGTGGTTGGCGCGATTTCGCTTTGTGCGGATTGTTCCGCGCAAGACGGCCTCGTCGGGCGGGTAGCTCGAAAGAATTTGCGGACCCGGTGACGGGCCGCGGCAGAACACAAAGGGTAATGCCAGGATGCCGACGATCAACCAGCTGATCGCTCAACCGCGGGAAGTGCAGAAGTCGCGCAAGAAGGTGCCGGCACTGCAGCAGTCGCCGCAGAAGCGCGGTGTTTGCACGCGCGTTTACACCACGACCCCGAAGAAGCCGAACTCGGCGCTTCGTAAGGTTGCCAAGGTGCGCCTGACCAACGGCTTCGAGGTGATCGGCTACATCCCCGGTGAGGGCCATAACCTCCAGGAGCACTCGGTGGTCATGATCCGCGGCGGTCGCGTCAAGGACTTGCCCGGCGTGCGCTACCACATCCTCCGCGGCGTTCTGGATACCCAGGGCGTCAAGAACCGTAAGCAGCGCCGTTCGAAGTACGGCGCCAAGCGTCCGAAGTAAGCGGGAACCAGGTCCATGTCTCGTCGCCATTCTGCCGAAAAGCGCGAAGTCCTTCCCGATCCGAAGTTCGGGAACATCATCGTCACGAAGTTCATGAATTCGGTGATGTACGCCGGAAAGAAGTCTGTCGCCGAAGGCATCGTCTACGGCGCGTTCGGCCTCATCGAAAGCAAGACCAAGCAGAACCCGCTCGGCGTGTTCGAGCAGGCACTCGAGAACGTCATGCCGACGATCGAAGTGCGCTCCCGCCGCGTCGGTGGCGCGACCTATCAGGTTCCGGTCGAAGTTCGCTCGGTGCGCCGTCAGGCGCTGGGCATTCGCTGGCTGATCTCGGCTGCGCGCGATCGCAACGAGAAGACGATGACCGAGCGGCTCTCTGCGGAGCTCCTGGACGCGTCGAACAACCGGGGTAACGCCGTCAAGAAGCGCGAAGACGTGCACCGGATGGCGGAAGCCAACCGCGCCTTCTCGCACTATCGCTGGTAACGGCGACACACGGAATCTAAGGAACACTCCATGCCCCGCGTTCATGCCATAGAGAACTACCGTAACTTCGGTATCATGGCGCATATCGATGCCGGCAAGACCACGACCACCGAGCGCATCCTCTATTACACCGGCAAGAGCCACAAGATCGGCGAAGTGCACGAAGGTGCCGCGACGATGGACTGGATGGAGCAGGAGCAGGAGCGCGGCATTACGATTACGTCGGCCGCGACCACCGCGTTCTGGGAAGGCAAGCGTCTCAACATCATCGACACTCCCGGCCACGTCGACTTCACCATCGAAGTCGAGCGCAGCTTGCGGGTGCTCGACGGCGCCGTGTGCGTGCTCGACTCGAACCAGGGCGTCGAGCCCCAGACCGAGACGGTCTGGCGCCAGGGCGACAAGTACAAGGTTCCGCGCATCGTCTTCGCCAACAAGATGGATAAGACCGGCGCCGACTTCTACAAGTGCATGCAGGATATCGTCGATCGTCTCGGCGCGAAGCCGATCGCGATCCAGCTTCCGATCGGCTCCGAGAACAACTTCAAGGGTCTGGTCGATCTCGTTCGTATGAAGGGCGTGGTCTGGGAAGAAGAGAAGCTCGACGCCAAGTTCGTCGACATCGATATTCCCGAGGACATGGTCGAGAAGGCCAAGGAATATCGCGAGAAGCTGTTGGAAGCCGCCGTCGAGCTCGACGACGAAGTTCTCGCCGCTTACCTCGACGGCAAGGAGCCGGACGAGGCGACGTTGAAGCGCTTGATCCGCAAGGCCGTGCTGACTGGCGCGTTCTTCCCGGTATTGTGCGGCTCGGCGTTCAAGAACAAAGGCGTGCAGCCTTTGCTCGACGCGGTCGTGGATTATCTGCCGTCGCCGGTTGACGTGCCCGCCATCAAGGGCGTCGACGAAGACGGCAACGAGGTCGTTCGCCTGCCGGACGACAAGGAGCCGCTGGCTCTGTTGGCCTTCAAGATCATGGACGACCCGTTCGTCGGCACCATCACCTTCTGCCGCATCTATTCCGGCACGCTGCTGTCGGGCACCGGCGTCATCAATTCGACGCGCGACCGCAAGGAGCGCATCGGCCGCATGTTGCTGATGCATGCGAACAACCGCGAAGACATCAAGGAAGCCTATGCCGGCGACATCGTCGCACTGGCTGGCCTGAAGGAAGCGCGCACCGGTGACACGTTGTGCGATCCCGACAAGGCGGTGATCCTCGAAAAGATGGAATTCCCCGAGCCGGTCATCGAGATCGCGATCGAACCCAAGTCCAAGGCCGACCAGGAAAAGCTCGGCGTGGCGCTGGCGAAGCTCGCTGCGGAGGATCCGTCCTTCCGCGTGTCGACCGACCAAGAGTCCGGCCAGACCATCCTCAAGGGAATGGGCGAACTCCATCTCGACATCAAGGTCGATATTCTCCGCCGCACCTACAAGGTCGATGCCAACATCGGCGCGCCGCAGGTGGCGTTCCGTGAGCGCGTCACCAAGAGGGCCGAAGTCAAGTACACCCACAAGAAGCAGACCGGCGGTACCGGTCAGTTCGCGGAAGTGTCGATCGTGGTCGAGCCGAACGAGCCCGGCAAGGGTTACGAGTTCGAGTCCAAGATCGTCGGCGGTGCGGTTCCGAAGGAATACATCCCCGGCGTCGAAAAGGGCCTCAACAGCGTGATGGGCTCTGGTGTCGTCGCGGGCTTCCCCGTAGTCGACGTCAAGGTTCAGCTCGTCGACGGCAAGTATCACGACGTCGACTCGTCGGCGCTCGCCTTCGAAATCGCATCGCGTGCTGCATTCCGCGAAGCCTTGCAGAAGGGCAAGTCCGTCCTGCTCGAGCCGATCATGAAGGTCGAAGTGGTGACCCCGGAAGATTACACCGGCTCGGTCATCGGCGACCTGAATTCCCGGCGCGGTCAGATCCAGGGCCAGGACATGCGCGGCAACGCCAACGTCATCAACGCGATGGTGCCGCTCATGAACATGTTCGGTTACGTGAATAACCTGCGCTCGATGAGCCAGGGTCGCGCGACCTTTACCATGCAGTTCGACCACTACGCAGAAGCGCCGGCCAACGTGTCGGCAGAAGTCCAGAAGAAGTTTGCCTGATTGTCGTCGGTCTCGAACTGACGATTGAACGGAGAGTCAAATGGCCAAAGCAAAGTTTGAACGTAACAAGCCGCACTGCAACATCGGCACCATCGGTCACGTCGACCATGGCAAGACGTCGCTGACCGCGGCGATCACCAAGGTCCTCGCCGAAGCCGGCGGCGCGACGTTCACGGCGTACGACCAGATCGACAAGGCGCCGGAAGAGAAGGCGCGCGGTATCACGATCTCGACGGCGCATGTCGAATACGAGACCAAGAACCGCCACTACGCGCACGTCGACTGCCCCGGCCACGCCGACTACGTGAAGAACATGATCACCGGCGCCGCCCAGATGGACGGTGCGATCCTGGTCGTGTCGGCCGCTGACGGTCCGATGCCGCAGACCCGCGAGCACATCCTGCTCGCCCGCCAGGTCGGCGTTCCCGCGCTCGTCGTGTTCCTCAACAAGTGCGACATGGTCGACGATCCGGAACTGCTCGAGCTCGTCGAGCTCGAGGTTCGCGAGTTGCTCTCGAAGTACGAATTCCCGGGCGACACCATCCCGATCATCAAGGGCTCGGCGCTCGCCGCTCTCGAAGATTCCGACAAGACGCTCGGCCATGACGCGATCCTCGAGCTGATGAAGCAGGTCGACGCCTACATTCCGCAGCCGGAGCGTCCGGTCGACCTTCCGTTCCTGATGCCGGTTGAAGACGTGTTCTCGATCTCGGGCCGCGGCACCGTCGTGACCGGCCGTGTCGAGCGCGGTATCGTCAAGGTCGGCGAGGAAATCGAGATCGTCGGTCTGCGCGCCACGCAGAAGACCACGGTCACTGGCGTCGAAATGTTCCGCAAGCTGCTCGATCAGGGCCAGGCCGGCGATAACATCGGTGCGCTGCTTCGCGGTACCAAGCGCGAGGACGTCGAGCGCGGCCAGGTGCTGTGCAAGCCGGGTTCGGTCAAGCCGCACACCAAGTTCAAGGCTGAGGCTTACATCCTCACCAAGGAAGAGGGCGGCCGCCACACCCCGTTCTTCACCAACTACCGTCCGCAGTTCTACTTCCGCACCACCGACGTGACCGGTGTCGTGCATCTGCCGGAAGGCACCGAGATGGTGATGCCGGGCGACAACATCGCGATGGAAGTGCACCTGATCGTGCCGATCGCGATGGAAGAGAAGCTCCGCTTCGCGATCCGCGAAGGTGGCCGTACCGTCGGCGCCGGCGTCGTCGCCTCGATCATCGAGTAATTACGAGAATAGGGATCGGCGAATAGCGAATGTGAAATTCGCTATTCGCTATTCGCCACCCCACTGAAGAAAGACCACGGCAATGAACGGCCAAAACATTCGTATCCGTCTCAAGGCGTTCGACCATCGTATCCTCGATACGTCGACCCGCGAGATCGTGAACACGGCGAAGCGCACCGGCGCGCAGGTCCGCGGACCCATTCCGCTGCCCACCCGCATCGAGAAGTTCACCGTCAACCGTTCGCCGCACGTCGACAAGAAGAGCCGCGAGCAGTTCGAGATGCGCACTCACAAGCGCCTGCTCGACATCGTCGATCCGACCCCGCAGACCGTCGATGCTTTGATGAAGCTCGACTTGGCCGCCGGTGTCGACGTCGAGATCAAGCTCTAAGATTTTTGGATCACGTTCGCCACTAGCGGACAGAAAGAACAGGAAGCACGCCGATGCGCTCCGGAGTGATCGCACAAAAGGTCGGGATGACGCGGGTCTTTACAGAGGCCGGCGAACATATCCCCGTGACCGTGCTGAAGCTCGGCAATTGCCAGGTCGTAGGCCACCGCACCGAAGAGAAAAACGGTTATGTCGCGCTCCAGCTTGGTTCTGGCAGCCGCAAGACCGTGTACATGCCCAAGGCGGAGCGCGGCCAGTTCGCGGTCGCCAAGGTCGAGCCGAAGCGGCAGGTCGAGGAATTCCGCGTCTCCGCGGATCAGATGATCCCCGTCGGTGCCGAGATCCTGGCCGACCACTTTGTCGTCGGTCAGTTCGTCGACGTCACCGGTACTTCGGTCGGTAAGGGTTTTGCCGGCGGTATGAAGCGCTGGAACTTCGGCGGTCTGCGCGCCACTCACGGCGTCTCGGTCTCGCACCGTTCGATCGGTTCGACCGGTGGCCGTCAGGACCCGGGCAAGACCTGGAAGAACAAGAAGATGCCCGGTCACATGGGCGTCGACCGCATCACCACGCTCAACCTTCGGGTCGTTCAGCTCGATGTCGAGCGCGGCCTGATCCTCGTCGAAGGCGCCGTTCCCGGTTCCAAGGGCGGCTGGATCCGCGTGCGCGACGCCGTCAAGAAGCCGCTGCCTAAGGAAGCTCCGAAGCCCGGCAAGTTCAAGGTTGCTGGCGAAGCGGACGCTGCTCCGGCTGCGCAGGAGGCGTGAGATGGAATTGAAGGTCACCACCCTCGAAGGAAAGGAAGCCGGCTCGGTCCAGCTTTCCGACACCATTTTCGGCCTCGAGCCGCGCCAGGACATCATTGCACGTTGCGTGCAGTGGCAGCTCAACAAGCGCCAGGCCGGCACGCACAAGGCCAAGGGCCGCGCCGAGATCTGGCGCACCGGCAAGAAGATGTACAAGCAGAAGGGCACCGGTGGTGCTCGTCACGGCTCGGCTCGCGTGCCGCAGTTCCGCGGCGGTGGCCGTGCCTTCGGTCCGGTGGTGCGTTCGCACGCCACCGACCTGCCGAAGAAGGTCCGTGCGCTCGCGCTCAAGCATGCGCTCTCGGCCAAGGCCAAGGACGGCGATCTCATCGTGATCGACAAAGCCGCGCTGGAAGCCGCCAAGACCAAGGCGCTGCTTGGTCATTTCTCCGGTCTGGGTTTGACCAACGCGCTGATCATCGACGGCGCCGAGCTCAACAACGGCTTCGCCGCTGCAGCCCGCAACATCCCGAACATGGACGTGCTGCCGATCCAGGGCATCAACGTCTATGACATCCTGCGCCGTCGGAAACTCGTTCTGACCAAGGCCGCCATCGATGCGCTGGAGGCGCGCTTCAAATGACGAAGAACATCGAGCCTCGCCACTACGACGTGATCCTGTCGCCGGTCGTGACCGAAAAGGCCACGATCGCCTCGGAGCACAACAAGGTGCTGTTCAAGGTGGCCGCGAAGGCGACCAAGCCGCAGATCAAGGAAGCGATCGAGAAGCTGTTCGACGTCAAGGTCAAGAGTGTCAACACGCTGGTCCGCAAGGGCAAGACCAAGATCTTCCGCGGCAACCTCGGCTCGCAGTCGAACTCCAAGCGCGCGATCGTGACTCTCGAAGAGGGTCACCGGATCGACGTGACCACCGGTCTGTAAGGTCGTACGACGATGGCACTGAAGACATTCAATCCCACGACGCCGGGCCAGCGCCAGCTGGTCATGGTCGATCGTTCGGCCCTCTACAAGGGCAAGCCGGTCAAGGCGCTCACCGAAGGCAAGCACTCCTCTGGCGGCCGCAACAACACCGGTCGCATCACGGTGCGCTTCCGCGGCGGCGGTCATAAGCGGACGTTGCGTACCGTCGATTTCAAGCGCGACAAGGTCGATGCGCCCGCGACGGTCGAGCGGCTGGAATATGATCCGAACCGCACCGCGTTCATCGCGCTGGTCAAGTACGAAGACGGCACCCAGGCCTATATCCTGGCGCCGCAGCGCCTGGCCGTCGGTGATTCCGTCGTCGCCGGCAACTACGTCGACGTGAAGCCGGGCAATGTCATGCCGCTGGGCAACATGCCGGTCGGCACGATCATCCACAACATCGAGGTCAAGATCGGGAAGGGCGGCCAGCTCGCCCGTTCCGCGGGCACCTACGCCCAGCTCGTCGGTCGCGACCAGGACTACGTGATCGTCCGCCTGAACTCGGGTGAACAGCGCCTGGTGCACGGCCGTTGCCGCGCCACGATTGGCGCGGTGTCGAACCCGGATCACATGAACACGTCGATCGGCAAGGCCGGCCGCAACCGTTGGCTGGGCCGCAAGCCGCATAACCGCGGCGTCTCGATGAACCCGATCGACCATCCGCACGGCGGTGGTGAAGGTCGTACCTCGGGCGGCCGCCACCCGGTTACTCCGTGGGGCAAGCCGACCAAGGGCAAGAAGACCCGCTCCAACAAGTCGACCAACAAATTCATTCTCCTAAGCCGCCACAAGCGGAAGAAGTAAGGAACGCCGGACATGGTTCGTTCAGTCTGGAAAGGCCCGTTCGTCGAGGGTTCTCTGCTCAAGAAGGCAGATGCCGCGCGCTCGTCCGGCCGTCACGACGTCATCAAGATCTGGAGCCGTCGCTCGACGATCCTGCCGCAATTCGTCGGTCTGACCTTCGGCGTCTACAACGGTCAGAAGCACGTGCCGGTGGCCGTCAACGAGGAAATGGTCGGTCACAAGTTCGGCGAGTTCTCGCCGACCCGGACCTTCCATGGCCACTCCGGGGACAAGAAAGCCAAGAAGGCTTGAGGATTAAACGATGAGCAAACCTAAGCGCGAACGGAGCCTCGCCGAGAACGAGGCCAAGGCGGTCGCCCGGATGCTGCGGGTGAGCCCGCAGAAGCTCAACCTGGTCGCCCAGCTCATTCGCGGCCGGAAGGCGGCTGCTGCGCTCGCCGACCTGCAGTTTTCGCGCAAGCGGATCGCGGTTGACGTGAAGAAGTGCCTGGAATCGGCTATTGCCAACGCCGAGAACAACCACGACCTCGACGTCGACGATCTCGTCGTGGCGCAGGCCTTCGTCGGCAACGGCCTCGTGATGAAGCGCTTTGCCGCCCGCGGCCGTGGCCGTTCGGGCCGTGTCTACAAACCATTTTCACAGCTGACGATCATCGTTCGTCAGGTCGAAGCCGCAGCAGCGGCTTAAGGGACGCAGGAGAACACGATGGGTCAAAAGATCAATCCGATCGGTCTGCGTCTCGGCATCAACCGGACCTGGGATTCCCGCTGGTACGCGGGCAAGCAGGAATACGGCAAGCTGCTGCACGAGGACGTCAAGATCCGCGAGATCCTGCACAAGGAGCTCAAGCAGGCGGCCGTCGCCCGCATCGTGATCGAGCGTCCGCACAAGAAGTGCCGCGTCACCATCCACTCGGCTCGTCCGGGCGTGGTGATCGGCAAAAAGGGTGCCGACATCGACAAGCTGCGCAAGAAGGTCGCGGACATCACCGCGTCCGACGTCGTCATCAACATCGTCGAAATCCGCAAGCCGGAGCTCGATGCGACGCTGGTGGCCGAGTCGATCGCGCAGCAGCTGGAGCGCCGCGTGGCGTTCCGCCGCGCCATGAAGCGCGCCGTGCAGTCGGCGATGCGTCTCGGCGCGGAAGGCATCCGCATCAACTGCTCGGGACGTCTGGGCGGCGCGGAAATCGCGCGCATGGAGTGGTACCGCGAAGGTCGCGTGCCGCTGCACACGCTGCGCGCAGACATCGACTACGGCGTTGCGACCGCGTTCACGACCTTCGGCACCTGCGGTGTCAAGGTCTGGATCTTCAAGGGCGAGATCCTCGAGCACGATCCGATGGCCCAGGACAAGAGAATGGCCGAAGGTGAGACTGGTGGCGGCGGCGATCGCGGCGGCCGGCAGCGCCGGGACAACGCTGCAGCCTGACGCCAGCACAGAGAATTTGAGGGCTTGAAGCCATGATGCAACCTAAGAAAACGAAGTTCCGGAAGGCGCATAAGGGCCGTATCCACGGCGTTGCGTCTTCGGGCGCGACGTTGGCCTTCGGCCAGTTCGGTCTGAAGGCGACCGAGCCTGAGCGCGTCACTGCGCGCCAGATCGAAGCCGCTCGCCGCGCGCTGACCCGCCACATGAAGCGCGCCGGCCGCGTCTGGATCCGCATATTCCCCGACGTTCCCGTGTCGAAGAAGCCTGCCGAAGTCCGCATGGGCTCCGGCAAGGGCGCGCCGGAATTGTGGGTCGCGCGCGTCAAGCCGGGCCGGGTGCTGTTCGAGATCGACGGCGTCAACACCCAGACGGCGCGTGAAGCGCTGACCCTGGCGGCAGCCAAGCTGCCGATCAAGACGCGCTTCGTCGAGCGCATTGCGGAGTAATGGCCATGGCCCAGATGAAAATCGAAGACATCCGCGCGTTGAGCCCCGATCAGCAGGATGACGCCATCCTGAATCTGAAGAAGGAGCGCTTCAACCTGCGCTTCCAGCGCGCCACCGGGCAGCTCGAGAACACCTCGCGTCTGCGCGAGGCCCGCCGTGACATCGCCCGGATCAAGACCGTCGCCGCGCAGACGCGCGCGAAGAAGAAGTAAGAGGCTTACGAAGATGCCGAAACGTACTTTGCAGGGCGTGGTCGTCAGCGACAAGCAAGCCAAGACCATCGTGGTGCGCGTCGATCGCCGCTTCACGCACCCGATCTACAAGAAGACGATCCGCCGTTCGAAGAACTACCACGCGCACGACGAGAGCAACGAGTTCAAGCCGGGCGACATGGTGTGGATCGAGGAATCGAAGCCGATTTCGAAGTTGAAGCGCTGGGTCGTGATCCGGGGCGAACACAAGAAAAGCGCCTGATCTGTTGGCTTTAGCCAACTGACTTCAGGTAAATGTTGAGCGCCGGCTGGGCTGGCGCAAATAGAAGAGGACGAGGTGCATCAATGATTCAGATGCAGACCAACCTCGACGTGGCCGATAATTCTGGCGCACGCCGTGTCATGTGTATCAAGGTGCTCGGGGGCTCCAAGCGCCGCTACGCCACGATCGGCGACATCATCGTTGTCTCGATCAAGGAAGCGATTCCGCGTGGCAAGGTGAAGAAGGGCGACGTGATGAAGGCCGTCGTGGTGCGCGTCCGCAAGGACATCCGCCGCGCCGACGGTTCGGTCATCCGCTTCGACCGCAACGCCGCCGTTCTGATCAACAATCAGTCCGAGCCGGTCGGTACCCGTATCTTCGGGCCCGTGCCGCGCGAGCTGCGCGCCAAGAACCACATGAAGATCATCTCGCTCGCGCCGGAGGTGCTGTGATGGCTGCGAAGATCCGCAAGGGCGACAAGGTCGTCGTGCTGACCGGCCGCGACAAGGGCCGCACCGGCGAGGTGTTCGAAGTGCGTCCGGACGCCGGTACGGCGCTGGTGCGCGGCATCAACATGGTCAAGCGTCACCAGAAGCAGACGCAGGCCCAGGAGGGCGGCATCATCTCGAAAGAGTCGCCGATCCAACTGTCCAACATCGCGTATGTCGGCAAGGACGGGAAGCCGACCCGCGTGGGATTCAAGATTCTGGCGGACGGCAAGAAGGTCCGCATCGCCAAGAGCTCGGGAGCTGAGATCGATGGCTGAGGCCGCTTACACGCCGCGCCTGCGCGCGGAATACGACGCGAAGATCCGGACGGAAATGACCGAGAAGTTCGGTTATGAGAACGTCATGCAGGTTCCGCGCCTGGACAAGGTCGTGCTGAACATGGGCGTTGGCGATTCCGTCAACGACCGCAAGAAGGCCGAGAACGCCGCTGCGGAATTGACCCAGATCGCCGGCCAGAAGGCGATCGTGACCTATTCGCGGATCGCGATCGCGACCTTCAAGTTGCGTGAGAACCAGCCGATCGGCTGCAAGGTCACGCTGCGCAAGGCCCGCATGTACGAGTTCATCGATCGCCTGGTGACGGTCGCGCTGCCGCGCGTCCGCGACTTCCGCGGCTTGAACCCGAAGAGCTTCGATGGCCGCGGCAACTACTCGCTCGGCCTCAAGGAACACATCATTTTCCCCGAGATCGACTTCGACAAGGTCACGGAATCCCGCGGTATGGACATCACCGTCTGCACCACGGCCAAGACCGACGACGAGGCGAGGGCCTTGTTGACCGCTTTCAATTTCCCGTTCCGGCAGTGAGACGCTGACCTAAAGCCTCTCAAACGCGGATACCCAGGAGCCAAACATGGCAAAGAAGAGTTCAATCGAGAAGAACAACCGGCGCAAGCGGATGACGAAGAACGCCGCTCCGAAGCGCGAGCGGTTGAAGGCGATCATCGCCGACAAGACGTTGCCGATGGAGGAGCGGTTCGCCGCGACCCTGAAGCTGGCGGAAATGCCGCGCAACTCGTCGGCGACCCGCATCCGTCTGCGTTGCGAGCTGTCGGGCCGTTCGCGCTCGAACTATCGCTTGACCAAACTGTCCCGCATCGCAATGCGGGACCTTGGCTCCAAGGGCATGGTCCCGGGCCTCGTGAAGTCCAGCTGGTAAGGAGGGTCGTTTAGATGTCTACGCACGATCCAATCAGCGATCTGATCACCCGCATCCGCAACGCGCAGATGCGCTCCAAGAACAAGGTCTCCACGCCTGGCTCGAAGATGCGCGAGAACGTCCTCGAGGTGCTGAAGAGCGAAGGCTACATCCGCGGTTACGCCACGCTCGAGCACTCCTCGGGCCGCAGCGAGATCGAGATCGAGCTGAAGTATTTCGACGGCGAGCCCGTTATCCGCGAGATCGAGCGTGTCTCCAAGCCCGGGCGTCGCGTTTACGCCTCGGTGAAGAACCTGCCGCGGGTCAATAACGGACTCGGCATTTCGGTGTTGTCGACACCGAAGGGAATCATGGCTGACCACAGTGCGCGTGAAGCGAACGTGGGCGGCGAAGTTCTCTTCACGGTGTTCTGAGAAGGATTTTTGATCCATGTCACGTGTTGGCAAAAGGCCGGTAGCGGTGCCGTCGGGTGTGACCGCGACCGTCGACGGGCAGACCGTCAAGATGAAGGGGCCGAAGGGCCAGCTTCAGTTCGTCGTCCATAGCGACGTCGAGGTGAAGCTCGACAACGGCCAGGTCAAGGTGAACCCGCGGGTCGAGACCAACCGCGCGCGGGCCCTTTACGGGACCGCTCGCGCCCAGGTCGCGAATCTGGTCGAAGGCGTCACCAAGGGTTTCGAGAAGAAGCTCGAAATCACCGGCGTCGGTTACCGCGCCGCGCTGCAGGGCAAGAACCTGCAGCTCGCGCTCGGCTACAGCCACGATGTGGTCTACGCGATCCCGGAAGGGATCACGATCACCGTGCCGAAGCCGACGGAGATCACGGTGACCGGCAGCGACATTCAGCGCGTCGGCCAGGTCGCCGCCGAGATTCGCTCCTATCGTCCGCCGGAGCCCTACAAGGGTAAGGGCGTGAAGTATGTTGGCGAATTCATCTTCCGCAAGGAAGGCAAGAAGAAGTAACGGAGCCGGTCATGTCGAAAGCCAAGGTTACGAATGCCCGGCGCAAGCGCAGTGTACGTCTGAAGCTGCGCCGCTCGGGTGGCGGCCGTCCGCGCCTGTCGGTGTTCCGCTCGTCGAAGCACATCTACGCCCAGGTCATCGACGACCTGAAGGGCGAGACGCTGGCCTCTGCCTCGTCGCTCGAGAAGTCGATGCGCGATGGCGGCAAGACCGGCGCCGACATCGATGCGGCGAAGGCGGTCGGCAAGCTGCTGGCCGAGCGCGCCGCCGAGAAGGGCGTCAAGGAAGTCGTGTTTGATCGCGGCAGCTATCTCTACCACGGGCGCGTCAAGGCTCTTGCCGACGCGGCGCGTGAGAGCGGGCTGAGCTTCTAACAGAATTTGAGGATTGAGGCGTAAGCCTCTGAAGGACTGGAAAAACCATGGCAGAACGCGAACAACGTGGTGGACGCGATCAACGCGGCGGCGGACGTGAACGCAGGGAAGAGCGCGACAGCGAGTTCGTCGACAAGCTCGTCCACATCAATCGCGTCGCCAAGGTCGTCAAGGGCGGCAAGCGCTTCGGTTTCGCAGCGCTGGTCGTGATCGGCGACCAGAAGGGCCGCGCCGGCTTCGGTCACGGCAAGGCGCGCGAAGTGCCTGAGGCGATCCGCAAGGCAACCGAATCCGCCAAGCGCAACCTGACCCGCGTGTCGTTGCGCGAGGGCCGCACGCTGCATCACGATATCGCCGGCCGTCATGGCGCGGGCCGTGTTTACCTGCGCGCGGCTCCGGCCGGTACCGGGATCATCGCCGGCGGTCCGATGCGCGCGGTGTTCGAGACGCTCGGCGTCCAGGACGTGGTTGCGAAGTCGATCGGCTCGTCGAATCCGTACAACATGGTTCGCGCGACTTTCGATGCGCTGAAGCATCAGGATTCGCCGCGCTCGGTCGCTGCCCGCCGCAACATCAAGGTGTCCACCCTCCAGTCCCGCCGTATTGGTGGCGACGCCGAGGCGGTTGCCGAATAACGGAAGCTTTTCGGAGTAGACGCCCATGGCCAAGAGTGCCGTTACGACCGCAAAGACGATCAAGATCGAGCAGACCGGCAGCGCGATCCGCCGCCATCACTCGCAGCGCTCGACGCTGATCGGGCTCAAGCTCAACAAGATCGGCCGCACCAGCGAACTGCCGGACACCCCGGCGGTGCGCGGCATGATCTTGAAGGTTCACCATCTCGTTCGCATCGTCGACGAGAAGTAAGCAAAGGCGCACGATCCCGAAGCGGGGACCCGTTTTCGGTGAAGGTCATGCGCAAGAAACAAGGAGCAGGGCGATGAAGCTCAGCGATATCGCCGACAATGCCGGCTCACGCAAGAAGCGTATGCGCGTCGGCCGCGGCATTGGTTCGGGCAAGGGCAAGCAGGCCGGCCGCGGTGGCAAGGGCCAGACCGCGCGGTCGGGCGTGCGCATCAAGGGTTTCGAAGGCGGTCAGATGCCCTTGCATCGCCGTCTGCCCAAGCGCGGCTTCAACAACATCTTCCGCATCGAGTTCGCCGAGATCAATCTCGACCGGCTCCAGGATGCGGTCGATGCCAAGAAGATCGATGCCGGCAGCGTCGTGAACGTCGAATCCCTGGTCAAGGCCGGCGTGCTGCGCCGCGCCAAGGGCGGCCTGCGGCTGCTCGGCCGCGGCGAGTTCAAGGCCAAGCTCAACATTGAAGTGCACGGCGCCTCGAAGACCGCGATCGCGGCAGTCGAGAAGGCCGGCGGCTCGGTGAAGATCCTCGCGCCTGCCAAGGAAGAAGGCGAGGCGGCGTAACAACTGCGTCATCGGCCCGCGGCTCGCGGGCCTTTACGCATGCGGGACGATGGACTTATCGAAGCCGTAGCCCCAGATAATGTCCGGTGTCCGGTATAATGTAGCCCGGCCGCGGGCATAACGGCGCAAAAAGCGGCGGGAGAAAGTCCAAGATGGCCTCTGCAGCGGAACAACTGGCAGCCAATCTTAATTTCGGTGCGTTTGCCAAGGCCGACGAACTGAAGAAGCGCATCTGGTTCACCCTGGGTGCGCTGCTCGTTTATCGGCTCGGGACCTACATCCCGCTGCCCGGCATCGATCCCAACATCTGGGAGCAGGTATTCCGCTCCCAGGCGGGCGGCATCCTCGGCATGTTCAACATGTTCGCCGGCGGCGGCATTCACCGCATGGCGATCTTTGCGCTGAACATCATGCCGTACATCTCGGCCTCCATTATCATCCAGCTCCTGACCACCGTCTCGCCGCAGCTTGAGGCGCTGAAGAAGGAAGGCGAATCCGGCCGCAAGCTGCTGAACCAGTACACCCGTTATCTCACGGTGATCCTGGCCGCGTTCCAGTCCTACGGCATCGCGGTGGGCCTCGAAGGCGCCGGCAACGTCGTCAGCGACCCCGGCATGTTCTTCCGTCTGTCCACCGCGATCACGCTGACTGGCGGCACCATGTTCCTGATGTGGCTGGGCGAGCAGATCACCTCGCGCGGCATCGGCAACGGCATTTCCCTGATCATTCTCTCCGGCATCGTCGCCGAGCTGCCCGCGGCGCTCGCCAACATGCTCGAGCTCGGCCGTCAGGGTGCGATGTCGACCGGCCTGATTCTGGTCGTCATCATCATGGCGGTGGCCGTGATCGCCTTCATCGTGTTCGTGGAGCGCGCCCAGCGCCGGCTCTTGATCCAGTATCCGAAGCGCCAGGTCGGCAACAAGATGTTCGAGGGGCAGTCCTCGCATCTGCCGCTCAAGCTCAACACTTCGGGCGTGATCCCGCCGATCTTCGCGTCCTCGTTGCTGCTGCTGCCGACCACGGTTGCGAACTTCAACGCGGGCAGCGGGCCGGAATGGTTCCAGTGGATCAACACCCAGCTCGGCCACGGCCGTCCGCTGTTCCTGATCATGTATCTGGCGCTGATCGTGTTCTTCGCCTTCTTCTACACCGCGATCGTGTTCAATCCGACCGAGACCGCAGACAATCTGAAGAAGCACGGCGGCTTCATTCCGGGTATCCGTCCGGGCGAGCGTACCGCGGAATATATCGACTACGTGCTGTCGCGCATCACCGTGCTCGGCGCGGTCTACCTGGCGATCGTCTGCTTGATTCCGGAGATCCTGATCTCCTACGCCTCGGTGCCGTTCTACTTTGGCGGCACTTCGCTGCTGATC
Source organism: Bradyrhizobium sp. 76 (assembly GCF_023073025.1). Lineage (NCBI taxonomy): Bacteria > Pseudomonadati > Pseudomonadota > Alphaproteobacteria > Hyphomicrobiales > Nitrobacteraceae > Bradyrhizobium > Bradyrhizobium sp. 76. Next base: position 94,408 of record NZ_JADPIS010000015.1, read on the forward strand.
GTCGTCAGCGTCACCATGGACACGGTGGCGCAGGTGCAGGGCTATCTCCTGGCGCATCAGTACGAAGGTCTGATCCGGAAATCGAAGCTGCGCGGCCGGCGCCGTTAAGCGCGGAGTCCTCTCAGGCGGCGCAATTGCGCCGCCGATTCGCCGCGCGAGTAACGCGCGGCGCCTGCGGGAGCGGCCAGCCAGCCATCCGGTGGCATCGGCAGAGCCACTCGCACTGAAGCGCAATCACTGATCTCAAAGGCTTCTTGGCGTCCGGCCATTTGCTCCCCTATGATATGGGTAGCGGTGCGGCGCTGATTATGATTTGCACTGTAACTGGACTTCAAAACACAGGTGCGCGACGTATCGCGCACCAATCGGGGGGCGTACGCCGATGAGAATTATACTTCTGGGGCCGCCGGGATCGGGCAAGGGCACCCAGGCGCAGCTGCTGGTGCAGCGCTATGGCATCGTCCAACTCTCGACCGGCGAGATGTTGCGTGCCGCGGTGGCGGCCGGAACGCCGGTCGGTCTCAAGGCCAAGGAGATCATGGCCAGCGGCGGTCTTGTGCCCGACGATGTCGTGGTCGGAATCATCTCCGATCGAATCGATCAGCCGGATGCCAAAAACGGTTTCATCCTCGACGGTTTCCCGCGCACTGTGCCGCAGGCGGAGGCGCTGGATGAGCTGCTCAAGCACAAGCACCTCAAGCTCGACGCCGTGATCGAGCTCCGCGTCAACGAGAGTGCACTCCTGAACCGTGTCGAGACCCGCGTCGCCCAGATGCGCGAGCGCGGGGAGGAGGTCCGACTCGACGACACCCCGGAGGTCCTGACCAAGCGGTTAGCCAGCTACCGCAACCAGACGGAACCGCTGATTCACTACTATTCCGAGCGGCGGAAGCTCTCGACCATCGACGGCATGATGGCGATCGACGAGGTCACCCGCGCCATCCATCGCCTGCTCCTGGCGCTTGGGGCGGTCGAGCCCAAGACGCATGGCAAGACGCACGGCAAGGCCTCCGCCCGTCGCGCGGCCAAGGCGGCCCCGGCCAAAAAGGCCAAGGCGGCGAAGAAATCGGCCAAAAAGCCGGCGAAGGCGGCCAAAAAGGCCGCCAAATCCAGGAAAGCGGCCAAGAAGGCCGCGAAGGGTCCTAAGAAGGCGGCCAAAAAAACCGTCAAGAAAACCGTGAAGAAAAAGGCAGCCAAAAAGACCGCCAGGAAGACTGTCAAGAAAGGTGCCAAAAAGGCCGCAAAAAAGGTCACGAAAAGGCGAGCTAAGCGCTAGCAGCGGTTGACGAAAGCCCCCTGAATCCCCTAATAAGCCCCGCATCCAAGTCGGATAGTTTCAAACGATGCCGGGCCCCAGGAAGACTAGGGGTGGGCGTCGTGTTCGCGTTTGTGAACACCTGCCCGAGAAACCAAGCACTTAAAGCCCGATTCCTGACGAGGGATCGGCGACAGGAGAGAAGGCCGTGGCCCGTATTGCCGGCGTGAACATCCCGACCAACAAGCGCGTGCTGATCGCGCTCCAGTACATCCATGGCATCGGTCAGAAGATCGCCGGTGAGATCATGGAGAAGGTCAAAATCCCGGACGATCGTCGGGTCAATCAGCTCAGCGACGCCGAAGTGCTTCAGATCCGCGAAGTGATCGACCGCGACTATCTCGTCGAGGGCGATTTGCGTCGTGAGGTCGGCATCAACATCAAGCGTCTGATGGATCTCGGCTGCTACCGCGGCCTGCGCCATCGTCGCGGTCTGCCGGTGCGTGGCCAGCGTACCCACACCAATGCGCGCACGCGCAAGGGTCCGGCCAAGGCCATCGCCGGCAAGAAGAAGTAAGTTTTCGCATCCAATTACGGCGTGTGGCGACCCGGGGATGACCCGTTCGCCACACGCCTTTCGTTCTACAGGTGTAGCCGCTGGCATTACGGCGGCGTTTGAGATCTTCAGGAAAGGTAGTCTATGGGCAAGGAAGCCACCCGCGTTCGTCGTCGTGAGCGCAAGAACATCGCCTCCGGCGTCGCGCACGTGAACTCGTCGTTCAACAACACGACCATCACCATCACCGATGCGCAGGGCAACACGATCGCCTGGTCCTCCGCCGGCACGATGGGCTTCAAGGGCTCGCGCAAGTCGACCCCGTATGCCGCGCAGGTTGCGGCCGAGGACGTGTCGAAGAAGGCGCAGGAACACGGCATGCGCACGCTGGAAGTCGAAGTCGCCGGTCCCGGTTCGGGCCGCGAATCGGCGCTCCGGGCGCTCCAGGCCGCGGGCTTCACCGTCACCTCGATCCGCGACGTGACCACGATCCCGCACAACGGTTGCCGTCCCCGCAAGCGCCGGCGCGTTTGATACGAAGTTGCGGGCGCATCGTCGCCCGCGATGACTTTTTTAAGAAGCCGCAGGTGCGACCTGTGGCCTTTCTCCAACGCCAGTATCTGCAACGGCAGTTTGACTGGCCTGTATGGGTGAAACAGTGACGATCCAGAAAAATTGGCAAGAACTGATTCGACCGAACAAGCTCCAGGTGCAGCCCGGCAGCGATTCGAACCGTTTCGCGACCATCGTCGCCGAGCCGCTCGAGCGCGGCTTCGGCCAGACGCTCGGCAACGCGCTGCGCCGCATCCTGCTGTCGTCGCTCCAGGGCGCGGCTGTGCAGTCGGTGCACATCGACGGCGTGCTGCACGAGTTCTCCTCGATCGCGGGCGTCCGTGAGGACGTCACCGACATCGTGCTCAACATCAAGGACATCTCGATCAAGATGCAGGGCGAAGGCCCCAAGCGCATGGTCGTGAAGAAGTCCGGCCCGGGCGTCGTCACTGCCGGCGACATCCAGACCGTGGGCGATGTCGTCGTGCTCAACCCGGACCTGCAGATCTGCACGCTCGACGAGGGCGCCGAGATCCGCATGGAGTTCACGGTCGCCACCGGCAAGGGCTACGTGCCCGCCGAGCGCAACCGCCCCGAGGACGCGCCGATCGGCCTGATCCCGGTCGACAGCCTGTACTCGCCGGTCCGCAAGGTCTCCTACAAGGTCGAAAACACCCGCGAGGGCCAGATCCTCGACTACGACAAGCTGACCATGACGATCGAGACCAACGGCGCGCTGACGCCGGATGATTCCGTGGCCTACGCTGCGCGCATCCTGCAGGACCAGCTCAACGTGTTCGTCAACTTCGAAGAGCCGCGCAAGGAAGTCGCCCAGGAGATCATCCCGGACCTCGCCTTCAACCCGGCCTTCCTCAAGAAGGTGGACGAGCTCGAGCTGTCGGTGCGTTCGGCCAACTGCTTGAAGAACGACAATATCGTCTACATCGGCGACCTCGTGCAGAAGTCGGAAGCCGAAATGCTCCGCACTCCGAACTTCGGCCGCAAGTCGCTGAACGAGATCAAGGAAGTGCTGGCCCAGATGGGTCTGCATCTCGGCATGGAAGTGCCGGGCTGGCCGCCGGAGAACATCGACGAGCTCGCCAAGCGCTTCGAGGATCATTACTGATCCGAACGACGACAGGCGAAGGCGCGAATTCATCGCGCCTTAGCGGGCGAACGCAGGCAGCCCACCTGAGCAACTGGTCCGACGAACCGTCGCGACGAATGAAATTCAAGGAATAGATAAAATGCGTCACGGCAAGGTTCATCGCAAGCTCAACCGCACCGCCGAGCATCGCCGCGCGATGTTCGCCAACATGTGCGCCGCGCTGATCAAGCACGAGCAGATCGTCACCACGCTGCCGAAGGCGAAGGAATTGCGTCCGATCGTCGAGAAGCTGATTACCCTCGGCAAGAAGGGCGGGCTGGCCATGCGCCGCCAGGCCATCTCCGAGATGCGCGACAAGGATCAGGTCAGGAAGTTGTTCGACACGCTCGCGCCCCGCTACAAGGATCGCCAGGGTGGCTACACCCGCATCATCAAGGCGGGCTTCCGCTACGGCGACAACGCCCCGATGGCCGTGATCGAGTTCGTCGATCGCGACGTCGATGCCAAGGGCCAGGACTCCGGTCCGGTGCAGGAAAAGGAAGCCGAGGCGGCGTAAGCCGACCGCGGAGAGTTTTCAGAAAGCGGCGCCTTCGGGCGCCGCTTTTTTGTTGGCGCGGCTGCATCTCATACCGCGCATCGTTTCGTTGAACGCGATTCCGGCCGGGGGGCTCTCGATGAGGATTGTGTCAGGGATTGCGCTGGCGCTGCTGATGTCGCCGGCCTCTGGCGAGACGCTGGTCGAGCGCGGCGCCTATCTCGTCAACAGCGTGATGGTTTGCCACAACTGCCACACGCCGCGAGGGCCGCAAGGGCTCGATCTCTCTCGCGCGCTCTCCGGGGGCAGCCAGGTTTTTGACGAGCCCGCCTTCAAGGTCTCTGGCTCCAACATCACACCGGACAAGGACACCGGCATCGGCAACTGGACCGACGCCGAGCTGAAGCGGTTTCTCGTCAGCGGCGTCAGGCCGAACGGAACCAGGGTCGCGCCGATCATGCCGACCGCGTTCTACACCGTGCTCACGGCCCGCGATCTCGACGCGCTCGCAGCTTATTTGCGCTCAGTGCCGGCCGTACGCCACGAGACGCCGCCGCCGGAATACAGAAGCGCGCCGAAGCCGGAGACGCCGATCTACGCCGGCAAGCAGGCGAACGAGGCTGAGCTTTCCGACAGGCTTGCGCGCGGCCGCTATCTCCTGACCATCGCCCATTGCCTGGAATGCCACACGCCGGACGGCCCGTCCGTCGTGCACGATTTCGCCGGAGCGAGCGGCAAGGGCGGCCGGACATTCAAGGGGCCGTGGGGCGAATCCGTCTCCGCCAACATCACCGCGGATATAGCCGCGGGCATCGGCGGGTGGAGCGACGACGAAATCAAACGTGCGATTGCGCAAGGCATCGCACGCGACGGCCACAAACTGAAGCCGCCGATGGCCTATGCGGCCTATGCCAGCATGACGGCCCAGGATCTCGATGCCATCGTCGCGTTTCTCCGGACGCTTCCGCCTCGCAACTAAATCCTCACGCGTCGGTGAGGGGCGATTGCACCCGCCCGCGCAGCGCACGATATCTCCGTCAGTTTCAATGGAGACATCGCATGAACATCGACCTTTCCGGAAAGACCGCCCTCGTCACCGGCTCGACCGCCGGCATCGGCCACGCCATCGCCAAGGGCCTTGCCGGCTCGGGTGCGAGCGTCGTGATCAACGGACGGGGCCAGGACAAGGTCGATGCGGCCGTGCGCAAGCTGGAAGGGGCGGGCGGAAAGGTCCGCGGCATCGCCGCCGACGTCTCGACCGCGGCGGGCTGCAAGGCGTTGTCGGCGGCGCTGCCAGACGTCGACATCCTTATCAACAATGCCGGCATCTTCGAGCCGAAAGACTTCTTCGACATTCCGGACGAAGACTGGAGTCGCTTTTTCGAGGTCAACGTGATGAGCGGCGTGCGTCTGTCACGCGCGTATATGAAGGGCATGCTCAAGCGCAACTGGGGCCGAATCGTATTCATCTCCTCGGAATCAGGGCTCAACATTCCCGTCGAGATGATCCACTACGGCATGAGCAAGACGGCGCAGCTCTCGGTCGCGCGCGGCCTGGCGCAGCTCACACGCGGCACCGGCGTCACCGTCAATTCCGTGCTGCCGGGCCCGACCATGTCGGAAGGCGTCGAGACCTTCGTGAAGGATCTCGCCAAGCAGAACGGGCAGTCGGTCGATGAGGCCGCGGCCAATTTCGTCAAACAGCATCGCCCAAGCTCGCTGCTCCAACGCTTCGCCAGCGTCGACGAGATCGCCAACATGGTGGTGTATGCGGCTTCGAAGGAAGCCTCCGCGACCAACGGTGCGGCGCTGCGCGCGGAAGGCGGCATCGTCAACACGATTGCCTGAGGCCGTCTCATGCCGGCCTATGTGATCTCGGAGGTCGAGGCGCGTGATCAGGCCGCGATGGAGGCCTATCGTACGCTGGCTGCTGCTACCATCGCGCAATATGGCGGCCGCTATCTCGTCCGCGGCGGCGCCGCCGAATTGGTGGAGGGCGGCCCGCCGTCCAAGACCATCATCATCGTGGAGTTTACCTCGATGGAACGCGCGCGCGAATGGTACGCGTCGCCGGAATATGCGGAGGCGCTAAAGCTTCGGCAGACCGCGCTGGAGCGGCGGTTGATGTTCGTCGAGGGCATGGTTCCGGTCTAGCTGGTCTGCTCGCTTGCCTCTTCAATTCGCGGCGGGACCGGCTAAACCTCGGTTTTATGCTCTGGCCCCTCTCGACCCGCCATAAACGCCTGTTCAGGCTGACATCCGCGCGATGGCAGCGGCGGGCGATCTTCGTGCTCGGTGGAATCGGGGTTGGCGCCGCGGCGGTGGCGCTGGCGCAGCTTGCCGATCTCGCCCAGCACGCCTTTGCGCTGCTGCTAGCCAAATCGCGCTACGCCGTGCTCGCGGTGACACCTCTCGGCTTCATGCTCTCGGCCTATCTGACCACCCGGTTGTTCCCGAACGCACAGGGCAGCGGCATTCCTCAGGCGATCGCCGCACGGCATCTGACCGATCAGACGGCGCGCGAGAGCCTGGTCTCGATCCGAATCGCGATCGGAAAGGTGATCCTCACCTTGTTCGGTCTGCTGTGCGGTGGCTCCGTCGGCCGGGAAGGACCGAGCGTTCAAGTCGGCGCTTCCATCATGTTCGCGCTCGGCCGCGTCTCGCCACGCCGCCAGCCCGGATTGATCCTGGCCGGCGCGGCTGCTGGCGTCGCGGCCGCCTTCAACACGCCGCTGGCGGGGATCGTCTTCGGCATCGAGGAGATGAGCCGTGCTTTCGAGACGCGTACCAGCAGCCTGATCATCGCGGCGGTGATCGCGGCCGGCCTGACCTCGCTCGCGCTGATGGGCAACTACGCCTATTTCGGCAGCAGTGCGATGTCGCTGGCCCCCGGCGCCGACTGGCTCGCGGTTCCGGTGTGCGGCGTGGTTGGCGGCGTGGCCGGCGGCGTCTTCAGCCGCATCGTCATCACCATGGCGCGGGGCTCGGCCCATCCGTTCGGGCGTGCGGTCAAGGGCCACCCTTTGTGGTTCGCGCTCGCGTGCGGATTGGCGGTCGCGATCTGCGGCATCGTCTCCGGCGATACGGTCTATGGCACAGGCTACCAGCAGGTAAAGACGGCCCTGGAGCAGGGCGCACCGCTGCCGCAGGACTTCGGCATCCTCAAGCTTCTCGCCACCACCTTCGCGGCGATCAGTGGCATACCCGGCGGAATTTTTTCGCCGTCACTCGCCGTTGGAGCCGGCCTCGGCAGCAATATCGCATCCTTCTTCCACGACGCTCCGCTCGGTGCGATCATGTTGCTCGGCATGGTGTCGTATTTTGCAGGGGTGGTGCAGGCGCCGATCACCGCTTTCGTCATCGTGACCGAGATGACCGACAACCACGCCATGGTGGTGCCGTTAATGGCCGCTGCCCTGATCGCACACGCCACCTCACGGCTGATCTGCGAGGAAGGGATCTACCACGCGCTCGCCAAGGGCTTTATCGAGCGGGCGACGCGTCCGCCGGAGACGAAAGCGGCGCCCACTTCGAGCTAAGACCTACCACCCCTCCAGCACGATCTTGCCGCGCGACTTGCCGCTCTCGAGCAGCGCGTGGGCGCGCTTGAGATTGGCCGCGTTGATCGTGCCGAAGGTCTGGTCGAGCGTGGTACGCAAGACGCCCTTGTCGATGAGGTCGGCGACGTCGTTCAGCAGATGATGTTGCGCGATCATATCGGCGGTCTGGAACGAGGAGCGCGCGAACATCGATTCCCAATGCACCGAGATGGCCTTGCCCTTGAACGCGCTCACAGTGAATTCCGGGGGATCGTCGATCAGGCCGAACTTTCCCTGCGGCGCCATGAACTCGGCGATGCTCTTGTAGTGCTGGTCGGTGAAGGTGAGGCTCGCCACCAGCGCGACTGGCGGCAGCTTGAGCTTCTCGATCTGCTCCTTCATCGGTTGGCCGTGGTCGATCACCGCATGCGCGCCGAGATCGAGGCACCATTTTTGCGATTCCGGCCGCGTTGCGGTTGCAACCACGGTCAGCCCGGTGAGGGCGCGAGCGAGCTGGATCAGGATCGAGCCGACGCCGCCGGCGCCGCCCGTGATCAGCAGCGTACGTGGATCGACACTCTTGCCGGGCACCGCACCCAGCCGGTCGAACAACAGCTCCCAAGCGGTGATGGAAGTGAGGGGAAGGGCGGCTGCCTGCGCGAACGACAGGCTCTTCGGCTTATTGCCGACGATACGCTCGTCAACGAGATGGAATTCGGAATTGGTGCCCTGGCGCAGGATCGAGCCGGCGTAAAACACCTCGTCGCCCGGCTTGAACAGCGTGACGTCGGGACCGACGGCGTCGACCACGCCGGCCGCGTCATAGCCCAGAATCTTCGTCTCGCCCTCGGGCGGAGCGGCGCGCTTGCGCACCTTGTAATCGACCGGATTGGCCGAGATCGCCTTCACGGCGACGCGGATGTCGCGGCCGCCGGGCTCGGGCTTTGCGGTCTCGAAATCGATCAGCGCGTCCTGATCCTCGATCGGAAGCGATTTCTTGTAGCCGACGGCCTTCATGGCTTGTCTCCTTCAGATAGCGTTGCAGATGCTGGGTCCCGGGTTCGCGTTTTCGCGTACCCCGGGACAACAGGCGATACCTAGAACGCGAACTGCGTCCGCATGGCGACCGCATCGAACTTCGAGCCGACATCGGCGGTCGAGACCGGCGAGGCCTGCCTCGACACCGTGCCATGCAGATAGTCCAGCATGAAACGGACGTTGCCGTTGACATACCAGTTCAGCGCCGCCGTGTAGACGGTCTGCCGGCCGCCTGCGATGCCGGTGGCGGTCCCGAGCTGATCGTTGAGGTCGATCGTGGAGAAGCGTCCCGCGACTTCCCACGCGCCCCAGCCGCCGCCCTCGAGCGAGAACGGGTGCGCCGGCTTGACGCCGCCATAGGCCGCATTCGCCGCATTATAGCTGCGACCCTCGCCAGTCAGCACGTAGCCGGCCTGCGCGTAGCCGCCCTGGAATTTGAGGCTCGGCGCACCCAGCGGCGGCAGGCCGGTATTGGCGCTGCGATCGATGTTGTACCAGAAATACTCGCCTTGCAGGATCAGCGGTCCATAGGTGGCGGCGGCTTCGACGCTGTAGACCTGCGCGTCGGAGGCATTGGCGATCGCGCCGGTCGTAGCCAGCGCCGTGGGATCGATGCGCAGTTCCGGACGATCGGTCAGCGTCACCGTCTGTGCACCCGTCACCAGATTGCGCGTCGGCTGGATCAGCCATTCGGCATTGCCCCCGAGATGGACCGAGTAGTCTTTGCCGCTGACGACTTGGCCGGCGACACGCGCGACCGCGCCGTACTGTTCCGTGGCGCCGTTCGGCGCAACGCTCGACGCTGAGTGGATCGCACCGGTGGCGGGGCCGGTGACATAGGCGCCGACCCAGAACTCGTCGTTGTACCAGCGCGTGCCGACCGCCGAACGGAAGTCGCCCGCGGCGATGCTCGTGGCGACGATCCCCGCCGAGGCGCGCTCCATGAACATGATGTCGTTGGAGCTCGTGGCCTCATCGAGAGTGTAGGGCAGGTCCATGATGCCGCCTTCGATGGCCATCTTGCCGCCGAACGGTTTCAGGCCGGTATAGCTGAGATAGGCGTTCTCGACGCCAGAGACGCCGCCCCCGGGCAGCGAACCCGGAGCTGCGCCGCCAAACCCGTCGGAGGAGCCCCCGAAGTCGTAGACCAGCGCGAAATTCCAGTCGTGGAAGAACTTGCCGGCGACACCGATGCGCGCGCGGCGGACGTTCTCGCCGCTGTCGAGCCTTTGCGGCACGGTTGCCGCCGTGTTGGGCCGATAGTCATAGCCGCCGACATCCCAATGCACGCGGCTTGTGATCCCGACGCAGTTAGCCCCATCGGCAGTGCAGATGGTCGGTCGGTTGTTCGGCATTGTCACGACGACGCCGGATGCGGGCGCCGGTCCCTTGAGCGGGATCGCCGCGTTGGCGTTGGCGACGGCGGCCTTCGCTTCGGAACGCGCTTCGGCTTTCGCCTCCGCCTTCGCCTCAAGCTTGGCCTTCGCTGTGGCCGCAGTATTCGCGGCGGTCTGGCTCTGGAGCTTGTCGAGCTTCTGCTCCAGCATCTTCAGCTGCTGCTTCAGGAGCGCGATCTCCTGGTCGCTGCTGCTCGCCGATTGGGCCTGGGCCTGCGAGGCTGCCAGTGCGGCGGCGAGACCCATCGCCGTGGCTGCAATTCTTGTCCTGCTCACGTCATGACTCCATCGTTTGACGAACTTCCCCAAGTCGCTGGCGGAGAGCCTAGGTGTGATCGATGACTACCCCGCGACGCTGCGGCCGGTTGCGCGGTTCCCACTGGTGTAAATTCGCCGCAACCGAATCCGCCTTGCGCCACCATGCAAGATGACGCACATCGTGCCAATCGACAGCCCCGGCAAATTGCGATTTCGCACGCAGAGCTTGCAGGCCGGCCACACCGAAAAGGCCCCTGAATATGCCGCCGGGCGCCCTTCTAATGGGGGGCGAACGCGCCTATATTCCGGCGTCTTTTCCAAGAGGTAGGAATGTTTCGATCGACCTGGACCGCCGTCGTCACGGCACTGTGCATAGCCTTTTCGGCCAACTTCAATCCGGCCGCCGCGCAGGACCGCCGTGTGCCGTCCTCGCCCGCCGAACTGCGGCTGTCCTATGCGCCGATCGTGCAGCGGGTGCAGCCGGCGGTTGTCAACGTCTATGCCGCCAAAGTGGTGCAGAACCGCAACCCGCTGCTCGATGACCCCATATTCCGCCGCTTCTTCGGCGTGCCCGGCCAGCAGCAGGAGCAGGTGCAGCGCTCGCTCGGTTCGGGCGTGATCGTCGATGCGTCGGGGCTCGTTGTCACCAACGTCCACGTCATCGAAGGCGCCGACCAGGTCAAGGTGTCGCTGTCGGACAAGCGTGAGTTCGAGGCCGAGATCGTGCTGAAGGACTCTCGCAGCGATCTGGCCGTGCTGCGTTTGAAGGACACCAAGGAGAAGTTTCCGGCTCTCGAATTCACCAATTCGGACGAACTCCTGGTAGGCGACGTCGTGATGGCGATCGGCAATCCCTTCGGCGTCGGCCAGACCGTGACTCACGGCATCATCTCGGCCTTGGCGCGCACGCAGGTCGGTATCACCGACTACCAGTTCTTCATCCAGACCGACGCGGCGATCAATCCTGGCAATTCCGGCGGCGCGTTGGTCGACATGAACGGCAGGCTCGCGGGCATCAACACCGCGATCTATTCGCGCTCCGGCGGCTCGCAGGGCATCGGCTTCGCGATCCCCGCCAACATGGTGCGCGTCGTCGTCGCCTCCGCCAAGGGTGGCGGCAAGGCGGTCAAGCGGCCCTGGTTAGGGGCGAAATTGCAGGCGGTGACGCCGGAGATCGCCGAGAGTCTCGGCCTGCGTTCGCCGACCGGTGCGCTGGTCGCAAGCGTCGTCCCGAACGGGCCGGCGGCCAAGGCCGGGCTGAAATCCTCCGACCTGATCGTCTCGATCGACGGCCAGACCGTGGATGATCCCAACGCTTTCGACTATCGCTTCGCCACACGGCCGCTCGGCGGCACGGCGCAGATCGACGTGCAGCGCGGCGGCAAGCCGGTCAAGCTGACGGTGGCGCTGGACGCCGCGCCCGATGCCGGCCGCAACGAGCTCGTCATCACCGCGCGCTCGCCTCTCCAGGGCGCGAAGGTCTCGACCATCACCCCGGCGCTTGCCGACGAGCTGCATCTGGACGCCGATACCGAAGGCGTCGTGGTCACCGATCTCGGCGGCGACAGCGCGGCCGCGAATGTCGGCTTCCAGAAGGGCGACGTCATCCTGGCGGTCAACAACCAGAAGATCAGCAAGACCAGCGATCTCGAAAAGGCGGCGGCCGAGCGCCAGCGCATCTGGCGCATCACGCTGGTGCGTGGCGGCCAGCAGATCAACGTCACGCTGGGCGGATGAGTCCGAAGCGACCACAGGAGACGCCAACCCTCTTCGCCGCGGCGGGGCTCGATCACGAGGCTCCGCATCCGCTGCCGGATCGGCTGCGGCCGCGCGCGCTCTCGGAGGTCGTCGGCCAGGATCACATCCTGGGTCCAGACGGCGCGCTGACGCGCATGCTGGAGACGCGCACGCTGGGCTCGCTGGTGTTCTGGGGCCCGCCCGGCACCGGCAAGACCACGGTGGCGCGGCTGCTCGCCGACGCCACCGATCTGCATTTCGAGCAGATCTCCGCGGTGTTCTCAGGGGTCGCCGATTTGAAGAAGGCCTTTGAGGCGGCGCGTGCACGCCGCGAGATGGGCAAGGGCACGCTGCTGTTCGTCGACGAGGTGCATCGCTTCAACCGCGCCCAGCAGGATTCGTTTCTGCCCGTCATGGAAGACGGCACGGTGGTGATGGTCGGCGCCACCACCGAAAATCCCTCCTTCGAGCTCAACGCGGCGCTTCTGTCCCGGGCGCGCGTGCTGGTGTTTCGCTCGCTCGACGCGGCCGCGATCGAAAAGCTGTTTGCGCATGCCGAGGAGGTCGAGGGCCGCAAGCTGCCGCTCGACGAGGAAGCGCGCGCCGTGCTGGTGCGCATGGCCGATGGCGACGGCCGCGCGTCGCTGACGCTCGTCGAGGAAGTCTGGCGCGCCGCGCGCAAGGACGAGATTTTCGACGCCGCGCAGTTGCAGGAGATATTGCAGCGTCGCGCGCCCATCTACGACAAGTCGGCTGACGGCCATTACAATTTGATCTCGGCGCTGCACAAGTCGGTGCGGGGCTCGGATCCTGATGCCGCGCTGTATTATCTCGCGCGCATGCTCGATGCTGGCGAGGACCCGCTGTTTTTGGCCCGCCGCGTCGTGCGCATGGCGGTCGAGGATATCGGGCTTGCCGATCCGCAGGCGCTGGTCATCGCCAACGCAGCCAAGGACACCTTCGACTTCCTCGGTCATCCCGAGGGCGAGCTCGCGATCGCGCAAGCCGTGGTCTATCTCGCCACCGCGCCGAAATCGAATGCCGTCTACACCGCCTTCGGCAAGGCGATGCAGGTCGCCAAGCAGGCCGGCTCGCTGCTGCCGCCGAAACATATCCTCAATTCGCCGACCAAGCTGATGAAATCGGAAGGCTACGGCGCATCTTACGAATACGACCATGACGCCCCCGACGCCTTCTCCGGACAGGATTATTTCCCGGAAGCGCTGGGTCGCCAGACCTTCTACGACCCGCCCGACCGCGGGTTCGAGCGGGAGATCAGGAAGCGGCTGGATTATTGGGCGAAGTTGCGGAAGGAGCGGGGTGGGGCCTAACCCTTTCGGGCTTGCTGTAGGGTTCGATTTACGGTTTACGTAACGCGTAATTCACGCTAGTCCGGCCAAGAAATCGCCATGCCCCGCACGCCCATACATCCCGGTGAACATCTTGCCGAAGAACTGCGACAACTCGGCATCTCCGCCGCAGAACTCGCGCGTCAGGTCGATGTACCCGTGAACCGGATCACCGGCATCATCAATGGACAGCGCGGCATCACGGCCGATACGGCGTTGCGTCTTGGTCACTGGTTCGACACCAGCCCGCAGTTCTGGATGAACCTGCAGCAGCAATATGAGCTGCGCCTCGCGGAAAAAGAGGTGGGGGCGCAGGTTGCGTCGCTGCCGCGCCGCGCGACGGTGCAGTCGACACGAACGTTTGGAAAAGCCACATGAGCCGCCGCATCAAGAGAATGAACCCAAAACCTCGCGAGCGCGATGAGCGCAAGGAGGCGCGCCCGTTCAAGGCGCGCAGCGCGAAGGCGGCTGGGCCTCGGCCGGGCGGCAAGCCGGGCACGAAGCCGCCGCGCTTCGCGAGTGAGCGCGTCGAGCGGCGCGCGCCCAAAGCCGAACCGGAAAAGGCTGCGCCGGCAAAGCCCCCCGTCGAGGCATTGCTGCCGACCAAGGTGCAGACCGTCAAGGTGACGGCCGACGAGAACAACATGCGCGTCGATCGCTTCCTTGAAGCGCACTTTCCCGGCCTGTCATTCTCCCACATCCAGCGCGTCGTTCGCAAAGGCGAGCTGCGCGTCGACGGCAAGCGCGTCGACAGCAAGGACCGGCTGGAGGAGGGCCAGAGCGTCCGCATTCCGCCGCTGAAGCTCGACACGCCGAAGGCACCCAACCCCGAGTCGGAGGCGGCGCAAAAGACGCTTGCCGCGCTGAAGGAGATGACGATTTACGAGGATGACGACGTTCTCGTGCTGAACAAGCCGGCCGGACTGGCCGTGCAGGGCGGCTCGGGCATGACGCGACACATCGACCAGATGCTGGAGGTGATGCGCGATTCCAAGGGCCAGAAGCCGCGCCTCGTGCACCGCATCGACAGGGAGACGTCGGGCTGTCTCCTGGTCGCCAAGACCCGCTTTGCCGCCTCGCATCTCACCGGCGCATTCCGTTCGCGGTCGGCGCGAAAAACCTATTGGGCGCTGGTGCCGGGCCTACCGAAGCCGAAGCAGGGCCGCATCTCGACCTTCCTCGCGAAAGAGGAGAGCGAGGACGACACCATCATGCGCATCGCCCAGCATGGCGACGAGGGCGCAAGCCACGCGGTGACCTACTATGCGGTGGTCGAGACTGCCGGCAACAAGCTGACCTGGGTGTCGCTGAAGCCTGTGACGGGGCGCACCCACCAGCTGCGCGCCCACATGGAACATATCGGCCACCCCATCGTCGGCGATCCCAAATATTTCAACATCGAGAACTGGCAATTGCCGGGCGGCCTGCAAAACCGGCTGCATCTGCTCGCGCGCCGTATCGTCATCCCGCATCCGCGCGGCGGCTTCATCGATGCCACCGCGCCGCTGCCGCAGCACATGCAGCAGTCGTGGAACCTGCTCGGGCTCGATGCAACGAGGTTTGATCCGATCGAGAACGCGCCTGAAGAGTAATTGAACGGGCCGGCGGCGGAAGGGTTGGTGACTGAACAGGGACCGGAATCAGATGCGCGAATTGTTTGATGAAGCTGCGGGGCGATCCCCGCTTGATCCGCAGGAATTGGTCCGCCAGGCCGCGCGCGTGCCGTTGCGCAAGCGCTTCTACAAGGAGGTGGGGGTCTCTGAGGCTGAGGGCGGTTTTGCCATCATGCTCGACGGCAAGGCGATCCGCACGCCGTCCGGCCGCCACGTGATCATCCCTTCGCGCGCGCTGGCCGACGCAGTGGCTGCGGAGTGGGCGGATCAGAACGAGACGACCAAGCCCATGACGATGCCGCTGACGCGGATCGCAAACAGCGTGGTCGAGGGCGTCGTCGACCGCGTTGATCTCGTCAGCGACGACCTCGCAAAGTATCTCCAGTCCGATCTGCTGTTCTATCGCGCCGGTCATCCCGAGGGGCTCGTCGCCCGCGAGGCCGCGCATTGGGATCCCGTGTTGTTCTGGGCCGCGGAGACGCTGGGGGCGCACTTCATCCTGTCCGAAGGCGTCATGCATGTGACGCAGCCGGATGAGGCGCTCCAGGCCGCGCGTGGGGCCTTGCCAGGGGACGCCTGGTCGGTCGCCGCCCTCCACGTGATCACCACCCTGACCGGCTCGGCGCTGCTGGCGCTGGCGCTTGCCCATGGCGTGCGCGACGCCGACCAGGTCTGGGCGGCAGCCTATGTTGATGAGGACTGGAACGCCGAGAAATGGGGCGTGGACGAAGAAGCGGCCGGCCGCCGCGCCGCCCGACTGCGGGATTTCGAGGCTGCCGTGGCGGTTTTGGCCGCTGTGAAGCCGCCTGCGGCCAAAGGTCCTTAACGAGAGGTTTACGAGGGCGGCCTTAGGGTGGGAGCCAGCGTTCCCTGGGCCCCACGATGCCGACGCCGATAAGCTCGATTCTTCCCGTCAGTGCCGCCAGCCCCGTTGCTGACGCGGCGACGCCCGATCTTGTGCTGCAGGCCGGCAGCGTGGTCGACGCCCGAGTGGTCAGCGTGCTCGCCGATAATCTGGTGCGGATCGCGATCGCCAACCTCTCGATGGATGTGATGTCAGAGGTGGCGCTGACACCAGGCCAAAATCTCCAGCTTGCGGTGTCGCAGAACGGCGGCACCATCCGGCTCGCCGTCATGGGCGGCGCAGGCGAGGCGGCCGCCGATCAGGTCACGTTGACGCCGGCTGCGGCCTCACTGGTGGACAGCCCGCCGCTAGTGCCGTCAGTGGGCGCCGCCCGCAATGCCCTCACACCGACCGAGCAGGTCGCCGTCACAGAAGCCTCGGCCGAGGCCGTGACGAAGCAGGGCAGCCAGGCGCCGCTGTTCGCCAATCTGGCCGCGGTCGTCACCAGCAGCGATCTTCCGGCGGGGCTGAAGCAGGCGATGCTGGGCGTGCTGGCGCAGCAGACGCCGCTCAACACCGGACTGGAAGGCGGCGACATCGAGGCCGCTTTCCAGAAGTCCGGGCTGCTCCTCGAAGCCTCGCTCGCCGCAGGCGCGACTCCGTCCTCCGGCACGATGCCGGATTTGAAAGCTGCGCTGCTGGTGCTGCGGCAGACGCTGACGACGCTCGATGCCGCGCCACAGACGCAGGGTGCCACCCTTCCAGCTGGTACCGGGGCAACACCGCAGGTTGCGACCGCGCAGACGCAGGCTGCACAGGCCGCAACGCCGTCAACCGAACCCGGGATCGCCCAACCGCCGCGTAGCGCCAATCTCGCAGCCTCTGTGTTGGCGGACATCGCTGGCGGTGCGCCGCAATCTGCGATGCCGCGGACCATGACCGCAGGCCTTGCTGCGAGCCTCCTGCAAGAGATCACGCAAAACCTGCCGCGCATGACGGGCAATTTGCCGGGCTCGAACAAGGCCGTGCCCGACGGACATGTTTTTGAAGCCGCCGCGCGCGCGACGCCACCGCCGGTTCGCGGCGCATTGCCGTCGCCGCAATCGATTGCCTCGCCGTCACTCGTACCGGACACACCACTCGCTGCGACCGTGCATCGCCTGCTCGACGACACCGATGCCGCCCTCGCGCGGCAGACCTTGCTCCAAGTCGCTTCGCTCCCCGATCGCACCAACGCCAGCGGTCACAGGATCGATCCGACTGTGCCGCAGTGGAATTTCGAGATTCCGTTCGCAACGCCGCAGGGCACTGCAATGGCGCAGTTCGAGATCTCGCGCGACGGCGGCAATGAATCCGCCGATCCCGCCAGGCGCGCCTGGCGTGCGCGCTTTACACTCAATGTCGAGCCAGCCGGCCCCGTGCACGCTTTGATTACGCTGAACGGTGACAAGACCTTCGTGCGGATGTGGGCGGAGCGGCCGACGACCGCACAGCAGCTTCGCGCCGGAATCGGCGAGCTCAACCAGGCCCTGACCAGGGCCGAGCTCAAGCCCGGCGACATCCTGGTCCGCGATGGCACCCCGCCGCAGCCCACTCCGGCCCGCGCCGGCCACTTCCTGGATCGCGCCACATGAGCGATCCGTCGAAGCTTGCGATTGCGCTCCATTACGAGAAGGGCAGCAACGCGCCTGTCGTCGTCGCCAAGGGCAAGGGCACGATCGGCGAAAAGATCGTCGAGATCGCCAAGGCCAACGACATCCCGATCGAGGAGAACGAGATCCTGGCCGGCGCGCTGTCCAAGGTCGAACTCGGCGAGGAGATCCCACCCGACCTCTACAAGGCGGTCGCCGAAGTGCTGGTGTTCGTACTGCGGCTGTCGGGCAGGCGGTAGCTGTCATCGTTTCACCACGATAGCGGCTGCATGGTCGCGGCCAACTTTATCGCGTAACGGACATCGCCAGTGCTCACCCGCCGTTCCACCCTCGGCCTTCTCGCCGCAGCTGCCGCTTTACCAGCGCGTGCATTCGCCCATGTCGCGCCGCCGCGCAACGAGATCCGTGACAGCCTCGCAAAGCGCTTCACCGACCTCGGCACGGCCGGGACGTTCGTCGGCTACAAGGTCGAGGACTATCTGGTCGTTGCCAGCGACAAGGAGCGTTCGGGCGAGGCGAAGCTGCCGGCTTCGACCTTCAAGATTCCGAACTCGCTGATCGCGCTCGAAACTGGCGTCGTCACTGACCCCGACAAGGACGTATTTCCTTGGGATGGCGTGAAGCGTCCGATCGAGGCCTGGAACAAGGACCACACGCTGCGCAGCGCGATTTTCGTCAGCGCGGTGCCGGTCTATCAGGAGATCGCACGCCGGATCGGACAAGAGCGCATGCAGAAGTATGTCGATCTGTTCGACTACGGCAATCGCGACATCGGCGGCGGCATCGACCAGTTCTGGCTCACCGGCGCCTTGCGCATCGATCCGGTCGAGCAGGTCGATTTCGTCGACAGGCTGCGCCGCCGCGCGCTGCCGATTTCGAAGCGCAGTCAGGATCTCGTCGCTGACATCCTGCCGGTGACCAAGGTCGGCGATAGCGTCATTCGCGCCAAGTCCGGGCTGCTTGGCGCCGAGCGCGGCGAGCCGTCGCTGGGCTGGATGGTGGGCTGGGCCGAGAAGGGCGAAGCGCACACCGTGTTCGCGCTCAATATGGACTGCAAGGAGCCGCGTCTGGTCGGCGAGCGCATGCCCCTGACGCAAGCCTGCCTTGCCGAGATCGGCGCGATCTAGCGCTATCACGCTGGCGTTGCTCGACTAGCATCCCCCGGTCAAGAAAACCGGGAGGACAAAATGAACTCAACGCCACTCTGGCTGTCGTCGCTCACACTCGCCGCGGCGGGCGGCTGGCTCGCCGCCACGATGTTTGCAGCGCCCGCCACCAGCAAGGAGCCGCGCTTTCCGCAGCTCACCATGGAACAGCTCGACGCCAAGCAGAAGCCGCTCGGCGAGCAGATCATGAAGGTCTCGAGCGTCGGCATCGGCGGTCCCTACAATCCGATGATCCGCAGCCCGGTGCTCGGCCAGCGCCTGTTCGACCTGTTCCACTATCTGCGCTGGGAGACCTCGGTCCCGACAAAACTCAACGAGTTCGCGATCCTGATCATCGGGCGGCAATGGCGTTCCCAGGTGGAGTGGTACGCCCATGCGCCGCTCGCGGCGAAGGCGGGTCTGTCGCCCGAGATCATCGCGGAGCTCAAGGCGAATAAGCGGCCTGCGAACATGGCCGAGGACGAGGCCGTCGTGTACGACTTCGTCGCCGAGCTCACCACGACGAAGAAGATCGGCGACGAAACCTATGCGCGCGCGAAGAAGGTCTTCAACGACCAGCAGATTGTCGACCTCACCGCAGTCGCCGGCAATTACGTGATGGTCGCGATGCTGCTGGCAATGGCGGAGGAGACCGTGCCGCCGGACAAGCAGGAGCCGTTCAAGCCAGGCGAGCCGTAGCCTCCGTCATTGCGAGGAGCCCTTGCGACGACGCAATCCAGATTGCCTCCGCGGCGAGATTCTGGATTGCTTCGCTTCGCTCGCAATGACGGAGTATGGGGCGCCGACGCCGGCTCCCAAGGCCGAGCTGCTTCCCAGCGCTAACCCAACTTGAACAGCGCCTGCAAAAACTCCACCAGGGCCTTGCGCGACTCGGCAGCAGTCGTTGGATTGCCGCCGACATGCGGATTGAGCTCGACGCAAGCGTCCTGGTAGGTGAACGGCGCTTTCGTATCGGCGTTCATCAGCACGCCGCCGTCGCCTTCGCGGATCTGGCAGTTGCGCACCGTCTGCGCACCCGCGGACACGGCGACGGTACTGACGCCGAGCAGCCCACTGTCGAAGCCGTGCGCGCTGTCCGGGTATTCGGTCAGCACCACGTCGCGGCCGGCCGTCTTGAGTCGCTCGACGAAAGCCTTGCAGCTCTTGACGGGATTGTAGTCGTCGGGCGTGCCGTGGAAAATGCGGATCGGGCGCGCGGCGATGTCCGTGTCGTTCTGATAGGTCGTGGAGCAGTCGGGATAGAAGGGAATGTAGGCGGCGAACTGGATGCCGGACTTGTTCCAGAGCTTGTGGAAGCGGTTGAGGCTCGCATAGAGCGTCGCCTGTCCGCCGCGTGAGAAGCCCATCAGCACGATGCGATCAGGATCGACGCGGGGATGTTTTGCGAGGATCTCCAGCGAGCGGTAGATGTCGATGACGAGGTTGAGCCGGCCGAGCAGGGCCTGGTTCGGCCCCACCACCGTCAGCCCGCGGCCGGTAAAGCCGTCGATCACGAAAGTCGAGATGCCCATGGCGTTGAACGCGTGCACCCAGGCCTCGGTGGTGGCGCCGACGCCGCTCGAGCCGTGCATCAGCACCACGACGGGGAGTTTTCCGCTGCCTTGCGCGACGCGCAGTTCGCCGGCGACCGTCACCGGCTTTCCGGCCGCAGCATCACCGCTGAGGAATTGCTGGTCGGAGAGGGTGAGCGAGGGGATCGGGTAGATCTCGGCGCGGGTGGCGACTTCCCTGGGAAGCGATTGTGCATTGGCGCCCATGCCGACGAACAGCGTTGAAATGCAGAGCGCCATGGCGACGCGGAATGCCGTCGGCATCGGATCCTCCCCCGTGATTTTCAGTGAGTAGAACAACAGGCCTGCGCGCTGTCAAATTGACGCAAGCCGGCGGTTCGCCTCAGGCGGGATCGGCCTTCTTCACCGTCAGCGCCTGGTCGATCGCAAAACCGCCAATCTCGCTCATCGCCTGCGAGATGACGTCGCCCTTGCGGGCAAAGCCGGCGGAGAGGAAATCGAACTGGGTGCGCGCCAGCCGCAGCACCTCGATCGGCACGGAGATTGCGGTCTCGTTGAAGCTGTCGACCGAGGCGTGCAGCGTCTCCAGCTCGCTTGTGAGCTGGCCGATATGGCTCTCGGCCTGCTGCATCAGGCCGAGCAGGTTGCCGCGCTCGGCATCGAATGCCGCGCGCTTGGCCGCCGCGGCCGCGGTGACCTCGGCAAGCTGGCTGCGCAGCGCGTCAATTTGCTTGACCATGGCGTCGGACGCCATTTCACCGGCCTCGCGCAGCTCGCTGTTGCGCGTGTTCTCTTCGTGCTCCCGGTGATAGAGGCGTTCCGCCGACATCGCCCGTTGCGTCAGCGACTCGATCAGCGCGGCCGCGCGCAACAGCATCTCGCCGTTCCGCCCCGACACCATGCTGGCCATGCGCCGCAGGAAGTCGGTGGTTTCGGACGATGGGTTCGGCGGCAGTGGAACGACCGTCGCGGACATGAGGTGATGCTTGCAGCCGGAAATGATGACCGCCGCCGTACCGACTGAGCTCACGCAACATTCGGCGCCTGATCGCAAGCCTGGAGCAAGCCTGAATCGCCGCGCCCGGTCAACCGGGCAGGGCCAGATTTGCAACTGCGTCAGGTATCCTTCTGCCGGCCGATCCGGCCGAGATGGGTGAAGCCGAACCCGGCCGAATATTTCAGGCCATAGCCCAGCGCCCGGTCGATGCCGATATGGGCGAGCCAGATCAAGGCGATGGACAGGGTGAGCGGCGAGGCGAGGCCGAAGCCGAGCGTCAGCAGCGCGACTGGCGCCATGTAGCTGTGGGCGGCGTTGTAGACCATCGCGCCGAGTTTGGCGTCCGACAGGTATGCCAGGAAGCTGAGATCGGGGACGAAGAACAGCAGTGCGAACACCAGCCATGAGCCGTCCCAGGCCCAGTAGAGCATCACCATCCCCACAAACAGGGTCAGGCCCTCCAGCCGCAGCAGGATGTTGACGCCGCCCCGTCGCCGCGCCGGTCTCGGCCGCTCCTTCGGTCATGCTCGTCTCCCAGGTAAAACTTTGAAATTCCTTGCGCTTTCCCGCTGCGGCAAGGCAGCCCTGCGGGACCGAAAGCCGCTTCCCGGCCCGCAAAATGCCGTGTTAGAACCCCCGGCAATCGCATTTAGGCTAAGAACTGGCGGGAGCAAATGAAGAATATCCTGGACGCCCTTGAAGACCGTCGCGCCGGCGCAAAGCTCGGCGGCGGCGAGAAGCGCATCGAGGCGCAGCACGCCCGCGGCAAGCTGACCGCGCGCGAGCGCATCGAGCTCTTGCTCGACAAGGGATCGTTCGAGGAATTCGACATGTTCGTCGAGCACCGCTCCACCGAGTTCGGCATGGAGAAGAACAAGGTGCCCGGCGACGGCGTCGTCACCGGCTGGGGCACCGTCAACGGCCGCAAGACGTTTGTCTTCGCCAAGGACTTCACCGTGTTCGGCGGATCGCTGTCGGAAACGCACGCGCTGAAGATCACAAAGCTCCAGGACATGGCGATGAAGGCGCGGGCGCCCATCATCGGCCTTTATGACGCCGGTGGCGCCCGCATCCAGGAGGGCGTCGCGGCGCTCGCCGGCTATTCCTACGTGTTCCGTCGCAACGTGCTTGCCTCCGGCGTGATCCCGCAGATCTCCGTCATCATGGGCCCCTGCGCCGGCGGCGACGTCTATTCGCCGGCGATGACCGACTTCATCTTCATGGTGAAGAACACCAGCTACATGTTTGTCACCGGCCCGGACGTGGTGAAGACCGTCACCAACGAGGTCGTCACGGCGGAAGAGCTCGGCGGCGCCTCGGTGCACGCCACGCGCTCCTCGATCGCCGACGGCGCCTTCGAGAACGACGTCGAGACGCTGTTGCAGATGCGGCGCCTGATCGACTTCCTGCCATCCAACAACACGGACGGCGTGCCGGAATGGCCGAGTTTCGACGACATCGGCCGGGTCGACATGTCGCTCGACACGCTGATCCCCGACAATCCGAACAAGCCCTACGACATGAAGGAGCTGATCCTGAAGGTCGTGGACGAGGGCGACTTCTTCGAGATCGCGGATGCCTTTGCCAAGAACATCGTCACCGGCTTCGGCCGCATCGCGGGCCGCACCGTCGGCTTCGTCGCCAACCAGCCGATGGTGCTGGCCGGCGTGCTCGACTCGGACGCCTCGCGAAAGGCGGCGCGCTTCGTTCGTTTCTGCGATGCCTTCAATATCCCGATCGTCACCTTCGTCGACGTGCCGGGCTTCCTGCCGGGCACCGCGCAGGAATATGGCGGCCTGATCAAGCATGGCGCCAAGCTCTTGTTCGCGTACTCGCAGTGCACCGTGCCGCTGGTCACCATCATCACCCGCAAGGCCTATGGCGGCGCCTTCGACGTCATGGCCTCCAAGGAGATCGGTGCCGACATGAACTATGCCTGGCCGACCGCCCAGATCGCGGTGATGGGCGCCAAGGGCGCGGTCGAAATCATCTTCCGCGCCGACATCGGCGACCCCGACAAGATCGCCGCGCGTACCAAGGAATACGAAGACCGCTTCCTGTCGCCCTTCATCGCGGCCGAGCGCGGCTACATCGACGACGTCATCATGCCGCACTCGACGCGGAAGCGGATCGCGCGGGCGCTGTCGATGCTGAAGGACAAGAAGGTGGAAACGCCGGCGAAGAAGCACGACAATTTG
The DNA here is from genome assembly GCF_023073025.1 of Bradyrhizobium sp. 76. Classification (NCBI taxonomy): domain Bacteria; kingdom Pseudomonadati; phylum Pseudomonadota; class Alphaproteobacteria; order Hyphomicrobiales; family Nitrobacteraceae; genus Bradyrhizobium; species Bradyrhizobium sp. 76. The sequence goes on from NZ_JADPIS010000015.1 coordinate 117,713, forward strand.
CCGTTGTGAGCGCGAGGCGTAGCCCGGATGAGCGTAGCGACGTCCGGGTTTTCTATCCAAGTCCCGCATGTCGCTTCGCTCATGCGGGCTACCGATTCTGCTTCTGAGTTGGCATCCTCGATCCAAATCCAATGACCGACAGCGATCCGACCGACGAGATATCCGACATCGAAGCGCGTATCGAGGCTTTGGCCGAGATCGCCGAGCGATGCCGGAAGTACATCCTGGCATCAAAGCTCGCCATCGGCGGCGGCGCTGCGCTGTTGCTGATCACGATCCTCGGCTTGCTCGGGATGGGCCAGACCGCCGCGCTCGGCTCGATCGCTCTGGTGCTCGGCGGAATTGTCTCGCTTGGCTCGAACGTCAGCACGTTGCGGCAGACGGAGAGCGCGATCGGTGATGCGGAGGCGCTTCGGTCTCAACTGATCAGCCGCATCGACCTTCGCGTGGTCGCCGATACGCCGATGAAGCTCGTGTAACCGAGCAGCCTTACGCCGCAGCCCTGCGCGACAGCACCTGCAACTCCTCGCGGCATTCGGCTGCGAACGCCTGAAGCTGCTCCGCGGTTTGGCGGTCGAGGATCGCCTTTGCCAGCCGTTCGGCGCGGGCAAGCTGGTCTCTGAGATATGCGATGCGGGCCATGTGTCACCTTCCGCAGGGTTGATTTGATGGCCGTGACCCTACGGCCATCGCCGGATTCATTATGTGAGGCACGTCACACCTCACGCCGGCGCGGCGTCAGCGGGTCGCGTCCGCCGCAGCGAAATGCGCCATCTGGTCGGCGTGGGCCTTGGCGAAAGCCGGGCGGGCGGTGGCGCGCGCGACGTAGGCGCGGCTGGCGGGACTGTCCGCGAGCCCTTCGAACTGATCGACGACGCGCAGCACGTCTGACATCAGGATGTCGGCGACGGAGAACGTGCCTGCCAGCCATTCGCGGTTGGCCAGCACCGCCTCCATGTGCTTGAGGCGGAGTTTTAGGAAGTCGTCGACGAATTTCCACGCGGCCGTATCGCTCGGATGGCCCATGAACTTCGACATCGTCCAGGGCAGGCTCGCCATCTCCACCGAATTGAGTGCGGCGAACAGCCATTCCGTGGCCTCGTTGCGGCCGCGCGGATCTGATGGCATCAGCTTTGCGCTGAGGCCGCCGAGATGCAGCAGGATCGCGCCGCTCTCGAAGATCGAGAGATCGCCGTCGGTCAGCCACGGCACCTGCCCGAACGGCTGGTGCGCAAGATGCTCGGCGCCGCGCCGGTCGAACGGCGCGCTCGCGACGCGATAGGGCAATGCGGCCTCTTCGAGCGCCCAGCGCACCCGAAGGTCGCGCACGAAACCGCGCGGGGGCGGGGGAACCCAGTCGAAGGTGGTGAGCGTGAGGTCGGGCATGTGGTGTCTCCGTCTGCTGTTCGGGCATAGGACGGGCGAGCGATGCGCGTTCCGACACCGGTGCCGTCCTTTTTTTGTCGTCGCCGACGTCATCGGCTAGTCTCACCCCAAACAACAGGAGGAAAATCCGATGCCGTCAGCCTTCTTCGTCGTCCGCGCCACCGTCCCCGATGCCGGCAAGCGCGCCGCCTTCGACAGATGGTACGAGACGGAACATCTGCCCGACGCGGTGAAGGTGTTCGGTGTGGCTAAGGCCTGGCGGTTCTGGAGCCTCGACGATCCCTCCCTGCATCAGGCGATGTATCAGTTCGAGAGCGAGGCTGCGCTGCAGGCCATGCTGAAGGGCGATGCGCTGACGCAGCTCGTGGCTGATTTCAACCGCGATTGGCCCGACGTGACGCGCACGCGCGAGTTGCTGGTGCTGGCGCAGGAGTTCGGGAAATAGAGCACCGCGCTACTGCGCTGCGAGTTCTCCTGTCACCTGCGCAACGAAGCTGAACGCGCGATTCAGCTTCGGTTCATGTCGTCACCGCGACACTTCCTCTGCATCACTGGGCACGACCATCCAAGAGGACAGAAGTCATGGAGCGCCGGAACTTTTTGAAATTTGCAATCGGTATCGCGGCCGGAGCTGCCGCGTTCACGACGGCCGCACAGGCCGCGCCGCTGGCGCCGCAGCCGCTCGGTGATCCCAGCAAGCCGCAAGGCAATCCCGACGCTCATCCCGCAGTCACGAGCAGCGATGAAGCCGCGCAGTTGAAGCCGGAGCAGGTGCACTGGCACGGGCACCACCGTCATTGGGGTTGGCGCCGCCGTCACTGGGGCTGGCATCGCCGACGCTGGCACCGCCGCCATTGGTAAGCGTCGCGCTAAGCGAGGCTTGAACGGGGACCGCGATCGCGGTCCCCGTTCTGATTCGAAACATCCGGGTGCGGCGTCAGGCGCTCAAAAGAAAATCGCCGCGCAGGCTTTCGCCGCGCGGCCATTTCGCTATGCGAAAAACGAGATCAGAACGGGCGGCAGCGGCCGGCGTACCAGCGGAAGCCGTAGGGGCACACGCGCGCGCGCGGCACGACGACGACAGGGGCCGGCGCGACCACGATCGGACCCGGGCGGACAACGACCGGGCCGCGCATCGGGCGGCAGCCGCCATAGGCGCCGCGATACCAGCCGGGGCCGCAACCGCCGGCGGCGCTGGCCGCCTCGCTGAAACCAACGACCGCGCTGGCAAGCATCACGGCGGCAAACAGGTATTTCATTTGATCTTCCTTCTCGTCCTTGGGGGTAGGATTGGGCCAGGTTTTAGGAGGGCTCGGCGCTTTCGGCGCACCATGAATCAAAAGACACGATTCGACACGTTAAAATCGCAACATGCCGAAACGACGCCAGCCAAATCTGCCAATCATGACCTGAATGCGGCATGAACATTCCCCGCACGCGGCTCCGGACGACAGCAATGACGCTACCGGCCGAGAAAACCCAGCACCAGATCCTTGTACTTCTCAGGCGCCTCCAGGAAGACGAGATGGCCGGTGTCCGGGATCACCTCGGCTCGCGCATTCGGCATCTTCGCCGCGAGTGCCTTCGCCAGCTCGGCGTTCTCTCCCATTTTCGCGCGCAGCGCCTCGGGCGCGTTCGGTCGGCCCGGTGCGTTGTGGTCGTCGGCGCCCATGATGAACAGCGTCGGCTCGGTGATCAGTGCGATCTCGTGCGCCACCGGCTCGCGATAGATCATCTGGCCGGAACTGACGAAGGCGCGCAGCCAGCGCGAATAATCAGGGCTGCCCTTGATATTGAAGCGGGCGTCGATGAACGGCGTGATCGCGTCCGGCGGCAGCTTGATGGCATAATTGGTCTGGAGCTGCTTGCGATAGCCATCAGCCGTGAGCTTGTCCTCGGTCTCGATGATCTTCTCGGTCGGAGTCGGCGGCACATAGAGGCGGTAGTCTTCCAGCCCGATCGGGGCCGTCAGAACAAGGTGGGCGACGCGGTCGGGAAAGGCGCGGGCGATGCGGACGCCCAGCATGCCGCCGAGCGAATGGGCGACGATCTCGGCCTTGTCGATCTTGAGGTGATCGAGCAGTGCGATGGTGTTGCGCGCCAGCGTGTCGAAATGCAATTCGCCCGTCGGCTTGGAGGATTTGCCGAAGCCGATCTGGTCCGGCACCACGACGCGGAAGCCGGCCTCGCTCAGCATCTTGATAACAGGCGCCCAGTAGCTCGACGGGAAATTGCGCCCGTGCAGCAGCACCACGGTGCGGCCGTTTGGCTGCGCAGGCGGCACATCCATATAGGCCATGCTGAGCTGCTCGCCGTCATTGACAACAGGCAGCAGGTGCACGGGGTAAGGATAGGCAAAGCCTTCGAGCGCGATGCCGTAAGGTTCGCGCGGGACGGTGTCGGCGGCGTGGGTGGAGGTGAGCGGAGAGGCGATGAGGACGGCGACGAGCGCGGCCGAAGCGAAGCGGATCATGGGGGTCTCTGTGTGTGACAACCGTGGCCATAAACACGTGGATGGCCGGGTCAAGCGAGAGACGTCGTTCACACGGAGTTGTGTTTAGTCCCGCCCGTCACCGAACAACGCGGCAAACTGCTTCTCGCCGGTGCGCGTAAAATTCACCACACGGCTGCCGGGCGTGGCGTCGCGTGCAGCCCATTTCAGCTCGGCGAAACGCTGCATCATCGCGGCGCCGAGCGTGCCGGCGAGATGGTGGCGCCGCTCGCTCCAGTCGAGGCAGGCCTTGCAGACCGGCCGGCGCGGATGAGTGAGCATGTCGGGCGAGATCTGCAAATGCTTCGCCAGGAAGCGCTCGCCCTCCGCCGTCAGCTCGATCTCCTGCTTCTTCTGCCTGACCAGGTTTTGCGCGCGCAGGGTGTCGAGCATCTGCACCCCGAGATCGCCGGCGAGATGATCGTAGCAGATCCGCGCGCGCCGCAGCGCCGGATCCTTCGGCCCGGTGCGCACGCGCATATGGCCGGTCCGTGCGGCGAGGCCCGCAAGGCCTTCCAGCACGCCGGCGACGTCGTCGTCGGTGAGGCGGTAGTAGCGGTGGCGGCCTTGCTTCTCCGGCTCGATCAGGCCGCCGGCCTCGAGCTTGGAAAGATGCGAGCTCGCGGTCTGCGGCGTGATGCCGGCCTCCTGCGCCAGCTCGCTCGCGGTGAGCGCGCGGCCGTTCATCAGCGCCGTGAGCATGTTGGCGCGTGCGGGATCGCCGACGAGCGAAGCGATCATGGCGATGTCTGGACCTGATTTCATGCTTCGATGGTAGCCGAAGCATTACGGTGGGGCAAGCGCGTAGCGTGGGGTTGCTCGTCATTGCGAGGAGCCCGTGACAAAATTGCGAAGCAATTTTGCACTGGCGACGAAACAATCCAGGCTGCCTCTGCAGAGGGATTCCTGGATCGCTTCGCTGCACTCGCAATGACGGTGTGGAACCAGAGGAGCCCATCATGTCCATCACCGCCTTCATCCGCTACCAGCTCGATCCCTTCAAACGCGCGCAGTTCGAGGAGTATTCGAAGCGCTGGCTCACCATCATCCCGAAATGCGGCGGCGATCTGATCGGCTATTTCATGCCGCACGAGGGCACCAACAATATCGCGTTTGCGCTGATCACCTTCGAGAGTCTGGCTGCGTATGAGGCCTATCGCGCCCGGCTGCGTCAGGATACGGAAGGCATGGCGAACTTCCACTTCGCCGAGGAGCACAAATTCATCCTCGCGGAAGAGCGCACGTTTCTGCGCCAAGTGGTTTTGTAAGTGGTATCGTAGGCCATCAACGACAGGAGAGATGCCCATGATCGCCGTGATCTTCGAGGTCTGGCCGAAGCCGGAACACCGCCAGGATTATTTCGACCTCGCGGCCGACCTCAAGCCGATCCTGCAAACCATCGACGGCTTCATCTCGGTCGAGCGTTTCGAGAGCCTGACCGACAAGGGCAAGATCTTGTCGGTGTCGTTCTGGCGGGACGAGGCGGCCGTGCAGGCCTGGCGCAACACGATGGAGCACCGCCGCACCCAGGCCAAGGGCCGCGCAAAAATCTTCGCCGATTATCATCTGCGTATCGCCAGCGTCATCCGCGACTACAGCATGAATGATCGCGAGCAGGCGCCAAAGGACAGCCGCGCGGTGCACGACGCGCACTAGCGCGCGCGGCGGCACGTCCCCATCTCTGCGCGGCCAACAAGGGAGAGAAACATGCACGTGACAACTGCTGACAAGCGCGCGACCTTCAGGAAGCTGCACGAGAGCGGCTGCTTCATCCTGCCCAATCCGGTCGACGTCGGCAGCGCGAAGGCGTTGCAGCATCTCGGTTTCAAGGCACTCGCGTCGTCGAGTGCGGGCTTTGCCTGGACCATCGGCAAGGCCGACAACCACGTCTCCGTCGAGGACGTCTGTCAGCACCTGGCGGCATTGAGCACGTCCGTCGATATCCCGGTGAACGCGGATTTCGAGGGCGGCTTTGCGGTCGAGCCGGACAAGGTCGCGGATAATGTCGAGCGCTGTGTGCGCACCGGCGTTGCCGGCCTGTCGATCGAGGATTCCACCGGCGACAAGGACAAGCCGATCTACGAGCGCGCGCTCGCAGTCGAGCGCATCAAGGCGTCGCGCAAGGCGATCGGCGATAGCGGCGTGCTCCTGGTCGGCCGCTGCGAGGCCTACCTTTGGGGCGTGACCGACCTCAAGCTCGTCATCGACCGGCTCACCGCTTACGCCGATGCCGGCGCCGATTGCCTTTACGCGCCGGGCCTCAAGAGCCGCGAGGACATCGCCGCGGTGGTGAAGGCTGTCGCACCCAAACCGTTCAACCTGTTGATCGGCGGCTCCGGGCTGTCATTGCAGGAAGCTGCCGATCTTGGCGTGCGCCGGATCAGCGTCGGCGGTTCACTCGCTCGCGCCGCCTGGGGCGGCTTCATGCGGGCCGCGAAGGAAATGGCGGAGAAGGGGACCTTCGCGGAACTCGCGAGCGGCTATCCCGGCGGCGAGGTCAACAAGATGTTCAGCTAAGACAAACGAAAGCGGCGGGATGTGAGTCCCGCCGCTGTCGCATATTGTTGCAATTCGTTACTTCGCGCCGTCAGCCGGTGCCGGCGTATCCGGGGCCGGCTTGCTCGGTGCGGCGCCCGTGGTCACGCCCGGCCCGGTGTTGGTGCGCGGCGTCACGTCGCGCATGCCGGGAGGTGCGGCCGGATTGGTCGCCGGTGCCTGCTGAGCGGTCTGCGTCGCCGGCGTGGTGCTGGCCTGGTTGCTGGTGCCGGTGTTGTTCAGGCCGTAGAATACGGCACCCAGCACCAAGGCGATTGCCACTGCGAACAGGGCTACTTTGCCGCTGGAGGCGGGGCCTTCGCCAAGCTCCGGGTCGACCTGAAGCTGGGCATCCCGTCGCGCCGCATTGCGATACTCATCATCGGCGAGATTCGGGCGGTACGGATCGTTGATAAAACGGTCGTCAGCCATCGATTGGTTCTCCTCGATTATTGCGGCGGGACAACCCGTGGATGCGAGATTCTGTTCCGCCCCTCTTAATGCTTTCGTCGCATGTTGCGCCCGCGGCGGGAATCGGAACCTGTTCGCTGGGGAACCTGAAGCGTAAGCTCCGCTGACGGAAGGGAACAACGCGATGTGGAGCTTGCCGCCGAGCGATAGCGTGCTGCATCTGTTGTCGCTGGTTGCGGTCGCGGCGCAAGGCATGACCGCTGCGCTCGCAGCCGGCCGCCGCAGCATGGATTGGCTCGGCGTCTGCTTCCTCGGCTGCATCACGGCGCTCGGCGGCGGCACTTTGCGCGATCTCTTCCTGGGGCATTATCCGCTGGCCTGGGTGCAGAACCCTATCTACCTCGCACTGGCCGGAGGCGCCGCCTTCCTCACCATCCTGATGGCTCGCCTGGTGCACCGGCTGAAACTGGCCTTCATCGTGCTCGATGCCATCGGCCTCGTCGTCTTCACCATGACCGGCTGCGACATCGCCTGGCAGATGGATGCCACGCTGCCGATCGTCATCGTCTCCGGCATGGTAACCGGTTGCGCCGGCGGCGTGTTGCGCGACGTGCTCTGCAACGATGTGCCGCTGCTGTTCCGCTCCGAACTCTATGCCAGCGTCTCGGTGGTGACGGGACTGTTCTATGCCACCGCGTTCGGTCTCAAGCTGAACGCCGAGCTCTGGACCATTTTGACGTTCGTCCTCGGCATCAGCTTTCGCCTGCTGGCGGTGCGCTACAAATGGGAGATGCCGAAATTCGTGTTCACGGAGGAGGAGCGGGAGCCTTGAGCTACGGCTCCTGCTTCCGCGCCCTCGCCACCTGCGCCGGCGTCACCAGCGGCGCGGCATTGCCCCAGGAATTGCGGATGTAGTTCGTCACTGCTGCGACCTCTTCGTCGGAGAGCCGGTTGGAATAGGCCGGCATCTCCCCGGTGTTAGGAGCGCGCGGGGTCGTCACGGTGTGGGCGCCGTCGAGGATGATGCGCAAGGTCGAGGACGGATTGACCGATTGCAGCAGCGCGTTGGCGGGCAGCGGCGGATAGATGCGCGGTGCGCCTGTGCCGTCGGCCTCATGGCAGGCGATGCAGAGCTTGGCGTAGATGGCCTGGCCGGCCTTCATCTCGGCATCATCAGGCGGCGTCACGATCGTCTCACGCCGCGCTGGCGGCAGGTTCTTCAGGTAAACCGCGATTGCGCGCACGTCGGCATCGCTCATCTTCGAGGTCGAGTTGACGACCACCTCCGCCATCAGCCCGCTGGCATGGCTCCTGGCGTTGCGCCCGCTCTGAAGATATTCGGTGACGTCCTCGACGCTCCACGATTTCAGCCCCGTGCGGGCGGCGCCATCGAGCCGTGGCGCGTACCAGCCGCCGACCTCGTTGCCCGCGAGGGCCTGCGCCTGCTTGTCCGCGCCGAAATAGTTCTTCGGCGTATGGCAGGCGCCGCAATGACCGAGCCCGGTGACGAGATAGCCGCCCCGATTCCACGCCGCGCTCTGGCTCTGGTCCGGCTCGAACAGGCCCGGCTTGAAATACACAATGTTCCAGATCCGCATCAGGCCGCGATAGCTAAACGGCCAGCGCAGTTCCGGCGACTTGTTGCGGCTCGTGACGGCCGCGAGCGTTCCGAGATAGGCCCGGATCGCCAGCGTGTCGTCCTTCGTCATCCGCGTGAAATAGGGGTAGGGAAACGCCGGGTAATAGTTGGAGCCATCGGGCGCGACGCCGGTGCGCACGGCGCGGGTGAAGTCGGCGTCGGTCCAGGCGCCGATGCCGGTGTCGCGGTCCGGCGTCAGGTTCGGCGCGTAGATCGCGCCGAACGGCGTGTCGATGCGCTTTCCGCCCGCGAACGGTTTGGCGGGATCGGCGGTGTGGCAGCCGGCACAGTCGCCGGCTTCCACCAGCGCCTTGCCAGTGGCGATCAGCTCCGGTGACGGCTCGGCAGCGACGGCCGCGTTCGCAACCGCACTGCACAACGCCAGAGCCACGAGAGCCAGGCCAGCCAGAATCGTCCGCATCGAAAGCCTCTCCTGCGCCCCATCGACGCCGTCCCGGATGACCAGGCGTCAATTCGTTGCGCGACGGCGGGGGTATGGTGACACAAAATGAAAATCGCGGATGCCAATGCAGCCACGAAATTGCGATTTTTCCCCGGCGCTGCCTTTGGTCCAGAATTGTGATGCGGAGCGTGAAATATCCGACATAGAGTGGCGGAAATGGTCGGCGCGCCCTAGCTAAAAACAACGGGCAGGCAACGGCTTAAGCAGCCAAGCGCTCAAAAGGGCGGAAGAGGACATAATGGGCATCAACCAGGGTCCGATCAGTCTCGATCAGAAATACACCCAGGACACCGGACATATTTTCACGACGGGCATTCAGGCCCTTGTCCGGCTGCCGATGGCCCAAATCCGGCGCGACCGTGCGGCGGGGTTGAACACCGCCGGCTTCATATCCGGCTATCGCGGCTCACCGCTCGGCGGCTATGACCAGCAGCTGTTCGCCGCGCGAAAACATCTCGAGCAGTACAATATCAAGTTCCAGCCCGGCGTGAACGAGGACCTGGCCGCGACCGCGGTCTGGGGCTCGCAGCAGCTCAACCTCTCGCCCGGCGCCAAGTATGATGGCGTGGTCGGCATCTGGTACGGCAAGGGGCCCGGCGTCGATCGCTGCGGCGACGTCTTCCGCCACGGCAATGCCGCGGGCTCCGCTAAAAACGGCGGCGTCTTGTGTCTCGCCGGCGACGACCACGGCGCAAAATCCTCGACGGTCCCGCATCAGTCCGACCACGCGTTCATGTCGGCGCTGATGCCCTATCTCTACCCCTCGAGCGTCCACGAGATGATCGAGATGGGTCTTCTCGGTATCGCGATGTCGCGCTACTCGGGCTGCTGGGTCGGCATGAAGGTGATCACGGAGACCGTGGAGACCACCGCCGAGATCGATCTCACCGACGAGATGACGCCGTTCGTGATCCCGACCGATTTCGAGATGCCCGAAGGCGGCCTCAATCTGCGCTGGCCCGACGACCGCTTCGCCCAGGACCGCCGCTTGCAGGACTACAAGGGCTTTGCCGCGATCGCTTTTGCGCGCGCCAACAAGGTCAATCGCATCACCATGGACTCGCCGAATGCGCGCTACGGCATCATGGCGTCCGGCAAGAGCTACGAGGATATCCGGCAGGCGCTGCGCGAGCTCGGTATCACACCCGAGGTCGCCGCCAAGATCGGACTTCGATTGTACAAGATCGGTATGCCCTGGCCTCTGGAGCCGGAAGGCGTCCGGCAATTCGCCGTGGGCCTCGAGGAAATATTCATCATCGAAGAGCGCCGTGAGATCGTCGAAAATCAAGTGAAGCAGGAGCTGTTCAACTGGCGCGACGACGTCCGTCCCCGGATCATCGGCAAGATGGACGACCACGACAAGCGCTTCCTCCCCTTTGCCGAAGAACTCAGCGTCGCCTCGCTGGCCAGCTCGCTCACCGAGCGGCTGCTTCGACTTGATTTCAATCCCGAAATTGCAACGATGCTGCGCGCCAAGGCCGATTGGTTCAACGGCCGCCAGGCGTCGCAAATGCAGGCGACCGCGCCTGTCGCCCGCACCCCGTATTTCTGCTCGGGCTGCCCGCACAACACATCGACCAAGGTGCCCGAAGGCAGTCGCGCCTTTGCCGGCATCGGTTGCCACTTCATGGCACTGTGGATGGACCGCTCCACCGAGACCTTCACCCACATGGGCGGCGAGGGCGTGCCGTGGGTCGGCGTTGCTCCCTTCACCAAGGAAGAGCACGTGTTCGCCAATCTCGGCGACGGCACGTATTTCCACTCCGGCAGCCTCGCGATCCGCCAGGCGATCGCCTCAGGCGCCAACATCACCTACAAGATCCTCTATAACGACGCGACCGCGATGACCGGCGGCCAGCATGTCGACGGCGAATTGTCGCCGCAGCAGATCACCTTCCAGCTTCACAGCGAAGGCATCCGCGAGATCTATCTGGTCTCCGAAAATCCCGACACCTATCCGGCGAACGAGATCGCGCCCGGCGTCAAGACAGCGCATCGTGACGAGCTCGACGCGGTCCAGAAAACGCTGCGCAAGGTCAAGGGTGCGTCCGCGATCGTGTTCGTGCAGACTTGCGCCGCCGAGAAGCGCCGCCGCCGCAAGCGCGGCACGATGGAGGATCCGGCGCGCCGTGTGCTCATCAATCCCGCGGTGTGTGAAGGCTGCGGCGATTGCTCGGTGCAGTCGAACTGCATTTCTGTCGAGCCGCTGGAGACCGAGTTCGGCCGCAAGCGCGCCATCAACCAATCGACCTGCAACAAGGATTATTCCTGCGTCAAAGGCTTTTGCCCGTCCTTCGTCACCGTCGACGGCGGCAAGATGCGCAAGCGTGCGCCGGCGGGCGTCGGCGATATCGGCGCGCTGCCTGAGCCGGCATCGCGCCCGAACCTGGACAAGCCCTACAATATCGCGGTCGGCGGCGTCGGCGGGACCGGCGTGCTGACCATCGGCGCGCTGCTGGGCATGGCCGCCCATATCGAGGGCAAGGCCTCGATGATCCTCGACATGTCGGGCCTGGCGCAAAAGGGTGGGGCGGTGCTGAGCCACGTCCGCCTGTCGGACCATCCGGCCGAGGTGACCTGCTCGCGCATCGTCACCGGCACGGCCGATGTGGTGCTCGCAGCCGATGAGGTGGTCGCAGTTGCCAAGGACACCATCTCGCTCTGCGACAGCAGCCGCACCCGCGGCATCATCAACAGCCACGTCATTCCCACGGCCGACTTCGTTCTCAACCGCGATTTCAACTTCCAGACCCGCAAGCTGAACGGGTTGCTGGAAACCGCGCTGCACAAGGATTCGGTGTTCTTCGACTTCACCAAGCCGGCCGAGCAGCTGCTCGGCGACAGCATCGCAACCAACATGATGATGATGGGCTACGCCTATCAGAAGGGCCTCTTGCCGTTGTCGGCGGAAGCGATCGAGCAGGCGATCGAGGTCAACGGCGTCTCGATCAAGATGAACAAGGAAGCCTTCCGCCTCGGCCGGCTCGCGGTCGCCGACCCCCAGCGCCTGGTAGACATGCTGAAGGGGACTGACGACGTCGTCGCACCGAAGACGCTGGAGGCGATGACGCTCGACGAACTCATCGAGCACCGCGCCAAGCATCTTACGGCCTATCAGAACGGCCGGCTGGCCAAGCGCTACCGGAAGCTGGTGGACCAGGTCAGCGACGCCGCCAGGCAGGGCGGCTATGACGAGGCGCTGACACGCGCCGTTGCGGTCAACTACGCAAAACTGCTGGCCTACAAGGACGAATACGAAGTCGCACGCCTTTACACCGACGGCGCGTTCGAAAAACAGCTCCGCGACCAGTTCGAGGGCGACTTCAAGTTCAACTTCAACCTGGCCCCGCCTATTCTCAGCAGGGGCGTCGATGCGCTCGGCCGCCCGAAGAAGCGCGCGTTCGGCCCGTGGATGCTTCCGGTGTTTCGCGTGCTGGCGAAGTTCAAGGTCCTGCGCGGCACGCCGTTCGACATCTTCGGTCGTAGCGCCGATCGCAAGCTCGAACGCGATCTGATCGCCGGCTACGAGAAGGACGTCGCCACCGTGCTCGGCCTGCTGTCGCCGCTCACGATCGACACCGCGGTGGAGCTGCTGTCGTTGCCCGACCGCATCCGCGGCTATGGCCCGGTGAAGGAGAAGGCCGTCGCGGACGCCAAGGCCCGCTACGCCCAGCTCGCCGCCGACCTCGCGAACCCGCCGCCGGCTCCGCGGCAGATCGCGGCGGAGTAGAATTTGTGGGGTGGGGGCGCTGATCCACCTACCAAATTCCTGTTTGAAATCAACCACCGGTCTACTGTGCATGGGGTTGTTTTCGCAGAAAAGGGTGTTCCGATAAAACGAAACCGCTTGTGGCGTCGGGCAAAACACCTTTAGGGTTCTGCCCGTCGCCCCCGTCATTGCGAGCGCAGCGAAGCAATCCAGAAATGCGTCCGCGGAGAAGATTCCTGGATTGCTTCGCTGCGCTAGCAATGACGATTCCGGAAGCAGAGGCGTTCCGACCGCACCTCGGCGATTTGCGCGAACCCGCTGCCCTCTCGCCCGGCGGAATATTTCCGCGCTTGCCAACAGGGCGGCAGCGGTTCAGAAAAAAACGGAAGCGAGAAACGCCAGCGGAGACCTTATTTGACCATCAAGGGCAAGGCCTACATTGCCGGGATCTACGAACACCCGACCCGGCACGCGCCGGACAAATCCACCGCGCAGCTCCATGCCGAGGTCGCCAAGGGCGCGATCGAGGATGCCGGGCTCAGCAAGGACGATGTCGACGGCTATTTCTGCGCGGGCGATGCCCCGGGCGGCGCCTGGCCGATGGTCGATTATCTCGGCCTCAACACCAAGAAACTCCGCCATGTCGATTCAACCGAGACCGGCGGCTGCTCCTACATCATCCATCTCGGCCACGCCGCTGAAGCCATCGCCGCGGGCAAGTGCTCGATCGCGCTGATCACGCTGGCCGGCAAGCCGCGCACCGGGGCGATGCCACCGCGCGCGGCCGGCGCCGAGGCCGATTTCGAGACGGCTTACGGCGCGACCACGCACAATGCCTACGGCATGTGTGCCATGCGCCACATGCACGACTATGGCACCACCAGCGAGCAGCTCGCCTGGATCAAGGTCGCGGCCTCGCACCACGCGCAATACAATCCGCATGCGATGCTCAAGGACGTCGTCACCGTCGAGGACGTCCTGAACTCGCCGATGATCTCCGATCCCTTGCATCGCATGGATTGCTGCGTCGTCTCCGACGGGGGCGGCGCGCTGATCGTGACGACACCCGAGATCGCAAAAAGCCTGAAGAAGCCGCTGGTCAAGCTGATCGGCCACGGCGAGGCGATGAAGGGCCCGCGCGGCGGCAAGGATCTCGACCTCACATACTCCGCCGGCATCTGGTCGGGCCCGCGTGCGTTCGAGGAAGCCGGCATCACGCCGAAGGACATCAAATACGCCTCGATCTACGACAGCTTCACCATCACGGTGCTGATGCAGCTCGAAGACCTCGGCTTCTGCAAGAAGGGCGAGGGCGGCAAGTTCGTCGCCGACGGCAATCTGATCTCGGGCGTCGGCAAGCTGCCGTTCAACACCGATGGCGGTGGCCTCTGCAGCAACCATCCCGTCAACCGCGGGGGCATGACCAAGATCCTCGAGGCCGTGCGGCAGCTGCGCGGCGAGGCGCATCCGAAGGTGCAGGTTAAGAATTGCGATCTCGCCATCGCCCACGGCACCGGCGGGCTTTTGGGTGTTCGCCACGCCGCCTCGACTGCGATTCTGGAGCGCGTGTGATGAGCGAAGTCAAGAAATATCCGGCCCCGGTGACCAACCCCGAGACAGCCGCGTTCTGGGACGCGGCCAAGCAGGGCAAGTTCATGATCAAGCGCTGCACCGCCTGCGGCGAAGCGCATTACTTCCCGCGCGCGATCTGCCCGTTCTGCTACTCCGACAAGACGGTGTGGGAGGAGTCTTCGGGCGAAGGCACGATCTACACTTACAGCTTGATGCGGAAGTCGCCGACAGGCCCTTACGCGATCGGCTACGTCACGCTGAAGGAGGGGCCGTCGCTCCAGACCAATTTCGTCGATTGCGATTTGACGACGTTGAAGATCGGCCAGAAGGTGAAAGTGGTGTTCAAGCCGACCGATGGCGCACCGCTGCCGTTCTTCACGCCGGCTTAGGGCGGTCCTCATCCTGAGGAGCTTGCGAAGCAAGCGTCTCGAAGGATGGCCACAATAAAGAAAGCGTTTCGGGCATCCTCATGGTTCGAGACGGCGCAAGAGCGCCTCCTCACCATGAGGATGAACACCACGGGGAGGAAACAACAAAAATGTCAGCCAGATACGACGAACTCAAAGGCCTCAAAAACCTCGGCCAGAAATATTCCTACACCGACCGCGAAGTGATGCTCTATGCCTACGGTATCGGCCTCGGCGCCGATCCGATGGACGAGAACGAGCTTGCCTTTGTCAATGAGGGCACGTTGACACCGCGGCCGCTCAAGGTGGTGCCGACCTTCGCGTCCGTTGCGGCGTGGGGCGCGGGTCCGGGCGAGATGAACCTCAACCGCGTGATGGTGGTCGACGGCGAGCGCGACATCACCTTCCACCAGCCGCTGCCGGTCGCCGCGCACATCACCGCCGATTCCTCTGTCGTCGAAGTCTACGACAAGGGCAAGGACAAGGGCGTCGTCATCAGCCACCAGACCGTGCTCAAGAACGAGAAGGGCGAGAAGCTGGCAACGCTGGTCGCCTCACGTTTCGCCCGCGGCGACGGCGGCTTTGGCGGGCCGGACCTGACCCAGCCGGATCCGCACAAGATCCCGTCGCGCGCACCCGACACGACCATCGACATCGTCACGCGTCCCGACCAGGCGCTGGTCTATCGTCTCTGCGGCGACCGCAACCCGCTGCACTCCGATCCCGAATTCGCGAAGAAGGCCGGCTTCCCGCGCCCGATCCTGCACGGCATGTGCACCTACGGCATCACCTGCCGCGGCGTGCTCCAGACCTATGCCGACTACGACGCCTCGGCCTTCCGCCAGCACGTCGCGCGGTTCTCCTCGCCGGTCTATCCCGGCGAGACCGTGACCATGGACCTCTGGAAGGACGGCAGAGTGATCTCGTTCGAAGCCAAGGTGAAGTCGCGCGGCGTCACCGTGATCAAGAACGGCAAGACGGTGCTGGGGTGATGATGCCGCTCGACGCGCTCTGAGTTATCTCGTCATGCCCGGGCTTGTCCCGGGCATCCACGTTCTTCGCGCGGTTGGCGATCAAGTTCGTGGATGGCCGGGACAAGCCCGGCCATGACGGAGCAAAAGAACAAAACAGGGAGACGCCACCATGGGACTACTCGATGGCAAGGTTGCGCTGATCACCGGCGCGGGCGGCGGGCTTGGTGAGGCCTACGCAAAGCTGTTCGCGCGGGAAGGGGCCTCCGTCGTCGTCAACGACCTTGGTGGCCCCCGTGACGGCTCCGGCGCCGACACATCGATGGCGCAGCTGGTGGTGGATGCGATCAAGGCCGAAGGCGGCAAGGCGGTCGCCAACGGCGCCGACATCTCCACCATGGAAGGCGGCCAGTCGGTGTTCGACGACGCCATCAAGCACTTCGGCCGCGCCGACATCCTCGTCAACAATGCCGGCATCCTGCGCGACCAGACCTTCGCCAAGGCTAGCGAGTCGGACTGGGACAAGGTCATCAAGGTGCATCTGAAGGGCACCTTTTGTTGCACCATGCCGGTGTTTCGCTGGATGCGGGAAAATGGCGGCGGCGTCATCGTCAACACTTCCTCGACCTCGGGCCTGATCGGCAATTTCGGCCAGAGCAATTACGGCGCGGCCAAGGGCGGCATCTGGGGCCTGTCCAACGTGCTGGCGATCGAGGGCCGCAAATACAACATCCGGATCTGGACGCTTGCGCCGGGCGCGCTGACCCGCATGACCGCAGACCTGCCCCGCTATAAGGAGAACCCCGGCGCGGCGCTGGGGCCGGACGGCATCGCGCCGGCCGTGCTATACATGGTCAGCGACTTGTCCGGCGACCAGACCGGCAAGGTGCTGGGCGTGTCCGGGCCCCGCGGCGTGCGCGAAATGCGGATGATGGAAATGGACGGCTGGAAGCCGCCGCACATGGGCTGGAAGGCCCAGGACATCGCCGATCATGCCAAGGAGATCTTCTTCTCCGAAGAGCAGATCAAGATGGGGGCGCGGCGGTTTTAGCCATCGACAGAGAGAAACAAGGACAACGATGAAACTCACCGCCGACGCCAAGGGCACCTTCGCAATCGCGCCGACGCCGTTCCACGATGACGGTCGGATCGACGAGCGCTCGATCGACCGCCTGACCGATTTCTACGAGGAGGTCGGCTGCGACGGCGTCACGGTGCTGGGCATTCTTGGCGAGGCGCCGAAGCTCGATGCCGCCGAGGCCGAGCAGGTGGCGGTACGCTTCGTCAAGCGCGCCAAGACAATGCAGGTGATCGTCGGCGTCTCCGCGCCGGGCTTTGCCACCATGCGCTCGCTGGCGAAGGCATCCATGGAGGCAGGTGCGGCCGGTGTGATGATCGCACCGCCGCCGTCGTTGCGGACCGACGACCAGATCATCGGCTATTACAAGCAGGCGGCCGAGGCTATCGGCCCCGACGTGCCCTGGGTGCTCCAGGACTATCCGCTGACCTTGTCGGTGGTGTTCACTCCCGCCGTGATCCGCAAGATCGTCACCGACAATCCCAATTGCGTGATGCTCAAGCACGAGGACTGGCCGGGGCTGGAAAAGATCTCGACGCTGCGCAATTTCCAGAAGGACGGCTCGCTGCGGCCGCTCTCGATCCTCTGCGGCAATGGCGGGCTCTTTCTGGACTTCGAGATGGAGCGCGGCGCCGACGGCGCCATGACCGGCTATGCCTTCCCCGAGCTTCTGATCGACGTCGTGCGACTTTCGAAGGAAGGCAAGCGTGACGCCGCCCATGATCTGTTCGACGCGCATCTGCCGCTGATCCGCTACGAGCAGCAGCCAGGCGCGGGCCTTGCCGTGCGCAAATACGTGCTGCAGAAGCGCGGCATCATCGCCTCCAGCGCCCAGCGCAAGCCCGGCGCCACCATCACGCCGGCGGCGAAGGCCGAGGTCGAGTACCTGCTGTCGCGCGTCGCCCGCGTCGACAAGCGCGCCAATCTCGGCCCGCAATCCAGCGCAGCAGGTTAATCGAATGGCCGAGGCATCAGCATCGCGCCCCGCGTCGACGATCCTCCTGCTGCGCGACGGCGTGAAGGTCGACGGCAAAAGCCGCGACGAAATCGAAGTCTTCATGATGGTGCGCCATCATCAGATCGAGTTCAATTCGGGCGCGCTGGTGTTTCCCGGCGGCAGCGTCGATGCCGGCGATCAGGAGATCGTCAAGCGCTCCGACCTGTATTCGGGCGGCGAGGGCCTGAGTGAAGCGGACCGCGGATTTCGGATCGCCGCGATCCGCGAGACCTTTGAGGAAAGCGGCATCCTGCTGGCGCGGTCGAAAGAATCGGGCACGCCGGTCGATGCCAGGCGCGCCGGCGAGATCGCCGATGCGCATCGCGTCGCGCTCAACGAGCACAAGGTCAGCTTCCTGAGCATTCTGGCCGACTACGGCCTCCAGCTCGCGCTCGATACGCTGGTGCCTTACGCGCACTGGATCACGCCCGAGGGGATGCCAAAACGTTTCGACACCTGGTTCTTCCTTGCGGCAGCACCTCCCGACCAACTCGGCGCACATGACGGCCGGGAGTCCACCGACTCGATCTGGGTCTCGCCGCGCGAGGCGGTGGAGGGCGGCGAGAGCGGCCGCTTCAAGCTGCCGTTCCCGACCACGCGCAATCTGATCCGGCTCGCCAAGCAGTCGAGCGTCAGCGCCGCACTCGAGCACGCCCGCGGCATGTCTGTCGTCACGGTGATGCCTGTCATGACCAAGACCGAAACCGGCCGTCAGCTCCGCATTCCCCGCGAGGCCGGCTATGACGGCGAGGTGTTCGAGGTCGGGGCGCTCGGCTAGGACACTTCGACACACAACGAAGTATTCGCGAGGGCAGACGCGCTACGTTCCGTTCCTGACAACAGGACGAGGCGCGCGACATGGACAACCGGCAGGACAACAACATTGTCGTCGAGCTGGCGCTGCTGCTCGCGCTCGCGACGCTCTGGGGCGGCTCCTACACCTTCATCAAGCTCGGCGTCGCCACCATTCCGCCGATCACGCTGATCGCGGCGCGCACCACGATTGCGGGCCTGCTGCTGCTCGCGATCATGTGGGTGCGGGGCATCAGGCTGCCGACGGCTGCCGCGACCTGGCAACGCTTCGCCTTCCAGGCCGTGCTCAACAGCGTGATCCCCTGGACGCTGATTGCCTGGGGCGAGCGCCACGTCGATGCCGCGCTCGCGACCATCCTCAACTCGGCAGGCCCGATCTTCACCTTCCTGCTCACGGCGGTCGTGACGCGTCACGAGGCGACGACACCGCGCAAGCTGGTCGGCGTGGTTGCCGGCATGGCCGGCATCCTGCTGATCGTCGGCGTCGATGCCTTCCATGATTTCGGAAGCGGCCTCGTCGCGGAGGCCGCCATCGTTGCCGCCACCATCTGCTACGCCTGCGCCGCCATCTTCGGTCGCGGCTTCAAGGGCCTCGATCCCATGGCGCCCGCGGCCGGTTCGTTGCTGGCCGGGGCGGCGGCGCTGATCCCGGCCTCGCTCATCCTCGAGCAGCCCTGGACGCTCTCGCCCTCGCTGAGTTCCGTGTTTGCGCTGCTCGCGCTGGCGACCTTCTCGACCGCCGCGGCCTTCGTGATCTATTTCCGCCTGATCCAGACCCTGGGCTCGGTCGGCACCACCGCGCAGGCCTATCTGCGCGTGCCGGTCGGGGTTGCCATCAGCGTCGCCTTCCTCGGCGAGAGCCTGAGCCGGACCGCCTGGATCGGCCTTGCCTGCGTCGTCCTCGGCGTCGCCGCCATGACCATCCCGGCCCGGCGGCCGGCGTCAAAACGTCATAAAACCGGAGGCAAGGAGGGCAGATATTAAGGATATTCGGCGGCTAGACGCATGTTCCCCCGGGACCGCAATACGTCGTATATTGGAGCTCCAATAGCCGGGTCCTCACATCACCAATGTCCGCCGAATTGACGCCGACCCCTGAGAAAAAGCGAACATTCTCGCTCTCCATCGGCCAGCTCACCTTCGGCAGCTTCCTTCTGGTGCTGGCGGTGATCATCGTCACCTCGACCGCGAGCGTGATCGCGATCCGGCACATCGACACGACCTTTGCCGAGCTGCAGCGGCTCCAGAGCGTCGGCGACCTCGCCGAGGACATCGACCGCCGCATGAACGAGCTGCGGCTCGCCGCGCGCGACTTCGTCACCGATCCCGGCGCCGGCATTCAGTTCAAGCAGGTGGGCGAGGCGGCCTCGACGCTCAGCGACATCCTGAAGAAGACCCGCATCGAGCTCGTGCCCGAGCAGCAGGACATGATCGACGGGGTCAGCGAGAGGCTTGCGACCTATCGCAGCGGGCTGGAGCGGATTTCGACCTTGATCGACCGCCGCGCCCAGCTGCTCGCCGGCCTGCCGCCGCTCCGCGACCAGTTCGACGCGGCTGTCTCCGGCACCGGGGACCGAGAGCTGGCGTCCCGCCTGTCGGAAGCGCAGAGCCGGATCGCGCTTGGTTTGCTTGCGCGCAACCCGTCCGCGGCCGAGCAGGCGGCGCAGAGCATGCGGGCGATGGGAGTCGCTGATCCCAAGCTCAGATCGGCCGTCAACGACTACGCCGAGGCGATCATCGCGGTCGCTGTCCGTGAACGGCAGATCGCCGACATCGATCGCGAGGTGCTGGGAACCGAGGGCCGGCTGATCGGCCGCGTCACCGAATTGCTGCGCGAGGTCAGCGCCCGGCGCGGCCACGTGCTGTCGCGCGACTTCGCCCGCACGCTGACGGAGGCGCGCTGGCAGAGCATCGTGCTCGGTACCATCGGCGTGCTGATCGGCATTCTCGCGGCTGGCTTCGTGGTGCGGCGGACAGTCCGTCCGCTCGCCCAGATCGCGCGGTCGATCCGCGCGCTCGCAGCCGGCGAGAAGAACACCTCGATCCCGTCCGCCGACCTCGACAATGAGATCGGCGACATCGCGCGGGCGGCCGAAGTGTTCCGCCGCGCGCTGGAAGAGGCCGACACGGCGCGCGAGGCGGCGGTGCGCGCATTGACCGAGCAGCGCCTCGCCGAAGAGAGCTATCGGAAACTGTTCGAGGGCTCGGTCGACGGCATCTATGTCACGACGCCGGCCGGCGACCTCCTCAACGCCAATCCGGCGTTGGCGCGGATGATGGGCTATGACAGTCCGCAGCAGCTGATCGACAGCATCAACGACATCGCCCACACCATCTATCTCAATCCCGAGGCGCGCGTCGAATATCAGCGGCTGATGGCCCGCGACGGCATGGTGCGCGAGTTCGAATACCAGGTGCGCCAGCGCGGCGGCGACATCCTGTGGCTGTCCGACAGTGCGACCGGCGTCCGCGACGAGGCGGGCAACATCGTTCGCTACGAGGGCACGCTGCGCGACATCACCGACCAGAAGCGCGCGGAAGACGCCATCGCCGAAGGACGGCGCCTGCTCCAGCAGGTCATCGACACCGTGCCCGCGGTCATCAACGTCAAGGACCGCGACCTGCGCTACGTGCTGATGAACCGTTACATGGCCGGCATCTTCGGCATCGAGCCGGGCGATGCGCTCGGCCGCACCACGGCCGATCTGATGTCGCGCTACGGCGCGGCCAAGTCCGACGAGAGCGACAAGCGCGTGCTGACGCTGCGAAAAGGTCTCGGCTTCTACGAAGAGGAGTACATTGATTCGTCCGGCCACATGCGGCAATGGCTCGTCAACAAGCTGCCGCTGCTCGATGCCGAAGGCGAGATCGAGCGGATCGTGACCGTGGCGCTCGACATCGGCGAGCGCAAACGCGGCGAGCAGGAGATGCGGAAAGCCAAGGAATCCGCCGAGACCGCGCTGCGCAATCTGCGCGAGACCCAGGCCTCGCTGATCGAGGCGGAGAAGCTGGCGGCGCTCGGACGCCTCGTCGCTGGCGTCGCGCACGAAGTCAACAATCCCGTCGGCATCAGCCTCACGGTCGCCTCCGCGCTGGAGCGCAAGACCGCGATGTTCACCGCCGAGGTCGAGCGCGGCGAGCTGCGCCGCTCTGCGCTCAACGACTTTCTCCACACCAGCCGCGATGCGTCCTCGCAGCTCGTCTCCAATCTCAATCGCGCCGCCGAGCTGATCCAGTCGTTCAAGCAGGTCGCCGCCGACCGCAACTATTCGGACCAGCGCAGCTTCGATCTCGGTGACCTCACCGAGCAGGTGGTGATGAGTCTGCGGCCGGGCCTTCGCAAGCACAATCTGACGCTCAATGTCGAGTGTCAGCCCGATCTGACCATGAACAGCTATCCCGGACCGTACGGCCAGGTGCTGACCAATCTGTTTCTCAACGCGGTGGCGCACGCCTTCCCGGACGGCCGGCCGGGGACCATCGACATCCAGGTGCGCGAGTCCGGCAAGGACAATGTCGAGATCATCTTCTCCGACAATGGCTGCGGCATGTCGCTCGATGTCCGCCGCCGTGCCTTCGATCCGTTCTTCACGACGCGGCGCGACCAAGGCGGCACCGGTCTCGGGCTGCACATCGTCTACAGCATCGTCACGAACAGGCTCGGCGGACGGCTCGATCTGGATTCCGAACCGGGCAGCGGCACACGTATCCAGATCATCCTGCCGCGCGTGGCGCCGCTCGAGCAGGCCGCGGAATAGCTCACGCGTTTTCGAGCGAAGTGGATGCCGGCTTCGCGTGAAGAAAACGCGTCGAAACAACAATTGAGAGCTTCAGTTCTGATTCAATCAGAACCGAAGCTCTAGTCGGCCTCTGCAAGCTTGTGCAACGTCGCGCCGAAAATCTGGCTGGCCTTTCCGACCAACGCGGTGCCCGTCATGTCCCCGCGCGTCTCCGTGAACGTGCCGCTGACGCCGATGCCAACCGCGGCAGGTCCGCCGAACAGCGGATTGTCGTCACCCCGCGGGGAGGTGTGACGCTGGACCAGCACCTCGCCCTTGAAGGTGTTGTCCTTCACCGTGTAGCTGCCGGTGTAATAGAGGTAGGCATCGCCGCCAAGAATCTTGCCGTCGCGAAACAGAATCACGCCGCTGCCCTTGCCGACCCGACCATCGAGCAGGTTCACGTGAATCGAATAGAGGCCGTTCTTCATAACGTCCCAAGGCCGGCCGCCATCGCCCAATGGCGTAACCGGTAGTGCATTTATGCCAAAGGGCATGCAGCCACGCAACGCGGCAGTTTGGCTGCCGACCTTGCGAGCTTGCCCGTGAGCCGTAATTGTCCCGGCTTGTCTATGACACTGCCATGACGGTCTGATCATGAAGCGAGGCCAGTCGTTACGAATCAAGTTGGCCCGCGAAATGCATAACCATTGTTGCACTGGCCGCGGGGTGCTGGAGCAAGACAAACGTGAGCAACTGGATCGATTCCGGCGGCGAGAAGCCGCGTCTGTCCAGTGTGCGTCCCACGATTTGCGAAACACGACAACGGCGGATCGGCGGCGCGGCACGCTGGCGAACCGTGGCGAGCCTAGCATGCGTCCTGGCCCTGATCGCACTCGCGGCCCCCTTCGGGCACGCGCGCGACCGCGGCCAGTTCGTCAACACCAATGCCGAATTGAAGGCCTGGTTCGACGGACTGCGAAGCGGCACGGGGCCTTGTTGCTCCGATGCCGACGGCTCGGCGCTCTCGGACACCGACTGGGACAGCAAGGACGGGCACTATCGGGTCCGCGTCCCGCGTTATGGCTACGTGATCGACGGCCGACCGCAGGAGCTCGTCTGGGTCGAGGTGCCCGAGGAGGCCGTGATCTCGGAGCCGAACCGGGTGGGGCGCACCATGGTCTGGCCGATCTACGGCTACATGGGCGTCGCCGTCCGCTGCTTCATGCCCGGCAGCATGACTTGAGGCACGCCGGGCGGCAACGTCGCCCGGTGAGCCGATGCGGCGCGCGCCGTGTCAGGTATATTTCTTGTCGCGCTCGAGCAACTCGATGGAGATGCCTTCGGGGCCGCGGATGAAGCAGATGCGCACGCCGGGGCGGATCGTGGTCGGTTCGCGCGTGAAAGTGACGCCCTTGGCCTTGAGCTCGGCGGCGACGGCGTCGATGTCCTTCACCGTGAGACCGAAATGGTCGAGGCCTTGATGCGGGTGCGGCGGCGGCGGGTTGACCGCATTGTCGCCCTCGAGCGGCGCAATGAAGATCCTTGCGCCGCCGAGATTCACGTCGATCCGTCCGGGCGCTTGCACGATCTCGCCACCGAGGATGTCCCGCAGCCAGGCCGCCGTGGCCTCCGGATCGGGGCTGCGCAGATGGACGTGATCCCAAGTGACGACTGGCATTTCGTGTTCTCCCGACGGATCTTGATGTTGCAGCGCATGTTAGCGGCCTCGGCCCGCGACCGCCACCGCTCTTGCCGACTCGGCAGCTGCGCGGGAACCTTAGTTCGCCTTCCCGATTAAGGTAAGCAGTGGCCGAATCCGTTGTCGAACGTGATCCCGCCGCGATCGGTGAAGCAACCATGAACGCTGGGTTTGACCGCATCGGGTTAGGGCGTTTCGCCGGGACCGGCGAACGACTGGCGCGGGCGGTGACGATCGCGAACGTTTCATTTGGACGAGGCCTGCTGTGGCTGTTCGCGGCCATCATCGTCGGTTGCGGCATCTGGATGCTGCTCCCCCTCTCCAGAGGCAACAGTGCAGAGCCGGTGACGTCTGAGATGGCAGCGGTCGCGACGGCGCCTTCGGGCGATGCGGCCGCCGCGTCGCCGCCTTCCGAAGCTCCGATTCCAACAATGGCAGAACTCGGCCGGATCAGGATTTCATCTCAGACCTGGCGCCGCGGCGGCCTTGGCTCGAAGGCGCTGGTGACGCTCACGCTGCGCAACGACAACGACTATGCCGTAAAGGATGTCGAGATCGTCTGCGCTTTTGCGCGGCGCGATGGCAATCATCTCACCGACCGCAGCCGCGTTCTGGCGGATCCGGTCAGCATGAAGAGCCGCAAGACTTTTGCGCGCATTCCTGTCGGCTTCGTCAACGTGAATGCCGATCAGGCGAAGTGTTCGCTTGTGGCAGCACGCCGGACATAAGGCTGGGAGTGCGGGGTAGCGGAAAAGTTACTGTCCCGGGGGCTTGGCCGAAAAACTTGGCGTCGCCATTTGAACCGAACGGCTGGGCCAGGAACCAATTAAATGATCGCCTGTTAAGGCGGAGAGCCCACGCGGGGATGCGGCGGGCGGAGCGTGGCCAATGCCCATCTTTCGGTATTTCTTCTTTGTCGGTGGAGCCTTGCTCGCACTGCTGTTCGCGGCGAACTACGCTCTGCCGACTTCGCCTGTGACGCAGGCTATCGCAACCGCAAGCAACGAACAGCCGTTGATTCGGATCCGGTCCGATCGCCACCTGCCGGAGCGTGTCGTACTCGACACCAGTCAGCCGACGCTTGCCGCCCCTGCGGTGAAGATCGCCGCCGTCGCGGCTCCCCAGCCGCCCGTGGAGAGCATGTCACCCGCTTTGGCCGAGATATCAGCCAAGGCGCGGGTCCGCGAGACGTTCGCCCAATTCACGCCGGCCGCGAAGGCCGATACCGCTGCGGCCAAGAAGACCGAAGCCAGGACGCAAATTCAGCCGCAAGTTCAGGCGCAGGCCCAGCCCCCTCAGACCCAATCCTCTCAGCTCTCGGCGCAGCAGCCCAAGCGCAAGGTCGCCAGAACGCATCCGGTGCCGCAGCAAGGGCGGCCGATGATGGTGATGGCGCAGCAGCCGCATTTCGGCTTCTTCAACAGCACCTGGTAAGGGCGGGTCTGACCCGTCTCGAATCAGGGCGGGAAGGGCTTTTTATTGGCCGGCCTCTCTGCTAATTCGAACCCATCCGAATGTCATCCGGCCTGCTGGCTCGCCAGCAGCGATCTGGGGCGTCTCGGTTACGGCCCAGATCTGGGCCAGGGCGCTCGTAGCTCAGCTGGATAGAGCATCGGATTTCGATTCCGAGGGTCGGGAGTTCGAATCTCTCCGAGCGCGCCAATTGTCAGGCCACAGTATTCGGATAGGGCGCGAGGCCGTGAGCCGCCTCTATTTGCCTTGGATCTTCAGCCCGTTGGGACCGACATTGATTTGCAGGCCATCGGGCTGCTTCTTCGTCTGGTAGAGATTGTAGCCGAGCACGGCCGCCGTGACGACCAGAGCACCGATGATCAGAAACAATACGTTGCGGCTAATAGACATTTTCTTCCTGAACCACTTGGTTGACGGCGAGAAAAACCCCGCACGTAGGGCGCGCGGGGTGCTTCAGTGCGCTGCCGGCGCACCGCCCGGATAATGCAGTTCGAGGGAACTGGTTCCCTTTAGGCGCGCGCCGCACTGGAAAGACTGGAGCCGGGTCTGGTCAACCAGCCGTCGGACCGGCTTGCCGGCCCCGGGCCAGCGTGTCGGACGGCGCTTCGTGGAAGGTCGCACGGTAAGCTGCGGCAAACTCCCCCAAATGGTGAAAGCCTTGGGCGCGCGCGCATGTGGCGACGTTGGCGCCCCCGCCTTTGAGAAGGCGAGACCGCGTCGCCCACAATTTTTTCAAACGAATGTATTGATGCAGGCTCATGCCACGCACCTTGCTGACGGCGCCGCCGAGCGTCCGGATCGAGACGCCGAACTCGCCGGCGAGATCGGCGGTATAGATCGGAGCAGTCGGATGTGCCGCGACGTAATCGTCGATCCGCTGCACGAGTTTGATCGACCGCTCGCCCTGGACGGAGGCACTCCGGTCCGAGAGCGAATCGATGCGAAACAGATCGTCGAGCGCGAGCAGCAGGCCTTCCTGGAGATGGGCGGCGACCTCGGTCGTTTCGAACAGGGCCGGCTGCACCGACGCGGTTCGCAGAATGTCGAGCAGGAGCTGCCGTATGTGGAGCAAAGCGGGGCGGTTCGCGACATAGGCCCGCAAATCGTCCGCCTGATCGAACCAGCCCCGGTCGCTCATGCCGGGTGAGAAGATGATCATCGCATGATGATTGGTCCGGCGCTCGACGAAATGGCATTCATCGCTGCCGCGGAGCGCGATGAAGAAACGCGCGTCCAGATCCATGCCCTTGGAATTGACCTGAAGGTCGTCCGTCATGGGCAGGATCACCATCCCCCCGGGCATCCGATAGGCGGCGTCGAGGATGCGCGCGAACGAGCGCATCATGACGATGCGGCAGCCGGGCAGGGAGACGACAGCGCGAGCCGCCGCGAAATTCCGGACGTCGAGCGGAATGCTTCTCGCATCCTCCATCGACTCGATCGGCCGAAACGCATCGACGTCGGCAAAGCCGATCAATTGAAGCGCCGAGGATGGGGCGAGGGCGTCGAACAACATGCGTGCGGCCGGCTGCTGCAATATGACAATCAAATGAACGTCGGAACATCGCCATCAATGGCGAAACATCGCGCTTCAGTAAACCGGATTCCGGGCCGTAGTATTGCGGACATCATGGCATGAAGCCGGCGGATCGATGTCGTCGTCAGCGGTCTCGAGACATCGGCTGGCCGGAGGCGAGGTCGATGAAATGCAGCCGCGTGCAGGCGGGACAGGCGAAGGAGGCAAAGCTCTCTGCCTCCTGTCTCTGTTGCTTCTCAAGATGTGTCTGCACGTTCATGCCCGTCTGGGGGCATCGAAAAACGATCAAATCGACCATCGTCGGAGAATGACGGCGTGGCGGATTTCGTCTTTGATCTAGATCAGTTTTGGAATGACTCCAGACCAACATCCTGATCTCGCAAAAGCGAAGGGGCCCCGGAGGGCCCCTTTAGAATCACCAGCGGCGATAGCGTGGTCCGTAATAGCGAGGGCCACCGTAAAAGCGCGGTGCATACCGGGGACCGTAGTAAGGCCGCGGCGCATAGTATCCATAGTAGTTCGGGCGCCAGAAACAGCGTCCCCAGGCGTCACAGACCATGCGGACCTGCTCGACGTCGGAAACCTGCGGCGTCGCAGGAGCAGGCGCGATGGGCATGGCGGACGCCGCCGATGATGCGACCAAGGCACCCAGCAGGGTCGCGGCGACGAGGCCAATTCTAAGCTTCATGATGTCTTTCTCCGCTTACGCAATACAGGGATATCGAAGTTTGTTCTGATCAAATTGTGGCGGGGGCGAAATGTAATGCTGATGAACAGGTCTTCAGCCAGCCCGCCGCAGGCCTGACCTTTGGCTCCGCCAGACTATCCAGGTTCGCGCTCTTGACCAATGCTGCGCTTGCGTTTGCGCCCCGCAGGACATCGCCACCATCCTTGATCCCGCGCAATTCTCCGATGCGGCTTCGTCCCTAAGCTTGGCGTCGTGGCCAGCCTTTTCGAGCAATTCGAAGAGCAGGCTCGCGAGGTCGCTTTGGAGCTGTGCAATGGACAAAATGAGAATCGACAAGGGGGACTGGCTGGTCGTGTGCGACGGGCGCAAGGCGCTCATTCTGGAAAACCTCGGCGACGAGATGTTTCCGAACCTCCACACCAGGGAGGTGCACGAGCAGCCCAATTCCTCGACCAGCGCGCAAGGGACCGACGCGCCGGGCAGGCTCCATGGCGCGGCCGGCAGCGCGCGCAGCTCGGTGGAGCAGACTGATTGGCACGACGAGGCCGAGCGCGCCTTCCTGCGCAGCCTCGCCGGACGGCTCGATGCCGCCGTCAGCTCAGGCGAGACCTCGGCCTTGACCATGGTGGCCTCGCCGCGTGCGCTTGGGATGATCCGCGCTGACTATTCGGATGTGGTGCGCAAGGCACTCCAGGGCGAGGTCGGCAAGGACCTCGTCAAACTGCCGGTCTATGAAATCGAGAAGCAATTGCTGCGGTCGGGCGCCGCCAAATAGCGGCCCCCGCGACGCGCCTGCGCCCCTCAGTAGCAGGGGTGCCGGCGGCGGTCCTGGCCGACATAGGCGGCTGCGCTCTGGTAGCAATGGTTGGTCGACGGGCCGTCGTAAAAGGCGAACGTCCCGGGCGTGATGCCGGGCCCGTAATTGTGGAGATAGCTGATCGGGTAGGGCAGCGGGTTCGTGGTATAGCGGTGGTACCGGTGATGTCCCCGTGCCTCTGCGAGGCCAGGGGCAAGGATTGCGGCCGACAGGGCAGCAATCGCGGCTACAAGCTTCAACTTGCTCATCTCGAATCTCCGGAACCCGCACGAATAAGTCAGCCGTTTATAGCCAGTTCGGGCGGCCGGAACACCCGTCTGCAGCCCGGAAATCGGGGCCAATCCCGCAGATTCCCGGGTGGGTGTGACAGAATTGCCGGTTCTGTGGTCCGGACTTGCCCATTTTTGGCCTTTTCGAGATGCTTAACGAATTCCCCACACAAGTATGACCAAAGAGAATTCGGTAAAATATCCTCTTGCCGGCCCGAGGATCATCTTGGGGGTCCTTCGAGGCCGGTCCATTCCTGAAGGCTTTCGCCGTCACCTCGCCATGCGCATCACGCTTCTGAGCCTGCTGTTGCTCTCGGTCGTCGCCGCCACGCCGGCGCGGGCCGAGCTGCACATTACCCGCGACCACGGCGGCTATGTCGAGGAGTACAAGGCCAAGTACAAGCGCGTCCGCGAAAAGGGCGAGCGCGTCATTATCGACGGCATCTGCAATTCGGCCTGCACCTTGGTGCTCGGCATCGTGCCGATGAACAAGATCTGCGTGACGCCGCGCGCCAGCCTCGGCTTCCACCAAGCCTACTACGACAAGGCCTTCACCTTCGGCATCAAGGTCACCAGCGCGGAGGGGACGTCCGACCTGATGGCCTATTACCCCGACACGGTGAAGGACTGGATCCGCCGCAATGGCGGGCTCACCACCGACATGAAAAAGATCAAGAACGGCGTCGAGCTCTGGAAGATCATCGATCCCTGTCCGGACGAATGGTGAGCGGCTGAGCCGTCCGGTCCGTCGCAGCGCAGCATCGTCCGGACGAAATTGGCCGAAATTCGCATTGCCGCATTGGCCCCCGGTGGGGCAATGAGGCGGCAATGAATCATAATCAAGAAGCCCTGACCGCCCGCGCCGCGCCGATCCTGTTCGTCCTGCTCTGGAGCACGGGCTTCATCGGCACCAAATACGTCGTCAACAATGCCGATCCCTTGACCTACCTCGCCATCCGCATGGTGTTCGTGGTCGGTCTGATGGCGATCATCGTCGCGATTGCGCGACCGAAATGGCCGGACCGTATCGGTATCGCGCACAGCGCCGTCGCGGGCATTCTCGTCCATGGCTTCTATCTCGGCGGCACCGCAATCGCGATCGCGCACTCGATTCCGGCCGGGCTCTCCGCGCTCATTCCGGGCCTTCAGCCGATCCTGACCTCGACCATCGCCAACCGCTGGCTCGGGGAGAAGGTGACGCCGGTGCAATGGGCGGGGCTCGTCCTTGGCCTCGGCGGCGTCGTGCTGATCCTCCACGGCCGTCCCATGACCGGCGAAGCCGGGCTCGGCTGGCTCGCCTCCGTCGTCTCGCTGATCAGCATCACGCTCGGCACGCTCTATCAGCGCCGCTACTGCAACCACATCGACTGGCGCGCCGGCAATCTCGTGCAGTACGTGTCCGTCACGATCTTCTTCGCGATCGGCGCCTTCCTGTTCGAGGACCGCGTGGTGCACTGGACACGCGAGTTCATGCTGGCGCTGGCCTGGCTCGCCGTGGCCCTCTCGATCGGGTCGATTGGGCTGCTGTACTGGCTGATCCGCCATGCCGCCGCCACGTCTGTTGCAAGCCTGTTCTATCTGGTGCCCGCCGTCACGGCGCTGATGGCTTATCTGCTGTTCGGAGAAAAGCTCGATGCGCTGGCAATCGCCGGCATGGTGATGTGCGCGGCTGCGGTGTTTGTGGTCAACCGACGCTTCTAGGACCGGCGGGCCGGGCCGCCGGAATACATCCCTGACGTGCGCGGCAAGATCGTGCTAGGGTCGGCGCATTTCAGTGGCCCTTTCACAGGTGATTTCCATGAAGAAGGCGAGACGCGCGTTGCTTGGCAGGTCCCTGAAGCCGGTCCGGATTGCCTGCATCAACTACGCGGAGCCGACGATCAGCGGCCGCAAGATGGCCAGGCTCACAGCGGCGCTCCAGAAATGCTACGACAAGCACTTCCTGCCGGTGTGGGGCTATCCGGTCGACCTCTATGTCAGCGAAAAGCCGAAGCCGGGCGAGTGGCAGCTGGTCTATTTTGACGAGGCCACCCACAAGAACATGCTCGGCCGCCATGAGCTGACGCATCGCCGCCAGCCGATCTCAAAGATCTTCGTCAAGGCGCTGGGCGACGAGCCGGTCAGCGTGGCGGCCTCACACGAGCTGTTCGAGATGGTGCTCGATCCCATGGCCAATCTCTGGGCCGACAAAAACCGGAACACCCAATATGCCTATGAGGTCTGTGACGCCGTGGAAGAGGACACCTTCTTCGTCGCCGGCTTCGAGATGTCGAACTTCGTCTATCCGTCCTGGTTCGAACCGTTCAAGCATCCCCGAGGCACCAAATTCGACCACAAGGGAACGCTGAAAGAGCCGTTCTCGATGACCGAGGGCGGCTACGTCATCAAGAAGGTCAACGGCAGGAAGGTGATCAAGGCGTTCGGCTCGCCCGAGAAACGGCGGCGTTTCAACGCCGAGGACCGGCGCGGCCATCGCAGCGAATTTCGCGATCCTCAAGGCGAGCATCACCCGGGCCGGCGCGCGGCCAAGCGGCGGGGGTAGGCATCGCTGGAGCCGTCTCCGGGCGCGTCCGCCCCCGGAGACCTCGGCGTTGCGATCAGCGCTTGGCCTTCTTGCCCTTCTTTTTCGACTTGGCAGCTTTCTTGGTGGCCTTCTTTGCGGTCTTCTTGGCCGCCTTCTTCGACGACTTCTTTGCAGCTTTCTTCGAAGCCTTCTTGGTGGCCTTCTTCGAAGTTTTCTTCGCAGCCTTCTTGGCTTTCTTCTTGGAAGCCTTCTTCGGCGCTACCTTCTTCGCGACCTTCTTGGCGGCTTTCTTCACCTGCTTGACGGCAGTGACAGCGGCGTCCTTGGTCGCTTCCACGGCGGTGGTGATCGTGTCCATCGCCTGTTCGGTGATCGGCTTGTCGTCGTCCATAGTGTCCCCCACGGTTTGCATGGAGCGATGACGATAGCGCGTTTCATAATTGTGTCAAAGCAACGCTCAACCTTTGCGGATCTTGGCGTAGGCGGCGAGCGCGCGCTCTCGTCCCTTGGCATGATCGACGATCGGCTGCGGATAGGTCTTGCCGAGCGTGACACCGGCGCTCGCAAGCTCGATCGGCGTGGCCTCCCAGGGCTTGTGGACCAACTTGGGCGGCACGTCCTTTAGCTCGGGCACCCAGCGCCGGACATAGGCTCCATGCGGGTCGAACTTCTCGCCCTGGAGTACCGGATTGAACACGCGGAAATAGGGCGCTGCGTCGGCGCCGCAGCCGGCGACCCACTGCCAGTTGGCGGGATTGCTGCCGGCATCCGCATCGACCAGCGTGTCCCAGAACCAGCTTTCGCCGTCGCGCCAGTCGATCAGGAGGTGCTTGACCAGAAACGAGGCGACCACCATTCGCACCCGGTTGTGCATCACGCCGGTGTGCCAGAGCTCGCGTAGGCCGGCGTCAACGATGGGATAGCCGGTGCGTCCGCGCTGCCAGGCGGCGAGCGCCTTGGCGTCGGGCTTCCATGGGAAGCCGTCGAAATTCGCTTGCAGGTTTTTGGTGGCAAGGTTGGGGTGGTCGTGGAGCAGGTGCCGGCAGAACTCACGCCAGCCAAGCTCGCTCAGGAACTTGTCGACACCGGGTCCGATCGCAGGGTTTTCCGCCGCGGCGAACCGCGCGGCGTGCCAGACCTGGCGCGGGCTGAGCTCGCCGAATCTCAAATGCGGTGACAGATGTGAGGTGCCCTCGCGGTCCGGGCGGTCGCGATCGCCGACATAGCCTTGTGCAGTGTGCTTGAGGAAATTGCGCAGGCGGGCGCGGGCGGAGGCTTCGCCGGGGGTCCATGTCTCGCGCAGGCCGCCGGCCCAATCGGGCTTGTGCGGCTCGAGCTTCCAGGCCTCCAGCGCGTCGCTGGCGACCGTCGGCGCAGGACGCAGCTCCTTCGGTGCCGGCAGGGGATTCGGCGGATCGCCGAGCGCCAGCACGCGCCGCCAGAATGGCGTGAACACGCGCAGGCCGCGGCCTTCCTTGTTGCGGATCGCCGCGGGCGGAACGAGCAAGTCGCCCGAGAAACTTTGCGAGTCCACGCCGATCTTTGCCAGTGCCGCTTCGAGCTGCCGCTCGATCGCCTGATGCGGCGCCTGTGCGATCCCGTTCCAGTAGACCGAACGCGCTCCGCTCTCACGCGCCACCTCCGCGATCACCCTGGCCGCCCGCCCCTTACGCAGGATCAGCGATCCGCCGCGGCTGGCAATGTCGGCGCCGAGCGCCCGCAGCGACTGCGCCAGCCACCAGCGCGCCCCGGCGCCCGGCGCTCGCCCGGCCGCGTCGTCCAGCACATAGAGGCAGATCACCGGCGCCCTGGTCGTCGCAGCGGCCTTGTGGAGGGCCGGGTGGTCGGACAGTCGGAGGTCGTCTCGAAACCAGACGATGATGGGCGGAGCACTTGGCGTGGTCCTTGGCGTAGTTCTGGGCGCGGTCAGGGGGGCCTCGTTAACGATTTGGTAAGCATGTCGCGGGGGGCGATTGGAACCGCCGTTAATGTGACCGTAAGCCGATTGCACGAATATGCAGGAATTACGGAGGTAATTTCATTCATGTACGGACGAGCAACGGCGAAGTTTCTGCCGCAATTCAAGCTTGGCACCAAGGCGCTCCTGTGCGCCGTGCTGCTGATCGCTATGAATACGGCGCTCGTGGTCGGCGCCGGCTATTGGTCGCTCAGCTCCGCTTTCAACGATCGCGCGCTCCGCGACATCGAGGTGAGTTTGCGCACGCTGGCGCTGGCCTTTGCCGAAATCGTTCCCGATGCGAAGATCACGATGCGGGATGGCGCGGTCGCGCGCGCCGAGATTCCCAAGATGCCGGACTTCAAGGATCACGCCATCGTCGATCGCGCGGTGTCCTATGTCGGCGGCAACGCGACCCTGTTCGTGTTCGACGATGCGAGCGGGCAGTTCGTGCGGCGCTCGACCAACGTGAAGAAGGAAAATGGCGACCGTGCCGTCGGGACCCAGCTTGCCGCCGATCACCCGGCGCAGGCGCTGCTGCGTCGTGGCGAGGCCTACAAGGGCCCGGCCACCCTGTTCGGCAAGTCCTTCATGACCGCCTATTTCCCGGTCGCCGACGCCAGCGGCAAGGTCGCCGGCATCCTCTATGTCGGCATCCCGATGGCCCAGTTCGAGAGCATGCTGGCCCAGACGATCGAGAGCATGGCGGCTGCCGCCGGCCTCGCCGCGTTGCTGGTGCTGGTCCTGACCTTGCTGGTCGTCCGCCGTGTCACCAAGCCGCTCACCTCGGTCACGCGCTCGCTGACCGCGCTCGCCGAAGGCCAGAGCGACGTCGAGATCGATTGCGAAAATCGCGCCGACGAGATCGGCGAGATCGCCCGCACGGTCGCGGTGTTCAGGAGCAATTCGCAGGAGCGGGCGCGGATGCGCAGCGAGCAGGCGGCGGCTTCGGCCGCAGCCGCCGAGCAGCGCAAATCCG
This sequence comes from Bradyrhizobium sp. 76, assembly GCF_023073025.1. Classification (NCBI taxonomy): domain Bacteria; kingdom Pseudomonadati; phylum Pseudomonadota; class Alphaproteobacteria; order Hyphomicrobiales; family Nitrobacteraceae; genus Bradyrhizobium; species Bradyrhizobium sp. 76. Next base: position 151,850 of record NZ_JADPIS010000015.1, read on the forward strand.
AGCTGCGCAATTTCGTCGAGGAGTTCCGTGGCGGGGTCGGCGGCATTCTCGACAAGGTGCTGACATCGTCAGGGGAATTCGAGCGGACGGCGCGGCAGCTCACCGACACCGCGCGCTCCACCGCCGATCTGTCGGCGCGCTCGGCCGGAGCTTCCGAAAATGCCTCCGAGCACGTGCGTTCGGCGGCGTCGGCTTCGGACGAGCTGTCTCAATCGATCTCTGAAATCACCCGGCGGGTGCAGGAATCGAACGTCATTTCCGCCGAGGCCGTGCGGCAGGCCGAGGCGACCGATCAGCGCATCGCGCAGCTCTCCGAGGCAGGCGCGCGCATCGGCGATGTCGTCAAGCTGATCACCTCGATCGCCGAGCAGACCAATCTGCTGGCGCTGAACGCGACCATCGAGGCCGCGCGCGCGGGGGATGCCGGCCGCGGTTTTGCGGTGGTAGCCCAGGAGGTCAAGACGCTCGCCGGCCAGACCGCGAAGGCGACCGACGAGATCTCGAACCAGATCGCCAGCATGCAGCTTGCGACCGAGGAATCGGTTGTCGCCATCAAGGCGATCAGCCAGACCATCGAGCGCATCAGCGGCATCGCGGGCTCGATCTCGGCGGCGGTCGAGCAGCAGAAGAGCGCGACCCAGAACATCGTCGCCAGCGTTCGCGCGGCGGTATCGGGCACGGCCGATGTCGCCGTCAACGTCCGTCAGGCCGCCGAGGGTGCGAACGAGACGGGTGAGACGTCCAGCCGGATGTTTGCCTCCGCGCAGGCGTTGTCGGGCGAGAGCCTGCATCTGAAAGCTGAGGTCGAGGGCTTCCTCGAACGCGTGCGCGCGGCGTAAGAGCTGACATCGTCATCCCGGGTGATGCTGACGCATCGCCCGGAATGACAGTTGGGTTATTTCGGCTGCGGCACGATCCGGATGTAGGGCTTCGGCTCCTTCCAGCCCTGCGGGTAGATCGTCTTGGCCTCATCATTGGAGACCGAGCCCGCGATGATGACGTCGTCGCCCTGCGACCAGTCGGCCGGGGTCGCGACGCGGTGCTTGGCGGTGAGCTGGAGCGAGTCGATGACGCGGAGGATCTCCTGGAAGTTCCGGCCCGTCGTCATCGGATAGACCAGCACCAGCTTGATCTTCTTGTCCGGCCCGATGATGAAGACGTTGCGGACGGTCTGGTTGTCAGCGGCGGTGCGGGTGAGGGGATCGCCCGAGATCGCGGCCGGCAGCATGCCGTACAGCTTGGAGACGTTGTAATCGGTGTCGCCGATCATCGGATAGTTCGGGGCCGCGCCTTGCGTCTCCTTGATGTCGTCCGACCATTTGGCGTGGCGATCGACCGGATCGACCGAGAGGCCCATCAGCTTGACGCCGCGCCTGTCGAATTCCGGCTTGAGCTTGGCGAGCGCGCCGAGCTCGGTCGTGCAAACCGGCGTGAAGTCCTTCGGGTGCGAGAACAGCAGCGCCCAGCTATTGCCGATCCAGTCGTGGAACTTGATCTTCCCTTCGGTGGTCTCGGCTTCGAAATCGGGGGCGGTGGCGCCGATCGGAAGTGTCATGATTCTACCTCATGCTATTGAATTTACTTGAGAATTCATCTTTGACCGTCATGACCATTATAAGGTCTTCGCGATCCCAAGTGAACGCTAACTGAACCGCTTCAAGTAAAATGTGAATTCCTTCTTTGAAGGCCCGATTTCCTAGCACCTTTTTGTTACAGCGGCGCCTGGGGCGAAACATCTCCACCGGGGCTATACGGGCGTGATTGCCCCGAGAAAGCCTTTTATGACTTCCATCACCCTCGCCCGTCGCTTCCCAGAACCAAAATGGTCCTGACAGCGACCAATTGGCAACTATCTCGAAAAGTCGCGATCCCCGTACCGAATCATTAACCACCCCTTTACGCCGGCATGAAAATGCTGGCCGATCAGAAGAAATCTGGAAGTGAACTATGTCTGCCGCTGCGCATAAGTCTGTTGAGTCGCCGTCCCTCGAACCGTTCTGCCGCGATACCTCGGCCCATGCACTGACTATCGTGCGCGACGGCGTGATCACGGGCGAAGGCCCGACCACCAAGGGAAGGGTGCACTTCTCCCGCTCGCTCGATGCCGATGACACCGCCTGGTGCGTCCGCATTCTCACCGCCTCGGCTGTCAACGACCAGCCGGTCAGCCGTGCTGAAGCCGAAGCGCTGTTCGAGATCAACGAAGCTGCGACCGAGCGCACCGATGGTGGCCGGTTCGACGATTTGCTGGCCAAGGCGGTCGCCCATTATGCGGCGAGCGCCTCGGGCTTGAAGGTGCCGCCGCGCAGCGTCGCGCTGTCGGCCGAGTCCGATATCGAGGGGTGGGCGCCGTCCTATGCCTCCAAGGTCAACAGCGAAATGCTCGAGTGGATCGCCGGCCAGATGCGCGGCAAGCGCCAGAACAACCGTCGCCTTATGGCGATGGTGGCGACCTTCCTGGGCGCCACCGCGCTGCCTCTGGCGGGCCAATTGCCGAACGTGTTCGACATCGGCATGTAAAATTCTGCGCCTCTCACGAGGACGCATTTGAACGGCGGGGTTATTTCCCCGCCGTTTTTTGTTTGCCGGTGTCCAACTCGAGGCCGAGCGTGCGGCCCGGGAAACCGGCAGTGTCGAAATAGCGCTGGCTGCCGACGCGCTGGAAGTTCAGCACGGTCTGAAGGCCGTTCTCTGACTTCTTCGACTTCTCGACCCCCTTGTACGCCTTCGGCACGATGCCGTTGGGCATGGCCTCCGACATCACGCGGCCGACGAGGCCGCCGTTCTGCGATGCGCGCAGACCGAGGAGCTGGGCGGCCGTCATGCCGACGTCGGCATTGCTGACCGGGATCTCGCTGACATAGCCGGTTTTGAAGTCCGGACCGATCGCGGCCATGAAGTTCATGGTGTCGCCGCGGCTGAAGCTGCCATGCATGCCCTGGCCCTGGCGCAGCACGGTGTCGGCGACGTGCACCGAGCAGTTGGTCGGCGCCTCGCCGCAATCGCTGGCATAGGAGCGGAAGTTGACGACGATCGCCGGCGTCGGCGTCGCCGCCTTGCCGCGCAGGTTGACGCTCGACAGCGGCAGCGTGCCGGGGAAGCGGCCGAGCGAGTCGTCGACGAACAGGCCGGAGACGTAATCTTGCTCGAGCAGCACCTTGACGGTCTTGGCCGCCAGCTTCTTGTCCTTGTTCGGCAAATAGATCAGGTCGGAGCCGCCATTGGTGGCGACGATGAGATCGGGCTTTTCCGGATCCTTGCCGAGCACGCCGTTGCCGGCCTTGGGGTGCTTGTTGCCCTCGACCTTGGCGTTCTTGTCGTTGGGATCGAACAGCGGCAGGTCGAGCGCCTTGGCAAGGTCGAGCGCCAGAAAGCCCATCGGCAAAAAGTCCTTCGGCGTGTCGTCATAGCTGACCTTGGCCGAGGGGCTGGTCTTGCTTTCCTTGGAGATGGTCGAGAAGCCGTGGTCGGCTTGGACCATGATGTTGGTGTTTGCGGCAAGGCCGAGCTCGTCCAGCGCCTTGCGGAGCTGGGCGAGATTGTTGTCGGCATTCTTGATGCCGGCCATCGAGGTCGGCCCGTTGATGCCGGGCATGATCTGGTTGAGGCTGTCGCCGGTGTTGTGCTGACTGCCATCGGGATCACGCGACCAGAACACCAGCACGAACGGCTTGTTGTGCGCCTTGAACATCGGCAGCACGACCTTGGCCGCGACGTCGGCGAAATAGGCCTGCTGCGCAACGTTGGCCGCCGTGGTGCCGGGCGTCTTGGCATCGCCCGCCTTGGAGTTGTCGCCGCGCGGCGGCGTGGCGAGGGGCAGACCGGCCTTGGTGAGAGCGGCCTTGATCTCGTCCGACAGCGCCACGCCGTTCTTGCCGCCTGTGGCGTCGTCGAACACGACCGAATGCAGGCCGGCCTTTTCGGGCTTGTCGGTGTGGTCGAACTGATAGGTCGGACCATGCTTGCCGAGCGCGGCGGTGCTGTAGCCCTTGTCGCGGGCCAGCTTCAGGATCGTGTCCTCGTTGAGGTAGTCGCCCTTGAAATGCTCGTCGATGTCGCCGAGCACGGCGTCGTTCTCGATGAACGGGACGACGGTGTCGCCTGCGGGCACCGAGGTATAGTTGGTCCAGATCGTGTTGGAGAACACGCCGGTGTCGCCGAGATAATGGCCGGTCGACATCGCCGAGCCGTTGGCCATGGTGAAGGTCGGGAATAGCGAGTGCGAATTCTTGAAATTGACGCCCTTGTCGCGGATTTCGGCCATTGCCGGGGCGGTCTCGGGTGTTACCTTCAGCGCCCGCAGACCGTCGGGAATGAACAGGATCAGGTTGCGGGGCGTGTTGTTCTCTGCGGAGGCAGGTCCGATCGAAAGTCCGGCGGACAACACTGTCAGTCCGGCTGACAGCAACACCAGTGAACGGCGCATCAAAATCTCTCCCTGCGAGGCGGCTTGGCCGCCAACCGCGGCCCCCGGCTTCGTTTAGTTTCGCTGCATGACGGTTTTGTTACAAGAGCGGAGCGGCATGTAAAGAAGGGCAGGGGCCCGGCTCCGCGCGGCGTCCGGGGCACGAGATCGCGGTGTCGGCGGGCAGCTCCTTCAGCATCGTCATTGCGAGCGCAGCGAAGCAATCCAGAATCTTTCCGCGGCGGCAGACTGGATTGCTTCGCTGCGCTCGCAATGACGGAGTGAGTGGCTGGCAGCGTGGCCCTTCGATTCGCATTCCGAGTGGAAGACACACCTTCGCCGTCTCGCGGCTTGTTTTGCCCGAACTTTGCTTCATCGCCTCCCCCTCAAATGAAAGAGGGCGCAGGGAAGACCGGGTGCCGGCTGGCACCCGCGGTCCACTGTGCGAGATTGTCGTGAACAAGATTGCACAGCGGCATACAGGTGAAGCCCAACATCCGGCCTTCCCTGCGCAGGGGAAAGATAGCCCAAAATTATATGCGCGTGGGTTCGCAGAGACCCGAGTGGAAAGCGTAACCCGTTGACGCCTCTGCCATTTTATCTATCTGTAGTCCAAGTTACTTCTATGTATTCCTCCCATGATGGGGACGAAGACGGGGACACACATGGCACGCAAGGTTCGTCACACCGCGATTGAGAGCCGCAGCGCTCGGCTAAAACTTCAAGTTCGCGGTAAGCCTTATCCCGGTCCCTCGCTCGCGCGCGGCGTCTCGCTGCTCTATCGACGCAATCGCACGAACGGCTCATGGGTGGTGAAAGCCAGCGACGGTCATGGCACCTACTGGATCCGACGCATCGCCGATGCCGACGACTTCGACGAAGCAAACGGCAAAGACATATTGACGTTCTTTGAAGCGCAGGATGTCGCGAAGCGGTTGGCACGTGGCGATAGCGGAGGCGACAACGCACCCGTCACCGTAGACGGCGCCCTCAATTCCTATGAAGCCGATCTGAAGGCCCGCAACTCTAATCCCTACAACGCACAATGGCCGCGCGTGCATCTCACCTCGGTGCTGCTCGCCAAACCGGTTATCGTGCTCACCTCAATCGAGCTGCAGAAGTGGCGGGACGGGCTGCTCTCCAAGATGGCGCCTTCGACCGTCAACCGCCTCTGCGGTTGCCTGTGCGCCGCTCTGGAGCTTGCGGCACGTCATGATCAGCGCATCCAGAACAAGCAAGCATGGGACGTTGGACTGGCCGGCCTGCCGGATGCGCAAGAAGCCCGCAACGTGATCCTGTCAGATGAGGAGGTGCGGCAATTCGTTGCCGGCGCCTATGGCCTCGATGACAAGCTCGGCTTGCTAGTCGATACGCTGGCGATCACTGGCGCGCGACCAAGTCAAGCTGTGCGGTTGCGCGTTGCCGATCTGGATACTCATCCGCTACGCCCCAAGTTGTCGATGCCCAAGTCGGCCAAGGGCGGCGGGCGCAATCGCGCCAAGAAGAAACACGAACGCTACAGCGTGCCGATCACGGTGCAGCTCGCTGCAAAGCTGCGAGAGGCGGCGAACGGCCGTCCTGACACTGCACCATTGTTTTTGCAGACGGACGGAATCCCTTGGGGAGACAATCCCGGCCAGACCTATCATCGCCAGATCGACAAGATTGTTACTGCGATCGGCCGCGACCCGGCTGAAGTGACGATCTATGCACTGAGGCATTCGAGCATCGTGCGCATGCTGCTTGCTAATGTTCCGATCCGGCTCGTCGCGTCGTTGCACAACACAAGCGTGCAGATGATCGAGCGCACCTATTCGAAGTACATCACCGAGCACAGCGACGAGATTTCGCGCAGGGCACTGCTGCAGCAGAATGCACCACTTGGCGAGAACGTTGTTGCTCTAGTTCGTTGATGCGAACGGAGCGGCCTCCGTCTCCCCGCTGGTTATTCCCACGACCTACTATGCAAGAGGACACGTGGAATGGACGATTGTGTGTACTAAATCTGCGTGGAATGGACGATTGTGTTTACTAACTCTATTCACAAACCAGAAAATCTGACTAGGAATGTGGGCTCCCTCAGAGGTCGCGTGGACCTCAAGCAAATAGCAGGAGCAAGCATGTCATCTTCCATTATTGCTGACGACGTCGATGCCTATAGCATTGATGCATTTTGCGCTCGGCACAGCATTAGCACCCAGCTGTTTTACAAGCAGAAGCGGGAAGGTCTGACGCCTGCCACGTTCAAGGTGGGCACTCGCGTGTTGATCTCGCGGGAGGCTGCCGCCGCATGGCGTCGTGCGCGCGAGAATGCCAAGGCCGCGTAAAGAGAAAGCGGCCCGCCACAGGCCGCCCCTCATCACCAGTAGAGATTTCGAAATGCCCATCATTGATAGCAGCGCGCGCGCTTGCGCGCAAGTTGGCGACCTGAAAACGAAGATCGGACCTGTCGACTTTCTCAAGGCTCTATTCGCTTACACGACCGGTCCGGTCTACATCTGCTCGTTCGCCAATGAGCGCGATGACCCGACGCAGGCAAGCGAGCGTCACGTCATCACGCGCAAGCCGGTCGAGATCGAGGCGTTCGCCAAGAAGTGGGACAAGCCCGGTCGTGGGCTGTTCTTCTGCCTCGCCTCGATGAAGCCCGGCATTCAGCGCCGCAGCAAGGACGGCGTCGAGCAGTCAATCGGCTTGTTCGCCGACATCGACTTCAACAAGGTCGATGGTCTCGGCTCTGATCCGCGCGCTGAAGTGCTGCAGAAGCTCGGGCGCCTGCGCATCCTGCCGAGCGCGACCGTGTCCTCTGGCGGCGGCGTGCATGCCTATTGGCTCTTCAAGGAACCGATGGACACGCAGCTCGAACGCGAGCGCATCGAGAGCGCGCTGCGCCAGCTCGCTGACATCGTTGCCGGCGATCTCCCGGTTTGCGAAGTCAGCCGCGTGCTGCGCTTGCCCGGCTCGCACAATACCAAGGACGGCGCATGGAACGACGTCGAGATCACGTCGTTTGATCCTGACCGCCGCTATGAGCTGGACGATCTCGAAGAGTGGTTCAGCGAGCAGTCGCCCGTGATGCTGCGCAAGGTGCGCCAGCGCGGCGCGACCGTGCATGAGATCGAGGACGACTTCTTTGCGCAATATGCAAAGCAGTTCGACATCAAAGCGCCGATCGACGTCGAGGCGCGGCTGAACGCCATGATCTATATGGGCAGCGGCGAGAATTCGATCCATCAGACGCAAATCCAGTGCGCGGCCTCGATGCTGAGCCGTGGCATGGCGATCGATGAGGTCGTCGCGATCCTGCTTGCGGCAACGAAGGTCGCAGCCGGCGACTATGGCAAGCGCTGGAACTGGCGCATCGAGGAGCGCAACATCCGCAAGGACTGCGAGAGCTGGATCAAGAAGCATCCGCCTGAGAAGAAAACCCCGCGCGCTGAGCGGCAGCGGGCTGCCGAGCAGCCGGCGCCGAAGTCGATGCCGTTCACCGTCATCGAAGGCGGCGCGGCGACTGCGGCGATCGAGCAGCCGATCATCATGCCGAGCCCAAAAGCTGATGAGCTGCATGCCGTGCTTGGCAAAGCCGTGCTCGACAAGATGGCGCACAGCGGCGATCAGATGATCAACACGAAGGATGGCACGTGGTTTTACACGGCCGGCGTTTGGGAGCTGCGCGTTGAGCCGAAGTGGCTGAACGTCCGCATCGAGGAAACGTGCCAAGGGCTCGGCTTCAAGAGCACGACCAAGATCACCAACGAAACCCGCAACTGGATCGAGCGCCGGCCGTCGCTGTGGCGCGAGAGCGAAATCCCATGGGACCAGCACGGCAAAATCCCGACGCGCTCGGGGCTGGTCGATCCGCGCACGGGCGAGCTGGAGATCGCGCGCGCTGATCACTTCTGCACGTGGCGCATCGATTTTGACTATGACCCGGCCGCGACGTGCCCGTGGTGGGAGACCATGATCGCCGATATGTTCGGCGACAAGGACGATCAGCGCGATCTTGTGCGCGTTGTTCAAGAGCTGTTCGGCTGCGCGCTGATCGACAAGAAGCCGCGCTCGCTCTCGAAGGCGTGCGTGTTTTGGGGCATCCAGAACCTCGGCAAGTCGGGGCCGCTCGATGTCATCGCCGGGCTGTTCGGCAAGTCGATCAGCGCGCCCATTGGTTCGGTCGAGGGCACGCATGGACTGATGTCGTTCCAGCATCGGGCGCCGTGGGTGTTGCACGAAGCCTTTAACGGCCAGTGGAACTTCTCGACCAACGTCAAGTCGATCATCACGCAGGACCCGGTGCAGATCAACGTGAAGAACGGTCCGATGATCAACACCGTGATCCGCGCGCCGATCTTTTGGGCGACCAACTTCCAGCCGCAGTTCAAGGAACCGACGCGCGCGATCGTTGACCGCATGATCGTGATCGAAGTGTCGCGCCAGTTCTCCAACCGCAAGCCGATCGGCGCCGCCGCTGAGGCACTGCGTCAGGGCTTTTCCAAGCCCGGCGAGTTGGTCGTGGCGACCGAACTGCCCGGCGTTTTGAATTGGGCGACTGCCGGGCTTCGCAGGGCGCTGGAGCGGGGCTCCATTGAGACCACCAACGCAATCGAAGAGACAGCCGACGCGATCCACAAGGATAGCAACCTCGTCGCTGGCTTCCTCGCCGACTGCGTCGAGTTTGATCCCATGGCCCGGCTCCGCTCCTCCGACTTCTGTTTGGCTCATTCGGCATGGTGGCTAGAGCTGAAGGGCGAAGCTCGGCGTCTGCCGACCAACGAAGCGGTCGCCAAAGCGCTGAAAGCCATGGGTGACGCGCGCATCGGCATGGACCGCAACGAGATGCGCGATAGCGCGAGCCGTTACTACTGCGGCATCGCGCTGAATGCGGCAGGTCTTCGCTACCACCGCGCCGCCTATGAGAGCCGCCTGTTCGAGGGAAAGACCGCGACCGCGACCGACCCGGCGCGCGAGGTTAACTCGCTCATTCCAGTGAGCTGGAATGACCGCGAGACCATCGTCAAGATGCGTGCCGGTCACGACACCGGGTCACAAATGGATCGCGGGTCACTGACCGGTGACCGCGAAAGCGGCGTAAGGACGTTTCTGGTCACGACACCGGTCATCGGCGCAAGTCCCTGAGCACCTTTGTTTTTCGAGCTGCTGTGACCGTAATGACCCCTTTTCTTTCAATTGCTGAAGAAGATGAGAAACGAGGGAAGTGACAGGGAAAAGACAGGCAAGAAAGAGGGTTTTAGAGAAGTAGGAGTTTTCGGGTCAGATGGGTCATCGGTCACGACGGCGTCGCGGGGGCCGATCGAGAGTTGGGCAACCTCGGCAAGGCAAAGGCCCGGGCCCTTTGTCTTAGGGTCCTTGTCGGGGCGGACGTGGGGAGGGTCGCGCCCGCGCCCGATGGTTGCGCAGATCCAACAATTCCCTAGGCGGTTGATATTACAGCCGCGATGAACCCCACGAGCACCAACTCCAAACCAAAGGCTTATAGAAAAGGATAATTCAATGCCGAACCACCAACGCCTGATCAATCTGCTGTTGCAGATACTTGCCGAGCTTGGCTGGAAACCACCGGTCGGGGATGTCATCGATGAGATCGCCAATGGCGGCTTGCTCACGGTCGTGCAGGCGGCCGCCATTTGCGAAGTGACCGACCAGACGATTTACCGCTGGATCGACCATGCCGGCAGCCTCGGGCAGTCCCTCGGTAAGAAGAGCACGACGTGGTTGATCGGCACGGCGCGCCTTGTCGCCTACCTTGAGGCGCATCAGGGCGGGTTGCCGGCGCGCGTGAAAGCCGAGAACCTGCTGAAGAAGTATTGGCCGAGCTGGTCGCAGGTCGGGGGATTGGGTCAGGGAGATTGAAGAGCGGGTGCCACAATCGCGAATTGTCCGAGATCAACAAGAAAAGAAAGGCGCCTAGACCGGTGATGGAGAGATTGACCAGCGCATTGTCGGAGCAACAACTCGTCATCCCATCTGTCCAGCGCATGCTGGCGTTACCACGGGGGGTGGCGCGGATATGAAGAAGGAGCGGTCATCCTGTTTTGGGCTGGGTAGCTCGACCTAGCTTGAGTTTGCGTGCCCTGTTTCGCAAAGATGCGACAGGCCGCCTAAGTACGACTGCAATGCTGGGCCACGACTTGCCGGCGCGAAAAAGAGCAAACAGCTTCTGGTCTTCTTCAGAAGTCCAGTTAGTACCTCGGTGCGCCGCTCCTCTCGCCATCAACTACCCTCAACCCATTGAATTGAATGCAGAATATTGAGAATTCGTAAGCTGGTCAAGATTGGCAAACCCGGTCCTGAGCCCGAGGAGTGTGTTTGCAATGCGCGCTGGCCGATCAGATGATTTTCAAGCCTTTCTCGAACCCCGTTCCATCTCGCACGGCGCTACCAGCATTGGAGCTGGATTTCATGAGCATCCTCCGTCCGCATCTCGACGCCACCGTGGCACCGACCAATCGCTTTGACCCACCAGACCATCTACCGCTGGATTAACGGGCGCCGGCAGCAAGGGCAATCCCTAGGTACCGCCGCACGTGAAGCCGAGAACCTGCCGAAGAAATATTGGCGCATGTGGCCGAGGGCGGGGAATTGCGTCAGGGAGAATGAGCAATGAAGTCCCAAGCTAACAATGCTCGGTGGCTCTACGCTCGAACTGGGAACTGCCTCCGTGTAGGATTAGTCCCGGTAGGTGTGTTACTGGCAACCGAGGCTGTTTTTATCATGCGGTATGGCGTTCGTTAGGAAACTAGCGACGCTATCGGCGTTGCGAGAATTGTCATGGACGACAGTCAGCGCCGCGCCCGCGAAGAGGCGAGAGAAGCCTTGGAGAAGATCAAGCAGGAGACGGAACTGCTTAGGTCCACCCTCGCTGAGACGCGCCAGCATATCGACGCAAGCCGCCAGCTTCTCGCGCAGGCTCCGCCTCAAAGCAGGCCGCTGCGAATTCAACTTCGGTCGTACAGGTAAAACTTCACCGGGCGCGCCCGACCTCATGTCAGTTGAGGAATTTTCCCCAACTGATTTGCTAACCTTGCCTCCTTGCCGTCCTCACCGACGCACTTCGGCAACTGTCCATTATTGGACAGTTGGACGCGCATCCCATCTGATCGCAAGGACGCACCTTTTGAAAATGGCAATCGGAACCCGGAAACGTTAGGAAACTCGCGCGTTTAGCAGACCGGGGCAACGCAGTGGAGGAGACGCATGCGAACAGCAACTCTCGCGATGATTGTCGTTGCCGGAAGCGCGATTGCCTTCCAAGCAGCGGCGCAACAGCAAAAGGCCGCACCTAGTGAGCAAACCAAGGAGGAGATGCACGGTGATGTAGACAAAGGGCTCAAGACTAGCGAGCCCAACGAGCAGATGCAGCGTGATGCAGACAAAGGGGTCAAGACGCGCAACTCCGGACAATCCGGTTACGTGGCCGATCAAGACAAGCCGGGCGCTTCTGCGCATGCTCCGGGCCGACCGGGAAGTGAGCAGACGACCGGCTCGGGGAGCCAGACCGGCGCTCCAAAATAGAGCCATTAGCGCTCGCGTCGGCGGCGAGTTGCGCCAAGGTCGGCTTGACCGCGCGGCGCTCAGATTGGCCGGCCACATTTCGCGGTTGGCCCCGGCTTAGCTACTCGCCGCCGAATGTCCGTTCGGGGTCAAAGGTGAAGCACTCAACCTGAGCAGATCCTGCCCGCCACGGCCTTACTTGGCGGACCTCAATGAGGTGCCACGGTGTCCAAGAGCTTGGAGTTGCCGCACGATTTGTCAGTTGGCGAATTTTCGCCAACTGATTTGCGAGCCTTGCCGTCCGCGCCGACGCGCTTCTCAACTGGCGAATTTTCGCCAGTTGTTGCCTTGTGAGTTGCCGCAACGGTTTGGTGATGGACCCAAGTTCGCGACCGACTGCGCGATCCGATTGCTTCATCAGCTCCGGTTTTGGTTCGAAAGCAGCGACAACGCTCTTGCTCGCGGCCACATGCGCTACGAGACCTTCGATCTCTTTGCGGGGGCGATCGAAATAGTTGTAGACGAACTGCTTCCAGCTCTGATCGTCCGCCTCGACGCGGGCGCGCAGCGTGACGAGCATTTCGCCTGCCTCCTAGAGCCTCGCATCAGCTCCGCCAAATGCGCAAAAATGTGGAGCGCGCCACGACAAACCGCGCCCAATGTGGACTGCTCCACGCGGTGGATCTACGCAAATCAGGGTATGTCGGCTTACACTGGCCGTATGAAAAATCCATTCCGTAAAGACCCCACGCACAATCTCGGAACCACGGTCGCCTCGCTGACGACGCGCGGCGAACAGCTCGTCGCGAAACGCGCGACGGCACAGCTCGCCTTGGACGAGGCGATCAAGGCTCGCCAGCATACGCTGCTTGCGGGCGACCTCGATGATCAGCGCGCTCTGCACAATCTGCAGGGCCTCGTGGATACGGCAGCATCAACGCTGACCGGCATCGATGACGCGCTGACTGTGCTCGCGCATGACAAGGCCGAAGCAGAGCACCAGATCAAAGCTGAACACGAGCGCAAGCTGCGTGCGAACGCCGCAGACAAGCTGCATAAGCAGGTCGCCGCGATCGAAGCGGCATTGCCGATCTACTTGCAGGCGTCTCGCGATCTTGCCGATGGCCTTTCTAAGATCGATTGGCATTTCGAGACCGGCCAAATGGCGAGCTTCATTCAGAGCACGATGGGCCAGATCGAAGTCGCCGCCAACTTCGCGCTCGCCGAGCTGAAGTCGATGCAGGAGGCCATTCGTGGGGGTCAGCAGCCGGCCCCGCAGGACGCCTCTTCGATGCCGGCTGTGGAGCCTGTGCCGGAGCCGCCGGTCATGACTGTTTTCATGCTTCGCAGCGGCGAATTTCGTGACCATGACGGTCGCAAACAGTTTGCCGGGCAGTTTGAGGATGCAACGATGCCGGTTACGCCGGCACATCGCGCGTTGCGCAAAGGTTACGCCGTCCTGACCACCGACCCGCGTCGTGCGCAGCTCCGTGGCTCTCGCGGCGGTGACTTCAATCCGAACGCGCCGGACGTCGTTGATCTCGATGCGGAGGAGCGGAACGGCGAGTTGCAGCATGCTGATCCCATTCTCCGTGCGGCGAACTTCACGAAAATCGACCGTAGCGCTGAAGCGCGCAAGATCGAGATCTCGGTTCCGCGCGTGTGATGATGCGTAAGAAGATCACGACGCCGCCCGACACGATCACGACCCGAATTGACGGTTGGATCGGTACCTCAGGTCGCATGCCCGGGTCCGTCGCGGAGCTGATCTCGCGCCATGCCGGGGCTTGCAGTCCAGCTATCGCGGCGATCCGCGCGCGTATGGTGGCGCGCCACAAGAAGGTTCTCGGTCATGACTAAAGGAATTCCTGCCGATGAGTGCGGCGCGTCTGCGGCGACCGCTCTCGGTGGAAAGGCGGCCGCTGCCGGCGTCGAAGGCAATAGAGAGGTCGGCGGCGGCCCTGACGACGAGGTCGACGAATACGACGAGCTTCTGGCAGCGTTGGGCCGCACGCCCGAGCACGATCATCGCATTGCTATCCACGAAGCCGGGCATGCCCTTTGTGCACGCCTGCTTGGGCACGATGTTGGCGGCATCACCGTCAACCCGGATGCCGCTCGCGGTTACGAAGGCTTGTGCTGGGGGGTTGGACACAGCGAGGCGTTCGTGGGAGGCGCCGGCGATGCTTGCGACATTCTCGATGCACTTAGCGAGCATATGCCGCAGGCAGGCGAAGATCGTCGCACCGTGGCCGACATTTTCGAGAACGTCTACAACAGGTCTATCGAGTTCCTTGCCGGTCGGGCTGCAGAGCGCATGCTGATCGACGGAGAGCCGCCGACGCCTGCTGACGATCTCCGGCAAGCGCGCGAGCTTGCCTTGCTGATCTGCAAGAGCGAGCATGCCGTCGAGACCTTCATCGCACACTGCGAGGTCGCAGCGCGTGATTTGATGAAGCCCTATGGTGACGTGCTGATCGTGCTGTCCACCGTGTTGCGCATCAAGCGGACGCTGGATGGCGCTGAGATCGACGAGATCATCTCAGACGTGCAGGCGCGTAAGGCGTTGGCAGTTGAGCATCGGCGGCGCGCTGATTGGCGCGCACGCGAGCTCTCGGCGAAGTCGTTTTCGAGCCACATAGAGGCCACGATCGGATGACGTGATTGCGACTGCATCGGCTGGGCATGATCGGCGGATGGACCCGGACCCAGTCATGGCAGGACCCTCGGAGCTAGTCTCCGGGGGTCTATTAACGGCCGACGCGGCTTTGCTCTACATCAACGCGACAGCAGACTGCTATGTCGGCGCAAGATTATGCCGACGATCTCAGCACGGCATTGCGCTACTACTCACTGGAGACGCCGGTATCGCCCCAAGTGCATTCTGAAAGGCTCTTTGGGCTCACAGGTTGGGATGCTGGATATCGGATGCACGCTTCTTTACGCAGCCATCTTGTATCGAGCTGCCCGTGCATTCTTTGTAGAGCTCAAGAAGCTCCCCATCCGCTAAGTGGTCCCAGTACTCCGCCTCGGCGAGCAGGTTCCAGCTTCTGTCAGGATGATATGCGGCACTCTGTCGGCACAACGAGGCCATCGCGCGCAAGCGGCGTACGGTTTTCATTCCCTTCCTCCCGCGTTTTCTAACTTTTCCCCACCTTATTTTCTGTTTTTGCGTCAGACGCATCATGATTATGATGCAGAAGTATTTTTAGGTTTTTCCGATCGCCGACTAGTCGGTTGATGCCGCGCTTGCTGCGAGAAACTTTCGTTTCGGCTTCGCATTGCGCATTGGTTCACGCGCGGTGCGCTGCCCGTGGGCATTCGTTCCGCACTTGGAACTTTGTACGTTCGCCCGCATGAACCCAGCCCGGCAGTTTGCGCCTATTGGAGGATGGCGCCCCGTTTGTTCGGCGTTCTTCATCGGCTTGTTATGTCCTCCAAACGTAACTCACCCGAATGGCCTAGCATCCTCGCCGTTCTTGCGATCTACTTTCGGCGGCTATCTGCAGGGAGGGAGCGATGTCCTATACAATCGGATTTGTACGTAAGAACGAACGAGATGTTTGGGCGACCGAAACGCCGACAGCTCATCAGGCGGTCGCTATGATTGCGACACTTCAGGAGAGCGCCGAAGAGATCAGGTTCATCAGTTCACCTCAAGAAGGGGAGATGGGTATCGAGATGCTTCGGCTGTTGGCGAAGGAAGAAGCCGAGGAGCTGCCGATGGGACGATGACGCCAAAGAAGATCGGCACGAGCGCGTCGGAAGCAAAGATAGCGAGTGGCTGAGAGCACCACGCGGCAAACCAACTCGGAATAAGTTCGCAGAGATCAGGCGCCGCCTTGAGCTGCGGGCTATCGCTTTCCCGTTCTACGCTTCGCCGGTTGCGCGTGAGATGCTGACGATCTTGGGAAAGGGAGATCGAACCAAAACTAGTTGCTGGAGACCGGCTTCGAGCCGACGTTCAAAAGCTGTGAGATGGCTGTCACGATTTGCGCGGGGGGCAAAGGGTTTCCGAAGAAGGATGCTGTTCGGAACACCTTGGAAGGGCCATTCGTCAGCCGCAGCTCCCGTCATGTACACCACCGGGAAATTCGGAGCGACCTCGCGGGCAGCGCGCGCAACCTCCCATCCATTAAACCGACCCAGCAGGTTGATGTCGGTCACGAGAGCGCAGTAATTGGTTTGACGCCCCTTTAGCAAGGTAACGGCTTCTTCACCCGTTCGCGCGGTGGCTGGCTCAAAACCGCCTTCGTTCAACACGTCTGCGACGACACCTTGAACTGCTTCATCGTCTTCAACCAAAAGTACGATCGGCAATTCCACAACGCCCTCTGCTATGCCGCAACTCCGCAGATGTTACAAAGTGGACACAAGGAAAAGGTTCCAGAAGGGAACTCCATAGCGGATGCTTATATTCAGCTAGTGAAGTTGGTTGGACGCGGCGAGCGGAAGCCCGCTAGGGCACCTTTTGGTCCTGCCGGAACTGACGTATCGCTTGCGGCGCTTCTGTTGGTTATCTTCGCAAAAGTTCGCCCAGCGAAGCAGTTGCCTCCGCGCACCGTATGCTGTCGATCTGTCTAGATACGGAAAGTGCATCGCGCTTCAGCGCATCGATTGTTGAGCGCGCGGTGAGATCACGTTCAAACGCACTTAATCGCTTATTCAAATCGTCCAACTGCGACTGCAAGCTCCCGACAGTCGCCAAGTGACTTGCGCTCCAAATCCTTCGCATAGTTGATCCCCTGCGTTGCCTCACGCGGTTGTGAGGAACGTTGTTGACCGGATTTGGCAACGAAGCCGGCAACTTTCTGGCGAACCTAAGTTCTTTGGAACCGTTGCAACATTGTCACAGATGACCCGTTTTGCGGGCTCCCACCTCCCACTGGTTGCGTTGCAGCATGGCGCCGCGAATAATGCCAACATGCATTGCGATACAGACGTGTCGACCGAAGTGGCGAGGTATCATGCGCTCGCTCAGGAGTGTCGCGCCCGCGCATCTCAGGCGCGACATGCCTCGGACCAAAACGCTTGGTTGGCACTCGCAGATGAATGGCAAGTGCTGGCGCAATCGGGGCCAAACCGGGCTACAACTCGCGATGCATCTGACTGACGGCGACGATCAGGTGGGGCCGTTCTAGGATTTCGACCAACTGATCTAAAACAGCCGGAAAAGCACGACCGTTCGACCGGTCTACTTCCGTTAGTCGTTGTCGTGATGGATGACTTCTTTCTCTCTGCTGCCGTCCTCATTCTCTCTCTTGATCACGGTCGTTCTATCAGTTTCCCGATGCTCGGGCTCCCTGATGACAGTAGTGCGGTCGCGATCAACGGGTCGGCGCTCATGCGTCTCGCCAACAGTGACGCCTCCGCCGACGGGACCGGCCTGAACACCAACGCCAACTTCATCAGCAACTACGGGTGTCGAGATCGCACTCGCGAGCAGTGCAGCAAACAGGTACCTGCGCATCCCATTCTCCTTCAGCTTTCTGGCGCTTGGAGAATGTTGGTCAGCGGCAATATGTTCCTCGACAAGGCTTCTCATTCTTCACACATTGAACGAGCCCGCCATGTGTTTACCTACGCGGTACGTTGCTGATGATCCCGGAGCCTTCGCACGTAGTAGCCCTGTGTTTCGACTGCTGACTTGATTTCGTCGCTGACCTTGATCACCCGCTTCTTGCTCTTCCGCCATTTACCCCGCGAGCCGAGTACAGGCACTGCGGAGCCTTTCCACAGCACGAGCAGATCACGTTTCTGATTGAAGTAGACCTCGAACATCGTGCCCCCTTCCGGCCATCCAGCGTAGCGTGCCCGGGTGCCTGCACAGGTTGCAATTTTGCCACGGTATTCGTGCATTCTGGCCATCGTTCCACTTCGCACGACCCGTGACCTGTGGATTGTGGGCATAAGCTCAGTCAAACCTCGCCGAGCCGCAATTTCTGTTTGTACGTTGTTCGCATGTCACGCATGCAAACCAAAAGCGTTCTCGATGAATACGAACTGGCGATCGAGGAGATCATCGCCGCTTGTAATGACGACCCGCGCGATGCGCTTAGAGCATTGATGCTTCTCAACGAGCTGTTAGAGCATAGATTAATGCGCATCAGCGACCAAATGAGCGATGAGCTAGAGAAACGCCCCCCGCACGGCCTGCTGCATTAGGTGCGGCTCTGATCTGCTTCGTGGCTATATCCGCTCGTGGGAGCTATCGCCGTGCGCTGGCATCCGGGCGCGCAATCTATAGTGATCGAGCACGTACAGCCGGATGGCGCATGACAGATTTGCATGAGCGCGTCCATTATCGATTTCTGCGATAAGGTCCTTAAGGTTTGTGCCTTCCGTCAGAGCGATTTCGCGGAGGCTCGACCAAAATTCGTCCTCAAGGCTGATGCTCGTTTTGTGGTTACGAATGGCAATGGATCGCTTAGCAATCTGCGACATTGGATCTCCTGTTAAAATTCGTCCGGCGGCATCCGGCCTTGCGCCGCATCACGGACCCGCGTCATAATCTTCGAATAATAATCTTCCCGCTCCCGCCGAAACCGTTCTTGGTGCGCTTTGAAGTTCTCTACGCGCTTGCTGATCTGCTCGCGCTCGGACGGACCATAATTATAAGGCCGAGGTGCCGGACGGCTGGGCTCGTTTAGGATCGATACGACGAGGTCAAGCGGAGCTTGCGGACCGGCAACAGGCGAGTTGTGAGGAATTGCGAGCGCCGTCGCCGCTGCCAACGCGGCCGTCTCGGCCATCAGCGCTTCTAGCTCTTTGCGGTAGTCCATCTTACCAGCCCTCCGCTAAAGCGGGATTTTGGTGCGGGAGCGGGTAGGTAGTCAACGGGTCTGGCCGGTCGTTCGCAGGAAACCGAGTGAAGCCTTCTTCCGAGAGACTAAGGCAGCCGCCCGCCGCGCACGAGTGCCTGTTGCTGGGGATTTGATGGTCGAAACTGAACCATCTCGGCGTTTTGGGGGATGATGTCCATCATTCCCGCCTTGGAGGCAGCCTAATGGTATGTTTAGCTCTGTCTTCTTCGAGCCGCCGGTTCATCCACCGGCTTTTGGCGAATGCCTCGAAGAAATGATCCTTCGGGATGCTCCTGATTTCCGCAAGACGTTCATCCGGGATGCCATCCACGTACGCTTTGCGGCCAGCTTCCGTCAGTTGGTCGGGGTGGTGGAAATAGCGCCAAAACATAAACGCGGCTTCCTCGTCAGTATTTGGCTCTTTAATCGTAGCTAGGCCAAGTATGGCAAAAAGGATGAAGATTTCAGATGCCACGGGTTCAAACTCAAGCGACCCCTCTGGATCGCGGTCGGCATGTTTGAAAAAGTTTGCGGGCGATCTGATGAGCTTGTTGTACTCCGCGCGATGCTCGTCTTTGATCACATCGCTATCGAACACTAGATCGCGCCGGTATTTGTCCCGGTGAATGCTGATGAAGTGGATCACCTCATAAGCCGCAAAGGCCAGTGTGTGAATGGAGACTGCATCTCCATTGCGAAACCACAGACGTATTGCGGTCGCTAACTGGCGGCGTGCAGCATCCAGCTTAGTGACGATCATTGGTGATTTATCTGCGGTCAAGCAAAAAGCTCCTTGCCAGCAGCTTGCGGGCCGCCATTTCGGGATCGGCGAATGATCGGGTGGCGGCGAATTTCATGCTCTGGCCTGCTGCGACGGAAGCCGCTCGCCGCGCTCCCACATCGCGTACTTCCGCGCCGTCCAGTCGCGCTGATCGCGCCACCCCTGATAGTCGGCTTCCGTTCGTTTCGCTGAAAACTTCTGCCAAGCGACCTCGAAGTCGGCGCGCGCTTGCTCGAAGGTCGGCGCGGTGCCGCCGCGCTGTTCGCCGGGATTGGAGCCGGGATAGAACCCGCATTGCCACTGCCAGCTTTCTTGCGCACCGGGGTTGCCCACGCATTGCGCGATGGTGCCGACATGCACATCATCGAAATAGATGTGCCAGCAGTCTTGGCGTTCGGGATATCGGCGGCGGGTGAGCACGGACATTCCGTATTGAAGCGCAGCAGGCCCGGCATCGGCAAGCCGCTACAGCTTGCGGTGGACGACGCGCCGGGCACAACGGAGGCGACGGCGCGCCACAACTCTGCGATAATCCCAAAATGAAGACTGGAAGGAATGAGCTGTGCCCGTGCGGGAGCGGCAAAAAGTTCAAAAGATGCTGTCTGGGTGCCGAAAAGCCGGGCATGCAGCGCGGACCCATGCCCGAACGTGACCCCGCCTTCTTGGCGCAAGCGCAAACCATGCTGCGTCACCATCAAGCGGCCGAGAGCGTACGCCAGCAGCAGCAAGGCCACGGTAACCCCATTATCTCGTGGATGGATGAGGCGAACGGCTTCCGCTTCGTGGCGGTGAAGGGGGCGCTCCACTGGGGCAATAACTGGGTCCTCTTCCCGAACTTCCTCGATTACTTCATGAAGAAGACGTTCGGCCATGACTGGGGCGAGCGCGAACGCAACAAGGGCCTGCATCCGCTCTTCCGTTGGCTGCAAAAGACCCAAGAATACAGCAGCCACAAGCCCGGCGATCCGAAGGTGAGGACCATTGTGATGATGGGCTTCATGGCGTGCTGGCTGCACTTGGCTTATGCGCTGTACCTGATCGCCCACCACGACGAGATACCGAACTTGCTGGTGAAGCGGTTGCGCCATCCCCTCAGTTTCATGCCCGCCTATCACGAGGTTGTCGTGGGCGCGGCTTTGGCCGTAGCGGGCATGGAGATTGCTTGCGCGGAGACGATGGCCGGATCGACGCCGACACCGGAGTTTAGGGCAAAGTCCAAGGCATCCGGAAAGACCTATGAGGTCGAAGCCAAGCGCAAGAACGGCTGGAAAGCGCCTACGACCGACGTGACGAATGCGGAGTTTCAGCGCGAGTTGGAAGGCTATGTGCGCGACCAGATCTACAAGGCGTCTAAGAAGAAACTCACAAATCCGGTTTTTTGGTTTGAGTTGAGCATCCCCACCATGATGGCCGAGGCCGACTGGCGCGTGGTCGCCGAAAAAGCCGAAGTTGCGATCCGCGACGCAGAGAAAAGCATGACCGTGGACGGGCAGCCGATCGCGCCCGCGTATGTCGTCATCACCAACCACACTTTCCTCGCCAACGAGGACGTAACGGGCAACTCCTGCTTCGGCTTCTTGGAAACCATCAAGATCGACGACTATCCCTTCGGGCGACCAATAGAGGTCGAAGCTGCGCTGGAGGGCTACGATAAGCACCGCGACATTTTCTGGCTCATGGAAGCTTGGAAGACGGCCAGCACCGTGCCGACCACCTTTGATGGCTCGCCGCCTGAACTGCTCGACAGCGACGGCAAGCCGCAGCCCACGGTCAAGATCGGCGCTATCATGGATGTACCAGACATGGATGGAAAAACGGTCCGTGCGACGGTAGAGGAGATCACTTCATGGGGCGAAGACAAGGCCATGCTCGCCGTCGCCGCTAACGGTCTCCGCTGGATCGTGACAATGCCGCTGACAGCAGGCGAAGCGCAAGCCGCGCGCCGCTACACGGATGCGGTGTTCGGCAAGGATAACGCCTCGCACGGACTGCGCGATGGCGATCCCTTCGATCTTTACGATTGGTTTCTGAAAGCGCACGCCACCATGACCCAAGAACAGGTGGACAAGTTCTTCGAGCAAAATCCGACCGGCGCCCACTACAGGGGTCTCCCGCTGAAAGAAGCGCGGGTTCGCGTCGCACGCGAACACGCGAAGTGGGCATGGATGCGTAGCGAGCAGGAGCGGACCGCCAAGGCGCAGCACGCCCCAGCGGAGTGAGGGCACGCTGGGCGGACCGTCGCGGCCACCTTGCACGACCGCTCGTCGGGTCCTTTGGGGCTCATACCAAATCACGGGGACCGCCCGACCGCAGGCTTTCAGCATATTTGCGTTTTTCGTTTTTGTGGTTTCTTTTGCTCAATCTCGCTTTCTTAAGGCTCACGAAATGAGGCGGATTGATCTGGTTCAAGCGGCAACGGCGGGCTGGGCGAGGCTCACCCCTGAGCAGCGCGACCGGTTTTTCAAGACAGGCTTGAAGGCGGCGTTACGGCTGGACCGGCTTGAGTTTCGCGCTTGGCTCCTGCGGCGGGTCAGGACCGCGCCGCTCGCCCCTCCTGTCGATCCGGCGGCCTTTGCGATTTCGGATCGCGACATGGCCGCGCTGCTGAAGCAGTTGCCCTTGAGGGCGAACGATGCCGATCGCGAGACCCAGCCGTACGAACGCTTCCGCCCCTCAGCATCGACCGCCTCGCGGTCGCGCCACGCGGGGAAGGGCAGCATCGCGGCATTCCATCCACTCTATGCGTCCTCAACTTCCTCCAACTCCTCTGGCTCAGAAAATTCGGTCAAAGCCAAGTCCTGAGACACGGCACGAGTGAAAGCGTCGAAATCGGCAGAGGTCCGCAAATAAAACCGCAGGCCGCGTTTATCGTTCACTTCCTTGACGTTGGGTGTCGAAAGTCGCTTGCTCCAAAACTGTTCGTCGCTATCAAACCTCCCAAGCTGCCACACGTACCCAAATTCCGGTCTGCACGTTACCCAGAAACGTCGCTTCCCGCCGATACGGTACATGATTTGGCGCCGATAGAGCCGCGCTTCTTGATTGCTTGCGAGGGCGGTTCGTACGAAGTCGGCTACGGCTGGGTTTCCGATAGACTTCAGCGCCTCGTCCCAATCCTTCCACGCGGCGGAGGATCGATCTGTCTTCTCGGAGCCGCGAGTGAGGGCCGCGATTTCAATCGGTGGATACACGCACGCACAAGTCAAATAGTCATTGCCGCCTTCCTGAGATAGCGACAGCCTGTAACATCGAATATCAACTTCAAAATTTTCATGAAGCCATTCGGCGGCGATCAAGAGAGCGGGGTCGAAGTCCTCTGCAACGAGTAAAATTCGCTGTTTTTGGTTGATCGCTGAAACGTCTGAGCCAACGTGTTCCTCTATCTCGGCGCGCGCATCATCGATTGATAGTGTGTAGTTCGTAGCTAAAGTTTGGATAAACCGGTCGGACGGCCACTTAGAAATCATTCCAGCGTAGCTTACCGCCTGAAGCAATTGGAGTTTGTGCGTGCCGCGCTTAAGCTCAATGACGACAGTCGTTCCATCTTCGTCCGTTGCAAGAATATCAATCCTGTCAGGAACGGCATCAGACGGACGAACTTCCTGACCAATCACCCAAAAGTTTTCGCCGATCTCTCCACAGAAGCTGTCCGGGTCTGTGCAGATCATGGCTTGCAAGTCTCGTTCCCAATGATCGGCATCCACAAAAGTGGACTTCGTCAGTCGGACTAACTTTTTCCCGCTCTTGTCGATACGAAGCACGTATTTCTCCATCCGCCTGATGTGACGCTCGCGCGATTATGCCCATACCAGCTTTGCTTGGCGAGCCTGTTACGAAGGACGTTTTGCGCAGTCAGCGACCCAGACCGCTCACCGCGCTGACGGGCGAGCGACAGAAGACGGCATCAGGTCATCGCGCCTTCAACACTGTAGCGCGTGGAACGGACATCCGCTCGGTCAACATCGCCGCCAGCACCTCGTCGGTGACCGGGTTGCGGATCGGCACGAGCTGGTTGTGAACCCTAAGACTGCAAAGGCGCTCGGCCTCACCGGGCCGCGCGGAGACTGCTCGTCCGCGCCGACGAAGTGATCGAGTGACACCGGCAGCGCAGAAAGACGAGCAACACCGCGATCTTGAAACGTACGCCATCACCACATCAACATCAGCCGTTACCGAGCGCGCTAGGTGCCGTTACAGAGTGCCGCTGCCGATACCCGATGGACCAACGGCCTTTCATTTGATCAGTCTTTGACGCCGCGCCGCGCATAATTTTGCCGCGTCCATTTGTCCAATTCAGTTGAAGATTTTCTGGCTGTCTCTGCGTAGTAGGCGTCGCGCAACCATTCGTCTTGCTCGTTCAGAGCCTTGATCTGATCTTCGCGGCTTGGCTCACCCGTAAGGATGGGTAGCGGAACGTTGCTCCATTTCGTAATCTCCGCTGCAAACTCAGCGCACCGTTCTATCGCGCCCCTGAGTTCGCATCCCGTGTAATATTGAGTTGGCGGTGTCGGCGTTGTCGGCTTAAACATCATGAACACCAAGAAGAACGCAGCGACGGCCATGAACCCGGTTCTCGTTGGACCTTCAATGCTTCTTCGGGCTACTCCGTCCGTGCTCTGCGCGCTGGCACTCTCACCCTCGCGATTGACACCCGGCGACATGCTCGGAGAAATCGTGTTGAAGAAGGTTCTGCTTCGCAGTTCGCTCAGTCCGGCTGCGGCTGGTTTGCGTTTGCGTGCCATACAATCTCCGCTTCGATTGCCTGCCTCGATAGCAAGGCGAGGTTGCCGACCAGTGAACCGGCCTAGTGGATGAAGGGTTTTTGATTTCATTCGGTATCGTCTAAAATTACCCTGCTCGAAGCGGCGCAACCGTCCACGAAAGAGGTGCCGGTCACCGGCAGGCACCGGCGGGCGGCCATATGCGGATGCTGGTCTTGGTCGCCAGCACCTCGTCGGTGACGGAGTTGCGGATCCTTACCGGCTTGCCGCTCGCGTTGGCTTCCAGCTCTGCCACCGAGCGGGCTTAATTGCCGCGAACGATTTGCAAAGGGAATAATAGCTTCAGCGGTTCGGGACACAAATGTGAACACATGGGCTTCATACCATTGAATTATATAGTCTTTTTCTCGATATACCTTCCCTGCGCAGTGGCTTTACGGCTTATGTCGCGCTCTCCCCGGGGAGCGATGCACTATTGCCCCCGTCGCCTTGCGGATGGCTGATGCGTGTGCCCGGTTGAGCCACCACATCACCGCAACGCTTGACGCACAGACCCCGGGCGTCAGGACCACACGATTTTGCCGTACGCCGATCATACCGGTCGTGTGCGCGAGGCCTTCACTCACGGTTGCCCGCCCTGCGAAGCCATTCGCGCCGATGTGACTAACGTCCACCGCCGTCCGGCCCGCGTTCGTGACGATCGCGATACGCCCCTCTTCCTTGGGCCGGAGTGAGAAATTCCTAACAAAAATCCGAATTCTAATAAAGAGAAATATTTTGCCGCCGTTCCGTTGACCCCGGACTTGGGTGTTTCGCCCGAAGTGACGCAAGGGATTGTGGCCCGGCGGTCAATCCGGCGCCGTCGGCACCAGCGTATTCCGCGCGACCGCCTTGGCCGGCGCCGCCGTCGCCGAATTGCGGCCGCCATTGGCCAGGTTGCGGCGAAGCGATGGCGGCGCCGCCTGGAGGGCAAAGATGATCGCGATCTGGGTCCGGTTCTGAAGGCGGTATTTGCGCATGATGTTGCCGATATGCGCCCGCACCGTGTTCTCCGAGATCTTGAGCTCGTAGGCTATGTTCTTGTTCTGCATTCCGCGTGCGATCAGCATCATCAGGTCCCGCTCGCGTGGCGTTGGTGTGATCGGGTGTTTCGGATCCGGACTCATGACTGCTCCTCCGTGGCCTTTGGTCGATGCGAACACCCCAGCATGTTCTCACTCCGTCTTGAGTGCCTCGATCGGACTGAGCTTGGATGCCTTGTGGGCGGGATAAAAACCGAAGACCAGGCCGGTCGCGATCGAGAAGGCGAGGGCAAGGCCGATCGCCTGGCCGTCGATCGAGGTGATCCATCCTGCCATGCGAGCGACCGTCATCGAGAGCGTGACGCCGGCACCGACGCCGATCGCGCCGCCGAGCAGGCAGAGCACGAGCGCCTCGCAGAGAAACTGAAGACGGATGTCCCGCATCCGCCCGCCAAGCGCGCGGCGGATTCCGATCTCTCGCGTCCGCTCGGTGACCGACACGATCATGACGTTCATGATGCTGATGCCGCCAACGAGCAGCGAGACCGAGGCGATGGCGACGAGCAGGAGCGCGACGGTGCGGATCGCTCCCTGCTGCGCTTCCATGGCGGCGGCCGGATCCTGGACCTTGAAGTCGTCCTCCTGGCCGGCGGGAATACGGTGGCGCTGCCGCAGCAGGTTTTCGATCTCCGTTCGCGCGCCCGCCATCTGTCCGTCGGCGGCCACCTTGGCGATGATGTAGGCGACCGAATCACGGTTGATGTTGCTTGCGCTGCCGAGGAAGCGCAACTTGGCCGTGGTGAGCGGCACGAAGGCGACGTCGTCCTGCGCCGGTCCCTTGCGATCGAGAACACCGACCACTTCGAGCGGCACCTTCATGATCCTGATCTGGGCGCCGATCGGGTCCTCGCCGGGCGCGAACAGCTCATGCGCCACCGTGCTGCCGAGGATCACGACCTTGCCGGCGCCTGCCTCCTCGCTTCCGGAAAAATAGCGCCCGGTCGCAAGCTGCCAGTCGCGCACCATGAAGTGCCCGGTCGTCGTCCCGTTGATGGTCGTGTTCCAGTTCTTGCTCTCGTGAATGATTTGGGCCGTTCCTGCAATCGAGCCGGCCGCAGCCTGGATCTCGGGGATCTGCTCGAGGATCGCCTGCACGTCACTCTCGGTCATGGTGAGCTTGCTGCCATCCTTGAGACGTACGCCGCCCTGGTAGACCGCGCCGGGGTTGATCATCAGCACGTTGGCGCCGATCGAGCGGATCTGCTCCTGCAGCCGAAGCTGCGCGCCCGACCCGATCGCAAACACGGTCACGATGGAGGCGACTCCGATCACGATGCCGAGCATGGTGAGGATGCTGCGCAACGGATTGAGGCGCAAGGCGTGCAACGCGATCTGGAAGCCCTGGAGCATCGTCATGGCGCAGCGCTCCGTTTCGGCAGGATCGGGACCAGCGTTTCGTCAGCGACGAGCTCGCCGTCATGCAGGCGGATCGTGCGCCGGCACTGGGTCGCGATCCCTGGATCATGCGTGATCATCACGATGGTCTGACCGGTGCGGTTGAGCGCGGCGAACA
Organism: Bradyrhizobium sp. 76; assembly: GCF_023073025.1. NCBI lineage: Bacteria > Pseudomonadati > Pseudomonadota > Alphaproteobacteria > Hyphomicrobiales > Nitrobacteraceae > Bradyrhizobium > Bradyrhizobium sp. 76. The sequence continues at coordinate 178,661 of NZ_JADPIS010000015.1, forward strand.
GGGCCAGTATCTCGGCGCCGGTACGGCTGTCGAGCGCGCCGGTCGGCTCGTCGGCGAGCACGATCAGCGGAGAGGCGATCAGGGCGCGCGCGATCGCGACGCGCTGCTGCTCGCCGCCCGAGAGCTGCCGCGGGAAGTGGTGGGCCCGGTGCACCATGCCGACGGCCTCCAGGCTCTGCTCGGCGCGGGCCAGACGTTCCTTGCGGCCGATGCCGCAATAGACCAGCGGCAGCGCGACGTTCTCGATCGCATTGTGGCGCGCGAGCAGATTGTAGGACTGGAATACGAAGCCGATGCTGCGGGCGCGCAGGGACGACCGGTGGTCTTCCGAGAGATCGGCAACGTCGGTTCCCTCGAGATAGAGCGCGCCCTCGCTCGGCAGGTCGAGCAGCCCTAGCATGTTCATCAGCGTCGATTTTCCCGAGCCGGACGGTCCCATCACCGCGACGATCTCGCCTCGCTCGATGTCGAAGCTGACGTTGCGCACCGCGGCCACCGCCACTCCGTCGGCGCGATAGGTCCTGGAGACCGACTGCAGGCTGATGAGGGGCGGGAGGGCCGTCATGATCCGAACCTGATGCCGAGAAACTCCATGCCGGCCGGCCGGATGGCCTGACCCACAGCGACCTGACTGCCCTCGACGAGGTCTCCGCTCCTGAGCGCGACCTGTTCGGTGCCGGCCGCGCCGACGGTGACGGGAATGCGCCGGAGCGAGCCGCTTGCGGTGCGTGCCCACACCCCGCTGCGCGCCGCGGCATCCGGCTGCGTGCCGGAGGGCTGGAAGCGCAACGCGGCAAGCGGCACTTTCAACACGTCGTCCTGCCGCTCGATCACGATCTTCACCAGGGCGGTCATGCCGGGCAGCAACGCGCCGTCGAGATTGGAGGTCGCCAGGACGACGGTGTAGGTCACGACGTGCTGCTGGTTCTGCGGTGCCTTGCGCACCTGCCGCACCACCGCCTCGAAGCGGCGGTCCGGGTAGGCATCCACCGTGAAATGGGCGCGCTGATCGGGGGCGATGCGCCCGATATCGGCTTCGTCGACCTGCGCGTGGATTTCCATATCCTCCAGCCGGTGCGCGACCACGAACGTGGTCCGCGATTCCAGTCCGACCGCGAGCGTCTGGCCCTCGTTGACGAACCTGCCGACGACGACGCCATCGATCGGCGAGCGGATCACGGTGCGGTCGAGATCGGCCTGGGCCGCAGCGAGAACGGCCGCCTTCTCCGGCACGGCCATTCGTGCCTGCTGCAATTCCGCCTCGATCCGGCGGATATCGGCCTGCGCGCCGTCGACTGAGTAGGCGTTCAGGGACATGAGGACTTCGGCTTCGCGTTCTTGGGCAAGCCTCGCGGTGAACTCCGTCTGGGCGTCATCCACCGCCGTTATCGCCACAACGTTTTGTGACTGTAGAGCCAGCTTGCGCTGCAAGGTCTTCTGCGCCGACGCCTTGACCGCCTGCGCGCTGTCGAGCTTGGCCACGAGTACGTCTCTGCTGCCCCTGGCGTTTTGCAGATCGATCCTGGCGCGGTCGAGCTTGGCCCGCTCGATGTCGACAAAGGAGTTCGCCACCGCCACCGCCGCCCTAGCTTCGTCGACCTTGGCCGCAAAGCTGCGCGGATCGATCAGGGCGAGCGGCTGATCCTTGCTGACAGTGTCGTTGAAATCGACATAGACCCGGGCGAGCTGCCCGGATAACTGGGAACCCACCTCGATCGTCTTGACCGGCTGCAGGGCGCCGGTGACGGTGATGGTCTGCTCGATGCTGCCGCGCTGGATTGAGGCAAAGCGGAACACGGGGGCATCCGATCCGAAGCTCCGTGCTTCCGGCCCGACGGGTTTGAGCAGCCGTTGGGTCGATTCATAGGCGCGGGCCGCTTTCTCCGCCGCGGCCCCGGCCGCGTCGCCGATGACGGCCGGCCCCGCGGCGTAGACCGTGGCGAGGCCGCATGCAGTTCCGAGCAAGGCAATAACTGGCACAAATCGCATATCAAAAACCCCGCCTCTTGAAATGGCATCGTTGGCGGCACAGACAAAGGTCGCGCTATGGTTGTAAATCCAAGAAAACGCAGTCGATCGTCAGTGTGTCGCTGTTGCCGGGGCGACGGTCGGGCGCGCTTGATGATCCAGAAGTAAAGTCTGCGGGGTGCTATCTTTCGTGACTTGCCGGAAATGCATACGGAGCGTATCGATATGACGCGCGCGGTATCGAACTCGACAAGCTGACTGAACGTCCCGTCTGCTCTGGCCGAAGCGGCCAGCGCCCGGCGTTCAAGTCGGCACGTGGGTGGCGATGCCATGACGCAGTCGGCGATACCGAAGTTCCGACGCCAGATCGTCGCATTGTCGATATCGCGCATCGCCATGATGCCGCAGGTCGCCAGGGCGAATCCCCCCAATCACGAAACCCGATATGTGAACGCCTTCACTCGTCTTGAACGGGTGTTGGCCCTAAGACGTCGAAGCGGCGGACCGGAGCGACTCGCTCGATCCCCGCGAATTCATCCAAGCACCTTGATCTCGCTTGCAAGAAGAATGGATGGCTCGTTGCTTGTTCATCGAGCCCCAAGCCGGGGAGCCCGTTGCCATGAGTTCAGGTCAAGCTACAGTTTATGTCATTGACGACGAGATCCAGATTCGAACCGCGATCGGAAGTCTCTGCGAGGAGACCGGGCATCAGGTAAAATTGTTTGCATCGACCGACGAGTTTCTCGGGGAGATTATTTCCGGCGGGCCTTCATGCCTCGTGCTCGACGTCCGCTTTCCCGGCACCGCGCCGACCGGCCTCGAGCTTCAGCGCCGGCTCGCCGAGACGGGCGTGCTGATCCCGATCGTCTTCATCAGTGGCCATTCCGACGTCCGCGTCTCGGTCGAGGCGATGAAGCGCGGCGCAGTCGAGTTTCTTCCAAAACCCTTTCGCGAGCAGGAGATCCTCGACGCGATCAGGCACGGCATCGAGCGCGACCGCAGGCGGCTCGAACGCGAAGATAGCGTGCGCGAAGCGCGCCAGCGCGTCGAAACGCTGACGGCGAGGGAGCGCGAGATCATGCTGTTGATGGCCGAAGGTCTCGTCGCCAAGCAGATCGCGGCGAGGCTCGGGGTGAGCGAAGTGACGGCCAAGGTCCATCGCACCAGGATGATGCGGAAGCTGGAGCTTCGCTCGCCGATCGAGGTGGTGCGGTTGGTCGACAGCATGGGACGCGAAGACGAGACAACACGAACCGGCACGGGACAACCGTACAGCTAGTGCGCGGACACCTAAGGCGCCGCGCAACGTCTAGTCCGTACCGATTAGCATGAACTGCAGTCTGTCGCACGCAGCACGATCGGTTCAAAGTCTGTCCTGCGATGTCGGCCTCCTCCAAGACGGCATCCGAACCCAGTCAGAGATCTTAGCCAGAAAGGATATTCCATGCGCAAATTGTTTTTTGCTTCCGTTGCCGTGCTCGCCCTGTCCTCCGCCGCGCAGGCCGCCAACACCTCGACCACCGTGCAAGTGGGCGTCGTGAACGGTTCCAGCGTCTCGCAGCAGGGCCTCACCAACGACAGTTCGTCGACCAGCCAGCTCGGCATCATCAATAGCGCGACCACGATGCAGGGCACCAGCGCGGCCTCGCTCAACAACGGCAGCACGGTCAACCAGGTCGGCGTGCAGAACTCGGCGACGACCGGCCAGGTGGCGTTCGGCAACAACGGCAGCGCGATCACCCAGAACTCGTTCGGGCCTGCCGCGCTCCAGAACAACGCCGCTGCCGTCGGACAGCTCAGCGTGTTCGGCGTCAACGGCAGCACCGTCTCGCAGACGGCGCACTAAGCCAGCCCCGTTTGGCCGGACGCGTCAACTGCGGCGCGTCCGCGCCATCCTTGAAAGCACCGCCTCGGGCCGGACGACTCGGTGAGAGCTTGTCCGCCGACTTTCGCGGAGGAAATGTCATGCATCAAAAATATTCCGTTGCCACGATCGTCGCGTTCAGCTTGCTGACCGCCGTCGATGCCCAGGCCGGCAACTCGGCCAGCGTGCTGCAATTCGGCACTACCAACAACTCCTTCATTTCGCAGAGTGGCGGCACCAACAACAGCGCCACCACGATGCAATTCGGCGCCACCAATGCTGCGACTACGTTGCAGACGGGTTCGCTCCTCACCTTCAACACCTCGGTGATCGGGCAGGGCGGCACGACTGCGACGGCGTCCAACACCGCGTTACTCGGCCAGGCCGGTGGCTCCAACTCGAGCCTGATCGGCCAGATCGGCGCGAACAACGCGGCGGCCGTCGGACAGCTCGGAATCCTGAACGGCTCGACGATTTTGCAGCAGACTCCTTGATCGCAAATCAATTTTCAGTCGCGAGGCATGTCATGAGGCATTTTTCAGGCGCCGCCTGTGGCGCATTTCTCACCTTATGTTGCGTGGGCGCCGGATCGGCCGGTGCGCAGACCGCCGACATCAAGACCATCGTATCGCTCGGCGGCCCGCCGGTCGTGCTGAACCAGAACAGCCAGCTCAACATGGCCGGCGTGTTCATGATCGGCGGCAGCACCAGCGCGACCGTCACTCAAAACGGCACGAACAACGCGACCGGAATCCTGCAATTCGGCGGGACGACATCGGCATCGGTCGGGCAGGCGGGCGTGAACAATGTCGCGTTTGTCGGCCAGGCCGGCCAGTCCACCAGCAGTTTCCTGGCCCAGTTCGGTGCGTTCAACTCGGCGACTGTTGTCCAGAATAGCCATTGAGCCGGGCGCGACCTCGTCGTCAGAAATGTAATGGGGGCAAGCGATGAAATGCGCTAGGCTACTCCTGGCATTGGCGGCATTGTTCGCCGTCAGCGTCGCGTCCGAGGCATCCGCCGGATCCGTCCAGCGCGGCGTAACGAACCGGAACGTGAGCATCGAAACGGTCGTGCAGTTCGGCAACAATGTCCAGCCGGTCACGATCGAAGAGAACAGCCGCATCAATATCGCGCGTGTCATCCAGATCGGTGGCACGGGAACGGTCGATGCGACGATCATCCAGAACGGCACGCGAAATTATGTCGACGTGATTCAGGTGGGTGGCACGACCAATTTGGCGATCGGTCAGTCGGGCGTGAGCAACATTGCCGATATCACCCAGGTCGGCAATTCCACCAACGCCCTTCTGCTCCAGATCGGAGACATGAACACGGGAACGGTGCGACAATTCGGGCGCTTCAACTGGCTGTCGATATTTCAGTTCAGCCGGTGATCGTGAAGGCGAGGTGCAATATGAGGTTCATCGCACTTGCAGCAGGAATGAGCATCATGATGGCAATGGCAGCAGGGCCGGCGGGAGCCGGCGAGTCAGGTGACGGCCACACCACAATAGTTCAGGACGAGAACGGCACGTCCGTCATCACCCAGAGCGGCGATCCGGCGCAGGCCGAGGTCAAGATCGAGAAGGAGCCCGGGCGCACCACGGTCTATCGCCGCAGCGGTGGCAACACCGCCATCGTGACGCAGGGCACCGGAAATGCGCAGGATATGCTGGACTGGCTGCGCAAGCAGCAGGGCCGCTGACGCACGAAGGCCCACCGTCCGCGATGGACGATGGGCCAGATCGTGAGCGGGCGTTACCAGCTGCGATAGACGCCGGTCAGTGTACCGTTGTTATTGCCCTCCGGGCCGACATCGCCCTGCGTCGAGCTCGGCGCCGGATGATTGGTGCCGTTGAGCGCACCGTATGGTCCAGCGACATCCGGATAGTAGGCGCGGGGCTGAACCGGCTGATAGGCCGGGGCGGTGCGGTCCCATCCCGCGCGCGATCCGTTCCAATCATAGCCCTGGGCCGAGGCGGCCGACGTGCCCGCGACGAGTGAAGCCGTGATCAGGCAGAGGAGTTTCGACTTGTTCTGCATTGGAGATGCTCCTTGCTTGTGTCGGGAGCCAACGACCGCAGTGCGGGAGCGTTCCGGGTGTCGTCGATCGAACCGATCAACTCCGATCAACTGGTTATGAAGTCCGTTTTCCGGAACACGTGCGACATCAGCCGCAATCCCGGGCGTCTTGCCGCAGTCTGTTCCCTGTTAATCCCGTGCCTTAACCAATAATTAATTATACGTTTGCGGGTGGGCGACAGCCCGGCCTAGCGTGTCGTGGGGAGCCGCTATCCGCGAAGCCAAACGAGTTGGTGCGTATCATGATGTCCAGATCATTTGGGGCGTTGCTCGCCTCGCTCAGCGCAGCCGCGCTGCTCCTTGCCCCCAGCGACAGTTTTGCCAGGCCCGGCGGCGCCGTCGCACATGCCGCCACGCCTTCCGGTCCGGCGGCGCGTCCGCCGATTGCGCCGGGCGCCAGGTTCCGTGGCCGCAACACGCCCTGGGTCTACTGGCCGGGCGGCGGCGGGTTCTACTATGACAATGCAGGTTACGGTCAGCCTTTTGCCGAGACCGCCCAACCCGTTTCCAGCGACGTTCGCTACACCTATACGTACGACGTTCCCTGGGATTGGACACATCGCTTCCCGCCGAACGTGGTGCCGTCCGACCGGCCCTACGTGCCGAGCTGTCCGACGGAGCATGTGACTGTGCCCGGCCGCGGCGGCGGCGAGCACACCGTCAACATCATGCGCTGCTACTGAGCTAGCCCAGCTCGAAACTGGTCACGCCGAAGACGCGGTCGATCCGCAGCGGCGCGATCGGTCCGGTGTACATCCGCGCCGTCTCGAATACCGGCTTCAGCCCGAGCGTTTCCACGAGCGCAATCGCCTCGCGATTGACGGCGGGGACGTCGAGGAATATCTCGCCGCCGTTCGCGCTCGCCAGCAAGGCCTGCACGATCGCCTCCGCCGCCGCGCGGTCGTCGGCGACGAGCGGGCCGATCTTGCGGCCGGTCCGGCACGGCCGGATCACACCCCATGCCGCGAGCTTGCCATCGCGCAGCAATGCGCGACCGACATGTCCTGACGTGCCGATCCAGGCCCGCAGGAAGGCACTGCGCGGAGCTGGGAACACCGTTGCATCGTCGGCTTCGACAAGTGCGAACGGGATCGTGTCGAGCGCAACGACATCGGCGGGCGGCCTCGATGGTGCGGCGGCGATGCCGCCATAGCGGATATTGGCGTAAGCAAGCTGGAAGCCGGACTTTCTGTAATTATCCTGCTGCGCCACGACGCCGTCGAGGCCGATCACGCGAGCGCCCGCATGCACGATCGCCGCGTTCCAGATGCGCAGGCCGTGGCCTCTATCGCGAAAATCTGATCGCACGATGTAGAAGCCGAGAAATGCGAAGCGATCGTCGTAGTTGACGCAGGAGACGGTCGCGACCGGCTCGCCGCCGATCTCGCCGACAAAAAAGCCATGCGCGTCCGGGATCGCGAAACAGGCGGCGTCGGAGAGGCCCGGATTCCAGCCCTCGGCCGCGGCCCAGTCGACGGCGGTCACGATCTCCTCGGGGCGCAAATTGCGGATCTGCAAATCGCTCATCTTTCAAGTCGCTTCGACGGTGGACCTTCCGGCTGGTCCGGCGGTAGAAGACCTCATGAAAGGCCGGGCCTGCGGCTCGGCTCCACGATATCATAGAGGATGATCGGTCATGGCAGCAGAGATGGCAGCTGAGAAGGTCGCACTCGTGACCGCCGGCGGCAGCGGCATGGGGGCAGGGGCTGCGCGCCGGCTCGCAGCCGACGGCTTTCGCGTCGCGATCCTGTCCTCCTCCGGCAAGGGCGAGGCGCTGGCAGCTGAACTGGGCGGATTGGGCGTCACCGGTTCCAACAAGTCGAACGACGATCTGAAGCGGCTTGTCGACGGCGCGATGGCCAAATGGGGACGCATCGACGTGCTCGTCAACAGCGCGGGCCACGGGCCCCGGGCGCCGATCACGGAGATCACCGACGAGCAATGGCACACCGGCCTCGACACTTATCTGCTCAACGTGATCCGTCCGACCCGGCTGGTGATGCCAATCATGCAAACGCAAAAGGGCGGCGCCATCATCAACATCTCGACCGCCTGGGCATTCGAGCCGAGCGCGATGTTTCCGACCTCTGCAGTGTTCCGCGCTGGCCTTGCCGCCTTCACCAAGATCTTCACCGACACCCACGCCGCCGACAACATCCGCATGAACAATGTGCTGCCGGGCTGGATCGACAGCCTGCCAGAGCTAGATGCACGCCGCGACAGCGTGCCGATGCGGCGCTACGGCAAGGTCGAGGAGATCGCCGCGACGATCTCGTTCCTGGCGTCCGACGGCGCGGCCTACATCACGGGACAGAACATCCGCGTTGACGGCGGACTGACGCGTTCGGTCTGAGAGGCGGGGATTCGAATCGCGTTCGCGCGGGGTGTCGCGATGCGACAGTGGTGTGCGTGGCCCGCCGCTGCCACAGGGTGATGCGTGGCTCTCGAGTCACACCCGTCACGCGTTCGCGTGCCGCACGGCGCGTACTACGTCAAAGTCTCTATGAACTTCGCCGCAGCCCAAGACGGCGAGGGACCGGCAGCCTATGCCCGATCAGCGCCGGACAACTTCTGCCCGCGCGCGTTCGAAACGCGAGATCAATCGCGTGGGGTAAGGAGACCGGGATGAAGAAGTTTTTGCTGGCGGTTGCCGCGGTTGTCTTGGGCTCCGCATCCGTGCAGGCGGCCGACCTCGCGGCGCACTACACCAAGGCGCCGATGATGGCGACGGCCTACAACTGGACCGGCTTTTACGTCGGCGGCAATGTCGGCGGGCAGTGGGGCAGTGCCGATCCGGCCACCTCGACCGCGTTCGCTCCCGCCGGCTATTTCGCGGACACCAGTGTTACTGCGATTGCGGCAGTCGGCGCCCAGCGGGTCAACAGCTCCAGCGTCACCGGCGGTTTTACCGCCGGCCACAACTGGCAGGTCAACAACGCCGTGTTGGGCCTCGAAGGTGACATCAACTATTTCGGCTTCAAGGGCAGTGCGACGGGTTCGGCGTTCTATCCCTGCTGCGCGCCGACCGGCTTCACCGTGTCGTCGTCAGTCTCGGCCGATTGGCTTGCCACCATCCGCGGCCGCATCGGCTTCCTCGCGGCTCCGACCTGGCTGCTCTACGCCACCGGCGGCGCGGCCATCGCCGAGGTGAAGGGCAATTTCAACTTCACCGACACGTTCGCCGCCGCGACCGAGTCGGCCGCGATCCGCGACACGCGGGTCGGCTGGACCGCAGGTGTGGGCACCGAATATGCCGTCGGCGGCGGCTGGTCGCTCAAGGCAGAATATCTCTACGTCGATCTCGGACGCAGCACCGTGACCAGCACCAATCTGCTTGGCGGCGCGTTTCCGGCCAACGTCTTCACCCATTCGGTCGATCTCAAATCGAACATCGCGCGCGTCGGCGTGAACTGCAAGTTTGGCGGACCCGTCGTCGCCAGGTACTGAGCTTCATCCCGTTCCTGATCTGGCGTGGAAAGCCCCGGCTCAGCCGGGGCTTTCTGTTTTAAGGGATGTGTTCAGTGCGGGCCCATGAGCTTCGCCAGCGCGGGCAGGATCTTGTAGCGGGCGATCTCGTGCGGGTATTCGCCGCGATTGGCCAGCAACACGATGCCGATCCGCTGTGCGGGCACGAGGCCGATATAGCCGGAGGCGTTGTTGAGCCCACCCGGTTTGTCGACGACGGTGACGCCTGGAAGATGCACCGTCTCCCAGGCCATTCCCTGTCCGAACTTCTCGTCGACGCGGAAGATCTCGTGCTGTGTCATCCGCAATGCCTCGCGCAAATGCGGGTCGATCGATCGGCCATCGACGCAGGCCGCAACGAATGCGGCGAGGTCCCGCGGCGAAGAAAACATCTGGCCCGTGCCGGGAAAATCAAAATAGCTCTGCTGGTTGCCGATGGAGCCGATCGCCATGCCCTGATCCGAGTAGCCCTGGACCGCGCGCTGCATCCAGGTCTCGTCCATGACGGCACGGCTGTCCTCGCCGCGTTCAGGCAATGAGGTCGCATTCATGCCGATCGGCCTGAGGATGCGTTGTTCGAACAGGGTCGAGATCGGAGCGCCGTAACAGCGCTCGAGCACGAGCTGAAGCAGGACGTAGCCGGCGTGGCTGTAGACGCGCTGCTTGCCCGGCACTTGGCCGGCTTGCGGTCGCCAGCTGTTGAACATCTCGATGAGCTGCGCGCGGGAAAACGTGTCGCTCGGCCAGGGCGGATGGTCGGTCGGCAGCAGCATGCCTGAGGTGTGCGTGACGAGTTCGCCGACGGTGATGCGGCGGATATAGTCGCCGATGAGCTCCGGGAGATATTTCACCAGACGATCGTCGAGCCGCAGCTCGCCGCGGAGGGTGCCGAGCGCGACCAGTGTCGCCTCGAACGGCTTGCGCAGGGAACCGAGATTGAACAGCGTGTCCGGCGTGACCGGCCTTCGCGTGGCGTCGTCGGCAAAGCCGTAGTTGAAGAACTCGACATGGTTGCCGGCATAAAGCGCGGCGGCCAGACTGCCCGGCTGGTCCGGCGTTGCGGTCGGCGCCAGCTCGTTCGCGACGATGTCGCGCATCTGCGCGATCATGTCGGAATCCGCGGCGGCGCCGCGCGGCCAGGCAAGCGCGAGCGGAACGAGCGCAGCCCGGGCCAGCGCCCGTCGGGTGAGGTACGATGAGGTGACAACAGACGGCACGGCTCTGGCGCAGGATTCGATGCGCCCCCGGTCTCTTGTAGCGGGAAGGATCGCGCCCCCCTATTCACGATCGCGCGTGGTGGGTTCCGTCTGCGGAGCCTTGCGACAGTCCGTAGCCTGGATGGAGCGAAGCGCAATCCGGGAAAGTGCCGCAGCCGAGCGAGCGGCCCCCGATTACGCTTCGCTTCATCCAGGCTACCAGTCGGCAAAATAACTTAGCTAATTGGCTAACAATGTTGACGCCGGTTGGCGACAGTCCTATAGTTAGCCTAATGGCTAACCAATTATCCCAACTCGATCAGGTTTTCGCGGCCCTTGCCGATCCCACCCGGCGGGCGATCGTGATGCGGCTCTGCGCAGGTGAGGCGTCGGTCGGCGAGCTTGCCGGTCCCTTCGAGATGGCGCTGCCGAGCTTCATGAAACACATCCACGTGCTGGAGATGAGCGGTCTCATCCTGTCGGAGAAATCGGGGCGCGTGCGCACCTGCCGCCTCAGTCCTGACGCGCTCCTCACTGCGGAGGACTGGTTCCAGCATCAGCGCGCGATCTGGGAGGCGCGGCTTGATCGCTTCGAAGCCTACGTGATGAAGCTGAAGAAAGACAGGGCCGCTGCCAAGCGGCCGTCCAAGACAAGTAACAAGACGACCGGCAAGACAACCAAACGGAAAGGTTCCTGACGATGACGAATTCTGCCAATCCCGCCCTGTCGCAATGGTCGCTCGACCGCGAGATCGTGATGTCGCGCGTGATCGACGCGCCGCGCGATCTGGTGTTCGAAGCGTGGTCCGACCCAAAGCACCTGCCGCAATGGTTCGGGCCGAAGGGTTTCAAGCTCGAGACCTTCGAGATCGACGTGCGGGTCGGCGGCGTCTGGCGCTTCAACATGATCGGCCCGGACGGCACGGTCTACCCGAACCGCATGCGCTTCCGCCGCATCGAGCGACCGTCGCTGTTGGAGATGGATCACGGCGACGACCAGGACGAGGATCCCGGAATGTTCCGTTTCACCGTCACCTTCGCCGAACAGAGCAACGGCAAGACGGTTCTGATGATGCGGCAGCTGGCGTCGAGCACGGCGCAGCGCGACGGCATGATCAGCTTCGGTGCCGTCGAATACGGCTACCAGACGCTCGACAAGCTCGCGGCCTATGTGGGCGGGATGAAGAGATAGGGCGAGCAGCCACCTTCCTCCTTCATGCCGAGGAGGCCGCGGAGCGGCCGCCTCGAAGCAGGAGGACCATCGGTGAGGCCTTCATTCTTCAAGGCGCGCCCTCAGGATGAGGGGCGCTTCATTCCTTCGCCTCGTCCGTGACGATGTCGCCGAGTTTCTGCCAGCGCTGGCCGTCGAACTGCACCATCTGGAACTGCTTGTTGACGCGGTAGTCGGTCGGCGTCGTCGTCACCGAGATGCCCGGCAGCGTCAGGTCGAGTGTGATGTTGTTCAGGCTGGCGGCCTGGTGCATCACGTTCTCGCGCGTGAGATCGTCGCCGCATTGCTTCAGCACCTGCACCAGCAGCTGCGCGGTGATATAGCCGTAGACGTTCAGGTTCGAATCCCTGTCGCCCTCCGGGTAGTATTTGGCCATGAAGGCGAGATATCGCTTCATGCCGGGATCGTCCTTCCATTCGGGGTCGGCCGAATCCTTGACATAACCGACGCTGACGACGCCCTTGGCGTTGTCGAGTCCGGCGGGTTTCAGCACCGCGCTGACCGAGGAGGCGTTGATGTCGATGATGTGCAGCGGCTTCCAGCCGATCTCGGCAACCTTCTTGATCGCCTGCGCGGCCTGTTTCGGCGTCGTGGCGCTGAACAGCACGTCGGCACCTGCATCCTTCAACCGCAGGATCTGCGAATCGATGGTCGGCTCGGTGATCTCGTAGGACGTCTCGGCGACGATCATCTTCGACTTGTCACCGAGACCTGCTTTGAAGCCGGCGAGGTAGTCCTTGCCGAGATCGTCGTTCTGATAGAGCACGCCGACCTTGGCGTTCGGATGGTTCTTCAGAATATATTGCGCGTAGATCCGGCCTTCGACGAGGTAGGAGGGGTTGAAGCCCATGGTCCAGGGGAAGTTCTTCGGATCGGTGAAACGCGCCGCGCCCGTTGCCGCGAAGAGCTGCGGGACCTTCTTGGCGTTAAGATATTTTTGCACGGCGACGTTCGGCGCCGTGCCGATGATCTGGAAGGTCAGCAGCACCTCGTCGCTTTCGACCAGCTTGCGGGTCTGCTCAACCGTCTTCGGAGGCGAATAGGCATCGTCATACTGGATCAGATTGACCTTGCGGCCGTTGACGCCGCCCTGGTCGTTGATCATCTTCATGTAGGCGGCCTGGGTCTTGCCGATGACGGCATAGGCCGAGGCCGGCCCGCTGAGCGGGACGGTCTGGCCGACCTTGATCTCGGTGTCGGAAGCGCCGGGATCGTGTTTCTTCTGCGCCTGTGCCCCCGGGATCGATATCGCGAGAGCGATCGCGGCTGCCGCGACATGTTTGAGACGTAGTTTTTTCATTCCCATTCCCCGTTCGTGACTGTCACTCGCCCTTGAGGCCGGCCTCGCGGATCAGCCCGGTCCAATTTTTTGTTTCGTTGTCGATGAACTGGCCGAATTCGGCCGCGGTGCCGGCGCGCACTTCGAGGCCTTGGGCGGTCAGCTTGTCCTTGATCGCCGGCTCGGCCAGCGCGCGCAGCACTTCGGCCTGCAGCTTGTCGATGATGGCGCGCGGCGTCGTCGAAGGCGCCATGAAGCCGTACCAGCCGGCCGCAGCCACGTTGGGAAAACCCTGCTCGCGCAAGGTCCGCGCCTGCGGATAGAGCGCGCTGCGTTCGGCCGATGCAACGCCGAGCACAATGAACTTGCCGCTCTGGATGTAAGGCAGTGCGGTCGGCAGCGCCGTCAGCGTGGCATCGACGCGGCCGGCGAGCAGCTCGGTGTAGGACGCGGCATCGCCACGGAAGGGGATGTTGAGCCCCTTGACACCGGCATCCCTGAACAGGAGTTCGCCGGCAAGATGTGGCTGCGAGCCGGCACCGGGCGAGGCGAAGGTCAGGCCATCCGGCTTCGATTTGCCGTAGGCGATCAATTCGGGAAGCGTCTTGAACGGCGCGTCCGCGCTGATGATCAGGAACAGCGGCGCGATCACCGCCATCGCGACCGGCTGCAGATCCTTACGCTCATAGGTCAGCTTGCCGAACAGCGCTTCGGCGGTGGCGTAGGGGGCCGCAACATAGAGAAGTGTGTAGCCATCGCCCGGCGCATGCGCGACCGTATCGTTGGCGATGCGCGTGCCGGCGCCCGGCTTGTTTTCGACGATAAACTGCTGGTGCAGGTTGCGGCCGAACTCTTCGGCCAGCAGCCGCAGCGAGATGTCGTTGGAGCCGCCGGGCCCGTAAGGCGAGATCAGCCGCACCATACGCGACGGCCAGGCGTCCTCAGCGCTTGCAGAGAATGGAAGTCCGGATAGCGAAAGGGCGAGGGTGCCCAAAAATGTTCGCCGTGTGACGGTCATGGTGGCCTCCCGGTGGCGGAGCGCCGATTGCCTTTCATCGCTTGGCGCTCTTCTTGTTTTGCTTTCGTGTTTCGGTGGGCGGCGCCGCCCCAATCATGGTGCGGATGCTGTCGGCAAGGGCGGCAATGCGCGGGCCGATCTCGCCCTCCAGCTGGCCGGGCTGGAGCCGGAATGCGGGAATGCCGCAATTGAGCGAAAAGGCCTGCTTCGCCTCACGCGCATGAAACAGCGGCGCCGCGACCGCATGGATCGAGGCGATGTACTCGCCGAAGCAGGTGCAGAAGCCGCGGCTGGCGCATTGTGCGAGGCCGGCGCGGTATGTCTCGCGGAAGGCCGACCACAGCTCGGTATCCTCGCTTGCAATGCGCTTTTCGAGCAGCGCGGCATCGGCCTGCGGCAAGGTCGCCGCCGCGGCACGGCCCATTGCCGTCATCACCACGGAAATGGGCATGCCGATGTCGGGGACGTGCGGGCCGACGTCGCCGGAGCGCGCGGTCTCGACATAGATCATGGAGGTCGCATCGAGCAGGCCGATCGAGACCGTGCCGCGCACGCTTTGTGCCAGCTCCTGCATCATCGGACGCGCGACCTGGCGGAACTGCATGTCGGCGAGCAGCGGATGCGCCATGCGAAGTGCACGCGCGCCGACGCGATATTTGGCGCGTTCGGCATCGTAGCGGAGGTAGCCGAGCTCGGCGAGCGTATGAGTCAGTCGCGCCACCGTCGGGCGCGGAATCCCGGTCAGCGTCGACAGCTCCATGTTGCCGAGCTGCGTCGCCCCCGCCTTGAACGCTTCGAGCACCACGAGACCTTTTGCCAGCGTCGTCGCGAACGCAGCGTCATCGACGCTGTCGGCCAGCACGGCGGCGGCGGACGAGGAGGCGCGGATCGGTCTGGACGCGGTTCTGGCCATGCGGGCTTAATGAACCCGGTCTCGCCCGTTGTCCAATACATTCAGAAAATGTGCTTTTATGTCCACTATCCGGACACGGAGCGGCTGTGCCGGCGGGGATAAAATGTGCGCGAAGGGCCCCGCCGCGCACAGATTTTCGTCGCGATTCCGTGGCTTGTTGTGACAGGTTTATTACGACTGAATGTCATATGATTACAGCGGAGCGATTCATGTTGCAGTGGCAGGCGCGGACGAATCCCCTCGCGTGGTGGTGGGGGTCCCTGACGCTGGTCAGTGCTGCCAACATTCTCGTCTGGTTCATGCTGTACCGCGCGTTCTCCCCGACGCCCTCCGGCAGCATCAGTGGCGGCTCCGACATCGGGCTGATGTTCCTGCTCTGCGCCGGCTATGTCTTCGGCTGCGCCTTCCGTTCCTTCCTGCCGCGCGCCGACGTGCAGCGCATCTGCCTGTTCGACACCTGGCTCTCCAGCGTCTTCGTCGGCCGCACGGTCGCGACCGTGGCCGAACTGTGCTTCGCCGCGCAATGGGCGGTCATCCTGCATCAACTCGGGACCATGACGGGCGCCGAGACGGTCGTGAACATCGCGTGGGTGATCGTGCCGATCATCATCATCGCGGAGTGCTTCTCCTGGTATGCGGTGGTGACGACCAACTTCCTCTTCAACGCAATCGAGAACTCGCTTTGGGCCGTGACATTCTTCCTCGCAGGCATCGCGCTGTGCCGGCTGATGCCGGAATTCCAGGGGCCGGTGCGTTGGGCGCTGATTGCCGGCATCGTCGGCATCGCCTGCTTCCTGGCCTTCCTCGTCACCGTCGACGTGCCGATGTATCTCAGCCGCTGGCGGGCAGGGCATGAAGAGGGCAACAGGTTGCTCGGCTTCCTCGAAGGCTTGCATGACGTTTCGACCCGCTGGGTCGTGACCCACGACATCGCGCACTGGAAGGGCGAGCTGACCTGGATGTTCCTGTATTTCACCGCCGCCGTGTGGTCGAGCCTCGCGCTCTGTGCGCTCTACGCGATGGAAGGCTATCTCACGCGCTATCTGGCCTGAGCGATCAGGCCTCGCCGAGATCGACCTCCGTCAAGATGCCCTGGCGCAGCGCCAGCCGGACCAGCTCGATGTCGGAGCCGACACCGAGCTTGTCCTTGATCAGAGAATGCAGGTTCGCCACCGTCTTGGGGCTGACATGGAGTGTCTCCGCGATCTCCTCTGTCGTGTTCTCGGCGAGCAGCAGCCGCAGCACCTCGAACTCGCGCGGCGTGAGGACGTCGGCGGCAGAACTTTCGCCGGCCAGCCGGCTCAGCGCGAGCTCATGGTCGATGTCGGGGCTGATCGCGATCTTGCCTGCGAGCACGTCCATCACGGCGCGCACCAGCGTCTCTGGTGGACTGGTCTTGGTGACGTAGCCCCTGGCACCGGCGCGGATCGCCTGCACGGCAAAGCCGGCGTTTTCATGCATGGTGAAGACGAGGATTCTCGCGCCCTTGTCCCACTGCCTGATGCGCCTGACCGCCTCGATGCCGCCGATGCCGGGCATGCTCAGATCCATGATGACGAGGTCGGGCGCCTCCGATTTGTAGAGACGGTAGGCCTCCGCGCCGTCGGCGGCTTCGGCGATGACGCGTAGTCCCGGCTGCTTCTGGAGCACGGAGCGGTAGCCCTCGCGGACGACGGAATGGTCGTCGACCAGCAGAATGGTGGCGTCGGCCGTGCTCATGCGGCGTGCTCCAGCGGCGGCCGATCGGCGGCTGCGAGCGGAATGACCACGCGCAGTGCGGAGCCGCCGTTCGGCGCAGCCTCGAAGCTCAATTGGCCGCGCAAAGCCGCGACGCGCTCGCGCATGCCGAGCAGGCCCATTCCCGATTTCGCGACGGAATCGGTCGCGCGTCCGTCATCGTCGATCGCAAGCGCGATATCGCTCGCCCCCATCGTCAATTCCAGGCTGACTCGCGTGGCGACGGCATGCTTCGCGGCGTTGGTGAGCGACTCCTGCACGATCCGGTAAAGGCTGGCGCTGATCGTGGCCGGCAGGGTCTCGAATGCGCCGTCGAACCGGATCGAGAAGCGCGTCTCGCCGCGGCTGCGCCCGTTCCAGCCCGCGACGAGGCCTTCGAGGCTGGCAACGAGCCCGAGCTCCTCGACATCGGGTGGCCGCAGCCGGAACAGTGTGCCGCGCAACGTCTCCATCATGCCGGTTGCGGTCCGCGCGATGCCGTCGCATTCGCCAAGCAGGGAGGGACACTCTTGTGCAGCGGTCTGGCGGGCGGAGGAGGCGAGCGCGCGGATGGCGGCGAGCGACTGGCCGAACTCGTCATGCAGCTCGCGCGCGAGATGGCGGCGCTCCTCGTCCTGGAGCGCAATCAGCCTCCGCGTCAGCTCGCTGCGTTCGGCAAGCGCGGTCTCGAGGCTTTCGGCGAGATGGTTGAAGCCGTCGCGGATCGCGGAGAGCTCGGCGAGGTCGAACGGCGGCAGCCGCGTGGTGAGGTCGTTGGCGGCAATCCGCTCGAGGCCGGTGCGGATCATGCGGGTGGGGCGCAGCGCGCGTGCCAGCGCGGCGTAGACCAGCGCGCAGAGCAGCGGCAGCGCGATCGCGAGCGCGAGCATCAGGCGGCCGGCCTCGTGCCAGGCTTCCGCGGTCTGCACGGCCGGCTCGACCGAGACCACGGCCTCGCCGAGCTTCGTCCCGCGCACGATCACAGGCCGTGCCGCTTCTCGGCCGGGATCGAACAAGCCGCGATAGAAGGCCGCGAAGGCTTGCGGCGGCGGGTTCGCCGGAACGGGCGCGCCGCTGCAGAAGCGCTGGAGGACGTCGCCACTGGTGCCGCGGAACGCCAGGCACAGGCCGGGCGTCATCACATAAGCCGAAACGGGGTCGAGGTTGGGAAAGTCCGAGCGCGGGCTCGCGACCCACTGGATCTTGCCCTGCTGCAGCTCCAGCGTCTTGGCCACGATGGCGGCGATATCGTCGAGGCGCGCATGCGCCGCGCGGTCGGCCGTAATCAGGAAATAGGCGGAGATGGCGGCGAAGCAGGCGGCCGATATCGCGGCCACGCGCAACGTCAGACGGACTTTGAGATCGAACCTCGGGCGGTTCCACATCGGCAGGCACCTGGTGCGAACGGGTTTGTCGCGTCCGCATTAAACGGCAGAACGCATCCGGCGCAAAGCCGCCAGGCGCCAGTGCGGGGCACCGTCGTGAAATTTTCCCGGCCATCGCCGGGACCGGCGCCGCTGCATGGCCTGATTGCGCCGTCCAGATTGGCGCGCCGCTCCGTTATACGAGGCACATTATGCACCTGCGCCGGTTGATCCTCTCAGTCTGTCTCCTCGTCGTCCTTCCGGTGTCTTATGCGCTGGCCGGCGCCGAGACCGCCATCGGCATCGCCATGGACGATTTCAGTTATACCGATACGTCAGCAGAGCCCGCCAACCAGACCGCCGCCCACGAGCGACGGCTGGCGGCCTTCATGGCCGCGCTCCGGCAAGATATCGGCGGAGATCGGCGCTACCGGCTCGTGTCGTCGGCCCAGGACGGCGCGGCGTTCAAGGTGATCGGCGGCATCCAGAAGACGAGCACGCTGGTGCAATGGGCCAAGATCGCCGTGATCGACGTCGGCGGCAGGAAGGTCGTGATGGACAAGCTCTACACCTTCCGGGGCGACAATGATGAATCATGGGAGCGCGCCGAGATCTTCGTGTCGCGCGAGATCATGGCCGCACTCGCCACGCCTGCGCCGATTGCCATGGCCGTCTTCGATTTCGAGCTAGAGGATACGACCGCCGCTTCGGCTGGCGCGCCGGCCACATCGGATGCGTCATATCTGGCCGAGGTCACCGGCAGCGTGCGCGAGGCGCTGGGTCAATCCGGCCGTTACCGCATCGTCGATGTCGGCGGCGAGGCGCTGAAGGCGCGTGCGTTGCGCGACTGCGACGGCTGCGAGGTGGCGATTGCGCAGAAGCTCGGCGCGGACCAGTCGCTGATCGGCGTGGTGCGGCGGGTCAGCCGCACCGAATACACGCTGGGCTTCCAGGTGCGCGACGCCAGGACCGGCGCGGTGCTCGCACGCGGCGACAGCGGCCTGCGCCTGGGCGCGGACTATTCGTGGAAACGGGGCGCGGTGCGGCTGGTCAGCGACCGGTTGATCGAGAACCAATAGCAGCGGTCCTCGCTCAGAACGTCAGCTGCACCTTCATCGACTGCGAGCGATCGCTGGCGAGCTCGAACGCTGCGACCGCGTTCTCGAACGGCATGGTCGCCGTGATCAGCGGCTTCACGTCGATCAAGCCGTCACCCATCAGCCGCACCGCCAGCTCGAACTCGGGATCGAAGCGGAATGTGCCGCGGAGCCGCAATTCCTTGGCGACGATGGAGTTGATTGGCAGCGTCATCTCGCCGCCGAGGCCGAGCTGCACCAGTATGGCACCGGGCCTCAGCACATCGAGTGCGGTGCGCAGTGCGGCCTGGTTGCCCGAGGCTTCGAACAGAGTATCGAACACACCTTTACCGGTCCGCCAGGGATCGAGCGCCGTGGCATCGGCCGCGACATTGATGGCGTGAGTGGCGCCAAGCTTCCTGGCGACGGCAAGCGGCGCGTCGGCAACATCTGTCACGACGATCTCGGCGGCGCCGCCGAAGCGTGAGACCAAAATCATCAGCGCGCCGATCGGGCCGCAGCCGGTGATCAGCACGCGCTTGCCGAGCAGGGGCCCGGCCTGCTTGCCGGCATGCAGGCACACCGCGAGCGGTTCGGCGACCGCGGCTTCCGCCAGCGACAGCTTGTCGGCGATCGGAACGGCCTGCGCCGCATCGACCGTGATGAATTCGCGAAAGCCGCCCTGCACATGGGGAAAGCGCATCGCGCTGCCGAGGAAGCGCATGTCGAGGCACTGGTTGCGCATACCCTCCTGGCAATGCAGGCACTGGCCGCACGGCTTGCTCGGATTGACCGCGACGCGGGTGCCCGGCTTCACGTTCGCGACGCCGTCACCGATGGCTGCGACCACGCCGGCGATCTCGTGCCCGAGGGCCATCGGCTGCTGGATGCGCACGACACCGAAGCCGCCGTGATGATAGTAGTGCAGATCGGACCCGCAGATGCCGCCGTTCGCGATCTTGACGCGGACTTCACCCGGACCGGGCGCTGAGTCCGGATAGCTATCGATCCGCAGATCTTTCGGTGCGTGAATGACGACGGCGCGCATGGTTGGCTCCCTCAGCGTTTCGCGGCTCACATCGCAGCGATCATGCCGCCATCGACATAGATGATCTGGCCGTTGACATAGGTCGAGGCATCCGACGCCAGGAAGATCGCTGCGCCCACCAGCTCGTCCGGTCGGCCCCAGCGCTTGGAGGGGACGCGGCCCATCAGCCAGGTGTTGAAATCGGTGTTGTTCACCAGCGCCTCGTTCATGTCGGTCAACATGTAGCCGGGGCCGATCGCATTGGCCTGGATGCCATGCTGGGCCCATTCCACCGCCATCGAGCGGGTCAGGTTCTTGATACCGCCCTTGGCGGCGGTGTACGGCGCAATCGTGGGACGCGCGAGCTCGCTGCCGAGCGAGCCGATATTGATGATCTTGCCGTGCTTGCGCGGGATCATGCGCTTGGCCGCCTCGCGGCCGATCACGAAGGCGCTGGTGAGGTTGGTCTCGATCACCTTGCGCCACTCGTCGGTGGTGAACTCCACCAGCGGCTTGCGGTGCTGGATGCCGGCATTGTTGACGAGGATGTCGACGGCGATGCCCTTGTTGTCGAAGTCGTTGAAGGCGGCGACGATCGCGGGCTCGTCGGTGACGTTGAAAGCGGCGCCTTCGGCCTGCTGGCCGGCGGCGCGAAACTCGGCGACGGCCTGCTCGACGCGCTTGGGATCGACGCCATTGATGATCAGCTTGGCGCCTGCCTTGGCCATGCCTTCGGCGATGGCGCGGCCGAGGCCGCGGGAGGAGCCGGTCACGAGCGCGGTGCGGCCGGAAAGGTCGAAGAGGGCGGTGCTCATCTCAAAAGATCCTCAGACGTTGGAACGGCGCACGGTCAGATCGGAGCGGTCGAATACGGCGGGCAGAAGGTCGACGCCCAGCCCGGGGCCTTCCATCGGATAGACAAAACCGTCCTTGATCGTGGGCATGGTGGTCACGAGCTCATTGTACCAGCCCTTGTAGAAGGCGCGCACGGATTCCTGGATCAGCGTGTTGGGCTGGCTGAACGACATGTGGATGGCGGCGATGAAGCCGATCGGGCCGATGCAGTCGTGCGGCGCGAAGGGCCGGTGATAGGTCTCGGCCATCGCCGCGATCTTGCGGCCTTCCGTGAGGCCGCCGGTCCAGCACAGATCCGCCATCACCACGTGCATGGCGTCGCGGTCGAGCATGTCCTTGTAGGGGAAGCGCGAGCCGAGCGTCTCGCTGGCGCAGACCCAGACGTCGGTGCAGCGGGCATATTCGGCCAACGCCTGCGGCGAGTTCATCCGGATCGGGTCTTCGTACCAGGTTGGCTTGTAGGGCTCGAGCGCGCGCGCGATCTGTTTTGCGGTCGGCAGGTTCCAGAGCGAATGGAGCTCGACCATGATCTCCATCTTGTCGCCGACCGCTTTTCGGATCTTCTCGAACGGCTCGATCGCCTGCTTCATCTGCGCGGCGGAGATGTAGAGACCCTTGTTCTCTTGCGCCGCCGGATCGAACGGCCAGATCTTCATGGCGGAGATGCCGCTCTCCAGCAGGTTTTCGGCGAGCGCATCGGCGTTGTTCATGAAGCCGTCGAGGTCTTCGTAGGGCCCCTTGGAGCCACCGAGATTCCAATTCGCGACCGGGCTGATATTGGTGGAGCGGACATATTGGGTGCCGGCGCAGGTGTTGTAGATGCGCTGCTTGTCGCGGCAGAGGCCGCCGAGCATCTGGTGTACCGGCTGATTGCACACCTTGCCGAACAGGTCCCACAGCGCGATGTCGATTGCCGAAGCCGCGCGATATTCGACGCCGGTGGACGACTGCGCCATCGGCAGATTCAGCATGTCGCGATGGATCGCCTCGATATGAAGCGGATTGCGGCCGAGCAGGCGGTCGGCAAAGGTGTCGTGGATCTGCGCCTCGACTGCGCCGGCGCCGTAGAAGGTTTCGCCGAGACCGATCATGCCCGTGTCGGTGTGGACGCGCACCCAGATGACGTTGGAGAATTCTTCGGTGCGCAGCGTCTCGATCGACGTGATCTTCACGGCAATACTCCTCCCATCGCAGGCGCGCACAGCGCCGTCTTGTTGTCATTCTGCACCGCAGCATAGTGCGGGCACGCGCGGAGTCTTACGCTCGCTTGTAATATATCACAACATGTTTTAGGGATATCACGAACTAGGCGCCGCTCTGCAACGATGGCGCGGGCTGAGGGGGGAGACGACATGGCAACGCGCAAGCGCGCGCTCGAGGTGGTGAGGAACGACGACGGCGAGGGCAAGCCCTCCCGGCGCAACCGTCTCAACTTCTTCGAGCTCGCTTATCAGAGGATCGAAGAGCTGCTCGTCCATTGCGAGCTCAAGCCCGGCCAGTTCATGACGATGCTGGAATTGCAGCACATCACCGGGTTCGGCCGTACGCCGGTGCATCACGCCGTCAATCGTCTCTCCGCCGATACATTGATCATCATCCGTCCGCGCCACGGTCTGCGCATTGCGCCGATCGATCTGGCACGCGAACGCATGCTGCTGGCCTTGCGCCGCGACATGGAGCGCTTCGTGATCCGGCTTGCGGCCGATCGCGCCAGCCTCTCGCACCGCAATCAGGCGCTGCACATCGAGCGACTTTTGCGCGAGCGCCGCGCCAGTCTGACCCTCGACGAGTTCAATCATATCGACCGCCGCATCGACGCGCTGGTGCTGGAGGCGGCAGGCGAACCGTTTCTGGTGCACACGCTGCGCCCGTTGCACACGCTGTACCGGCGCATCGGCTACATCCACCACCGGTTCATGCCGGGACAGGCCGAGCTGTCAGGAACAATCGATCATCATCTGGCTATTCTTAATGCAGTTGCCAATCGTCGTGTCGAGGACGCGGTGAAGGCGAGCGATGCACTGATCGACTACATGGGCGAGATGTTCACCGGCATGGAGGTCGGGATCGACCCGCGCCTGCTCGATTGCAGCATCGAGCCGCTGCTTGGCACGTAAGAGAGTTTTGAAGAGAGGACCAAAGATGTCGACGATGGCGATGCCACAACCGACCGCGAGCGAAGCCGCGGTCCGCTATCTCATCACGAACTACAGTCCCAAGGGCAACAAGGTCGGCTGGCTGATGATGGCCTCGATCCTGGTCGAAGCCTGGGACCTCTATTCGATCGCCTTCGTGCTGATCTTCATCAAGGAGCAGTTCAATCCCGATCCGCTGATGCTGGGCCTGGCCGCGGCCGGTACGCAAGGCGGCGCCATGATCGGCGCACTGCTCGGCGGCTGGCTCTCCGACAAGATCGGCCGCCGCGTCATGTTCCTGGTGACGATGGTATTGTTCATCGTGCTGGCGCTGGCGCAGGCCTTCGTGCCCAGCGTCGGCTGGCTCGTCGTGATCCGCTTCCTGCTCGGCATTCCGCTCGGTTCGGACATCTCGACCGGCTACACCTACATCATGGAATCCATGGCCAAGGGTGAGCGCGAAGTCATGGGCAACCGCTGGCAGTTCATGTTCGCGGTCGGCGAAGTCCTGACGATCGGCGTCATCGTGATCTTCCTGCTGCTCGACATTCACCACGAGACGCTGTGGCGGGTGACGCTCGGCCTCGGCGCGCTGCCGGCGCTGATCATCCTGATCATGCGGCACGACGTGCCCGAGACGGCGGTGTGGCTGGTGCAGAAGGGACGCTACCGCGAGGCCAAGCAGGTGGCGCGCGAGATGTTCAACGACGATCTCGCCATGCTGCCGGACCATGACGTGGAGGTGCCCAAGGTCTCCACCCGCGCATTCCTCGCCGACCTCAAGAAGGATCCGATCCGCTGGCGCGCCACGATCTACGGCTGGATCGCCTGCTTCGCGCAAGCTAGCGAGTTCTCGACCTTCGCGTTCTATCTGCCGGTGCTCTTTGTGATGGTCGGCGTGTCGAGCGTGCTCGGCATCAATCTGGTGACGATGGCGCTGTTCTCCTTCGCCGCCGTATCGGGCTGGGTCGGTCCGCTGCTGACGCCGAAGATCGGCCATCGCGGTATCTCGATCGCGGGCTTCTCGATCGTGCTGGTCTCGCTGCTGGTCGCCGCCTTCGCGCTCTACACCGATAACAAGATCCTGCTGCCGTTCGCGGCTGCCGCGATGCTGTGGGGCCATTATTGGGATGCGTCGAACTGCATGACGATCCCGACTATGGTCGCCAAGCCGAAATATCGCGGCACCGCCAGCGGCTTCGCCTACATGTTCGTGAAGCTGCCGTCGTTCCTGGCGATCTTCCTGTTCCCGACGGTGTTCGCTGCGATCGGGCAGGCGAATGCGACGCTGATGGTCGCGATCTTCCCGCTGATCGGATTGCTCGCCGCGATCTTCATCCTGCCGGAAGTCTACGGCTACGAGAACGACTGATCTCGCAACTACCTGATCGCGGCAGCCAATGCCGCGATCAGAGCGGGCGGCGTCACCAGCAGTCCGAGCTTCAGGAACGGCCAGGCGCCGACTTCGATCTTCTCCCGCCGCAGCGCCACCAGCCACAGGATGGTCGCGAGCGAACCGGTCACCGACAAATTAGGCCCGAGATCGACGCCGATCAGGATGGCGCTCACGACCGGCGCGGGCAAATGATCGCTGGCGGCGACTGAGCCTGCAACGAGGCCGACGGGAAGATTGTTGGCGATGTTGTCGGCGATCGCGCTGGCGATGCCGACGCTCCAGGCCGCCTTCGTCACGGATTGACCGACGGCTTCGTGCAGCAGCGCGCTGAGCTGCCCGATCACGCCGGTCTTGATCAGCGCTTCCACCATCACGAACAGCCCGCCGACCAGCGGTAGCACGCTCCAGGAGACGCCGCGCAGCACGGGTAGCGGCGATTGCCGGCTGAGCAGCAGCACGATGGCGGCCGTCGCCACGCCGCAGACGAAGGTCGGCAGGCCCAATTGCTTGTCCAGCGCGGAGGCGGTGACCAGCACGATGCCGATCGCCACGATGCCGATGGCCGTCAGCTTGCCGCCGCGGCCGAGCTTTGGATGCGGCACGCTGCGCGCGATCGTCTCTTCCTTCAGGGCGCGGTGCTGGGTCAGCCGCAGCACGACATAGGTCAGCAGGATCGAGGCCGCCGAGGGCAGGGCGAACAGGCGCAGCCATTCGGTGAGCTCGGGCATATGCGCCCCGAACACGACGAGATTGGCCGGGTTGGAGATCGGCAACACGAAGCTTGCGGCGTTGGCGATGAAGGCGCAGACGAACAGATAAGGCAGCGGCTTGGCGCCGGCCGCGCGCGTCGCGGCATAGACGGCGGGCGTCAGCACGATCGCGGTGGCGTCGTTCGAGAGCAGCACGGTGACGAGCGTGCCGACGATGTAGATCAGCAGGAACAGCCGCTGCGGCGAGCCGCCTGCATATTCCACGGCGAGCGCTGCGAGATAGTCGAACAGGCCTTCGAGCCGCGCCAGCTCGGCGATCAGCATCATGCCGATCAGGAAAAGATAGACATCGACGCCTTTCTCGATGCCCGTGAGCGCATCCCGCCACGGCAGCAAGCCGAGCAGCACCAGTGCGCCGGCGCCGATAACGGCCCAGATCGCCTCCGGCAGGCGAAAGGGCCGTATGATGACGCCTGCGGTCGCGGCGACGATGATGCTCCAGGCCAGGATGGCGTCAGACGGCACGGTCGATCCTTGAGATGTGTCGGTTCATTCGGCAGCGATAGCCGAAGCCACCGCCGCTGTCTTCCCCCGGGGGCGCGGACCGCCATCTGCGATTTGCCGCGTCTCGGGTAGCGCGACAAAACAGACGGCGGCGCCGATTGCGGCCACCGCGCCAAGCGTGATGAAGGCCGCACTGTAGCCCGCGCCAACCACGACAAAGCCGGCGAGCGTCTTCGACAGCGCCGCCCCGATGCTCTGGGCGGTGATGATGGCGCCTTGCGCGACGTTGAACCGGCCGGTGTTGCGCATGAGGTCGGCGACGATGACGGGAAAGATCGCGCCAAAAATGCCGGCGCCGAAGCCGTCGAGAAGCTGCACGCCGACCAGCCAGAACGGATTGTCCGAAAGCGTGTAGAGCGCTCCCCGGAGCGGCAGGATCAGGAGCGCGGCTAGGAAGAAGCGCTTGTGGCCCCAGCGGTCGGCCTTCGCGCCCACCAGCATCGCGAACGGCACCATCACCAATTGCGCCGCGACGATGCAGGCCGACATCAGGCTGGTGCCCATGTTCTTGTCTTGCAAGGCGAGCTTTTGGCCGACCAGCGGCAGCATCGCGGCGTTGGAGAGATGAAAGAGCAGGACGCAGATCGCAAACACCAGCAGAGGACGGCAGGTCAGGAGTACGCTGAGAGCGGAGGCACGTTCAGGCTGCTCGTCCGCATCGGCGTCGTCGAGCCCGCGGGCAAGATCGTCATCGATGGCGCGGGCGGGGATTGCGAGGATGCTGACGAGGCTCGCGATCGCCATGGCGCCGAGAAGGTAGAACACGACAGTCGGTCCGAACCAATAGGCGGAGAGACCTGCGAGCCCGGCCGCGACAGCATTGCCGGCGTGATTGAGCGTCTCGTTGCGGCCGATCCGCCGGGTGAAGGCGGCATGGCCGAAGATGCCGAGCGAGACCGCGGCGATCGCCGGCGGAAACACCACGGCGGCGGCCTGCGCGATGCCTTGGGAGATCGCGACCGGCATGAAGCTGGGAAACAACGGCAGCGACAGCGAGGCGATCGTGACCATAATCGCGGCGATCACCATCACCAGCCGCTTGGACCGCGTCGCATCGACCGGCGCGCCGGCCGGCGTCTGCGCCACGATGCCCGCGATCGTCGCAATCGACATGACGAGGCCGATGCGCGCCTCGTCCCACCGCTACATAGACGGCGAGATAAGGCCCGAGCCCGTCGCGGACGTTGGCGAGAAAAAATTCGCTGCATCCAACGCGCGGCCGGCACGCCTCGCCTGATCGGGGCCTTGATCGCGATTCTGGCTCGACATCGGTCCCTCGATCAAGGCTCAAATTCACCCCGGCAGCAACCGTTGTGATGCCGCCCTGGTTCCGCGCATCGGAGGGCTCCTCAAAAGTCGATTGCCGGCAGCACCGCGCCGGCGCCAGCGTGGTGGGGCCGAGTTTCAGCCGATGAATATCCGATGGGATGCCATTCAGCGGTCGTTATGCGGGCAACCGCACCCTAACATCCCGCCGTCGTCCCGGCCTGCGCCGGGATGACGTAGCGTTCTTGGATTTACACTCACCGCGTCACCGATGGCTTTGCCGTGATCGCCTTGCGCAGGATGCGCGACAGCAATTCCACCGAATACGGCTTCTGGATCAGCTCGAATCCGCGATCGGCGTTCTCGGCGAGAACGTTGCTGTAACCAGAGGTGAGCACGACGGGCAGGCCTGGATAGCGTTCGCGGATGATGCCGGCGAGCTCGACGCCGTTCATGCCGGGCATGATGACGTCCGAGAAGACGAGGTCGACGGCGAACTCGTTCTCGCCGAGGATGGCGAGCGCCGCATTGGCGTTGGCGGCGCGGCGGACGACATAGCCGAGGTCTTCCAGCAGCTCCGTGGAGAAGCGGCCGACCTCGTCGTCGTCTTCCACCACGAGCACGCGATAGCCGCGCCCGGTGGCCGCGGCCTCATAGGTCAGCGCCGCTGCTTCCTGAGCTGTCGCGGGGCTTTGCGCCCGCGGCAGATAGATGGTGAAGGTAGCGCCTTCACCATGCGTGCTCGTCACGGCGATGTCGCCCTCGGACTGCTTTGCGAAACCGAAGGCCTGGCTCAGGCCGAGGCCGGTGCCCTTGCCGACCTCCTTGGTGGTGAAGAACGGCTCGAAGATCGCCTCGATGTTTTCGGGCGCGATACCGCTGCCGGTGTCGGCGACCGAGATCGCGACATAGTCGCCGCCGCGCGCCGATTGCGCGCGCAGGTTAGGGATGCCCTGGACTTTCCGGACCGCAATGGTGAGACGGCCTTCGCCGTCCATCGCGTCGCGGGCGTTGATGGCGAGGTTGATCAGCGCGGTCTCGAATTGCGCGATATCGGCGACCGTGAAGCAGTCGCCATCGTGAACCTCCACCGCGATTTCAATGCGGCCACCGACCAGCGGCCGGACCAGTTGCGCGACGCCTTCAACCTGGCTGCCGACGTTGAAGATCTGCGGTTTCAGCGGCTGCCGGCGCGCAAACGCCAGCAACTGGGCGGTCAGCTTGGAGGCACGTTCGACGGTGTCGGAGATGGCATCGACATAGCGGCGGCGGCGCTCCTCCGGCAGCTCGCGGCGGCGCAGGAAATCGGTGGCCGAGCGGATGATGGTGAGCAGATTGTTGAAGTCGTGCGCGACGCCGCCGGTGAGCTGGCCGATCGCCTCCATCTTTTGCGATTGCCGCAACGCTTCCTCGCCGCGGCGGCGCTCGGTGATGTCGACAGCCTCGGGCACTGCGCCGGTGATGTTGCCGTGGCGGTCGAGCACCGGGCGCATGCCGAACTCGAAATCGCGCTCGCCGATGGGAAGGCGCAGGCGCATCTCCAGCCGCACGGCTTCGCCCTTGAGCACGGTGTCGAAGGCCTCGCGCACCCGCGCGTTCATGCCCTCCGTCGTGCTGAACCAGGGCGTCTGCCACAACGGCTTTCCAATCACGTCCGCAGGGCTCGCCTTGATGGCGTCGAGCACGGTCGTGTTGGCGTAAAGCAGCTCGCCCCTGAGATTGACGAGGCCCTGGTATTGGTTGCTGGTCTCCAGGATCGCGCGCAGCCGCGCCTCGTTGGATTCGAGCTCGGCGGTGCGCTCGACGATGCGCTCTTCCAGCGTCTCGTTGAGCTGCCGCAGCTCGATTTCGGCCTGCTTGGCCACCGTGATGTCATGGGCCACGCCGATGAAGCCGATATGCCTGCCGGTCGGGTCCCAGCGCGGCTGCGATTCCGAACGCAGCCAGCGCCATTCGCCGTCGGCGTTCTTGTAGCGGGCTTCCAGCACGAACGGCTTGAGCGATGCTTCACCCTGGACGGACTGCTGCAGCACATGCGGCAGGTCGTCCGGATGCAGCACCTTGCGCCAGTCGAAGGAGATGGCCTGGTCATAGGGCAGGCCGACGAAATCGACATAGGCCTGGTTGGCGAAGGACCGCGTGCGGTCGAGTTTGGTGACCCAGATCGGCACCGGCGCGCTGTCGGCGATCAGCCGGAAGCGCTCCTCGCTCTCGCGCAGGGTCTCGCGCACCAGCATCTGGTCGGTGACGTCGATATGGGCGCCGACGAGGCGGAGGGCGTGGCCGCCACCGTCGCGCTCGATCTTGGCAACGACTCGGATCCAGCGGGTCTCGCTGTCGCTGGGACGGATGATGCGGTATTCGGCGGTGTAGTCCTCGCTGCTGCCGGACAGCGCATCGATGAAGTGCTTCACCGTAGCGTCCCGGTCGTCCGGATGAATGCGATTGATCCAGTCCTCGTGCGACTCGTCGGCGGCTTCCGGCGGCAGGCCGTGGAGCATCAGATATTCCGGCGAACGGCGGTTCTTGAAGCCTTCGCGGAAGTCGACTTCGAGACCGCCGACCTTGCCGATGCGCTGGATGCGCGCAAGCTCAGCTTCGCGTTCCTGGAGCGCGCGATAGGCGTTGTCGCGCTCGCGCGCGACGTCTTCCAGGTGCTGGCGCAGCCTTTCGGCGGCGATGGTCTCGGGCAAAGGATCGTTCAAGGCGTTGGCCGGGGTGATGCGAGAGCGCACGTGGCGGACGGATATTCACACAGACGAAGCGTGATGGCCATTGCCCAAAGGGTATATGGAAAGAAAGACGTCGCCGAATGCAGTGTGGTGGGCATGAAAGAACGCCGGGTCTGGCTATTTGTTCCGAACCTTGGAACGATGAGCCCTCCGCGCGCGTATCCGCGAGACGCCACAACTTTCATTCATAAAAACTCGCTTCCCGAAGAGGCTAAATCTTGAAGCTTTTTGTCTGCCAAGCCTGCGGCAACGTCATCTATTTCGAGAACCGCGCCTGCGAGCGCTGCGGCCACCGCGTCGCGTTCCTGCCGGAGAAGGAGACGATGTCGGCGATGGAGCCCGACGGAGAGGCCTGGAAGACGCTGGCGACCAAGGGCGAAAGCCGCATGCTGTGCAGCAATGCCGAGCATGATGCCTGCAACTGGCTGACTGACGCGGGCGACACTACCGGCTACTGCCGCGCCTGCCGCCATAACGGCGTCGTGCCGGACTTGTCGGATCCGGCGCAACTCGCCGGCTGGCGCGAGCTGGAGATGGCGAAGCACCGGCTGTTCTATTCCCTGATCCGTTGGAAGCTGCCGCTCCAGACCCGGCAGGACAATCCCGAACATGGCCTGATCTTCAATTTCCTCGCCGACGATCCGCAGAGCGGGCAGAAGGTCCTGACCGGTCACGACAACGGCCTGATCACGATCGCGCTGACCGAGGCCGACGACATCGAGCGCGAACGGCGCAGGCTGGAGATGGGCGAGCCCTACCGGACGCTGCTCGGGCATTTCCGCCACGAGGTCGGGCACTATTTCTGGGACGTGCTGGTGCGCGACGGCGGCAAGCTGGACGAATGCCGTGCCGTGTTCGGCGACGATTCCGCCGATTACGGCCAGGCCTTGCAGCGCCACTATGCCGAAGGCGCCCCGCCGGACTGGCAGCAGAACTACGTTTCTGCCTACGCGACGACGCATCCGTGGGAGGATTTCGCCGAGACCTGGGCGCACTATCTTCACATCGTCGACACCCTGGAGATGGCCAGCGAGTTCGGCATGGAGGTGCGCCCCAAGGTCGATCGCGACGGGGAGTTGACGACGCGCATCCGCTTCAACCCTTACGAAGCAAGGGACGTCGAGGCGATCGTCAACGCATGGCTGCCCTTCACCTTCGCCATGAACAGCGTCAACCGCGCCATGGGCATGCGCGACCTCTATCCGTTCATCCTCTCGCCGGTCGTCGTCGAGAAGCTCGGCTTCATTCACGGCCTGGTCCGGAATGTGGGCAAGGCCGGGAAGCCGTAGGCCGCCCAGGGGCCCGCCAGACCCGTTTCGGTCTAGCTTTGGTCTTGCGCTGGTACGCCAGAGGACCCGGATTTTGACCGTTGCCTCCGGCCTATTTTGATGTACCACGGGAGCCACACGGCCCGTCCCATAGGCTCCAACGGCCAGGGAAGGGTCCCGCCCAAGGTCGAGACTCAAGAAAAGCATGTTCAAACGCATTCTGATCGCCAATCGCGGCGAAATCGCCTGCCGGGTCATCAAGACCGCTCGCCGCATGGGAGTTCAGACGGTCGCGGTCTATTCCGAGGCCGACCGCGACGCCCTCCATGTCGAGATGGCCGACGAGGCCGTGCTGATCGGCCCGCCGGCTGCGGCCGAGAGCTATCTGGTGATCGAGAAGATCGTGGAGGCCTGCCGCAAGACCGGCGCCGAGGCCGTGCATCCCGGTTACGGCTTCCTGTCCGAGCGTGAGGCGTTTCCGCGCGCGCTGGAGGCGGCCGGCATCGTCTTCATCGGCCCCAACCCGGGCGCGATCGCGGCGATGGGCGACAAGATCGAATCCAAGAAGGCCGCCGCGAAGGCGAAAGTCTCGACCGTGCCCGGCTATCTCGGCGTCATCGAGGACGCCACGCACGCGGTCAAGATCGCCGACGAGATCGGTTATCCCGTGATGATCAAGGCCTCCGCCGGCGGCGGCGGCAAGGGCATGCGCATCGCGCATTCGACCTCCGAGGTCGCAGAGGGTTTCAACCTCGCCAAGGCCGAGGCCAAGGCCTCGTTCGGCGACGACCGGGTCTTCATCGAGAAGTTCATCGTCGACCCCCGCCATATCGAGATCCAGCTGCTGGGCGACAAGCACGGCAACGTGATCTATCTCGGCGAGCGCGAATGCTCGATCCAGCGCCGCAACCAGAAGGTCATCGAGGAAGCGCCGTCGCCGCTGCTCGACGAAGCCACCCGCCGCAAGATGGGCGAGCAGGCGGTCGCACTCGCCAAGGCGGTGAATTACGACTCCGCCGGCACCGTCGAATTCGTCGCGGGGCAGGACAAGAGCTTCTACTTCCTGGAGATGAACACGCGCCTCCAGGTCGAGCATCCCGTCACCGAGCTCGTCACCGGCGTCGACCTCGTCGAGCAGATGCTCCGCGTCGCCGCCGGCGAGAAGCTCGCGATCACGCAGAAGGACGTCACGCTGACGGGCTGGGCAGTGGAGTCGCGCCTCTACGCCGAGGACCCGTTCCGCAACTTCCTGCCCTCGATCGGTCGCCTCGTGAAATACCGTCCGCCGGCGGAAGCGAGCCAGGACGGCATCACCGTGCGCAACGACACCGGCGTGCAGGAGGGCGGCGAGATCTCGATCCATTACGATCCGATGATCGCCAAGCTCGTCACCCACGCGCCGTCGCGCGCGGCCGCGATCGAGGCGCAGGCCACCGCGCTGGACTCGTTCTATGTGGACGGCATCCGACACAACATCCCGTTCCTGTCGGCGCTGATGCATCATCCGCGCTGGCGCGAAGGCCGGCTCTCCACCGGCTTCATCGCCGAGGAATTCCCCAAGGGCTTTGCCGTGCGCGTGCCGGAGGGCGAGGTCGCACGGCGGCTTGCCGCGGTCGGCGCCGCCATCGATCACGTGCTGGGCGAGCGCAAGCGGCAGATCTCGGGTCAGATGGGCGGCCGCATCGTGCAACGCGAGCGTCGCCGTGCGGTCTGGCTCGACCGCCAGGAGATCCTGCTGGAAGTCGCGCGCGAGGGCGAGGCGGTCGCGGTGCGTTTCGTCGATGCCGACGGCAAGGCCGGCAATCCGCATCTGTTGCAGTCGGCGTGGAAGCCGGGCGATCCGGTCTGGCAGGGCACCATCGACGGGCACGTCGTGGCGGTGCAGGTGCGCCCGATCGCGAACGGCATCCGCCTCGCGCATCAGGGCGTCGAGGTGCCGGTCTATGTCTGGACCGAAGCGGAAGCTGCCTCGGCGCGGCTGATGCCGGTGACCACGGCTGCCGACACCGGCAAGAAGCTGCTTTGTCCGATGCCCGGCCTCGTGGTCTCGATCGCGGTGATCGAAGGGCAGGAGGTCAAGGCCGGCGAGACGCTCGCGGTGGTCGAAGCCATGAAGATGCAGAACGTTCTGCGCGCCGAGCAGGACGGCACGGTGAAGAAGATCCACGCCAGCGCCGGCGCGACGCTCGCGGTGGACGCGCTGATTTTGGAATTTGCGTAACGTCATTGCGAGGAGCACCGGGTCCGCGCGAAGCGCGGCCCGATGACAGGCTCCGCGACGAAGCAATCCAGTCTGTCTCTGCGGATGCATTTCTGGATTGCTTCGCTTCGCTCGCAATGACGGAGTATGCTGCGGCCCCCGTGACCTAACCGAGACATCACCATGGCCTTTCGTTCCCGCCGCGAAAAACTGCGCTCGATCCTGTCGGGCGGGATTTGCGTCCATCCCGGCTCGGTCTACGATGCCATCTCGATCCGCATCGCCGAGGATCTCGGTTTCTCGCTCGGCATGTTCGGCGGCTCGGTGGCTTCGCTCGCGGTGCTCGGCGATCCCGACATCACGCTGATCACGCTCACCGAGCTTGCCGAGCAGATGCGGCGGATGTCGCGTGCGGCGGCACTTCCGGTGCTGGTCGATGCTGATCACGGCTATGGCAACGCGCTCAACGTGCGCCGCACGGTGCAGGAGCTGGAGACGGCGGGTGCCGCCGGCCTCACCATCGAGGACACGCTGTTGCCGGCCGGCTTCGGCGAAGCGAAGACGCAGCTGATCTCGCTGGAGGAGGGCGTCGGCAAGATGAAGGCGGCACTCGACGGCCGCGGCGACCCCTCGCTCGTCATCATGGGCCGCACCGGTGCGGCCTCGATCACCTCGATCGACGATGCGATCCGCCGCGCCAGGGCTTATGAGGCCGCCGGCGTCGATGCGCTGTTCTTCACCGGCATCAAGTCGCGCGCCGAGCTCGAGGCGATCGCATCCGCCACGCGCCTGCCGATCGTGCTCGGCGGCGCGCCGGAGGAGTTGAACGTGCTCGAATACCTCGCTGGCCAGCGCGTGCGCATCGCGCTTCAGGGCCACGCGCCCATCGCGGCCGCAACGCAGGCGGTCTACGAGACGCAGAAGGCGCTGCGCGACGGCACTGCGCCCAAGAATCTCAAAGGCCTCCCGTCGTCGGACTTGACCAGCCGGCTCACGCGCGAGGCCGACGTCAAGGCGCGCAGCGCCCTTGTCCTCGGACTGACAAAATGAGCCAGGCGATCCTCCAGGTCATGATCCGCGGTCGCGTGCAGGGCGTCGGCTATCGTGCCTGGCTCGAGCATCAGGCGACGACCTGCGGCCTCGAAGGCTGGGTCCGCAACCGCCGCGACGGCAGCGTCGAAGCGCTGTTCGCAGGGCCGCCGAAGCACGTCGCCGACATGGTGGCGCTGTGCCGCCACGGCCCGCCGTCCTCGCGCGTCGACAGCGTCACCAGCGAGACGGCCGACGTCGATGAGCTGAACTTGCGCCGGGCGGGCGAGGCGTTCTCGGTGTTGCCGACGGTGTAGCTAAGAAATCACCGCGGCAGCTTGGCGATCGCTTCGCTCAATTCGTGGATCTCGTAGGGCTTGCGCAGGATCGGGAAATCGCCGCGCACGCCTGCGGCGACTTCGCTGTAGCCGGTGGCGAGCAGGATCGGCAGGCCGGGACGGATCTGGCGGAGGTGATGGGCGAGGCTGAGCCCGTCCATCTTGCCGGGCATGACGATATCCGAGAACACGAAGTCGACGCCGTTCTTCTCGATCTCGCTCAAGGCGGCTTCGGCGTCCGCGACGCGACGCACCTGATAGCCGAGCTGCTCCAGAAGACCGATGCTGACGGCGGCGACGTCCGGATTGTCCTCGACCAGCAGCACCGTGCCGCTGCCTTGGAACGCCGGTTCTCCCGCCGCCTCGCGCGATGGCTCGTCTTCTCCGCGCGGCAAGAGGATGGTGAAGGTCGTGCCCTTGCCGAGCGCGCTCGCGACCCGGATCGTGCCGCCGGCCTGATGGGCGAAGCCGTGCACCTGGGAGAGACCGAGGCCCGTGCCCTTTCCGATCGGCTTGGTCGTGAAGAACGGCTCGAAGATCTTGTCGAGAACGTCGGAGGGAATGCCAAGGCCGGTATCGCTGACGTCGATCGCGATGAATTCGCCCACGAGGGGGTCCTCGTCGAGCACGAGATTGCGCGCTGCGATCGTCACCGTGCCGCCGTCGGGCATCGCGTCGCGGGCATTGATGACGAGGTTGAGCAGCGCGGTCTCGAGCTCGGAAACGTCGGTCCTGATCGGCCAGACGTCGCCGCTGACGTCGAAAGCAAGGCGCACGGAGCTGCCGACGCCGGCATCGAGCACCTCGCGGATCGCCGCGATGCGGTCGGCGAAGTCGATCGCCTGCGGATTGACGCTCTGCCGCCGGGCGAAGGTAAGGAGCTGGTTGGTCAGCGCGGCGCCACGCCTGGTGGCGGTCTCGATGGCCGAGATCGCGCGCTGAAGCTTGGCTTCGTCGTCGGCCCCTCGCTTCAGCATGTGGAGGCTGCCGCTGATGATCATCAGGAGATTGTTGAAGTCGTGGGCGACCCCGCCGGTGAGCTGGCCGAGCGCATCGAATTTCTGGGATTCGGCGAGCTGCTTCTGCATCGCCTCGAGCTTGATCTGGGTATTGCGGCGCTCGGTGATGTCGCGCGTGATCTTGGCGAAGCCGACCAGCTTGCCGTCCTCGTAGATGGGATCGATCACGACGCTCGCCCAGAAGAAGGTGCCGTCCTTGCGGACGCGCCAGCCTTCCTCCTCGTAGCGGCCCTTGTCCCGCGCGATGCCGAGCGCACGGGCGGGCTTGCCGTTGGCGCGGTCGGTCTCGGTGTAAAAACGGGAAAAGTGCTGGCCGAGGATCTCCCCGGGCGAATAGCCCTTGATGCGCTCGCCGCCGATGTTCCAACTGGTGATGATCCCGGTGGGATCCAGCATGTACAGGGCGTAGTCCGCGACCCCTTCAACCAACAGGCGGAAACTGCGTTCACTCTCGAACAAGTCTCTCTGCTGACTGAACTTCTCGACCATTCCCGGACCCTGCCTTAACGGGAGCAAACGCCGCAGATGGCGGATTGTTCCCCGAGTTTGGAACCTTTTTAAGCAATATTGCGAGCCCGTATGCAGCACGCAAGCCAGCGGATGCTCTTGACAGCCGATCCTATCCGTCAGATATTTCTGTTATGGCAGAAACAACCGGAAGAAAGAAACTCCCAGCCGCCGTCGAGCGCTTCATCCTGCATTGGGGTGACATGGGAGACGAGTGGGGCGTCAATCGCTCGGTCAGCCAGATCCACGGGCTGCTCTATCTGGCCGAGGCGCCGATGACGGCCGAGGACATCGCCGACACCCTCGGCATGGCCCGCTCCAACGTCTCCAACTCGCTCAAGGAGCTGCTTGCCTGGAACCTGATCCGGCGCGTCCCGATTCTCGGCGATCGCCGCGACCATTACGAGGCCGAGACCGACATCTGGGAGGTCGCGGCCAGGATCGCGGCGCGGCGCAAGGAGCGGGAGCTTGATCCGGCGATCACAGCGCTCAGAGCCTGCGTGTCCGATGCCGCCGACGATCCGACCATCAATCCGGTCGCGAGCAAACGGCTGAAGGAGATGCTCGCCTTCACGGAGCTCGCCGACCACTGGTTCATGCAGATGCTGAAGGTGCCGCGGCCGCGGCTGGCCGCCTTGATGCGGCTCGGTGAGAAGATCGTCAATCTGCTGCCGCTGGGCAAGGCCAAATAGGTTTGAGGAGGGTGCGATGACGTCGGCAAGATTATCAGGCTCCAACGCGTCGACCTTCGCTCACACGAAACTGCTCGATGATCGCCGCTTCCGTGCGCTGCTGTCGGATGAGGATTGGGGCCGGCTGCCGCTGGCGACCTGGCGACGTTTTTCGAAACGCGTCGCCGACGGCGACAGCGTCGTCTATGTCGGTGTGGTCGATGAGATCGGCTTCAGCGACATCGGCTGGTGGTTCGCCCAAGCCGTGCGCCTGATCGGCGGTCCGCTGCCGACCGGGCGCGACACCGGCGTCCCCATCATCGTCACGGTGACCGAAGACGCCGGAGGCGGCGGCCAGACCTGGACCCGCATCTGCGCGCGCAATCGCGGCTTTCCGCAAGTGATCCATTCCGCCAAACGTTTTGCCGGCCCGACCGGGCTGGAAGAATATGTCGGCTTCGGCGTCTCGATGGCGCTCCGCATCGCGGTCGAGGACCAGGCGCTAACGTTTCGCAGCGCCGGCTACGGGCTCCAGTTTGGGCGCCTGTGGATTCCCCTGCCACGATGGCTGACGCCGGGCGAACTCACGGTGACACACAGCGATCTCGGCGAGGGCGCCTTCCGCTTTACCCTCGATGTCATTCATCCGCGTTACGGCGCGCTGATCCACCAGTCCGCAATGTTCAGGGAGGCCGTGTCATGACACAGCTCATGTGGACGCTCATCGCCATCCAGATCGTGATGGGCGTGTTCGACACCTTCTATCACCACGAATTCACCGAGCGCCTGGCCTGGCGTCCGTCGCAGCGTTTCGAATTGAAGCTGCACGGCATTCGCAACATGCTTTATGCGCTGCTGTTCCTCGTGCTCGGCTGGCTCGAAGTCCATGGCGCGCTGGCGCTGCTGATCGTCGCGGTGCTGGTCGCCGAGATCGTCATCACACTGATGGATTTCGTCGAGGAGGATCTCAGCCGAAAACTGCCGCCGAGCGAGCGGATCAATCACACGCTGCTCGCGATCAATTACGGCGCCATCCTGGTGTTGCTGTTGCCGGTGCTGATCGATTGGGCCACGCAGCCCCTCGGCGTGATGGTCGTGTATCAGGGCCTGCTCAGCGTTGCCGCGACGGCGTGTGCGGTCGGCGCCGCGCTGTGCGGTGTCAGGGATTTTGCGGCGATGCGCCGGCTCAGCCGCATGAGAAGCGCTCCCGCGCACGGGCTCGTCGAAAAGCTGTCCGGCCGCAAGACGGTGCTGATATCAGGCGCCACCGGCTTCATCGGCAGCCGCCTCGCAGCGAGCCTCAGCGGAGCAGGGCATCACGTCATTGCGCTGATCCGCAATCCCGCCATGGCCGAGATGCTGCCGCCGCCGGTCACTTTGATCACGAGCCTTGATCAGATCGCCTCGGACGCGCCTGTCGACGCTGTCGTCAATCTCGCCGGCGAGCCGATCGGCAACGGCCTGTGGACCGAGGCGAAGCGCGCGAAGATTCTCGGCTCGCGCATCGACATGACCGGCGAGATCGTCAAGCTGATCGCGCGGCTCGAACGCAAGCCCGAGGTGCTCGTCAGCGGCTCTGCGATCGGCTGGTATGGCCTGTGGGCCGACCAGGTGCTGACGGAATCGGCGAAGTCGCACGCCTGCTTCAGCCACGAGCTCTGTGCGGCCTGGGAGGCGGCGGCGCGGCCGGCGGAGGAGCTCGGCGTCCGCGTGGTCAATTTGCGCATCGGCCTCGTGCTCGGCACCGAAGGCGGCTTCATCACGCGCTTGCTGACGCCGTTCGAGTTTGGGCTCGGCGGTCCCATCGGCAACGGGCGGCAGTGGATGTCCTGGATCGAGCGCGACGATCTGATCCGGCTGATCGCCTATGTGATGGCGACGCCCGATCTCGCCGGCCCCGTCAACGCCACCGCGCCGATCCCTGTCACCAACGCAAAGTTCAGCGAGGAGCTAGGCCGCCGTCTGCATCGGCCCGCGGTGTTCCGGATTCCCGGCGGCCTGCTGGGCCGGATCGGCGGCGGTTTCGCCGACGAGCTCCTGCTCGGCGGTCAGCGCGTGCTGCCCAGCAAGGCGCTAAGCCGCGGTTTTGTGTTCCGGCACGAGACGCTGCGCAGTGCGTTCGAAGCAATCTTGTAAAGCCGTGCGGCGTCAGATCGCCGCCACGCTCCGGAATGTTGCCGCGACTGCGCGCAGCGCCGCCAGCTTGGCGGGATCGCTGACCTTGGAATGTAGTATCACCTTCGAGCTGCCGAGTTTCGGCAGCTTGTGGGTCGGCCCGATGTCGACCAGCCCGGGGGGCGCGATCCGTCGCGCCAGCGGCGCGATTGCAAGTCCGGCGAGCGCGGCTGCAACCACGGCGGTGACACCGCCGCCGACGAAGCGCTCACGCCATTTCAGGCCAGCCTTATCGAGCGCGCGCACGGCGATGGCGCGGACCCCACAGGGCGGGGCGAGCGTCGCGAGCGGCAAAGGCTGCCCCTTTGGCACTGTGAAGCGTCGTGACGCGAACCAGCCGAACTCGTCCTCGGCCAGCTTCTCGCCGCCGCGCCGGCTGCCTTCCTGGCGCACGATCACCGCATCCAGTTGGCCCGAATCATAGGCCTCCTGCATCTCGCGGGAGAAGCCGATGGTGACGGCGAGCGTGAGGTTCGAGGACATCGCATGCAGGCGTTCGAGCAGCGGTACCAACTCCGGGCCCGCGGCATGGTCGGAGATGCCGAGCGAGAGCGACTGCGCGACTGACCCCTCGCCCGACAGCGCGCAATCATGCGCCGCGATGAGCGCGCGGGCGCGCTCGAGGAACGCTGCGCCATCCGCGGTAAGACGGACCGCGCGCGGCGAGCGCTCGACGAGACGTTTTCCCAGCAGCGTCTCCAGCCGTTGCAGCTTGAGGCTGACGGCCGCCTGGGTCGTGCCAAGCGCTTCGGCGGTCCGCGTAAAGCTCTGGAGGTCGGCAACCAGCAGGAAGGCCTGGACGGTGGCGATGTCGAGCGTTGCTGTCATTATTATCTCTTATCACTGGTATCAACAGAGATAAGATACCAAAATGTCGAGGGCGGGTCTAGCTTCTCACCAACGCCGCGCAACACCTGCGCGACATCCGAGGAGAACGACCATGCCGCTGATCACCGTGTCCTACACCACCTCCCGCCAGTCGCCCTTGCTGAAGGCCGACATCGCGAGCGCCGTGTCCGAGCTCACCGCAAAAATCCTGCACAAGGATCCTGAGGTCACGGCCATCATCGTGAAGTCGGTGGAGGCGGCCGACTGGTTCGCCGGTGGCAAGTCGCTCGCAGAGCAAAAGCTCGCGAGCTACTGGATCGACATCCACGTCAGCGAAGGCACCAACACCAAGGACGAGAAGGCCGCCTATCTCGCCGCGATGTTCCAGCGCATGGCCGGGATCCTGGGCCCGCTGCATCACGAGACCTATCTGCATGTCGACGAGGTCAAGGGCGATGCCTACGGCTTTGGCGGCCTGACCCAGGAGCGGCGCTACGTCGCCGGCAAGCTCGAGGTTTCGCCGGAGAAGGCGTGAAACCGTGGACCGCGGGTGAACGATCTCACCCGCGGCCTGAACCGGCGGCCTGAACCGGTTGAGCCTCCTGATCGTCAGCTCGCTATGCGAAACTGAACTTCGTCCTTGTTCAGGAAACAGGTCTTGTCGAACAGCTTCAGGTCGAGCGGGTTCGGCAGCCTGACATCGTCCAGGTCAGGGCAGGGCTTGAGCGAGGGATCATAGGAACGGTCGATCTGCGAGATGAAGACGACAATCAATCCCTTGTCGCGCGCGAATGATTTCAACGCGCGCACCTGAACGGAAAGGTCGGGATTTTCCCGCCGCTGGTCGAGCAGTTGCAGATAGTCGATCACCACGACGGTGCCGCGCGGTGCTGCGGCCATCTGCTTGACGACGTGGTCGGCACTGATGGCGTCGGAGCAATCGACCTCGAAGAGTTTTTCGAATTGCGCCAGGTCCACGCCGATCGCCCGAAAGCGATCGAAGACGTCTTTCTCGGTGTATTCCAGCGAGAAGAACGCGGCGCGATGGCCTGACCGCATCGCCTCCACGGCAAGCTCCAGGCTCATCAGGGTCTTGCCCTGGCCGGGACGCGCGCCAACCAGCACCAGGTCCCCCGGTTGGAATTGCGGGAAAAGCCGGTTGGCCGGCGTCGCTGCGGCAGCTTTCGCCGCGAGCATGCTCCATGCGGAAAAGCCTTCCGTCGCGGCGATGCGGTCGAGCGCATCGTGCAGCGGAA
Organism: Bradyrhizobium sp. 76; assembly: GCF_023073025.1. Lineage (NCBI taxonomy): Bacteria > Pseudomonadati > Pseudomonadota > Alphaproteobacteria > Hyphomicrobiales > Nitrobacteraceae > Bradyrhizobium > Bradyrhizobium sp. 76. The sequence continues at coordinate 219,809 of NZ_JADPIS010000015.1, forward strand.
TGCCTTCCTCGCGGGACAGGCGCTTCGCTCTTCGCTTCAGATGATAAATGGGTGCAGACAGTCTCATCGCAAAAACCTCCCATTGCGAGCTGAAACGCAACCCCTCCTTATGCCTGGCGCTCGAACAGTCGGTCCGATGATCAATTCGCCCGGTATGAAATGTACTTTCCCGGCGGAGGGGGGAGGCGTGGGCGACACCGAGATCAAGCGTAGCTGATTCCGGGTTTGCGGAGAATGAGGGAGACCGGAAGTTAGGCCGCCGCTTCCGGCATCAGCGCCTGGGTCGGCCCGAACAGCTCCTCGAAGGCTTGCCGAAGCGCCACGTCGACATCGCTCATCGTCACGAGCTGGCCGAGGTCGACCAGCGAGGTGACGCCGTAGCGGGGATCGGCGACGCCGCAGGGCACGATGCCGTCGAAATGCGACAGCTCCGGCTCGACATTGATGGCGATGCCATGGAACGAGACCCAGCGCTTCAGCCGGACGCCGATCGCCGCGATCTTGTCCTCGTGCTCGGGTCCCTTATCGGGCCGCTTGACCCAGACGCCGACCCGGTCCTCGCGCCGCTCGCCATGGATATTGAACGCGGCGAGCGTCCGCAGAATCAACTCTTCCAGGCTCGCGACATAGGCCCGGACATCCGGCCGGCGGCGCTTCAGGTCGAGCATGACATAGGCCACGCGCTGGCCGGGCCCGTGATAGGTGAGCTGGCCGCCCCGCCCGGTGGCAAAGGTCGGGAATCGGGCATCGAGCAGGTCTGATTCCTTGCCCGAGGTGCCGGACGTGTAGAGCGGGGGGTGCTCCAGCAGCCAGACCAGCTCCGGAGCTTCACCCGCCGCAATCGCCGCGACGCGCGCTTCCATTTCGGCCACGGCCTCCGGATAGGGCACGGGCGCGTCCGAAATCCGCCACTCCACGGGCTCGCCGGAGGAGGCGGAAAACGCCGTCAAATCGAGCTCTTGGCGGGGGTTTTGGGGTGAATTAACCATTGGCTAACCATAACCGGGTGATGATCCCAGGCGCAAATACCAAGTCCCTAGTCCTAGTCCCAAGTTGCGGTGGTGCTGAAGTGCCTACTCTCGACAAAGTCACCGTGGATCTCATGGTCGTCCTCGGGACGACAACCATGCCGATCCATCAAGTATTACGTCTTTCCCGCGGCGCCATCATCGAGCTGGACGCAACCGAGGCCGACGAGGTCAAGGTTTTGGCCAATAATTTGCCCGTCGCCTCCGGCGTCGTGCTGGTCGACCGCAACCGGATCGCGGTCGAGGTCAAGCAGATGCTGCCCCGTATCCCGGGCACGCGGTAGCGGCCTGGGCACGCGGTAGCGGCCCGGGCACGCGCAGCCGCCTGGGCAGGCGGAAAAGGCCGATCCCGGCGCGAAGAGCCGGAACTTTCCTGCCAAGCTTGTGGAATTCAGGGCCTTTGGAGGCTTGTACCCCTCTGATGGATTTGTTAGATCGGCGCCGTTGATCCGGTTGGCCTTCAAGCCTCAAGCCGGCATCCCCAAAAGCGCTCGTGGCGGAATTGGTAGACGCGCTGCCTTGAGGTGGCAGTGAGTAAAATCGTGGGGGTTCGAGTCCCTCCGAGCGCACCAAGCAAACAGACACGCGAAAGATTGTTTCGCGATTTGCGGTGCCCGCCGTGTTCGCGCTGCGAATCCTGGAACGGGGCCTCCCCCAGTCTTCGATGTTCGATCTCGCGGCCGAGAGTCGGCGCGATCGTCGTCCGCGCCTCGCAATCACTTCGGCAAGGTCAGCAGGAGCCACGCGCCCGCGGCCACACAGGCAATGCCGGCAGCGCGCGCGATCCAGCGTCCCACCGGCGTGACTTTCTCCAAAAGTACAAGCAACGACAAAAGCGCAATCCAGAGCACGTTCATCACGCCGCCCACGAACAACAGCGCCATCAATACCCAGCAGCAGCCGACACAATAACCTCCATGCCGAAAGCCCAGCAGCACGCAACCCCGCAGGTCGCTGCGAAAGCCGCCGTGGCGCATCAGGAACAGAAACGGCGACTGGCATTGGGCGAGGCAGATGTCTTTGAGCCGTGTCCATTGATAGGCGCCCGCCGCGATCAGCACGATGCCGCCGAGCAGGTTGCTCGCGATCGCCATCCGGGAATCCAGCAGGGCAGCCCGCTCGATCGCCCATTGGAGCAGGGTGGCTGCCAGCGAAAAGCCGCACCAGGCCAGGAGATAGCCGGCGGCAAACCAGCCGGTCGCTGCGAATAGTTTGCCTTGCGCTTTGCCCTGTCGACCTACACGGGCGTACATCAGGATCATGGGCGCGGCCGAGGGGGCCATCATTCCGACCATCATCACCGCCCACATCAGGAACACATAGGCGAACTCGATTGTTCGCCACGGCTCTTCGGCTGGCAGCATGATTCCGATCCCAGCCGGGATCATGCGGAACTCGGTCATGTCCATGCCGCCCATGTCCATGTCGTTGGCGAGCCAGAGCACATAGCTCCACGCCAGCGCGACCATGAGGACGATCGCGCCGCCGACGATCCAGCGATCGCGCCGCAGCACGGCTTCCAAGGGGCTGTCCGTCATTTGCGATCGATGTTGTGCGATCGATGTTGCCGGCCACCGATGCAGGCCGGTATCTGGAGTTTACATCACGCCTGGTTCGACCAGCGGATCGGCGCATAGAGGCCGTTCCTGCCGGAATTATCCCAGCGCATGCCATGATCGCTGAAGGTATTGCCGGCAGCACCGACCGCCATCACCATGGCGTCGGGGCTGACCGGATGGCCGATGTTCACCCACATCTCGCCGCTCGGATGCATGGTCGGTAGCGGATCGACGGACATGTGCAGGACGCCGGGGATTTCCGCGGACCGCGTCTTGCCGTCGATTTGGAACGTGATCGGGACCTTGCGCACCCCCAGGTTCTTGCTGATCAGTGGCGCGAACGCGGCCATGGGACCGCCGGCACCGCCGGTGAAGATTGCAGCCAGGGCCTGGGTCTGGTCATCGTTGGCGCGCTGATCGATATAGGCGGCCACCGACCAGTCTCCGTCTGCCATGACCCCAGGTGCGTGGAGGATGACGAGCACATTCAGGTCATCGAGCGCGATCTCGCCATAGCGGCCGGTCTCGATGTGGAAGATCAGCGGTACGTTGCAGAAGCCCTCGGTCGGTCGCGCGGTCAACGGCGGCGCCGCCGACACCAGGCAGGGGCACACGATGCTGCAATTGCAATTCTCGAAATAGTCACCGGAAAGGTGCCATGGGACATCCGCCATTGCTGTCTCCCGCTTGGCCGAACCCGATAGATGCTTTCGAATGAGCTACGTAGAGTTGAAAATTACGCTTCGTGAGGAAGCACCGCAAGCCGATTCCACCATCGACATATGTCGAGCAAGGTGAGCGCGACGAAGTTCGCTATCCCTCATGCCCGGGTTCCCTTAGTTTGCCTGCGGTCGAAACTCCGGCTCGATCTGGGTGGCCGCGGGCATGAACACCCGCGCCGGATGGCTGAAGATCTCGAATTCGTCGCCCCGTGCGATCCCGACAAGCGTAATGCCACTGGCCTCCGCCGTTCGGACCGCAAGCGCAGTCGGTGCAGACATGGCGACGACGATGCCGGCGCCCATCGCGGCGGTTTTTTGCACCATCTCGACCGATAGCCGGCTGGTGAGGATGACGGCGCCGGCGCCGCCGGATGCACCTTCGATGGCGAGAGCGCCGGCAAGCTTGTCGAGGGCGTTGTGGCGCCCCACGTCCTCGCGCACCATCATGGTCTTGCTGCCTGGCCGGAAAAAACCCGCGGCGTGAGCGGCGCGTGTCTTGTGGTTGAGGATCTGTGACTCGGTGAGGGCCGCGATGGCCGTGCTGATCTGCTCCGGCGTGAGGCCCGCCGGTTGCTCGACGCACTGAGCGATACGGCCGGCTTCGCGCAGGCTGTCGATGCCGCACAGGCCGCAACCCGTCGGCCCGACCAGATGTCGCCGTCGCTCCTTCAGCCGTCGCCCGGCATTCGGTCGCAGCCATAGCCGCAGTTCGATCCCGTCGGGACCGGGAACGACCGTGAGCTCCTCGATCTCGCCGATGTCGCCGATGATCCCTTCGGTCAGACTGAATCCCACAGCAAGGTCGGTCAGATCGGCGGGAGTTGCCATCACGACGGCGACGGTCGTTCCGTCGTAGACGAGTGCCACGGGACATTCCTCGGCCAGCATCCGCTCATCGTGCGTCCCGCTCGACGTGAGCCGGGGCATTCTCACGGATGGCGTGGGCATGGATGCGCGATCGTGTGCGCCGGATCGAGAGCCGTGCATGGGTGTTCGTCCTACGTCAATTCATCGACGCACGAACCGGAGCAAGGTTCCGAACGGTTGGAACTTGCCATCCCATCTCGGGTTCTGCGTGCAGGGCTTGCGATTGAAGGAAACGCCATGCGGCAAAAGGCAAAGGTCGAGAACAATGATGCGCCGGCAGGCGGCTGGGGCTCACTTAAAGCCGTTGCAAGCATCCTGACGCAGGAAGAGGTCGCCATTCTCGGCAGCGAGATCCTGCTCAAGCAGAACAAGCCCGACGGATTCATGTGCGTGAGCTGCTCCTGGGCCAAGCCGGCCAAGCCACGTCCATTCGAGTTCTGCGAGAACGGTGCCAAGGCGACCGCCTGGGAGATTACTCGCAAGACCGCGAGACCGGAGTTCTTTGCGCAACATACGCTGACTGCACTACGAACCTGGTCCGATCATCAACTGGAGGAGCAGGGGCGCCTGACGACGCCGATGCGTTACGACCTGGCAAGCGACAAATATCTAGCGGTCGACTGGGACGAGGCCTTTGCGGATATCGGCGCCGAGCTGAACCGGCTCGATCCCCGTTCCGTCGTGATGTACACGTCCGGACGTGCCTCGCTCGAAACCAGCTACATGTACCAATTGTTCGGCCGCATGTACGGCACCAACAATTTCCCCGACAGCTCGAACATGTGCCACGAGACGACGTCGGTGGCGCTGCCGGAGGTGATCGGAGTTCCGGTCGGCACGGTGCTGCTGGAGGATTTCGAGATCACCGATTGCATCTTCTTCTTCGGCCATAACACCACCACCAATGCGCCGCGCATGCTGCATCCGCTCCAGGAGGCGGCGCAGCGCGGCGTGCCGATCATAACGTTCAATCCGCTGCGCGAGCGCGGCCTGGAGCGTTTCGTCAATCCGCAAAATCCCGTCCAGATGATCGCAGGCGGCACGCGCATCAGCTCGCAATATTATCAGGTGCGTGTCGGCGGCGACGCGGCGGCGATCGTCGGGATTTGCAAATGGGTGATCGAGGCGGACGACCTCGCTCGGGAAAATGAAACTGCGCGCGTGGTGGATGCCGAATTCATCCGGCAGCACACGGTCGGCTTCGAGGAGTTCGCCGAATTCTGCCGTGCACAGGATTGGGAGGAGATCGAACGGGCCTCCGGGCTTTCGCGCGGTGCCCTGCGCGAGGCCGCGAACACTTATATGGAGGCCAAGGCCGTGATCGCCAATTACGGCATGGGCATCACCCAGCACAAGCACGGCGTCGAGACGAACAAGATGATCGTCAACCTGCTGCTGCTCCGCGGCAATATCGGCAAGCCCGGCGCGGGCATTTCGCCGATCCGGGGCCACTCCAACGTGCAGGGCCAGCGCACCGTCGGGATCTCCGAGAAGACCAAGCTGGTGCCGCTGGACAAGCTTGCGGAGCTCTACGGTTTCGAGCCGCCGCGGTGGGAGGGACTGTCCACCGTCGACGCCTGCCAGGGCATTCTGAAAGGCGACGTTCGCGGCTTCGTCAGCCTCGGCGGCAATTTCCTGCGCGCCGTTCCCGAGCGGTCCCTGATGGAGCCCGCCTGGTCCGGCCTGCGCCTATCGGTGCAGATCGCGACCAAGCTCAACCGGACCCACCTCGTGCCGGGCGAGGTCACTTATCTGCTGCCGTGCCTCGGCCGGATCGAGATCGACCGGCAGGCCAGCGGCGCACAAGCGGTGTCGATGGAGGATTCCACCACCTGCATTCACGGATCGCGCGGCCAGCGCAAGCCGGTGGCCGACCATCTCCTGTCGGAGCCGGCGATCGTCGCCGCCCTGGCAAAGGCAACGTTGAAGCCCAACCCCAAGATCGATTGGGACGCCTGGGTCGCCGACTATTCGCGGGTTCGGGACGCCATCGAGCGCACTTATCCCGACCAGTTCAAGGACTTCAATGCGCGCATGTTCGAACCCGGCGGTTTTGCGCGGCCGCTCGCGGCGCGCGAGCGGAAGTGGAAGACCCCGAACGGCAAGGCGAACTTCACCGTTCCAAAGTCGGCCTTCGCGCCACCCCGCGAGACCGACGGCATCTATGAGCTGATGACACTGCGCGCGGACGGGCAGTTCAATACGACGATCTACGCCGAAGGCGATCGCTTTCGCGGCATCGAGGGCGGCCGCTACGTCGTGTTCATTAATCCCGCTGACATGGAGGAAGACGGGCTAAAATCGGGAGATACCGTCACGCTGGTGACGGAGGCGGGCGATGGCGTCACGCGCAGCTTGAGCGAGCTCCAAATCGTCCCCTATGGCATCCCGCGCAGGAGCATTGCGGCCTATTATCCCGAATGCAACGTGCTCATTCCGCTCTGGCATCAGGCGGAGGGCAGCAAGGTCCCTGCTGCGAAATCCATTCCGGTGCGTCTGTTCAAGGACATCCTTCCAGAGATCGTCGAGGGCGGAGAGGCTCCGATCTCGGCGTCGTGAACGCCGTCGATCGCGCCCACAGGAGTGAAGGACGATGAGAGACAGCGCGTCGGAAGTGACCGGCATCAGCGACGCCGTTCACTTGTGCATCGACATGCAGAACATCTTCGCTCCCGGCGGTCTCTGGGCGACGCCATGGATGGCGAGAGTATTGCCGACGATCGCCTCGATCGTTTCGCGCCATCAGGCCAGAACGATCTTCACGCGATTCATCACGCCCGAAGATCCGGAAGATCGGCCCGGACAGTGGCAGAGCTATTTTCGTCGCTGGCGCGAGGCGACCCGCAAGCATCTTCCGCCATCTGGTCTCGAACTCGTGCCGGCCCTGAGCCGCTTCGTTCCTCCGGCGGCCGCCATCGACAAGCCGGCCTATTCGGCGTTCAGCAATCCCGGCCTCGCGAGCCTGCTGGTGGACAAGGGAGTCCGCACGGTCATCATCACCGGGGCAGAGACGGACGTCTGCGTGCTCTCGACGGTCCTGAGCGCCGTCGATCTCGGCTTCAGGGTCGTCATCGTCGAGGATGCGCTGTGCAGCTCGTCCGATGTCGGCCACGATGCGCTCATGACGATGTATCGCACCCGCTTTCATGGACAGGTCGATCTGATGACCGCCGAGGAATTGGCGGAGTTCTGGCGCGAGTAGGGTGCAATCTACTCAATTGACGTTGTCGCCGAGCATGTTGCGGAACGCCGTGGTGACGGCAGCAATGCCGATCGCGCGGTGCATGAGCGCGATCTCCCCCTGCTGCTCGTGGCGGATGGCGTGGGCCATCACACGCAGGCGCAGATCGCCGGCGCTATGCCACATCTGGTCGGCCATCCTGACCGCGCCGGCGTGATGCTTGCTCATCGTCTCGACGAACAGCGTGTCGAATTGATCCGCCGGCGCGGCCTTGACCTGCCGCATCTCGGCCTGCGTCAGGAAGCCCGGCATGGCGGCACGTTCGTCCGAGCTGCAATCGGGCATCTCGGTGTCGAACCAGCTCAGCCACCAGGTCTCGAAAATCCGGTTCTCGCCCGTCTGGCTTGCGACCATCAGCATCGCCAGCTTTCGCAGATGCGGGTCCTGCGCGCGCTCCGCGGCGCTCCGCGCCAGCGCGATGCCCTGGGCGTGATGCGCGGTCATGTGACGGATGTAAGTCTGGTCCGCGTCTCTGTCGTGGCCCATCCATAGCGGCTCGTAACCATGGCTGCCGAACAACGCGGTCGCGCCGAGCAGCGCGATCAAGGCCAGCGCGCCGGTGATCCAGGCATTGGTGAAGCGAACATCGCGCGCGGGTGCAGCTCCCCCCGTCCAGCGCAGCCTGGCGAACAGGGGGTACATCACGGCCGAGGAGCTGTGGACGAGCAGGCCGATCCAGTACGGCTGCTGCAGCGTGAACAGCGGCTGCCAGAACGGAAACAGCGGCACCAGCACGAACCATTCCATGCTTGACGAGAACACGGCCCATGGCAGGGCGAGCAGCAGGATCGTGAGCGGCCGCAGGTCGGCGGTCCAGCGTCCGAGCACACCGAAGAACACCAGCGCCCAGGAGAAGTCCGCCCATTGGTGGAAGGCGATCCCGGCAAGGATCGCGCTCCACGACGGCTCTGCGCTGATCGCCCAATCGCGCGCGGGAATGGCGGCGACCGTCATCCAGTCGACGGCGGCATCGCGTCCGATGCGCGCGGCGAAGAGCTGGCTGACGATGGTCGAGAAGGTGCTGCTGATCAGGCCGAGTTGGGCAGCGGCGATCCAGCGGGAGCGCCGCCGTGAGGCGGCTTCATCACCGGGGCGAATTGAACTGGAAATGGCGGACGGCGCGGCGGCGTTCACGTCAGCTGATTGAGTTTCTTCAACGGATTGAGCTCGCTCGGCTTGCTCTGTTCGTCCCGGCCGCGCCCCGCTTGCTCCCTGCCTTCCTCATGGAGATCCTGATCCCCGACGATTTCACCGATGGCCTGCTTCGTCTTGCCAGCGATCCGCTGACCGAGGCCCTTGGTCTTGCTCATGGTCCGCCTCCAGGCTCACGCCGCTACCCCGGCGCTTGAAGGGGGTGAGCGCCGGGGCCGCGGTTTGGTCTACTCTGCCTCCGGCAGGGGGGACGTCGGAAGCGTTGATGAGACTCCCTGCCGCGCGGATGGTTCCTCGGCCTCACCGTGGCTCGATCGCGATGATCACGCCTTCATTGCCGCGGAGCAGGATGGTGGCACCCGGCAGCGGCTCGGACGGCAGGTCCAGATGCGTCGACATCAGCAAGCGGCCGCGACCTTGCCAATGCCATTTCCGCGGCTCGGCGGCGATGTTGAGCGCGACCAGAATGTCGCTGCCGTCACCCGTCCGCCTGTAGGCAAGCACGTCGTTCTGCGCGCGTAGCGGCTCGTAACCGCCGTGGTGCAGGCACGCGTGCTCGCGGCGCAACATCATCAGCGCGCGAAACAGCGCCAGGATCGAACGCGGGTCGCGCCGCTGCCCGGCCACGTTGGCGGCGCCGTCAGGCGGCTCCAGCGGCAGCCACGGATTGCCGGTGGTGAAGCCGCCGTTGGTGCTGTCGTCCCAACGCATCGGCGCGCGTTCCGGATCGCGGCAAAGGCCGTAGCCCCGCACGAGCTTCTCGAAGGGGTCGCGGACGCGGTCTGACGGAATGGGAACGCGCTTGCGGCCGATCTCGTCGCCCATGAAGAAGAACGGCGTTCCCCGCAGCGTCATCAGCAGCATCGCCAGCACCCGCATCTGCGCGTCGCCGATTTTGCTCGCAATCCGCTGCTTGTCGTGACCACCGACAACCCAAACCGGCCATGCATGATCCGGGATGGCGTTGAAATACGCGTCGATCGTCGCTTGCAGCGACAGTGCGTCCCATTGCGAGTCCAGCAGTGCGAAATTGAGCGGCAGATGCAGGCGCGGCCGGTCGTTGCCGTAGAAGTGTCCGATGCGGTCGGTCTTGCCCTGGACTTCGCCGCACAACATCCGCCCCGGATAGCCGTCGATCACCTCGCGGATGAATTCGATGCAGTCCATCGTCTCCGGCCGATCGTCGGTAAAGACCGGCGTCTGGCGCTGCGGCGGCGGCTTGCCTTTCGCTCGGGGGTTCGGCGGATTGTCGCGCAGGAGCGCGTCCTTGATCAGGACGGCGCTGGCATCGACGCGAAAGCCGTCGACGCCGCGATCGAGCCAGAAGCGCATGACATCGGCGATCGCGGCGCGCAGCTGCGGGTTGCGCCAGTTCAGATCGGGCTGCTCGACCAGGAAGGAATGGTAGTAATATTGCCGCCGCGCCTCGCACCATTCCCAGCCGCTGCCGCCGAAGCGGCTCAGCCAGTTGTTGGGCGGGCCGCCGTTCTCGGCCCCGTCGGCCCAGATGTACCAATCGGCTTTCGCGCTGTTCCGCGAGCTGCTGCTCTCGACGAACCATGCGTGATCGTTCGCAGTATGGTTGGGCACGAGATCGAGGATCACGCGGATCTCTGCTGCGTGCAGGGCCCTGAGCAGGCGGTCGAACGCATCGAGGCTACCGAACGCCGGGTCGATGGAGCAGTAGTCGGAGATGTCGTAGCCGAGGTCGCGGAAGGGGCTCTTGTAGATCGGCGTCAGCCACACCGCGTCGACGCCGAGCCATTTCAGATAGTCGATGCGCGATGTCAGACCGGCGAGGTCGCCATTGCCGTCACGGTCCGAGTCCTGGAACGAGATCAGTGCGATTTCGTAGATGACGGCGGATTTCCACCAGGCACCTTCATCACGGGACTCGTCGCTCATTGCCTTGCATCACCTCGTCGTGCGTCTTCAGGTCCGTCCCGCCGTGGCGTGCGCCGCGATCTGTTTTGCCGCGGTCCGGGCGCTCTCGATGCCCTTGGGAAAGCCGCTGCGGTTCGGATACAGCTTGCGCCGGGCGTCGCGCGGCGGCCGCCGCGGCTTGGTGTCCTGCGCGGCGCGGTAGTCGAGGATCGCGATTCCGCCGACCATCAGCAGCGCCAGCGCGATATTGCCCTTTTTGGGATTATCCGCGGTCAACCCGGAAAGCAGCGCGGCGGCATCGAGGCCGTCGCCGCCGACGCGGGCCCACAGGCCGGCGTTCTTCTCGACCGAGAGCGTCGTGATCCCGGCCAGGATCTCGCGCACGCCGAAGGCGCGGACCAGCGTCTCATGGCCTTCCATTCCCAGCGTTTCCGTGACCCGCCGTGGCGCGAAGAATTCGACGACGCCGAGGCCGATGCTAAACCAGCCGAGCGCGCGGGCGAGCTGGTCTTCGGGGCGCTTCAGGCTCGGGCCGCCTTCGACGATCTTCGGATCGCCCTTGGTGCGAACGATGTTGGAGAAATGAAACATGTATCTTGCTCCTCAGGGCTTCAGCACGACCTTGACGCAGGAGTCGCGCTTGTCGCGAAACACCTGATACATCTCGGGACCTTGGCTAAGCGGGACGGTGTGGGTGATGACGAAGGACGGATCAATCTGGCCTTCCTCGATGCGATGGAGCAGGTCGTCGGTCCAGCGGTTGACGTGGGTCTGGCCGGTGCGCATCGTCAGGCCCTTGTTCATGAAGGCGCCCATCGGAAGCATGTCGGAGAATCCGCTGTACACGCCCGCGACCGAAAGGATGCCGCCGGGACGGCAGACATAGATCATCTCGCGCAGCACATGCGGCCGGTCGCTCTCCACCATCACCATCTGCTTGGCGCGGTCGAGCAGCGTGTCGGGCAGGGAGGCCATCACATGCGACTCCATCCCGACGCAATCGATGCATTTCTCGGGGCCTCTGCCGTCGGTGAGCTCCTCGAGCCGCTCCAGGACGCTTTCGTTCTCGAAATTGATAGTGGTCGCGCCGCCGGCTTCGGCCATGCTGAGCCGTTCAGGCAGGCAGTCGATCGCGATAACCTGGTTGGCGCCGAGCAGGATGGCGCTGCGGATCGCCATCTGCCCCACCGGACCGCAGCCCCAGATCGCGACCGTGTCGGTCGGCTCGATGTCGCATTGCACGGCGGCCTGCCAGCCGGTCGGGAAGATGTCGCTGAGGAACAGCAATTGCTCGTCGGGAATTCGGGCGGGCACCTTGATGTGGGTGGCGTCGGCAAAGGGCACGCGCAGATATTCGGCCTGGCCGCCGGGATAGCCGCCGGTCAGATGCGTATAGCCGAACAGGCCGGCGCCGGAATGACCGAACACCTTTTCAGCGAGATGGCGCTTGCGGTTGGTGGTCTCGCAGACGGAGAAATTGCCGCGCTTGCACTGGTCGCATTCGCCGCAAATGATCGTGAAGGGCACGACGATGCGGTCGCCCTTCTTCAGCTTGCCATCAACCCCCGAGCCGACCTCGACCACTTCGCCCATGGTCTCGTGGCCCATGATGTCGCCGGGCAGCATGCCCGGTATGTAGTTGTGAAAGAGGTGCAGGTCCGAACCGCAGATGGCACAGCTCGTGACTTTAATGATCGCGTCGCGCGGATCCTGAATCTCGGGATCGGTGACGGTGTCGCAGCGAATGTCTTCCTTGCCGTGCCAAACCAGCGCCTTCATCTCTGTCCTCCCGCGAGCTACGAGGCATCCAAGTCGAACAGCGAACGATGGTTGCTATCGCACGGTACAGAATCTTTGCGCCGCACCAGAGTGCGTCCCGATAGGAACGAGCGGCCACCGCGGTGATTGGAGCGTCATCAATCCCACTCAAGGACTAGCGAAGGATACGCTCATGGCCGCGAACCAACTTGCAGTCGTTACCGGCGCCTCCACCGGCATCGGCCTGGAACTCGCCAGATGTTGTGCCCAAGGAGGCTTCAACCTTGTCATCGCTGCCGATGAGCCCGAGATCGAGAGGGTGGCCGTGGATCTCCGCAGGCTCGGCACCAGCGTCGAGGCGGTCGAGGCCGATCTCGCCACCACCGAAGGCGTCGACAAGCTCTGCGCCGCGGTCGGCGACCGGCCGATCGACGCGCTGCTGGCCAATGCCGGCGTCGGCCTCGGTAAGGCCTTCCTTGACCAGGATTTTGCCAGGATCAAGCACCTTGTCGACACCAACATCACCGGCACGCTGTATCTGATCCATCGCGCCGGCAACGAGATGCTTCGCCGCAATTCGGGCCGTATCCTGATCACGGGCTCGATCGCTGGATTCACGCCGGGCAGCTTCCAGGCGGTCTACAACGCCAGCAAGGCATTCCTCGATTCATTCTCGTTCGCGCTCCGCGAGGAGCTGCGCGACAGCGGCGTCACCGTCACCTGCCTGATGCCGGGCGCCACGGAAACCGAGTTCTTTCGCCGCGCCGACATGATGGACACGAAGGTCGGCACCGAGCCGAAGGACAGCGCCTACGACGTCGCGAAGGCCGGCTTCGACGCCATGTTGCGCGGCGAGTCCGACATCGTGACCGGAATGAAGAACAAGATCCAGACCACGATCGCCAACGTCACGCCCAACGAGATGTTGGCCAAGCAGCATCGCAAGATGGCGGAGCCGGGCACGGCGAAGTCGTAGAACGATGCCGTCGCAATCTAGGCTGAGGGCCCCGCCGCTCCCGCGGATCGACAAAGGAGGAATCCGATTCACATAGCCTAATGCGCGTGGCTTGCCAGTCCGCCAGATTGGTTGGGCTGGAGAAGGGGGCTGTGATGCCGATGGATCGCGTCGAACAGGCCTTTATCGCAACGGCAATCACGGGTTTTCTGGTGATGATGGCGGCGATCGTCTGGATGATGATGGGCTAATGGCGGGGAGGGCTGCTGTTTGCGGATCGCGTTGCCCTATGCTGCGGTGCTCCTGTGCCTGGCGGTGACCGCTTGGCTCGCTTTCGCGCATCTGTTCTGATCGCCGTTCGGCTCACCCCTGCGGATCGGCGATCAGTGCGGCCAGCCTGTGGGCCATCGCCGGCAGATCGATCGGTTTCTCCAGGATCAACACGTCGTGGAATTCCGGACTGATCGTGACCTTGTCGTATCCGGTCGTGAAGAGGAACGGTATGTTCCGTGCCTTCAGTTCGCGCGCGACAGGAAAGATCATCTCGCTGCGGATGTTCACGTCGAGCACGGCGGCATCCAGGATGCTGCCGTCGTGCAGGATCCTGAGTGCGTCCGCGAGATCGCCGACGGGGCCCGCGACGTCTGCGCCGAGCGCGCGACATGCCTTGCCAATGTCATCGGCGAGAAAATATTCGTCCTCGACAACGAAGATCCGCCGCCCGCTGAGCGGCGGCAGCGGATCTGACGACGTGGGCGATATCACCATGACGCCTCCCATGCCTTCCTTTCCGGACCGTAGGAACATAGGGCGGTGACCCGCCTTGGTACAAACGTTACAACCGAAAGTGGGTTCCATGAGCAACCGCGACATCATCGTCATAGGTGGCTCGGCCGGCGCGACCGCACCGCTGAAGCAGATCCTGGGCCGCCTGCCGCCGGATCTGCCCGCGGCGGTGTTCATCGTGCTGCACATCCCGGCGCAAGGCATCGGCATTCTCTCGACGGTCGCCAGCAGCGCCGGCCCGCTCCCGGTCCGGCAGGCCGAAAACGGCATGAAGATCGAGCCCGGCCAGGTTTACCTGGCCGCACCCGACCATCATCTGCTGCTGTCCGAGGATCGCGTGTTCCTCGGGCGCGGTCCGCGCGAGAACATGGTGCGGCCGGCCATCGACGCCTTGTTTCGCTCGGCCGCCATCAATTACGGCCCGCGCGTGATCGGCGTGCTGCTCAGCGGCCTGTTGTCCGACGGTGCGGCCGGTCTCAACGCGATCAAGCGTTGCGGCGGGATATCCGTGGTTCAGGACCCCTCGGACGCCATCGCCGATGAGATGCCAAGGAGCGCCCTGGAGGCCTCCATCATCGATCTTTGCGTCCCAGGCGCCGGAATGGGTGATGTCCTGTCCGATCTCACCAGGGAAGTTGCCGGCGCCGCGCTGCCGATCCCGCCGGAGATCCGGCTCGAGGTCGAGATCGCGGCCGGCGAGCGGATCGGCAGTGACAAGCTCATCTCGGTGGCTGATCCGGTTGCGCTGACCTGTCCGGCCTGCGGGGGGGTGCTGTCCGAGATTAAGGAAGCGCACCCGATGCGCTTCCGTTGCCAGGTCGGTCACGCCTACACCGCCGACATCCTCGCCAAGGAGCAGGAAGGGCAAGTGGATGAAGCCCTGCGGGTCGCGCTGCGTATCATCGAGGAGCGGGCGGAGCTAGTACAGCGCATGGCCGCTGACGGCCGGCGCAGTGGCCGGCCCGCGGTTGCCGAGATGTACCAGGCGCGGGCTGCCGAATATCGCGAATATGCCGACATGATACGGCGGGTTGTGCTAAAGTCGCTCGATCCTCCGGTTCGCAACCGGGAGGCTTGAGGGTCGCCATGAACATTTCCCTCGCCGAATGGACCGAGCAGCTCGATACCGAGCGCCGCCATCTGATCAAGGCCGATCGTGATATCGATGAGGGTTGGCAGCGCATCCGAGACCAGGAGGATCGGATTCGTGCACTCAGTGCCGGCAGCCATGAGGCGGCCCTGGCGGAGCGGTTGGCGGAGGCCCTGAAGCAGACCCTGACCGAATGGCTGCGCCATCGTGTCCTGATCGAGCAGCGGATTGCCTACCTTCGGCAGCAAGTCGGTCCGGAGTGATCCGGGCGGCAGGCCGCCCGAAATCTGCGCCGAGTTCATACATGAAGTCGAGTTGCCGCTCGACGTTGCGGCGCAAACGATCGTTCTCGCGGAGCAGCCGGCGGGCGGTCGCGGTGGCATCCTCGGCCCGCCTGATCAGGGCCGCGAGTTCGTCGGACGTTTGCATCATAGGACTCCTGCCGCACGCAACTATGGGCCCGTGGTCGGGAATTGACAACGACGCTCGCTGTATGGAACGCAGCGTGACATTTCCGCCTTTCACCTGTTGAGATAACGTCAATTCTGCTATTGCGGCGAGCGGGCATCCGGTCCCGGCACTGAATGAGAGCCACCGAAGACCATGCATGAAGTCGGCGACCAGTCGGTCGAAAGAGAGCGCCAGATCAACTCCCCGCTGATCATCGGGGTGGGTGCCCCGCCGACCGCTCTGGGCAGCATCGAACGCTTCTTTGGCAAGTTGACCCTTGGGGCCGACCAGGCCGTCGTGCTGGCGCTTCAACATCATGAAGCGCTCGATGAACCCCGGCTGCGCCGGATCGTGCAGAATTCCAGCGGCGGCAAGGTCGCCGACATCAGCGACGGCCAGACCATCGAGGGCGGCACGATCTACCTATGCCCGCCGGCGATGATCACCACCATCCGTGGCGGGCGCTTCGCAGTCCGAGAGGCCGAGCAGGCGCCGGGCGAGCGGGCCACCATCGACAGCTTCCTGGTGTCGCTGGCTGAAGAACGCGCCGAGCAATCGATCGGTGTGATCCTGTCAGGCATCGGCGGCGATGGCACGCTGGGTACTGCGACGCTGAAGGATCACGGTGGTCTCGCGATCGCCGAAAAAGGCGCGAGCGACGAGGCGGATCATCTGAAGGACGCCGATACGCCGGCCGCGATCGCCGACTACGTGCTGACCGCCGAAGACATCGCCGAGCACATCCAGGTCTATGCCCGTCATCTGCGGCGGCTGGAAGAGAAGCAGGGGTTCGACGAGGTCTTGGCCGCTGCGGCGACCTCGCTGTCGCGCATTGCCGACGTCCTGCGCAGCAAGACCGGCAATGATTTCCACGGCTACAAGCAGAATACCTTTCTGCGCCGCGTGCAGCGACGCATGCAGGTGGTTCAGATCGCCGATATTTCCGCCTATGTCGATTTCCTGCGCAACGACCAGGACGAGGTGCAGCACCTCTTCAACGATCTCTTGATCGGCGTCACCGAATTCTTCCGCGACAAGCGCGAATTCGAGGTGCTGGAGAGCCAGATCGTCCCGAAGATCTTCGAAGGCAAGACCGCGGGCCAGCAGGTTCGCGTCTGGGTGCTCGGCTGCGCCACTGGAGAGGAGGCCTATTCGATCGGTATCCTCCTGCGCGAGCACATGGCAAAAATGGACTCCGCGCCGCAGGTTCAGATCTTCGCTACCGATATCGACGGGCGGGCGCTGGCGACCGCGCGCGTCGGCCGTTACCGCACCAAGATCGAGGCGGACATGACCAGCGAGCGGCTGGCGCGCTGGTTCGTGCGCGAGGGTGACACCTATTGCGTGGTCAAGGAGCTGCGCGAAATGTGCATCTTCTCGCAGCATAACGTGATCAAGGACGCACCGTTCTCCAAGCTCGATCTCGTCTCCTGCCGCAACCTGCTGATCTATCTCAATGCCGAACTGCAGAACCGGGTGATCCCGCTATTCCATTTCGCACTTCTGCCGGATCGCTATCTGTTCCTCGGCAATTCCGAGAACGTGACGCGGCATCCAAAATTGTTCGTGCCGATCGACCGCCGCGCCCGCATCTTCAAGAAGCTCGAGACCGGAACGCGGTTGCCGCCGGAATTTCCAATCACGACCGCTGCGGGGAGGGCAACCCTCGAGGTGGTGCCGGCGCGCTCGTTCCGCCCCGACGTCGGGCTGGAGCGCCGCGCGCAGCGGGTCGCGGAACGCTACTCGCCGGCCTATGTCATCATCGACGGCAACTTTCAGGTCCTGCATTTTTCCGGGCGCACCGGCCGCTTCATCGAACCGACGGCAGGGGTCGCTACGCTAGACCTGCTCCAACTCGTCCACCGCGATCTCCGCCTGGAACTGCGCGCGGTGCTCAGTCGCGCGACGGAGACCAACGAGGCCGCCCATGTCGTGCAGGTGCAACTCGGCGCCAACGGCCATCGCATTCTCGTCGACATCACGGTGGAGCCGATTCAGGATGGCGGCAGCGGCCACCGCAATTTCGTCGTCCTGTTCAAGGAAGGCCCGGTCCGCGCCATTGATCCCGAAGAGGGCCAGCCCAATGCGCTGGTGCAGACCGAGCATGTGGAGCGTATCGAAGGCGAGCTGCGGGCGACGCGGGAGCGCCTTCAGGCGACCATCGAAGAACTCGAAAGCACCAACGAGGAGCTGAAGTCCTCGAACGAGGAATACCAGTCGCTCAACGAAGAGCTTCAGTCCGCAAACGAAGAGCTCGAAACCTCGCGCGAGGAACTGCAGTCGGTCAACGAGGAGCTGACCACCGTGAACGGCGAGCTGGCCCACCGCGTCCAGGAATTGACGCGCGCCACCAGCGACCTCGAGAATTTCCTGGAGAGCACCCAGATTGCGACCGTGTTCCTCGACAACGATTTGCGGGTGATGAACTTCACGCCGGCGATCACGCAAATTCTGCATCTCGTCGAAACCGACACGGGCCGTCCCATCGCGCATATCAAGGCGCGCATCCCCATCGAGGAGCTCTATGACGACATTCGCGGCGTGCTGCGCACGCTCGCCATCGCCGAGCGCGAGCTGAGGGACCCGGACGGCGGCACGCGCTACATCGTGCGCATCCTGCCCTATCGCAGCATCGACAATTTCATCGCCGGGGTCGTCATCACCTTCGTCGACATCACCGCCATCACCCGCGCCGAGGAGCGGCAGCGCCTGCTGCTGGCCGAGCTCCAGCACCGCGTCCGCAACACGCTCGGCGTGGTGCGCTCGATCGCGCGTCGCACGGCCGATACGAGCTCGACGGTCGAGGAGTTTGCTTCCCACCTCGACGGCCGGCTCAACGCATTCGCCCGTACCCAGGCGCTGGTGACCCGCGACCCCGAGGGCGGCGTTGATCTCGAATACCTCGCGGTCGAGGAGCTGCTGGCCTATAATGCGAGAGAAGGCGAGCAGGTGCGTGTCAGCGGGCCCACGGTACGTTTTCACTCCAAGGCCGCGGAAACCTTCGCGCTTGCCATTCACGAGCTCGCGACCAACGCGCTGAAATATGGCGCCCTGAGCCGGCCGACGGGTCGCATCGAGATTTCCTGGCGCATTGAGCAGGGCACCGAGCCGGCGGAGCTGGTATTCGAGTGGCGGGAGCGCGGTGGGCCGCCGGTTGCGCCGCCGCCGCACAAGGGATTTGGGACCGAGCTCCTTGAGCGCACACTCGCGTTCGAGTTCAAGGGGCAGACCACGATGGCATTCAATCCGAGGGGACTGGAATGCACGATCGCCATTCCCCTCAGCAAGCGCGCGTTTCATACACCGGCGGTAGCCAACTGATGCCCTTGTCGCTAGATCGCAGCCTGCTGGATCCGGTCATTCGCCGGCTGAACGTGCTGAGATCGTTGTCGGCCGAGGCCCGCACCTCGCTCGAATACGCAATGCTCGAGGGAATCCAGCGCGCAGGGGCGGGCGAGGATCTGATCTCGGAGGGCGATCCGGTCGACAGCGTGCGCCTGGTGCTGTCGGGCTGGCTCTGCCGCTACAAGACGCTCGAGGACGGCAGGCGCCAGATCGTCAATTTTCTCTTTCCCGGCGAGAGTTGCGACGCGCACGCGTTCCTGCTGTCGGTGATGGATCATTCCATCGCGGCGATGACGCCGGTCGTCTACACCGAAATCAAGCGCGCGCGGTTCGAGAGTCTGGTGGCGGGCGACCGTGGGCTCGCGGAAGCGTTCTGGTGCGAGACGCTCGTCAACAACGCGATCCAGCGCGAATGGGCCATCAACCTCGGCCGCCGGGTGGCCTTTGAACGCGTGGCCCATCTGTTCTGCGAAATCATCGAGCGGCTGCGTCCTGTCGGCATGGTCGAGGGCAATTCCTGCGTGATGCCGGTGACGCAAATGGATCTTGCGGACGCCACCGGCCTGTCGGTGGTCCATCTCAACCGCACGGTTCAGGAGTTGCGTGCCTCCGGCTTGATCGTGCTGCGCGATCGCACGCTGACCATCACCGATCTCGATGCGCTCAAGGACGCGGCGCTGTTCTCGTCGAGCTATCTGCAACTCTATCGACGGGCTTAAGCGCTTTCTCGCCTGGGAACGGTCGTTGGTCCCCTATCCGATCGGGTGTTCCGAGGTACTTGATCCAGGTTAGTGTTCGCGGCTGTTTTTGAGCGGACGGCTGGTTTTGAGCAACTTACGTAACTTACGTAAAGGCGCCTTCGTCGCGAAGCTTTTATACTCTCGCTCCATGAACGACGTCCTCCTTTCCCGCGCTGAGCGCGCGATCGAAGCAAGCCGCGTCCTTCGGGCGCAGCACAGAGCGGTCGCGGATCAGCTTGAAAATGCGAAGCGCGAGGTGCGCCGCGTGGTGATGGAAAGTGCGATGTTGCGTGCGGAGCTCAAGGCTCTTCGCGACGATCGCGAAGAGCAGCCCGCCCAACACCTTGTGCCGCCGGAATAGGAGCCGACGAAGTGAACGTGCAGCACGCGCCCGGATGGCGCCCCGCTGCGCGCGTCCGGCGCTGCTCGGCCGCTGTCCTTCGCACCGCAAAATCACGCACCGTTAACTTACTGAAATGCAGGAACCTGCGGTTGCGGCCGAAGCTCCGAACGCTGCCGGTCTGGGCCGCCCCAACCGGCACGAAACTCCGGCCCCGGCGCCGACCTCCCGCCGGGGCCAATTTCCCTCCATCCAAAGGGTTTTGTGAAAGTACAATGACCGCCAAACGCAACCGCAGGAAACAAACCCAATCGCTCCAGGAGCGATTAGCGGCATTCGCCGAAACCGCCCGCGACCGCGCGCGCAGCCTACCGCCCGGCAAGGAGCGCGACATGCTGCTTCGGCGCGCCATGCAGAACGAAGTGACCTCGAACCTGACGGACTGGTTGAGCGAACCCGTCTACCCGAGACGAGGAGGATGATGATGCGGAGCATCAAGCACTACCGCGCTTTCCAGATCGATCCGGACGGGCATGTGTTTGGATGCATCAACCTGGTCTGCGACAATGATGAGCAGGCCAAGCGCGAGGCCGCCTCGCTCGTGCTGGTGCACCGCATCGAACTGTGGCGGCTGGACCAGCGCATCGCGCAATTCGATGTGCCGCTGGAAGTTGTTCGCCAGTAGAGCGACGAGAGGAGAGCGACGAGGAACCGCGCGCTGCGCCCCGGGTTGGTCGACTGTACCGACCTCGCGAGGAGCCAGCATGACGGAAGCCGACATTCGCAAGGGGATGCCGCCCGTCAAGCTCTCGCGCGAGGCGTTCGAGCGCCGCTACCGGAGCCGGTTCGTCGATCCCGCCTTTGCACCGCTCCAGCGCGAGCTCGACGCGATCGTCGGCGCGGCCTGGGATGCCTACAGCGGTTCACGCAAGGCCCCGCTGACGCGAAAGGCGGGCGCGGGATTCGCCGATCCCGGTTACGACATCGCCGTCGACTGGCTTGATGCGCGCGCGAAGATCCTGGCGGCGCAGCGACGCCATGACGATGCGGACGAGACGCCGCGCATCCTGATCATCAACGGCTCGGCCCGCAGCGAGCACACCTGTCCCGGCGAGATGTCCAAGACCTGGCGTCTGGTCGAGCTCGCCGAGCCGGTCTTTGCCGAGCTTGGGTTTGCCGTCGACATCCTCGATCTGTCGCGCTTGACTTCGGAGTTCGGCAAGACGATCCATCCCTGCAAGTCCTGCGTCGGAACGGCGATGCCGCTCTGCCACTGGCCGTGCAGCTGCTATCCGAACTATTCGCTGGGCCAGACCGACGACTGGATGAACGATATCTATCCGCTCTGGGTCGCGGCCCACGGCATCCTGATCGTGACGCCGGTGAACTGGTATCACGTGCCCGCCGGCCTCAAGGCGATGATGGACCGCATGGTCTGCGCCGACGGCGGCAATCCCGACCCGACCTCGACTCACGGCAAGAAGGCGGACGAAGCCAAGGCGCTGGAGCTGAAAGGCTGGTCCTATCCGCGCCATCTCGCCGGCCGTCATTTCGGCCTCGTCGTTCACGGCGATGCGGTCGGTGCCGAGGGTGTGCGCCGGGCCTTGTCGGATTGGCTGACCGACATGCAGCTGATCTCGGCGGGCCGCTTCGCCGAGCTCGATGGCTATGTCGGCTACATGGAGCCATACGCCACCTCGCACTGCGACCTCGATGACGACAGGGCATTCCAGACAGAGGTGCAGAACGTCGCGCGCGCCCTCGGCAATGCAGTCCGGCTGGTGCGGAGCGGGCAGCTTCGCGAGCCCGGTGCGGGCCTGTCCGACCCAAACCCCAAATGACGGCGAATGATCAGCCGTATGATTGCCTGATCGTCGGCGGGGGCCCCGCCGGGCTGATGGCTGCGATCTACCTCGCGCGATTTCGGCGCCGCGTCTGTGTCGTAGACGCAGGCGCGAGCCGGGCGGCGCTGATCCCGCGCAGTCACAATGTGCCGGGCTTCGTCCACGGCCTGTCCGGCACTGACCTGCTCGCGCGCATGTCCGCGCAACTGGGCGAGCTCGCGGTCACGCGCGTTGATGTCGAGGTCACCGGCTTGCGACGACACGATCATGGTTTTCAGGCGATCTGGAACGGCGGCGCGCATGCGGCCAGCACCGTCATCCTTGCCAGCGGCATCGTCGACGCCCATCCGCCGTTCGACGAATGGCGAGCGGGGGTCGCAGACGGGCTGTTGCGCTACTGTCCCGTTTGCGACGCCTTCGAGGCGATCGGCCGTCGTATCGGCATCGTCGGTCCGCTTGACCGCGCCGCCGGCAAGGCGCTCTTCATGCGCGGCTACTCGCGCGACGTGACGCTGCTGGCAACGGGCGAGGATGACGGGAAGGCCGCCGCACAGGAGCTGAATGAAGCGGGTGTTGAGATCGTCGTCGCGCCCGGCCTGCGCCTGAGGCGGAGAGACGACAGCATCGAAGCCGTCTTCGCAGGAGGCCACACTGCGCAATTCGAGATGGTCTACCCGGTAATGGGTGCGGAGGTGCGCTCGCATCTCGCGATGAATCTGGGGACCGAACATACCGGGGAGGGTTACCTGAAAGTCGACGACCATCAGCGCAGTTCGGTCGACGGGCTCTACGGGATCGGCGACGTCGTCACCGACCTGCACCAGATCTCGGTCGCGTTCGGCCACGCCGCGGTCGCCGCCTGCACCATCCACCACAGCCTGCCGCGGCGGCTGGCATGAGGAGCGGGGTATCGGACATTGGTGACAGAATCATCCTCGAAGACCGCGGTCTATGCGGCGCTCTTCGGCAATGTCCTGGTCGCGGTCACCAAAATCGGCGCCGCCGCCTGGACAGGAAGTTCGGCCATGACGAGCGAAGCGGTGCATTCGCTCGTCGACACCACCAACGAGATCCTGCTGCTCTACGGCTACCGGCGCGCGAGCCGTTCGCCCGACGAATGCCATCCGCTCGGCTATGGGCGCGAGCTGTATTTCTGGAGCTTCATCGTTGCGCTGCTGATCTTCGCCCTGGGCGCCGGTGTCTCGCTGTATCAGGGCATTCTGCATGTCGCCGCACCCGAGCCGATCGAAAGTCCGATCGTCAGCTTCGTGGTGCTCGGGCTGTCGTTCCTGTTTGAAGGCGGCTCCTGGCTGGTTGCCCTGCGGCGCTTCAGTTCGGACGGCCAGCGGTTCGGATATTATCAGGCCTTCGTTCGCAGCAAGGATCCTCCGGCATTCATGGTGCTGCTCGAGGACAGCGCGGCGCTGGTCGGCATCGCTATCGCCGCTGCGGCCACCGCGGCGGCCGTATGGCTGCGCCAGCCGGTCTGGGATGGGATCGGCTCGATCCTGATCGGGATATTGCTGGCCATCGTGTCGATCGGTCTCGCGCGCGAGAGCAAGAGCCTGCTGATCGGCGAGCCTGCCGATCCGGAGCTTGCGCGATCGGTCCTCGACATCGCAAGACGTTCGCCCGGCGTTCTCAGGGCCAACGGTCTTCTGACGGTGCAACTGTCGCCGGTCGAGGTCGTTGCGGCCCTCAGCATCGAATTTGCGGATGACAAGCGCGCCGACGACATCGAGCGATGCGTCGTTTCGATCGAGGCCGAGATACGCAAACGCCATCCAAGCGTGGCGGCGCTGTTCATCAAGCCGCAGACCGATGCTCGCTACCGGGCGGTGCGCGCGAGGCGTTACGGCTAGCTTCGCGAAGTTCCCCGGTGTCACAATCGGCAGGACGGCAGGAACGATCGCAACATCCCACTGGTTGACCCATGCAGGGGGCGAGCATTGGAGAAAACCGGATGGCTCAATCCGAAGACATGACGCGCTGCATCGCGCTCTGCATGAGCTGCTACCAGACCTGCCTCGGCACCGCGATGAACCATTGCCTCGAGACCGGCGGCAAGCACGTCGAGCCCAAGCATTTCCGCCTGATGATGGCGTGCGCCGAAATGTGCCGGACGGCGGCGCATTTCATGCTGATCAATACGCCGCATCACCGGCATACATGCGGCGAATGCGCAGAAATCTGCAGCGAATGCGCCGAGGATTGCGAGCGGGTCGGCGGCATGGAGGAGTGCGTCGCCATGTGCCGCTCCTGCGCACAATCCTGCCGTGCGATGGCGGCCTGAGGACAAGCCCATGCTGGAAGAGAAACTCATGGAAGCCATCGTCGAGGAGCTGAAGCGGCAGGCGGCCAACCGGCCGCAATTGCTGAAGGTCGAACGGGCGGACGACGCGAAAGCCTCGGAGGAGCTGATCGTCAACGGCAAGATCGACTTGGCCGCGTTGGTCATGGTGATCGCCGGATCTGTCGCCGGCGGACCTTAGGTCCGGCCGGTCAACGGCGCTCTCAGCCATACTCTTCGCCGATGCCGTATTCCCGGTAGATCTCCAGCGGATCGAGGTCGGGAAACAGCCGGCATTTGGCCTGGGCGAGATGCAGGCTCACCGCCGCCGGCTCCTTGCCGTTCGAGAGCATCTTGCGGATGTCGTCCATATGCGCGCTCGGCTGGTGCTTGGTGTCGAGCTGTTCCAGCGCGACTAAGGCAGTCGCCAGCGCCTCGGTCAGAACCCAGTCGTCGTGGCCGGTGATTCCCTTCTTCGGCATCGGCAGACCCCACATGTGGCGGCCCCAGTCTATCGGGACTTCCGCCAAATCTCCAAGGAGCCGTTGCAGCCAACAGGCGCGCGGAAGGCACCGGCGGCCTTGCTCCGGCTTGCATTATGGCCGGCCGTGGCTAAAAGGCGGCATTGCAGGGGCAATAGTATCTTTGTTGAAACAAAGTTGGCGTAGACGGGCCTGCATGGCATTCAGGCCGGCTGTTCCGGTCTGGGCTCCTGATCCCCGCATTTGCAACACGGTCCGGTTGCGCCACCCTCCAAGGCTTGAGCCCGCATGGTCTTTTTAAGCTTCGTCTATCGCTTCGTGACCAACTTCGCATTCATGGCGATGGTCTATTTCAGCCTGAATTTCATGGAGAAGTACCAGAACCGGGCGATCATCGCGATCCTGGTGCTGGTCTATACCGGCATGCGCGCAGCTTCGACGCTGCGGGCGTTCTACTTCTACCAGAAGATCGAGCGGCTGGAGGCTGAGACCAAGCGGCTGCAAGGGCCGATCAATGACGGCGCGGGCGGAACGAACGCGCGCAGGCAGGTCGTGGTTGACGTCGCCCGGCTGCGGCGCGACGGCGAGGTCAAGTCCTATATGGACCTGTTCTTCCTGGCGCTGATCGTATTGCTCTGCGTCGCCAACATCATGCGACAGTAAGCTCTACTGCGCGCGCTTCTTCAGGCTCGCCACGCGGGTCGGGCGCGGCGCGGCGCTCTTGGGCGCAGTGCTCTTGGGGGTAGTGCCCTCGGCCTCTGCGGCATGCTTCGGTGTGCCATGAACAGCGTGCGCGGTGCGGGGAGCGCGCGACTTGCCGGCTTTGCTCTTGGCCGCGCGGGGCGTCTCGGCTGCCATCGCCAGGCGCGTCGCGGCGCGCCGCGACAAGGTCGTCGACAGCAGCACCTCGACCGAGCCTTCCGGGATTGCAAAGAGATCGCGGCCAGGCACGGGCAGGGTGGCCGCGACATTGGCGAGCGCCATGGTCTTGTGCGGCAGCAGCGGTTGGTGCGCGGCCTGTGCGTTGAGGTCGGCCAGCGAGGGCGCCGGAAGCATCTTGGTCTGCGCGAACACGAAGTTCGGCACGGCCGGCCAGCGCGCGATCGGTGTGGTCTCGGTCGGCGGATGCAGCAGCCATTCGACCGGCGTTGTCGGCGTCGCCGGCTGCTCGGGGGTCGCGGGCACCACATGCACGATGCGATAGCCGCGCGCCTTGAGGTCGCGGATGATCTTCGGCAGCGCCGCCACTGTGCGGGCCTGGATGTCGTGCAGCAGCAGGATCCCCTTGCCCTTGGCCTCAAGCCGCTGGATTGCGAGCTGATAGACGCGATCGGACGACACATGGCGCCAGTCGTCGGCCGGGAAATCGGCGCTCCAGACCTGGATCCCGCGCGAGATCAGAACGTTCTCGACGCCGTCGGCGCGCATCAGGCCGGGAATGCGGAAGAACGGCGCGAGCTTGGACGGATCGGTCATCGCGGCCGACGTCCACTCGATGCCGCCATTGATTTGCGCCTCGGCCTTGTCGAGCGGCATCCGGTCCATTGTGAGCGGATGGTTCATGCTGTGCGTGCCGACGGTATGGCCCGCTGCGACCAGCTTGCGCACGCCTTCCGGGTTCGCCTTGGCCTGTTCGCCAATGATGAAGAAGGTCGCCTTGATGCACTCGTCGGCGAGGATCTGCAGCACCTGGTTGGAATATTTCGGCAACGGACCGTCGTCGAAGGTCAGGACGACTTCATGGTCCTTCAGCGGCAGCGTCTCGCGGTACTGCATGGTGCCGATGCGGGGATGCTCGTGCGGATCGACCACGAGGGTGCGGGAGGTCCCGAGCGCGCCCGGATGGCCGGGGCAGTCGGCCGCAAGGGCCGGCGAGCCGATGGTCAGGACACCCAAAAATCCGCCGAGGAATCCACCAAGGCGAAGGACGATCCACGATCGCGTCCGAGCAACAACGCTACTTCCGATCATGAACCCCGTCTGCCCTCTTACGCGATTGCCGCCATAGTAGGTCGGAGACATCAGCAAACGGTTCAGGCGCAAGAGCCTTTGCCGTTGCAAGTCCCCTCAATACTTGCATGGCGTAGCATGAACAGACTGTTAATAGGGCCCAAATCACCCCATTTTGCGCCGGCGTGACATTCCGGCATCAATGCGCGTCGGCACTCTTCTGCGATGCGCCCGCCGGCACGACGTGAACCACCCGATAGCCATTCTCCCTCAGATACCGCAGGAAGGCCGGCATGATCGCGGCCGTGCGTGCCTTGGGATCGTGGAACAGGATGATACCCTTGCCGGCGGCGGCAAGGCGCTCGGTGACGAGCTTCAATTCCTGCTCCGGCGTCATCTCGTTCCAGTCGCTGGCCCACAGGTCAGCCCCGAACACGACGATGCCGCGGGACTGGAGCAGGTCGAGCTCGGCTTGCGTCGCTTCGAAATAGGGAAACCGGAAGAACGGCGTCGAGGGTGTCGTCGTCGGCGTGCCGTGCAGCGCCATCTCGTCGGCGGCAATGCCGCGGTCGATCTCGCTCTTCGCCTTGTCGAGCGGGATCCGCGCCATGAACGGATGCGAGAAGGTGTGGTGGCCGATGCTGTGGCCCTCGCGGGCGATGCGCTTGACCATGTCGGGGTGTTCCGAGGCGTGCAGGCCGATCAGGAAAAAAGTCGCGCGCACGCATTCCTGCGCCAGCGCCGCCAATACCTTCGACGTCGTCGGCGGATGCGGTCCGTCGTCGAAGGTCAGCACGACCTCGTGATCGGCGAGGGCCAACGTCTGCGGAAAGCTCTTCAGGCCCACGCGCGGCGTGGTCTTGGCGTCGACGCTCAGAATGCGGGAGGTGCCGAGCGCGTCCTTGCGCGGGCACTCGGCGGCTTCAGTCGAGGCGATGCCGGTGAGGGCGGCGAGGGCTGCGCCGGCCGCCATCGAGGTCCACCTCAGTCGAAGCATCTTTGTCATTGCGCTCAGAGTTGCCTTGTGGGTATTGGCTGAACCAACAGCTCAGACCACTCGTTCCAACCTGTCGGACGGCGAGGCGCGCCATGGATGAACATCTGGACGGTGCCGCGCCTGCCGCGGAATCGGTACTCGACCACGTGCCGATGCGCAATGAAGACGGCGAAATTCGTCACGAATTCGTCGCGGAAATTGCCCATGCGATCGAGGCCGGCGACAGCGCCGCGCTGCGCGCCTGCGTTGCCGAGCTGCACGAGGCCGATCTCGGCGATCTCATCGGGGCTCTCGAGCCAGACGATCGGGTCCGCCTGGTCGAGCTGACGGGGCGCGATTTCGACTTCTCCGCGCTGAACGAGCTCGACGAGGGCGTGCGCGAGGAGATCCTCGAGGAACTGCCGCCGCAGACGGTCGCGGAAGGTGTGCGCGAGCTCGAATCCGACGACGCGGTCGAGCTGCTGGAAACGCTCGATCAGGCCGATCAGGAGGAGATCCTCGAGAAGCTGCCGCTCAAGGAGCGCGTCGTGCTCGAGCGCAGCCTGCTTTATCCGGAAAATTCCGCCGGTCGCCGGATGCAGACCGAGTTCATCGCGGTGCCGCAGGATTTCACGGTGGGACAGGCGATCGACTACATGCGCGAGACGCCGGATCTGCCCGACCGCTTCTACGAGATCTATGTGGTCGACAAGGAGCAGCACTGGCAGGGCGCGGTCTCGCTCGACGTGCTCCTGCGTGCCCGCCGCCCGGTGGCGCTTGCCGAGCTGACTGACGAGGATCGCCGCCGCGTCTCCGTCCTGGAGGACCAGGAGGAGGTGGCCCGCATGTTCGGCAAGTACAACCTCGTCGCAGCCCCCGTGCTCGACACCCAGGACCGCCTCGTCGGCGTCATCACCGTCGACGACGTCGTCGACGTCATTGAGGAAGAGGCGGACGAGGACCTCAAGGCGCTCGGCGGCGTCAACAGCGACGAAGAGCTGTCCGACACGGTGTTCACCATTGCACGCGCGCGGTTCAACTGGCTGCTGGTCAATCTCGCCACCGCCTTTCTGGCGTCCTCCGTGCTCGGCCTGTTCGAGGGCCAGCTCGAGAAGATGGTGGCGCTCGCCGTGCTGGCGCCGATCGTCGCAAGCCAGGGCGGCAATGCCGCGACCCAGACCATGACGGTCGCGGTGCGGGCGCTGGCGACGCGCGAGCTCGGCTCCTCCAATGCATGGCGCGTCGTGGTGCGCGAGGGTCTGGTCGGCCTCGTCAACGGTCTCGCCTTTGCCGTGATCACGGGCGTCGCTGCGGTGGCCTGGTTCAGGATCCCGGGCCTTGGCATCGTCATCGGACTCGCGATCATCGTGAACCTCTTCGCCGGCGCGCTCGGCGGCATCCTGATCCCGATGGCACTCGAACGTGTGCGAGCCGATCCGGCGGTGGCGTCAGGCACGTTCGTGACAACGGTCACCGACGTCGTCGGCTTCTTCTCCTTCCTGGGAATTGCGACCTTGTGGTTCGGGCTCAGGTAGGAGCTGTTGAAATCCGTAGCCTGGATGGAGCGAAGCGTCATCCGGGCCGCCGGGTCGGCTCCAGAGACGCCCCGGATTGCGCTGCGCTCCATCCGGGCTACTGGCCTTCATCTTTAATTCGAACTTAAGCGGCCTGCCGCATCATCGCCTTGCTTGGGGGAATGAGCATGCGTGTGCGGCTGAAGGCGGACGGACGGATCGTCGAGTTGCGGGATGGGCAGGAGTTTCCGGTCCAGCCGTTTCCAATCCAGCCGGTACCTAACGCAGCGCCGGCCGAAGCCAGCTCGCTCGCCGTACGCGATTTACGGCGCCGCGCCTGCCTGACGCAGATGGAGTTTGCGGCCAAGCTCGGCGTTCCCGTCGAGACCATCCGTAACTGGGAGCAGGGCAAGCGGGCCCCGCGGGGACCCGCCCGCGCGCTGCTCGCCGTGATCGCGCATGCGCCCGACACCGTGTTCCAGGCGCTCGCCAAACCTTGAGCTCAAAGCCTGACGTCATGGCTTGAGTCAGGGCTTGGCGCGAACCTCCCGTTAGCATTGCGCTGAAGATCCGGCTCGGCCGCTGACGTCGCCCGTTGGCAGTGTCGCCAGCCGGGTTCATAATGACGCCCGGATGATGATTTGGGACGACCGCGACAGAGAGGATTCCTCATGCTGTTCGTCGAAACCAATGGCGCAAGGATACCGGCGATCGGGCTGGGAACCTGGGAGCTGAGCGGGCGCATGTGCGCGCGTGTGGTCGAGCAGGCACTGCGGCTCGGCTATCGCCACGTCGATACCGCACAGGTCTACGACAATGAGCGCGAGGTCGGCGACGGCCTGCGCGCCTCCGGCGTGCGCCGCGACGACATCTTCCTGACGACGAAGGTCTGGACCAATCATTTCGCGCCCCACGATCTCGAACGCTCGGTCAAGGAGAGTCTGGTGCGCATGCGGCTTCCCTCCGTCGATCTCTTGCTGTTGCACTGGCCCAATTCGCACGTGCCGCTGGAGGAGACGTTGGGCGCGCTGTCGCATGCCAAGCGCATGGGCCTGACCCGCCACATCGGCGTCTCCAATTTCACCGTCGCGCTGATCGAACAGGCGGTGGCGTTGTCGCCGGAGCCGCTGGCCTGCAACCAGGTCGAATACCATCCTTATCTCGACCAGGCGAAGGTGAGGGCGGCCTGCGATCAGCACGGGCTCGCGCTGGTCGCCTACAGCCCGATCGCCAGAGGGCGGATCAAGAGCGACCAGACGCTCGCCGAGATCGGGCGTCTGCATCACAAGACGCCGGCGCAGATCTGCCTGCGCTGGCTGGTGCAACAGAATGTCGCTGCGATCCCGCGCACCTCGCGCGTCGAACGCCTGTCGGAAAACATCGAGATCTTCGATTTCGAGCTTTCGGACGACGAGATGGCCCAAATCGCCGCGCTGGCCAGTCCCAGGGGCCGCCTGACCGATTTCGGCTTCGCGCCAAAATGGGATTGAGAGGGGGCTGCCGTATGCTAGGACCAGCTTGGCAACCTGAAGTCAGGCGATGGAACTGCGGAAGATCATACGGACGGACATTGCAGCGTCGGCGATCGCCCATCTGACGCTGGTCGCGCTGATCATCGTGATCAGCGAAGTCCATCCGTTTCACGCCAGCCCGCCCGAATCGGTTTCCGTCAGCATCGTGACGCCGGAGCAGGTGAAGCAGGAGGAGGCCAAGGCCGAGGAGAAGGCAGAGGAAAAACTCAAGGCGAAGCCGCCGGAGCCGACTCCTGACCTGAAACTGCCGAAGCTGGATTTCACCGACAAGGACAAGGCGGCCGCCGCGCCGAAGCCCGAGGCGAAGCAGCAGGCCGCAGCACCGTCCTCGAAGCAGCAGGCCTCGCCCGAACAGCCGCAGCAAAAACAGCCGCAGCCACAGCCTTCACAGACGCCTCAGCAGCAGCGCGAGGCAAACACGCAGACGCAACCGCAGCCTCAACAGCCACAGCCTCAGCCATCGCAGTCGCCGCCGCCTCAGGCGACGCCCCCGACGCCGCAGCCCCCGGCGCCGCAACTCCTGCCACAAGCGATGCAGCAGCCACAGGCCGCGCCGCCCCCGGCCTATCAGGCGCCGGAGCCCGATGTCACCGTCAAGTACGGCGTCATGCTGGGCCTGCCGCCGGAATTGCCGACGGAGCTGCCGAAGGACGCCCCCAAGGACGATGGCGGCGATGCCAAGGATTCAATCGCGGCCAAGCTGCCGGCCGAAATCATCGCCGAGCTGCGCCGTCACTTGCGAAGCTGCGCCAAGCTGCCGGCGGGGGTCGCGCCGACCGACAACGTCAACATCAAGCTGCGCACGGTGCTCGCCACCGACGGCACGCTGGCGCGCGAGCCGATCCTGATCGAAGCCCCGCCGTCCGCGAAGGGCGTGGCGCTTGTGAAGTCCGCCATGAGCGCGCTTCAGGCCTGCCAGCCCTACAAGATGCTGCCGGCCGACAAATACGGGGAATGGAAGGTGATAGACCTGCCGTTCAGCCCACGGGATTTCGGCGGATAGCAGGTCATCATGTAGCCCGGATGGCTTGTCCGCCGTAGCTCTAAGAGCGAAGGCGGAAGCGAAGCGTAATCCGGGGCCGCTCGCCCGGCATTCGGCACCTTCCCGGATTACGCCGCTGCGCTCCATCCGGACTTGCTGCTCAGCGCATAGAATGACCGTACGTCCAACTTTGCGTCTGGCGACGGACAAGCCCGAGATCGCCGCTAGTCCTTACAAGCCAGCCGGAGCACACGCTGGGGACACTACCATCTCAACCCAACACCTTGTGCACCGCGCGCTAGTGCCCAGGATCTCGCATGCTGGGTCAGCCGACACAATGTCGCGGCAGCACTTCGGGCACGTATATCCCGCGATGCTTGGTGCGAAGTCATACTCCGGACCAACGTAGGCGCAGATCATGTGGTGGAATACCGGAAACGAGATCAGAGCGGATGAGCCGCAAGCCGGGCAATTCGTTTGAGTCCCTTCGATCTGCATGCTGCACCTCGCTCCCTCTCACAGCTCGTCGAGCCCGAATAGTCCCACCAGCACGGAAGCGATCCGCGCGCTGAGTTGCGTATAGTGCATGTGGACGTCGACGGCCGAGTTCAGCGCCGGGAGATGCGCGCCTGGGCTGAACCTAATTCGCGCGATTTGCGAGGCGGTACGCTCGCGCGCCACTGACGAGCCCGGTCCCGGGTACACATCTGACACCGGCAGGATTTCAATGATCTCGCCCAGAATTCGCCGGTTGCCGAACAGGACAAACACTTCGTTGCCGACTTTTGGATCGGACAGGCGTTCGTTAGGAACGTACCAGTCGACGAAGACATCAGTGGGGTCGAGAATTTCTGCAATCGGAGTGCCCGCCACCAGCGATTGGCCGGCGCGCGCAGGATTGTTCGCGACTATGCCAGCTATGGGCGCGAAGACTCTCCCATCTGCAAAGCTGCTTTCAACCTTTTCGAGGCGATCACCGAGTTGCCGGCTGAATTCGTCGAGAGCGGCCAATTGAGTGCTGGCTTCGGCGGCTTCCGCCTCCTGCGAGACCACGGCTTTGTTCGCCAAGGCGCGCTCCCGGGACATGTCTATACGGTAATTCAGGCTCGCGGCTGATGAGTTTGCGATAAGTTCGACGGCTTCCTCAGCAAGCCGCAGATGTGAGCGCGCCGCGTCGAGAGATTCGCGCGCAACCCGGGCCTTGACACGCAGTTCCGCTCTGCGGCCGGCGATGTCCGCGAGCGAACGCATATAGGTGGCGACAATTTCATCGTGCTGCGGAGACCGAACCCTTCCGATTTCTTCGCCGGCCTTGACCGATGCACCTCTCAGCACGGTGATGCTGTTGATCTGCACGATGTAAGGCAGTGAAATCAAATATCTTGGTGAGGACACGCTGCCCGGCCCGCCGAGATAGAGAATTGGCCTCCCGAAATAGACGACAAAGAATGCGAGTATGCCGAATACGATTGTCGCATAGGCGGCGCGGACAGCCCGTCCCGCCGCGCGCCGACGGCTCTCGATGGGGTCGGGGATATGGGGATCGAGTCGTGTTAGCGTGATGGTCATTTGGCCACTTCCTTCGTCCGATCGCCGAATAGTGCACGGCGAACGCGCGGCGGCACGAAATCATCGTTCCGCGACGAGGCAAAGATGATTTCCGAAGAGTAGGAAAAGAACCGCGCGCACTTCAGATAGACGCCTTGGTAAAGCGGAAAGATCAGCGCCATCTTCCAGCCGAAGGTTCCGACGGATCGATGGAATAGGGCGAACACAAGTGCCACATTGAAGACCGAGATCCAGAGCAGCAGCACGTATATCGCCGAAAGAAACAACACGGCATCCGAGCCGAACAACAGCACAATGTAGGCCAAGTAGAATGGCAGGCTGAGCGTCGGAACGAGATCGAAGACGATGAAGTCCAGCCGTTGGATTGTGTCCGGTAAACGCTCTAGCGGGTGCCGAAAACTCAGCTCGCCATACATCATGAAACGGATGCGCAGAGCATCGCGATCCCAGCGCGCGCGCTGGCGCAGCAGACTTATGCCGCTTGCGGGGGCGGCTGTTTCCGCCCAGGCGTCGGATACGAAGCGAATGACATAGCCGAGCCTGCGGAGCCGCAAGGTGTATTCCATATCCTCTCCCGGGCCGACGTCGAGCCCGCCCTGCTGCGCGAAAATATCCCGGCGATACATGGAACAGGCGCCGGACAGACACGCGATCGCATCCACCACGTCTAGGATCGACCGCCCCGCGGTGATCGACATCAGGTATTCGACGCTTTGAAGTCCTGTCCATATCGAGTCGCGCTCGTTGCTGATCGCGATGCTGCAACTTGCGCCGGCGACGAGCGGATCGCTGAACGCAGCCGCGAGGCGCTCAACCGCGTTCGGTTCGAAGACAGTGTCGGCATCTACGGTCAAGAGAAGATCGCCGCGGGCAAACCGTGCTGCAGCGTTGATGGCGGCGCTGCGGCCGCAGCGCGTCCCATGGCAGATGACCATGTCAACCTGCCCCTGCGCTCTCGCCCGCTCCGCGACCGCACGTGTTTCGTCGGTGGACCCGTCGTCGACGACGATGATTTCGACAGGTCGGAGGGTTTGCCGGCGCAGCGAACTGATCGAAGGAGCAAGCCCGGAGCCGCCGTTGAACGTCGGGATAATCACGCTTACCCTCGCTTGGCAAACCGTCCCACTGGCGCTTCGCCGCTTCGAGCTGAACAGAGCAAGAGACACCAACGATAAGGTGTAGCGGGGGATGTCGAATATCAGCAGCGAGAAGGCGAGTAGAAATAAACTCGTTCCGGCGAGCACTTCGACCATTTCGGACATGCCGCCACCTCCACTACGACAGGACCACTCCGAGCATCCGACCAAACAAGGTGCGCAAGGCAATTATCAGACCAGAAAATGAAGACCATCGCGTTGATGGTCGAGTGGTAAATTGCGTAAACATTTGCTTTTTGTGTTTGCGCTATTCACCTGCAGCGTCGGCTTCGTCAGTTGACGATGACCGGCTCTCGAAGGCTGATTGTTGGCGTGCCGGCATCAGCGTTGCAGTTGGAGTTGTTCCCCGCGTCGATAAATCCCACAAGGTGACCAGGTCCGTCCAACCTTTCAGGCGCAAGACGGCCTCAGTCTGGAAAGACTGAGGCCGGTGGGGGCGTCGATGTACCGTTGGGGTCGGTACTCCAGAACTCTAATCGCGACGCACCAATCTGCGTATTGTCCTTGAGGACAACCAATCAGCACGTCGTCCCTCTCACACATCTGCGAACCGCCCGACGGGTATGCCGGACGGTGGTCCGTGCCACGCACACGCCGTTGATACGTGTCCTACCGACGCCGCAGGCAGCAGCGACTTCCGTAATCAAGCTTTCGGGCTGTGAAATCGGGCAGGTGTCATCGCCTGAGCCGATACTGCGAAGAAGAAGGCGGACGTGGCAATTCCGAGCGACTTGATCATATCGAGCTCCCTGGAAGCGCCCAACCGCCCGGCCGGCGCGGCGAAGCGATGGACGCGACTCCCTCAAGCTGATGCCCGCTCAAGTCAGGGAATTGAGATAGATCAAAGCGACTTCAGGAGTTCCCATGAGGCAATCGCTGCACAGGCCGAGACGCCGGTTTAGGATTATGATCGCAGGCTTCCCTGTGCCCTTGGATAAGAGGGGGAGGTGACCAGGCAAAGATACGGGCGAAATGCGCCGCGAGAGTGCGAAGCTATGTCTGCAATTCAAAATGCGAGCTGGAAAAGTGGCGCTGCCGCCTCATACTGCGTCAATGCGAGCGCAGCGACTTGTCCGCCACACTCCGCCCTCGTACCCCGGACGCAGCGCAAGAGCGCTGCAGCGCGTCCGGGACACAAGCGCGTCAACGACCGCGCCTCATCTCCTCGCCGTCCACCACCTCCGGCGCCATTGCCTCCCACGCGCTCGAGGCGAATTGCCGCCGCCAGGTCACGATCACCACGGCGGCCGTGGTCACGAACAACACCCAGGGGCTGACGAACCAGCCGAGATAGCCGAGTGCGAAGAAGAAGGCGCGCTGGCCGCGGTTGAAGTGGCGGCCGGCGGATTCGAACAGGCGCGAGGTGCGGATCACATGGGCTTCGGCCTCCGGCGTGTCACGCTGCGAGGCCGCGGGCATGCCGCCGAACAGGATCGCGACATAGTTGAACAGGCGGTACGACCATGCGAATTTGAAGAAGGCGTAGACGCAGATCAGGACGAGACCGACGCATTTCAGCTCCCACATGGCCGGCGAGGTGCTGAGATCGATCGGCAGCTTGCTCAAGATCGTGATCGCGTCGTTGGTCGCGTGCAGCAGCGCCAGCGCGCCGCCGAGCGCGATCAGGCTGGTGGAGGCGAAGAAGGCGGTGCCGTTCTGCAGCGAGGCCATGATCTGCATGTCGACCATGCGCGCGTCGCGGTCGAGCAGCCGGCGCACCCACACCTCGCGGTAGCGGTTCATGCGCGCCGACAGGCTGTCCCGGCCATAGGCCGAATGCTCCAGCGTCAGCGCGTAGACCAGCCACTCGATGATGAAGAAGCCGACGGCGGTGATGTCGACCCAATGCCTGCTCATGTGTGTCTCCTGATCGCAACGCTTGCCACGCATGGCGAGGTGCAGCAACGATTGATTGGCGGCAGGCGATGGCGTTAAAAGCGGCTCGCTTCAAGCGTATCGGGAAGGACTGATGACATGGCTGCGCTGAAACTCGCAATCGGCAACAAGAATTACTCGTCATGGTCGATGCGGCCCTGGCTCGCGCTCCGCGCCAACGACATCCCGTTCGTTGAGACCCTCATCCCGCTCTACACCGACAATCCCGCGGACAAGGAGCAGATCATCTCGTTCAGCCGCGCCGGCAAGGTGCCGGTGCTGGTCGACGGCGACATCACGGTGTGGGATTCGCTCAGCATCATCGAATACCTTGCCGAGCGCTACCCGGAAGTGAAGTTGTGGCCGGACGCCGCCGCCGCCCGCGCCCATGCCCGTTCGGTGTGCGCCGAGATGCATTCCGGCTTCATGGCCCTTCGCAACGAATGCGGCATGAACCTGCACCGCCCGGTGCACCCCGTGACGCTGTCGGCGGACGCCGAGGCCAATATCGCGCGCGTGCAGGAGATCTGGCGCGAATGCCGGACCCGGTATGGCGCCAATGGACCGTTCCTGTTCGGGCGCTTCGGCGCGGCAGATGCGATGTATGCCCCGGTCGTGCACCGCTTCCGCACCTACGCAATCGAGGTCACGCCGGAGACCCGGGCCTACATGGAC
Source organism: Bradyrhizobium sp. 76 (assembly GCF_023073025.1). Classification (NCBI taxonomy): domain Bacteria; kingdom Pseudomonadati; phylum Pseudomonadota; class Alphaproteobacteria; order Hyphomicrobiales; family Nitrobacteraceae; genus Bradyrhizobium; species Bradyrhizobium sp. 76. The sequence continues at coordinate 256,572 of NZ_JADPIS010000015.1, forward strand.
ACGATGCTGGCGCTGCCGGCGTTCCAGGAATGGACCCGGGACGCGCTCGCCGAAACTCTCATCATCGAAAAGTTCGAGAACGTGTAGTCGCGAATGTGATTAAGCGCGGCTTGACGGCGCAGTGCGTGGCGGCGCTCAATCGCGGCGGAGCTACGGGCAAGGAGAGGGGACATCATGGGAATCCTGGACTCGCTGGAGAATAATCCGGCGCTGCGTAGCGCGCTCGGCCAGCTCGGCGCAGCCGTGTTGCCCGACGTGCTGAGCGAGGTGCTCGGCAGCAACAATCAAGGCGGTCTCGGCGCGATCGTCGCAAAGCTCCAGCAGGCGGGGTTCGGTGACCAGGTCAAATCCTGGCTCGGCAAAGGCCAGAACCTGCCGATCTCGGCCGACCAGCTCCGCGGCGTTCTCGGCAGCGATATCGTCCGCCAATTGGCTGCCCGCTACAACATCCCGGTCGACCAGCTGGGCCAAATTCTGGCCCAGGAACTGCCCAAGGCGGTGGATCACGCCAGCCCCGACGGCCGTTTGCCCCATACCGCCTGAAGAACCGGTTCCAGCGGTATCATCGGCTGGCGGCATCACTCTGAAATAACTGCAAAATTCGCACGTTTGCCATGTTGCATACTGCTGGCCAAAAACGCCCGCCGCGTGCTATACCCCGGCCGGGTTTCCGGCCGGCCGACGCAGTGGGACCATGGGCGTGGCAGGCGTTGTTTGAGTGATGGAGAGGGTGTTGAAGCACAAATTCCCTATTGGCGCGCGCGTATTGTTCACCGCCAGCAATGTCGCACGCCCCGCTGCCAGCGGCTCGTATGAGGTCATCCGCCTCCTGCCGACCGATGGTGACGACTGTCAGTACCGGATCAAGAGCTCGACCGAAGCCTTCGAACGCGTCGCCAAGGAAAGCCAGCTCGCGCTGTCCTGAAGGCCGCCGCTATCCGCGCATTGGCGCGTCCCGGGGAATTGTATTCTGCCGCCGTCAAAAGGCCCGCTTCACCTTCAAAAGGTGGGCCGGGGGCAGCAGCCGACTCTCGGTGCTCGCTTTGACCATTCGCTCTCTGCTCGCGTGAGGGGACGTCGCGCATGAACTGGGCATGGGCCTCGTCGCTCGACCAAATCTGGCGCTCGCCGGCCTTTCCAATGTGGATGATGGTGGCGGCTGCCGGCTTCTTCGGACTGATCCTCCTGGTTACGCTGCTGCGCGCCGAGCGATCGGTCGCCAACGGTGCGCTGACCGTTGTTGCACTGCTCGCCATTGCCATCGCGTTGGCTGCCGTCGTGCGTGTCGATGGACCGGCGGGGCAGACCACGCCGACCGAGGCGCGCGCGCAGGCCGCGATGACTGCGAGCCTGCCGGCGCTGTCCTGTCTCGACGATCTCGCCGGCGATGCTGTGGCCATTGGCTGTGAAAAGGCGCTGTTCGGCGCGCCTGACGTGGCGGCTGCGGCCGTCTCCACGACCGCGGCCAGGATCGACCGGCTGACGGCGCTCGGCGATGCAGCGACCGCGGAGAGGAGCCTGACGCCCGACATCAAGGTGCTGCGCAAATCGCTGGAGCGTGATCGCTACGGCCTGGTCGCGCAGGTGCTGGTCGCGCGCGACGGCTGCACGCAGTTCGACTGCGCCGCGTTCCGCTCGCTGACCGACCAGCAGCAGGTCGCCGCCAACATGGATTCCCATCTCTACGACACGCTGGTCGCGCGCTACGCGCCGACCTGGAATGCGCCTGCAGCAGCGCAATCGTTGCCGGCCACTGCCGCGCTTGCGGGACTGCCGCCGTCGATGCCGACGGGCAAGCCGACCAATGCGGAGTTCCCGAGTGCCTCGTCGACGCCGCCGGTCAGCATCATGAACCCGGAGCCGCCGACGCGCCAGGCGTCCCCCACCGCGAACGCAGCGGCCGCGCCGGCTCCGCGCGCCCCGGCAGCGGCCTCGGCACAGACCGCAGCTCCCGCCGCGAAGAAGCCGCCTGCGCCGAAGGCTGCGCGGGCGCCAGCGGCAGCACCGGTTCCGCTCACGCCGCCGGCGGCAGCTCCCCCGGCTGCGGATAACGAGTAGATCGGCATTCCAAATGCGTGGCTGCCCGGCTAATGCTGGGGGCATGCCACTACATCTGATCAAGCTCGCCGTCGGCTGCGAATCCATCAAGGAATTGAAGGAGTGGACCGCCGAACGGATGCAGACCGCCAAGAAGAAGGGTCTGCCGCAACATCACATCCACATCACCCGCATGGTGCCCAAGCGCGACGCCGAGATCCTGTCGGGCGGCTCGCTCTATTGGGTGATCAAGGGCGAGGTTGCCGCGCGCGAAAAGATCATCGGCATCGAGCCGTTCCGCGACAAGGACGGCATCGGGCGCTGCCGGATCGTGATGCAGCCGAAGGTGATCGCGGTGTCGCCGCGGCCGATGCGCCCATTCCAGGGCTGGCGCTATCTCGCCGACGATTCGGTGCCGCCCGATCTCGGCAAGTCCGCGGCCGGCTCGATCGCGGCGATGCCGGAGCCGATGCGGCGCGAGCTGCGCGATCTCGGGTTGCTCTAAACCGCGATATTGTCGATCAGCCGGGTCGTGCCGAGCGTGGCCGCGACCAGGATGCGCAAGGGGCCGTCCTTGCGCGAGATGACAGGCGCCAGGGTCGCTGCATGGCGCACCTCGAAATAGTCGAGCTCAAAGCCGGCCGCCGTGATCATCGTGGCACCGCGTGCCATTGCGGCTGCGACCGCTTCGCCGGCGCGGATGCGCCCGGCGCTGTCCTTCATGGCGCGGTACAGCGTGGTCGCGGTCTGCCGCTCCTGTGGTGACAGGTAGACGTTGCGCGAGGACATCGCGAGCCCGTCGCGCTCGCGCACGGTGCGGGAACCGATCACCTTGACGCCGAGGTCGAGGTCGCGGGCCATCTGCGCCACCACCCGCAACTGCTGAAAATCCTTCTCGCCGAAGATCGCGACATCGGGCCGGCACTGCGTGAACAGCTTGCCGACGACGGTGGCGACGCCGCCGAAGAAATGCGGGCGGAAGCGGTCCTCGAGGCCGGCCAGCGCTGGTCCCTCCGGCACGATGCGGGTGGCAAAGCCCTCCGGATACATGGCCTCGGCGCCGGGATGCCAGACGATATCGACGTCGTGGGCGGCGAGCTTGGCGAGATCGGCCTTCCAGGTTCGCGGATAGGCGCCAAAATCCTCGGTCGGAGCGAACTGGGTCGGGTTGACGAAGATCGACACCACGACGCGGCTCGCGCGCCGCCTGGCCAGGCGCACCAGCGACACATGGCCGTCATGGAGCGCTCCCATGGTCGGGACCAGCGCGATCGTGGCCTTTCGCTTGCGAAGATTGTCGACGGCGCGTCGCAGGGTGGGGACCGTGCGGGCGATCAAGGGGCTGCGTGACATCAGAACTCGACCGGGTTGGGAATCGGCGGGCGCGTCCCGGCGCCCGGCAAGCTAACCTTAACAAGCGGCGCCCATGGACGCCACGCATCCGGATGCGGCAGAGCATCCCGCGCAAAGCCGCGCAAGTGGTCGCGACATTGTGGGCTGGATCACAGACGCGAAGCGGCGCGGCGATTCATGATGAAGGACGGCGCGCCGCGATTTGTATTGCCTGTCACGCATTTCACTTGACCGCAGACGCGGCCATCTCGAAGATATTGGTTAGGGGTGTTGAGGATCGCGATGCTTGTGCAAGCTAGCCAAGGCCAGTCCGGCTCGGCGCATGTGGTCGTGCTCGGCAACGAGAAGGGCGGCTCCGGCAAGTCGACGACCGCCCTGCACATCGCAGTCGCGCTTCTGAAAGCCGGTCAGCGCGTCGCCACCATCGACCTCGACTGCCGTCAGCAGAGCTTTACTCACTACATCAACAACCGTTCCGCCTGGGCGCGCCGCACTAAGCTCGACCTCGAACTGCCGCTGCATCGCTGCATCAAGCTCGGCGAAACCATGCAGGTCGCCGAGAACGAGAATTCGGAGTTCCTTCAGTTCATGGAAGCGGTCTCGGCGGTCGAGAGCAGCTTCGACTTCATCGTCATCGATACGCCCGGCACCGACAGCTACCTGATGCGGCTTGCACACTCGATGGCCGACACGCTGGTGACCCCGATCAACGACAGCTTCCTCGATTTCGATGTGCTCGGCACCGTCGACCCCGCCAATTACGCGGTGACGGGCGAGAGCCACTACGCCGAGATGGTGCGGGATGTCAGGCGCAAGCGCCGCCAACTCGACGGCGCGACCACCGACTGGATCGTCGTGCGCAACCGCCTGTCGATGCTCGGCTCCCGCAACAAGCAGCTGGTTGCCGAGGGGTTGAAGGATTTGTCGCTGCGGCTGGGCTTCCGCTACGTCGACGGCTTCGCCGAACGCGTCGTCTATCGCGAGTTCTTCCCGCGCGGCCTGACCGCGCTGGACGAGATCGACGAGGCCACCCTCGGCATGCGGCCCAATCTCGGCCATCTCACTGCGCGGGAGGAGGTGACGAGCCTGCTCCGCCAGCTCAAGCTTCCGCTCGATGAGCGCGGACGCCGCCGCGCCGCCAACCGCGCCGAGTGGTTCAACCAGGTCGACAAGCCGCTTGAGGTCCACGACATCCTCGGCGCCTGAGGCGGCGGTATATCGCTACTTCCAGCCAATCAAAGCGGCCGGTCTTCCGTGGGAACCGAGCCCGCGCTCAACCGTTTTCACCCCGCGTTTACTGCAAAATTGAACCCGATCGAGACAGGTTGCGTCGGAAGGTGACGTGCACCCTGACGTAGCCGTATGAGAGCGAGGTGCCCAACAAACGTGTGCGCCGCACAATGAAAGGGCTGCCAGTTCACAATATTTAGCCTTCCTGTCACGCGGCTGTGACATATATTAGGGAATAGGCGACCAGGGGCCGAAGAGCTCCGGAAGAACACGATTTTCAACAGGGATTCAGGCCGCAAGAGCCTGAGGCTGAGGACGAAAATGAAGCGTGGAATTGCCGTTCTGGTTTCGGTCAGTGCCCTCTGCGGCGTCGCCTATTTCACGGCGAGCAAGTGGGCAATCAGGCACGAGACCATCACCTTCTACGATGCCTCGCGCGACAACCGTGCGGTGCCCGTCGATATCGCGATCCGTCGTGACAAGGAAATGCAGGCCAATGCCGGCATGATCACGATGCCGGTCGCCGTGATCAACCACGGCAACACCGTCAAGAACACCGAGTACGGCTTCCTCGCCAATATTTTCGCCGCGCGCGGCTATCTCGTCGTCAGCCCGCAGCATGATTTGCCGACCGATCCTCCGATGGTGACTAAGCCCGGTGAGATCTATGTCGGCCGGCTGCCGCAGATCCTGCGCGGCGTCGCCAACATCCATCTCGCCATGCAGGAGATGAAGAAGGTTCAGCCCAACGCCGACTACGAAAAGGTGACGATGGTCGGCCACTCCATGGGCGGCGACATCACGATGTATTTCGCCAAGCAGTATCCGGATGAGGTCAAGAAGGTCGTCACGCTCGACAATCTTCGCGTGCCCTTCGTCACCGCCGGCAAGTTCAAGATCCTGTCGTTCCGCTCCACCGATCCGCAGTTCAAGGCCGATGCGGGCGTGATCCCGACCGACGAGGAATGCGAGAAGGCCGGTATCCAGGTCGTGAAGACCGAATTCCAGCACAACGATATGCGCGACACCGGTCCGGACGCGGCCAAGAATTCGATCCAGGGCATGCTCGACAAGTTCCTGAGCGCGACCGACAGTGAAGTGGCGCCGGTCGATACGCAATCGTCCCCGCCCAAGATTCTCGAGCCCGGGCCGGTCGCTTTGATGGCGCCTGCCAAGAGCTGACGCCTTCCTCGTCGTCGATACCGATTTTCAAAGCCTCCGCCGGCTTCCGCCTGCGGGGGCTTTGCACATTGACCGGGCGGCATGCGCTGACCACATTAGCCGTTCACGCCAAGGTCAAGGAATGTCCGGCGAACCCATCAAACCGCGCGGCCGCGATGCCGTCTCGACGCAACCAGGCGGCGCTGTGCCGCAGGCGGGGACCTCGACCCCGGAGGACATCGCCGCCTTCGTCGCAAACGCGCGCGCGCTGTCACCGCATGCGCCCGGTGCGAAAGGGCGGCTGATCTTCGCGCTGGATGCGACGATGAGCCGGCAGCCGACCTGGGACATGGCCTGTGCGCTTCAGGCTGACATGTTCCGTGAGACCGCCGCGCTCGGCAGTCTCGACATCCGACTCGTCTACTATCGCGGCTTCAACGAGTGCCGCGCCACGGGATGGATCTCCGACAGCGCCAGGCTGGCGACGCTGATGGGCAAGATCGATTGCCGTGGCGGCGACACCCAGATCGGCAAGGTGCTGAGCGAGGCGCGGCGCGAGGCGGTCGCATCCGGCGTGCGCGCCGTCGTCTTCGTCGGCGACGCCATGGAGGAGAACGTCGACGAACTCTGCGCCAAGGCCGGCGAGCTCGGCATGCTCAAGGTGCCTGTGTTCGTATTTCAGGAAGGCCATGACGCGGTGGCCGAGCAGGCCTTTCGCGAGATCGCGCGCCTGACCGGCGGCGCCTGGTGCCGCTTCGATCCGGGCGCGGCGGCGCAGTTGCGCGAGCTGTTGCGCGCAGCCGCCGCCTACGCGGCCGGCGGACGCGAGGCGCTGTTGCAATTGGCGAAGACCACCAGTGGCGCGGCCAGGCTGATCGGCCAGATGAAGTAGCGCTGCAGCGGTCTGCGGGGCCAAGGACTCGATGCTTTTTGGCGATAGGCCGACTATATTCCGGCCATGACCCTGATTGCCGGTGCTATCGCTGTTATCACCCTTTATCTGCTGCTCCAGATGTTCCGTTCGGCCAATCCGGCCGCGCTTGCGCGCGCGATCAGGTTCGGTGGCGGCGTGGTCGCGCTGGCTGTCGCAGCGTTCACGGGATTGAAGGGCGAACTGGTGGTGGCGATCCCGCTCGGGATATTCGGCGCCGGGCTCCTGGGCTGGACACCGATGGCAAACGCCGGCTTCGGCAATATCGGCGGGCTGTTCGGCGCCGGCGCGACGCGCCCGGCCGGTCAGGCGTCGCGCGTGCGCTCGCAATTCCTGGATATGCGGCTCGATCACGAGTCCGGCCAGCTCGGAGGCCGGATCGTCGCCGGGCCTCACGCCGGGCGCGATCTCGATGAGTTCGATCTCGCGGCCCTGCTGGCAATGGTCCCGGCGTTCGACGGCGAGAGCGTGGCCCTACTTGAAAGCTATCTGGACCGCCGGTTTCCCGCTTGGCGTCAGAACGCGCAGGGCGACGCGGCAGGGGGGCGGCGCCGCACGGTGGCGACCGGCAAAATGACGACGGAGGAGGCCTATCAGATCCTTGGCCTGCAGCCGGGGGCGGGGCGTGACGACATCAGCCGGGCTCACAAGTCCCTGATGAAGAAACTGCATCCCGACCAGGGGGGCTCGACGTATCTCGCTGCCCGGGTAAACGAGGCCAAGGATACTCTGCTTCGCACGCATAACGGCTAACTCCGGCACCACGCTACAAACGCTCGTCCCGTGTGAGCCCCGCTTGCTCTGTTTGCCGTCGCCCCGATGCCCGCCATTGTCGGCGTGGTCGATCCCTTGCGTAAAGTTTTAACCGTAAATCCTTGACGAGAGGTTGTCGTGGAACAGCCTCGTCCGTCACCGCGTCCCGAAAATGAAAATGCCCGCGCAAGGCGCGGGCATTTTGATTGGAACGGTGCGAAAAGATCAGTTGCGGACGGTCATGCAGGAGATATCGGCACGCTTCAGGGTGCGGCAGACGGCTTCCGCCTGGTCGCGGTCGAGCCCGGCGAAGCGGGCGCGGTAGAGCTTGCGATTGTCTTTCGCGACGACCGGCTCGGTGAACGGATCGGCCTTGCTGAGCAGGCCGCGAGCCGAGCTGCGCGCCGCGTCGATGCGCTGCTGGGCTTCGTTCTCGCTCTCGAGCGCGCCGACCTGGACGATCCAGCCGCTGTGGGTGACGATCGGCTTCGTGGTGGCGCTCATCTGGACCGGCTGCAGCGCCGGGTCGGCTGACGCAAGCTTCGTAGCAGCCGGGGCGGGTGCGGCGGCGGTGGCGGCCGGCAATACGCCGAGGATACCATTGCCGGTGCCGAAGCCCGCCGGCTGACGCGGCAGCTCGGTACGGGCGATCTCGGCCTTCGGCGCCTCCGGTTGGCTGGCGACCTCGGGCTTGTTGATGAGGTCTGCCCGGGCCACGACGGCGCCGGAGGTTTCGGCGACGTCGGAACGGGACGCGATCGTGCTCGTGACCTGCGGTGCGATCTGAGCCGGGGCGGCGGAGGCGACCTTCACGGTGCCGGCCTTGACCTGCACGGTCTTGACCCGGACCGGCTTCATCGGCTCGGACGAGCCGGGGATGATCGAGAGGGGCTGGCTCGAGATCACGCCATTGGTGAGCGGCGCAGGCTCGATCTTGGATTCAATCGACCGAACTTCAGGCTTGTTGGCTTCAGATCTGGGCTGAGCCGGCGGCACCGCGGCAGTCGCAGCCGCAAGCGTCGCCAGGCGCGCGGCGAGACGCGACGGGGCTGCTTCGGGAGCGGGGGCAGCCTGAACCTGCGGAGCGGAGCGGGCCGGGGTATCCGACGCATCAGCGACTTCGGCAGCGGCGTCGGAGCCGTTGCGCTCGGTGACTGCGGCGACGGTGTGGGTGGTCGCGGCCTTGTCGAGGTTCTCCGCGAGCAGGTTGCGCATGATGGCGTCGCGCGAGCCGCCGCTACGGCCGCCCAGCACCACGCCGATCAGGTGGCGGTTGCCGCGGCGCATCGAGGTCACGAGATTGAAGCCGGAGGCGCGGGTGTAGCCGGTCTTGATGCCGTCCACGCCCTCGACATTCCCGAGCAGATGATTGTGGTTCCGGATCGACTGTCCGCGCCAGTTGAACGTCGAGGTCGCGAAATAGCGATAATAGCGCGGGAAACGCTCCTGGATGGCGCGGCCGAGCGTGGCCTGGTCGCGCGCGGTCGTGACCTGCTCGTCGTTGGGAAGACCGTTGGCGTTGCGGTAAACCGTCCTGGACATACCGAGCGAACGCGCCTTGCGCGTCATCATCTGGGCGAAGTCGTCCTCGTCGCCGCCAATCGCTTCCGCGATCACAACGGCTGCGTCGTTGGCGGAGCGGGTGACGAGACCCTTGATTGCGTCCTCGACGCGGATGGTCTGGCCGGCACGCAGGTTCAACTTGGTCGGATCCTGATCGGCGGCGTGCTGCGACACCGGCATCTCGGTGTCGAGCTTCAACTTCCCGGACTCGAGGCGCTCGAACAGCAGATAGAGCGTCATGATCTTGGTCAGCGAGGCCGGGTGGCGGATCCCGTCGGGACTCGTTGCCTGAAGCACGGACCCGGAATTGCCGTCGACGATGATCGACGCGAATTTCGGGCTGGAACTCTCGGACACATCGCGCTGCACGCGGTGGTGCGCGTAGTGACGACGGTAGCGCCGCGCCTCGGCAGCATCTGTGGTGAAGATGACCGCACTGGTGACCGCAAGAAGCCCAAAAACGCCAACCCGCGCCAAGCGCGAGGAAGACAAGTTTTTACGAAGCATGAAACCCCGTCCCCGTTTCTGACTTGATCACCGGCTCGTGAGGCGAAATTGTGCCCATGGGACCCGGGATCATTACCTGCTCAGGCTGTCCTTCCGCAGGTGTTCGCTGCGGGGGACGTTGGGCCTGAGCCGCTATTCTGGCTAAGGTGATGTTCTCCAACGGCTTTTGGCCGTTTGTGGAAGCTGAACACGTCCAGGGAATCAAAGTAGGGCGCTGCGGTTTCCAAAAGCTTAAGGAACCCTTGCGGGAAAACCCCGGAATTGGTGCGAACTTGTCCTTATTTTTGTGCGTCGCACAAAATTCTTGACTTTTTTGTGCGCTGCACTAATTGTAAGCAGGGTCAGGGAGCCGGGGCTTCCCGACGAGAGCTAGGGAAAAGGATTCCGAATGTTCAAGGTTGAAGACTTTCAAGGCTACGGGAAAGAGCACTTCGAGCAGTACGTCGCCTCCGCGACCTCGATGCAGCACGGCCTTCAGGCGATCGCCAGCGCCTATGGCGACTACACCAAGAAGTCGTTCGAAGACACCAAGTCCTTCGTCGAGAAGCTTTCCGGCGTGAAGTCGCTGGACAAGGCCGTCGAAGCGCAGACCGAATTCGCCCGTTCCGCCTACGAGTCCTTCGTCGCGGAATCGCAGAAGATCGCCGGCCTTTACAGCGACCTCGCCAAGCAGGCCTTCAAGCCGGTCGAGACCATCGTGTCGAAGTTCACTCCGGCCGCCAGCTAACGTTTCCTGACGTCCTGGAATCAAAAGCCCGGCTGAAGCAGCCGGGCTTTTTTGTTTGTCGTGGCGTGTCGATCTCAGCGCGCGACGCGCAGCTTGGACAACGACGTGCCGATGTCCTTGAACACCGAGACAGTCTGATCTGCCTTCGTCACCAGGTAGAACTTGTCGGTGCCGCTGGCGCAATATTGCAGCACGCTGGACGTCGGATCGCTGCCGGTGTTCACCTGCACCGTATAGATCGTGATGTTCGCCGCCTTGGCGTTGTCGCACAGCTTCTTCTGCCGCGCGTCGATTTGCCAGGCGTTGCTGTACCAGCGGTTCTGCGTATTGAGACCGTCGGAGAGCAGCACGATCGCATCCTTGTAGGTGTAGTTGGGGTCCTTGGCCGGCGCGTTCATGGGATCGCCAGCCGACAGCGTCATCCATCCCCAGGCGAGGCCAATGCCCTGGTTGGTGTTGCCGGTGGGCTTCATGGCGTCGATCCGACTCTTGAGTAAGCTCCAGTCGTAGCTCAGCGGCATGATTGGCTGCAGATAGGACGAACTGCCGGGGTCGCAGTAGGAGTACTGTTCGGCCGGGAACTGCGTTCCCGCGTTACCGCTCGTGGGCGTCGTGTTCTTCGTGTCGTAGTCCTGGTCGCGGTCGACCACGCATCCCGTCCATGTGTTGTGGTTGGCGAACCTGGTGCCGCGGGCCGCGTCCCAATCGCTGAAATCGACCCAGTACTTGCTGTAGTTGCTGGCGCCGACGTTGACGTCCTTGGCAAACGGAACAATCGAGATGTAGACGTCGCCATCGGTCTTGGAGAGCGGGCTGAGCTGGTCGACCAGGCTCTTCGCGGCGGTCTGCATCGCCGCCATCTTGCCGTCGTCGGCCATCGACCCCGTGTTGTCGAGCACCAAGGCCACGCGCATGCGCACCAGGCCCCAGGCGCTGGTGGAATTGGCGCCGACGTCGAGTGTCGGGAAGCCCGCGACCTTCATGAAGGTGGTCGTGTAGGTGCCGGTGCCGGTGACCTGGATGGTGGAGCCCATGCTGGTGCTTGCGGTGTAAGTGGCCGCGATGCTGACCGACGGCAGGGCGTTGGTGGCGGTGAACAGGGCGTTGAAATAAGCCTGCGCCTTGATGCTGATCTGCGAAGTCGTGATGGTGCCGGACGACAGATCCTTGGAGACCATCAGCGAGGTCGAATCGAGGGCCGCCTGCATTGCGGAACGAGCCTGGGCCGCGCGGCTGTAATCGATTGCAGCTCCGACGAAGCCTAAAACCGGGAGCAGCGCTATGGCGAAGATCACGGCGATATTGCCTTGTTCGGCCGCTGCGAACCGGGCGAGGTGTCGACCAATACGGCTGACGAATGGCAGGCGAGACATGACGATTCCCGGAAATCTGTGACTTTGCCCGTTTTCGCGCCACGCCGTTGAACGCAGGGTAAATCGGTCCGTAGAAAACCGGAGCTAGCCCGCGCGAAACAGCCGCAGCCACGTTGCCGGCCGGGTTCCTGGTCAACATCTTCTAAACGGGCGGGGCAGAAGCTTTTGTCAAATCAGTCCGGATTGATTAACCTTGGCAAGGATCGCCCGGACCGGGAATCGGGACCGCCATGGCCGCATCGGCCGAGCTGTCGTACGCTTGCGGCGAGCCGGGGGCAGGCCCATATTCGGTGAGGCCGATCCGGCTTGGACCGGACCGGCTGGAAGCGGCGATCCAACAAGGCGGTGCGCCTGTGCGAAGCTCCAAAAGCCGGGGCTGCGCGGCAAACCGTCATACGCTTCCGTGGGGAATTTGAACGCCTGAGCCATGCCGCAACTGTCTTCCAGACCAGATCCGTCCGCGGCCGCCGCCGCCCACGCTGCCCTGATGAGCAACGACGAGAACCGTTCCGGCGGTCCCTCCGCGCCAAACACGTCCGTCATCACCAAGGTCAAGCCGAAGACCAAACGGCCGAACCTGTATCGTGTGCTGATCCTGAACGACGACTACACGCCGATGGAATTCGTCGTTCATGTGCTGGAGAAATTCTTCCAGAAGGACGCCGAGGCTGCAACCAAGATCATGCTGCACGTTCATCATCACGGGATCGGGGAGTGCGGCGTGTTCACCTACGAGATCGCCGAGACCAAGGTGACGCAGGTGATGGATTTCGCTCGCAAGCACCAGCATCCGCTGCAATGCGTGATGGAAAAGAAGTAAGACTCGACACGTTACGGCGCGTTCGAAGCCGGCTTGTGCATGCCGTAGTGTGATTGCCGCGTGATGTCTGCGCGCGATGTTCGTTGCAGACGGCAAAACTACGGAATTTCGGACCGGTGCCGATCGTGCCCAAACCGGAACGGGTTTTGCATCGAAAAATACCTCAGCTGTGCAGCCGCCTGAGTCGCGGAACCGGTCTTTCGCCGCGATCTTGTATAACTATATGTGACAAAGGTTGTTGTTGCCTGACCGGGCGATGGCGATCATGATGGTGGGGGCCATAGAGGACGCGAATGCCGACTTTTTCCCAAAGCCTTGAACAATCCCTGCATCGTGCACTGGCGATCGCAAACGAGCGTCATCACCAATACGCGACGCTCGAGCATCTTTTGCTCTCCCTGATCGACGACTCCGATGCAGCCGCCGTCATGCGCGCCTGTAGCGTCGACCTCGACAAGCTCCGTACGAGCCTCGTCAATTATCTTGAGACCGAATTCGAGAACCTGGTGACGGACGGCGCCGACGACGCCAAGCCGACCGCAGGCTTCCAGCGCGTGATCCAGCGCGCGGTGATCCACGTGCAATCGTCCGGTCGCGAAGAGGTGACCGGCGCCAACGTGCTGATCGCGATCTTTGCCGAGCGCGAGAGTCATGCCGCGTATTTCCTGCAGGAGCAGGACATGACGCGCTACGACGCCGTCAACTACATCAGCCACGGCATCGCCAAGCGGCCGGGCGTCTCCGAGGCGCGGCCGGTGCGCGGCGTCGACGAGGAGACGGAGACCAAGGGCAGCGAGGACGCCAAGAAGAAGGGCGAGGCGCTCGAGACCTATTGCGTCAACCTCAACAAGAAGGCGCGGGATGGCAAGATCGATCCGGTGATCGGACGCAATTCCGAGATCAACCGCGCGATCCAGGTGCTGTGCCGCCGGCAGAAGAACAATCCGCTGTTCGTGGGCGAGGCCGGCGTCGGCAAGACCGCGATCGCGGAGGGCCTGGCTAAGCGCATCGTCGACAGCGAAGTGCCGGAGGTGCTGGCGGCTGCGACCGTGTTCTCGCTCGACATGGGCACGCTGCTCGCCGGTACGCGCTATCGCGGCGACTTCGAGGAACGCCTGAAGCAGGTGCTGAAGGAGCTCGAGGCGCATCCCAATGCCATCCTGTTCATCGACGAGATCCACACCGTGATCGGTGCGGGCGCAACGTCGGGCGGGGCGATGGATGCCTCGAACCTGCTCAAGCCCGCGCTCGCTTCCGGCACCATCCGCTGCATGGGCTCGACCACCTACAAGGAATACCGCCAGCACTTCGAGAAAGACCGCGCGCTGGTGCGGCGCTTCCAGAAGATCGACGTCAACGAGCCGACGGTCGAGGACGCGATCGCGATCCTCAAGGGCCTCAAGCCGTACTTCGAAGACTACCACCGGCTGAAATACACCAACGAGGCGATCGAGGCTGCGGTGCAGCTCTCTTCGCGCTACATCCACGACCGCAAGCTGCCGGATAAGGCGATCGACGTGATCGACGAATCCGGCGCGGCGCAGATGCTGGTCGCCGAGAACAAGCGCAAGAAGACCATCGGCATCAAGGAGATCGAGACGACGATCGCCTCGATGGCGCGGATCCCGCCGAAGAGCGTGTCGAAGGACGATGCCGAGGTGCTCAAGCATCTCGAGCAGACCCTGAAGCGCACCGTGTTCGGTCAGGACAAGGCGATCGAGTCGCTCGCCGCTTCGATCAAGCTGGCGCGTGCCGGCCTGCGCGAGCCGGAGAAGCCGATCGGCTGCTATCTGTTCTCTGGTCCGACCGGCGTCGGCAAGACCGAGGTCGCGAAACAGCTCGCGGCGTCGCTCGGCGTCGAGCTGTTGCGCTTCGACATGTCCGAATACATGGAGCGGCACACGGTGTCGCGCCTGATCGGCGCGCCTCCCGGCTATGTCGGCTTCGATCAGGGCGGCTTGCTCACTGACGGCGTCGACCAGCATCCGCATTGCGTGGTGCTGCTGGACGAGATCGAGAAGGCGCATCCCGATCTCTACAACGTGCTGCTCCAGATCATGGATCACGGCCGGCTCACCGACCACAACGGCAAGCAGGTCAACTTCCGCAACGTGATCCTGATCATGACCACGAATGCGGGCGCGTCCGATCTCGCCAAGCAGGCGTTCGGCTTCACGCGCTCGAAGCGGGAAGGCGACGACCACGAGGCGATCAACCGGCAGTTCGCGCCGGAATTCCGCAACCGTCTCGATGCCGTCGTGTCGTTCGGCCATCTCAGTGTCGAGGTGATCGGTACGGTGGTCGAGAAGTTCGTGCTTCAGCTCGAAGCGCAACTCGGCGATCGCGATGTCACCATCGAACTGTCCGACCCTGCCAAGACCTGGCTGGTGAAGCATGGTTACGACGAGCAGATGGGCGCACGTCCGATGGCTCGCGTGATCCAGGAGCACATCAAGAAGCCGTTGGCCGACGAGGTGCTGTTCGGCAAACTCAAGGGTGGCGGCCATGTCCGCGTCGTCCTGGTCAAGGACGAGGCCGACGAGACCAAGGACAAGATCGGCTTCGAGTTCGTCGAGGGGCCGGTCACGCCGAAGCAGGAGAAGCTCCCGGGAGCCCGCAAGCGCCCGCCGGGCAAGTCCAAGCCAGGTGGCCCCGGCGGCTCGAAGGGGCCGACCAAGAGCCCGCTGGTCAAGGCTTGATCCGCACGCGATGAATTGAAAAGGCCGGCTGAGAAGCCGGCCTTTCTTATTGGCAGCCAAATATAAGCAAGAAGATCCGATATGACCGACACGCCTTCTGCAAACCCGTCGTCAGCTTCCTCGATCCCCGCCGACGATCCCGCACGCGCCCTGACGGTCGCCGATCCCGACGGCGCTGACGTGCCGCATATCTCTGTGGCCGGCGGCACCTACACGGTCCTGGTGTCAGGCGCGCAGACCGCAGGACGCTATTGCCTGGTCGACATGCTGGTGCCCGCCGGCGGCGGGCCCCCGCCGCACCGCCACGATTTCGAGGAAATGTTCACGCTGCTCGAAGGCGAACTTGAATTCACCTTTCGCGGTAAGTCCCACACCGTAAGTGCGGGGTCGACCGTCAACGTTCCGGCCAATGCGCCGCACGCGTTCAAGAACGTGTCCGGCAAGATGGCCCGTATGCTCTGCATGTGCACGCCAGCGGGACAGGACGAATTCTTCCTGGCGGTTGGCTTTCCCGTCGAAGGCCGCACGTCGCCACCGCCGAAGCCGACTCCGGAAGAGATGGCCGAGAAAGGCAAGCTGATCGCAGCACTGCTGCCGAAATATCGCACCGAGATGGTGAAGATGTGAGGAGGGGCGGACCCAGCCGAAATCGGCCTTCCCAAATGGTCACGCGCTATTCGCCGCGCAGGCGCTGGTCGTCCTGCACCCGAACATGCTCGGCGCCGCGCGCGCCCGCGGGCGACAGCCGCAACATGCTCAGCGCCGCGCCGCAGAGCGCAAAGCCGACGCCTGTCAGCAACGCGATCCTGGTTCCCTCGATCGGATAGCGGCCGAGGAACAGCGCGACCAGCGCTGCGCCGGTGGTCTGCCCAAGCAGTCGCGCCGTGCCCAGCATGCCGCTGGCGCCGCCGGCACGCTCGCGCGGGGCGGCTGCGATCATGGTGCGGTTGTTGGGGGTCTGGAACAGGCCGAAGCCGGCGCCGGCCAGCGCCATTCGCCAGATCACGTCGAGCGGCGTGGGCGCCGCCGGCAGCAAAGCGAGCGCAGCGAGGCCGCAGGCGAACAGCGTGAGGCCGATGCCGCCGAGCAGGCCGGCCGGATAATGCTCGACCAGGCGGCCGGCGAGGGGGGCTGCGAACGCCACCGCGATCGGCCATGGCGTGATCAAGAGGCCCATATGGACCGCCGAATAGCCGAAGCGGCTCTGGAGGTAGAAGGGGATCGCAACGAAGGCCAGCATCTGCCCGCAGAACGAGGCGATCGAGGTTGCAATCGACAGCGCGAACACCGGGATACGCAATAGGTCGATCGGCAGCAGCGGCGAGGCCATGTGGGTCTCGCGGTAAATCAGCAATGCGCCGGCGACGAGCGCTACGGCGAACTGCACGAGGCAGGTGATCGCCGCTTCGCCATGACCGACGCTATCGACGGCCGCGATGCCGACACCGAAGGTGATCGCGGACAGCCCCGCGCTCTGCCAGTCGAAGGAATGGCTCGCAGGCCTGGTGTGCGGCAGGCTGCGCAGGCCCAGCACCAATGTCACCACGCCGAGCGGGACGTTGATGGCGAACAGCCAGGGCCAGTTGCCGAACGCCAGGATACCGGCTGCGAGCGTCGGGCCGACCGCGGCCGAGAAGGCGACGACGAGAGCGTTGAGCCCGATGCCGCGGCCGAGCTGGCTGCGGGGGTAAGTGAAACGCACCAGCGCTGCGTTGACGCTCATGATTCCGGCCGCGCCGAAGCCCTGCACGATGCGTGCAATCGTGAGCAGCGGCAGCGTGTGCGCCAGCGCGCAGAATGCGGAGGCAAGCGTGAACAGCACCAGCCCGACCAGATAGACGCGGCGATAACCGACGATCTCGCCGAGCGAAGCCAGCGGCAGCAGCGAGATCGTGATCGCGAGCTGGTAGCCGTTGACGATCCAGATCGAGAACGCCGGGCTCGCGTCGAGGTCGGCCGCGATCGTCGGCAGCGCGACGTTGGCGATGGCGCTGTCGACCACTGCCATGATGATGCCCAGCGCAATGGTCAGGACCGCCTGGCCCCGCTGCGGCTGCGGCAGGCCGTCGGCGTGCTCCATGGGGGCTGGCGACATGAGGGCGGCGTGCTTGATTCGAGCCGTGGTTCGTCTCCGGATTAGGAAATTGCGAGATGCATCGCAACCCGGCAGGACACGGGCGGTTCCTGCGCCGGGAGCGGGTCTCCCGGCACCGCGGGCATGGGTCGGAACGGCGTTCGCGGGCTCACCAGCGCGAGGTCGACTTCCCGAACACATAGAGCGCGACGAGCCCAACCGTCACCGCGGTCGAGACAATCCGGATGGTGCGGTCCCAATCGATTCCGCTCCGCTCGGCGCGGTTGAGATTGAGAGCCGTGAACAGGGCCTTCATGGCAAATCGGCGCATCGGGCTGCCTCAAGGGTGCGCACGATGCCACTGTCGCCGCGGTCCGACTTGATGCAGCTCAAGCCGGATTGCGCCGGCGCGCCCGGCCGTTACACCGCCGGCGGATTGCGGTCGGTGAAAGTCGTGCGCTGGTGCCAGTAGGGATAGGGCAGCGTCACCTTGCTCGCCGCATCGAGCTTTGCGATCTGGTCCTTGGTCAATGACCAGCCGACCGCGCCGAGATTTTCGCGCAGCTGCGTCTCGTTGCGCGCGCCGATGATCAGCGTCGAAACGGTCGGACGCTGCAGCAGCCAGTTCAGCGCGATCTGCGAGACGCTCTTGCCGGTTTCCTTGGCGACCTCGTCGATTGCCTCGACGACGCGATAGACGTGCTCGTCCGGCACGGGCGGGCCGAACTCAGCCGTCTTGGGCAAGCGGCTTACGTCAGGCTTTGGCTGGCCGCGGCGGATCTTTCCGGTGAGGCGCCCCCATCCGAGCGGCGACCAGACCAATGCGCCGAGCCCTTGGTCGAGGCCGAGCGGCATCAGCTCCCATTCGTAGTCGCGCCCGATCAGTGAATAGTAGGTCTGGTTGGCGACGTAGCGCGGGAAGCCATGTTTGTCGGCAACGCCAAGCGATTTCATCAGGTGCCAGCCCGAAAAATTCGACACGCCGACGTAGCGGATCTTGCCGGCACGCACGAGCACATCGAGAGTGCTAAGCACCTCTTCAGGCGGGGTGAAGGCATCGAAGCCGTGAAGCTGGAACAGGTCGATGTAGTCGGTACCGAGCCGGCTCAGCGAAGCATCGATGGCCGCGAGCAGATGCTGGCGCGACGACCCGATGTCATTGGGGCCGTCGCCGAAGCGGAACGTCGCCTTGGTCGAGACCAAAACCTTGTCGCGGCGGCCCTTGATGGCCTCGCCAAGAACGCGCTCGGACTCGCCGAGCGAATAGACGTTCGCGGTGTCGAACATCGACACGCCGGCATCGAGGCAGATATCCAGAAGGCGCCGCGCTTCGGTCGCGTCAGTCGCGCCCCACGCAGCGAGGCGGCCAACGCCGCCGAAGGTGCCGGTCCCAAGACTCAAGGCGGGCACCATGAGGCCCGAGCGGCCCAAGCGTCGGTATTCCATCGACTTGCTCCTCGGCTGGCCGCTGATTGATCCCCGCGACCTCTGTGCCGGATGGTAGTGCAAGCACGTGCCGTGTCCTACGCCGCGCTCACATACCGGCCTTGCTTGGGGGAGGCCTAGTCGTGCAGACGCATGTCATCGAATGCTGCGTCAATCACGCGCGGACCGACCGTCGTCGCGGGAAGCCGAGCCGCGCTCCTCGCTAGTGGCGATTGAAGGCAGGCGACCTCGCTCTCGCGCGCCTGCTGCGGCAGGAGCGTCAGGCCCCAGCCCACCGCGACCAGCACCGCGAGCCGGATCACGATCACGCCGAGCAAGACCTCCGATCCGCTTATCGGGGCGTTGGTTTTCATGTGCAGAGCCTGATCCCGGCGGCAGCACCTGACAATCTGGAATTCACGAGCATGGCCTTCGCCTGAAGCGAAGGCTCGGGCCAATGGCTGCCCGGACGTCAATGCCGCGACTGGCTCTGCCTGAAGTCGCGCGGTGACATCCCGAAATGCTCGCGGAAGACGCGGCCGAAATGCGAAAGGTCGTTGAAGCCCCAGGCGAAGGCGATCTCGCTGATGTGGCGGTGAGTGAGCACGGGGGAGGCGAGGTCGCGCCTGCATTGAGCGAGGCGCTCACCGAGGACGTAGCGCTGGAACGAGGTGTCCTCGTCGGCGAGGAGATCGTTGACGTAGCGGGACGAGATGCCGAGCGCCGCTGCGGTCTCGGACAGCGAGAGGTCGGGATCGGCAAGATGAGCCCGGATATGCGCCTTCAGCCGGTAGAGCAGGGCGGAGCGATGGGTCGAGGACGGCAGCGGCGTCTTGCCCAGCCGCTCGCCAAGTGCCATCGCCAGGACATCGACGGCCTGTTCCGACAGAGCGGCGGCGTGGTGCGGATCGATCTGATCCGCACTCTGGCAGAGCCGGTAGATGAAATCGTAGGCGATCCGCTGCAGCGGCGAGTCTGGTCCGAAAGCGCTGGCAGTAAGGGTTTCGGTCGCGCCGAGCCGGCGCTGCAGCATCTCGCGCGGCACCTTGAAGATGGTCTGCGTGAAGATGCCGTCGAATTTCAGCTCGTAGGGACGGGTGGTGTCATAGAGCGCAAATTCTCCCGGATGCACCACGGCCTCGCGGCCGTCCTGCACCACAGCGCCGGCGCCGCGATTGCCGAGCGCGATCAGGATGAAATCCTGACCCGAGCGCGCGATGCGCGAGGGCGTGCGCAACACGTGCTGACGGTCGGAGCAGACCTCGGAGCATTCCGCCTTGCCCAGTGGCGCCCGGGTGACCGAGCCGCGAAAGGCGCTGCCAAGATCGGACTTGCAGTCGAGTCCGACGAAAACGTCGCAGACGATATCCTGCCAGAGCGCAAGGCGGCGGTGGCCTGGGCTGTCGTCCGTGGTGAACTGGATTGGCATCTGCAGAGCCTCCCTTTCACATCCCGCAAAATTGCGTGTCGGCGCAGGTCCCCACTGACGGAGGCAAATCCTGTACCGGGCCGGCGATTCCGTCCGGTCGAGTTTTTGTTCCGCCGTGGTCGAGCGCCCGCCGCCCGGCTTGGTCAAATAGACTGCATCGGACCTGGCTTCCGATCAACCGGCAAGGGAGGTGGGAATGGGCATCGAACATCCGAAATACAAGGTCGCGGTGGTGCAGGCGGCGCCCGCCTGGCTCGATCTCGATGCCTCGATCGACAAGTCGATCGCCCTGATCAGGGACGCCGCCGAGAAGGGCGCCAAGCTGATCGCCTTTCCGGAAGCCTTCATCCCCGGCTACCCCTGGCACATCTGGATGGATTCGCCGGCCTGGGCGATCGGCCGCGGCTTCGTGCAGCGCTATTTCGACAATTCGCTGTCCTACGACAGTCCGCAGGCCGAGCGGCTGCGTGATGCCGTGCGCAAGGCCAAGCTCACTGCCGTGCTCGGTCTGTCCGAGCGCGACGGCGGCAGTCTCTATCTGGCGCAATGGCTGATCGGGCCGGACGGCGAGACCATCGCAAAGCGCCGCAAGCTGCGGCCGACCCATGCCGAGCGCACCGTCTATGGTGAGGGCGACGGCAGCGATCTCGCCGTGCACGCGCGGTCCGACATCGGCCGCATCGGCGCATTGTGCTGCTGGGAGCATCTCCAGCCGCTGTCGAAATACGCGATGTATGCCCAGAACGAGCAGGTCCATGTCGCGGCCTGGCCGAGCTTTTCGCTCTACGATCCCTTCGCGCCGGCGCTCGGCGCCGAGGTGAATAACGCCGCCTCGCGCGTCTATGCCGTGGAGGGCTCCTGCTTCGTGCTCGCCCCTTGCGCGACGGTCTCGCAAGCGATGATCGACGAGCTCTGTGATCGGCCGGACAAGCACGCGCTGCTGCATGCCGGCGGTGGCTTCGCTGCGATCTACGGCCCCGATGGCAGCCAGATCGGCGACAAGCTCGCGCCGGACCAGGAGGGCCTCTTGATTGCCGAGATCGATCTTGGCGCCATCGGTGTCGCCAAGAACGCCGCTGATCCAGCCGGGCACTATTCGCGCCCTGATGTGACGCGGCTCCTGCTCAACAAGAAGCGATACCAGCGCGTCGAGCAGTTTGCGCTGCCGGTCGACACCGTCGAGCCCACGGACATTGCCGCGGCGGCGAGCTGATCGCCGGAATCAAGGGGAGGCACGATCATGGAATCCGCAATTCCTCTGCATCTCGAGACCCCACGCACGCGCCACAAGCGCGTGCCGGACGATTACCAGCCGCCATACCCGTCCTTCGTGGCGCGCTATAAGCCTGGAGTGAACCGGGTCGTGATGGCCTATTTCGGCCTTCAGTATCGCGGCACGGCGTCGGCGGCTGCAACGGACGCGCTCGCCGACATCGCGGCGCGGTTTGCCGCGAAAGGCGGTCCTTCGCATTGGGACCGCGCGCAATATGTTGATCAGGCCGGCTACGAGAACGTCGTCTCGGTGGCCTATTGGGACGACATTGCGCGGTTCGACAAATGGTTTGCACCGGCGCGCGAGGCCTGGACCGGAACGCAGCGCGGGGGCATCGGCACTTTCATCGAGGTGCTGCGCCCCACGGTGGCGCGGCACGAGACGCTATTTTCCTCGCTCGGCCGGCCGGAGGGCGTCGCCGCTATTGCCGGCGGCATGAGCGGCGAGGTGCAGGAGCACGCCTATTGGGGCGGCATGCGCGACCGCATCCCGCTGTCGCAGACCGATCCAATGTTGCCGGGCGGCAATCCCGAATTGATCCGCGACGGCGCGCGGCTGCGCGTGCAGGCGCACGACAATCTGTGCCTGATCCGATCAGGCCAGGATTGGAGCGATACCGAGACCTCGGAGCGAAAGCTCTATCTCGACGACGTCGAACCGGTGTTGCGCGAGGGCATGGATTTCCTGCGCGATGACGGCCTCGGCATCGGCTGCTACGCCAATGGTTTACATGCGCGTGCTTGCAGCCGGCGGGGACGCGAGTGAAAAGTCCTATGGTCAAAGCTGGTGGAAGAGCCTGGCTGCGCTGGAGCGGTGGGCGGAATCGCATCCGACCCACGTCAGGATATTCGGCGCAGCGATGAAGTACCTCTCGACGCTCGGCCCCTCGGCAAAACTGCGGCTCTACCACGAGGTCACCGTGGCGGCTGCCGACGAGCAGTTCTTCGAATATCTGAACTGTCACCCCAGGACCGGCATGCTGGCGGCGGTGGAGACCGTCAGCGCTTGATCGATTAGATCACGCAGTGACCGAGCAGCTCGGGATGCGCGGCGCAGATGTGATGCGCGCCAGCGTCCCGCAGCTCAGCCTCGCTGCCGTAGCCATAGAGCACGCCGATCGCAGTCATGCCGTTGGTGCGGGCGCCGACCACGTCATGGCTGCGGTCGCCGATCATGATCGCGCTGGCGGGATCGACCTTCGCTTCGTCGAGCGCGTAGCGCAGCAGGTCACGTTTGTCGACGCGCGTGCCGTCGAGCTCGGAGCCGAACACGCGCTCGAAATACGGTTTCAGGCCAAAATGCTCGACGATACGGGTGGCGTAGACCGCGGGCTTGCTGGTCGCCACGAACATGCGCGGTGCCGTCGCGGCAAGCGTTGTCAGCGTGTCCACGATGCCGGCATAGGCTTCGTTCTCGAACAGGCCGACATCGCTGAAGCGCTCGCGATAGAGCAGCAGCGCCCGGTCCGCGAGTTCCGCGCTTCCCGTGAGCTTTTGCAGGCTGGCATGCAGCGGCGGGCCGATGCACCAGGTCAGCTCGTCCTCGCTCGGCACCGCGACGTTCAGTCGCTCCAGGGCGTACTGGATCGAGCGCGTGATCCCGGGCTTCGGGTCGGTCAGCGTGCCGTCGAGATCGAAATAGATTGTCACCATGTTGCCGCGCCTGTGTTGATACCGCCGTCCATGCCAGACCTAAACGAGGCCGCGGACCAAGGCAAACGCCCAACCATTGTCACGCCGAAATTCGCCTTCCCGATACCGCGTATCCCTTAAAGCTCGCTATTCACGGGAGGGAAGCGTAGAGTCGTGCCATCACCGCTCTTCCTTGGCATCAACCGGTGACTGAGGGTCACCAGCGCTCCCGCCGACTAAGCAGGAGCGTGCATGACTCGTATTCGTCTGGTTTACCGGATCCGCCGGAGAGCGCTTCTTGTCGCGTCGATGCTTGGCACATTGATACTTGGGACACTGCCGCAAGGCGCTGTCGCGGCAGGACCGGACTGCCGCGCGATCGAAAGCACGAGCGGACGTCTCGCCTGCTACGATGCTGCGTTTCCTCCGAAGGAAAAAAAGCCCGCTGCTGCGGAGAACGATGGATCGCGTGCTGCCTACAAGGACCCGTTCGTGGCGGAAGAGGCCAGAACCGCAGCGAAGCTGAAGAACATCTGTCGCGGCTGTTGAGAGGTGCTCGTTCGCCGCGTTCTCGTTGATCGGCGAACCCGGACGAGAGATCGAGACAATTTTCCAGGAGAGGCCGGATGAGCGAGCGACTTGAAACCCTGAAGAAGGCCCGTGATCGCATGATCGAGGACAGGGACGCGCATGCGAAAGTGCTGGCCGCTCCCTTTGTGCGCGACACGGCCGAGCGCGCGCGCAACAAGTTCATCGAGATCCAGGCGCTGATCGATGCCCTCGACCGCGCCATCCGGGGCGAAATCCCGGTTCCGGTCAAAAACTAAGGCAGTAGGCAGCGACACCAGCGGAGCGTTCATTGCTGATGCCGCTAGCGCTCCCTCATTGCTGTCTCGCCCATTCGACGATGGCGGTCGCCTCCGCGCCTGCCCGGGTTTCCCAGGCGCCGATGGCGTTCGTTGCTGCCTTCCGAAGCTCCGTGACAAGGAACGCAGGCGCCGGCTCGGCGATATGGACGCCATTGTCGCGCATGCGCGCATAGTTCTCGATGGTGCGGTGGGTCAGTAGCGCGAGCTGGCTCTGTTCTGTCTCGGCCGCCGCGGCCAGCACCTCGCGCTGCATCGGCTCGGAGAGTTCGGCAAAGGCGTCGCTGCGGACGAAGGCAATCGAGATTGGCATCGCGTAGTTGATGGCCGTGAAATGCGGCAGGAAATCCCACAATTTGCGCCCCGCGCCGCCGTCGCCGGAGGTGAGGAAGGCATTCAGCCGGTGTTCCCTCAGTCCGGCAAGCGCCGCGTCCATCGGCAGGAATTGCGCGTTCGCGCCGGCCGCGCGCATGACCTCGGTGGAGTTGGCATCGTAGGTTCGCAAGTTCAGTTTCGGCAAATCGTCGGCGCCTTCGAGCGGCCGCTCCGACCAGAGGCCCGTGGCCGGCCAAATCGTCACATACAGCAGCTTGAGGCCGCGCGCCGCGAGCGCCTTCTCATAGAGCGGGCGCGCCTGCAGATTGGTGGCGCGGGCAAGATCCACCGATTGCACCAGGAAGGGCAGGGTGGACAATCCGAGCACGGGATCGAGGCCCGAGAGCGCGCCCGCGAAGGCATCGCCGCCCGCGATCCGGCCGTCCAGCGCCGCGCGCGGCATCTCGCCCGAGTTGATCTTGAGCTGGTTGTCGAAGGCGTTGGTCACGGTCACGAAACCGTGGGTACGGTCGGAGACGCGGCTGGCGAAAGTCGAGAGTCCAATCCCGGAGATGTTATTCTCGGGGTATTCCGTGGTCATCCGCCAATTGACTTGAGACGCGTCCTGAGACGCCACCTGCGCGGCGGCTGGCGCGACGCTCAGGATGAGCGCGGCGAGGACAAGGATCGCGCGGATCCGTTTGGCGGGGTAACGCATTGGGAGAAGCAGGTCAGGCAGCATATATTGGCAACTCGTCGAACCATGGCACGATGCCACAACATGGCAGATCATACTGTCGCATGCCGCGCCGAGGTGCGCCACCGCCATGCCTGCACAGGATGGGTGCAGATGGCGATGTGCATCATCCCCGCGCTGCTCGTCTCGGCGACCCAGGCCGCGGCATGGGACAGTTCGCCCGCCAAGACCGATGTCGCCGTCCCCAGCGTCGAAGAGCTCGCGACGCCGCCGGCGAAGCCCGCGGATGCGCGCGAGAGCGACACGCGGGAATCGATCTGCCTGATCGTCGAGGCCGCAGCGCGCGATGCCAATCTGCCGCTGGAGTTCTTCGCCCGCGTGATCTGGCAGGAGAGCCGCTTCCAGGCCGATGCGGTGGGGCCCATGACGCGCAGCGGGGAACACGCGCAGGGGATCGCGCAGTTCATGCCGGGCACCGCGAGCGAGCGCGGGCTGCTCAATCCCTTCAATCCGGTGCAGGCGCTGCCGAAGTCGGCCGAATTCCTGAACGAGCTGCGCAACCAGTTCGGCAATCTCGGCCTGGCGGCGGCCGCCTACAATGCCGGGCCGCGCCGGGTGCAGGAATGGCTCGCCGGCACCGGCGGCATGCCGGAGCAGACCCGCAATTACGTTCTTGCCATCACTGGCACGAGCGTCGATGCCTGGGCCAAGGCAGGCGCGACCGGCAAGGGGCCGCCGAGCGCGCCGCCGACAAGCTGCCGCGATCTGATGGCGCTGTTGAAGCGCGCGCCGAATGCTTTCGTCGCCGAGCTCGAGCAGCATGTGGAGCTTGCGGCTGCAAAGATCTGGGGTGTGCAGCTCGCCGCGGGCTTCGACCGCAACCGGGCGTTGGCGATGTATTCCCGCGCGGTCACGCGGCTGGGCGCCGTGATCGGCGAACGTGATCCGAGCCTGCTGAGCTCAGTGATGCGCAGCCGTGGCACGCGCGCCTTCTACCAGGTGCGCATCGGCGCCGATACGCGGAGCGAGGCGGATGAACTCTGCGGCCGCATCCGCAAGGCTGGCGGGGCATGCTTCGTTCTGAAGAATCGCGGTGTGAGCGGATAGGGCATCTGTCCCAGCGTGCATGCCAGCCCCGCCGCGCGCTTCCTTGACGCGAGGCGCCGCATTGCCCGTTATGCAGGCACGATTCCTCACCCGGCCAAGACTCCCGTGGCGCTTCCTCCGCTCGATTCACCTCAATGGCAAAGTCCCTGGCGCGCCTTTGCGTGGGGACTGCGCTCGATCACGCAGACGATCCTCACCCTCGTCCTGTTCGCGACCTATCTCGGCATTGGCGCGCTCGCCCACGACACCCATTTTAGCCTGCTATGGGCGCTCTGCTCGACACTGTTCGTCTGGGCGGGGCCGGCGCAGATCATCCTGATCACCACGCTCGGCTCAGGCGCGACGATCATCCAGTCGGCGATCGCAGTCACGGTCAGCGCCGTCCGCCTGTTTCCGATGGTGGTCTCGGTGCTGCCGCTGATGCGCACGCCGACGACGAAGCGGCGCGAGCTGTTTTTCGCGGCGCATCTCACCGCGGTGACACTGTGGGTCGAATGCCATCGCTTCCTGCCGCAGGTGCCGCGTGAACGCCGGATCGCATTCGTCAACGGACTTGGCTTCGGACTTGTCTCGGTGTGTCTCACCGCCAACACGGTCGGCTATTTCCTTGCCGCGAATCTGACCCAGACGCTTGGGGCGGCGATCCTTTTGCTGACGCCGCTGTCCTTCCTGTTCTCGACCGCGCGCAACAGCCGCGAGGTCGCCGACGTCGTCGCGCTCGCGATGGGGGTTCTGCTCTATCCATTGGCCGCGAAGATGAATTCCGGCCTCGACATCCTCGTCAGCGGCCTCGTGGCGGGCACCATCGCCTATGGCGTGCATTGGTGGCGGGAGGTGCGCGCATGAGCTTTGCGCAGCTCATTGGCGACTGGCACGCGCTGGCGGTGCTGTTCGTGGCCGGCGTCGTTCCCAACCAGATATGGCGCATGCTGGGCCTGTGGTTCGGCGGCGGCATCGACGAGGGCTCCGAGCTTCTGGTCTGGGTACGGGCGGTCGCCACCGCGATCCTGGCCGGCGTCATCGCCCAGATCGTGGTCGAGCCGCCCGGGGCGCTTGCGAGCGTGCCGGATGCCTTGCGCTACGGTGCGGTCGGCGCCGGCCTCGTCGTCTTCCTATTGACCCGCCGCTCGATCTTCGCGGGCGTAGTCGCGGGCGAAGTCTTCATGCTGGCCGGCAAGTGGTGGTTGGGCTAAAACCGCCGGCGAACAGCAGGGAATTGGAAATATGGTTCGCGAAAACGAGCTGCGCGAGGGTGAAGTCTCCATCGAGCTGCCGCCGACGCAGGATGCCGGCCTCGTCTTCATCGGCCGCATCCGCACGCCCTGGAGCTCGCGGCTGGAGACCCCGCGACAGGGCCGGCATGACGGCCCGATATGCCGCCTCGAGATCTTCGAGCCGTTCGTGCCGGCGATCAAGGGCGTCGATTTCTACGGCAATCTCGAAGTGCTCTACTGGCTCGACAAGTCGCGCCGCGACATTGTCCTGCAAAGCCCGAAGAACAACGAGAAGACCCGCGGCACGTTTTCGCTGCGCTCGCCGGTGCGCCCCAATCCGATCGGCACCTCGATAGTGAAGCTCGTCGGTATCGAGGGCAACGCGATTCTGGTGCGCGGGCTCGATTGCCTCGACAACACGCCACTGATCGACATCAAGCCGGATCGTTGCGAGTTCACGCCGCTGGCCGCGCCGCAGCCGGGGGATTTCCAGACGGAGTGAAGTCTCTCCTCCGTCATTGCGAGGAGCTCTTGCGACGAAGCAATCCAGACCGCCACCACGGACACAGTCTGGATTGCTTCGCTGCGCTCGCAATGACGCGTGGAGAGCGTCAGCCCGCTTTCAACGCCGCGATCAACTTGGTCGCGTTCTCTTCCAGCACCTTGACGTCTTCCTTGCGGCTGGCGGGCGGAAGCATCGCCACGCCGTCGTGGCGCGGCATCACGTGCATGTGGAGATGAAACACCACCTGTCCGCCGGCCGCCTCGTTGAACTGCTGCACGGTGATGCCGTCGGCCTTGAATGCCGTCATCGCCGCGGCTGCGATCTTGTGCGCGCCGCGGGCGACATGCGCGTAGTCGTCCGGCTTGATGTCGAGGATGTTGCGGGCAGGGGCTTTTGGAATCACCAGGGTGTGGCCAGGTACCCGCGGCATGATATCGAGGAAGGCGAGCACGTGCTCATCCTCGTAGACCTTGTGGCAGGAGAATTCACCGCGCAGGATCTTTGCGAAGATATTGTTGGGGTCGTAGGCGGTCATGGCGGCGGCTCCCTGGAATTTTGCGATTACTGTCACCAGCCGCAGCGAACCGTCAAGGCACCTCGTCGGCGCCTTTGCGGAACGGGCCGAGCTCGGCCAGCTCACGTCCGGCTTCCGCGACATAGGCGCGCTCGCGCTTGAGGTAATCGTCGATGGCGCGGCGCAAGCCCGGATCGGCGATGAAGTGAGCGGAGTGGGTGGTCCGTGGCAGGTAGCCGCGTGCGATCTTGTGCTCGCCCTGCGCGCCCGCCTCGACATTCGCCAGGCTGCGTTTGATGGCGAAGTCGATCGCCTGATAGTAGCAGACCTCGAAATGCAGGAAGGGATGATGCTCTACCGCACCCCAGTTGCGGCCGAACAGCGTGTCCGATCCGATGAAGTTGATCGCGCCCGCGATCCAGCGATCGTTGCGGCGCGCCATCACCAGCAGCACGTCATCGCTCATGGTCTCGCCGATCAGCGAAAAGAATTCCCGCGTCAGATAAGGCCGGCCCCATTTGCGTGAGCCGGTCTCCATGTAGAATTGAAAGAAGGCGTCCCAGGCATCTTCGGTGATGTCCTTGCCCGTGAGGCAGTGGATGGTGATCCCGGCAGCCAGTGCATCGCGCCGCTCGCGCTTGATCGATTTGCGGTGACGGGAGTTCAGCGTCGCAAGGAAATCGTCGAAACTCGCAAAACCCTCGTTGTGCCAATGGAACTGCTGGTCGGTGCGCTGGAGGAAGCCGTGCTCGGCCAGCAGCTTCCACTCCGCCTCGCGGGCGAAGGTGACGTGGACCGAGGAAGCCTTGCTGACGCCGCACAGCGCCACCAGCCCGCTCGCCAGTGCCTCCGTGATACGCGCGTGGTCGACGCCGTCGCGGACCAGCAGCCGCGGTCCCGTGGCCGGCGTGAAGGGAACCGAAACCTGCAGCTTCGGATAGTAGCGCCCGCCGGCGCGCTCATAGGCATCGGCCCAGCCGCGGTCGAAGACATATTCGCCTTGCGAGTGCGATTTCAGGTAGCAGGGCACGACACCGGCGACGCGGCCGTCGATCTTAGCCACGAGATGCCGCGGTCCCCAGCCGGTGCGGATCGTGGCCGAACCCGATTTCTCAACGGCCGATAAAAACGCGTGGGAGACGAAGGGGTTATAAGCAGGCTTTGAGAGGCCGAGAGAATCGCCTGGAAGCCCGGATGAGGTTCCCTTGTCATGCCCGTTGCAAGACTTGCCGGGATTGGCGCAGGCATCCCAGTCGTCCGGCGATACTTCGCCAATGGAAGGTACGGCCTCAAGGGTGATTTCGGATGGTGCCATCGTGCCCAAGATCGTGCATTGCAGCAGCGACTTCAAGAGTGGGAAACATCAAGCCTACGGCACGAAGCCCTCGAAGATCATCTGGTCCGCATGTTGCGCGACCCGCGTCCGCTGCTCGGTCGTACGCACGGTCCACCCGAGCAGAGCGCAGCCGAACAAATTGCGGGCCATCCAGGGGGCCGGGGCGGGCAGGTCGTCGACCCTGAAGGCGACGAAGTGCGGCTGGGTCTGGAAGCCGTGGCGCAGGTACAGCATGCTATCGCGCTGCTCCTGGTTCAGGTAGGCCCAGTAGTCGTCCTGATAGCTCCGCTGCGCGACGATGCCGCGGGGACGGGAGGGCAGCAGCTCGCGCAGCGCCAGCACCTGGTCCGGGTCGAAGGACATTCCGACGGCGGGGCCGTCATAGGACGCCAGCACCTCGGCCATCCGCGTCACCAGCTTGCGGTCGCCGTCAAAATGGCTCTTGATCTCGATCACCAACGGCACGCGGCCGGCGACCAAGCCGCAGAGGTCGCTGAGCGACATCATCCGCTCGGCCGTGTCCTTGAACGTGAGCGCCTTCAGTTCAGTGGCGGTTTTCTCGACCAGCGGGCCGGTGGCCTCGGTAAGGCGGCCGAGCGCATGGTCGTGATGCACCATGGCCTCGCCGTCGGCGGAGAGCTGGATGTCGACCTCGATCGAGAAATTGCCCGCAATCGCAGCCTGCACCGCGCCCGGCATGTTCTCGACGATGCCGCGGGAAATGTCGTGCAGGCCGCGATGGGCGACCGGGCGGGCTTTCAGCCAATCAGGAGCGCGCATTCGCCTCAGGCGACCTCGAACACGCCTTCGACCTCGACCGCCGCATCCGCGGGCAGGGAGGCGACGCCGACGGTGGTGCGGGCATGACGGCCCTTGTCACCGAAGGCGGCGACCATCAGGTCGGAGGCGCCATTGAGGACCTTCGGCCCGTCCAGAAAGTCCGGCGCCGAGTTGATGAAGCCGCCGAGGCGCACCACGCGCACGACCTTGTCGAGGTCGCCGAGCGCCGCCTTGACCTGGGAAAGCAGGTTGACGGCGCAGCCGCGGGCGGCGGCGGCGCCGTCTTCGATGGTCACGCCGGCGCCGAGCTTGCCCTTGGCGATCAGCTTGCCGGCGGGATCGAAGCAGACCTGGCCCGAGACGAACAGCAGATTACCGGTGCGCACGAACGGCACGTAATTGGCCACGGGGGTGGGGGCCTCGTGCAGCTTGATGCCTTGTTCCGCCAGCTTCTGCTCGACCGTTCCCGCCATGTCCGACCTCGTTGTCCAAAAATCCATCAGCCCCGGCGCATCCGATGCAGCCCGGGGCGGGACCTGTTTCGCCCATCGTGCCGCCACATGCAAGCAACCCTCGGGGCGGGATTTTGTTGAGGCAGGGCAGGAGGTTCAACGCAAAGGCCGCAACTTTACGTGAAACGGCCTCAGTTGCGACGCAATGGAACGTTCATTAAAATGTCGAATCTGCGCTTTCCCCAAGGGACCAGACATGCTGCACCTTTTCCGGACTTCGCTCGGTGTGACGGCGCTCGCGGCGGCCGCTCTCGGCCCCGGAGGCGGGGCGCTGGCCGCGAACGGTCCGTTCCTCGCGCATCAGGCGCTCTATGATTTGAGCCTGGTGAAATCGCGCTCCAACTCGATCAACAGTGCGCGCGGCCGCATCCTCTACAATTTCACGGGAAGTTCGTGCGAGGGCTACACCTCCGAATTCCGCCAGGTCTCCGAGCTCGACAGCGGCGAGGGTAAGGTCACGCTCAGCGACCTCCGCTCCAATTCCTGGGAGGACGCTGGCGGTAAAAGCTACCGCTTCAAAATCGAGACGCGGATGAACGAGGCTGACGCCGGCCGGGTCGACGGTTCGGCGGAGCGCGACGGCGACCACATCAATGTCAAGCTGAAGCTGCCGGCACCGAAGAGCTTTACGCTCGACGGCAAGATCGTATTCCCGACCGAACAGATCCAGCGCATCATTGCCGCCGCGAAAGACGGCAAGTCGCTGCTCGAGCTCTCGGTCTATGACGGCTCCGACGATGGCCAGAAGGTCTACAACACGCTGACCGTGATCGGCCAGCCGATCCCGGCCGAACGCGAAGGTTCGCCCGATCCGTCGACGTCAGACGAGCACATGAAGTCGCTCAAGCGCTGGCCCGTCACCGTCAGCTATTTCGACCGCGAGGCCCAGCAGAAGGAAGGCGAGCAGACGCCGGTCTACGCGATGGCGTTCGAGCTCTACGAGAACGGCGTCTCGCGCCAGCTTGTGCTCGATTACAACGATTTTGTGATTTCGGGCGCGATGGGAAAGTTCGACGCGAAGGACAGCAAGCCCTGCAATTGAGGGCTGGCCTGCAACGCGGTCTCTGGCTACGCTCCTCCCAACCACAAACATCCGGGAGGCTCACCATGCCCAAGCTCGATCATCTCCGCCCCAGCGGCCTGCATCACAATCCCGCCTATTCGCATGTCGTCACCGCCACGGGGGTGCGGACGATCTACATCTCCGGCCAGGTGTCGGTGGACGAGGAGGGACGGATCGTCGGCGAGGGCGACATCGCCGCGCAGACCACACAGGTGATGCAGAATCTCGGGCACGCGCTGAAAGCAGCCGGCGCGAGCTACGCCAACATCGTGAAGATCACGACCTTCGTCGTGAACTACAAGCCGGAGCTGCGCCCGATCATCGGCAAGGCCCGCTCGGCCTTTTTCGAAGGCATGGAGCCGCCGGCGAGCACGCTGGTCGGCGTCTCGGCGCTCGCCGCGCCGGAATGGATGATCGAGATCGAGGCGGTGGCGGTCGCGGATTGAGATCTTTCCCGTAGCCCGGATGGAGCGAAGCGTAGTCCGGGCTACGAGCGCGTAGCCTTGGACATCTTTTGCAGAAGAACCATCGCGTCGTCCGCCCTGTCAGCCGGCACAAACAGATGATCGTGGTGGAACGCCGAAACGGCGTTCACGCTGATGCCGGCTGTGGCGAGGCGTGCTGTGATTGCGGCCAGAAAGCCCACCGCATCGAGTGCGGAGTGAACCGTCAGGGTGATCAGGCACGATGCAAACGCGTAGCGTAGTCCCGCCGCTTCGGCCTGTTCGCGAGTGATCACGAGCGTCGTTCCTTCCTGCTCGCGGAACGTCAGCAAAGGGCTGAGCGCCGCGGGGATCGACTGGTCTGTCGGGATCGTGCAGAACACGAAAATGCCCGGCCGCATCTCCGGCTTCATGTGTTTCAGCAGCGCGTCGAGATCGCGTTCGCCTGTCATCACTCCTGCGCCTTTTCCGGCCCCTCGTAGGCGATGCCGCGGATCACTGCGGCGCTGCCGAATTTCTTGCGCAAGCTGTCCACCGCGCGCTCGGCGTGGGCGGCACGGCGGTCGAGCATGTCGGTGTCGTCGGCAACCGAGCCGTCGCGCAGGGCGCTGACGCCGGCGCCCATCAGGCGAAAGGCGGTGCCGTCGATCTCTTTCGCCAGCATCTCGCGGCAGATCGAAAAGATCTTTGCGGCAAGCTGCGTCGGGGCCATGATCGACTGCGAGCGCGTGCGCTGGCGGAAATCGGCGGTCTTCAGCTTCAGCGTGACGGTCAAGCCGGCGAGCTCGCTGCTCTTGAGGCGAGACGACGTCTTCTCGCACAGCCGCCACAGGATCTTCTCCAGCGTCGCGAAGTCGCGGATGTCGGTCTCGAACGTCGTTTCGCTCGAAATCGTCTTGGCGTCCCGATCAGGCTCGACGCGGCGGTCGTCGATGCCGCGCGCGAGCCGCCACAGCCTGCGGCCGTCGCTCGGAAACTGCCGCATCATCTCGATCTCGTCGGCCTTCTGCAGGTCGGCGATGATGCGGAAGCCGCGCTGCACTAGACGCTCCTGCGTTGCGGGTCCAACGCCGAAAATGAAACCGACCGGCTTGTCGGCCAGCATCTCGCGCGCTTCCTCCTGGTCGAGCGCGGCAAACCCGCGCGGCTTGTCGAGGTCGGAGGCGATCTTCGCCAGGAACTTGTTGCAGGAGAGGCCGACCGAGACGCTGATGCCGATGTCGCGCTCGATGTTGCGTGCGAACCGCGCCAGCACCTTGGCCGGGATCATGCCGTGTACACGCTCGGTGCCGGAGAGGTCGAGGAAAGCCTCGTCGATCGAGAGCGGCTCGACCAGCGGCGTCAGCGCCTGCATGGCCTGGCGCACCTCGCGCCCAACCCGGACATATTTCGCCATGTCCGGCGGGATCACGGCGGCATGCGGGCAGGCTTCCAGCGCCTTGTACATCGGCATGGCCGAGCGCACGCCATAGGTGCGCGCGATGTAGCAGGCGGCCGACACCACGCCGCGCTTGCCCCCGCCGATGATGACGGGCTTGTCGGCGATGTCGGGATTGTCGCGCTTCTCGACGGTCGCGTAGAAGGCGTCGCAGTCGATATGGGCGATGGTCAGGCTTGCGAGCGCACGGTGGCGGGCGAGGCGGGGGGAACCGCACGCGGAACAGCGCCGCACCCCCATATCCAGATCGGCCGAACAATCCCGGCAGAAGCAGCGGGGTCCGGCCGTCTCCAGGGAGGTCACGGCACGTCGCGCTCCCAATTGAAGTCGCCGAGCGCATCGCCGAGAACCTGCCGCGCTGCGGCAACGTTGGTCGGATGCAGTTCCGCAGTGCTGGCAAAGGCCTTCACGGTGGCGTCGTCGCGCATCACGAAATCGAGCACGCTGAGCAGGAAATTGGGGTCCGAGGCGGCATTGCGCAGCATCTCCGGCCCGACCCCTGTCTCGGCCAGGAACAGGCCCAGCCGCTCCGGCTCGCCCGCGACGAAAGACAGCGCCTGAAGCGCAACGATTTCAGCGACTTCGCGCGGGTTGTGAACAGGCTTTTTCACGTGGCCGGTTTGCCTTTCCGTTAACTTTCGGTGTCTACTTTGGGGTCACCATGCCCGAGTCTCGTTCCCAAGTCTCTTGCCCAAGTCTTGCGACCCCCGACAAGCAACTGGAAACCACATCGCAGAAAGTCGGCCCTCGGGTTTAACGAAACTCAAGCGAATTCGAGGCTAGTTTGAATCCAGTTTTCGAAGCGCCGGCGACCGGCGCCTGAGGCGTCACATGCATCGGTCTGCGGACCAATCAGGAGGGCGGGATGGCTAAGACCGTCCTGATCGTGGAAGACAACGAGCTCAACATGAAGCTCTTCCGCGACCTGTTGGAGGCGCACGGCTACCAGACCACCGGCACCAGCAACGGCTACGAGGCGCTCGACCTCGTTCGCAAGATGCGGCCCGACCTCGTGCTGATGGATATCCAATTGCCGCAGGTCTCCGGCCTGGAGGTGACGCGCTGGATCAAGGACGATCCGGAGCTGCGCAGCATTCCCGTCGTCGCCGTCACGGCGTTCGCGATGAAGGGCGACGAAGAGCGCATCCGCGAGGGCGGCTGCGAGGCCTATTTGTCCAAGCCGATCTCGGTCGGCAAATTCATTGAGACGGTCCGACGTTTCATCGGATAGGAAGTGAGTTCACAGTGTCCGCGCGTATTCTCGTCGTCGACGACGTCCCTGCCAACGTCAAGCTGCTTGAAGCCCGCCTGTCCGCCGAATATTTCGACGTGATGACCGCCGCCAACGGCACCGAGGCGCTGGCGATCTGCGCCCGCGCCGAATGCGACATCATCCTGCTCGACGTCATGATGCCGGACATCGACGGTTTCGAGGTCTGCCGCCGCCTCAAGACCGATCCGGCCACGCATCACATTCCCGTCGTGATGGTCACCGCGCTCGACAGCCCGGCCGACCGCAACCGCGGGCTGGAGGCCGGCGCCGACGATTTCCTGACAAAACCCGTCTCCGATGTCGTGCTGATCGCGCGCGTGCGCTCGCTGACGCGGCTGAAGATGATGACGGACGAGCTGCGCATGCGCGCCATCACCTCGCTCGAGATCGGCATGCAGGCACCCGAGCGCAGTGCAATCTCCGACACCGGCAAGGGCGGCCGCATTCTGCTGGTCGACGACCGCCAGTCTTCCTATGAGCGGCTGGCGACGATCCTCGCCGCCGAGCACACCATCGATGTCGAGCCGAACCCGACGGAGGCGCTGTTCCACGCCGCCGAGGGCAATTACGATCTGCTGATCGTCTCGCTCGACCTCAACAATTTCGACGGGCTTCGGCTGTGCAGCCAGGCGCGCTCGCTGGAGCGCACGCGGCATGTGCCGATCCTGGCGATCGCCGACCCCGAGAACTCGACGCGGCTGCTGCGTGGGCTCGAGATCGGCGTCAACGACTACCTGCTGCGTCCCATCGACAAGATCGAGCTGCTGGCGCGGGCCCGCACCCAGATCCGGCGCCGCCGCTACACCGACCATCTGCGCGACAACGTGCAGAACTCGATCGAGATGGCGATCACGGACGCGCTCACCGGGCTGCACAATCGCCGCTACATGGAGAGCCATCTCGCGACGCTGGCCGAGCAGGCCGCAACCCGCGGCAAGCCGCTGGCGCTGATGATCCTGGACATCGACTACTTCAAGTCGATCAACGACAATTACGGCCACGACGCCGGCGACGACGTGCTGCGCGAATTTGCCGTGCGGGTCCGCAAGTCGATCCGCGGCATCGACCTTGCCTGTCGCTACGGCGGCGAGGAATTCGTCATCGTGATGCCGGAGACCGATCTCCACGTCGCCGGCATGGTCGCCGAGCGGCTGCGCCGCTCGATCGCCGGCGAGCCCTTTGCGATCCACAAGGGCACCAAGCGCATCGAGGTCACGATCTCGATCGGCCTGACCACGCTGGAGCAGAAGGGCGAGGCGGTTGGCGACGTCCTCAAACGCGCCGACACCGCGCTCTATCGCGCCAAGCACGACGGCCGCAATCGCGTGGTCTCGCACGCGGCGTGAGGCCGCTCGCACAGGCGGCGTAAAAAAAACGCGAAAACAACCCCATGCACAGTAGCCGACGCCAGTCGGATCAATGGCTTACGTCAGCTGCAAAACGGGTTGTTGCAGCCGCCAACGCCGTTTGACTCGTCGGGCAAAACAGGAGCATGCTGCTAACATCCCGAACGCCCCACGAACTCAGCCGTCATTCCCCGCCACCGGGTCTCGCCTTCGGCGAGCCCGATGACAGGCTCCGGCGGTGAATTCGGCACGCCGCGTCCGGACAAGCGGGCGTCCACCCTTCAAGTCAGGGAGGATACGGCTCCGACCATTCTGCCTTGGCCAGAGCCGCGCCCGTGCTGGACTTTGCGATGATCTCGTAAGTGTACAGGCCGGAATTGCAGGGGCCCCAGGTTCGTAAGCTCTCCGGCTTCACGATGTTATCTGAGGGGAATGGGATCTCCTGGCCGCCCATCTCGTAGTTCTTCTCTCTGCGAAACCTGACGACGATCGTGCGCGTTCCGGGGGGAACACTTTTCATCTTGATTTCGGGATTTGGAAAGACGGTGGTGCAGGGCCGGGGAGGTGCAAACGCGAATTGGATCTTCATCTCGTCAGCCGCGGCCGGACTACAGATGATCAGAAGTGAAAATGGCAGCAACGACGAAAATCTAATCATGGGCGCGCCCCAAAAAGAAACCAGTGTATCGGCAGGGGTGCTTGATGCCAAGTTTACCCCATGTCTCGCTCCCGCAGCCCTAGGCCTTCCACTCCCTTCGGGACGTCACAGAAAAGGCCCGCCGTAGCGGGCCCTGTGGAGATGGAGAAAGTCCGGGTTACTTCTGATCGACGTTGCTGGTCCCCGACCCGGGCGTGCCGATCGGCAAGCCGTTCGCCGCATGACCGACACCAACGCCCGGCGCACTGACGGCTCCTGGAGTTTGATCCTGTGGAAGCGTCTTGATCCCCGTCCTTGCTTGCTCCGCGGGGCTGATCTGAGCCTTGTTGTCGCTATTGGCACCGTTGGTTGCCGTGATGCCGGACCTGTCGGTCCCGTTTGGCGTGCCCGTCTGTGTCGACCCGGACGCGGTGCCACTCGTGCCCGAGCTGGCCGGTGCGGCCGGTGTGCTCGCGGTATTCCCGTTCGGCGTGGGGGGCTGAACGTTCGGGTTGGTTGGAGAGTTGTTGGTGTGAGCGCCGGTGGAAGTTCCGTTTGTGCCCATGCCGGATGGCGCCGAGGGGCCTCCGTTGGCGGCCCCAGACGTGCCAGTACCTGCGCCTGAGCTCGCGGATGATCCGGAGGCGCCGCCGCTCGCGGCCGCGCCACCCGCGCCACCCGCGCCTCCGCCACCACCACCTCCGCCGCCGCCTTGGGCGAAGACGGGAGCGGCAACAGCGAAGGACAGCGCGGCTGTAAGAAGAAGCGATTTTCGGTTCATGACCTTCTCCGGTGTAAAGAAGGTCAACGACGCCGAAATGACGATGGTTCCTTTCAGTCCACTCGCTTCAAGGGATCGAAGGTGAAGCACGGCAAACGGATGTTGCGGTGCGTGCTTTCCGATCCGGACTTCTTGCGAC
Source organism: Bradyrhizobium sp. 76 (assembly GCF_023073025.1). Taxonomy (NCBI): domain Bacteria; kingdom Pseudomonadati; phylum Pseudomonadota; class Alphaproteobacteria; order Hyphomicrobiales; family Nitrobacteraceae; genus Bradyrhizobium; species Bradyrhizobium sp. 76. Next base: position 294,524 of record NZ_JADPIS010000015.1, read on the forward strand.
GGGCGGATCGGGTTCTGATCTTTCAGCTGCGTCAGGGATGCCGGGCCGGCCTCCTGCCTGGCTTCACAGCAGCCTCATCTCCCACATCCACCCCGGCATTCCGCAGCAACACTGTCGCCGCTTCCTTCGCGGCACGCGCCATTGCGGGGTCGTCGCGGACGAGGTCCTGCGCGATGGAGCCGTCGACCAGCAGCACGAGCTGGGTTGCGAGCGCCTCCGCGTTCGCAACCCCGAGCTCGTTGAGGCGGTCGCGAAACCAGACGCGACGGCTTTCCTTGAAGGCGATGGCGATCTTCTTCACGGCGCGATCCGCTGGGCCAAGTTCGGCGACCGCATTCACGAACGGGCAGCCGCGAAAGTCTTTTGCGGCGAAGCGGCGCTCCAGCGAATCGAAGGTGGCGAGGATCTGCTCGGCCGCGGGCTTGTCCGAGGGGCGGGGCTGCACGAAGCGGCGCTCCAGATAGGCCGCGATCAGCGCGTCCTTGGAGGGGAAGTGGTTGTAGAGCGTGCGTTTGGAGATGCCGATCTCGGCCGCGATGGTGTCGACGCCGATGGCGCGAATGCCCTGCAGATAGAACAGCTTGTCGGCGGTCGCGAGGATCCGCTCTTTCATCGTCTGTGGGGCCGGCGGGGGAGCCATGCGGCGGTGAATGTCCTGTTGGCTTGACAGCGCACGCTATCCATAGCCTAAGTACACAGGTCTGTGTAACCAAAATCAACCGATATTGCAGACGACGGCGCTCGCGCCGCGCCGGTGAGGGAGACGAAAATGCCCCTGTTGCAGGTCCTGCGCCCGACATTGCCCATCCTGATCGGCGCCTCGATCATGCTGACGCTGAGCATGGGGCTGCGGCAGAGCCTCGGCATCTTCATGCAGCCGCTGACCCACGACATCCATCTGTCGATCTCCGACTTCACGCTGGCGCTGGCCGTGCAAAACCTCGCCTGGGGCTTTCTCCAGCCGCTCGCCGGCGCGATGACCACGCGCTACGGCTTCCGTCCGATCATGATTGCAGGCTCGTTCATGTACATCGCGGGCCTGGTGCTGATGGCAACCGCGAACGGTCTCGTCGCCATCATGATCGGCGCCGGCGTGCTGATCGGCACTTCGCTCGCCTGCACCGCGGCGGCGATCGCGATGTCGGTGGCGGCGCGCGCGGTACCCGCGATGGTGCGTTCCACCGTGCTCGGCATCGTCTCCGGCGCGGGCTCGCTCGGCGCGTTGTTATCGGCGCCGCTCGGGCAGATGCTCAACGAGGGCTTTGGCTGGCGCGTCGGGCTCGCCGGCTTCGTCGTGATGTCGGTGCTGATGATCCCGGCGGCCTGGTATGCCGGGCGCGTTGACGCGGTCCCGCTGCCGAAGCCTGCGACTGACGAGATCGTCGATGCCACGGCCATGATCGCGGCGAAGACCGCCTTCGGCAATGCGTCCTTCGTGGTGATGACCTGCGCCTATCTCGTCTGCGGCATGCAGCTCGTGTTCCTCACCACGCACCTGCCGTCCTATCTCGCGATCTGCGGCCTCGATCCGATGCTGAGCGCGCAGACGCTCGGCATGATCGGCGGCTTCAACGTGCTCGGCTCGCTGTTCTTCGGCTGGGCTGGCCAGCGCTGGAACAAGCTCGCGCTTCTCGGCGGCATCTACGTCCTGCGCTCGCTGGCGCTGGCCTGGTATTTCATGCTGCCGGCAACGCCTGCCTCGACGCTGCTGTTCGGCGCGATCATGGGCTTCTTGTGGATGGGCGTGGGACCGCTGGTCGCGGGCGCGGTGGCCGAGATGTTCGGCCTGCGCTGGCAGGCGATGATCCAAGGCCTCGCCTTCATGAGCCACCAGATCGGCAGCTTCCTCGGCGCCTACGGAGGCGGGGTGCTCTACGACGCGCTCGGCTCCTACACCATGGCCTGGCGCATCGGCGTCGCGCTGGGGTTGGCCGGCGGCATCGTGCAGGTGGCGTTCGCGCTGATCCGGCCGTCGCAGCCGCCGGCGACGGTGTTGCGGACGGCGTAGGCTGGGCGTGTCCTCATGGGCGTCCGCTTTGAAGTTTACAGCGGACGCCGCGCTGCTTGGCCGCGATCGCCGGGCGGCTGCGTGCATCGATGGGCGCGCGTCTCTCAGGGACGAATGTGGATAATCGTGTTCCCCTTGCGTCGCTTGGTCGGATTTAATGCGGCGACGGCATCGTCGAGGGTCGAGACGTTGCCGATATTCGTCCGCAGTCGTCCGTCCCGCACCCGCTGGACGATCTCACTCAGTTGGGCACGATCGGACTCGACGACGAAGTCGACCGCCAGGCCATCGGAGGGCCGCGTCTCGGCCGGTCCCACGATCGTCACCAGTGTTCCTCCGGCTCGGATCAGTGCTGCGGATCGCTTCTGGATGTCACCGCCGATGACATCGAACACCAGATCGACTTTGCCCACGTCCTTCAGGGTGTCGTTGTCGAGGTCGACGAACTCCTTCGCGCCGAAGTCGAGCACTGTCTGACGGTCGGCGGCGCGTCCAGAGCCGATGACGTAGGCGCCGGCCTCTCGTGCGAGTTGCGTCACCATCGACCCGACTGCGCCGGCCGCGCCGTGTGCGAGGACGCTTTGCCCCGCCTGAAGACGGCCGTGTTGGAACAGCCCTTGCCAGGCCGTCAGGCCCGAGATCGGCAGACTCGCACCCACGGTAAAGTCGACGTCGCCCGGCAGCGGTGCAAGGTTGCGTGCCTCGATCGCCACATACTCGGCCAGTGTGCCGTCTCGATACCAGTCCGCGAGGCCGAACACCCGCTGTCCGACTGACAGCCCCGTCGTGCCATATCCGAGGGCGGAGACCACTCCGGCCAGCTCGTGCCCAAGGATCGACGGTGTTCGGTCACGTTCGAGGCGATCGGTCCAGGTCGACGGCCACGCCAGCTCAGTCGGTACGAATCCCGACGCATGAACCTGAACGACGACGTCGTTTATCGCTGCCTGCGGCTCGGGTCTGTCCATGAGCTTCATCCCGGCCGTTCCTGCGGCCTGGTCCGTTACGACGATCGCCTTCATGGGAATTATCTCCTCTGTCATTTGTCTCTTGGTCGAATAATGCAGAGAGCGTGGACGCACCGGCTATCCACAGAATGCCAGGCCGTGTGGAACTCCTGTCTCCGTGTCCGCAATCTCCGCTGTCCGCATTGACCGGGGCTCCCACTCATCCTGATGGATCGGGATCGCTCCGATCGCTGGTGTCAGCGAATAGATGCGTTGCGCCCGGCTATAAAACAGTACCAAGAATGTCGATTTTGGCTGTACCAAGCGCGACGGCCGCCTCCCGATGCAACTCGATTGTGCCAAACGGGCTCGATTGGCTGCCGAGATTTGCTCGGTAATCGAGAGCGCCTTGAGAGGGCGAGCAGGAATCCAGGTTGCGGACGGTTCAGTCTTTCGCGCGCAGCCCCGCTTCGATGCGCTGGATCAGTTGCTCCCGCAGCGCAGGCACCACGTTTCCGAGGACGACGAAGGTGCGGACGATAGGCAAATACGGCTCCATTGCCGCCGTCAGCTCCCCCAGAGACATGCCGGCCAGCCGCGCATATTCGGATTGCGCCGCCGCATTGGTCGCGCGCGGCCGCTCCGGATTGTCGGCTAGTTCCGGTGCGAGCTCGGACAGGATGACATGCAAGAACCCAAGATCGAGGGCGGCGGGCCCGCGCATCGCGAAGGTCCAGTCGACGAGCTTTGGGCCTTCCGCCGTCATGATCACGTTGCCGGGGCTAAGGTCGCAATGGCAAAGCCCGTCGCCGGTCGGCAGGCGATCGATCAGGGCGAGGATATCGGCGGCGATGTGCTTCGGGACCTTGCCGTCGTCGTGCCGCAACTCGCTCTCCATATACGCGCGCATGGAGAGGAGCTCCGGCGGCGCGGACGTCTTGTGAAGAGTCATGGCCAGAGCCGCGACGATCGCGCCCGCCTGTTCGAAAGTCACCGCGCCGGTCCGCGAGAGATGCCACAGGGTCGGTCCGTCGAGGCGCTCCAGCACGATGCCGAAGCGCCCGTCCAGCGTCACCTCGCCGAACACCGCCGGCACCGGGACGCCGGCGGCCCGCACGGCGCGGATCATGCGTACCTCATGCCGGCCGAGCAGATGAGAGACGCCGGCCTTGAATAGCTTCACGACCTGACCGGGCGCCCAGGCGTAGGCTTCGGAGAAGGCGCCTTCACCGATCTTTTCCCCCAGCGATCCCTGCATGCCCGTTCTCCACCGTGCAGATGAAACACCGGCGGCGAGAAAAAAGGAACCATCCTGTCGCGAGGGCAGCCGGACATTATGATCGCGTTTCGACCTGTAGATACCGTCGATCGCGTTCGCGCTGATCCGGCCGTTGCAGCCGCCGGCGCCAATGTTGCGGACGGCGTAGGGAAGCGGGTGCTCACGAGCGTCCGCGGCGCTTCAGACCCATAGCGGTCAGACGAAGTCGGGGATAAAACAGCGTTCAGGAAACGGGACATAAACCCATGGCGTTTTGGACAGCGGGCGCGGTTGGGTTGTTGATCGCCTATCTGCTCGGCTCGATCCCCACGGGGTATCTGGCGGGGAAACTGCTCAGGGGTATCGACATCCGAAGGCATGGCTCCAAGTCCACCGGGGCAACGAATGTCTTGCGCACTCTCGGCAAATGGCCTGCCTTGTTCGTGCTCGTCGGCGATGTGCTGAAGGGCGTGGGTGCCATCATTGTTGCGCGCTCGTTCTGTCCCTGGCTCTATGCAGAATTATCCTCGTCGCCGACAGCTTCTGATCTGCAGCTGTGGGTGCCATGGGCTGTTTGTCTGGCTGGAATTGCCGTGCTGTTGGGACATAGCCGATCGATCTGGCTGAACTTCACGGGCGGCAAGTCGGCTGCCGCCGGACTCGGTGTGTTGCTGGCGATGTCCTGGCCCGTTGGATTGGGGGCTGCAGCCGCCTTTGGCTTCGTGCTGGCTATCACCCGGATCGTTTCCTTGAGCTCGATGCTCGCGGCGTTGACGGCAATCGTTCTTGTCTGCGCGGTCGAGCACCCATTGCCGTACCGGTTGCTGGTGATCGGAGGCGGCCTCTACGTGATCATCCGCCATCGTGCGAACATCCAAAGACTTTTGGCGGGAACGGAGCCGCGCCTGATTCGAAATAGCCAGAGTGCGAAAGCGGAGGCGCAAGTTTAGCACGGGACTGGGCCACCTATTGAGGTGCCGCAACACTCGGTTGTCGAATAGACCTGAGCGATTTCAATTCACAATAGTGAACCCAACGGAGGGAACATGGCCTTCAGATCAGCGAGTTTTATCCTCTGCCTGCTGTTCGCCATTCCGCGCATGACGATTGCGGGAGAGACGCTTGACGCTGCCGCCATGGACGAGATGCACAAGCATTTTTCAGAAGCGTATAATCGCGGTGACCTCAACAGTATGGCCGCAACATTTACGGAGAACGCTGTGCGGGTGACACCCAGCGGTATCTTTCAGGGCAGGGATGACATTCGCCGGAGTTTCAGCGACGCCCTCAAGCTCGGACTGCATGACTATTCGGTTCAACGAACCGTCTCTCGCCCCGAGGGCGCCTTCGTCTTCAACGCCGGGACATGGGAGGCCAAGATGGGAGACCGTCCGTTTCACGGTTATTACTCATCCATACTCACCAGCGAAAATGGACAACTGAGGATCATCGAAGAAACGGTGGCGGTCGCAGCGCCCTGATCGCGGGTCGTGCTGTGTTGCTGTCTGCGTCCCAACTCTGCGCAGCAGCGTTTCACGCTGCAGCGCGTCCGTGATACGAGAGGGAACGTGCGGGACGCAGGCGCAGCCCTCGAGCGAATACCGGGCGCCTCGACGTCGGCTGTCTTTCCGGCAGCTTTCCGAAATGGGAAAGGGTTTGCATCAGCGCGGATCTGACGGCGGGCTCGATCTTCGCGCAAATGAGCCAGCAGACCAGAACAAGCAGGCCCAGTGCGATCCAAACGGCCGAGGTGGCATCCCAGCCGGCATCGACCAGGGCACGAATGATCGCGGTGCCGATGACGTTATGCGTGAGATAGAGCGGATAGGTGATCAGTCCGAGCGTTCTCAAATAGGCTGGTGTTTCGGGAGAAGCTTTGCCCGCAGAGCGCCTGCTCCGCTTCGCGGCGATGGCAATGAGGAGCACTGCAGCAGCCCAGACCATGATCGGCACGAGAGCCGATTGATCCGAGATGGCGGGGATGGACGTCAAGAAGAACGAGGCGAAGAAGTAGATTTCCGCCGCGCCTGATAGACACGTGATGGCAATTGCGACCTGTTCGAGCGCCGTCAATTGTCTGTTCGCGGAGATGAACAGCCAGATCCCCAGCGCAAAGAAGCAGCCATGCGTCAGCAGGAATGCCGCGCACGGCACCCGAAACATCAGAATGACGAGATAAGGCAAGTCGGATGGCGTCGTGCATGACAGCACGAGTAGCGCGACGGCATTGAAGATTGCGCTGTAGATGGTGAGACCCCAGGCGAGGTGCCGCAGGGTGACCTTCTTGGTGAGCATCGCGCAGAACACGAGACCATAAAATGCCGTCTCGGCTGCCAGGGTCCAGTAGACCTCGTCAAGCCACTGACCTGTGACTCCCTTGTGGACCATCAGCATGGCGTGGATGTAGGGCAGAATGAGTTCGGATGCCGGTCCGCTCCCGAAGAGGAGCAGAATGAGGAAGGTCGCGGTGGCACAAACCCAGACCGCCGGATAAATCCTGAGGGCGCGACCAAGAAGAAATCCGCCTGGCGACGACGTGCTCGCGGAATTCGCGATGACGAAACCGGAAATGACAAAGAAGATTTCGACCCCGACCCAGCCGAACCACGTGTAGGGCGCGGCGGACGGGTAGAGAACATCGGCGGCGACAGTGCGCTCGAAACCGGGGACGCCGATCGAGGTCCAGGCCCAGGACCAGAACATCTGGTGAAACATGGCGACGCCGAGGGCGGCGGCGAAGCGCAGCGGATCTAGCAACGGCAAATGGCTCTTCACGGGAATGGACCAGGTTCATGCAACGATCCCGCTGGAGATATCGGAGGTGGTGAAGGCGCTCTGCGAGGTGCGTCACACTTGGTCCGTCGTGGGCGAAATGAGCAGGATCTTTGGGTTAGTCACGTAACCCTGCTCTCATGCCCGGACGCAACGCCACGCGCTGCGTCCGGGTCTGGACACGAGTGAGCTGAAGCTCGATCGCAACAGAAGGCCTGCGGAGAGGATGGACTAACGCGTGCGTGCTGATCGCTTGAGATCGGCGACCTTAAACCTGTTGCCGGCGGCCAGGCTGCTGCACAACCAGTGGGCCTTGTTTCGGTTGTCGCCCAGGAACGTCCTGGTGTCGACGCAATCCAGGTAGGATTTGTGGGTAATGGTGTCGCGGCAGGTTGGCGAGAAAGGACCGTAGTCTATGTTGCCGCCTGACTCGCTGCATCCAACCCACGGATCCTTGCCGCTTGGGAAGCTTGATGCACAGCCTCCGTTGCAGCTGCTGGCGACTTTCTCCAGGCCGGCAATCCTCCCCATCACAGAACCCGGCGCATACATAGGCGTGCGCGCGGCTGACGTTTGAGCTGTTGAGGTAGTCCGACGAGGGGCAACTGTGTTTGCTCCTCGCTCCGACACGTGTGGCCTTGCCACCTGTTTCGGCGCGTCGACCGTGACGGGGGGAATCGTGGCGGCGGAGCCGGTTGGGATTTGCGACGCTGCCGGCGCGCACAGTAAGATTGTTGACAAGGCAGCGATGGTTGAAGGCACGACAAGGCTTGATGAGAATCTCATGACCATGTCCTTCCAAAGCCGGGATGGACATTCCGCCCGGTAAGTGCACGATAACATACATTTGTGGTTGAGCAACCGGAGGTTGAGGAAATATCCACCGGGACTCGCGGACATCACAAAGAGGTCTCACTCCGCGCCAAATGGCTGCGCTGGTGCTGGGTTTTAGACCAAGCCCTGTTTCTAGTCATTCACCCCGCCGATATTCCGGGGCTGCTGACGCGCAACCTTGCCGGGCTTCTGCCCGGTCTTGTTGGCGAGATTTGGCACGTCAAGCAATTCGGTGTCGAGCTGGCGTTGCGTGTAGGTGGCTTCGATGATCACGAGCACTGTGGCCGCAATGACGAGACCGAATCCGCCGAACGCCGTTCCCGCGCCGAACCACGCGAGCACCGGAATGTGAGGAATGATGACATCCAGCCCGCCCGCGATCATCGTCACCAGAAACAAAATGGCCGAGGCAAGACCGCTGAAGCAAGCATAGCCCATCAGCTCGCAGCGCCGCTTGTAGACAAGGATCTGCTCTTGCACGTTGTCACGCCTGTCCGGCGCATGTGTGGAACTGCGATAGTCGCTGATGGCGCCGCGATATCGCGAGATCGCAGCATCATAACGCTGCTGGAGAAAACCCATGAAGATCCAGGCCGCGAAGATGATGGACGCACTTGGGCCTATCGCTTTGAGGATGTCGGAGAGTTCGAAGGTCACCCGACCTGAACCGAAAGATCGGCAGGTTGTTCCTGGAGGGGCAATGCTCGATGCTCCATGGCGTTCGCGACAACACACCGGACTGCTTCCATCGTTGCCCGTCTTCGAGCCGAACGTGCTTGATCCAAATCGTGCTTGATCAAGTTCTTGTCCGATCCAGATTCCGGCTTGATCCAGGTTAATGCAAGTCAGAGTCGTAGGAACGGAGGGTTGCTGGGCGCTTTGACTGCGCGTGTTCTTCTCGCTCGGAGGTCAATAATGCGCGCAGTCAACATCATCTCTCTGCTTCTGGTTATCGTCGGCGGCTTGAATTGGGGTCTGGTCGGACTTTTCGACTTTGATCTCGTGAGTGCCATCTTTGGAAACGGCGCGGCAGAGACCGCGACCTCGTCGTCAGTATCCCGCGTCATCTATGTGGTCGTGGCACTCTCAGCGATCTGGCAAATTGGAACGCTGGCACGCACGGCCTCAGCGGATCGACAAGTCAGCTATCGCTAGACACTGGTCAATGGACCAGTTCGCAATTCTTGAGGGCAGGGTCCGGACAGGGCCGATCTACTTCCTGCCCTGGCGAACAGGGTCCGGGCTGGCGCAGATGGTCGGGCTGATTCCGAACTCCGCGTTCGCCGCGTGTTACCGGCTGCCCGACGATGTGGTCTGCCCGAATCCCCTGACTTGTGCGGCTCGCATCAGCGACATGGTGGACATCGCGGTTCGGCGTGCACGTTCGCACGACATGCCGCGTGCCGTCGTCGGCTACAGCATGGTGACAGTCCCCGCGACGCTTGTCGCCGCAGCGCTCGGTACACCGCTTTGGAGCTTCGCGTCGGCTGACAGGGGGGACCTCATGATATGGTCGAGCCCAGCCGCGCGTACGGTCCAGCGCGATGCGGAGCGCATGGGATTCTCGCGCAACGATTTCACCCTCGCGCTCAGGAATCTCAACCCGATCGATTCGATAGAGCGTGTTCACCGGGACAGCCGAATTGTGGTTGGGCGTTTTGATCGTCTCATCCCGCGAGCCCGTAGCCAGGCGTTAGCGGAGCGGGCGCGGCGATACCTGCCCACGGAACACGTCCTCGAACTGCCGCTCGGTCATCTCGGCGTGCTTGCGCTGAGTCCTTGGATGCAGCGCGGATGGATGGCCGGGTAACGCTCGATGAGTAGTAGGGTTGCACGCTGCCGCGCGTCCGGGACACGTCAGGTTCAGATGCAAAATAAAACGGGGCCCGCAAGGGCCCCGCAAAAGTCTTCAGCGTCCCGCGATCTTACTTGATCTTGGCTTCGCGGAATTCGACGTGCTTGCGCGCCACGGGATCGTACTTCTTCTTGACCAGCTTGTCGGTCATGGTGCGCGAATTCTTCTTGGCGACGTAGTAGAAGCCGGTGTCGGCCGAGGACACGAGCTTGACCTTGATGGTGACCGCTTTGGCCATGTTCAGAACCTCAGGAATGAAGGGAATCTGGAGCCGGCCAAATGGCCCGCGTTGGCCGGCAACCTAGCCAGAAACAGCCTGATGTCAAGATTTTAGGGGTCGAAAACCGCCCAAATCGGCCCGATTACGCCTCGAAGAACCGGTTTTTGGGCCGCGGCAGGCCCAGATTCTCTCTCAAAGTGGGCCCTTCATACTCTTTCCGGAAAATCCCGCGGCGCTGCAGCTCCGGCACCACCTTGTCGACGAAATCGTCAAGGCCGGCGGGCAAGAACGGGAACATGATGTTGAAGCCGTCGGAGCCGCGCCCGACCAGCCATTCCTCCATCTGATCGGCAATGGTTTTGGCCGTGCCGACGAAGGATAGCCCGCCATAGCCGCCAACGCGTTGAGCGAGCTGGCGCACCGTGAGCTTGTCGCGGGCGGCGAGGTCGACCATGCGCTGGCGACCGCTCTTGCTGGCATTGGTCTCGGGGATTTCGGGAAGCGGTCCATCCGGATCGAAACCGGAGGCATCCGTGCCGAGCACGACCGAGAGCGAGGCGATGGCGCTGTCGTAATGCACGCGGCTGTCGAGCAGCGCGCGCTTCTCCCTGGCTTCATCGACGCTGTCGCCGACCACGACAAAGGCGCCGGGGAGGATCTTGAGGTGTTCGGGATCGCGGCCGACCTTCTCCATGCGGCCCTTGATGTCGGCATAGAGTTTCTGGCTGTCGGCAAGGCTGCCGCCGCCGGTGAAGACGGCTTCGGCGGTCTCTGCCGCAAGCTGCCTGCCGTCGTCGGAGGCGCCGGCCTGTACGATCACCGGCCAGCCCTGGACCGGGCGGGCGATGTTGAGGGGACCGCGCACCTTCAGATATTTGCCCTGATGGTCGAGCACATGCATCTTGGCGGGATCGACGAACACGCCGCTTTCGACATCGCGCACGAAGGCGTCATCGGCAAAGGAATCCCACAGGCCCGTGACGACGTCGTAGAACTCGCGGGCGCGCTTGTAGCGCTCGGCGTGCTCCATGTGGTCGTCGAGGCCGAAATTCAGCGCTGCATCCGGGTTCGAGGTCGTGACGATGTTCCAGCCCGCACGGCCGCCGCTGAGATGGTCGAGCGAGGCGAAGCGCCGCGCGACGTGATAGGGCTCGTCGAACGTGGTCGAGCCCGTCGCGATCAGGCCGATCCGCTCGGTGACGGCCGACAGCGCCGACAACAGCGTGAACGGCTCGAACGAGGTGACCGTGTGGCTGCGCTTGAGCGCATTGACCGGCATGTTCAGCACGGCGAGGTGATCGGCCATGAAGAAGGCGTCGAACTTGCCGGCCTCGAGCTTCTGGATCAGCGTCTTGATGTGGCCGAAGTTGAAATTGGCGTCGGGCCAGGCCCCGGGATAGCGCCAGGCGCCGGTGTGGATGCTGATCGGGCGCATGAACGCGCCAAGCTTGAGTTGCCGTTGTGCCATCGCCCGGTATCCGTTTTTGGTGTCGTTCCGAAAGACATAGGCATGCCGCGGAACTCCGCCATCGGGGGAGGCGGGAAGATTATTTTGTTTTTCGATGTCAGCTCAGCACATTCGCGTCATCCCGGGCCACGCCCGGAACGACGGAGGAGTCCCATCGAACCGATCCACGGCTCACTCCGACCAAGCCATGACTTTCGCTCCCGAGGAGACTTTCGATGGCAGGTGCAATGACCGTGGACGGGCGCATCGTCCGCATCGACCGGCCCATGCCCTGGGTCGGACGGCTGCTGTCATTGCCGCTGCTGGCGGCGAGCTTCTATCTGCTGTGGAATGTCGCGCTCGGCCTGCGGCAGGATTTCTCCGGTTTTGGCCGGCTCGCCGATGATCTCATGCCGGTGCTGGTGTTCACGGGACTCGGGTTGCTCGTCGGCATCCCCGGAATCATCCTGCTCACCTTCCGCACCTTCGTCGTGCTGAACGAGACGCTGCGCCAGATCGTCATCACCAGGCAGTTCGGCCCGCTGAATCTTCGCAACCATCGCGATCTCGCCGATTATCATTTCATCAGCATTACCGACGAGGACGATCCGGCACTGACGACATACGATGTCAATCTCTGCGGCAACAAAGGGACCGAGCCGATCACGCTGATGAGCTTCACCAAGCGCGAGGAAGCCAGTCGGTTCGCCAGCGAGCTCGGGCGAGTGCTGAACGTTCCCGCGCGACTATGTCGGCACCGAGCCTGATGCGGACGATGCGGACGTCACAAACTGATCAGCTCAAAATGTCCTTCTGCATCTTGCCGCCGTAGAAATGGAAGAACGGCACCGGTGCATCATGGCGGAGCGGGCCGGTGGCGAGGCGCGCGTCGAGCTCGTTGAGCACGTTGCGCGTCATCGGATGCAGATCGGCGAGCGGCCTTGAGCCGAGCTCGACCCAGACCAGCTCGACAAGCTCGGCATCGGCATGGATCACGCCGTCGACGCGATGGGTGATCGCGGAGGCGTCCGCCGTGAAGAAGCGCGTGTCGAACCGCTTGACGCGGCCGGGCGGGGTAATCGCGCGCGCGATCAGGAACAGGCTGGAGGGGTCGGGCAACAGGCCCGCATCGGCGAACGGTTTCCAGGCGCCTTCGAGTTTGGCCTTGCCTTCGGCCTTGCGCCCGAGGCAGAGACCCGTTTCCTCGCAGGCCTCGCGGATCGCGGCAATCGCCAGCGACTTCGCGCGAGAGGCCGGCGTCTTCGGACTGCCCTTGGCGAGATTGGCTTCCAGCTCGGCCGTTACAGGCGCCGCGCACGGCACGCGATAATCGTCCTTGTCGACGCGGCCGCCGGGGAAGACGAACTTTCCGGGCATGAACACCACGTTGTCGTGGCGCTTGCCGACCAGGACTTTTGGAATGGCGCCGCTGCGATCGACCAGGATCAGTGTCGCCGCATCCCGCGGGCGGAAATAGGGATGATGGTCGGCTTCCTTGCCCTCGTGGATCTTGGCCTTGTCTGCTGCCTGCGACGTATCCGTCATGTCCTCACCCAAACTGCTTCTTGTTTATTTTGCCTACACCGGCGGAATACCATCCGTCGGGTTCTCGTCAAACCCGTGCATGCGCAGAGCCCATTGCAATCCGACCACGGCTCCCTTCACCGGCTGCAGCAGTGCGAGCGAGGCGACGAAGGTGAAGGGCAGATAGGCCGCGAAGCTGATCCAGACCGGCGTGGTGTAGTTGGTCTCGATCCAGAGGATGCTGGGCACCACGATATGGCCGACGATGACGATGACGAGATAGGCGGGCAGATCGTCGGCCCGATGCGGGGTGAAATCGAGGCCGCAGACCGCGCAATTGTCCGCGGTCTTCAGGAACGCGCGGAACAGTCTTCCGTCGCCGCAGCGGGGGCAGCGGCCGCGAAAGCCGCGCTTCATGGCAGCAAAGACGTCGCGCTTCTCGACGAGACCGGTCTCGCGGGTCCAGATCTTCGGGGTTGTGCTCACCATGCCTTACCCTTCTGACCCTTGCCTTTGCTTTTTCCCTTCGCCTTTTTGCCCTTGCCGGGCTTCGGCTTGTCCGGCTTGCGCTTCTTGTCGGGACTGCGCCCGGGATGCGCCTTGAACGAGGGGCGGCGTTGCGGACCAGATCCCCTGCGGCTCCGCGGCGCGGACTCACCGGACGATGACAGCAGCTCGAATCGTAGCGCGCCCGCGATCGGAGCTGCCTCGATCAGGCGGACGTCGACGACATCACCGAGCTGATGCATGGTGCCGCTGCGCGTGCCGACCAGGGCGTGCCGGCCCTCGTCATAGTTGAAATATTCCGTGCCGAGGGATCGGATCGGGATCAAGCCGTCGGCGCCGGTCTCAGCGAGCTTGACGAACAGGCCGGCGCGCGTGACGCCGGAGACGCGGCCCTGGAAGCTCGAACCGATGCGGTCGGCGAGGTGATGGGCGATCAGGCGGTCGACGGTCTCGCGCTCCGCCTTCATCGCCCGCCGCTCGGTCACCGAGATGTGGGCTGCGACCTCGCTCAACGTTTCCGGCGTCTCGGTGTCGGGCAGCGCGCCTTCGCCAAGCCCGAGCGCGCGAACCAGCGCGCGGTGCACGACGAGGTCGGCATAGCGGCGGATCGGCGAGGTGAAATGCGCATAGCGGCGCAGGTTCAGGCCGAAATGACCGTAATTCTCCGAGGAATATTCGGCCTGCGCCTGGGCGCGCAACACGACCTCGCTCACCAGCGGAAAGTGGTCGTGGCCTTCGAGCTGCGCCAGCACGCGGTTGAACAGAGCGGGGCGCAGCGCGCCGCCTTTCGCGAACGGAACGTCCAGCGTCACCAGGAATTCCGCGAGCGCGTGGACCTTTTCCAGGGTCGGCTCGTCATGCACGCGGTAGATCAGCGGCAGCGACTTCTTCTCGAGCATTTCGGCTGCCGCGACATTGGCGAGGATCATGAACTCCTCGATCAGCTTGTGCGCGTCGAGCCTGTCGGGCACGACGACGCGGTCGACCGTGCCGTCGCTCTTCAACAGGATCTTGCGCTCGGGCAGATCGAGATTGAGCGGATCGCGCTCGTCCCGCGCGCGCTTGACGCAAGCATAGGCCGCATAGAGCGGCCGCAGGATCGGATCGAGCAGGGGGCCGGTAGTGTCGTCCGGTCGGCCGTCGATCGCGGCCTGCGCCTGGGCGTAGTTCAGCTTGGCTGCGGAGCGCATCAGGATGCGATGGAAGCTGTGCGAGCGTTTGCGCCCGTCCGGGGCGATGATCATCCGCACCGCGAGCGCGCCACGCGGCTCGCCCGGCACCAGCGAGCACAGATTGTTGGAGATGCGCTCGGGCAGCATCGGCACGACGCGGTCGGGGAAATAGACCGAGTTGCCGCGATCGAGCGCGTCGCGGTCGAGCGCGGTGCCCGGCCGCACGTAGAAGCTCACGTCGGCGATGGCGACATCGACGATGAAGCCGCCTCTGTTGTTGGGATCAGGATCCGGCTGCGCGTGCACCGCGTCGTCGTGATCCTTGGCATCCGGCGGATCGATGGTGACCAGCGGGACGTCGCGCCAGTCCTCGCGCCCCTTCAGATTGGCCGGCTCCGCCGCTTCGGCTTCGCGCTCTGCCGCGGGACGGAATTGCAGCGGGATGTCGTGCGCGTAGATCGCGATCAGGCTGATCGCCTTCTCCGACTTGACCGAGTCGAGCTTCTCCTTGACGCGGCCTGACGCCAGCCCAAAGCCGCGCGAGCGGATAATGTCGACGCTGACGAGATCGCCGTCCTGCGCGCCGTGTGTCTCGGTCGGCGCGATGTTCAGCTCGCGGTCGGCGGACTTCTTGTCGACGGGGATGATCCGTCCGCCGCCCTCGGGCAGGCTGCGGAAGACGCCGAGGATGCGGCTCTTGGTCTTGTCGAAGACCTTGATGATGTGGCCGCGATAGGCCGGGCCTTCGGTCTCGTCGGAGCGCTCGACCCGCAGCAGCGCGCGATCGCCAACGCCGGCCGCGGTGCCGGGTTTTGGCCGGCGCGGCATCGTGATCAGGATCTTTGGCGGTTCGCCGCTTTCGACCTCGTCCCATTCGGTGGGGGAGGCGACCAGCTCGCCGTCGGCGTCGCGGCCGGTGATGTCGGCGACCAGCGTCGGCGGCAGGCTGTCCGGCTCTGAAATCGTATGGCGCTTTTTCTTGACGAGCCCGTCGTCGGCGAGCTCGCGCAGCATGCGCTTGAGCTCGATGCGGTCGGCGTTCTTCAGGCCGAACTCGCGCGCAATTTCGCGGGTTCCGACCTTTCCGGGATTTGCCTTGATGAAGGCGACGATGGCTGCCCTGTCGGGAAAGCCACGGTCATTCTTGCGTTTCACTTAGCCTCTATTTGGTGCCGGCACTTTTCTTGGCCGGAGCTTTGGCGCCAGCTGCCTTGGTCGGCGACGTCTTGATGGCCGAAGTCTTGGCCGTCGACGACACGGCGGCGCGCGCCTTGCTGGTGGATTCGGATTTGGGTTTGGCCGCCTTCTTCGCGGCCGGCTTTTTGGTTTTTGGCGCGGCGTCATCGCCGTCGGCGGCCTTGGCCGCAGCCTTCTTGGCCTTGGCGGGCTTCGCCGCCTTCTTCGGCTTCTTGCCGCCGCCCTTGGCCGCGCGCTCGTCGATCAGCGCGATCGCCTGCGGCAGCGTGATGGCGTCTTTCTCGATGTCGCTCGGGATCGTCGCGTTGACGCCGCCGGCGGTGACATAGGCGCCGTAGCGGCCGCCCTTCACCGTGACGGTGCCGAGGGTAGGATGGTCGCCGATCGCCTTGCCGGGATCGGCGCCGAAGCGGCGGCTCGGGCCCTTGGCGATTTTCTCCGCGATCAGCGTCACGGCCCGGTTGATGCCGATGTCGAACACTTCGTCGCCGGCCTCGAGGCTGGCATAGGTCTTCTCGTGCTTCACGAACGGCCCGAAGCGGCCGAGACCTGCGGTGATCGGTTCACCGGTTTCCGGGTGCTTGCCGATCTCGCGCGGCAGCGACAGCAGCTTGAGCGCAAGCTCGAGCTCGACATCTCCAGGAGAAGTCCCCTTCGGAATGCCTGCGCGCTTCGGCTTCTCGCCCTCCGCATAATCCTTCTGCTCGCCAAGCTGGATGTAGGGGCCGAACCGGCCGGCCTTGACCCAGACATCGCGACCCGTATCGGGGTCCTGGCCGAGCGAACGATCGGCGGTGGCCTCGCCGTCGGCGGCGAGCTGACGGGTGTAGCGGCATTCCGGATAGTTCGAGCAGCCGACGAAGGCGCCGAACTTGCCGGCCTTCAGATTGAGCCGGCCGTTGCCGCAGCTCGGGCATTGCCGGATGTCGCCGCCGTCGGTGCGGGGAGGATAGATGTGCTGCCCCAGCATGTCGTCGAGCACGTCGAGCACTTGGGCTACGCGCAGATCCTTGATCTCGTCGACCGCGCCGATGAAGCCGGTCCAGAAATCCTTCAGCACCTGCTGCCAGGAGATCTCGTTGTTGGAGATGCGGTCGAGCTGCTCTTCCAGATTGGCGGTGAAATCGTATTCGACGTATCGGGCAAAGAAGCTTTCGAGGAACGCGACCACGACCCGGCCCTTGTCCTCGCCGTGCAGGCGCTTCTTTTCGAGCTTGACGTAGCCGCGGTCTTTGAGGACCTGGAGGATCGAGGCATAGGTCGAGGGCCGGCCGATCCCAAGCTCTTCCATGCGCTTGACCAGCGAGGCTTCGGAGAAGCGCGGCGGCGGCTCGGTGAAATGCTGAGTGACGGCGAGCGACTGCCGCTTCAGCGCGTCATTCGGGCTCATCGCGGGCAGGCGGCGGGAGTCCTCGTCCTCCTCGTCGTCGCGGCCTTCCTGATAAAGTGCGAGGAAGCCGTCGAACTTGACGACCTGGCCGGTGGCGCGCAGGTCCAGCGTGCGGCCGCCAACCTTCGCCGTGATGTCGACCGTGGTGCGTTCCAGTTCGGCCGATTCCATCTGGCTTGCGATGGTGCGCTTCCAGATCAGTTCATAGAGCCTCGCCTGGTCCGACTCGAGCTTGCGGCTCATGCTGTCGGGACGGCGCGACATGTCGGTCGGCCGGATCGCCTCGTGGGCTTCCTGGGCGTTCTTGGCCTTGGCCTGGTACTGGCGCGGCGCGTCCGGAACGTAAGCGTTGCCGTAATCCTCGCCGATCACTTTGCGGGCCTGGGTGATCGCGGACGAATCGATCTGCACGCCGTCGGTACGCATATAAGTAATGAGTCCGGTGGTCTCGCCGCCGATGTCGATGCCCTCATAGAGCCGCTGCGCGATGCGCATGGTGTGCGCCGGCGCAAAGCCGTATTTGCGGCTGGCTTCCTGCTGCAGCGTCGAGGTGGTGAAGGGCGCCTGCGGATTGCGCCGGGCCGGCTTGGCGTCGACCGTGGTCACCGCGTAGGCGGCTGCTTCCAGCGCCTTCTTGAAGTCTTCGGCTTCCGCGCCGGTGCCGATGTCGAGGCGCTGGATCTTCTTGCCGTCGGCGCCGACCAGACGTGCCTCGAAGGCGTCGCCGCGCGGCGTCAGCAGGGTCGCGATCAGCGACCAGTATTCGCGGGCAACGAACTTTTCGATCTCGAGCTCGCGGTCGCAGACCAGCCGCAGCGCCACCGACTGCACGCGGCCCGCCGAGCGGGCGCCCGGCAGCTTGCGCCACAGCACGGGGGAGAGGGTGAAGCCGACCAGATAGTCCAGCGCGCGGCGCGCCATATAGGCGTCGACCAGCGCACCGTCGATCTGGCGGGGATGCTTCATGGCGTCCGTGACCGCCTGCTTGGTGATGGCGTTGAACACCACGCGCTCGATCTTGTGGTCCTTGATCGCGCGCTTCTCTTTCAAGACCTCCAGCACGTGCCAGGAGATGGCCTCGCCCTCGCGATCAGGGTCGGTGGCGAGAATCAGGCGGTCAGCGTTCTTGAGGGACTTGGCAATGTCGTTGAGCCGGCCGGCCGCCTTGGGGTCGATCTCCCAGATCATCTTGAAATTGGCGTCGGGATCGACGGAGCCGTTCTTCGCCGGCAAGTCGCGGACATGGCCAAACGAGGCCAGAACCTCGTAGGACGAGCCCAAATACTTGTTGATCGTCTTGGCTTTCGCCGGCGACTCCACAATGACGATATTCATGTAGTTCCAGTAACTTATGGGGAAATTTGGGGCCGAATTCGATGAGATTCGGGTCGGCCCTTTCGTCCCGAACATGGGTGGTGAGGCCGTCGCTGTCAAATCGAGGGGTGTTGAAAGCCATCCCGATGGGAAAAGTTTCATATCGAGAAAGTTGCAAAATACCACCTTTGAGTTGCGGCCGATGTCGGCGTAATGTTTCCGCGGGGCATGGATTCGGGTGGGGGCTGGTGACTAAGCCAGGAAAGAAACGGGCGGGCGCCGCATCGCGCGCGGCGGGAGGCTCGCGTCACGAGGAACCGGGGGAGGGCGGCGTCGAGGAGGCGGTTGCCTTTATCGCCGAGCAGGTCGGGGCACTGCGCAAGCTCGCCGAGCGGCACAAGCTCGACGTGCTGCATTATCTCCTGGGAATGACCAAGCTCGAGGCCGACGAGCATCTGCGGCTGCGGAGCAAGCGCAGGCTGTCGTGAGGGCACCCGGCGAGTATCAGACCCGTCATCCCCGCGCGAGCGCGTAGCGCTCGTCGCTGGAGGCGCGAGTGGCGCGATGCAAAGCATCGCGCCGGGAGCCTCGAAGGATGAGCGGCCGGGATGCAGCCGGGCTGTCGTCCTTCGAGGCTCGCCCTGCTTTGCAGGACGAGCACCTCAGGATGACGGCGAGAGATTGGAGCACGCTGCACCAAAGTCGTCATTGCGAGCGCAGCGAAGCAATCCAGAATCCCAACGCGGAAAGACTCTGGATTGCTTCGCTTCGCTCGCAATGACGGGTGAGGTTAGCCGTTGCGGCTTGCCATTCTGGCCAATCGCTGGCCGAGATATTCGGCCGTGCCGAGGTCGCTCTGAGGCAACGAGCCGTCAATCAAGTGTGTTGCCAAGCCAAGCTGGCTGCCTAAACGATTCCGACCGCTCGGGTCCTCGCCACCCGGAATATCCAGTCCGCACCAGAGCATGCCGTGTTGCGCGGCCAGAATGGAAAAGTAGGACAGTGTGTGGAGTTGGTCGCCGCCAGCGCAGGCGCCCGTCGTGAATCCTGCTGCGATCTTGTTGGCCCAGGCTTGCTTGCTCCATCTGTCGCTCGAAGCGTCTGCAAAAGCTTTGAATTGGGCGGCGGGTCCGCCCATGTAGGTGGGGCTGCCAAACGCAACGGCGCTAGCGCCGTCAATCGTCTCCAGTAAGCTCTCATTCTTAAACCGGCCTGATACGATGTCGCCGCCGGTGATGCGACAGAGCGTGACATCCGCCATGCCATCCGCACCGCGCGCGACCGCGTGCGCCAGCTTCTCGGTGGTGCCTGAGATGGAAAAATAGACGATGGCGAGGAGGGGCATCGTGGTGCCACTTGCTGTGTCTAGCCATCTTTGACGCCGTCGATGTTTTGTACAAGTCCCCCACGCAGTCATTGCGAGCGCGGCGAAGCAATCCAGAGTCTTTCCACGGTGGCAGTCTGCATTGCTTCGCTGCGCTCGCAATGACGGGGTGGTGGCAGTTCGACGTTACTAGGCCGACCGCCGTCGCGGCGCTGGCCGCGGCTTCAGCATGGTATCGGCTTGCGTCAGCAGCCGCCCGTCTTCGGCGCGTAGCTCGAGCTTCTTCACCGGGCGGCCTTTCTCGCGATCGACCAGGATGGTCGAGATCTCCGACGGCCGATCGTCGAATTCCTCGCTCCATTGCCGCAGGGCTACCAGGATCGGGAAAGTGCCGCGGCCCTTTTCCGTCAACACATATTCCTGGTAGGCGCTGCCGTCGGAGGCGGGGGCCGTGGTCAGGATGCCGTGGTCGACCAGCGTGCGCAGCCGGGCCGACAAGATGTTCTTGGCCATGCCGAGCTTGTTCTGAAACTCGCCGAAGCGGCGCAG
Organism: Bradyrhizobium sp. 76; assembly: GCF_023073025.1. NCBI lineage: Bacteria > Pseudomonadati > Pseudomonadota > Alphaproteobacteria > Hyphomicrobiales > Nitrobacteraceae > Bradyrhizobium > Bradyrhizobium sp. 76. The sequence goes on from NZ_JADPIS010000015.1 coordinate 314,842, forward strand.
GCCGAACAGCGCCTCACGGATGATCAGCAGCGACCACCAGTCGCCGATCGCCTCCAGCGAGCGTGCGATCGGGCAGGCATCCCCGTCGAAGCTCGTTCGTTTCACCATGGTCCGGTCCTTTCGCGATCGCACGGTCCAGTCGCTGTTCACGCGCTCGTGTGGTTGCATCTTAAAACCAGATAGCCTAGATGGCAATCATAGTTTTATGATGCAACCACTGGAGGCGAGCGTGAGACTGAAGAACAAGACGGCCCTGATCACCGGCGGCAATAGCGGCATTGGGCTGGCAACGGCAAAGCTGTTCGTGGCCGAGGGCGCCAAGGTGGTGATCACCGGGCGCAACAAGGAGACGCTCGAGGCGGCCGCGAAGGAGCTCGGGCCGAACGCGCTCGCGCTCGCTGCGGACGCCACCGACATTGCGGCGACCGAAGCTGCGATCAAGAAGGGCGCCGAAAAGTTCGGCAAGTTCGACATCGTGTTCGCCAATGCCGGCATCGCCGGCGGCACGCCGCTGGGATCGGCCCCGCTGGAGGTATTCGCGAAGGTCATCAGCACCAATCTGACCGGCGTGTTCTTCACCGTGCAGTCCGCGCTGCCTTATCTCAACGACAACGCTTCGATCATCCTCAGCGGCTCGGTGATCTCCGTGCTCGGCATTCCCGGCTATTCGGCGTATGGCGCCGCCAAGGCCGGCGTGCGCGCGATGGCGCGGATCATGGCATCAGAACTGTCGCCGCGCGGCATTCGCGTCAACGTGGTCGCGCCCGGTGCGATCCGCACGCCGATCTGGGGACCTGCGACCGCGACGCCCGAAGCCGAGAAGGCGTTCGAGAAGCGGATCGCGCTGACGACGCCGCTGGGGCGCATTGGTGAAACAGATCACGTCGCGAAGACGGTGCTGTTCCTCGCCTCCGACGATTCCGCGCATGTGCAGGGCCAGGAAATCTTCGTCGACGGCGGCGCAGTCGCCTCTCCGAGCGGCGCGCCGATCTATCGCGGCTGATCAATTGAAGTGAAAATTGAATCGGTCGGCGCACGCAAAACCGGTTGCGCCGACCGGTTCCCACGCCTCACGAGCTGTATTTTCTGAACCTTGCGTGAGGCGTTGAACCTTCGCTTGCGCTGCCAAGACACTTTTACGGGCGGGGGGTCACGAAGACTCATTTCAAGGGAGCCCGATATGCCAAAGGCAGCTCGTATTATTTCCCCGATTTCAGCACCGCGTATTTACACCGAAAACTCCACCATTCCCGCCAAGCGTTCCGACACCTCCGAATTCATCGGGGTCGCTCTTTTCTCCGGCATCGGCCTGTTCGTTTCGCTCGTCGCCGTCATCCTCGGCATTCAGGGCGCCTGGTTTTAGCTTCGCCGACCACGCACCGGTCGATCGGCCGCCGCAAGCGATGTTGCGGCGGCTGACGATGTGCGGGTTGCGTCAGGCCGCGCGGAGGCTGGTTGCCGCCTCAAGCGCGCTTGCGAGCGACTTCTCGCGATGCTCCGGCCCGACCTGGATGCCATCGGCGCTGATGAATTCGGGATGATGGATGCCCATGAAGCCGAACACGCCACGCAGATAGCTTTCGAGGTGCTCCAGCGACGCGGCGGGCGTGCCCGCGCCGTAATAGCCCCCGCGCGAGATCGCGAAGATCACGCGCTTGCCGCCGGCAAGGCCCTGCGGTCCGTTCGCGCCGTAGCTGAACGTCTTCCCCGCCACGAGGACCCGGTCGATCCAGGCCTTGAGCTGGCTCGGAATGGTGAAATTGTACATGGGCGCGCCGATCACGACGATGTCAGCGGCAAGGAACTCGTCCAGCGCGGCCTTGCTGGCGGCGAGGTCGGGGCCGAGATCCGCCGGCGCAGGCGCGCCTTGCGCGGCCGCCAGATGCGAACCGGAGAGATGGGCGAGCGGGCTCTGCGTCAGGTCGCGGTAGACGATGTCGAGCGACGGTGTCGCCTGCCTGAGACGGTCGACGATGGCGGCGGAGACCTGCCGGGAAACGGAGTGGGGGCCGAGCACGCTGGAGTCGATGTGGAGGAGTTTCATTCGGGATCACCCTGGTATATGTTTGTAACCAGAGCTACATGAGTGACTATCGAAATCCCCGCAAGAACGCACCTTTTTGAGCCATGGGCACATCCTTGAAACCTGCGCACATCGATTTGACCGCCCCGCCGATGCCGGATCGCGACCACGCGGACTGCCGCGGCGTCGCCTCGATCCTCGCGCGCGTCGGCGACAAATGGAGCGTGTTCGTGATCATGATGCTGAGCGACGGGCCCAAGCGCTTCAACGAGCTCAAGCGCATGATCAACGGCATTTCGCAGCGGATGCTGACCTTGACGCTGCGCGGGCTCGAGCGTGACGGCCTGGTCACCCGCACGATCTTCCCGACCATTCCGCCGCGCGTGGATTACGAGCTGACCGATCTCGGCCGCGGACTGCAGCAGCCGGTGAGGGCCCTCGGCGAATGGGCGATCACGCATCAGGAGCAGATCGCCTCGGCGCGCACGCGCTTCGACGAGCGGAACACTCCTTAAAGCAGCGAGACCAAGCCACCGCCGTGGCGTTCGAGCCGGCCGGCGAGCTCGAGCTCCAAGAGCACGGTGCGCACGATGGCCGGGGAGGCGCCGGACATCCGCACGAGATCGTCGATCGTGACAGGGGCGGGGCCGAGCAGGCTGGTGATCTGATCGCGGTCGTGTCCTTGCGGATCGCTTTCGAACGGCTCGCTGTCGGGCTCGTTCGCGGTGCGCATCAGCGGCCGCTCCATGATCGGTGCGACCGCGTTGACCACGTCGGCGGCTTCGGTGACGAGTGTCGCGCCCTGCTTGATCAGATCATTGGTGCCGGCAGCGCGCGGGTCGAGCGGCGAGCCCGGCACCGCGAACACTTCGCGGCCCTGTTCGGCGGCCATGCGCGCGGTGATCAGCGAGCCCGAACGGTGCGCCGCCTCCACCACGACGACGCCGAGCGCAGCGCCCGAGATCAGCCGGTTGCGGCGGGGAAAGTCGCGGGCGCGCGGCTCATGGCCGAGCGGCATCTCGGAGATCGCAGCACCCTTGCGATCGAGGATCGAGGCCAGCAGATCGCCATGCTCCGGCGGATAGATGCAATCATGGCCGCCGGCGAGCACGGCGATGGTGCCGCTCTCGACACTGGCGCGATGCGCGGCCTGATCGACGCCGCGGGCGAGGCCGGAGATGACGACAAAGCCGGCTTCGCCGAGCTCGCGGGCGAGCTGACCGGCGAATTTCAAGCCCGCACCGGAGGCGTTGCGCGAGCCGACGATCGCGATCATCGGCCGCATCAGCGTTGCATTGTCGCCGCGCACGGCGAGCAGCGGCGGCACATCGTCGAGCGTTGCCAGCCGCGCCGGATAACCGTCCTCGCCGGGCGCGAGCCAGGCAATTCCGAACTTGCGGCTCGCGGCAAGCTCGGCTTTCGCATCGTCAGCGCTGCAGATGCGCGCCGATCGCTGCGCACCGCCGCGACGTGCCAGATCCGGCAGCCGCTCCAGCGCCGCGCGCGCCGTGCCGAAATGATCGACCAGCGACCGGAACGTACGTGGCCCGACATTGTCGGACCGGATCAGCCGCAGGCGGTCAATCCTGTCGGCCTCGGTCAGCTCTACACTTGGATTGATGGCGTCCACGGCAGCTCCTTGCAGGCACAGCATGGAACAACCTGAGGGCGTGGGCAACAGCGGCGTGCGCTTGCGCGGCTTCGTCGCGATGCTAAAAGCGATCCCAATAAGAAGGGTATTGCCATGATCTCACTCGCCGACCTCCAGCGCCGCATCGAAGCGGGCGAGCTTTCGCCCGAGTCCGCCATAGCGCAATCGCATGCGGCGATCGAGGCGCGGGAGAAGGAGGTCCACGCCTTCGTCCGTCACGACACCTCCGCGAAGGCGCAAGGCGCCGGGCCGCTCCGCGGCATCGCGGTCGGGATCAAGGACATCATCGACACTGCCAATATGCCGACCGAGATGGGCTCGGAGATCTATCGCGGCTGGCAGCCGCGCGCGGACGCGCCTGTCGTGATGATGCTGAAGCGGGCGGGCGCCACCATCATCGGCAAGACCACGACCACGGCGTTCGCCTCACGCGATCCAACCCCGACGCTCAATCCGCATAACCTTGGCCATACGCCGGGCGGCTCGTCCTCGGGCTCGGCCGCGGCCGTCGGTGCCGGCATGATCCCGCTGGCTCTGGGCACCCAGACCGGCGGCTCGGTGATCCGCCCCGCTGCCTATTGCGGCACCGCCGCGATCAAGCCGTCGTTCCGGATGCTGCCGACGGTCGGCGTCAAATGCTATTCGTGGGCGCTCGACACGGTCGGCCTGTTCGGCGCGCGCGCGGAAGATCTCGCGCGCGGATTGCTGGCGATGACCGGCCGCACCGAATTCGCCGGCATCGTCCCGGCGAAGGCGCCGCGCATCGGCGTGGTCAGGCAGGAGTTTGCCGGTGCCGTGGAGCCGGCCGCCGAAGAGGGGCTGCAAGCCGCGATCAAGGCCGCCGAGAAGGCTGGCGCCAGCGTGAAGACTATCGATCTGCCGGAGGCGGTGCAGGAGGCTTGGCGCATCCATCCTGTGATCCAGGACTTCGAGGCGCATCGCGCGCTCGCCTGGGAATTTTCCGAACGCCACGACGAGATCGCGCCGATGCTGCGCGCCAGTCTCGATGCGACGGTCGGTCTCACACCCAAGGACTATGACGACGCACGCCGGATCAGCCGCCGCGGACGCCGCGAGATCGGCGAATTGTTCGAGGGGTTCGACGTGCTGCTGACCTATTCGGCGCCGGGCACTCCGCCGGCCAAGGAGCTCGCGAGCACCGGCGACCCCCGCTACAACAGGCTCTGGACACTGATGGGCAATCCTTGCGTCAACGTGCCCGTGCTCAAGGCCAATGGCCTGCCGATCGGCGTGCAGGTGATCGCACGCTTCGGCAACGACGCGCATGCGCTGGCGACGGCGTGGTTCCTGGAGCAGGCGCTGGCGAAATCAGGCTAGCGCAGGCTCGCGGGGAACGATGCGCTGGCCGGATGCGGCCGGCGCTGGACCGTGATCGGCACCTTGCTTGAGCCAGCGTCCGGCGGCCTCGCGGCCGCTCCGGTGCAGCGCACGAATGAAGCCGCGGCCGAGGTCGGTGGACGAGCGCTGCGCCAGGCCGTCGACGAAATCTTCCGCGGCGATCCTGGAGAGCCGCAGCGACGATGCGGCCTGCGATTGCGCCCATTCCATCGCTGCGATCTCGGCATTGAGGGCGGCGTTGGCCGCGATCTGATCCAGCCTGCGGTCGATCGCGGCGAGCGTGATCGGCACGTAGCTGTCGCGCGCCGGCGTGACCTGGACCAGCAGGATTTCGGTGCTCGTCGTGTCCTGCACGAGCCGCAGCAGGGGCGGGTTGCCGCCGAGGCCGCCGTCCCAATAAGCCTCGCCGTCGATCTCCACCGCGCAATGAACCAGCGGTGGACAGGTCGAGGCCAGCGCGACGTCGGCCGTGATCACGTCGTTGCGGAAGATCTGCTGCTGCCCGTCGCGGATCCGGGTCGCTGCGATCTGCAGCTTCGGGCAGCGCGGGTCGCGCAAGGCGGAAAAGTTGATGTCGCGCGACAGCGCCTGCCGCAGCGGATCGAGATCGAACGGATCGAACTGGCCGGAGCGCAGCGTCGGACCGAACGCGACCGAGCTTCCCGCCGGCGAGAAGCCGCCGATCAGCATCAGCGATCGGAACGAGGCTTCGTGCATCAGCCGGATCCAGAACCGGTTCAGCCGCGCACGCGCGCCTTCGCGGCCACCCTCGGCGAAACCGGAGGCGAGCAGCAGCGCGTTGATGGCGCCGGCGCTGGCGCCGCTGATGGTGTCGATTGCGATGGATGGCTCTTCCAGCAGCCGCTCCAGCACGCCCCAGGTGAACGCGGCGAAGGTGCCGCCGCCCTGAAGCGCCAGCGATAGCTTTTGCGGCGGCCATTGGTTGGCTAGGGGTTGCGCGGGTGCAACTGGTCCCGCGGCGATCACTGCCTCAACTGTTAGAGGAGCTTGCGCGATGCGAGCAGGCTGCGGCGCTGGTGGCGAAACGGGCACAGGCTTGGGAGCAGGAACCGGCGAGGGCGCACCGGACCAGATATCCGTGGTCGAGAGCATCCGGCTTGCCGCAGTGCCCTGCAAGCCACCTTCAACATGCGCGCTGACAATCTTCTCGCTCATTCTGAGCAACCGCGTAGAGCCATGTCCATGATCAGGGCCAAGGCCTGGAACCCGTTCGTCCATACAGCCGTGATTCGGCTGCAAGTTGCGAACACCATTTGCGATATAATGCAGAAGGGGTGCCGCGGTATCCGTGGATTCCCGGCTTATGCCTTCTCGCCGATCCGGCTTTCCTTGCCCGATTGCAGCCGCTTGATGTTCTCGCGATGAGCGTAGAACAACAGCAGCGTCAGCACCGCCGCCAGCGTCGCGAGTGCGGGCTGGCCGAACCACAACAGGAACAGCGGGGTGATGAACGAGGCGACCAGGGCCGAGAGCGAGGAATAGCGGGCGGTGAAGGCGGTCGCCAACCAGAGCAGGCAGAACACCACCGCAGCCGGCCAGAACAGCCCGAGCATAATGCCGATATAGACGGCGACACCCTTGCCGCCTTTGAACTTGAGCCAGACCGGGAAGAGATGGCCGAGGAAGGCGCCGAGCCCGGCCAGCATCGCGGCATTGGGACCGGCGATGTAGCCCGCGATCACCACCGCCACGGTGCCCTTGAGCGCGTCGAACAGCAGGGTTGCGGCGGCAAGGCCCTTGCGCCCCGTGCGCAGCACGTTGGTGGCGCCGATGCTGCCGGAGCCGATCGAGCGGATGTCCTGCGTGCCGCCGAGTTTCGTCAGGATCAGTCCGAACGGAATCGAGCCGAGCAGGTATCCGATGACAAAAGCCACCGGCAGGAACAATTCAAGCGCCATGTCTGCAAATTCCCTGGCTGCAGCTCCGCACGTCAGACATGCTCGTATACCGTCCGTCCGCCGACAATGGTGCGCACCACGCGACCTGTAAAGCGGGCCTCGTCGAATGGCGTGTTCTTGCAGGGCGATTTGAGGTCGGCGGGATCGACCACCCAGGGGACATCGGGGTCGATCACGATGACGTCGGCCGGGGCGCCCGTGCGCAGGGTTCCGCCAGGCAATCCCAAAATCTCGGCCGGCCGGGTCGACATCGCGCGGATCAGCGTCTTGAGGTCCAGCTCGTCATTGTGCACGAGGCGAAGGCCCGCCGGGAGCATGGTCTCCAGCCCAATGGCGCCGGGGGCTGCTTCCGCGAACGGCAGGCGCTTGACCTCGACGTCCTGCGGATTGTGGTCGGACATGATGACGTCGATCAGGCCGGAGGCCACGGCTGCGACCAGCGCGCGGCGGTCGTCCTCGGTGCGCAGCGGCGGCGACAGCTTCAGGAACGAACGGTAAGGGCCGATGTCGTTCTCGTTCAGCGCAAGGTGGTTGATCGAGGCCGAGGCGGTCACGGCAAGGCCGGCGTCGCGGGCGCGCTTGAGCACGTCGAGCGACTCGATGCAGGTCAGCGAGGCCGCGTGATAGCGCCCGCCGGTCAGCGCGACCAGGCGCATGTCGCGTTCCAGCATCACGGCCTCCGCCGCGTTCGGGATGCCCATCAGTCCGAGTCGCGAGGCGAATTCGCCCTCGTTCATAACGCCTTCGCCGACGAGATCGCGATCCTCGGTGTAGTGCACGATCAGGGCGTCGAAATCGCGCGCGTAGGTCAAGGCGCGGCGCATCACCTGCGCGTTGATCACGCTCTTGTCGCAGTCGCTGAAGGCGATCGCGCCGGCCGCCTTGAGCAGGCCGAACTCGGTCATCTCCTCGCCGTGCATGCCCTTGGTCAGCGCCGCCATCGGCTGGATGTTGACGATCGCGGTGTCGCGGGCGCGACGCATCACGAAGTCGACGGTCGCCGAGTTGTCGATCACCGGCAAGGTATCGGGCTGGCAGATGATGGTGGTGATGCCGCCGGTCGCAGCCGCCTGGCTCGCAGACGCAAAGGTCTCGCGATGGCTGAAGCCGGGCTCGCCGACGAAGGCGCGCATGTCGATCAGGCCGGGTGCGACGATCTTGCCCGCGCAGTTGACGACGTCGGTGCCCTCGGGGACGCCGGCAGCGCCAATGCCGCGGCGGGTCTCCCGGATGATGCCGTCGGCAATCAGGACATCGCCGGGACCATCGAAATCCCGGGAGGGGTCGACGACGCGGGCGTTGGCAAGCAGAATGGGTCGGCGGTCGGTCAACATGAGCATCACGCGTTCGGCAGGTTGCGGGCGAGCGCTTCCAGCACCGCCATGCGCACGGCCACGCCCATTTCCACCTGTTCGCGGATCAGGGACTGCGCGCCGTCAGCGACGGCCGTGTCGATCTCGACGCCGCGGTTCATGGGGCCGGGATGCATGACAAGGGCGTCTGGCTTGGCGTAGGCGAGCTTCTTCTGATCCAGCCCGAAATAATGGAAATACTCGGAGGTCGACGGCACGAAGGAGCCGTTCATGCGCTCGCGCTGGAGCCGCAACATCATGACGATATCGGCGCCGTTGAGCCCCTCGCGCATGTCGCGCGCGACCTCGACGCCCATCCGCTCGATGCCGGGCGGCAGCAGCGTGGAGGGGCCCACGACGCGGACGCGGGCGCCCATCGCGTTGAGCAGGATGATGTTGGAGCGGGCGACGCGCGAATGCAGCACGTCGCCACAGATCGCGACCACGAGGCCTTCGAGCCGGCCCTTGTTGCGGCGGATGGTCAGCGCGTCGAGCAGGGCTTGTGTCGGATGCTCATGCGCGCCGTCGCCGGCATTGATCACGGAACCGTCGACCTTGCGGGCCAGCAGTTCCACCGCGCCGGAGGCGTGATGGCGCACCACCAGGATATCCGGGTGCATGGCGTTGAGCGTCATGGCGGTGTCGACCAGCGTCTCGCCCTTTTTGATGGACGAGGAGGACACCGACATGTTCATGACGTCGGCGCCCAGCCGTTTGCCGGCGAGCTCGAACGAGGATTGGGTCCGGGTGGAAGCCTCGAAGAAGAGGTTTACCTGCGTCCGTCCACGCAGGACGGTGCGCTTCTTGTCAACCTGGCGGTTGAGCTCGACATATTCTTCGGACAGGTCGAGGAGGCCGTTGATGTCGGCCGCGGAAAGGCCCTCGATGCCCAGCAAATGCCGGTGGCCGAGGACGAAGGTCGATTTCGATGTCATTAAAGCGAGAGCTATAGGCGGGGATGGCCGGGGGGGCAAGGGCCAAAGCCCGGGCGGGGAGTTATCCCCCGATCTGTCGGTCTTATCGCTGTGGCGTGAGCTGTCTCCGTCTTCTTCGTCATGCCCGGGCTTGTCCCGGGCATCCACTTTCTTAAGGTGCTGTCGCAGAAAAGGCGTGGGTGGCCGGGACAAGCCCGGCCATGACGACTGGGATGCATTTCGTGAAATCAATTCTGGCAGCGCTCCTGGCGCTCATGACGATCAGCACCGCCCACGCCCAATCGCTTCCCGGCGGTTTCGTCTATTTGCGCGACATCGACCCCAGCATCATCCAGGACATCCGCTACGCCACCTCGAACAATTTCGTCGGCCGTCCGCTCGCCGGCTACGGCGTCGGCGAATGCGTGGTGAAGCGGGAGATTGGGCTGCGGTTGAAGGCGGTGCAGCAGGAACTGGTGGCGCAAAATCTCTCGCTGAAAATGTTCGACTGCTACCGGCCGGCGCGGGCCTCGCTCGACATGGTCAGGTGGTCGCAGAACGGCCAGGAGACGGTTGCCGAGCGGCGGTACAATCCCAAAATTCCCAAGACCGAGCTGTTCCGCCTCGGCTACATCGCAAGCCGCTCGCAGCATTCGACGGGCGCTGCGCTCGATCTCACGCTGGTCGATCTCAAAGCCGACAATTCAGGCAAATACGACCCGTCAAAGGCCTACGCCGACTGTACTGCGCCGGTCGAGGCGCGCCCGCCCGAGGGCAGTGTCGACATGGGCACAGGTTACGACTGTACCGACGTGAAAGGGCACACCGCCGCGCCAACGGTCAGTCCGGACCAGCGCGCCTGGCGCAAGCGGCTCGTGGCTGCGATTGCGAGGCAAGGCTTTGTGAACTATGCGAAGGAGTGGTGGCACTTTTCACTGCCGGGGGCGGGCGGGGCGGCCTATGATTTCCCGATTCCGCCGCGGATGAAGTAGATCGCAACCGACCCGCCCGGAATGCCTCCCAATGAAAGCGCTTTGATGGATTCGCTCAATCCCGATCGTCCGCCGCCGACCGTGACACCTGCGCACGAGGCGCCGCGCGTCTGGAAATTCTGGGGCACGGCGCTGTGGGGGATCGTTATCTTCGCTGCAATGTTCGTCGGGCAGATCGGCGCCATCGTTCTGCTGGCGGTGCAGCGTGGCCTGCCGATGGACCTCGCCTCGCTTCAGCTCGTCGGCGGCGAGCCGCAGGCGCTCGCGCTGTCGGTGATACTGGGCTTGCCGGCGACACTGGCTGCTGTGTGGCTTGCCATCCGCATCAAGAAGGCCTCCTTCGTCGACTATCTCGCGCTACGCTGGCCGTCCTGGAAGCAACTCCTGTTCGGCGCGGTCGGGCTTGTCCTGATCGTCGTGGCCTGGGAGACGATGTCGCGGAGCCTCGGCCGCGAGGCCACGCCGGGCTTCATGACCGATCTGTTGAAATCTGGTCGCGACAAGGGCGCAGCCTTCTTCCTGCTGTTCGCCTTCAGCGTGGCAGCGCCGATGTCGGAAGAGGTTTTGGCGCGCGGCTTCCTCTATCGCGGCTGGTCGGCGAGCTTCCTGCGCGTGCCCGGCGCGATCATCCTGTCGTCGCTGCTGTGGACGGTCGTGCACCTGCAATACGACCTGTACTTCCTCGCCGAGGTCTTCTCCATCGGCCTCTGGTTCGGCTATATGCGCTATCGCAGCAGCTCGCTCTGGCTCACGATCGTGCTGCACGCGCTGAACAATCTGACGGCGGTGGTGCTGACGATGTGGCTGGGGAGCTAGCCCGACGGTCGCCCACGTTCCGTCATTGCGAGCGAAGCGAAGCAATCCAGAATCTGTCCGCGGAGAGACTCTGGATTGCTTTAAGGGCTCCTCGCAATGATGAGAAGGAGAGCTGCGCTCGCAATGACGAGTTCTAGGCCACCAGCGCGATCACGATCGGCATCGTGATCGCCGCCAAAATCGTCTGCAGCGTGATGATCTGCGCCAGCAGCGGGGCATCGCCGCCCATCTGGCGGGCCAGCACATAGGCGCTGGTGGAAGTCGGCACCGCGGCGCAGATCGCGACGATGGCGAGGCTGTCGCCGGACAGTCCGAACCAGACGGCGAGCACCAGGGCGACCACGGGCATCAGCACCAGCTTGAACACCACGCCGATAGCGGCGCCTGCGCTGGGGCGGAGCAGGCCTTCAAGATGCAGGCCGGCGCCGGTGACGAGCAGGCCGATTGCGAGGGAGGAGCGGCCGAGTGCGTCTGCCACCTCATGCCAGATCCTGGGCAGCGGCAGGTGGATGACATTGATGACGAGACCGATCACGCAGGCCCAGATCAGGGGATTGCGGACAACCGTCATGACGATCGCGCGCGCGGATTGCTTCTCCGGAGCGGCGTAGTGCGCGAGCACCGCCACGCTGAGGACGTTGACCAGCGGAATGATCGCCACCATCGCGACGGAGGCGAGCGCCAGCCCGACCTCGCCGAACATATTGGCGGAGACGGACAGCGCCACATAGGTCTGCCAGCGGATCGCGCCCTGGAAGATCGAGGTGAAGGCGGGGCCGTCGATATCGAGACGCGACAGGGCCGGGCGGAGCGCGAGGCAGAGCAGCGACATCGCGAGCGCGGAGAGCAGCAGCGCGCCGCCGACGCCGGCGACCGGCACCCTGGACAGGTCGGCCTTCACCAGCGTCTGGATCAGCAGCATCGGAAACAGCACGAAATAGGTCAGCCGCTCCAGCCCGTTCCATTGCGTGTCGAGCCGCATCAGGGTGCGCTTCAGCACCACGCCGAGCACGATGAGGATAAAGACGGGAAGGAGCGCCGCGATCACGACGGCCATGGATCAGCCGGGCCCCGGGGCTGCGCGCAGATTGGCGAGGCGGTCGAGCGCGCCTTGCAGGATGAAGATCGCGGCGTGCTCGTCGATCACTTCGGCGCGCTTGGCGCGGCTGACGTCCATGCCGATCAGCTCGCGCTCGACCGCGGCGGTCGACAGACGCTCGTCCCAGAGGCCGATAGGCAGCGCGGTCAGGCCGGCGAGGTTGCGGGCAAACGCCCGGGTCGATTGCGCGCGCGGGCCTTCGCTGCCGTCCATGTTGATGGGCAGGCCGAGCACGAAGCCGACGGCCTTACGTTCACTGGCAATCGCGAGCAGCCGGGCGGCATCCTGCTTGAACGCCTTGCGCTGGATGGTCTCGACGCCGGTCGCTAACCGACGGTCCGGATTGGAGACGGCAACGCCGATGGTCTTGGTACCGAGATCAAGGCCGACCAACCCGCCGCGTTCGGGCCAGTGGGTTGCAGCATCGACGAGAGGCAGGATAAGAGCCGGCATGGGATCAGCGCATATCACGCGTCAGGCTGCGGAGTGAACCTGTAACTATGGATGTGCTGACATTATTCGGCTTGGTCGCCGTGACAGCGATGCTGGTCACTTACGCCCTGGAAGACCGCAGCCACTGGTTCGTGCTGCTGTTCGCGATGTCCTGCGTGCTCGGTTCGGCCTACGGCTTCCTGCAAGGGGCCTGGCCGTTCGGCGTGGTCGAGGCGATCTGGGCTTTGGTTGCGTTGCGGCGCTGGCATCTCAGGCCGCGATGACATCGTCGTCTTGCTTCAGGCAAGCGGCAAATCCGTTCAGCGCACTGGTTTGATGTCCGGCACGACGCTGGATGAAGAGCGTCTCGACGTGCGCGTGCGAATGGCTCAGCGCGTGGATCGATACGCTGCCGTTGATCGCACTGCGTTCGACCACGGCGCGCGGCAGCAGCGTCACGCCCATGTCGGCGGCGACACAGCCGATCATGCCGTCGAGCGTGCCGAGCTCGAAGCGTGCGGCCGACGGCCAGCCGAACTCGACAAAGATCTGTTCCAGCCGCTGCCGGTAGGTGCAGCCGGTGCGGAACGTCAGCGCGGTCGGGCCGGATTCCGGCGTCCCGGCGCGCAGCTCGGCGAGCGTGGCCCAGCGCCGCGCGCTCACCAGCACCAGCTCTTCGCGGAACGCGCTTGTCGTGGTGAGATCTGCATGCGCGATCGGACCTGCGACGAAGGCGCCGTCGAGCGTGCCTTCGAGCACGCAAGCGACGAGGTCGGCTGTGGGCGCGGTGCGCAGGCTCAGCCGCACGGCGGGAAAGCGGCGATGAAAATCAGCCAGCAGCGGCGGCAACCGCACGGCCGCGGTCGTTTCCATCGAGCCGATCGCGAGCGGTCCCTTGGGCTCGCCGTCGTCGCAGGCAGCGAGCACGGCCTCGCGCGCTAATGCGGACATCCGTTGCGCGTAGGGCAAAAGGCGCTTGCCCGCGCCGGTCAGGGTCATGCCGCGGCTATGCCGTTCGAACAGCGGCGTACCGATCTCCGCCTCCAGCGCCTTCACGCGCTGGGTGACGTTCGACTGCACCGTGTTGAGCTCTTCGGCCGCCCGGGTGATGCCCCCGGTGCGGGCGACGGCGGCGAAGGTCTGGATGTCGCTGAGTTCCATGGCATCGTTTCGCTTTTGAGATGGTAGCGTTCGTTAGAATTCAATTTTAGAGAATGGTATTCTGGACTAATGTTCGTGTCGAGAGCGGAGGAGCCATGCCGATCACCACGCCGCTGACCCAGCTCCTGGGGATCAAGCATCCGATCCTGCTGGCTCCGATGGACACGATCGCCGGCAGCCGGCTGACGCGGGCTGTCAGCGAGGCCGGCGGCTTCGGGATCCTGGGTGGTGGCTACGGCGATCAGGAGCGGCTCGAGGCCGAGACCAGGCAGCTGAGCGGCTTTGCGTCGTTCGGTATCGGCTTCATCACCTGGAGCCTGGCAAAACAACCAAAACTTCTCGACATCGCGCTCGCTGCCAATCCGCAAGCGATCATGCTGTCATTCGGCGATCCCGCACCATTTGCAGCGCGCATCAAGGCGTGCGGGGCGCGCTTGATCTGCCAGGTGCAGAGCGAGGACATGGCGAAGCAGGCGCTCGACGCCGGTGCGGACATCCTGATCGCGCAGGGGACCGAAGCCGGCGGCCATGGCGCATCGCGCACCACCGTCGATATCGTGCCTTCGATCGTCGATTTCGCGGCCGGCCGCGTGCCGGTGGTTGCCGCCGGCGGAATTGCCGATGGTCGCGGGCTCGCGGCGATGATGATGCTGGGCGCCTCCGGGGTGCTGATCGGCACGCGCTTCTATGCGAGCGTGGAGGCCAATGGTGCGGAGGAGGCGAAGCAGCGCATTCGCGACGCCGATCCCAATGACACGGCGCGCGGCGTCATCGTCGACTGGTCGCGCAGCCTGTTCTGGCCGGCGCCGTTCACCGCGCGAACGCTGGTCAACGATCATATCAGGCGTTGGACCGGCCGCGAGGTCGAGCTGCTGCAGCGCGCCGCCGAGGTGACCGTCGACTATGCCGCGGCAAGGGCAGCGGGCAATTTTGAGGTCGCCGCGGTCTTTGCCGGTGAGGCTGTCGGCCTGATCCATGATATTCCGTCGGCCGCCGAAATCGTCGAACGGATCGCGACCGAGGCCGAGCAACTACTAGCCGGCCGGCGTAATTCCAGCGTGTCCGCCTAAACTGCGAGAGAACAACCATGTGGCCGAACCGTCGACTGATTGACCTCTTCAAGACCGAATTCCCGATCGTGCTGGCGCCGATGGCTGGCGTGATGGACGCGGAGCTGGTGATCGCCGTTGCGCAAGGCGGGGGGCTCGGCTCGCTGCCGAGCGCGATGCTGTCGCCGGACAAGGCGCGCGAGCAGGTCAACATCATCCGGCAGCGCGTCTCCGCGCCGCTGAACATGAATTTCTTCTGCCACACACCGGTCGAGCTCACGGCCGAGGCGGAGGCGCGGTGGAAGCAGCGCCTCGCCGGCTACTACAGTGAGCATGGCCTCGATCCCGCCGCACCCATCAATGCCGCGAACCGCGCGCCGTTCGACGCCGGCTTCTGCGAGGTGGTGGAGGAGCTGAAGCCCGAGATAGTCAGCTTCCATTTCGGCCTGCCAGAGGCCGCGCTGCTCAAGCGGGTCAAGGCGGCAGGATGTCTCGTCATCTCCTCGGCGACCACTGTGAGGGAAGCGATCTGGCTCGAGCAGCACGGCGCTGACGCGGTGATCGCACAAGGTGCGGAGGCCGGCGGCCATCGCGGCATGTTCCTGACCGACAAGATCTCGGAACAGCCCGGCACCTTTGCGCTGGTGCCGCAGGTGGTCGATGCGGTGAAGGTCCCGGTGATTGCGGCTGGCGGCGTTGCGGATGGCCGCGGCATCGCGGCGGCGTTCGCGCTCGGCGCGGCAGGCGTGCAGATCGGAAGTGCCTATCTGCGCTGTCCGGAATCCAAGGTCAGTGCGGCGGCCCGCGCGGCGCTCGCCGAAGGGCGGGATGATTCCACCGTCATCACCAATGTCATGACGGGGCGCCCGGCGCGCGGCGTCCAGAACCGCCTGATGCGCGAGGCCGGCCCGATTTCGCCGGACGCACCGCCATTTCCTCATGCCGCAACGGCGCTGGGACCGCTGAAGGCGGCTGCCGAAAAGCAGGGCAGGGTGGATTTCACCAATCTCTGGGCCGGGCAGGCCATCGCCCTGGGCCGCGAGGTCCCGGCGGCTGAACTGACCCGCGATCTCGCCAAATCGGCCCTGGCCCGCCTGAAAGCTCTCGCCGGATAGATCCCGCCGCCGGTTGCGGCGCAAAAGCGGCCTCTGCTATACGGCACATAGGTTTTGCCGTGAGAGGCCTTATATAATGTCCGTCGACGCCGCTACCGTCCGCCGCATCGCGCATCTGGCGCGCATTGCGGTTTCCGAGGGCGAGGTTCCGCATCTGCAGGGCGAGCTCAACGCCATGCTCGCCTTTGTCGAGCAGCTCTCGGAGGTCAATGTCGAGGGTGTGGAGCCCATGACCTCGGTTACCCCGATGCAGATGAAGAAGCGGCAGGATTTGGTCAATGACGGCGAGATCGCCGACGATATCGTTGCCAACGCGCCCGCGACCGAAGGTCACTTCTTCCTGGTGCCGAAGGTTGTTGAGTAATTTACGTAGCGTTTTCGAGCGAAGTGGAAGCCGGTTCGCGTAAAGAAAACGCGTCAAAAGAGTCTCAGGACGAAGTCCGATGTGCATGCTTTGCGACGACGAGAAGGCCTATCAGGCCTACATGAACTATCTCGACAAAATGGAGCGGCAGGGCAAGGCTGCCGACCCCAACGTCGCCGTGAATGCCGTGCTCGACGAGATCGAAGCGGCTGCGAAAGCGGCCGCCAAGAAAGACGACCCGGCCAACGACAAGTCCCTGTCTCCGTTCTTCTGCAGCCCGATCAATAAATGACCGATTTGACATCGCTGACGCTCGCCGAGGCCCGCAAAGGCCTCGCGGCCAAAACTTTCACGTCCCTCGAGCTGACCGACGCGCATCTGAACGCGATTGAAGCCGCGCGCGTGCTCAATGCTTTCGTCACGGAGACCCCGGACCAGGCGCGGTCCATGGCGCGCGAAGCGGACGCCAGGATCGGGAAGGGCGATGCGGGGCCGCTCGCCGGCATTCCGCTCGGCATCAAGGACCTGTTCGCGACCAAGGGCGTGCGCACCACGGCGTGCTCGAAAATCCTCGGCAATTTCGTGCCGACATACGAGTCCACCATCACCTCGCAGCTCTGGCGCGACGGCGCGGTGATGCTGGGCAAGCTCAACAATGACGAGTTCGCGATGGGCTCGTCGAACGAGACCTCGTGCTTCGGCCCGGTCGGCAATCCCTGGCGGCGCGACGGGAGCAACACGACGCTGGTGCCGGGCGGCTCGTCCGGCGGCTCGGCCTCCGCCGTGGCGGCGCAGCTCTGCATGGGCGCGACCGCGACCGACACCGGTGGCTCGATCCGCCAGCCGGCGGCGTTCACCGCAACCGTCGGCATCAAGCCGACCTATGGCCGCTGCTCGCGTTGGGGCATCGTCGCCTTTGCGTCCTCGCTCGACCAGGCCGGTCCGATCGCGCGCAGCACGCGCGATGCCGCGATGCTGCTGCGCTCGATGGCCGGCCACGATCCGAAGGACACGACCTCGGTCGACATGGCCGTGCCGGACTACGAGGCTGCGATCGGCAAGTCCGTGAAGGGCATGAAGATCGGCATTCCCAGGGAATACCGTCTCGACGGCATGCCGGCCGAGATCGAAAAGCTTTGGGAAGCGGGTGCGGCCTGGCTGAAAGCGGCCGGCGCCGAACTCGTTGAAGTGTCACTGCCGCACACCAAATACGCCTTGCCGGCCTATTACATCGTTGCGCCGGCGGAGGCGTCCTCCAACCTCGCGCGCTACGACGGCGTGCGCTACGGCCTGCGCGAGCAGGGCCGGAACATCAACGAACTCTACGAGAACACCCGCGCCGAAGGGTTTGGCGCGGAGGTGAAGCGCCGCGTCATGATCGGCACCTACGTGCTCTCGGCCGGCTATTACGACGCCTATTATTTGCGCGCCCAGAAGGTGCGTACGCTGATCAAGAAGGACTTTGAGGACTGCTTCGCCAAGGGCGTCGACGCGATCCTGACGCCGGCGACGCCGTCGGCGGCCTTCGGCATCGGCGAAAAGGGTGGGGCGGACCCCGTCGAGATGTACCTCAACGACATCTTCACGGTGACCGTGAACATGGCGGGCCTGCCGGGCATCGCCGTGCCGGCCGGCAAGGACGCGCAGGGCCTGCCGCTCGGCTTGCAGTTGATCGGCCGACCTTTCGACGAGGAGACGCTGTTCTCGCTCGGCGAGGTGATCGAGCAGGCCGCCGGCCGCTTCACGCCGGCGAAATGGTGGTGAACATGGCGGCGTATATCGGCAGCCTCGACGGCGCCGCGCCGCCCCCGGATCTCAGCGCGCCGCTCGCCGCACTGTGGTGGGCCGCCAAGGGCGACTGGGATCAGGCGCACAGAATCGTTCAGGACGAGAGCAGCCGCGAGGCCGCCTGGGTGCACGCCTATCTGCACCGGGTCGAGGGCGACCTCGGCAATGCCGGCTATTGGTACCGCCAGGCTGGCCGGCCCGTGGCAACGGATTCGCTTGAAGCAGAATGGCAGCGCATCGTCGATGCGCTGGGTGGGAGTGCATCCACATGAGCGAGCCTGGTTTCACGAGTCCGAAAGCGAAGCCGGAGGATTTATTCGGCCGCTTTCGCGAGATCGTTTCCGATCCGCTCAACCTCCTGATCGAACGCGTCCCGATGGCAGGCCTCGTCGAAGGCGACCAAGTCTATCTGCATAACGGCCTGAAGGTTCCGGGCATCGGGCCCGGAGGCTATTATGGCCCCTTCAGCAGTGTGCTCATCATCAATCGTGGCGTCCACGAGCCGCTCGAAGAATATGTCTTCCAGGAATTGCTGAAGCGGCTCGGCGAGACTCCCTCGATGATCGAGCTCGGCGCCTATTGGGGCCACTATTCGATGTGGCTCAAGAAGGCGCGGCCCAAGGCGGAGGTCATCCTGGTCGAGCCGGATCCCGCATGTCTGAAGACCGGTCAGGATAATTTCGAGCGCAATGGTTTGCGAGCCGAGTTCGTCAAGGCCTTCGTCGGCAAGGGCAAATTCGAGGTCGATGCCTTCTTCAGGGACAGGAAGATCAAGCATCTCGACATATTGCATGCCGATATACAGGCGTTCGAGGTCGAGATGCTGCAGGACGCGGAGAGCGTGCTTGCCAAGCGCCGCGTCGATTATCTCTTCATCGCAACCCATTCGCAGGCCCTCCATTACGAAGTCGTCGATCGTCTCAAGGCGCACGGCTACCGCGTCGAGATCTCCAGCGATTTCGAGGAGCAGAGCACGTCGTTCGACGGCTTCGTGTTCGCCTCCTCGCCGGAAGTCGACGCGCTGTTCGGAGCGATCGAGGTGATGGGCCGCCGCGAGATCGCGCTGCGCCAGCCGGCCGAGGTGCTTCGGTCGCTCAACGGACTTCTCGAAGCCGGTGAAGCGCGCGCGGCCAAGGGACCAATGAAGGAACCAGTGAAGCCATGAACGCACCTGCCGCACCCCACAAGCTTCTCAAGGGCTCAACCGGTGACTGGGAGATGGTCATCGGCCTGGAGGTCCATGCTCAGGTGACGTCGAACGCGAAGCTGTTCTCCGGCGCCTCCACCGCGTTCGGCGGCGAACCGAATTCGCATGTGTCGCTGGTCGACGCGGCGATGCCGGGCATGCTGCCGGTCATCAACGAGGAATGCGTCAGACAGGCTGTCCGGACCGGGCTCGGGCTGAACGCGCAGATCAATCTGCGCTCGGTGTTCGACCGCAAGAACTATTTCTATCCGGACTCGCCGCAGGGCTACCAGATCAGCCAGTACAAGTCGCCGATCGTCGGCGAAGGCGAGGTCGTGGTCGAACTCGATGGCGGCAAGACCGCCACGATCGGCATCGAGCGGCTGCATCTGGAACAGGATGCCGGCAAATTGCTGCACGATCAGTCGCCGACCATGTCCTATGTCGACCTCAACCGCTGTGGCGTGGCGCTGATGGAGATCGTCTCCAAACCCGACATCCGCGATGCCGAGCAGGCCAAGGCCTATGTGACCAAGCTGCGCTCGATCCTGCGCTATCTCGGCACCTGCGACGGCGACATGGAGAAGGGATCCCTGCGCGCCGACGTCAACGTCTCCGTGCGCAAGCCGGGCGCGCCGCTCGGCACCCGCTGCGAGATCAAGAACATGAACTCGATCAATTTCATCGGCCAGGCGATCGAGTACGAGGCCAGGCGCCAGATCGAAATCCTCGAGGACGGCGGCGCGATCGACCAGGAGACCCGGCTCTATGACCCCAACAAGGGCGAGACGCGGTCGATGCGGTCCAAGGAGGAGGCGCACGACTATCGCTACTTCCCCGATCCCGACCTGCTGCCGCTGGAGTTCTCGCAAAGCTTCGTCGACGAGCTGAAGGCTGAGCTGCCCGAGTTGCCGGACCAGAAGAAGACGCGCTTCGTCGCGGATCTCGGCCTGTCGTCCTACGACGCCAGCGTGCTGGTCGCCGAGCGCGAGAGCGCGGTGTTCTACGAGACCGTGCTGGAAAAGCTCGCCAACCGCGCGCGCGACGGCAAGGTCGCCGCCAACTGGGTGATCAACGAGCTGTTCGGTCGTCTCAACAAGGAAGGCCGGGATATTACGGACTCTCCGGTCGATGCCGCACAGCTCTCAGGGATCATCGACCTGATCGGCGAGGGTACGATCTCCGGCAAGATCGCCAAGGATCTGTTCGAGATCGTCTGGCAGGAGGGCGGCGATCCCCGCGCGCTGGTCGAAAGCCGCGGCATGAAGCAGGTCACGGATCTTTCGGCGATCGAAAAGGTTGTCGACGACATCATCGCGGCCAATCCCGACAAGGCGGCGCAGGTCAAGGACAAGCCGCAGTCGCTCGGCTGGTTCGTCGGCCAGGTGATGAAGGCATCCGGCGGCAAGGCCAACCCGCAGAGCGTCAACGAGCTGCTCAAGTCCAAGCTCGGCATCTGACCTCGCACGTTCGAACGAGGTGACGGACAGGCGTCGTCACCTCGCTTTCGGTTCGCGATGCGACGCTCGCGCGCATCCTCGGCGACGAACTTCATCCCGATCGAACGCGATACGCCGACCGAATCGCCGTCACGCGATTCGCGCAAAACGGCGACTTGCACACGCTCCGACGAGCGCTCGCGCCGTTAATCATGAAAATATTTTCGTTGCCAAAAGTCGCGACTCAGAGTCCGCGAAGCGCCCTCGCGAGGCGCTCGCGCGATTGGCGCGATAGGTCATTACATCGATCGTGCGCGATGCGCGCGTGCAGAAAAATACTTGCTGCATAGTGTTTTTCTGCAGTCGCATCTTTTGCGAACGTCGATGCCGCGGGGACTCTCTGCGCTCGCATGCACACATCGTGCAGTCCGTTTGCATCGTGTTCGCCAGCGCAGGCGCGTTTCGCCGTCAACACTTCTTTAAGCGAGACGCTGTTTTTTTCGTTGTGTTGGTGTATTCGGGATGAGTGTGCACTCGATCCCCGACTGCATGCAGCGATTAAGCCATCTCACACATCGGAGGGCAACATGGCCAAGAAAGCTAAGAAGGCAAAGAAGGCGAAGAAGGCGAAGAGCGCAGTGAAGAAGACTGCGAAGAAGACCCGCAAGGTCGCCAAGAAGAAGTAACTTCGCTTTTTGAAGTTGCCGGCTCCTAGAGAGCCGGCACGTCATCAGCGCCTTCTCGAAGGTTCTGGTCGACGATAGAGGGTGTCGGCGAGACATCAGGTCAACGGTCGGATCGTTCTCTTTCGCGGGTTCGCTCGCCAAAGGCCGGTCCGGCAGAAGAAACAAGTTTTCTTCGTTCGTGCGGTTCTCCGTAAGGGGCTCCGCAATTTCACAAGTGGCCTTCGGG
Source organism: Bradyrhizobium sp. 76 (assembly GCF_023073025.1). NCBI lineage: Bacteria > Pseudomonadati > Pseudomonadota > Alphaproteobacteria > Hyphomicrobiales > Nitrobacteraceae > Bradyrhizobium > Bradyrhizobium sp. 76. The sequence goes on from NZ_JADPIS010000015.1 coordinate 336,413, forward strand.
CCAACGTGGAAGCTGGTCCTGACGTGTTCGCCGACGCCCTCGTTCTCACGAGGCCGGGGTATTGCCGGCATTCCCATATCCCCACATTGTTGATCTGATCGCGGCGTGGCTGTGCTGCCCTTGAGCAGGCAGGGCTATCGCATATGAAGTCTCAGCGATGCCTGAGCGAGCGCCTCGTCCTTCGAGACGACTGGTTCGCGGACTCCTCGGGATGAGGCTCAGCTGCATCCATCTGCGTTGATGTTCCGCATACTCGTCCCTCATCCTGAGGGCCGCCGCAGGCGGGCGTCTCGAAAGATGGCCGCAGTCGAGCTTCCCGCCATATGTTTCTTCATAGGCGCGCCCTGCTTGAACAGGGATGCTGCGGCGCAATTGCACGCTGTTCGCGCGCCGCTTCTCATTCGCGGTGTCATCGCCCGGCTCCGACCGGGATCCAGTACGCCGCAGCTTCTCGTGGGACCATTGCTGTCTCTGGAATACCGGTGACGAGAGCGGAGGGGACACCACTGCACGCCCGTCACCGTGCGCGATGGTTATCGTTCTCCCAAAATCCCAAGGTAAACCGAATCTGACGAATTGCAGAAGTGCCTGCAAAACCGGGACTTCTTGCATTTGTCGTGCGCGCCTGGGGCGGGCGCGTTTACGTCTGCTTCATCGCGATACTTAAACTGCCATTCAAATTTGCCCGCCATCATTACCTCCAACAAGCCGGCAAACGGCACGGGCAACAAGCCTCGGGGATGAGTTGAACAGTTGATTGGACGGGAGCCGCGCTCGGGGGACGAGGCGGCATAAGAAAAAAGGGGATGCGTTATGTTTCAGGGTACTTTCGATCTGGAGACCGCGACGCCGATCGACGCAGGCGCGCTGTCGGACGTGCTGTTCGAGCGCGGCCTGTATTGGGCGAGCGGTCGCTCCGGTCTCGTCGATCTCGTCGCCGCACATAAATGGTTCAACCTCGCCGCGCTCAAGGGCCGCAAGGACGCCGTGACGCTGCGCCAGGAAGTCGCCGGGCAGATGTCGGACGCCGACATCTCGGCCGCGCAGCGCGAGGCGAGGGCGTGGGTCTCCGCCCACTGAGCGGAGAATCTCGTTCTTGGTTTCACAGGTGAAGCTGATTTGTGCTGAATCAGGTTCCCTCGTAGTCTGCCAACCGGATTCGGAGCGGCATGAGGGCACCGTCGCGTGTCAGGTGAGGGAACGCACAGATCTCGGATTCCGCCGCGGGGTGGCGGAGAGGGAGGGATTCGAACCCTCGATACAGCTTGAGACCGTATGACGCTTTAGCAAAGCGTTGCCTTCAGCCACTCGGCCACCTCTCCGGTGCGAGCCTTATGCATCTAATTACTTGGGCTGGTCAATTTGGAAGCGTGTGTTTTTGCTCGAATATTCCCAGCGAATTCCGAAACCAAGCGGTTTGCTCTCCGCGCGAGAACGTAACGCCGCGATAACGGACACAAAGCTGGAGGTTCTGGCGCCCGTATTTAGAGCGGTTCTGGCGCGGACAAAGGCTCCCTTCATCCACATAAACGATTGATTTTGCTTTTAAATTGGATCGGATGGCCCGCGCGTGGGACGATTGCCTTCGTCGCCGACCGCCTCTATCAAGTGATTCATTTGCAAGTGATTGATTTGATTGTCTCTCTCCGCCATTCGCCACAAGCTATGGAGCGACTGCGGGAAGGGCGCTCTTACTATTAGTCGGGATAACTCGCTCGCCGGCTGAGGAGCTACCCCGTCGCGCCGGAGGTCGCCGCAATCAAGGAGAGCCTGTCCTGGCGCGATTGCTCTTTCGGTTGGAACCGCGCCCTCGAGACCAAAGCGGGGAAGGGCTGCCGGGCTACGCCGCTACGTTCTCATGCCGCTACGGTCTCATCTTGCAATGTCGGGACCGATGGTATGATTGACCGACGTCCCGAGGGAGGAATGGACTTGGCGGGTGAACTGCAGACCAAATTTCGACGTGCTGTCGAAGCCTTTCACGCCCATGATTTGGTCAAAGCGGAAAGAATACTGCAGCAGATCGCAAAATCCGCCAGGAACATCTTCGAAGTCGAACATCTCCTGGGTGTGGTGAAGCTCGTGCAAGGCCGATTTGCGGACGCCGAGCAGGGCGGCCGTGGCCCTGAACGGAAGCAGCGACGAGGCCCTCAGCGCGCTCAAAGCGCTGAATCGGCCTCAGGAAGCCCTGGCCTATTTCACGCGCGCATTGGCGGTGAATCCGCGCAATCCCCTTTCATATCACGACAGAGGTACGATCCTTGCCGAGTTCGCGAGAAGCTATGGCGAAGCGATTGAGCAATTCGACAAGGCGACATTCTACAATCCGAACTTTGCCGATGCCTACGCAAGCAAGGGCGGCTGCCTTGAAAAGCTCAGACGTTTCGGGGACGCCCTCGTTGCCTACGACAAGGCGTTGTCGATCAGGCCTGACCTGGAGACTGCATGGCTTGGTCGAGGCAACGCACTCCGGAATCTCAGGCGGTACGACGACGCATTTGCCACGTATGACCAGGCGCTGTTGGCCAGGTCGGATGTCCCGAGTGCATGGGTTGGCCGAGGTGAAGTTCTCACCGATCTCAAGCGCCACGACGAGGCGCTGGCTGCGTACGACAAGGCGATCTCGATCAAGCCCGACCTCGAGAGCGCGTGGGTTGCCCGGGGGCATGTTTTCTGGAGCCTGAAGCGCTACGACGAAGCCTCGACAGCCTATGACAGGGCGCTCTCGATCAAGTCCGACCTGGAGAACGCGTGGCTTGGTCGGGGCAACGTGTCCTTCGATCTCAAGCGCCTTGACGAGGCGTTGGCTGCCTATGACAGGGCGTTGTCGATCCGCCCTGATCTGGCGGAAGCCTGGCTTGGCCGCGGCAATGTTCTCACCGAGCTCAAGCGCCGTGACGATGCACTCGCTGCGTACGACCGGGCGCTGTCGATCAAGCCTGATCTCGCCGAGGCGTGGCTTGGTCGCGGCAACGTGGGGTGGGGGCTGAAGCGCTACGAGGAGGCTCTTGCCGCGTATGACAGGGCGCTCGCGATCAAGGCCGACATCGAGGGGGCCTGGATTGGCCGTGGCAATGTCTTTACCGAGCTCGGGCGCTATGACGAAGCCTTCGTCGCCTTCGACAAGGCGGTGTCGATCAGGCCTGACCTCGAGGGTATCGAGGGTTTGCGTCTTCTTGCGAAGATGAACCTGTGCAATTGGGACAATCTGGACGAAGAGATCGGCCAGTTGACGGCAGCAATACGACTCGGAAGGCCAATAGTTCTCCTTTTGCTTTGCTGTCCCTGACGGATTCTCCCGATGATCAGCTCAGCTGCGCCAGGACTTGGGTGAGGGCAAAGCTCCCGCATGTCTCCAGAACGAGGTCAGGTGGTGAATCCGTCGCCACGACAAGATCCGGGTCGGATATGTTTCACCTGATTTTCGCAAGCATCCCGGTCGGGTACCTCACCGCCGAGATCTTCGAGAGTCACGATCCCGACCGCTTCGAGACGTACGCGTTTTCTATGGTCCTGACGACAACCGCGATCTGCGCAAGCGGCTCGAAAAGTCATTTTCATCGCTTTGTCGATTGCGAGCACAAGCTCGACGGTGAAGTCCTGAAAGCGATCGACGATGCGCAGATCGATATTCTTGTCGATCTTGCTGGCCACACGCACAATGCCAGGCTGTCGTTGTTCGCGGCCAGTCCGGCTCCGATCGTCGTCAACTATCTTGGGTTCGCGGGGACGTTGGGGAGCGGGGAGCTAGCCGACTACATCATTGCCGATCCGATCGTGCTGCCAGATCAAAACAGCGAATTCTTCGACGAGAAGGTCGTTCGTTTGCCCGGCAGCTTCATGCCGCGTGATAATCGCGTCGGGACAATCGACGATGCTGCGCCCGATCGGGCCGACCACGATTTGCGGCAGGAATGGACTGTGTTTTGCTGCTTCAACAACGCCTACAAGATCAATCCGGCTGTCTTTGGCTCCTGGATGAATATCTTGAAGAGCGTGGACCAGTCGGTCTTGTGGCTGTCCGACGTCGGCGAGATCGCAAAATCGAATCTGCGGAAGGAAGCCAAGGGCAGGGCGTCGACCCGGATCGCCTGGTGTTTGCAAGGCGCGTTGCGTCTTCATCCGAACATTTGGGGCGCCATCGCCTCGCCGACCTCTTCCTGGATACGCTGCCCTACAACGCACATACGACGGCCAGCGACGCGCTGTGGGCTGGTCTGCCGGTGGTGACCCACATCGGGAATAGTTTCGCCGGCCGCGTGGCGGCAAGCTTGCTGAGCGCTGTCGGCCTGCCTGAGCTGATCACGCGAACGCGTGCGGATTATGAAGCACTCGCGATCGAGCTGGCGCTTGATAAACAGAAGCTGGCGGATATTCGCGGACGGCTGCAAGGGAACCACCTGACCGCATCACTGTTTGATGCGGCGCTCTACGCAAGGCGGCTGGAGACAGCTTACGAGGCTATGTATCAACGACATCAGGCAGGCTTGCCGCCGGATCATATCGATGTTCAAGCGCGGGGATGATGAGGACGACGGTCGCAGCCACTTGATGGTTAGGCGAGCCAATTCCTAAGGAGTGGCGCGCTCCGAGTCCCTGGTTGATTCCACGATTCGGACGCCTCAGACCGACAGCAGAGCGTCTCCCCGGGTGTGAGGGGCCGGTGCCGGAACTTTTGACGGCAAATGAAACCCGCCGAAAAAATTCAACAAATTCAAAGTGTTACAAAGTCGCTCTGATCACATCTGCGTGTTATTTGTGCAACACCCGCCGGAAAACACGCTCCACCGGCTCGTTCTGAAGCGTTCTGTTGTTGTGTGTGCAAGGGCGTTCGGTAATTGTGACTGAGCGACGGAGGGGGGCATCCCGAGGTCGTCCCGTCTTAGGTGGTTCGCTTAAGTCCCTCGCGTTCAGCGGGTGTGTCCGAAGGCGCGAAGCGACTAAGCGGTGAATTTAAGGGACAAGGGAACCAACCTTAGGGTGTCTTCACCCAGCGGATCCGGAACCTTCCCTATGGCAAACTTGGAGGTTTAACATGAAGTTGGTTAAGAGCCTTTTGCTCGGTTCCGCAGCGGGTCTGATCGCTGTCGGCGGAGCGCAGGCAGCCGATCTCCCCGTGAAGGCCAAAGCGGTCGAATACGTGAAGATCTGCTCCCTGTACGGTGCGGGTTTCTACTACATCCCCGGCACGGACACCTGCATCAAGCTGGGTGGTTATCTGCGCGCTGAAGTCGCGCTGAACACCAACTCGGACTACAGCGGTCAGTTCACCGGCAATAACGGTTCCCGCAACCGTCTGACGAACTACTACACCATGCGCGCTCGTGAAGATCTCAACATCGACACGCGCACCGCGACCGAGTACGGCGTTGTCCGTACCTTCTTCGACGGCGTGTTCTCCTGGACGACCGGCAACTACAACGGCACCGGCAGCGCGACCGGCACGACCGCCTACAGCAGCACGCTGGCCCTCAACACCTCGGGTGCGGCCCCGGCTCTCGTCGGTTCCTCGATCAACGGAAACGACGGCGGCACCTCGGGCGGCTCGCTCGGCGTGTACTACGCCTTCATCCAGTTCGCTGGTTTCACGATGGGTAAGGCCGTGTCGCAGTTCGACGCGCCCTGGACCAACTACCCGGGCAACAACTACGACGGTCTCGTCGGCGGCAGCGGCACGGTCACTGGTGTCAACCAGTTCTCCTACACCGCTGACTTCGGTCAGGGCGTGACGGCAGCGTTCTCGGCTGAAGATAGGGCGGCCTACTATGACGCCGGCAACCTGAACATGACCGGCGCGTCTGCGGCTGGCATTCTTGGTGGCTCGTATGGCTCCAACGCCATCGGCGGCACGCGTTCGCCGAACCTCGTTGGTATGGTCCGCGTCGACCAGGCTTGGGGTCTCTTCCAGGCGTCGGTGGCTGCACATGACAACCACGTTGCCTACTACGGCGCGACCGAACCCACCGGTCATCCCGATGACAAGTGGGGTTGGGCGGTTCAGCTCGCTCTGTCGATCAAGAACATCCCGACCGGTGCGGGTGACGTGATCAACATCCAGGGCGTCTACACCGACGGTGCGACCCGCTACAACTTCCAGAACCTCGCGGGCAGCAGCTACTCGATGTTTGGCAGCTCCGGCGTTGCCTACCAGAGCGTCGGCTTCGCCAATGCTCCGGACACCGTGTTCGTCACGGGCAGCCAGCAGGAAACGGTCAAGACCTGGGGCTTCCGCGGTGCGTACACCCACAACTGGGACCCCTACTGGAACACCGCGATCTACGGTGCTTACGCCCAGGCCCAGTTCGGTTCCTTGGCCAAGACCACGATCTGCGGCGCCGGTGGTGCTGGTGGCGTGTTCGGCGGCATTGCCGGTGTGACGGGTTGTAACCCGGACTTCGCCGTCGGCTCGGTGGGTCTCATCACCCGCTGGACCCCGGTCAAGAACTTGACGTTCTCGGCTGACGTTGCCTGGACCCGTATCGACCAGAAGTATTCTGGTGTCATTGGCACCGTTACTCCGTCCGGTACGACGGGCAAGCCGCTTGCAGCCTACGAGCTGAAGGATCAGGACACCGTTACCCTGCTCCTCCGCGCTCAGCGCAACTGGTAAGTTCGGTCTAACGACCTGATAGAAAGCCCCGGCGGGAAACCGCCGGGGCTTTTCGTTTGCACAAGGCGAACTACCGATCTCCAATAGGTTCTGAAGAACGTCTGGATCGATGCGTCGCTTGGGCTTGGTTGGATGCGTAGCTTGGACTAGGTTGAAAGCTTGGCTCGGATAGCGCCATCGCGTCCGATTCAGCGGCGACGCGGCGAGAGGCGCGTCGCTGGCACTCCGACGAGGTCTGTGGCCGCTGCGGCGCTCGCCGTGATCTGCCCGATCTCGATTGCAACCGGCATGCCCCGACTTAAAACCCCATCATTCGCGAACTTTTCAACCCCGCCGTGCGCGTCGAGCAGCACGCGGCGAATCTCGCCGCGCTGCTCTCCGCGGAGTTCAGGCGTGGTTCGATAAGCGGAGAAGTGTGGGCCGGTAAGGCGGACAGGGATCGTCGTCCGCGTCATCCGGAATCACACAGGGGCCGAATTCCTGCCTGATCCGCTCGATCTCGGCGATGCGCTCATGCAGCCGCTGCAGATGCTCTGCCGATGTCGCCCGCCAGAACCGGAAGGTGTCGGCGGCGAGCGGCAGGAACGCCGTGCCGAACGGCGTCGGATCGGGAACGACGGTGCGTCCGAGCAGCAGGAACCTGTCGGCGCCGGAGACGACGAGGGTCGCATAGCCGCGGTTTCCGATTCGCCTGATACCGTTCAGCGACCATTCGGCGAGCTTGCTGAAATACGGCTCCTCGCGCCAGCGATCGGGGCAATGGTCATCGACGGTGACGTTGACCGCGTCCTGGCTGAAATGCACGATGATGCCCAACTTCGCCGGGAACCAGTCGTCGTCGAGATGGCCTTGCAGCCAGGCGCAGACAAACGAGCGGCACATCTGCGGACGGCGGTCGTAGATGCTGCATCCCGTGCCCGTCTGCCAGTGCGTGCAGAGCTGGTTCACCGGCTTGTCGACGGCGGCGACCTCCATGATATCGCAGCAGGCGTTGCACGATCCGCATTGCCGGGTCAGCGGCGCTGTCTTCGGCAAGCCGATCGCGCGAAAGCATTGGCCGTCGCGGACCAATAGCTTCTGCTTCTCCAGTGTGTTCAACGCGCGCTCGATCTTGAGGCGGGATAGTCCGGTGGCATCGATCACGCCCTTCATCGTCGTCGCGCCTGCCTCTACGGCACGGGCGACGCTTAACATTGCCTGACCCATTTTTTGTTGCTCTTATTCCTCTCTTATTACTGTGCGCCCGATCCGCCCTATACGATCTTCCCATTCAGCTTATCGTCGAGGTCGACCGTGCGGTTGCGAGCACTTCGGCCGGATGTCGATGGCCATGGCCCCAAACGCCAGGAGCTGATCGCGTCATGCCCTCGCGGGGATGCTTTGTCATCATCGCCGCAAGCGAATCATTAGACTAGAGGCACGCCTCTATTCCACGCTACCGGCGCCGCGGCGCAAATCGGCTTCGATCTGCAACCGCGTGCCACCGCCGAAGCGGGCGCGGTAGACCTGAAGGTTCTCCATGATCCGCTGCACGTAGTTGCGTGTCTCGGAGAACGGAATCAGCTCGACCCAGTCGACCGCGTCGACCTTGGGATCGCGCGGATCGCCGTAACGATCGACCCACTTCTTCACACTGCCGCGGCCGGCATTGTAGGCGGCGAAGGTCATGATGTAGGAGCCGCGATAGTCCTCGAGCAGCCCACCGAGCTCGGCCGAGCCGAGCGTGGCGTTGTAGGCCGAATCGTTCTTCAGGCGCCCCAGATCGTAGGTCCCGCCGTGGCGCTTGCAGACATAGCGCGCGGCGTCCGGCGTCACTTGCATTAGCCCATAGGCCTGCGCCGGCGAGACGACCGAGGGATTGAAGGCGCTCTCCTGCCGCGCGATGGCGTAGATGATGCTGCGCTCGACCTCGGGGCCGATCGGCGTGAATGGCGGAATGCCGTTGACGGGATAGGCAAAGAAATCGAATGGCAGCCCGCGATTGAGCGCGGCCTTGCCGAGCAGCAGCATGCCGCGCGCGTCGCTGTGGCGCTGGGTGAGCTCGCCAAGGCCGGCCAGCGCTTCGGGATCGCCGTTCTCGCCCATGTCGGCGAGCAACGGTATCGCCATCTCGCGCTCGTCGAGCTCGTAGAGCAGCTGCGCGGCGCGCACGATCTCCAGCCGTTCGGCACCGCGGCTGCGCGGCTGAGCGTTGAGCTCGATCTGCGGCAGGCCGAGCTTGGCGCGCGCGAGCTGGCCGTAATAGCTGGTGGATTGCTCGGCGGCCCGCGCATAGGCGTTGCGCGCCTCCTGCTGACGGCCTGCAGCTTCCGCGGCGCGACCTTGCCAATAGCCGGCGCGCGCCAGCGTGGTCGGATTGACGCTGCCGATCCCGATGCGAGCAAAATGCTGGGTGGCGGCCGCAGGATCGTTGAGGAAGCGCAGCGCGATCCAGCCGGCGGTGAACTCCTGCTCGGTCTTGTAGATGTCGCGCGAGGGCAGGGCGGCATCGCGCGCGATCAGATAGGCGCTGCGGAATTCCTCGGTGTCGATCATCTTGCGCGCCAGGAGGCGCCGCTCGATCCACCATTCGTCGAGATTGTAGAGCCGGCCCGGATCCTTCGGTGCCGACAGCATGAGCTGGGCGGCTTCCGCAAATTTCTCCTCGCGGCGCAGCAGCTGGATCTTGCTGAAGATGAAGCCGGGATCGCCGTGCAGCTCGCGCGGCACGGCTTCGAGCAGCGCACGCGCGTTCGGCGCCTTCTTGAGGGAGGCGATGCGGGCCTTAGCGAGCGCGACATAGCCGGCCCCGAGGCGCTTTGCAGCACGCAGTGCGGCCTCGTTCTCGCTGCCGTAGAGCAGCGTGTCCATCCGCGCCTTCTGATCGCCGGGCGTCAACAGCGCGCCGAACTGATCGAGTGCGTTGTTCTCGGTCTCTTCTGACATCGGGTCGCTGCGCCAGGCATCGCGCACCAGACGTTCGGCATTGGCGCGGTCGCCGCGCGCCAGCATCGCCTTGGCGAGCGTGAAGCGGCCCTTGGCGGACACGGGGGACTCGTTCTCGAACCACGACCACGCGACCTGGTCGTCGCGCCGGTCGTCCCACATCGCGGCCTCCAGGCGCCGGCGCAGGAAGGTCTGTGACGGCCAGCTCGGATTGGCGGAGAGGAAGGCGCGGTAGCGCTCCACAGTCGCGCCATTGTCCTCGCTGCGCAGGATGATCCATTCCGCAAGCTTTCGCGCGACGGGATCCGAGATCGCGGCCGCGGCATTGGTCGCGTCGCCCGACTTGCGCTTGCGCACGAGCTCGATCACGGTTTCCAGCGTGTCCTTGTCGGCTTGCGAGGTCGAGGAGGTCGCGGCAACCGCAGCCGGTGTGACCGGCTTGCGCGGGGCGGCATGTTGGCGGGTCGCAGGAGCCAGGACCGGAGCGGCGACGGGTTTGGCGGGGGCCGGGGCGGTCGGTCTGACGGTGGCTGTCGCAGCCGGCGCAGGTGCGGTCTTCGGGACCGAGCCGCCAGCGGTCGGCGTTGACTTTGGCGCGGCAGCGGTAGGCTTCAGCTTGTCCTTCGCAGGTTCCTTGCCTGCGTTCTTGCCAGCATCCTTGCCAGCATCCTTGGCAGGCTTCTTCGCGGCATCCTTGGCGGGGGCACTGGTCGCGCCCTTGCTTGCCCCCTTGGCGGCGTCCTTCGGAGTTTCCTTGCCGGTTCCCTTGGACGCATCCTTCGCAGTGCCCTTGGCGGCTGGCTTGGCTGCGGGTTTCGCGGTTTCCTTCGCGGTTTCCTTGGCCGTTTCCGCGGTTGTCTCATTGGATTTGGCCCAGGCGGCGCAGCCGGCCGACAGCCCTGCCATCAGGCACACGATCAGGCCGGTGGATCGCCATGCGGCGCGCGGAAATGAGATCACGGCGTTTCGTCGCCCCGAATCAGTCAATTGGCTCAAGACCTAGCTGTACAAGATCTGGCTGTATTTGATTGAATATGCGGACAAATTACCAACAGCCGCTTACCTTCGCCCGGTTTGCACCACCACCGCGGCAAAATCGCGGCCTAAACGGTGCGTCAGACGGGAGCGGGTCTTTTACCGGCGGGATAGACCCGATATGAATGCGGCCTGCGCTCAAGATTGCCGCGTACGGAGGAAGTCCATGGCAGCCAAGACAAAATTCCGGGGATCGTTCACCGCCTTGGTCACGCCGTTCAAGAACGGCTCGCTGGACGAGGCGGCGTTTCGCTCCCTGGTCAACTGGCAGATTTCAGAGGGTACCAACGGCCTGGTTCCCGTCGGCACCACAGGAGAGAGTCCGACGCTGAGCCATGACGAGCACAAGAAGGTCGTCGAATGGTGCATCGAGGAAGCGAAAGGCCGCGTGCCTGTCGTCGCCGGCGCCGGCTCCAACTCGACTAAGGAGGCGGTCGAGCTCGCCCAGCACGCCGAAAAGGCGGGCGCCAATGCGGTTCTGGTCGTGACGCCCTACTACAACAAGCCGACCCAGGAAGGCATGTACCAGCACTTCAAGGCGATCAACGACGCGATCGGGATTCCGATCATCATCTACAACATCCCGCCGCGCTCGGTGATCGACATGTCGGTCGACACCATGACGCGGCTGTGGGAGCTCAGGAACATCGCCGGCGTCAAGGACGCCACGGCCAGCATGGTCCGCGTCTCGCAGCAGCGCGCGGCAATGGGCGAGGACTTCAACCAGCTCTCGGGCGAGGATGCGACCATCCTCGGTTACATGGCGCACGGCGGCCATGGTTGTATCTCGGTGACCTCGAACGTCGCGCCGCGGCTGTGCTCCGAGTTCCAGGCCGCCTGGGCGAAGGGCGACCATGCCACCGCGTTGAAGCTGCATGACAAGCTGATGCCGCTGCACAACAACCTCTTCATCGAGAGCAATCCGGCGCCGATCAAGTACGCGCTGTCGCTGCTCGGCAAGCTCGACGAGACGCTGCGGCTGCCGATGGTGCCGGTCACCGAACCGACCCGCGTTGCCGTGCGCAGCGCGATGGTTCATGCTGGCCTCATCAACTGACGCTAGCCGAACGGGGAGCTTTTCATGGCGATCGAGGAAAGAGGCACGCGGATGCTCACGGAGTTCCGCGAGTTCGCCATGAAGGGCAACGTCGTCGACCTCGCGGTCGGCGTCATCATCGGCGCGGCCTTCGGCGCCATCGTCACGTCGCTGGTCGGCGACGTGATCATGCCGATCATCGGTGCGGCCACCGGCGGTCTCGACTTCTCGAACTACTTCACGCCGCTTTCGGGCAAGGTCACCGCCGCAAATCTGGCGGACGCGAAAAAGCAGGGTGCCGTCTTGGCTTGGGGCAACTTCCTCACGCTGACGATCAACTTCATCATCATTGCCTTCGTGCTGTTCCTGGTGATCCGTGCCATGAACAAGTTGAAGCGCAAGGACGAGGCGGAGCCTGCCGCTCCGCCGAAGCCGTCGGCCGAGGTCGAGCTGCTGACCGAGATCCGCGATCTCCTCAAGAAGTCTTGACGCGCGCGCTTCATCCAAACTGTTAGCGTCCTCGCGCATCTCGATCAGGTTTGTCTTCCATGGCCGACAAGAACGAACGTCCGATCAAGGTCATGGCGGAAAATCGCAAGGCCCGCTTCAACTATGCGATCGAGGATACGATCGAGGTCGGCATTGCGTTGACCGGCACCGAGGTCAAGTCGATCCGCAGCGGCAAAAGCACGATCGCGGAATCCTACGCCGATTCCAAGAACGGCGAGATCTGGCTGATCAACGCCACCATTCCGGAATATCTCCAGGGCAACCGCTTCAATCACGAGCCCAAGCGGCCGCGAAAACTGCTGCTGCATCGCAAGCAGATCAACAAGCTGATGGGGGCGGTCGACCGCGAAGGCATGACGCTGATCCCGCTCAAGCTTTACTTCAACGAGCGTGGTCGCGCGAAATTGCAGCTCGCGGTTGCAAAGGGCAAGAAGCTGCACGACAAGCGCGAGTCCGAGAAGAAGCGCGACTGGAGCCGGGAGAAGGGCCGCCTGATGCGTGCGAGGGGATAGCGGGATGACTCAGAGAAACCTGCTCGAGGTCGATTGGAGCCGGATTCCCGCACCCGCGGACGACGGTGGTGCCGCGCACCTGAAAGGCATGACATTGCCGCCGGTCAGCCTGCTCGCGACTGACGACACGTCGGTCGCGCTGTCGGCGCTGCGTGGCCGGACTGTGGTGTTCGCCTATCCGCGCACCGGCGAGCCCGGCAAGATCGCGCTGGTCGACGATTGGGACATGATCCCGGGCGCGCGCGGTTGCACGCCGCAGACCTGCGCATTTCGCGATCTGTTCGCCGAGCTGAAGGCCGCCGGTGCCGCGCAGGTGTTCGGCCTCTCGACCCAGAGCAACGCGTACCAGACCGAGATGGCCTCGCGGCTGCATCTGCCGTTCCCGGTGCTCTCGGACGACAAGCTGGCGCTTACGCGCGCCCTGAACTTGCCGACCATGGAGGTCGCGGGCCTCACACTGATCAAGCGCCTCGCGCTGATCGTTGACGACGCCAGGATCACGCATGTGTTCTATCCGGTGTTTCCGCCCGACCGAAACGCCGGCGATGTCCTGGACTGGCTGAAGGGCAATGCCGCCACGGGCTCGTCTAAGGACTAGTCGAGGTCGGCCTTCACCTTCGCGAACACGGAGCGGAACATGTCCGGCGTCAGCACGCGGGTGTTCGTGTTGTAGCGGGAGCAGTGATAGCTGTCGTAGAGCCTGAATGCGCCGGCCTGATGCACGGCGCCGTGGCCGAAGGGGGCCTGTGATCCCTTCAGGTTCAGCGGCTTGAGCACAGTGTCGTGCGCAATACGCCCGAGGGCGACGATCGCGCGCAGGTTCGGCATCGTTGCGAGATTCGCCGCGAGGAACTGCCGGCAGGTGTTGATCTCGACCGGCAGCGGCTTGTTCTGCGGCGGCACGCAATGCACCGCATTGGCGATCCGACAGTCGACCAGCTTCAGGCCGTCGTCGGGACGCGCCTGATATTTGCCCTTGGCGAAGCCGTATTCGAGCAGCGTCGCGTAGAGCAGGTCGCCGGCATAATCGCCGGTGAAGGGACGGCCGGTACGGTTGGCGCCCTGCATCCCCGGCGCGAGGCCGACGATCAGCAGGCGCGCCTTGATGTCGCCGAAAGGCGCAACCGGTGCATTGTGCCACAATGGCTCGCGCGCGCGGTTCGCCTCGCGAAAGGCGACCAGGCGCGGACAGAGCGGACAGTCACGGTCGGGGACGAGGCTGAGAGGCTGGCGGCTTGACCGGGCCGCCTCACTCCTCGAAGTCGTCATCGCCCCTCGCCGGCGCCATCGTGGTCGCGCGCTGGAGGAACTGCGGAGCGTGGTGGCGCGCCTCGCGGTCGCCGCGGTCACGCGGGGCGGGGCGCTCGGACGGGTCGCGACCGAGCTTGGACTGCAGCTCGACGAGGTCGGTGAAGACGTCGGCCTGCCGGCGCAGCTCGTCGGCGATCATCGGCGGCTGGCTCGCGATCGTGGAAATCACGGTGACCCGCACGCCACGGCGCTGAACGGCCTCGACCAGGGAGCGGAAGTCGCCGTCACCCGAGAATAGCACCATCTGGTCGATGTGCTCGGCGAGCTCCATCGCGTTCACGGCGAGCTCGATGTCCATGTTGCCCTTGACCTTGCGGCGGCCGGAGGCGTCGATGAACTCCTTGGTCGCCTTGGTGACGACGGTGTAGCCGTTGTAGTCGAGCCAGTCGATCAGCGGGCGGATCGAGGAGTACTCCTGATCCTCGATGATGGCGGTGTAGTAGAACGCCCTCAGCAGCGTCCCGCGACTCTGAAACTCCTTCAGCAGGCGCTTGTAATCGATGTCGAAGCCCAGAGTTTTCGCCGTCGCGTAGAGATTGGCTCCATCGATGAAGAGCGCGATCTTGTCGGAAGAGGAAGGTGACATTCAGTTTGCTCGCGTAGAGTTCGTGATTGATCGTTTATTGTTGGCGCGGCGACAGCAAGCCGCGCACTTCTAAAGTCCCGCCGAAACCCGTCGAAACCGCAAATCCGGAGAAGTCGGGGCAATCAAGGTATAGTTATGGCCAACTTGCACACTCCCGGCGCCGCCGTCGCCGGCAGCCCGGGAAACCACCCATCTCAGCCCCAATGTGGGGGTAGCAGAGCCGTTTGGCGAGGCCAAATCACAAATTGGCCTTGCGAAACCCTGCCGGCCCCTATAACTACCGCCATTCATCCACATATTTCGTCCCACCCACAACGGAGCGACAGTCGATGGCTCGCGTCACCGTAGAAGATTGTATCGACAAGGTCGACAACCGGTTTGACCTGGTCCTGCTGGCCGCCCACCGCGCCCGCATGATTTCGTCTGGTTCACAACTAACGGTTGATCGCGATAACGACAAGAACCCTGTTGTGTCTTTGCGCGAAATTGCTGAGACCACCATTTCGCCGGAGGACCTCCGCGAGGAGCTGGTGCACTCGCTGCAGAAGTTCGTCGAGGTCGACGAGCCCGAGCCGGACACCGTGCCGCTGATCGGTTCCGCCGGTGCAAGCGTGGATGCAGACGATACCGAAGTCGCCGTTGAGCGCATGACGGAAGAAGAGCTCCTGAAGGGTCTCGAAGGCCTGGCGCCGCCCGAGGAGCAGCCCGAGGAGGACGAGTAAATCGTCCCATCGCGCTCATCGACTTCTTTGTGATCTTATCAAAGGCCCGAACCATTGTTCGGGCCTTTGCTTTTGTTGGCGTTTTCGTGGTTACCATAGCGTGGTCGGTTCGCGCCTGTTCCTGTCACTGAATTGATCGGACACGCGCGCGATCGGAGCTAAGATGTATACAACGGGCTGTGTCGTGGTCCGTTTGAAGGCAGGACGGCATGGTATATCGACGCCGCACACCAACGCAGATGCAGGCCGCAACCGAATCGGTTGCCGTGGCCCCGACTGCGCCGGTGGCGCGCCCTGCGAAGCCTCGCGCGCGCATGATGCGTCAATATGACCTCGTCGAGCGCGTCAGGTCCTACAATCCCAACACCGACGAAGATTTGCTGAACCGCGCCTATGTCTACGCCATGAAGGCGCACGGCTCGCAGACCCGCGCCTCGGGTGACCCGTACTTCTCCCATCCGCTCGAAGTGGCGGCGATTCTGACCGACCTGAAGCTCGACGACGCCACCATCGTGGCTGCGCTGCTCCACGACACGATCGAGGACACCGAAGCGACGCGGGCCGAGATCGACCAGATCTTCGGGCCCGAGATCGGCGCGCTGGTCGAGGGCCTGACCAAGCTGAAGCGGCTGGAGCTGGTGTCGCGGGAGGCCAAGCAGGCCGAGAATCTGCGCAAATTGTTGCTGGCCATTGCCGACGACGTCCGCGTGCTCCTGGTGAAGCTCGCCGACCGCCTGCACAACATGCGCACGCTGGACTTCGTGCCGACGGAATCGCGACGGCGCATTGCCGAGGAGACGCTCGACATCTATGCGCCGCTGGCAGGGCGCATGGGCATGCAGGAAATGCGCGAGGAGCTGGAGGACCTGTCGTTCCGGACCCTCGACCCGGAAGCCTATTCGGTGGTGATGCAGCGGCTCGATGCGCTGGCCGAGCGCAACCGCAATCTGATCGGCGAAATCGAGGACCAGCTCTCCAACAATCTGCGGCACCGGGGCTTGGGGGCGCGGGTCTATGGCCGCCGCAAGAAGCCATTCTCGATCTGGACCAAGATGGAGCGCAAGTCGGTCGGCTTCGAGCAATTGTCCGACATCTTCGGTTTCCGCGTCGTCGTCAACGACATCGAGGCCTGCTACCGCGCGCTCGGCATCGTCCACACGAACTGGCCGGTCGTGCCCGGGCGGTTCAAGGACTACATCTCGACGCCGAAGCAGAACGACTACCGCTCGATCCACACCACCGTGATCGGCCCCGGCAATCAGCGCGTCGAGTTGCAGATCCGCACCGAGGCGATGGACCAGATCGCCGAGCGCGGCATCGCCGCGCACGTGTTCTACAAGGAAGGCGTGGGCTCGCCGACCGAATTTCTCAAGCGCGAGTCCAATGCGTTCGCCTGGTTGCGCCACACCATCGGCATCCTCTCGGAGAGCGCCAACCCCGAGGAATTCCTCGAGCACACCAAGCTCGAGCTGTTCCACGACCAGGTGTTCTGCTTCACTCCGAAGGGCAAGCTGATCGCGCTGCCGCGCCATGCCAACGTGATCGATTTCGCCTATGCCGTGCATACCGACGTCGGCAACAGCGCGGTGGGCTGCAAGATCAACGGCCAGTTTGCGCCGCTGTCCTCGGAGCTTCAGAACGGCGACGAAGTCGAGGTGTTGACCTCGGAAGCGCAAGCTGCGCCGCCGTCGGCCTGGGAAACGCTCGCGGTCACCGGCAAGGCGCGTGCCGCGATCCGCCGCGCGACCAGGACTGCAGTGCGCGATCAATATGTCGGTCTCGGCCGGCGCATCGTCGAGCGCCTGTTCGAGCGCGCCAAGATCGAATACGCCGACGACAAGCTCAAGGGCGCGCTGCCGCGACTGGCGCGGACCTCGATCGAGGACGTCATGGCGGCTGTGGGACGCGGCGAGATCAAGGCCTCCCACGTCGCGCGTGCGATGTATCCCGACTACAAGGAGGAGCGCATCGCGCGCTACGGCGTCAAGAAGGGGCTTGCCGGCAAGCTCAAGGAGAAGTCGTCCGAACCGCCGCGCAGCCCGGTCGCGATCCCGATCCGCGGCATCAATTCCGACCTGCCAGTGAAGTTCGCGCCGAACGGCGGCGCGGTGCCCGGTGACCGCATCATCGGTATCGTCACGCCGGGCGAGGGCATCACCATCTACCCGATCCAGGCCCCGGCCCTGAAGGATTTCGAGGAGGAGCCGGAGCGCTGGCTCGACGTGCGCTGGGACATCGAGGACTCCACGCCACAGCGCTTCCCGGCCCGCATCAAGGTCGAGAATGTCAATGAGCCCGGCGCGCTGGCGCAGATCGCGACCGTGATCGCCGAGCACGACGGCAACATCGACAACATCAGCATGCAGCGCCGCTCACCGGATTTCACGGAGACGACGATCGATCTCGAAGTCTACGATCTCAAGCATTTGAGCGCGATCCTGGCCCAGCTGCGCGCGAAGGCGGTCGTCGCCCGCGCCGAACGTGTTAATGGATAGACGCCTTCCGTCCTGGTCTATCCCTGTGATTCCGTGAGTCCTGAAATGCCTGCACCTCCGCTCCGCCTCGGCGTTAATGTCGACCATGTCGCGACCCTGCGTAACGCGCGCGGCGGCCGCAATCCGGATCCGGTGCGCGCGGCGCTGCTGGCGATCGAGGCCGGTGCCGACGGCATCACCGCCCATTTGCGCGAGGATCGCCGGCACATCCGCGACGAGGACATGGCGCGGCTGAAAGCCGAGATCTCCAAGCCGCTCAATTTCGAGATGGCGGCGACCGACGACATGATGCGCATTTCGCTCGCCACCAGGCCGCACGCGGTGTGCCTCGTGCCGGAGCGGCGCCAGGAGGTGACGACCGAAGGCGGGCTCGACGTCGTCGGCCAGCACAATGCGCTGGCGGCCTATATCGCGCGGCTGAACGATGCCGGCATCCGGGTGTCGCTGTTCATCGCGGCAGATCCCGCCCAGATCGAGATGGCGGCGCGGCTGCGCGCCCCCGTGATCGAGATCCACACCGGCGCCTGGTGCGACGCCGTCGTCGACGGTCACACTGATAAGGCCGAGGCCGAATGGCGGCGGATCGTGGCGGGGGCGAAGCTGGCGAAGGAAGCGGGGCTGGAGGTTCACGCCGGACACGGGCTGGACTACGCGACGGCGGAGACGATCGCAGGCTTGCCGGACATCATGGAGCTCAACATCGGTTACTACATGATCGGCGAAGCCCTGTTCGTGGGTCTCGCCGAGACGGTTCGCAGCATGCGCGCAGCGATGGACCGCGGCCGGAGCCGGGTATGATCATCGGCATCGGCTCCGATCTGATCGACATCACCCGTGTCGGCAAGGTGATCGACCGCCATGGCGAGCGCTTCCTCGACCGCATCTTCACCGCGGCCGAGCGGGCCAAGGCGGAGCGGCGCGCCAAGAACGAGAAGATGGTGGTCGCGACCTACGCCAAGCGCTTCGCCGCCAAGGAGGCTTGCTCCAAGGCCCTTGGCACCGGCATCAGGCGCGGCGTGTGGTGGCGC
This sequence comes from Bradyrhizobium sp. 76, assembly GCF_023073025.1. Classification (NCBI taxonomy): domain Bacteria; kingdom Pseudomonadati; phylum Pseudomonadota; class Alphaproteobacteria; order Hyphomicrobiales; family Nitrobacteraceae; genus Bradyrhizobium; species Bradyrhizobium sp. 76. The sequence goes on from NZ_JADPIS010000015.1 coordinate 355,183, forward strand.
GACATGGGTGTGGTCAACCTGCCGGGAGGGCGGCCAACCATGCAATTGACGGGCGGGGCGCTGGCCCGGCTCCAGGCCCTGACGCCGGAGGGGTTCGCGGCGCAGATCGACCTGTCGATCACCGATGACTGGCCGTTGGCACAGGCCTTCGTCATCATTTCCGCCGTGCCGCTGGCCAAACCCTGACGGTACTCCGATCATTTTATAATTCGCATTCAAAATCAAACGCTTATGCAGTTTTGATGCGATCCTTGATTGCGTGGCCTCCGACAACCGTCTAAAAGTCCGCGGACGCAAATCAGGCTGGGCGAATTCGGCTTTACGCCGGAATTGGCCCTCATTATCAGAATCAGGACAATCTCCTTGGCCGCGAGCGATGGGCTGCTCGCGCGAGGAGGGCGCTCTGTGACCGCCGGCCGAATTGAGAGAGCAATGAGCGTGACTTCAGGAACGAAAACTGAGAGCGGCGTAGGCGAAACGATCCGGGTCGTGATCCACGCTCTCCTGATCGCGCTGGTGATCCGCACCTTCCTGTTCCAGCCGTTCAACATCCCATCCGGCTCGATGAAGGCGACACTGCTGGTCGGCGACTATCTGTTCGTCTCGAAATATTCCTACGGCTACAGTCACTATTCGATCCCGTTCTCGCCGCCGCTGTTCTCGGGGCGGATCTGGGGCTCGGACCCGAACCGCGGCGACATCGTCGTATTCCGCCTGCCGAAGGATGATTCCACCGACTACATCAAGCGCGTGATCGGCCTGCCCGGCGACCGCATCCAGATGCGGGACGGGCTGCTCTACATCAACGACACGCCGGTCGAGCGGCAGCGCATGAGCGAATTTGTCGGCGAGGACCCCTGCGGCGCCGAAGGCAGCGGCGTCTCCCGGGTGAAGCGCTGGAAGGAGACGCTGCCGAATGGCGTGTCCTACGAGACGCTGGACTGCGCCGACAACGGCTACGTCGACAACACAAACGTCTACACCGTGCCGACCGGCCACTTCTTCATGATGGGCGACAACCGCGACAACTCCACCGACAGCCGCTTCCTCGGCCAGGTCGGCTACGTCCCACAGGAGAATTTGATCGGGCGCGCCCAGATGATCTTCTTCTCGATCGCCGAGGGCGAGCATGCCTGGATGTTCTGGCGCTGGCCGTGGGCGGTGCGCTGGAATCGCTTCTTCAAAATCGTCCGATGAAAGACGAAGCCAAGGACATCGCGACCCTACCGACCGAGGCGCAAGCGGGCCCCGACGGCGAAGCTGCGACCAAGGCGCTTGAGAGCAAGACTCTTGAGAGCAAGGCGCTTGAGATCAAGGCGCCTGCAAAGAAGAAGCGGGTGCGGAGCAGCAAGGCCAGGAGCTCGGATGCGAATGCGGGGCTCGAGGCACGCATCGGCTACAGCTTTGCCGATCCGAATCTCTTGATGCAAGGCATCACGCATGTCTCCGCGCTGAAGTCCGGGCGCAAGCGCGGCGACAGCTATCAGCGGCTGGAATTCCTCGGCGACCACGTGCTCGGGCTCGTCGTCTCCGATATGCTCTATCATGCCTTCCCGAACGCCGATGAAGGCGAGATGTCCAAGCGACTTGCCGAACTGGTGCGCAAGGAGAGCTGCGCCGATGTCGCCAAGTCGCTCGGTCTGCTCGACGACATCAAGCTCGGCTCGGTCGGCCCCAGCGCCGACGCGCGCCTGCGCAAGAGCGTGCTCGGCGACATCTGCGAGGCCGTGATCGGCGCCGTCTTCCTCGACGGCGGCTACGCGGCGGCGGCCGAGTTCGTCAAGCGCAATTGGACCGAGCGCATGCACAAGCCGCGGCGTCCGTTGCGCGATCCCAAGACAGTTCTTCAGGAATGGGCGCAGGGCAAGGGATTGCCGACGCCCGTTTATCGCGAGGTCGAGCGCACCGGCCCGCATCATGATCCGCAATTCCGCGTGGCGGTCGATCTTCCGGGACTCGCTCCAGCGGAAGGCATCGGCGGCAGCAAGCGCGCGGCAGAGAAGGTAGCAGCTTCAGTGATGATCGAACGTGAAGGCGTTGGCGGCGGCAATGACGGTTGAAGCAAGCGGCGAGGCGCCCACTGCCACGCGCTGCGGCTTCGTCGCGCTGATCGGCGCGCCGAACGTCGGCAAATCCACGCTGGTCAATGCGCTGGTCGGGGCCAAGGTCACGATCGTCTCGCGCAAGGTGCAGACCACGCGCGCGCTGATCCGCGGCATCGTGATCGAGAACAACGCGCAGATCATCCTGGTCGATACGCCGGGCATCTTCCTGCCCAAGCGCCGGCTCGACCGCGCCATGGTCTCGACCGCCTGGAGCGGCGCGCATGATGCCGACCTCGTCTGCGTGCTGCTGGATGCCAAGGCCGGCATCGACGAGGAAGCCGAGGCGATCCTCACCAAGGTCGCCAGCGTCAAGCACGAGAAGATTTTGGTCATCAACAAGGTCGACCTGGTCCAGCGCGAGAAGCTGCTGGCGCTGGCGCAGGCCGCCAACGAGCGCATGGCCTTCGCAAAGACCTTCATGATCGCGGCGATCTCCGGCGACGGCGTCGACGACCTCAGGCATACACTGGCCGAGATTGTGCCGCCGGGGCCGTTCCTCTATCCCGAAGACCAGATGTCGGACGCGCCGATGCGGCAGCTTGCGGCCGAGATCACGCGCGAGAAGATCTTTCGCAAGCTGCACCAGGAATTGCCCTACCAGTCCACGGTCGAGACCGACAAGTGGGAGGAGCGCAAGGACAAATCGGTGCGCATTGAGCAGACGATTTTCGTCGAGCGCGAAAGCCAGCGCAAGATCGTGCTCGGCGCGGGCGGCGCCACCATCAAGTCGATCGGCGCGGACTCGCGCAAGGAGATCGGCGAGATCCTGGGCGTGCCGGTGCACCTGTTCCTGTTCGTCAAGGTGCGCGAGAACTGGAGCGACGATCCCGATCGCTACCGCGAGATGGGCCTGGAATTTCCCAAAGAATAACCAAGAAAATGATCGGTCAGCGATGAGCGTACCCAGCAACGTACGGCGCTTCGAAGCGTTGCTCTATGCATCGTTGATGCTGGATGCCTTGTCGGTGGCGGTGCAGGACCGCACGCCCAATGCCGAGATGACCGAGCAGATGATCACGACGTCGACGCTGCTTGCCGGCGGCATGATCCTGCTGCTGGTGTACTTCGTCAGGCTGGCCGCGCACGGGCGCAAGAACTGGCCGCGCTGGGTGCTGGCGGCGGCGCTCGTACTGTCGGTCATCTCGCTCGGCCAGATCATCGGCGAGAAAGGCATGGAACTCGACAGTGCCATCGAGATCGTCTCCTGCGTGCTGACGGCGATGGGATTGTATTTCTCGTTCCGCGGCGACGCGCAGGGCTGGTTCAATGCGTAAGGTGTCGGGCGGATTGGCGGCGCGCAATCCCGCCAATCCGCCCTACGATTGAAGACCGGAATCCGCTAGACTTCACCCATGGAATGGACCGACGAAGGCATCGTCCTGGGGGTGCGGCGGCATGGCGAGAGCAGCGCCATCGTCGAGCTGCTGACCCGTGCGCACGGCCGCCATCTCGGTCTCGTCCGCGGCGGCGCCGGCTCGCGGATGCGGCCCTTGCTGCAGCCCGGCAACAGCCTCGGCGTGGTATGGCGGGCGCGGCTCGACGAGCATCTCGGCACCTATGCCATCGAGGGCCTCAAGCTGCGGGCGGCGACGCTGCTGGGATCATCCCACGGCGTCTACGGCATCACCCATCTCGCCTCGATCGCGCGGTTGCTGCCGGAGCGCGATTCGCACGAAAACCTCATGGCGCTGCTCGAACATTCGCTGGATGATTTCGACGACATCGGCAGTGCCGCCGTACACGTGATCCATTTCGAGCTGGCGATGCTCACCGAGCTCGGCTTCGGGCTGGCGCTGGAAAACTGCGCGGTGACCGGAGAAACCAACGACCTGATCTATGTCTCGCCCAAATCCGGCGGCGCGGTGTCACGCGGAGCGGGCGAACCGTGGCGCGACCGCCTGTTGCGACTGCCGCCGTTCCTGCGCCAAGGCGAGGTGCAGGGCGACCTCACCGACGAGGATCTCCAGGATGGCTTTCGACTGACCGGCCTGTTCCTGTTGCGGCACGTGCTGGAGCCGCGCGGGCAGGGCCATTCCGACGCGCGGGCGGGCTTCATCAACGCGCTGACGCGACAGCAGGCAAAGGGCGCGATTCCCGCGCCATGAACCTGGCGCGGCTCTGCATTGCCCTGGTGGGACAACGCTTGCTGGAACAAAACGGGGTTCCCCGGACTTGCCGTTTTGGGTTCCAACCGGGGATAGCCTCATGCTGATCAAGGGACTTGTGATATCGGCAGCGCTGATCGCGCTGGCGCCGGACGCCCTCGCGGGTGAGCAGCCGGGCGTGTTTCGCCGTGCCTCCTGTACCGTCGTCAGATTCTATGTAGCCAAATATTCCGCTGCGGCCGCAGAGGCATGGGCAAGGTCCAAGGGCGCGACGGAGGCCGAGATCGAGACGGCGCGGCGGTGCCTGCCCAATGCCCCGGCCACCACGCAGGCCAAAAACGCCCAACCCACCCAGACCTTCACCGCAGGCTGGGCCGGCCAGTAGGCCGCGCACAGGAACCAATCGATCCTTGCCCGATTCGCTTCCACGGTTTAACCGGGCGGCATGGGAAAACGATTGATTCCGCCGGAGGAACCGGCCGAAATTCACGAGGTGCCGCTGCGTGAGGCGCTGGAAGAGCGCTATCTCGCGTACGCGCTCTCCACCATCATGCATCGCGCGCTGCCCGATGCGCGCGACGGCCTGAAGCCGGTGCACCGCCGGATCCTCTACGGCATGCGCCTGCTCCGGCTCGATCCGGGCACGGCATTCAAGAAGTCCGCCAAAATCGTCGGCGACGTGATGGGCTCGTTCCATCCGCATGGCGACCAGGCGATCTACGACGCCATGGTGCGTCTGGCGCAGGATTTCTCCTCGCGGTACCCGCTGGTCGACGGCCAGGGCAATTTCGGCAATATCGACGGCGATAATCCGGCCGCCTATCGCTACACCGAAGCGCGCATGACCGACGTCGCGCGGCTTCTGCTCGACGGCATCGACGAGGACGGGGTCGAATTCCGCCCCAATTACGATGGCCAGTCGAAAGAGCCGATCGTGCTGCCCGGCGGCTTCCCAAACCTGCTCGCCAACGGTGCGCAGGGTATCGCGGTCGGCATGGCGACCTCGATCCCGCCGCACAACGCGGCCGAGCTCTGCGACGCCGCGCTGCATCTGATCGAGAAGCCCGACGCGAAATCCAGGGCGCTGCTGAAATGGGTCAAGGGTCCGGATTTCCCCACCGGCGGCATCTGCGTCGATTCCAAGCAGGCGATCGCTGAAGCCTACACCACCGGCCGCGGCTCGTTTCGCGTCCGCTCCCGATGGGAGCAGGAAGAGGGCGCGCGCGGCACCTGGGTCGTCGTCGTCACCGAGATTCCCTTTCTGGTGCAGAAGTCGCGGCTGATCGAGAAGATCGCCGAGCTGCTGGACCAGAAGAAGCTGCCGCTGGTCGGCGATATCAGGGACGAATCGGCCGAAGACGTTCGCATCGTGATCGAGCCGAAGTCGAAGAACGTCGATCCCGCGCTGATGATGGAATCGCTGTTCCGGCTGACCGAGCTCGAAAACAAGATTCCGCTGAACCTCAACGTGCTGATCAAGGGCCGCGTCCCCAAAGTCGTGGGGCTCGCGGAATGCTTGCGCGAATGGCTCGACCATCTGCGTGACGTGCTGATCCGTCGCACCAACCATCGCAAGGCCGAGATCGAGCGCCGGCTGGAGATTCTCGGCGGCTTGCTGATTGCTTATCTGAACATCGACGAGGTGATCAGGATCATCCGCAATGAGGACGAGCCGAAGCCGGCGTTGATCAAGGCGTTCAAGCTCACCGAAGTGCAGGCCGAAGCCATCCTCAACATGCGGCTGCGAAGCCTGCGCAAGCTCGAGGAGATGGAGATCCGCAGCGAGGACAAGGATCTTCGCAAGGAGCTGAAGGGTATCGAGGGATTGCTGGCGTCCGAACCCGAGCAGTGGAAGAAGGTCGCCGAGCAGGTCGGCAAGGTCCGCGACATGTTCGGACCCAAGACCCCGCTCGGCAAGCGCCGTACCACCTTTGCGGACGCGCCCGAGCACGATCTGGCCGCGATCGAGGAGGCCCTGGTCGAGCGCGAGCCGGTGACGGTGGTCGTCTCCGACAAGGGCTGGATCCGCACCCTGAAGGGCCATGTCGAGGATCTCTCGGGGCTGGCTTTCAAGCAGGACGACAAGCTCGGGTTCGCGTTCTTCGCGGAAACGACCTCGAAGCTGCTGCTGTTCGCCACCAACGGAAAATTCTACTCGCTCGATGTCGCAAAACTTCCGGGCGGCCGCGGTCATGGCGAGCCGATCCGCCAGTTCATCGATCTCGAGCCGGAGGCCGCGCCGGTCACGCTGTTCGTCAACAAGGGCGGACGCAAATTCCTGGTCGCGAGCCACGAGGGCCAGGGCTTCGTCGTCAACGAAGACGACTGCGTCGGCACCACGAAGAAGGGCAAGCAGGTCCTCAATGTCGACATGCCGAACGAGGCGCGCACGGTCACCGAGGTGCTCGGCGATACCGTCGCGGTCATCGGCGAGAACCGCAAGATGCTGCTTTTCCCGCTCGACCAGGTGCAGGAGATGCCGCGTGGCCGCGGTGCGCGCCTGCAGAAATACAAGGATGGCGGTCTTTCCGACGTCGCCGTGTTCGACGCCAAGGCGGGCCTGACCTGGAAGGACTCCGCGGGGCGCGAATTCTCTGCGACCATGAAGGAACTCGCCGAGTGGCGCGGCAACCGCGGTGACGCCGGCCGCCTCGCGCCGAAGGGATTCCCGAAGTCGAACAAGTTCGGCAGGGTGATCGGGTAGTCCGCGGGCCGTCGCCATATCGACAGTGTCATGCCCCGCGTAGGCGGGGCATCCAGTACTCCGCGACCTCTCGGCTCAATCGTAGCTTTCTCTGGAATACTGGATCGCCCGGTCAAGCCGGGCGATGACAGCGAGGGTGTGGCGCGCAAACGCGCGGCAGATAGCCGTGAGCGCATACGTGTTTCGGCCCTCCGGGCATGAACATTGCTTTTTGTCTGGCGACTTTAACGTCTCCGTCAAAAGGCAAATCCATTCCATGTTCAAACTGAAGGCTTTCATTCCGGCGCTGTTCGCCTTGGCGCTGACCGCGCCGCCCGCGCATGCCGCAGGCAATCTCGTCGCGGTGCTCGAGGCGGAGATCGTCACGCTCGATCCGCATTTCTCGACGGCCTATATTTCGCGCACGTTTGGCTACATGGTGTTCGACACGCTGTTTGCGAAGGATTCCAAAGGCGAGATCAAGCCGCAGATGGTGCAGGACTGGAAAGTCTCGGCCGATGGCCTGACCTACAGTTTCACGCTGCGCGACGGTTTGAAGTGGCATGACGGCCAACCGGTCACGGCCGCCGATTGCGTCGCCTCGCTGCGCCGCTGGGGCACCCGCAGCGCGCTCGGCCGCCGCATCTTTGCGATCACGGCCTCGCTCGAACCGACCGACGCAAAAACCTTCGTGCTGACGCTGAAGGAGCCGTCCGGTCTCGTCATCGACGCGCTCGGCAATCCCGTCAGTCCGGTGGCCTTCATGATGCCCGAGCGCATCGCCAAAACGCCCGGCGACCAGCGCATCACCGAGATCGTCGGCTCCGGCCCGTTCGTCTACAGCAAGGCCGATCACCGCACCGGCGACCGCATGGTCCTGAAGAAATTCGCCGACTACGTGCCGCGGCCCGAGCCTGCCGACTTCCTCGCCGGCGGCAAGCGCGTCAACATCGACACGCTCGAGATCCGTGTCATCCCGGACGGCGCGACCGCAGCCTCCGCGCTGCAGGCCGGCGAAGTCGATTTCATGCAATACGCGCCGTTCGATCTGCTGCCGACCATGGAGAAGAACTCACGGGTCAAATTGGTCAATTTCACCGGCGGCAACATGTTCGCGGGCGCCTATCGCCTCAATGCCGCATCCAAGCCGTTCGACGATCCAGAAATTCGCCGCGTGCTGTGGAAGCTGGTCGATCAGCGCGAGGTGCTGGACGCACTCGGCCTGGACGCCAAATACGCCACGCCTTGCGCGACATACTTCACCTGCGGCACCACCTATGACAGCAAGGCCGGGACCGAAGCCGCCGCCAAGCCGTCGATCGAAGCGGCGAAGGCCGCACTGAAGGCGACGAAATACGCCGGCGAGCCTGTTGTCGTGATGGAGGCCAACGATCTCGAAGCCCCGCGTATTTCGGCGCAGGTGCTGGCCGAGCGGCTGAAGCAAGCCGGCTTCAATGTCGACCTCCAGGTGATGGACTGGGCGAGCGTGTTGGCGCGCCGCGCCAAGAAGGAGGGCTGGAGCGTCTATGGCGTTCACGCCGGCGGCTTCGACCTCGGTTCGCCGCTGACCAACGTCATGGTCGCCTTCAACTGCGCCGATTTCACCGGCTGGCAATGCGATGCGCGCATTACGCCGCTGATGGAAGCCTTTGCCAAGGCGCCCGCCGAGGAGGATCGCAAGAAGATCGCAGGCGAGATCCAGACCGTCATGTACGATCAGGCACCCGCAATACCGTGGGGCCAATTCGCCCAGCCCGCCGCCTCTCGCGCGACCTTGCGCGGTCTGATACCGTCCGCCATCCCGGTGTTCTGGAACGTTGAGAAGTAGCGCGATGTACGATGTCATTGTTGTCGGCGGCGGCTCCGCCGGCGCCGCTGTTGCGGCACGGCTCTCGGAAGATCCCGCACGGCGCGTCCTGCTGCTTGAGGCGGGCCTGGACTGGCGCGCCGAGGAGGCGCCGTGGGAGGTGATGACGCCGAATCCCATCCCGATCATCCACAAGCGCGAGTACCAGGAGAAATGGCAATGGCCGGATCTTCTGACGCGCCGCGTGGCCGGCCAGGAGCCGCGCTTCTACTGGCGCGGCAAGGGGCTCGGCGGCTCCTCGATGATGAACGGTCAGATCGCGATCCGGGGCGTTGCGGACGCGTTCGACGAATGGGCCGCCAATGGCTGCACCGGCTGGTCGGCCAAGGACGTGATGCCGTTGTTCTCGGTGATCGAGGATGATCTGGAATTCGGCGACGAGGCCTCCCACGGACTCGGCGGACCGCTGCCGGTCTATCGCGCGCCGCCGGAAAAGTGGGGACCGATCGATCGCGGCTTGCGCGACGCGGCGCTGGCGAGCGGCTATCCCTGGTGCGCCGACGTCAACGGCCCGGACGGCGAGGGGGTCGCCTGCTATCCCATCAACAGCCGCAACAGCCGCCGCATCACCACCAACGAGGGTTATCTGGAGCCCGCGCGGGGCCGCGCCAATCTGGAAATTCGCGGGCATGCGCTGGTCGACCGCGTGCTGATCAGTAATGGACGGGCGACCGGCCTTCGCGTTCACATCGAGGGGCAGGGCACCAGCGAGATCAGCGCGCGCCAGATCGTGCTGTGTGCCGGCGCCATCCACAGTCCGGCAATCCTGCTGCGCTCGGGCATTGGACCTGCGGATGAGCTGAAGGCGATGGGGATCGCGGTCGAGCGCGACCTGCCGGTCGGCAAGCACTTCTTCGATCACCCGCTGTTTCGCGCCACGATCCAGCTCCAAGAAATTCTGCGGCCCACAGATCCCGACACCCGCCACACCAATTGCTGCGTGACCTATTCGTCAGGCCTCGCCGACGGCGGCAAGCGCGACATGATCCTGATCGCCTTCAACCACCGCGGCATCGGCGTGCCGGGCGCGATCGGCGCCGGGCTGTTCAACGCGTATTCGCGTGGCACGCTCAAGCTGGCCTCGACCGACCCCGCGATCGATCCTGTTGTCGAGGAGAACATGCTGGCCGATCCCCGCGACATGCTACGCATGATGGATGCGGTGAGGCGGCTGGCCGTGATCACCGCCCAGCCGGCGCTATCGGGCATCACGGATTGGATCCGGCTCGCCGACACGGATTTGACGCTGCCGCAAGCTGCTGCTTTGCCCGATCACGAGCTCGAAGCGCTGCTGCGCCGTGAGACCGGCGACATCCAACACGCCGCCGGCAGTTGCCGCATGACCGGAGTTAACGACACCCAGGGCGTGGTCAACCCTGACGGCACGGTGAAGGGTATCGCGGGCCTGCGCGTCGCCGACGCCTCGATCATGCCGTCGGATTGCCGGGCCAACACCCACTTTACGACGGTGGTGATCGGCGAGGCGATCGCGCGGTTGATGATGCGTTAGAGGGCAGCATCGAGCGCCGGCGTGCGGACGAAGACCTACCGCTCGACGGCCAGGCCGAACAGCGGTCGGAGCTGTGTTCCCAGAATGTTGCCAACGAAAGCCGCGACCAGCCAGCACCAGCCATGCAGGCTGCCCGATGCGATCCCGCTGAAATAAGCGCCGATATTGCAGCCATAGGCGAGCCGGGCGCCATAGCCGAGAAGCAGGCCGCCGATGATGGCGGCGAGGAGCGAGGATGCGGAGATGCGCCATGTCGGATGGAATTTGCCGGCGAGGCCTGCCGCCAGCAAGGCTCCCAGGATGATGCCGAAATCCATGACGGAGGTGATGTCGGCGAAGATGCTTTGGTGCAGCGAGGCGGCGCGAGCACCCTGCCAATAGGGCCAAGACGCGACGTCGACGCCGAGGCTCATCAGGATCTTCGATCCCCAGAGCGCGAAAGCGGAGGTGATGCCCCAGGGACGTCCCGCGAGATACAGCGTGGCGAAATTTCCGATCGCGAGCAGGACCGCGCCCCACAGGAGCGGCCACGGCCCCTGCATGAAGCGGCGCGCGCCGCGCAGCTTCGTGCGCGCTCCCGGCTCAAGTTGGCCGTGGCGGCCGATCTCGGCCCTGACGGTGATGAGGTAGATCGCAGCCATGACGGCCCAGCAGAGCACGAGCGCCGGCAGCCAGCCGAGCCGTTCGATCAACGAGACCGCGCCGCTGTTCGGCAGCGCGCTCCACCACGGCAGGTGCAATGCACCGAGCGTCGATCCGGCGATGAAGGCCGCCAGTGTCACCAGCATGCGGGTGTTGCCGCCGCCGGCGGTATAAAGCGTTCCCGACGCGCAGCCGCCGCCAAGCTGCATTCCAAGGCCGAACAGAAACGCCCCGGTCAGCATGCCCACGCCCACCGCGCCGAGCTCGCCATGCACGGCAACGCCGAACAGCGTGCCTTGCGCCAAGGCCGGAAAGAAGAGGGCGGTTGCCAGCGCCAGCATGACCATTTGCGCACGGAGGCCGGCGCCTCGTCGCGCGACAATGAAGACGCGCCAGGCCGAGGTGAACCCGAACAGCGCATGGTAAAGCGTCAGGCCAAGTGCACCTCCGAGAAGAAACAACAATCCCTGCTGCCAGGAAATCGTGCCCGACAAGGCCGCGGCGCCCGCCAGAAGAATCGCCGCCGCGACAGCAACGACCGTGAGATTGGCGCCGTGCCGGTCATTGTCAGGGGCAAGCAGCCGCGCATCGATAGATAGATCGGTCATGGCTCATCCAAAAAAGCGGATTTCCTCGCAGTGAGAGCTAACCGGGGCGAATTCTCCCCGTTCCAATCTTTCCACCTTGGAACTGATGCGATAGCGCTAGGAAACGGCTGTCATGCCCCGGCTCGACCGGGGCATCCAGTACGCCGCGGCTTCTCTTCTCAATCACGATCGTCTCGGAGTACTGGGTCGCCCGGTCAAGCCGGGCGAGGACATCGAGGGTGAGGTTCACCCAGCCACCGCTCGGTTATACGTGTCGAACAGCGGACACGCCTTCGCGATCTCGCGGCGCGTTCTGCCCGAGTTTTGCGTCGTCGCATTGCCCTCGTTGAGACAAGGGCGCAGGGAAGGCCGGGCGCCGGCTGGCACCGCAGATCCGTGGGCGATAGAAATGCACACGGGGTGGATCACAGGTTCGCCGGATCGCCCGGCCTTCCCGGCGCAATGGTTTTAACGTGTCCTTCGTGCTCCCCCGGGGAGCGATGCACTATTGCCCCCGTCGCCTTGCAGATGACTGATGCGCGCGCCCGGTCGGGCCGCCACATCACCGCAGGACTTGACGCACAGACCCCGGGCGTCAGGACCACACGACTTGTTCGTCCGCGCACGTCCTCGCTGGGACTTCGAGTGCTGGCGTGTGCTCACACCCGAAGCATGCCAAGGCGCTGGCGGCATCGTGTCGTAGGCACGAAGGCATTGCTCACAGCCGAAGCGCCCTGCAATGCCTGTCATGCCCGACGCCGTCGCGTCCATCGCTGCCCAGCCCGCGGTCGTGACGATCGCGATCCGCCCCTTGTCTCGGGTCGGGGTGTGTCGTTGGTACGTCGAATCCGAATTTCGGTAAAGCAGAATGTTTTGCGAGGGCTTGAGAGGCGGTGTGGCATAGGCTTTTCAGCGCAACTTCGGCGACCCGGCACCTGATAGGACAAAGTTATGACCGAAAGCGAAAAGAAGCTCCTGATCCACTCGGCATGGATCGCGCGGCTCGTCTGGCGTCGGCTTACGCCAGTTGACGCACTAGCTTCAACCGAACTGGAACAATCTCGAAGCGATCTGATTGAAGTTTGTTACGGCTTAGCTGGGATAGACACGGAGTATTCCTGGAGAAGCGTGTTGTTTATCAGGGAAGGTGCTTCACATGGATGACAAACGAAAATCATCAAAAGCTGGGGAACGGGCCGCTGAAGGCTTGCGCGAGGCGACTGCTAAGGAAGAAGCGAAAAACGAGAGCAAGACGGGACACGTTAGCTAAGGGCGCTGATCGCTTCGAAGAACGTTCTGAAAGCTCCGATGGAAGAAGCGCAAAAGAGAAGCAAAAAGGGTGAATGTATGCGGCAGATCCGGCGCTGCGTTTCCGTGGATGACCTCAAGCGGGCGAACCGGGACCCCATAGCTAGCTGAGATGACCAACTGGCCCACTGGCTCGGGCGAGGATGTCTGAGGTTCGCCATGCAACCCTGACGGCTTAGTGACGCCTTCCATTGGCAAACCGGACGTGACGAACCAATTAGTCCATGTTCTAAATCACCCCCGCCAACCTTAGCGCCACGCCCGCCGCGCAACTGCCCGCGAGCACCGTGAGCATGCCGAGCTTGAACCGGAAGATCGCGGTTGCTGCCGCGATCGACAGCATGAGCGCGGGGATATCGACGCTCGTCAGGACCGGCATGTCGAAGTTCAGCGGAAACGCGTGCACCGGCACGGTGTCGCGGAACAGCGTGTGCAGCGCGAACCAGATCGAGAGGTTGAGGATCACGCCGACGACGGCAGCCGTGATCGCACTGAGCGCACCGCCGAGACCCTTGTTGCCGCGCAGCCGTTCGACGTAGGGGGCGCCGACGAAGATCCAGAGGAAGCAGGGTGTGAAGGTGACCCAGGTCGCGAGCAGTCCGCCGAGCGTGGCCGCGAGCATCGGCGACAGGCCGCTGGCGTCGCGGTAGGCGCCCATGAAGCCCACGAACTGGAGCACCATGATCAAAGGGCCGGGCGTGGTCTCGGCCATGCCAAGACCGTCGAGCATCTCGTGCGGCTTGAGCCAGTGATAGTGCTCGACCGCCTGCTGGGCGACATAGGCCAGCACAGCATAGGCGCCGCCGAAGGTGACCATCGCCATTTTCGAGAAGAACAGCGCGATGTGACTGAAGACATTGTCTTGTCCAACAGCGAGCAACAGCGCGATCACCGGCACCAGCCACAGCGCAAGCCACAACACGCCCACGCGAATCGTGCGGACGGTGTTGGGGCGGACATGCTCGGGCACGGCGTCGCCGAGCATGCTGTCGATCACGGCGCTGCTGCCGGCAGGGCCGTGACCGGCCGGCGCGAATTCCGGACGGCCCTGTTTGGCGCCGATATATCCGATGATTCCGCCGGCGATGATGATGACCGGGAAGGGGATCGCGAAGAAGAAAATCGCGACGAAGGCGATCGCGGCAAGCGCGATCATGATGCGGTTCTTCAATGCGCGCTTGCCGACGCGCACCACGGCCTCGACGACGATGGCGAGCACGGCGGCCTTCAAGCCGAAGAACAGAGCCTCGACGAAGCTGACATTGCCGTAGGCGGCGTAGACGTAACTCAGGCCCATGATGGCAATGATGCCGGGCAGAATGAACAGCCCGCCCGCCATCAGCCCGCCGGCGGTGCGATGCATCAGCCAGCCGACATAGGTCGCGAGCTGCTGCGCCTCCGGGCCCGGCAGCAGCATGCAGTAATTGAGCGCGTGGAGGAAACGGGCTTCCGAGATCCAGTTCTTCTCCTCGACCAGGATGCGGTGCATGACCGCGATCTGGCCCGCGGGCCCGCCAAAACTCAGGCAGGCGACGCGGAGCCAAACGCGAAAGGCTTCGCTGAAGCTGACGCCGTGACCGGCATCAGCTCCTGCTTCGATCGTACGGGTATCCATCAAGCCTTCGCCTTGTTGGTCGGCCAGTTGTGGGTCTCGGACGTGGCGTCACGGCACCAGCGATAGAAGGCGTCGTAGAGCAGCATGCCGGCCTCGAGCTGTTCGAGGTCGTCATCATACATCCGCGACAGCCCGAGCGAAGCTGCGAGCAGGCCGGGGGCCTCCGGCGCAAGGTCGGGCCGCCCGGTGTCGGCGCCGCGCACCAGCGTTGCGAGCCGGAGCAGCGCCGGCGCGGCAATCCCAAACTCCTCGATCATCACGTCGAAGGTGCAGAGCTCACCACGGTGGCTCCAGAACACGTTCTCGATGTCGAAGGGGGCTGCGTTGAAGCGTTGCCCCACGGCCACCACTTCCGAAGGTGCCACGAACAGAAACACCGCATTGGGATCGACGAAGCGTCGGATCAGCCAGGGGCAGGCAATGCGGTCGACCTTGGGCCGCGCCCGCGTCACCCAGACGGTGCGTCCCTTGGCGTCGCGCGGCGGCAGCTTGCGGGTATCGAGCAGCGGCAGCTTTGCGTCCTTCCAGCCCTCGAATCCGCCTTCCAGCGTCTCGGCCTGGACCCCAAGCTGCCTGAGCCAGGCCGCCGTGCCCTGAGCCAGCTTTGCGCCGCGCAGGCAGGAGACGATGGCGGTGCGGCCGGCGAATTCGGCACCCCATTCCGGAACATTGTCGTGGCTGAGCTTGATCGAGCCTGGGATCAGCCGCCGGTCGGCGGCAAAATCCTCGTCGGTGCGCACGTCGATCAGGGCAGGGGCGTTTGCCGTGCCGATCAACCGTGCCAGTTTGTCAGATGATATCGTCGTGTAGGAAGACATGATGCGCCCTCGTGAAAAACAACGGGACGCGATACTTGGGCATGTCGCCTCGTGGGGAGATCGCTCAAATCTCCATGACCTTCATTACACCGAAACGGCACCTACCTGTCAATCGGCTCATTCCGGGGATTTTGCCCAGAGGACTCGCAGGTCTATATTAGGGGTTAACGGCCCGGGCCTTTCGGAGACTTCGCGATGCATTCCCATTCCATCGAACAATGGACCCATGACCACGCCTTTCTGGGCGACAAGCACGACGAGAACGAGCGGCGTACCTGGCTCGTCGTCATCCTGACGCTGGTCATGATGGTCGGCGAGATCGTCGCGGGCACGCTGTTCGGCTCGATGGCGCTGCTCGCCGACGGCTGGCACATGGGAACGCATGCGGCGGCGCTGGGGATTGCCGCGTTCGCGTATCGCTTTGCGCGACGACATCTGGGGAGCTCGCATTTCAGCTTCGGGACCGGCAAGTTCGGCGATCTTGCCGCCTTCGCCAGCGCGATCATCCTCGGCCTGATCGCGGTCGAGATCGCCTATGAGAGCGTGCTGCGGCTGATCAATCCGGTGCCGATCGTCTATGGCGAGGCCATCGTAGTCGCTGCCCTCGGCCTGTGCGTCAATCTCGCCAGTGCCTGGCTGCTCCGCGATAACCATGGTCATCACCATCACGGCCATGCGCATGATGATCACGACGATCATGACCATGATCACCACCACCATCATCACGACAACAATCTCCGCGCGGCTTATGTCCACGTCATGGCGGACGCGGCGACCTCGGTGCTGGCGATCGCCGCGCTCGTGGTCGCCATGTATTCGGGATGGGCCTGGGCCGATCCGGCGGTCGGCCTGATCGGCAGTGCCGTGATCGCAAGCTGGGCGTTCGGCCTGATAAAGACATCAGGCGCGGTGCTGCTCGACGTCCGCGCCGACGAGAAGCTGGAGCGCGTGATCCGGGCGCGCATGGAGATCGGCGATGACCGCGTCACCGATCTGCATCTGTGGCAGGTCGGCCCCGGCCATTGCGCCGTGCTGGTCTCGGTGGTGTCGGACAAGCCGAAGCAGCCGGCGGTCTACAAAAAGCGGCTCGCCGGGTTGAAGGGGCTGAGCCACGTCACGGTCGAGGTCGAGACTTGCCCGCATTAAAGTGGTCTGCGGGAATTCTGCGAATTGGCCGGGGTTGACCCTCGGTCACAGCCGACAATGGCTGCAAGGGAGGAACGAATGACGTCAAGGATCACGCTCGCTCTCGCCGTCGCTGCGCTTGCCCTGTCCGGCCATGCGGCGCTGGCGCAATCGGAAAAGACCGGTGTCGAAAAGCTCTACGTGCTCAATTGCGGGGAGGGCACCGCCGGCGACATCTCGCGCTGGACGCCCGGCCTTAACGAGGGCAAGACGATGGACTTCGTCGACAGCTGCTATCTCGTCAAGCACGCCAAGGGCTGGTTCCTGTGGGACACCGGCATCGCCGACGCAGTCGCCGCGATGCCGAACGGCCTTACGCCCGCCGATCCCAAGGCCGTGACCTGGCGCCGGCCGAAGACGCTTGCCGCCCAGCTCGAACAGCTCGGCCTCAAGCCCGGTGACGTCAAGATGATGGCCGTCTCGCACACGCATCCCGACCACACCGGCAATGTCGAGCTATTCCCGCAGGCCACGCTCTACGTGCAGAAGGCCGAGTATGACTGGCCCGGCGCCAACAACGAGCCGCGATTCAAGCCCTCGCATCCGGTCGAGCTGCTTGCGGGCGACAAGGACGTGTTCGGCGACGGCAGCGTGACCATCCTGTCGACGCCCGGCCATACGCCGGGACATCAATCGCTGCTGGTGAAGCTGCCGAAGACCGGCGCCGTCGTACTGTCGGGCGACGCCGTGCATTTCAAGGACAATTGGGACAACCGCCGCGTGCCCAGCATGAACGCCAACAAGGACCAGAGCGCGGCCTCGATGCAGAAGATCGCCGACACGCTCAGTAAGGAGAAGGCGCAGCTCTGGATCAACCACGACAAGGTCCAGCGCGACAGCCAGAAGATGGCGCCTGAGTTTTACGACTAGCTTCCCGCGACGCCCCTGTTGCCACTACGGTGGCAGCAGGGGCGTGCTAGCGCCCTCAACAAGCTCCGCAACGGGAGACGATTGTGGGTGAGTGGGCCGGGGTTGCGATCGCGCTGGCGTCGAGCAGCCTTGGCGGCACGGCCGCGGCGATCACCCGCTATCTGGTCGGCGGCGCCGATCCGATCCTGCTCGCGATCCTGCGCTGGGGGATCGGCTTTCTCTGCCTCCTGCCGTGCGCGGTTCTGTTCGGCGTGCGCTGGCCGCAGCGGTCCGACTGGCCGGCCGTGGCGCTGCTCGGCATCTGCTTTTTCGGCCTGTTCTTCATCCTCTACAACATCGCGGTCTCCTACACGACCGCCGCGCGCGCCAGTCTCGCGCTTGCGACGCTGCCGCTCCACACCATGGTGGTCGGCGCCATGCTCGGCGTCGAGCGGCTGACGGCGCGCAAGATCATTGGTGTCGGCATCGCCGTGCTCGGCGTGGCGGCGGCGCTGGCGGCGGGCTTGGCGCAAAGCCCGCCGGGCGCCTGGCGCGGCGAGCTGATCATGAGCGGTGCCGTGTTCTGCATGGCGTTCTACAACGTGCTGTCGCGGCCGCTGATGCAGCGCTCCAGCCCGCTTGGTTTTCTCACGGTCGGCATGGGTGCGGGCGCCGCCGTGCTGGTGCTCGCGGGTTCCGTGAAGGGCAGCTTTGCAGCGCTTGATCATTTCACGATGGGGCAGTGGATTGCCGGCGTCTATCTCGGCATCGGCGGCGGTGCGCTCGCCTTCATCCTCTGGGTCATGGCGCTGGCGCGGGCAACGCCGACCCGGGTCGCCAATACGATGACGGTCAACCCGATCGCCGCCACCTTGCTGGCCGCGCTGCTGATCGGCGAGCCGATCACGCCCAACCTTCTGATCGGGCTGGTCGCTGTGTTCGCCGGCATCTGGATCGCGACCGGCGAAACGAAGCCGGCCTAGTTGCGCGGTGCGGTCACGGCGGGCGGGCTCGCTTCCGGCGCCTTCTTCGGCTTCAGCGAGCCGGCGTAGAAGGAGATCAGCCAGACCAGGATGATGGCGAGGAGATAGACACCCCAGGCCTGCGGCGGCGTGGTCGCCCAGCGCAGGAGGCCTTTGAATGTGCGGGGCGGGCGCGTGTCTTCGGTCATGCTTCGCTTGTGCGCGAAAGCTCCGGCCCGGTCAATCCGGCCGCGGTTGCGCGCGGATCATGAACAGCGCGGCCAGCGCCGAGAGGCTGAGCGCGGATGAGACGATCAGCACCTTGGCGCCCATGACGTCGATGAGCAGGCCAAAGGCCAGCGGCGCCACGGCTTGCGCCATCCGTGCCGGCGCGCCGATGATGCCGAGGCGATAGCCGAAATCCTTGGGGCCGAAGATCGACAGCGGCAGCGTGCCGCGCGCGATGGTCAGGATGCCGTTGCCGGAGCCGTGGAACAGCGCAAACGCACTGGCCGCGGCGCCGCCGAAGATCGCAACGACCACGGCGCCGATCGGGTGGGTGAGGCAGGCGAGCCGCGTCGACCACAGCGGATGAAAGCGGCTGAGGAAGCCTGCCTCCAGAACCCGCGCGGCCACTTGCGCCGGGCCGATCAGCGCACCGGCCGCGATCGCCTCGACCGGCGTCGCGCCGGTCGTCTCCAGGATGCGCGGGAAATGCGCGGCCATCGCGCCGGTGACGGTCCAGACTGCCGCAAAGATGAAGGCGAGCAGCACCATGGTGCGGTCGAGCGGCAGATGCGGCTTCTCTGCCGCCGCAGCCTGCCTGGCGCCCTTGATCGTCGGCAGCAAGAAGAAGTTGAGCGGCAGGCCGATCAGGATATTGGCAGTGGCCCAGGCGAAGCAGGTGTCGCGCCAGCCGATATGGGCGAGGCCCCAGGCGGTGAGCGGCCAGCCGACGGTCGATGCAAAGCCCGCCATCAGCGTGATGCCGGTGATCGGCCTGCGCGCCTCGGTGCCGTAGATGCGACCGAGCGCGGCGAAGGCGGCGTCGTAGAGCCCCATCGCCATGCCGATGCCGAGCACGAGCCAGGCCATTGCCATCACCGCCACCGATTGCGAGAGGCCGAGCAGAACGAGGCCGGCGGCGATCGTCAGGTTCGACACCGAGAGGACCTGCCGGCCGCCGACCAGATCGATCTGTCGCCCGATGCGCGGCCCGAGCAGCGCCGAGATCACCAGCGAGGCCGAGAACGCGCCAAAGACCCAGTTGGAGGAGATGCCGAGATCGCGCGCCATGGGATCGGCCAGCAGCGCCGGCAGATAGTAGCTCGAGGCCCAGGCCAGGGTCTGCGTGGTACCGAGCGCCAGAATGATCGGAAGCTGGCGCTGGCTCATATCCCCGTATTTCTGATCGGCGTCACCATTCGCATTTGCGGCCCGAGGCGGCAGCGCGTCAACAGCGTCCGCGACATATGCGACCTGCCGCGGGCGGGAGCCTGGCCGTGAGCGGGAGCCTTGGCGACGCAAGGTCCGCGCGCCGCCTTTCGCTCGTCACGAATGCACGGCATAATGGCGCATGCAATTGACCTCGCGCGTTGCGCTGATGAACTGGTTGGCCGGCCAGGGGCTCACCGGCCTGCCCGAACCCGAACTGCTGCGCGGCTTCTGCGAGCGCTGCCGCGCCGAGGGGCTGGAACTCTCGCGTGGGCTTGTCGTCATCGATACGCTGCACCCTATCTACGAGGGGCGCGCCTTCCGCTGGAGCGATACGCCGACCAACGAGAGCGACGTCGTCGAATACGGCTCGACGGCCGAGGGCGACGCGGCCAACAATTGGCGCCGGTCGGTGTTCTATCATTTGCTCGAGCATGGTCACGACGAGATGGTGATCGATCTCGCCGACGCGCCCACGCTCGATTTCTCGCAAATCGGCGAGCTCGCTGAAACGGGTCACCGCCATTTCCTGGCCTTTGTGCACCGCTTCGGGGAGACTGGAGCGCTCGGGCAGATGGACTGCCTCTACTCCTCCTGGACAACGCGACGTGACAGCGGCTTCGCCGAAGGCGAGCTCGCCGCGCTGCGCGACCTCGTGCCGGTGCTGGGGCTCGCGATCAAGTCGGCGCAGCAGGTCGACATCGCGCGCACGCTCGGCCGCGTCTATCTCGGACGCGATGCGTCAGAGCAGGTCTTGAGCGGACGTATCTCGCGCGGCGTCACCGAGCGCATCAACGCCGTGCTGTGGTATTCGGATCTGCGCGGCTCGACCGGAATCAGCGAGAGCATTGGCCCCGACGAGATCATCCCGTTCCTTAACGATTATGCGCAGGCCGTGATCGACGCGATCCACGATGCCGGTGGCGACGTCTTGAAGCTGATCGGCGACGGCGTGCTCGCGATGTTCACCGGCGAGGACATGGCGCATGCCCGGCGCGCGGCGCTGCGCGCCGAGCATTTATTCCGCAAGAACGTCGCTGCGCTGAACCTGAGGCGGGGGGCCGAGGGCCGTCCCACCACGTCCGCCTATATCGGCCTGCATGTCGGCGAGGTCTTCTACGGCAATATCGGCAGCGAGGACCGGCTCGACTTCACCGTGGTCGGTCCGACCGTGAACGAGGTCAGTCGCATCGCCTCGATGAGCCGTTCGGTCGATCGCGAGCTGCTGGCCTCGGCGGAATTCTACAAGGGCCTCGACGCCACCGGCCGCCGCTACCTCGTCTCCACCGGCCGCTATGCGCTGCGTGGCATTGGCCGCGCGCAGGATCTCTACACGCTCGATCCGGAGGTGGACGCGAGCGAGCCGGTGACGGGGAGCTACGAGCGGTATCTGGCGGGCTAGGCTGGCTGCTTCAACATACTCCGTCATTGCGAGGAGCTCTTGCGACGAAGCAATCCAGACTGTCTCCGCGGACGGATTCTGGATTGCTTCGCTTCGCTCGCAATGACGGTGCAGCTAACACCGCGCCGCCACCTCATCGCCCACCATGTCCGGCTGCCGGTCCAGCGCCACGGCGGGCGAGAGCCAGATCACCAGCGCCTGCACGCCGAATACGGCGGCGGCGAGATAGAGGCACGCTTCCGCGCTCCAGAGGCCGCCGACGACCGCACCCAGCGCCGAGCCGACCGGGCGGGCGCCGTAGCTCATGATGTTGATGGCGGAGACGCGGCCGAGCAGGCGCGGCGGCGTTACCGATTGACGCAACGTCGTGGTCGAGATCACCCACAGGATCGGCCCGACGCCGAGCAGGAAGAAGCTCAAGGCCGCAAGCCAGGGCGAGGGGACCAGCACCGTCAGCGCCATCACCACCGCCGCGACGAAGCCGGTGACGGGGCCGAGGCCGACGACCGTGCCGAACGCGATGCGCTTCATCACGCGCGTGGCGAACAGCGCGCCGATCACCATGCCGACACCGTACATCGTCAGCACGGTGCCGATGCCGGCAGCGGTCAGGCCGAGGTGACGTACGGCGTAGGGCACGAACACCGCGATCTGCAGAAACCATCCGGTGTTGAAGATGAACTGGGTGATGAACACCGGCCGGAGCAGCGGATGATGAAATACGAAGGCCGCGCCCTCGCGGATGTCCTGGAACGGATGCCGCCGTGGGGCCGGCGTGCGGTCGGGCTCGTAGATGCCGGAGAGCAGCACGACGGCGATCGCGGACAGCGCGGCCGCAAAGCCGAAGGCCGGGCTCGCGCCCCACCACCCGACCAGCACGCCGCCGAGCGCAGGGCCGCTGGCGAAGGCGATGGTGCGTGCGAGCTCAATCCGCGCATTGGCTGCCGGCAACAGGTCCGAACTCACCAGGGAGGGCACCAGCGCCGGCGCGGCCACGCTGTAGACGACGGTGCCGCACACGGCGGCAAAGCCGAGCAGCGCCAGCAGCGGCACATTGAGCGCGCCGAGTGCCAGCAGCAGCACGATCGCTGCAAGGGCCGCGGCCCGCAGCGCCTCGGCGCCCGCCATCAGCGAACGGCGGGAGATGCGGTCGGCCAGCAGGCCGGCCGGTATCGCGAACAGGACGAAGGGCAGGGTCAGCGCGGTCTGGAGCAGGCCGGTCTGGCCCTCGGCGACGCCGAGCGTCAGCACCGCGACGATGGGGGCCGCGGCCAGCGCGATCTGTTCGGCCGACTGTGCCGCCAGGTTCGACCAGGCGAGGCGGTTGAATGTCTCGGGGAGGCGCGGGGGATTTGACATGGCTCATTTCCTGCAAAGTCGGGTTGGCGCCAGTATCCGCCTCTGATGACGGCCAAACCCACCCGCTTCCCGACAGGGGCGACACATAGCGACCGCCACCGGAACGCACCCGCCTAGATGCAGTTGCAAATGAGTTGCAATAAGGCTCGACTTCGGTATTCTCGCCGCATGGATGCTCGCTCTCCCGATCTGACCCGAGATGCCGCCGGCTGGCGCAATGACGCGCCTGCGACCAAGAGCCTGGCCGAGGTGAATGCCTCGGTCGCCCTCCCCATCGCGGGGGTGTGGTGGCGGCGCCTGCTCGCCTTTGTCGGCCCGGGCTATCTGGTGTCGGTCGGCTACATGGACCCCGGCAATTGGGCGACCGACCTCGCCGGTGGATCGAAGTTCGGCTACACGCTGCTCTCGGTCATCCTGCTCTCGAATTTGATGGCGATCCTGCTGCAATCACTGGCGGCACGGCTCGGCATCGTCACCGACCGCGACCTCGCGCAGGCCTGCCGCGGGACCTATTCGCCGGCCGTGAATTTTCTGCTCTGGCTTGCCTGCGAGGCGGCGATCATCGCCTGCGATCTCGCCGAGGTCATCGGCACGGCGATCGCCCTGAAGCTGCTGTTCGGCATTCCCCTGATCGGCGGCGCGCTGATCGCCGCACTGGATGCCTTCTTGCTGCTCATCCTGATGAACCGTGGCTTCCGTTTCCTCGAAGCTTTCGTCATCGCACTGCTCGTTGTGATCGCGGTCTGCTTCACGGTCCAGCTTGCCGCGGCCGCACCACCGGTGGCCGAGATGCTGAGGGGATTTGTGCCGAAGACCGAGATCTTCACCAACCCGGAGATGCTCTACATCGCGATCGGCATCATCGGCGCCACCGTGATGCCGCATAATCTCTATCTGCATTCCTCGATCGTGCAGACGCGCGCCTATGAGCGCAACGACGAAGGCCGGCGCGAGGCGATCAAATGGGCGACGACGGATTCCACCATCGCCCTGATGCTGGCGCTGTTCATCAACGCCGCGATCCTCGTCGTCGCCGCGGCAACGTTCCACAAGAGCGGCCATTCGGATGTCGCCGAGATCGGCCAGGCGTTCGAGCTGCTGTCGCCGCTGCTCGGGCTCGGCATCGCCTCGACGCTGTTCGCGGTGGCGCTGCTCGCCTCGGGCCTGAATTCAACGGTGACGGCGACGCTTGCCGGCCAAATCGTGATGGAAGGCTTTCTCGATTTGCGCCTGCCGAGCTGGGCGCGCCGGTTGCTGACGCGCGGCATCGCGATCATTCCCGTGATCGTCGTCACCGCGATCTATGGCGAACGCGGCACGGCTGATCTGCTGGTATTCAGCCAGGTCGTGTTGTCGATGCAGCTGCCTTTCGCCGTGATCCCGCTGGTGCGGTTCGTCTCGGACCGCCGCAAGATGGGCAAGTTCGTAATCCCGGCGTGGGTCGCGGCGATCGCTTGGATCGTTGCCGGCATCATCGTGGTTTTGAACCTGAAGCTGCTCGCGGATACGCTGTTCGGGTGATCAATCAGGGCCGTGACGGCGTTTCGGCTTGTATGGGCTGAGCGGATTGACGTCGAGGTCGACCTCTTTCACGCATTGCTGACTTTCGCGATGACTCGAGCCGGCGTGCCACTTGCCTGAACGAAGCTCGACCTTCCTCATCTCGGCGATCTTTAGGCACTTCCAGTCGCCTGCGCGAGGAAGTCCTTTGCTGGAGCCGCCAGAGAATTGGAAGGCAAGTGTGTATTCCTCGCCGTTCGTATGGCCAAGCAACGCGGGACAAATGGCACGCGGGTGACCCTGATACGAGCAGTGCACCTGAAGTCGTTCGATAATGGCCTGTGCGATTAGATCGTAAGTCCGGGACAAGGATGCCTCCGTAGTCTCTTCTGCTTACGGCCCTTGCATATTGGTCGCCCGCAGGCGAACGGGTATGCCGATCAATCCTGCGGCTCGGACGTCGCATCGCCTTGCGCGTCAATGCGCAGCCAGCCTGACGGCGCGAGGCGCTGCTGGGGCAGGAAGCGGGCCTTGTAGTCCATCTTCTTGGAGCCCTCGATCCAGTAGCCGAGATAGACGTAAGGCAATCCCTGCCGGCGCGCCCGAGCGATGTGGTCGAGGATCATGAAGGTGCCCATCGAGCGGCTGACTTCGCCCGGCTCGAAGAACGAATAGACCATCGACAGGCCGTCGCTGAGCACGTCGGTCAGCGCGACCGCAATCAGCTCTTCGCCCCGGCCGGTGATGCCGCTGTCGGGACCGCGCTTGCGGTACTCGATGATACGGGTCTCGACGTGGCTGTCCTCGACCATCATGGCGTAGTCGAGCACGGTCATGTCGGCCATGCCGCCATGGCGGTGACGGGAATCGAGATAGGCGCGGAACACCGAATATTGCTCGGATGTCGGCACCGCGCTGCGCTGCTCGCCGATGATGTCGGCGTTGCGCGCGATCACCTTGCGGAAGTTGCGGGAGGGGCGGAACTCGTTGGCGATCACCCGGACCGAGACGCAGGCGCGACACTGGTCGCAGGCGGGACGGTAGGCGATCGACTGGCTGCGACGGAAGCCGCCGTGGGTCAGGAGGTCGTTGAGGTCACCGGCGCGCTCACCTACGAGGTGCGTAAACACCTTGCGCTCGTGCCGGCCCGGCAGATAGGGGCAGGGGGAGGGCGCCGTGAGGTAAAATTGTGGGGTGTCGCGCGAGTGCTGGGTCAAGGGACGTCGTGGGCCTCCAAAATGTGCATCAGCATCGCGCCACGAAAGCCCCCGGTCAATCGGTCTACTCGGCAGGTCAGATCGGACAGCATAGCGGGTCCAGGTTGATAGGTTCTTGATCCAGGTTGGTTGATCAGTAGGTCCTTGATCGAAAGGTCGCTGATCAGTAGGTCCTGGCGCCTTGAGGCACCGGCGCACGAACGGAATTGTTGATCACGACCGTTCCCAACACGAAATCCTGCAGCAAGCGCCTGCGGCCGTTGAAGAGGCCGACCAGGACGACGAAAGGCGACAGGAACGAGACGGTCACCCAGAACAGCACGGCGTGGGTGGCCCCGAGCACGAAATAGCCGGGCGCGCCGTACCAGGTGCGCAATTCAAGATCCATCACGCGCATGCCGATGGTCGCGGACGACGGACCGCCGATGCAGGCGCCGTAATAGACGATGGCCCAGATCACGGAGGCCGGCCAAGCCAGCCAGAAAAGCGCCCAGCCGATGCCGAGCGTGACCACGCCGAACACCGCAATGAAGAGGTAGCCGAGGATCACCGGCACCGAGATCACGACCATGTCGATCAGGAAGGCGAACACCCGCCGCGTCGCAACGCCGCGGAACAGTTCCGGGTGCAGATAGGGATCGTAGGCGTGCGGCTGCGCCCCACCGTCATTGCGCCAGGCATTGCCCGAGTCCGAATACGACATAACCGTTCTCCCGAGGGAAACTCCCGTGGCAGGACTCCCGTGGCAGGACATGGGAACAGGCCGTCCGCGTGCCAAGGGCGCCGGGATTAACAAGCCGAAATATTCCGGCGATTCGGGGGCGGCGGAAGTCGTGGTGGCACGCCCTCGGTGTCGTCCTGGCGAAAGCCAGGAGCCATTACCCCAAGGAGATGTTTGGCGAAGATTGATCGTCGGTACTGCGACCGATCGGAATCGAGAGATCACGCGGTGTGGGTCCTGGCTTTCGCCAGGACGACGATGAAGAGACACATGTGCCCGGCCTTCGCCGGGACGACCTTGGGGTCTACCCCTGTGCCCGCAGCTTCTCCGCCGCCTTCGGTGCGAAATAACTCAGCACACCGTCGGCGCCGGCGCGCTTGAAGGCGAGCAGGCTCTCCATCATGGCGCGGTCGCCGTCGAGCCAGCCGTTGTTGGCGGCGGCCGCGATCATCGCGTATTCGCCGGACACCTGGTAGGCGAAGGTCGGCATTGCGAACGTGTCCTTCACGCGGCGGACGACGTCGAGATAGGGCATGCCGGGCTTGACCATCACCATGTCGGCGCCCTCGGCGATGTCGAGCTCGACCTCGCGCAGCGCCTCGTCGGTGTTGGCGCTGTCCATCTGATAGGTGCGTTTGTCGCCAGTGAGCGTCTTGGCCGAGCCGATGGCGTCGCGGAACGGGCCGTAGAAGGCGGAGGCGTATTTTGCGGCATAGGCCATGATCTGCACGTCAAGCAGCCCGGTGCGATCCAGGCCCTCGCGGATCGCGGCGACGCGGCCGTCCATCATGTCGGAGGGCGCGATGATGTCGCAGCC
The DNA here is from genome assembly GCF_023073025.1 of Bradyrhizobium sp. 76. Classification (NCBI taxonomy): domain Bacteria; kingdom Pseudomonadati; phylum Pseudomonadota; class Alphaproteobacteria; order Hyphomicrobiales; family Nitrobacteraceae; genus Bradyrhizobium; species Bradyrhizobium sp. 76. Next base: position 381,869 of record NZ_JADPIS010000015.1, read on the forward strand.
GGCTTCGGCCTGCACCAGCGCCTGACGCACCAGCACGGCGACCGTCTCGTCGTTCAGGATCTTGCCGTCGGAGATCAGGCCGTCATGGCCGTGACTGGTGAAGGGATCGAGCGCGACGTCGCAGAGAATGCCGATCTCCGGAAACTCCTTCTTGATCGCGCGCACCGCCTGGCAGACCAGATTGTTCGGGTTGGTGGCTTCCGAGCCCTCCTCGTCGCGCAGGGACGGGTCGGTGTAGGGAAACAGCGCGAGACAGGGAATGGTGAGCTTCATCGCGCGTTCGGCGTCGCGCACGGCCTGGTCGACGCTGAGACGCTCGACGCCCGGCATCGAGGCGATCTGCTCGCGCTTGTTGTTGCCGTCGATCAGAAACAGCGGCCAGATCAGATCGTCCGTCGTGAGCACGTTCTCGCGCACCATGCGCCGTGCCCATTCGGCCTTGCGGTTGCGGCGCGGGCGCACGGTCAGATCGAGGGCAGGGGAGGCCCCAGTGCCATCCCGGCGCGAGACTTCGCGCAATTCGATCGGACGCCCGTATTTGATCGCCATCACTCTTCCTCCGGCTGGAATTATTCTTATACCAGCTCGCACGGTTCCCGTCACCGCGGGTTGACCTGTCGCAAAAGATGGCAGCCGATTGATTTTGCGGGGCAAAGCAGCCAGAAGGGGGCATGTCCGAGATCTCCACCCGCGATGTGGCCCGCGACAGTGCCAGGGACGCCGTCCGAGACAATGCCAGAGACAGCGCAATGTTGGTGGCGGCGATCTCGTCGGAGCGAGCTGAGTCCGACGACAATGTCTGGACGCGCCGGCTCGTGCTGTTCCTGCGGGTGATGGCGCTGCTCTCGATCCTCAAGGGCCTCTACCATTGGGCGCAGGTGACGGGCTTCGTCGGCGGTGAGGACGAGGCGTTCGAGAACCAGTCGATGGCCTGGCAGGCCTCGACCATCTACTTCGCCGTGATCGAACTCGTTGCCGCGGTCGGGCTGTGGCTGGCGACGCCCTGGGGCGCCGTGGTGTGGCTGACGACCGTGGTGTCGATGGCGGTGATCGAACTGATGTTCCCGGGCATCTACGGCGGCAGCCTGATTGTGGTCGGGGTCGAAGCCTTCATGCTGGCGGCCTATCTCGCACTCGCCTGGATGGCCGCCCGCGAACGGCCACCATAGCAAACTCTCGTGTCCCGGCTCTGCGCTCCGCTTCGCTGTGCTGGTCCGGGACAGGAGAATGTCGCGCTTGGTTGACGGTTGGTTGCGTAAAATTCGACGTAAGTTTTCGCTAACCAGCGTGTTCCGCCACAGCTCTTACGCGGCCGTTTCGAAACGGGGCGGGGCTGTTCTGGAATGCGACAATCGGGGCGGACGGAGGGTGAACAGGACCTTGCGAGAGTCAACAGAGAGTTGCGAAAAGTGCTTGTGGCACAGGCTTAATCCGCAATTCACTGTCTTAAATTCATGATCTCTTTATTCTCTTATTTAAGCCGATCTTCAAACGAGCCCCTTAAGTTGCACCTATCAGACGGGACACAAGTTTCGTCGAATGAGTGTCGATAAAAACGACAACAGGGGAAGTGTCATGATGAAAGCCGTCGCAACTGCGGCAGATACCGCAGAGCGCGTCTCCGGCCAGCAGGGTTCGGTGCAGACGCTCTATCTGGAAGCCTTGACTCTGGTGGAGCGGCTGCATCGCCGGCTGCTCGACGTGATCAAGGACGAGTTTGATCGCCGCGGCCGTGCGGACATCAACTCGGTGCAGGCGCTGCTGCTCTACAACATCGGCGACAAGGAGCTGACCGCGGGCGAACTGCGCACGCGCGGTTATTATCTCGGCTCCAACGTCTCCTACAATCTGAAGAAGCTCGTCGAGCTCGGCTTCCTCGATCATCAGCGCTCGCGCGTCGATCGCCGCTCGGTGCGCATCCGCCTGACGCCGCAGGGCCAGGAAGTCCGCCGCATCGTCGACTCGCTCTACCAGAAGCACGTCAAGACGGTGGAGCAGGTCGGTGGCATCTCGGGCGAGGAGTTCTCGACCCTCAACAAGTCGCTGCACCGCCTCGAACGGTTCTGGACCGACCAGATCCTGTATCGTCTCTGAGTTCTTTTCGACGGGACAAGGCCAGGCCGGCCCACAACAAGACCGGCAAGCCTCCCAACGTGCCTGAGCTTCCCCAAGCGCGCCGGCCCGGCTGTGTCCGGACCGGTGCGTTTTTCAATTTCGCGGTTGCGAAAAAAATCCCCGATTCCATGGAACGAGTTCCCGGTTCGGCACTTATCTCCTCCGGATCGGAGGCTGACGATGCTGGTCGAGCGTGGCGTGGGGGTGATGAACGTGGAACTCGTGAGCGAGGCCTATGCCATCGCCGCCAACTATCTTCGCCGCTCCGGCGCGATCCGCGACACCCTCGTCACCGACGAAAGCCTGCTCGAGATCGTCATCAAGCTGCTCCAGCACGGCGAATTCAACAAGATCAGGCTGGCCAACAAGGCCATCGTCAGCTTCGAGGCGCAGTCCGAGGCCAAAGCGGTTGCCTGATCTCAACCCCCAAACGCGGCAAGAACCAGAGGGTGCCATGGAAGCTGCCATCGACCGGATCATGCATACCTACGATTTGCTCGCCAACCGCACGTCTGCGGCGAGCGCGGAGGCGCGGGAAAAGGTGACTAACTACCTCAATACGTTGATGGAAGCCGGCGAGAAGGACACCCACAGGTTGACGGTTTGCGGCCTCACCTATCTGCGGCAGCTCGACGGCAGCGTGGATCCCGTGAAGGCGGGGTATACCGGGCTGTAGAGGCTGGCTCGCACCCGCGCGGCCTTTCAAGCCCAAAGCAGGCCTTTCAGGACACGGACGACCGGATACCGCCCCGTGGTCCAAATCCTCCAATCCCACCATATCTTGCATAAATCACCGGTCCGACCCGCAACTACTTGGCCTGTTGCGGGCGATGTGGTAGATCGCGCTCGCCGCTTCCGATCGCCACACCAGACCCGCCCGTAGCCCGCCAAAAGGCTGCGGCGGTGGAGATATTCGCAAGATGACCTTCGCCAAAACCGCCTCCGCGCCCGATTCGTTTTTCACCGCCTCGCTCGAGCAGGCTGACCCGGAAATCGCAGCCGCCATCAAGGGCGAGCTCGGCCGCCAGCGTCACGAGGTCGAGCTGATCGCCTCCGAGAACATCGTCAGCCGTGCCGTGCTGGAAGCGCAGGGTTCGGTGATGACCAACAAATATGCGGAAGGCTATCCGGGCGCGCGCTACTACGGCGGTTGTGAGTGGGTCGACGTCGCCGAGAACCTCGCGATCGATCGCGCCAAGAAGCTGTTCGGCGCCAACTTCGCCAACGTGCAGCCGAACTCCGGCAGCCAGATGAACCAGGCGGTGTTTCTGGCGCTGCTTCAGCCCGGCGACACCTTCATGGGCCTCGATCTTGCGGCCGGCGGCCATCTCACCCACGGCTCCCCCGTCAACATGAGCGGCAAGTGGTTCAAGGCCGCGCACTACACCGTGCGCCGCGAGGACCAGATCATCGACATGGACGCGGTCGCCAAGCAGGCCGAGGAGGTCAAGCCGAAGCTGATCGTGGCCGGCGGCTCGGCTTATTCGCGCGCCTGGGACTTCAAGCGCTTCCGCGAGATCGCGGACAGCGTCGGCGCGTATCTCCTGGTCGACATGGCGCACTTCGCCGGTCTCGTCGCCGGCGGCGTGCATGCCTCGCCGGTGCCGCATGCTCACATCACCACCACCACGACCCACAAATCGCTGCGCGGTCCGCGCGGCGGCCTGATGCTGTGGAATGACGAGGCGCTGACCAAGAAATTCAACTCGGCGATCTTCCCGGGCCTGCAGGGCGGCCCCCTGATGCATGTGATCGCGGCGAAGGCAGTCGCCTTTGCCGAGGCACTGCGGCCGGACTTCAAGGTCTATGCCAAGAACGTCGTCGAGAACGCCAAGGCGCTGGCCGAGGCGATGAAGGGCCACGGGTTCGATATTGTCTCCGGTGGCACCGATAACCATCTGATGCTGGTTGACCTCCGGCCGAAGGGCCTGAAGGGCAACGCCTCGGAGAAGGCGCTGGTTCGCGCTGCCATCACCTGCAACAAGAACGGTATTCCTTTCGACCCCGAGTCGCCGTTTGTCACCTCCGGTATTCGGCTGGGCACGCCTGCGGCATCCACCCGCGGCTTCGGAGTCGCTGAATTCCAGCAGGTCGCCGGTATGATCGCCGAAGTCCTCAACGCGATCGCGCAGTCCTCCGACGGCAAGGCGCCGCTGGTGGAAGCCGCGATCAAGGAGCGGGTCAAGGCGCTCACCGACCGTTTCCCGATCTATCAGTAAGGTCCAAGAAAACCGGTCAAGGTCAACGGATGCGCTGCCCGAACTGCAACAGTCTCGATACGCAGGTGAAGGACTCGCGTCCGACCGAGGACTCTTCCGTGATCCGCAGGCGACGCGTGTGCGTCGCCTGCAATTTCCGCTTCACCACCTTCGAGCGCGTGCAGCTGCGCGAGCTCACGGTGATCAAGCGCAACGGCCGCCGCGTGCCGTTCGACCGCGACAAGCTGATGCGCTCGGTGTCGATCAGCTTGCGCAAGCGGCAGGTCGAGCCGGAGCGGGTGGAGAAGATGGTCTCCACCATCGTGCGCGAGCTCGAGACCGGGGGCGAGGCTGAAATCTCCTCCGAAGTGATCGGCGAGACCGTGATGGAGCATCTGCGCACGCTCGACGATGTTGCCTATGTCCGCTTCGCCTCGGTCTACCGCAATTTCCGCGAGGCCAAGGATTTCGCCGACGTGCTCGGCGAGCTCTCCGGTGAGGAGGAAGCGCGGCTCGCCGCGATCCGCAAATGATCTTCCGCATCCTGGAGGATCAATTCGCGCAGAAGGCGCGCGAGTCCAGGGATGCCGACCGGCGCTTCATGGAGCTTGCGCTGGCGCTCGGCAGGCGCGGGCAGGGACGTACCTTGCCCAATCCCGCCGTCGGTGCCGTCATCGTCAAGGATGGCGTGATCGTCGGCCGCGGCTGGACCCAACCAGGCGGACGACCGCATGGCGAGCCTGAAGCGCTGCGGCGCGCAGGCGAGGCCGCGCGCGGCGCCACGCTCTACGTCACGCTGGAGCCGTGCTCGCATTTCGGCAAATCGCCACCGTGCGCCGACGCCGTGATTGCCGCCGGCATCAAGCGTGTGGTGGCCGCGATCGAAGATCCCAATCCGGAAGTCGCCGGTCAGGGTCATGCGCGCCTGCGCGCCGCCGGCATCGTGGTGGATGTGGGTCTGTGCGCGCGCGAAGCCGCCTTCGACCACGCCGGGCATTTCCGCCGCATCAGGGATCATCGCCCGCATGTGATCCTGAAGCTCGCGGTCTCGCCCGACGGCAAGATCGGCGCGGCCGGGGGCAAGCCGGTCGCGATTACCGGCGAGGCGGTGCGCGACCGGGTGCATCTCCTGCGCGCCTCGAGCGACGCCCTCCTGGTCGGCATCGGCACGGTGCTGGCGGACGATCCGCAGCTCGACTGCCGCTTGCCGGGCATGGCGGCGCGCTCGCCGGTGCGCGTGGTGCTCGATCAGAGCCTGCGCATTCCCGGCGCGAGCAGGCTCGTAGGCTCCGCGCGCGAGATTCCGCTGTGGGTGATGGGTTCTGAGCTCGCGGAGGCCGCGGCCGCCACGCGGCTCGGTGCTGCCGGCGCGCAGGTGATCCGCGTGCCGCCCGGCAACGCCTCGGGACTCGATCTTGCGGCAGTGCTGCATGCATTGGCCGGGAAGGGCATCACGCGGCTGATGGTCGAGGGCGGCAGCCGCGTTGCGGCGTCCTTCATCGCCGCTGACCTCGTTGACGAAATATGTCTGTTCCGCGGCGCGGATGCGGTGGGCGCTGACGGGGTGGATGCGCTCGCTGCATTGCCCCTGTCGAAAATCACGCAGTCGCAGGCCTATAAGGTTCATGCTAGCGAGACCTTCGACAAGGATACTCTCACCATCTACGAGCGCGCGTAATGTTCACCGGCATTGTCACCGATATCGGCGAGATCGTCGGCTTCACGCCGACAGCGCGGGGCCAGTTGCACCGGCTGCGCATCGCCTGCCGCTACGACCAGACCACCATTGCGGACGGCGCCTCGATCGCCTGCAATGGCGTCTGCCTGACGGTGGTTGCTTCTGGTGTCGAAGGCGGCAAGGACTCTGCTCAGAGGACCTGGTTCGACGTCGATGCCGCGGCCGAGACGCTGGCGCTAACGACCGCCAAGCACTGGAGGGTCGGCACCAGGCTCAATCTCGAGCGTGCGCTCAAGATCGGCGACGAGCTTGGCGGGCATATCGTCGCCGGCCATGCCGATGGCATCGCGACCCTCGTCGGCCGCGAGGACCTGCCCGAGATGGCGCGATTCGAGCTCTCCACGACGCGGGAGCTGGCGCGGTTCATCGCGACCAAGGGCTCGATCACGCTCGACGGCGTCTCGCTGACGGTTAATACGGTGAAGGACGTGACCTTTTCCGTGCTGATCATCCCGCACACCCTGACGGTCACGACGATCGGCGGCTGGAAAGCGGGGGATGAGGTCAATATCGAGGTTGATCTGATGGCCCGCTACGCGGCGCGGCTGACGGAAATGAAGTGACGGCGTCTTTGAACTTGGCTTACCCGCTGGTGGCGACTACATAGCGCCAACCCCTGTGGAACGGATTTGACGATGGCAGACGCGCGGCGCGCACCCCTGAAGGACCAGACCGACATTTCCGGCGCACGCGCGCTGATTGTCGAGGCACGGTTCTATGATGATCTCCAGGACGCGATGCTCGAAGGCGCGGTGGCCGAGCTGAAGGCGGCCGGTCTGACCCACGACGTCATCACGGTTCCCGGCGCACTGGAGATTCCTGCGGCGATCGCCATCGCGGTTGATGCCGCGGCCGCCAATGGCAAGCCCTACGACGCCGCGATCGCGCTCGGCTGCGTGATCCGTGGCGACACCATCCATTTCGAGATCGTTTCGCAGGAATCCTCCCGCGCACTGATGGACTTGGCGGTGGCGCGCAAGCTGCCGCTCGGCAACGGCATCCTCACCGTCAACACCGAGGCGCAGGCCTGGGCGCGGGCGCGTGCCAGCGAGTTGAACAAGGGCGGCGATGCCGCGCGGGCCGCGATTGCGATGCTGCGCATAAAGCGCCGGCTGGCGCGGGCTTGATCATGGCTGACAACAGCAAGAAGCCGCCGGCTGGCACGGAGAAGAAAGCGAACCGGCGCGGTGCGGCGCGGCTCGCAGCCGTGCAGGCGCTGTACCAGATGGATATCGGTGGTGCCGGCATCAACGACATTTTTGCGGAGTTCGAGAGCCACTGGCTCGGCAACGAGGTCGAGGGCGATACATATCTCCCGGCGGAAGCGGCGTTCTTCCGCGACGTCGTTTCCGGCGTCGTGCGCGACCAGAAGAAGCTCGATCCGCTGATCGACGAGGCGCTGTCGAAGGGCTGGCCGTTGAAGCGCATCGAAGCGATCCTGCGCGCGGTGCTGCGGGCAGGGGCCTACGAATTGGAACATCGCAAGGACGTGCCGGGCCGCGTCGTCGTGTCCGAATATGTCGACGTCGCCAACGCCTTCGTCGATCGCGAGGAGACCGGCATGGTCAACGCTGTGCTCGACCAGATCGGCCGCCAGTTTCGCGGTGACGAGTTCGGGCGGGGGTAGCCATGGGATCGTCATTGCGAGGAGCGTAGCGAGAAGCAATCCAGACTGTATCTCCGGAGGCAGTCTGGATTGCTTCGCTTGGCTCGCAATGACGGCGGGGAGATTACGGATCGAGCTAATGACCAGCCCGCACAATCCCTCCGCCGAAGACTCCCTCATTGCGCGCTATTTCAAGCCGCTGGCGACTGATCCCGGCGCGCTCGGGCTGGTGGACGATGCCGCCATCCTGCAGGCACTCGGCAGCGACATCGTCGTCACCACCGACGCGGTGGTCGAGGGTGTGCATTATCTTGCCAGCGATCCGCCCGATACCATCGCGCGCAAGGCGCTGCGGGTGAACCTGTCCGATCTCGCTGCCAAGGGCGCCGTGCCGGCCGGCTTCGTGCTGACACTGGCGCTGCGCAGCAGGGAAGACGCCTGGCTCAGGCCGTTTGCGGACGCGCTCGGCGAGGATGCGAAAACCTTCGCTTGTCCACTGCTCGGCGGCGATACGGTGTCGACGCCGGGGCCGCAGATGATCTCGATCACCGCCTTTGGCCGCGTGCCGCAGGGGCGGATGGTCGGCCGCGCCGGCGCCCAGCCGGGCGACCGTATTCTGGTGACGGGGACGATCGGCGACGCCGCGCTTGGCCTCGATGTGCTGAAGGGCGGCGCGGTGGCGAATGCGCTGGCCTCCGATCCGCACGCGCGCGAGACGCTGATCTCGCGCTATCGCGTGCCGCAGCCGCGCAATGCTCTCGCGCACGGCGTGCGTGACCATGCAACGGCTGCGATGGATGTCTCCGACGGGCTTGCAGGAGACCTGACCAAGCTCTGTGCGGCGTCAGGCGTCTCGGCCACGATCGAGGTGACCAGCGTGCCGCTCTCGGCCGCTGCCGCCGGCCTGATCGCAGGCAAGGTCGTTTCCGTTGAGACGCTGCTGGCCGGGGGGGACGATTACGAGGTGCTGTGCACCGTTCCGCCGGCGCAAGGCGACGCACTGATTGCCTTGGGGCGGGCGGCCGGCCTTGCCGTCACGGCCATCGGCACGATCGTCGCGGGCCATGAGCGGCCGCGCTTCCTGGACGGGCAGGGCCAGGAGCTGGTCTTGAAGCGACTGTCCTACAGCCACTTCTAGGAATTGCGCCAAACCGGCGTCCGGGCTGCCAAGACCGGCTAAATACCTGCCGAGATCGGCTTTTCGGGCTTATCTGGCGTTGCACCCTCAATTTGATTTTGGCAAGGTCGTGACCGACTAGGGCCGCGCCTTCGGGCAAGGAGCGGCCTTGTTCAAAATCAAGGCGCCGCACCGCACGACGGAAAAACAAAAGGCGCCGGGGGTACGTTCATCAAGGATCTGAGGCAAAAAATCACATGACAGCATTATGGTTGATTGTGCTCTGCGGAGTGCTTTCCGTCGTCTACGCGATCTGGGCGACGTCTTCGGTTTTGAGTGCGGATGCGGGGTCTCCGCGCATGCAGGAAATCGCGGCTGCGGTGGCCGAGGGCGCGCAGGCCTATCTCAAGCGACAGTACATGACGATCGGCATGGTTGGCGTCGTGATTTTCGCCCTGCTGGCCTACTTCCTCGGCATGCTGGTTGCGATCGGCTTCCTGATCGGTGCGGTGTTGTCGGGCGCGGCGGGCTTCATCGGTATGAACGTCTCGGTTCGCGCCAATGTGCGCACCGCGCAGGCGGCGACGACATCGCTTGCCGGCGGCCTCGAGCTCGCCTTCAAGGCGGGCGCCATCACCGGCATGCTAGTCGCGGGTCTCGCACTGCTCGGCGTTACCATCTATTTCGCCTATCTCACGCACGGCATGGGGCTGAAGGCCAACGACCGTGTCGTCGTCGATGCGCTGGTGGCGCTCGGCTTCGGCGCCTCGCTGATCTCGATCTTCGCCCGTCTCGGCGGCGGCATCTTCACCAAGGGTGCTGACGTCGGCGGCGATCTCGTCGGAAAGGTCGAGGCCGGCATTCCTGAGGACGATCCGCGCAACCCGGCGACCATCGCCGACAACGTCGGTGACAATGTCGGTGACTGCGCCGGCATGGCGGCCGACCTGTTTGAGACCTATGCGGTGACTGCGGTCGCCACCATGGTGCTCGCCGCGATCTTCTTCGCGACCTCGCCGCTGCTGGTGAACATGATGACCCTGCCGCTCGCCATTGGCGGCGTCTGCATCATCACCTCGATCATCGGCACCTTCTTCGTCAAGCTCGGCGCCAGCCAGTCGATCATGGGTGCGCTCTACAAGGGCCTGATCGCGACCGGCGTGCTGTCGATCGTGGGCGTTGCCGGCGTCATCTACTGGCTGATCGGTTTCGGCCCGCTGGAAGGCGTGAAGTATACCGGCATGGCGCTGTTCGAGTGCGGCGTCGTCGGCCTCGTCGTTACCGGGCTGATCATCGTGATCACCGAATACTATACCGGCACCGATTATCGCCCGGTCAAGTCGATCGCGGCGTCGTCGGTTACCGGTCACGGCACCAACGTGATCCAGGGCCTGGCGATCTCGATGGAATCCACCGCTGGTCCGGCGCTGGTGATCATCGCCGGCATTCTCGTCACTTACAGCCTTGCCGGCTTGTTCGGCATTGCGATTGCGACCGCCACCATGCTGGCGCTGGCTGGCATGGTCGTGGCGCTCGACGCTTTCGGCCCGGTCACCGACAATGCCGGCGGCATAGCCGAAATGGCCGGTCTTCCGAAGGAAGTCCGCAAGTCCACCGACGCGCTCGACGCGGTCGGCAACACCACCAAGGCGGTCACCAAGGGCTATGCGATCGGCTCCGCCGGTCTCGGCGCCCTGGTGCTGTTCGCGGCTTACAATGAAGACCTCAAATTCTTCATCGCCAACGCCGCGAAGTATCCGTACTTCCAGGGCGTACTGCCCGACTTCTCGCTCAACAATCCTTACGTCGTCGTCGGCCTCTTGTTCGGCGGCCTGCTGCCGTATCTGTTCGGCGCGATGGGCATGACCGCCGTGGGCCGTGCGGCCAGCGCGATCGTCGAGGAAGTGCGGCGCCAGTTCCGCGAGAAGCCCGGCATCATGCAGGGCACGGACAAGCCGGACTACGGCAGGGCCGTCGACCTGCTGACCAAGGCGGCGATCAAAGAAATGATCATTCCGTCGCTGCTGCCGGTGCTGTCGCCGATCTTCGTCTATTTCGTGATCTACGCGATCGCAGGTGGCGGTGCCGTCGGCAAGTCGGCCGCGTTCTCCGCCGTCGGCGCCATGCTGCTCGGCGTGATTGTGACGGGCCTTTTCGTCGCAATCTCCATGACCTCGGGCGGCGGTGCCTGGGACAACGCCAAGAAGTACATCGAGGACGGCCATTACGGCGGCAAGGGCAGTGATGCCCACAAGGCGGCCGTGACCGGTGACACCGTCGGCGATCCCTACAAGGACACGGCAGGTCCCGCGGTGAACCCGATGATCAAGATCACGAACATCGTGGCGCTGCTGCTGCTGGCGATCCTCGCGCACTGAACCAGAGGCAGCTTTCCTGCGACAAACCCGCGGTGCAAACCGCGGGTTTTGTTATCCGCTTTGCGGGAGCGTCGCCATGAAGTTCGAGACGACCAGATGTATCCGGTGCGGCTGCGACATGTTGGCGGCCGACAGTGTTTGTCCAACTTGCGGCAAGACGCAAAGGGGCTCCGGGCAATCCGGGCCTCGCACAATGTTGGCAGTCGCGCTGGCGGCGGCCGTCCTCTTAGCATTCAACTGGTTCAAATCCCCAGCGCCACAAGCGGGGCCTACTGCACGTCCATCTGCAGCCCTTCCTTCTGGATGATGCCGGCGAACTTCTTGGTCTCGGCGTCCACGAAGGCGGCAAACTGGTCGGGCGTGCCGTAGTCGGCGCGGGCGCCCATGGCCACGATGTTCTTCTTGATGTCGTCGCGCTCGAGCATCGCCTTCACTTGAAGGTTGAGCGCTTCGACAACGGCGGGCTGCACACCCTTCGGCAGGAACACCGAGAACCACGACGAGACGTCGAAAGCCGCAAGCTCCGGCGCGCTCTCGCGCATGGTCGGCAGGTTCGGCGCAAGGTCGCTACGCTCGGTCGTGGTGACGCAGAGGCCGGTCAGGGTGCCGTTCTGCACCTGCGGCAGGCTCGGATAGAGATTGTCGAACAGGATCTGGATGTCGCCGGCGAGCGCCGCCTGGAGCGCGGGACCGGCGCCGCGGAACGGGATGTGCGTCATCTTCAGGCCGGTGAGCTGCAGGAACCAGGCGCCGGTGAGGTGAGGGCTCTGGCCGACGCCGGAGGAGGCGTAGCTGAGTTTGTCCGGATTGGCCTTGAGATAGGCGACCAGCTCGGCGATCGACTTGATGCCGGTCTTGGGATGAGCCGAGACGATGTTCGGGATCCGGATCATGTTGGAGACCGGCTGGAGCTGGTCCGGCTTGTAGGTGAGATTCTTGAAGATGCTGTAGGCGATCGCGTTCGGGCCGGGATTGCCGATCAGGATGGTGTGGCCGTCCGGCTTGGCGCGGACCACCTCGGCCGTGCCGATCGTGCCGCCGCCGCCGGAGCGATTTTCCACCACGGCCGATTGGCCCCAGGCGGTTTGCAGGTGCGCGGCCAGAAGCCGCCCCATCACGTCGGTCGAACCGCCGGCGGCAGCCGGCACGACGAGGCGGACGTTCTCGGTGGGCTTCCAGTCCGCCAGGCTCGATCGCGGCAGGATCGCTGCGGCCGAGAGGGCGGCAGCACCGGTGAGCACGCGACGGCGGGACAACAATTGTTTGGGCACGAATCCACTCCCTGCATCTTGTTTTGCATGGAGCGTATGGAACAGGACGCGCAACGGCAAGCCGCACGAAGCCGCAGGCTGAAGGCTCAGTTAAAGCTGAGCAGCTTGAAGATCGGCGTGAGGTAGCTCATCTCCTGGCCCGACGTCGGCGTGGTGCGGCTGATGAAGTCGAAGATCTTGCCGTCCTGCAGGCCGTAATTCGCAAGCCGGCGCACGCGCCGGTTCTTGTCGAAATAGACCGCGATGACGCGCTGATCGACCACCTTCTGATTCATGAAGGCGACCATGCGCTCCGAGCGCTGCGAGATGTAATAGAACACCTCGCCGTCGAGGGTTGCGACGGTGGAGGGGGTGCCCATCACGATCAGCACCTGGTCCTGGCTCGCGCCAATCGGGATCTGCTCCAGCGCGTTGGGCGGCAGGATGTAACCCTTCTGGAACTGCTCGCCGGTGCAGCCCGCAAGCGCAGCCCCAACCAGGGCCGCGGCCGCGAACAGGCGCAAGCCGCGCCAACGTGCTTGAAGGCCGCGCCGCTTGTCTGCACGCAGGCTGGTCTGGTTCGTTATCGTCATAGCGGAACTGATTCCGTCCCCTTGCGTCGCGCGAGGCGCTGAAGTACCGGGCGGAGGCTCTGAATGCAACACGCGCGCGCCCGCTTGCGGAAACCACAATGCTTTGGCCGTTCAATCACTTCAGGAAACCCCGCCTAGCCTCGCCGGGCACCATTGAAGCCATCTATGGCATGATCGTGACGCAGGCGCGAGAACCCATATTTTACCGAGACTTGGGCGTGCCGGATACCGTTAACGGGCGTTTCGATCTGTTGCTGCTGCACCTCTGGCTGCTGCTGCGCCGTCTGCGCACGGTTCAGGGCGCCACCGAGCTGTCGCAGGCGCTGTTCGACCGCTTCTGCGAGGATATGGACGACAATCTGCGCGAGATGGGGATAGGCGACCAGACCGTGCCGAAGCGGATGCGGGCCTTCGGCGAGGCGTTTTACGGCCGGGTCCAGGCCTACGATCAGGCCATGGAAAGCGGCGGCGAGGCGCTGGCGTCGGCGATCTGCAAGAATATCTTGAATGGGGCCGGCATGGACCAGGCGCAGCGGCTCGCGGCCTATGCCAGGGCTGCCGAGGCCGACCTCGCCCGGACCGGCGAGGCCGCATTGTTGGCCGCGTCTTTCAAGTTTCCCCCAGCGCTCCCTGAGGATGTCACGCCATGAGCCGACCGATTACCGCATCCGGGCCCGATCCCTGGCAGGTGCCCGTCATCGTTGCACAGATCCCGGACACCGGCCTGCATCGCAAGCTCGAGGCCTCGGCCGCCGAGCGGCAGGCCATGGCTGAGACGGCAGGCTTGCGCGAGGTTGTTTCGGTCCGGGCGGATTTCGATGTCGTGCCGAAAAGCGGCAACCAGATCCAGGTCACGGGGCACGTCCGCGCCCGGATCGGCCAGACCTGTGTGGTCACGCTTGACCCGATGGAGAGCGAGATCGACGAGGAGGTGGACCTGATATTTGCCCCCGAGGCCGAAGTCCGCCGCCTGGCCGAGCTGATGGAGGAGGTGCACGACGATCGGGAGCAGGTCGCCGACCCCCCGGAGGCGATCGTCAATGGCATCATCGACCTCGGCCGGCTCGCCACCGACGCCCTATTCCTGGCGGTGGATCCCTATCCGCGGAAGCCGGGGGTGGTGTTTGAGCCCGAGGTCACCGCCCCCGATCCGGCGGATCATCCCTTTGCGGTGCTGAAGGCGCTCCAGGACAAGAAGAAAGACCAATAGGCGCCGTCTTTCCCAGAGGACCGCTTTGCTACGGGGTGCGAGGTGTTTGCGATCGTGGTTTGAAAGGTCGAATTATCTGTTTGATTTTGATGTACTTCTTGTGAATTAGGCCGTCTGCGGCCGGATCGTCCCGAATGCAAAAGGCTGGGGGCAAGAGGTTGTTTCGGGATAACAAAACGCTATTGTCGCGCCCCGGTCCGGGTGCAGCGTGGCGCTTGACCGACCGCCATGTTCGTGGCGAACCCATTTGCGGCCCCGCTCGTTCAAGACCGCACCAGACCAGGTTTCCAGGACTTTTATGCCAAGCAAGGTTCGCATCGCGCTTGACGCCATGGGGGGCGACGCCGGCGCCGCGGTGGTCATCCCAGGCGCCGCCATCTCGCTTCACAGGCATCGCGAGATCGAATTCCTGCTGATCGGGGACCGCGCCAAGATCGAGCCCGAGCTCGATCGCCACCCCGCGCTGAAGGCCGCCTCGAAGATCATCCATACCGATGTCGCGGTCAGCGGCGAGGAAAAGCCGAGCCAGGCGCTCCGGCGCGGCCGCAGGACCTCCTCGATGTGGCTTGCCATCGATGCTGTGAAAAAGGGCGAGGCGGATGTCGCGGTCTCCGCCGGGAATACCGGCGCGCTGATGGCGATGTCGCGCTTCCACCTGCGCACGCTGCCGGGCGTCGATCGTCCGGCCATCGCCGGCATGTGGCCGACCAGGCGCGGCGATTCCGTGGTCCTCGACCTCGGCGCCAGCATCGGCGGCGATACCCACCATCTGGTGTCGCTCGCCATCATGGGCGCGGCGATGGCCAGCGTGTTGTTCAACAAGAAGCGTCCCACGGTCGGCCTGCTCAATATCGGGGTCGAGGAGATCAAGGGGCACGAGGAGATTCGCGAGGCCGGCGAAATCCTGCGCGCCAGGAACCTGCCCGAGCTCGACTATCTCGGCTTCGTCGAGGGCGACGGCATCGGCAAGGGAGTGGCGGACGTCATCGTCACCGAAGGCTACAGCGGCAACATCGCGCTGAAGGCCGCGGAGGGAACCGCACGGCAGATGGCGGAATTGCTCCGGGACGAGATGAAACGGGGCTGGCTGTCAAAGCTCGGCTATCTCTTTGCGCGCAACGCCTTCCAGGCCCTGCGGAACAAGATGGACCCGAACAAATCCAACGGCGGGGTGTTGCTGGGGTTGAACGGGATCGTGGTCAAGAGCCATGGCGGAATCGCTGCCGAAGGCTTTGCCTATGCGATTGATGTTGGCTATGAGATGGTCAAATTCGATCTCCTCAACAAGATCAATCAGATGCTCAACCGCGAAGGTGGTGCACTCAATTCCGTGCAAGCCGCGCAGGAGGCTGTTTCGTGACTCAAATTCGTTCGGTCGTGCTGGGCTGCGGCTCTTATTTGCCGGAGCAGGTGGTGACCAACGCCCAATTGGCGGCGCGCATTGACACGTCCGACGAGTGGATCGTGCAGCGCACCGGCATTCGCGAGCGGCACATCGCGGCCGAGGGCGAGTTCACCTCGCATCTGGCGCTCAAGGCGGCGCAGGCCGCGCTCGCCGATGCCGGCGTGGACGCGCAGTCGATCGACCTGATCGTGCTCGCGACCTCGACCCCTGACAACACTTTCCCCGCCAGCGCGGTCGCCGTGCAGCATGGGCTCGGCATCAACCATGGCGCGGCCTTCGACCTTCAGGCGGTGTGCTCGGGCTTCGTGTTCGGGCTCGCCACCGCCGATAATTTCCTGCGCACGGGCGCCTTCAAGCGCGCGCTGGTGATCGGCGCGGAAACCTTCTCGCGCATTCTCGACTGGACCGATCGCGGCACCTGCGTGCTGTTCGGCGACGGCGCCGGCGCGGTGGTGCTGGAGGCGCAGGAGCAGCCGGGCAATGCCGCGACCGACCGGGGGATCGTGACCACGCATTTGCGCTCCGACGGCCGCCACAAGGCGAAGCTGTTCGTCGACGGCGGCCCGTCCTCGACCCAGACTGTCGGCCATCTGCGCATGGAGGGCCGCGAGGTCTTCAAGCACGCGGTCGGCATGATCACCGACGTGATCGTCGACGCCTTCAAGGCGACCGGGCTCAATGCCGACAGCATCGACTGGTTCGTGCCGCACCAGGCCAACAAGCGAATCATCGACGCGTCCGCGCACAAGCTCCACATCGCGCCGGAGAAGGTGGTGCTGACGGTGGACCTTCACGGCAACACCTCGGCTGCCTCGATCCCGCTGGCGCTGTCGGTGGCGCGCAAGGACGGCCGCATCAAGCGCGGCGACCTGGTTCTGCTCGAAGCCATGGGCGGCGGCTTCACCTGGGGCTCCGCGCTGGTGCGCTGGTAAGCCACAGTCGATAAAATTTGCCCGAATCAGATCGGATTATCGATGCGCCTGCATTGATGAGCGCTGTTGACCGCCGTATCGTAAGCTCATAATTTCAGACAACAATTGTTCGCCGTGATGTGGGGCAGGGCGATGACCGATCAAAGTAAAACCGTAACGCGTGTCGATCTGTGCGAAGCCGTCTACCAGAAGGTGGGGCTGTCGCGCACGGAATCGTCTGCCTTCGTGGAACTCGTGCTGAAGGAGATCACCGATTGCCTTGAGAAAGGCGAGACGGTGAAGCTGTCCTCGTTCGGCTCCTTCATGGTCCGCAAGAAGGGTCAGCGCATCGGTCGCAACCCGAAGACCGGCACCGAGGTGCCGATCTCGCCGCGCCGGGTCATGGTGTTCAAGCCGTCCGCAATCCTGAAGCAGCGGATCAACGCCCAGCACCGCACCAATGGCGACGCCAGCAAGGCGCAACCCGAGGCGTAATCCGCCTTCCGGATAAGGATTTGGCATTTGGACAAGGCGCCGGATGCGTTCCGAACCATCAGCGAAGTAGCGCAGGAACTCGACATTCCGCAGCACGTGCTGCGGTTCTGGGAGACGCGTTTCTCCCAGATCAAGCCGATGAAGCGCAGCGGCGGCCGCCGCTATTACCGCCCCGACGACGTCGACCTGCTCAAGGGTATCCGCCGTCTCCTCTACGGCGAGGGCTACACCATCCGCGGCGTGCAGCGGATCCTCAAGGAGCACGGCGTCAAATCGGTGCAGGGCCTCGCCGACAGCGCGGCCGCGGTCTCGTTCGGGGCTATCGAGGACGCCGTCGGCGCCAGCCTGATGGAGCCCGAGGAGGAGACCGGCGTCCGCGGCGCCCGCGATAGTGACGACGACGATTACCAGGGCGAGGAGGAGGAGGGCATCGACTTCCGCTTCTCCGAGACCGACGACGAGGAAATCCTCACCACCTTCCGCAAGGGCGGCACCCCCGCCGCGCCCGCAGGCCCCAGCGCCATCGACCGGGAGCGCCTCGGACGGGTGCTCGCCGAACTCATCGCCTGCCGCGAAATGCTGGATCAGGCGCTCAAGGACGCCTGACGCCGGATCTCCTCGGCTTTGGGGGCAGTTCCGGTGCCTTTCGGCAGAGGCACCAAAATCCAAAATGGTGTGACCTCGCCTTGCGCAAACCGGCGATCCTAGCTAATGGAACGACGTTCGGAGCGTGGCGCAGCCCGGTTAGCGCACTAGTCTGGGAGACTAGGGGTCGGAGGTTCAAATCCTCTCGCTCCGACCATTTTTCTAAATTGCATCAAGGTCAGTTCGGCGCCGTCGACCTACGGCGCATCGCCTGTTTACAGCCGGTTTACAAATTCCGTTCAGCAAGCGTTCTGGGCACTCGGCAGGGAATATTGCACCTACCGTACCCAGCCACGATCTGTTAAGGCGAGTCAGCGCCACACCGCAATTGCTGATGGTGGAAGCGCTGGGGGGCTACGGCTGCAATGGCAGCGCACAAGTTCGATCACCCGCCGCTACTGGCGCCGGGGCGTCACTTTATGACGCTCCGTGAAATCGAGTCCCTTGCGTTCATCGATTTCATGGCCAAGCAAGGCAGAGAAGAGAAAAGCTCTTCTATGCCTTGGAAGAGCTTGCCCAGGAGCTGCTTCGCGTAAAGCTTTCCTGCATAGCGTTCGTTGACGGCAGTTTTCTTTCAGAAAAACCAGATCCCGGAGACGTGGATGTTCTTGTAAATATTGACGACGATGTGATGCAGAACTTGCTCCCAGAGAAAAGAATACTTATCGATGCTTTGAATTTAGAACACCATATTGCATTCGTAGACGATCGCAAAACAGGTGCCGGCAAGGACTCCCTAGATCAAATAGCTTCTTGGGACGAGCGTCGGCGTAAGTGCCGCCGCGAAGAACAATGATCCCAACGCCAATCCGACGCCTGATAGAGATACCGCGTACCGCCAGACAATCTGCGCGAGACTTTTGACGATGTTCATTCCGCCACTCTCTCCGATGCTGGCTTTTCGGGAAGCCCACGGCGGCAATGAACCTGCGCAGACGTGAATTGCGTGCGAGCAAGACCGGCAGCGCGCGAAGCATCCCGCCCAGGGATCATTTCGGACGAATGTCCTTGTAGATGATGCCGTCCTTCATGATCACGACGAATTTGTTCTCCGGGTCGGCGATGAGGCGAATGTCCTCCAAGGGATTGCCGTCGACAAGCAGGAGATCCGCCAACGCGCCTTCTTCGACCACTCCGAGCTTGCCGGGATAGGGATTGCGCGCACCGGAGAGGGCAAGCAACTCTCCGTTTGCTGAAGTCGCCATTGCCAATGCTTCCGCCGGGGTGAACCAACGCGTGAGATCCACGATACCCTGACCCTGATGCTCGGCCAACGCCTTGGAGAAGAGAATATCAGTCCCGAACGCCGTCTTGATCTTGTATTTTTTGACAAACCCGTACGTGGTGTCGGTGCCCGCAACCACCTGGCGCATCTGCGCTTGTTGCACGGGAGGAAGCATGGCTGCGCCGCCAAGGTCTACGAATGGCTGTGTGCTCAGCCAGATCTTCTCCTCCGCGAGGAGACGTGCGGTCGGCTCATCCATCAAATGACCATGCTCAATCACCTTGACGCCTGCAGCAACAGAGCGTCGGATGGCGTTTGGCGTATAGGCGTGGGTCGCCACATAGGTTCCCCAATCGGTAGCTGCTTCGACCGCCGCCCGCAATTCAGCCTCACTGAAGGTGGTCACATCCAGTGGGCTGAAAGGCGAAGCGACGCCGCCGCCTGCGGTCAGCTTGATTTGCGATGCGCCCTGCATGAGCTGTTCGCGCGTTCGCTTGCGAACCTCGTCGGGGCTGTCGGCGATCATGCTTCCACCGAGCTGCTCGACGCGGCTCGTTCCGCCAAGACTTTGCGGCAGCTCCCAGAGCTCACGGAAGTCGCCATGCCCTCCCGTGACTGTGATGACGGCACCCGACGGATAGATGCGAGGGCCTACCACGATCCCCTCATCGATGGCGCGCTTCAGCGCGAAGGCAGGGCCGCCCATGTCCCTTACGGTGGTGAACCCGCGCATCAGCGTAGCAGTGGCTTCCGCGCCCGCGAGCAGCATCGTGTAACCCAAGTCGCTCGAAAGCATTTGAGCAGGGGTCGGACGAACCATCGTCGCATGCCAATGCATGTCGCTGAGCCCGGGCATCAGCACGCGTCCACCGCTTGCTATAGTGCGGGTGTCCGGGGATCGATCGACCGGATTGGAAGCGATCGCAATACGCTCGATGGTGTTGCCCCGGATGAGGACATTCGACGGAGCGGAGAGCGCCTGACTCTTCCCATCGAAAATGCGCACATTCTCGAAAACTGTCAGGGCAGAGCGCTCCTGCGCCAGCCCAGGACTGAGAGCGGCGCATGACCAAAGAATGGTCGCCGCACACGCGGCTTTTTGCATCCGCACAACGACTTCGGAGAGCATGTCGTTACCTCCTGCTTTGTGGGCCTAACGGTCACTCTGGCCTCGAATTCAGCCTTATTGATCGCTCAACGGACAGCGGCTGGGAGCGAGCTATCCGCCAGTCGCGATTACAAGCGGCACGTGGCCTAGGATGAAGGCAACCGAGGTCATCATCACCGCGCGGAAACGCAAATGTGCGCCGTGGATGGCCGCCTGCTCGAGTGTGGCCTCAAGCTGGGCCACCTATGCCTGTTTCGACGCGAGATCCGCTTCGAAGGGACCACGCTCAAGCCGATAGAGCTCATCGCCTTTGCTGATTTCGGCGCCTTCCTCGATCAGGCGCCGTTCTAGTAATGCATGACGCGGGCAACAAGGTTGACCCGATTGATCGCCTCGATCCGCCCGAGAAATTCACTGCTCTCGGTGATCGGCCGCTTGACCGCCTCCACGATGCCGACCTCGGGTGGCGTGGCCGGAGTCGACTCGGCTTGGGCCGCTCCGCCGGCGACGACCATCAGGAGAGTTGCCCCAGGAGCCTGATCGAGACGCCAGCAAGGATCATCATCCGCTCCTTGCACCGGACGTGGGGCCGGGTCAGTGCTTCCCCGGTGCCTCGCTACTCCCGCCGCATGCGATTGCTGTGTGCGGGTTCGTCGTAGCCCTTGCGGCGGCTGTAGAACATGAGCGCGATCAGGCCGCAGCCGGTCACCAGCATCAGGATTGCAGCGCCTCCCAGGATGACGTTGCGGTAAAGCGGCATGGATGGCGTTGCCTGCCATACGGCCACGCAGTACCAGATTGCCGCGACGAGAAGAGCTGCCAGAAGGGTCCCAACGACCCATCGATTCGTGATGCGCAAAGCTGCCTCCTTCGTCTGATTAGGACTGGCGCGGGCTTCGTGACAAATCTGCTGTCGGCGGATTGCGCGCGTTGCGATCCTAGTGCCATCGCCATCCGCAGCGGCGACGACCGCGATGCCACCAGCAAACCCAGCGGCGCCGGCGCGGCCGGCCCCATCCCCGACGACGAGACGGTGGTCCCCATTGTGTTTGCGTCGGGAGGTCTGGTTGCTCGCTCGGCCGGCCGAGATCGTGAGCGATCGGCATCGCTTCCGCGGCCTCAATGAAACGAACCCCGACGGCGCCGATCGCCACGGCAGCAACGGCATTCTTAGCAAAGCCAAGAAAAGCCCGACGGCTCGGTGTGTCCATCATCTTTCGTCTCCTTTGTCAGGCGGTTCGCCGCGCTGTCTGAAGGGCGTAGAGCAGCCAAGCCACTCCGTGCGAAATCAAATCGACTCCCAGCAGGAATCCGAGCGCCCAGACGCTGATGGCCGGGAAGCCGAACACGATTAGGAAGCCGGCGACCAGCCCGATGACGCCGGAAACCAGCATCAGCCAGCCACCCTGTTGCCAATGTGCAAAGCTGAGCACGCACCGGATGATCCCCGATGCCAGCAGAACCGCCCCAAGCAGCGAGGTCAGGATGAGGGCACCGGCCGCCGGCTGCATAAGCAGCAGCAACCCGAACGCAAGATAAAGTATGCCGAGCAGGATCTGCCAAAGGAATCCGCCCCATCCCTTTGTCCAAAACGCGTGGATGATCTCGAACGCGCCGACAAGAATTGCGGCAAGCCCGATCAGCTTGACGCTGATGATCGTCGCGAACACGATGTCGCCCAGCGCCAAGACGCCGGCCGCGATCATCACGACACCAAGGAGCGCGCATGTCCACCGGGAGCGAGGACCAAAGGTTCTAACGTGGGGGCTGCTGTCGTATGTGGCCACGCCATCCTCCCGCATTCCGGCGACTAATCCAGTTAGCGCCACGGAACGCTAGTCGCGGTCGCGCAATGCTAACATCCGATGAAACCCTGAATGTGTCAGGAGGAATATTCGCGGTGTCCCGAAGCCTGCCAGAAGTGCTTCCCTGTCGCCGCAGATACGGGTCCAGGTGGTTCGCGCCGGAACAGATCGTGTGGGAAGGGAGCGCTCGAGGCGGAGGTCGGATGGGCGACTCTGCGAGCAAGCGCTGCGTCGCTCGGCTCTGAGTAGAGAGAGCCCGTTGCATGAATGACCACGAAGGTAATCCACAAAAACCCTCAGATTTGAATGGCAATGTGCGGATTTATCCGTTGACCGCCCGGTGATATGCCATGCGCTGCGATCAGCAAATAAAGCGCACACTTGCACCGGCGCTTGATAAATGAAAGGGCCTGCGAGATGCGGAAGCTTTCGCTATTGGTGATTCTCCTTTCACTTGCAGGAATGCTCCCTTCGAGTGAATCCTTTGGCCAGAGCGCAATTCGGGGTGCCGTTATTGGCGGTGCCGTCGGCGGTCGTCGCGGCGCTGCCATAGGAGCTACGGCCGGAGCGATAGCCGGTGCCCACCGGCGACATCAACATTGGCATCGCTATTATTGGCGAAACGGCAGCTGCTGGTATCGCTCGCATAGTGGAAGGTCGCACCGCGTGTCGAGTCGATACTGCCGCTAGGTGAAGCGGCTCCGCATTATGCTTTCGGCCCGTCGAGCCGCTCGAACAACAGGGAGGATAATCATGATCATTTCGAAAATGGCGCCCGTTCTGGCCTTCACCTTCATTTTGTGTAGCGTCGGCTCTGCGAACGCCAAAACCTGTTGTGCTCACTGCATCGGCGGCGCGGAGCGCCTTGCCGCTGACGGGCGCTCGCAGAGATCAATGTCTTGAATCGCGCCGAGCCTGAGAGGCTTTCGTTGCCTGTGAGATACTGCCAATTCGCTTTCCGGACATCCTAGTCATGCGGCGTCGGCTGGGCTGAGGATTCATCCCATGATTCGCCGCGTCGCCTGCCGCCGGGTAAAATGTAAAGTTGGCGTTGCGCCGCATCGCGAGAGCGCGACGAGCGGCATCAATATTCGCCGAACGCGCTTCCAGTTTCCGGACGCGACTTATCTCCTTGTTCAGGCGTTTGAGCGCGCCCGCGAAGACCTGCATCCGCTGCAGTCGGAGCTCGGTGGTTTCCGGAAAGCTTGAGCCGCGTGGTCCGGCCTTGCCTCTCCGTTCACGTTGCTTCTGTCTCACCAGAGTCTGCTCCTTGTCGCGCATCTGCCGCAGGCGGATACGGAGCTTCTCCAGACCTGGCGGATCGAGAGCGTAGATATCCGGATGATGGGAAGCCCGGATCGCACCGTACTCTTCGTGGCTCACCAAACTTCGCTCGAATTTGCATGATATAGCCATGGAGGTCTCCTTCGTCGGCTGCGATCTATCGGCGCCCGCGCGGGCCGAGTGTCAGATTGGTGATCCCCGCTGCAAGGTTCAATCCGATCGACCGCTCGATGGACAGGGGCTGCAGCATGATTGAGCGGCGAGAGCCTCCGATGAGCACATTTGCTCCGAGGCCGGGACCCATCGCGACGTTGCCGCTCGCGCCGATATAATTTCCCCGCAAGGTGCCCGGTCCGACCCGCGAATTTCGTGCTAGGACGGTCCAGGACAGAGATCCTGCGCTGGTAACGCCCAGGTCGAGACCGACGCGCCTGATCCGGCCCTCATAGATGTACTGCTGGCGTGGCCGCGTCGCGGTGAACACGCAACGAAGCTCCTGCGTCGAGCCCAGGACGAGCCCCACACGCGGTGAACTGACGCAGATGAGTCTGCCCACCCTGAACGGCTCAGCTACGGCGGGCGTGGCAAGCACGTACATGACAGCGGATCCGCAGATGGCCGCGGCAAGCGAGCTAATTCGCATTCAACCCTCCGTTGCCGTGTTCGTGTTGATGGGGGACCCGCTTGTGTCTTGATCCTGGCGGCGAAGCCAAAAGGTGATGCCGAGGCCGATTAGCAAAACGGCGCCCAGCAGGAAGAAGATCACGGATTGCTGAAGCCAGGAGATTGCTGGGACCGTGATGCCCATGGCGACGCCGAGAAAGGCTATTTGCATCGACATCAGACTGACGCCCGCGAGGAATGTCCCGAGGGCAAGCAATGTGAGGAGAACGAGGCTTGTCGCGGGCGTTGGCAGCAACTGCTGAACACCGGACACTAGCATGATGTTCATCGCGACGAGAACGGCGACCCAGTGCAGGGCCTGAGTCCAGATTAGCCGCCAGCGCTCCTCCCTGCCACCGAGGTCGGGCCATTTGTCGATGACACACACCACGCCGATCGCAAGCGCGAGGAACTCCCAATAGCCGACCAGGGGCTGGTGCGACGCATTGGTGTAGGCGACACCCGCAACAGCCAGAACTAGTGCGACGACGTAAGGAAGCTGCTGCCATAAAAAGCGCGTCATCCCCGACGGTGTTGACGGCGTGATCGTTCCGGCGATACGTTCAGCCTCAAGCTTGATCATGCGTCACCTCGAGATTGCGCTGGTCGACCATCCGCCGGGGGGCGTCCCCGAGGTAATCCTCGACGTAGAACCTGATGATCGCCACCCGGCCGACAGCGACTAGCGGCATGGCGAGCGCGATGCCCATCACGCCAAACATGGCACCCAGCAGCACGATTGCCACCAATGTCCAAGCGGGAGGGATTTCGACGGCCTGGCGCTGGATCAGCGGGCCGACTACGTAGCCCTCGATTGACTGGATGATGGTATAGACGGCGACGGCCCAGATCAGCAGCGATGCGCCGAGCGGCATCGCGACGAGCGCGATCGGAATTGCGGCAAGGATCGGTCCGAGATACGGAACGAAGTTCGAGAAGCCCGCCTGCAAGCCAAGCACGAAAGGGCCAGGCAGGCCGATTAAATAGAGCGCTGCCCAGACGCACAGGGTCATTAGGACAACGCGGATCAGTTGCCCCACGAACCACAGTCGCAGGACACTACCCATCTGGTCCATCACTTCGCGCGTCCGAGCGCGACACGATGGCTTCGCGAGCAGAACGATGCTCTCGCGGTGGCTGGTAGGATCGAAAGCAAAGAGAATGCCGAGGAACAGGATCACGAGTGCGCCAGCCAGAAAGCTGGATGCTCCGCCAAGGACGCGCTGGGCGTGGCTGAAGAAGCGGCCTTGATCAGAGACCAACCATTGCGCAAAATCGCGGCCCCACTCCGGACCGAGCAGATCGACGCCGTAGGTCAAGAGATGCTGCTGCAGCACGTCTAACTGGGTGTCCATGACCTTCAGCAGAATGCGCGTTTGTTCCGGAAGTTTTCCTGCCCCCCAGACCAGCGCGAGTCCGACCGCTGCCGTGAGCAGCAGCAGCACGACGGTCAGCCGCCAAATGCGATTGAGTCGAACGACAGGAGCCGTGGCCCTCGCGGCCGCATCCAGGAGAGCCGCGAAGAGGACGCCTGCGAAAATGACGAGGAGGCTGGAGACGGTTTTCCAGGTCAGGAAGAGAGCCACGCAGGTCCCGAGCAGGGCCAGGCCGGTAGCGAGAAGACTGCGCTGCCCGTGTGCCACGACTGCAGCCTCGCGCGGTGCGTTGTCGCGTAGTTGGTCCGGTTCAATCCTCAGCTCGCTCATGGGGTAACTCGCGGGTCGCGAAGCGGTCGGTGTGCAGAGCCTAAGTACGGATACGGCGACTGCCATAATGGGGATGAGAGCCGCCGCGATGCCGCCAGTAGCGATGCTTTGTCGGGTTGGTGTTGGTGTTTGGGGTCGCCGCGCCGGGCCCAGGTGTCGCAGCGGCAGGCTTGGGCGCGGATATGGCGGGGGCGGTCGTTTCTGCCCGGGCGAGGGTCAGCTGCGCGGTAGCAACCGACGCGGCCAGGGCCAAAGCGCCGTAGACGGCTCGGACATTCATGTTCGCCTCCACTTGACCAAGACTTCAGATCGAGATGGCTCCGGTCGCCAGTGCATAGACGCCGGTACAAGCGGCGAGCGCGAGCGCAGTAAAGATGATCGCCTCGAAAGGCTTGAAGACGGCCTCCTTGCGTTCGCGCCTGGCCAGAAAAAACAAAAGCGTTCCCGGGACGTACAATATCGAGGACAGCAGGAGGAACGTGGCGCCGCCCGCGTATATCATGCCCATGGCGTAGACCGTTGCGACGGCCGAGCGGATCCCGTCGACGGCACGGGCGCGCTCCCCTGCATGGTAGGACTGGCCAAGACACGATAGCTTGAGGCCGTATGCTGCGACCAAGAAATACGGGATCAGCGTCATCGCGCTGGTCATCTTCAAGGCGAGGGTGAATGCATATTCGGCGAACCAGGTGACCAGAACGAAGGTCTGGATGACGCAATTGGTGAGCCACAGCGCGCCGGCAGGAACCTCGTGCTCGTTCACGCGCGCCAGAAACAGGGGCATCGTACGATTGATGGCCGCGGAATGCAGCACCTCCGCCGCGAGCAGCGACCAGGATAAATAGTTGCCAAGGATCGAGATGAGTAGGGCCACGCTGATGAAGATCGCACCCCAGCGCCCGACCATCGCTTCCATCACGCCGGCCATCGACGGTGTCGACAGGTCCGCGAGTTCCTGCCGCGGAAGCACCCCGTAGGACAGCAGCGTCACCATTACGAGAAGGCAGAGAACGGAAAGAAAGCCAGTGACCGTCGCAAACCCGATATCGGAGCGATCACGGGCGTAGCGCGAGTACACGCTGGCGCCCTCAATTCCCACGAAGGCGAACACAGTGAGCAGCATCGTGCTTCGAACCTGTGAGGAAATCGCGGCCACGCCCGGCTGTTCGGTCCCCCAAAAATTCCGGGAAATCAGATCGGGATCGAGAACGATGAACGCCACGCCGATGAAAAGCAGGATCGGGATGATCTTGGCATAGGTCGCAACCGTATTCAGTGTGGCCGCTTCCCTGATGCCTCGCAGCACCAGGAAATGGACGCACCACAGCAGGAGGGATGCTGATGCGATGGCCACCGGCGTCGTTCCGTCGCCGAAGATCGGGAAGAATTGTCCGATTGTCGCCTTGATCAGAATGAGACAGGCGACGTCCGCGATGCAGCATCCGATCCAGTAGCCGGCCGCCGAAGCGAAGCCAATATACTCTCCGAATCCCGCCTTGGCGTATGCATAGATGCCTGCGTCCAGGTCCGGCCTTCGGCGAGACAGCGCCTGAAAAACAAAAGCGAGCATCAGCATGCCAGTGCCCGCGATGCCCCAGGCGATTAACGTTCCGAGGACGCCCGTGGCATGTCCGAATGATGCGGGCAGCGCGAATATCCCGGAGCCAACCATCGATCCGACCACAAGTGCGACGAGCGCACTTCGCGAAAGCTTGGTGTCGACTTGTTTCGATGAAGGAGCCATGACGAGAATGGCTTTCCGCCGGAGATGGAGTGACGCGCCGTCGGAATCGAGCGGGATAGGCGGCCACCCTTTGTCCGGACCTTAGAGCCGACGCTCGCCTCCGGACATCCGGGATTCTCTGTAGAAGAGAAAGCATGGAATCTGCGGACGAGCGTACCGCCGCGTTGAGGTCACTTTGGAATTACCGCGTCCGCTGCCCCCGGAGCGGCAGCGACCAGTATCAGGCCTTCACGGAAAAACTCGCCAGCCTTAGCGAGTTCTGCCGCAATACACCTGGCATGCAGAACGGCTGCGTCCTGGTCCGAGTGCTCATGTCCTGTCCCGTCCGGAGAGAGGCCGTATTTGTCGACGATGTGAAAGAAGTAGCGCATTCCAGACCGAGTAGGCTGGCGCAGCGCCTGCTTCCAGTGACAAACGTGTAAGAATCTAGACAAAAGGGATGAGGAACGCCGGATGGGCGCTTCCCGTTTCGACAAAGCTGCGGGCCGGCGGCCCGCGAGATAGGTAGTGTATCCCCCGGCAGTAGGGTGATCATCCGATGTTCCCGACAGTGCCGGACCAGTAGCTTGGCTTGTTCCTGCGATCAGACGCGAGGAGGAAGCCATGTCAAACTATGATCCTAATGCGACCATATCGGAAGCCGTTGGCAGCTCGCTCGCGATGGACGCTGGATTGCGCACATACATGCTGCGCATCTACAACTATATGGCCGCAGGTGTAGGTCTCACGGCCCTTGCGGCATGGTTGACCTATCAGCTCACGAGCCCGGCATTGCTTCAGAGCCCGCTGATGTGGGTTTTCATCCTGGCGCCGCTCGGGTTGGTGTTTTTCATCGGAGCCCGCATCAATACACTGTCGGCGGAAACGGCACGGCTGCTGTTCTTCGTGTATGCCGCTTTGGTTGGCGTCTCGCTCTCAACGCTCCTGCACGTTTACACCAGCGCTTCGATCACGCGCGTCTTCTTCATCGCAGCCGCAATGTTTGCGGCACTTAGCGTCTTCGGCTATACCACCAGGCGCGATCTGTCCGGGATGGGCAGCTTCCTGTTCATGGGCCTGATCGGCGTCGTCATCGCCAGCGTCGTCAACCTCTTCATGAGATCGACAGGCCTCGAATGGTTGATTTCGATCGTCGGCGTCGGAGTGTTTGCGGGACTGACGGCCTACGATACTCAACGGATCAAGGCGATGTACGACAATAGGGACGACGAGACAGCGACAGGCCGCAAGTCGGTGGTCGCGGCGCTGTCGCTCTATCTGAACTTCATTAATCTATTCATGATGCTCTTGCGGCTGATGGGCGGGCGACGCTAGGCGGCTCAGGCCGCCGGTCGCTCCGCTGTGCTGGCGAGCGCGTCTCGCAGGATCTTCTCCTTGGTCTCGTCCAGAGACGTTTTCAGCACGACCCCGCCAGCGTCCTTGATCTCGTTGAGCACCTTGTCGGCTGTCATGTTCTTGATCAGGACGAAGAGGGCGGCGTTGCCGGGAGAGAGCGAAGCCGAGAGCTCCTTCACGAACGAGTCGTTGATGCCGAAATCCGACAAAGCACCTCCCAGCGCGCCTGAGGCTGCACCCAGTGCCACGCCGATGATCGGATTGAGAAAAAGTACTCCGATCAGGAGCCCCCAAAAACTTCCGGAGATCGCGCCAGTCGCGGTTGTGTTGACGAGCTGGTTGAGCTTCACGGTCCCGGAATCGGTCTTCACGGCAATGACAGCGTCGCTGATGCTGATCAGATACTCTTTTTGCAATTTGAGCAGCCGTTGCCGGACGTCTTCAGCCTTTGCTTCGTTCGGGTACACGATGGCGACCAGATCAGACATGGAGACCTCCTGAGAGTTTCAACCGGGACAGCCTCCGGCGGGAAGGCCGATGCCCACCGCACGGTGCGGGGTCGAGAATAAGCGGCGAGCTGCCGCCGCGGCATCCGAGAAAACCCTCAGGCGCGGGGAGAATGTCCCGGACCTGCCTCGGCTTAATCATGCCGCTTGACCCGGCCTTGGTCTAATTGGCGCCAAACATCAACGCGGCGAGCAGCAATGTGGAAAGCAGGAGGGATATGCCGGCGCTCGACCATTGACGGAGAACG
Organism: Bradyrhizobium sp. 76; assembly: GCF_023073025.1. NCBI lineage: Bacteria > Pseudomonadati > Pseudomonadota > Alphaproteobacteria > Hyphomicrobiales > Nitrobacteraceae > Bradyrhizobium > Bradyrhizobium sp. 76. The sequence continues at coordinate 411,154 of NZ_JADPIS010000015.1, forward strand.
TCGTCGCCCCATTCAACGAGACTGCCAAATCCAAGACAGACGCGCCGGAACGGACCGATGATGCTCATCAGCGTCTTCCAGCCCGCCGAAAGGCCGCCGGGACGGGGCCATGGACTGAGCAGGATGACGAGCGCCCCACCTCCCAGCATCGTTACGCCCAGTTTGACGAGCCCGCCGAATCCGGACAGTTTCGATGCCGCACCAGCTGGGATCGGCAGAAAGGTATCCCAAGGCACGAGTCCAAGCAGAAGCGAACAGAGCGCCAAGGCAAGCGCCGCCAGACCGCTGCTGCGGTGTGGAGTGCGGACAAGGACGATGGATTGATCTGGACGCGCAAGCGCATGCGAGAGGACGACCAGAACATACGCGGTCGTAAACATTCCGCCAGTGTGGAGCACGACGGCCCACCACCACTGTCCCGTCCTCGCCGTTTCCTCAAGCAAGAGCTCCTTCGCAAGCGACGCTCCGCTCGGCTGAATGCCCATCAGTGCGATGCCGCCTAATCCGAAGGCCGTGACGCTCAAGGGCAGGGCTCGGGCGACGCCCCGTATCCCGGTGATGCGGTCATGACCCAGCCCGACATAGATCGAACCGACTGCCAGGAACATGGCCGCCTTGGCTGTGGCGTGGGAGGCCGCCTGAAGCACCCCGCCTGCTAGGGCCTGTCCGCTCTCGAGCCGGCCCGAGCTGTCGAGGGCGAGCGGAAACATCAGGAAGAGATATCCGATTTGAGCCAGTGTCGAATATGCCACGAGGAGCTTGAGGCGCTCCTGCCGCAAGGCCACGATGCTTCCGACCAGAATCGCGCCGGCTCCCAACGCTGCGAGAAATTGTGCGGCGGCAAACCCGGGCAGGCCCGGCAGAACGTTGAACCAAAGCCGGAGGAGGATGAAGAACGAACCCTTCACGACCAGGCCGGACAGGATCGCGCTCGCTGCGGCCGGCGCGCCAGCGTGAGCGGGTGGTAGCCAGAGATGCAGCGGAAAGAGCGCGGTCTTGGCGAGAAGGCCGGTCGTCATCAATGCCGCCGCGAGGAGCGTGACGACCCCTCCAGAAAGGCGCCGAGACAGCAGTTCGATATCCAGCGTGCCGTACACGCCATAGAGCAGGGCCGTACCCATCAGGTAGAGGATCGAACCGAGCAATGCGAAGAGAAGATAGCGCAACGCAGCCTGAAGCGTTTCTGCCCCGCCCCTGAGGGAGACCAGCGGCACGGCGGCGAATGTTAGCAATTCCAGCGCCACATAGAGCGTAAAGAGATCACCGCCCACGAAGATCGTGTTCAGCGCCGCCCAGATCGCCAGCAACAGAACCCAGAATGCGAAGGGCGCGCGCGCGTCCGCTGCCGAAGGACGAAATTCTGTCGCAGCAAAGAGGGCAACTGCGCAGATCACGATTGCCGTCGTGGCGAGCATCACGACCGAGAAACCGTCCGCGCGCAGCGCCACGCCCAGGGGGGGTGGCCATGCGCCGAGCAGATAGACGAGGACGCCGTCGCCTGCCGGCAAGGCCAGGCCGACTGCTACGACGATTGCCGACCCGATCGGTACGACGGCAAAGGCGACTTGCCGGACGCGGCGGTCGCCGAGAGCGAACGCAAGCAGCACGGCCGCGACGGGTACGACGATTGACAGCACCAGCAAGAAGCCAGACGCGGTCGTTGCCGGTGCGGGGGCAGAGGGCAGCATCAGTCACCGGGTGAATCGGAGTGCAGGCTCGTCGGTGCGGGATTGCCGAGCGTGGTGGAGCCCGCGGTGTCGAACAACCGGAGCAACAAGGCGATCGCCAGGGCAGTTGCGGAAAAGGCGACCACGACGCCCGTGATCACCAGTGCCTGTGGCACCGGGTCGTTGCCAACGCTCGCCCCAGCGCCCCTGCGTCCGACGATGCCGAACAGAAGAAACACGCCGCTGCCGATCAGGTTGAATGCGAGGATCTTGCGGAGCGGTTGCGGGTTCGTAATCAGGCCGTACAGCCCAAGCCCAACCAACGCGGCGGCACACATTCCAAACACTGTTGCGCTGCTCATCATCGTGGACTCCTTTCCGGTGGGCCTGCGAGCAACAGGGCGAGAGTCGCCGCGATTGTCGAAATCATCGCGATCTCGATGCCGAGTATCAGGGGCTTTGCGAACTCATCCGGAAAGGCCAGGAACGCCGACGCGAAAAACAATCCCCCAAGGCCGACGAGAAGAAACAGGCCGGGCCCGGCCGTCAGGACAACCCGCAGCCCTCGGCTGCTCACTGGTGGTGTGTCCGTCAATCCGGCTATGATCGCCAGCAGCCACATCGACGCGAGAACAGCGCCGCCCTGGAATGCTCCGCCGGGGTGATCGGCCCCTGTCCACAACATGTAGACGCCAACGACAATGCCCGCGGGGGGCAGCAGTCGGGCGAGGAAGGCGAGCACGCCATCTGGATCGGCTTCGTGCCGGGGTCCCGGACGGCCACCCCAAGCCCCGTCCGACGCAAGCGACCAGACGCCAACGATGGCCAGCAGGAGCACGACCTTCTCGAGCATGGTGTCCATCCCGCGGAACGCCATGAGCACGTTGGTGACAGGGTTAGCCAGTCCGGTTGCGCCGGCATTCGAGACGACGGCCGGCGCAAGGGAGGGGGCCGGATCAGGCAGAAGCAGGATTGCGATGCCTAGCGCCGCCGCTGTCAAGGAACACAATATGGCCGCGCTCAGACGAACGACCTGGCCGGGTCGTTCAGACGCAACCGCCTCGGCATCCCGCAATCGGGCAGCCGCCCCCAACAGAACGACTCCGCCCAGACCTCCGCCGATCGCGGCCTCGGTCAGTGCGACATCGACCGCGTCGAGGCGAACCCAGATCAGCGCAACCAGGAGTCCGTAGGCGACAAATCCCACCGTTGCAGGATAGGTCTCGCGGACAGCGATGGTCCATGTGGCGAGACCCAGCACCACGGCGGCGAGGACGATCTCGAAGGCCGTTGCGATGCTCATCTGGCACCGCTCCGGCGTACCGTACGTGCGATCAATTGCGACACCGTGGCGCCAGCAAGAAGCGCGAACACCCAGATGCTGATCAACTTCAACCCTTCCCGCAGGTTTCCTGCTTGGGGAAGCAGCCCGAGCACGACGAAGCCCAGGCCGAGATTGTCGGCCTTGGTCAGGGCGTGCAGCCGGGTCAGAGTGTCGGGAAACCGAAGGAGGCCGACCGTGCCAGCCAAGAAAAAGAACGCGCCCGCCGACACGCACGCAATCGTCACGATGTCTCGTACGAGGTTCAATTGTCCTCCGTTGAAACGGCCCCGTCGCTGTTGAGGCGGGACAGCCCCTTCTTGACGAATGCGATGGACGCGAAAGTGGCGAGCAGCGCCAGAATCAATGCCACGTCGACCGACGCGGGAACGCCCGTCACAGTGCCGAGCAGCAGCAGCACGGCAATGCCCCCGGTGCCGATCAATTGCGCGGCCATCATGCGTTCCGCGTCCGTGGGGCCGCGCAAGATCGACACCAGGCCGAGCGCCAGCAGCGCCAGGATCAGGCCGACTGCTGCGGTCAGGAACTCAGTCATTGTAGAGCGCCCGGACCAGCGCCGCTTCCTCGGCGGCGAGATCGGCGAGGACCGGCTGAGTGATGTCGAGACAGTGATAGATGATATGGCCGCTCTCCTCTCCGGCTGGCACCGTCCCGGGCAACAGGCTCGTGAGCGTCGTGAACACGTTCTGCCGTACGCCACGGGATAGCTGGGTCGGATAGGCTAGAAAGCCCGGATGAAGCGGCAAACGCGGATTCAGCGCGCGGCCGGCAACGTCCAGCCCGGCTACGACCGAGCGATACAGGAAAAGCAGAACCAGGCGGGCAACGGCGGGAAGAGAACGCCTCGCGCTGCTCGGCTCCAGAAAGTGAAGACTTGTCCAGGTCGCTGCGATAACTGCGGCTGCTGCCGCGGGAATGTCTCCGACCTGAGCGCCCGCGAGCACCAGCCAGAGGCAGCCGAACCCGGCCGCTCGCAAAGCCGCGCTCGACCATCGGCCCCTGGAGGCGTTTCGCGCCGGCTCGTCTGGTCTTCCCGAGTATTCGCTCATGCTCGAAGGCCTCGATCGGCGTCGCATGGCATTGCCGAGCTTCGGGGCGTCCGGAGGGACCGGCTCGGCCTGTTTGATGAGGACGGACCCAGACGGCAGCGTCGCATTGGGGATCTGCAGTTTGAGATCCATCTTCGGCCTTCGGCGTGACCGCGAGTAGCGGTACATCGTCATCCAGAATGGTTCAGAAGGTGCCGCCGAGTCGTTCGTCCGGCGCCACCTTCTTGGATGAGATTTCGCAATCGTGCCGCTCAGCCCGCGCAAGACTAGCGTGACGCCTGGCGCCGGAAGCAGCTTCCGCCTCGTCCGCTCCTGGATGCCCGGCATTGCTCCTCAGTTGAGTAACCACAGTGCGTCATGCCCTGTTTCTTCGAACACCATGATCCAGCCGCGTTGGCCGGAGTAGCCGTTGGCAGAATCGCCAACGTTCCCAGAATTGCGGCTGTGGCTAGGATAAACATTCGCATTTGAATTCTCCTGATCCGGCGGTTTGAGGCACGTTCAAGCGTCATCGTTCAAGTCGGTTTCGCGTCAGCCCGGCTACTTGCCGGTCATGCGAAGTACGAGTAGCGGACGGCTCTATTGCAGGGGGCTACTGCTTCACCTGACAATCCCATCATGTGTCGCCAGTCGAACAGGCGATATCGGGTGATTGCCTGACCGGGTTGTCGGGAATCTCCCAAGGCACGAATGTTCGCGCACATGATTACATCCGGATGAACAGGTAGATTTCCCGATGTTTGCGGCGGACCCCTTAGCCGAAAATGCCGGCGGCGAGACCGTGATACCGCGACCTCGGGAAGGCCGATCTACTTGGCGACACTCACTTCCGGAACGAAGAGCTCATGTCCACGCGTGGCAGCCATTCCACACCTCGACACGTCATTACTTTCGCGTTCGTGGCGGCGCTCTCGCCTGTGCTGGCAGGCTGCGGAAGAGAGACCGCAGCGGATGACCCGCCGGCGCCACGAATTGTGCGCACAGCGACCGTTGAAAAGCGCAAGATCACCACACCCCTGACCTTCTCCGGGCGGATCGAAGCAGAAGATGAAGTGAATGTTGCGTTCCGGATATCCGGGCGGCTTTTGAGCAATGACAGCAAGGTCGGCGACCGGGTCAAGGCCGGCCAGGTTCTAGCGCGATTGGAGTCCCAGAACGAGCTGAATGCGCTGCGCCAGGCGCAGGCGGCTCTCGCCGCGGCCCAGGGACAAATGACGCAGGCGCGCAATCACTTTGATCGTCAGGAGACGTTGCTGGCGCAGGGTTGGACCACACGTGTCAATTACGATGCCGCGACCCAAGCGCAGCAAACGGCCCGATCGCAGGTCGATGCCGCCGAAGCGGCACTCAGTTCCGCGCATGACTTGGTCGGGTTCACGGAACTGAAGGCCGACGCGCCCGGGGTGATTACTGCGACCGGCCCGGGAGCTGGCGAAGTGGTGCAGGCGGGACAGATGATCGCGAGAATCGCGCGCCAAGATGGTCGCGATGCTGTCTTCGACGTGCCTTCCCAGTTGGTCCGGTCAGCTTCAGCCGAGCCGGAGGTCGATGTCAGCCTTGCGGATGATCCGGCGATTAACGCCAAGGGGCGCGTGCGCGAGGTTGCGGCGCAAGCCAGTGCCGTGACTCGGACCTTCGAGGTCAAGGTCGGCCTGACCGATCCTCCGGCGGCGATGCGCCTTGGGGCGACGGTCGTGGGGCGGGTGAGCACGAGCGCAGGGCCGATGATCGATATACCGGCCTCCGCCCTGACGAGGATGAACCAACGTCCCGCGGTGTGGATCGTCGACCCCACCCTCGGTACGGTCTCGGTGCGCAATGTGGACGTTCTGCGGTTCGATGAAGCCCAAGCGGTGATTGCGCAAGGACTGGATACCGGCGAGGTCATTGTCACCGCCGGGGTGCAGGCACTTCATCCTGGCCAGAAGGTCCGGGTTCTCGGATCAGAGCAATGAGTGGGGTCAATCTCTCCGATTGGGCGCTGAAACACCGCTCGCTCGTCGTCTACATGATGATCATTGCGGTGGTCGCGGGCGGTCTGTTCTATTTCCGCCTGGGTCGGAACGAAGATCCGGCCTTCATCATCAAGACGATGGTCGTTCAAGCCGCTTGGCCGGGGGCCTCCGTAGAGGAGACGATGAAGCAGGTGACGGAGCGCCTCGAACGTCGCCTGCAGGAAACACCGCATCTCGACTTCCTTCGCAGCTTCACGAGGGCAGGTGTCTCGACCGTATTCGTAAATCTAAAAGGTAGTGCCAGCGCGAGAGAGGTCACGGACACTTGGTACCACGTGCGCAAGTCGATCGGTGACATGCGCCATACGCTGCCCGCCGGAGTCATCGGTCCGGGGTTCAACGACGAATTCGGCGATACTTTCGGGATCATCTACGGCTTCACGAGCGACGGTTTTACCCAGCGCGAGCTGCGTGACCAAGTCGAGGAGATCCGCTCAAAGTTGCTGATGGTTCCCGACGTGTCGAAAATCGAGCTCCTTGGCGAGCAGGACGAAGCGATCTTCGTCGAGTTCTCCACTAAGGAGCTCGCGGCACTCGGGGTCGATCGGTCCGCCCTTATTGCGGCCCTTCAGTCGCAAAACATCGTCCGCCCGGCCGGAACGGTACAGACGAGCGCCGAGAGTATCTCGCTACGAGTGTCCGGCGGCTTTCAGTCCGAGCAGGACATCGCCGGCATCAATTTTTCCGCGGGCGGGCACATGCTCCGCCTGAGCGACATCGCGCGGGTGCGTCGCGGTTACACAGACCCGCCCCACCCGATGTTTCGAGTCAATGGAAAGCCGGCCATAGGACTCGCAATCGCCATGAGAGATGGCGGGGATATTCTTGCGCTGGGTGCGAACATCACCAAGGCGATGGCGCAGATTACCGCGGGACTCCCGATAGGCATCGAGCCCAGCCTGGTCGCGGACCAGCCCGTCGTGGTCAACCACGCAATTCGAGAATTCATGGTTTCGCTGCTGCAGGCCGTCGCCATCATCATGGTCGTCAGTTTCATCAGCCTGGGCGTGCGTCCGGGCCTGATCATCGCGCTGGCGATACCGTTGACGCTGGCTATCGTTATGCCGATCATGGGACTGCTCAGCATCGATATGCAGCGTATATCGCTCGGTGCCCTGATCATAGCGCTCGCGCTGCTGGTCGACGATGCCATGACCACGACGGACGCGACCCTGACCAAATTGGCGGAAGGTGCGAGCAAGATCGAGGCGGCTACTTTCGCCTACCGGACCCATGCGATGGCGATGCTCGCTGGCACGCTGGTGACCATCGCGGGCTTCATTCCTGTCGGCTTTGCGGCGAGCTCCGCTGGAGAATACACGTTCTCGCTCTTCGCGGTCGTCACCATCGCGCTGCTGGTGTCCTGGATGGTCGCGGTCATTTTCACGCCGCTATTGGGCGCCGCCATCCTTGTCCCGCCCAAGCGGGGCAAGTCGGCGGACCCGGGCAGGATTTTCCGGATATACCGGCATTTTCTGACCTTGGCGATGCGCGCGAAATGGCTCACGATCGCAATTTCCCTGGCACTCTTCGTCGCGTCGGTCCTTGCAATGCCGCTGATCCCGCGGCAGTTTTTTCCGTCATCGGATCGTCCGGAGCTGCTGGTCGATATCAGCCTGCCGCAGAACGCTTCGATCTACGCGAGCGAAGCAGCGGCGAAGCGCCTGGATGCGGCGCTTGCGACCGACCCCGACGTGGCTCGGTGGAGCACTTATGTCGGACGGGGCGCCATCCGCTTCTACTTGCCCCTCAACGTCCAGCTCCCGAACGATTTCTTCACGCAGATCGTGGTGATCGCGAAGGACGTCGCCGCTCGGGATCGCCTGCATGTGAAGCTAGAAAAAACGCTGGCCGAAGAATTCCCCAAGGCGGTCGCGTTCGTCTCGCCGCTCGAGCTCGGGCCGCCGGTCGGTTGGCCGATTCAGTACCGGGTCAGCGGGCCAGACGTCGAACGGGTGCGCGAGATCGCGCTTCAGGTCGGGCAGATCGTCGCGTCCAGTCCGGACACTAAGCAAACGAATTTCGATTGGATGGAGCCCGACCGGCAGGTCCGTATTCGCGTGGACCAGAACGAGGCGCGGCAACTCGGTCTGAGCTCACAGGCGATTGCGACCGTTTTGAACGCCGTCATCACGGGCACGCCTGTCACTCAGGTTCGCGATGATATCTATCTCGTCAACGTGGTGGCGCGCGCGACTGACGAGCAGAGGGTCTCGCTGGACAGTCTGCGCAACCTGCAAGTAGCGCTGGGCGGCGGACAGACCGTTCCTCTCAGTCAATTTGCTTCCTTCGAATATGACCAGGAATTCCCGCTCGTCTGGCGTCGGGACCGCGTTCCGACTTTGACGGTCCAGGCTGCCATCGACGGTGACAAATTGCCGGAAGGCGTTGTCGCCTCGCTGTTGCCGGCCATCGAGAAGTTCCAGAAGACCCTTCCGCCATCGTACAGAGTGGTCGTCGGCGGCACGGTAGAGGAGAGCCAAAAGTCGCAGGCATCCGTGCTGGCGGTCGTTCCAGTGATGCTGTTCGTCATGTTTACGGTCCTCATGGTCCAGCTCCAGAGCTTCCCGAGGCTGTTCATGGTCCTCAGCGTGGCGCCGCTCGGACTGATCGGGGTCGTCGCCGCGTTGATGCTTTCCGGGAGGCCGCTCGGCTTCGTTGCCATCCTGGGTGTCCTTGCGCTCTTGGGTATGATCAGCAAGAACGCGGTCATTCTGATCGGTCAGATCGACGCGGAGCGCGCGATCGGCAAGTCGCCTTGGGAAGCCGCGGTAGACGCTAGCAGCTCCCGGTTCCGGCCGATCATGTTGACAGCGATATCGACTGTCCTTGGGATGATTCCGATTGCGCCGACAGTGTTTTGGGGACCGATGGCATTCGCCATCATGGGTGGCTTGCTGGTTGCGACGGTTCTCACCCTCGTCTTCTTGCCGACGATTTATGTTGCCTGGTTCGGCGCGACCGACTCGGCAATCGACCCGGCGCTGAGCAAGACTCCGGAATCGGGAAAGCAAAGCCGGATAGGGGAATCCTCACCTTCGGCTAGGTAGTCAACCTGATGTGCCGGCCGTCGTGCGTCTGTGATGATCGGAGAAGCTATTCCAGTCGCCGTTCGCACCGACCGCCTGGTGGTTGCCATGTGCGACGCAGAAATCGTGTCCCGTCGGGCGTCGCGCGTCGTTCGTCGTGGATAAATGCATAGGATTGGGACGCCTCCATGAGCACAAAAACGGACGTCCAGAGGCTGCCGCTGCGGACCCTGACCGCCATGGTGGTGGGCGGCATGGTCGGCGCCGGCGTGTTCTCGATACCGCGCAACTTCGCGCAGGCGACCGGCATCTACGGGGCGCTCATCGCTTGGGCCATCGCCGGAGCGGGGATGCTCATGCTGTGTTTCGTCTTCCAGACCTTGGCCAACCGCAAGCCCGATCTGGATGCCGGTGTCTACGCATACGCGCGGGCGGGGTTTGGGCCCTACGTCGGCTTCTTTTCCGCGTTCGGCTATTGGGCCAGCGCCTGCGTCGGCAACGTCTCGTATTGGATCCTGATCAAGTCGACGCTCGGCGCGTTCTTTCCGGTTCTGGGGCAGGGCAATACGTTGCCCGCAGTGCTCATCTCCTCGGTCGGTATATGGGCGTTCCATTTTCTGGTGCTGCGCGGCGTGAAGGAAGCAGCCGGAATCAACGCGATCGTCACGGTGGCCAAGATCATCCCGCTGTTGTTGTTCGTGGTGTTATCAATCTTCTTCCTCAAGCCATCGGTGTTCGCAGACAACCTGTGGGGCGGCACCGCGGGTGACTACGGCAACCTGTTCGAGCAGGTCAAGGCGACGATGCTGGTGACCGTCTTCGTATTCTTAGGGATCGAGGGGGCCAGCAACTATTCGCGGTTCGCGGAGAAGCGCGAAGACGTGGGTGTCGCCACCGTCACGGGATTCCTTGGAGTGCTGGCGCTGTTCGCATCGGTGTCGATACTCGCTTACGGCGTCCTGCCACGCGCGGAGATCGCGCAGCTTCGCCAGCCCTCCGTCGGTGGCGTGCTCGAGGCTGCGGTCGGGCAATGGGGTGCGGTTTTCATTGGTGCCGGCGTAATTGTCTCGGTTCTTGGAGCCTATCTGGCGTGGACGATGATGGCTGCCGAGGTGCTTTCCGTTGCAGCGAAGAAGCGGGATATGCCCACCTTCCTGGCGCGAGAGAACGTCAATCAAGTGCCATCGGCGGCCCTGCTGATGACCACGCTGCTGATTCAGGCGGTGCTCGTCGCGACGCTGTTCTCCGACGACGCCTTCACGTTCGCGCTGTCGCTATGTAGTCATCTTTCGTTGATTCCCTATTTCTTGTCCGCTGCGTTCGCGTTGATGCTGGTCTATCGCAGGGAAACCTACGAGAAGGATTCACGCGACCTCCGCAAGGATACCATCATCGCGGTTTTGGCGACGATCTACACGATATTCCTGTTGTTCGCCGGCGGGACCAAATTCCTGCTGCTCGGCTTCATCATCTACGCACCCGGCACCATCCTGTACTACATCACGCGGAATGAGCAGGGCAAACAACTGTTCACGCCGGCCGAGTGGGTCTTGTTCGCGGTAGCGGTGATCGGATGCGTCGTCGGTATCCATGGCCTCGCCACCGGCTACATCAGCATCTAGCCCCGGTACGAAAGGATCCAGCAATGGCGAATTCCCCAGCTTTCGGCGTTCATTCGGAAGTCGGTCAGCTCCGCAAGGTGATGGTCTGCGCGCCCGGTCGCGCGCATCAGCGGCTCACACCGTCGAACTGCGATCAGCTGCTGTTCGACGATGTTCTCTGGGTGGAGAACGCCAAGCGTGACCATTTCGACTTCGTCACCAAGATGCGCGACCGAGGCGTCGATGTGGTTGAAATGCACAACTTGCTGGCCGAAACGATGTCGGTACCCGAAGGCAAGAAGTGGATTCTCGACAACCAGGTTGTGCCGGATCAGGTCGGGCTCGGCTTCATCGACGAACTGAGAAGCTACCTTGCAGGCTTGGACAATCGCAAGCTGGCGGAAACGTTGATCGGTGGCTTGTCCATCCATGACTTTCCCGAGGAGCATGGCGGCCAGGCGATCAAGATGGTCAAGGAGGCGGCTGGCGCGACCGAGTACCTGCTGCCGCCACTGCCGAATACGCTCTACACGCGCGACACCACCTGCTGGATCTACGGCGGCGTGACGCTCAATTCGCTTTTTTGGCCGGCAAGGCACGAGGAAACGATCCTCGCGACGGCGATCTACAAGTTCCACCCCGACTTTGCTGGCAAGGTCAATGTGTGGTGGGGCGACCCCACGCACGATCATGGGCTAGCTACGCTGGAGGGTGGTGACGTGATGCCGATCGGCAAAGGAGTTGTGCTGATCGGGATGAGCGAACGCACGTCTCGCCAGGCGATCAGCCAACTCGCGGCGACGCTGTTTCAGAAGAAGGCGGCGGAACGCGTGATCGTCGCGGCGATGCCCAAGATCCGCGCCGCCATGCATCTCGACACCGTATTCACGTTCGCGGACCGCGATTGCGTCCTGACCGCGCCCGACTTCATCAACCAGACGCGCACCTATTCCTATCGCCCGAGCGATCACCCGAGCGGGCTTGAGTTGCACGCCGAGAACAAGCCATTTGTCAGCGTCGTCGAGGAAGCGCTCGGCCTCAAGAAACTTCGCGTAGTCGAGGCTGGTGGAAGCGACTATCAGCGCGAGCGCACACAATGGGACAGCGGCGCCAACCTTGTCTGTGCGTCGCCGGGCGTGGTGTATGCCTACGACCGCAACACCTACACAAACACCCTGCTGCGCAAGGAAGGTATCGAAGTTATCACCATCGTGGGGGCGGAGCTGGGCCGGGGTCGAGGCGGTGGTCACTGCATGACCTGCCCGATAATCCGCGACGCCGTGGACTACTAGCAAGGCAGGGGTAGGGGACTGCTCTGGTGCGACGACAAGCTTCGCGGACCTAGAACTCCGGGGCAGCCGCCTCCTCGGCGACTGCCGGAAGTGACACACATGCAAGTGCACGCTTTGAGCAACGCAGGTCTCGGCAGGATCGTCATCAAACTTTCCAATCCGCTGCAACTGTTCAACACACTTGATCCGGCGCCATTTCGCGAGAAGGAGCTCGCAACCGAGGCAGAGCGATACATCGCCGACCAGGCTGAAGATATCGCGAAAGCCGCTCCCATCCAAATCGTGATTCATCTAGCCTGGGCGGGCTCCTTGGATGCGATCGTGCCGGATTTGGCTCCGGCCGTGGCGCAGCATTTCCTGCTGCGCGCTCACGAAAAATCGAGAGAGCTGCAAGTTCTATTCAAGTCAGGGCGCCGCTCGCTGATCGTAGGCGTTGCGATCCTCTCCAGCTGTCTTGCGGTTGGATGGCTGGCGGGCCTGGTCCTTGGAGATGGACCTCTCCCGGACATTCTGAGAGAAAGCTTCTTGATTCTGGGCTGGGTGGCGATCTGGAAGCCGTCAGAAATTTTTCTCTACGGTTGGCCCGCGATCGTGGAGCAGCGGCGGCTTTTCGAACGGCTCTCGGCTGCCGTAGTTGTCGTGGCTGCCGTTTCGGAGCCCGCTTAGTGACGCGGCACGCCGATCAAGGAAGCACCGCTATGAGGACTGCCTGTCGATCTTTTCTGCGTGCCCTTGAGCAATTGCGCACCCATTCGCGTGCTCTCTCTGTCACAGGCGGCCGCAATCTCTGCGAGCATTGTTTGTGCGGATTGACAATCGATAGGCCAAGCCTATCGTGCTCGCTTGTTGGGGCAGGGCCGACAATCTCGAGGATTCGGATGCGTGTATCTGGATTTCTTTTGCAGATGATTGGACTCTTGGGTTCGACTGCCGCGCTTGCAGCTGACGTGGATCTGAGGGACTTCAAGGCGGATCCGCCGCCGCTCGCTCCGCCTTCTTGGAGTATCGTTGGCTCGGTCTCGCCAACCTTTACTGACAACGCCCAGTTCAGCCGCAACAATCGCAGATCAGATGCCTATTATGAGCCCGATATCAGCGCCAGGCTGGACGGCTATTTGACAGCAGACCTGTCGTATAGACTCTATGCGCGTGCGCAATACGAAGCTTACGCGACGGAGAAGGACAGCAATTTTGGGATCGCGCGCTTGGGTGGGCGGTTGACCGAAAATTGGAACGGCTGGAGATTCTCCGCGATCTACGAGAACCGCTACGACTTCGACGGCGTCTATCGCGACCTCGCGTTCACCTCGCATGACGTGATGGGTTCCGTGGCTCGTGACTTCCAGGTTGCGAATGTAACGCTGTCGCCATTGTGGCTGCTGACTTACCGCTTTTCTGATTTGGCCGAGGCCCGCCGCTGGCGCTTTGATGCCGTTCTTGGCATTGAGGTCAAACTCGATCCGAAATGGTCGATTGTGAGCGCGCCTTTGTTCGAAGCCTACTGGTTCACCGATGGATTGAATTCCGGGCGGCGGGACCAGCTCTATTCGGCCGACATAGGGTTGAAGTATAATTTTGCCAGCAATCTGTCGCTCACCACCACCGTGCTCTACGAATCGCGGACGTCCAACGTTCTGCTGCGGAACTACAGAGATCTGCGGGTCGGGCCGCGGCTCGATTTTGCCTTTTGAGAGGGTATCTGAGAATGCTTGCGAGACGCCTGTCCGTCCTGCTGGGAATGAGTTTCGGGATCATGGCGGCGAGCGCCGCAGCGGCGGATCCTCGTGACTCCGTCGACCGAAGCCAGCGTATGGACACCGACGCACTGAGGGATGACCTTGGGGAAAACCGACTTCGGGTGCCAGCGCATCCCCTGGTGATTGCGCCGCCGCCACAGAATCCTCCGATCTCTCGGCCGAAGAAGAAGTCCGGTCCTGCCGCCGGTAGTGGTGGATAATCCTTGTTGCGCTGCAGGTCGGCAGCTGTGCGACCTGATGCCGGCTGCCTTTCCTCATCTCTCGTCCCGTCGTTTGCAGCTTGAGCCAGTATGCGACGTTGTTCGCATGTCCGAACGACGAATGATCTCGTCATCATTGTCTCTTCTTTTAACAATAACTCGAAAACAAGCGGGACAAACTGGTACGCCGTTAGCTCATGCCAGTCATGCGCAGGTTTCGAAGTATTCGGAATTAACCCCTTGGTTGTATGAAAAACGAGGAGCATGATGCAGATCATCCCTTAGGGATGTTGTGTAGGTCGCGTCGTCTTGGGAGCGCTGAGTTGGTGATTAGCTAGGTCGATCATCACTCGCCCAAAGTTGGCTTTCAAGGCAGGCCAAAAAAGGGTGCCTGGAATGAAGCCGTACAGCCCGCGTGCGAGCTTGTTGAATTCACATGGCGCTCCGCAGCGCCTGCCTTTTGGGGAAGCCCGCAATCGCCCTGATCGGGGCCCTTGGAAAGATCTTCTTTTTGTAGTGCGCCCCGTGCGGGGGGGTAAATTCGCATACGATGGGATGGATCGTGCCTGCGCGTCGCTTCTGCGACTGCCGTCGGGCAAAGTGTTTGGGCTCGCTATCTCTCAATGTTGGTCGAGCGAAGATTCTGAAAGCATTTGCGAGGTGTTGCGGACGTGCCTGGAAGAGAAGGTTGAGGTTCGAACTCATCACCGCCTTGCGCTTGGCGGGCTTCGACGCCAGGTCGAAACGACCGTGTTCCCCGTTGTTGAATCCGAGGGAGTGATCGCTCTGCTCGTTGGTCGACATCGCATTCTTCCTGAGGAATCCGATGAATGCGATTCAGATGAACCGGCCGGGCTGGGTGACGATTTGGCTGCCATTCGGGAGGATATACAGCAGCGGATAGCCTCCGAGCTTCACGATTCGACATGCCAGCATCTTGTCGCCGCGAGTCTTGGGCTGGTGCGTATTCGCACCTGCGTCGGCCCGGCAAATGGTGTGGACAGACTTTGCGAGCTTGTCGATGCATCGATTGACCGTGCTCTGAGAGAGATCCGCTCCCTGACGTATTTAATGCATCCCCAGGACGTGGTGGCAGAGGGATTGAAGGCGACCATCGAGTGCTACACCTGCGGCTTTGCGGCGCGGACGGCGTTGCGTGTCCAGACTGACGTCGACGCCGGCGTGGATCGGTTGTCATACGAGATACAAAGGTCGTTGCTGCGGGTCATTCAAGAAGGGCTCTCGAACATATTCAGGCACGCAAAGGCGACAGAGGTCAAACTGCTCGCCAAAGTGACAGGCGAGCAGTTTCAGCTGACAATAAGCGACAATGGAAGCGGCTTTCCGGCTCACCGTGCCAATCGGTTCGGAACGACCATGATGGGTGTCGGCATTCCCGCCATGAGATCAAGGCTTGCGCATCTTGGCGGCAGTCTCGAGATCCGATCCAATCCTGAAAGCTCCGGGACGATGTTGTACGCGGTATTCCCGCTGCCGAGTGAGGCAAAGCGGCGCAGGCGGCGCTTGCCCTTGCAATGATATAAACCAAGGCAAGCGCTCGAACAGGTTTATGGACGATCGTCGCCCTCAGATGCGACCTTCGGGTCTGGCACTCGATACGGCGGCGTTCGAAGCAGGAGCGCGTGCTATGAAGCGAATCTTGATCGCGGATGATCATGAGGCCGTCCGTTCCGGTATCCGCGCGGTGCTTGCGCAACGTGCTGATTGGGAGGTTGTGGCGGAGGCGAGCGACGGCAAAAAGGCGATTGCTGCCGCGATCGAGAGCAAGCCGCACGTCGCTATCCTCGATTTCTCCATGCCGCGCATGACCGGAGTGGAGGTAACCCGGCGGATCAAGGAATTCTCGCTTCCCATCGAGGTTCTGATATTTACCGTTCACAACTCTGGCCTGTTGGCGCAGCAGGCCTATCTGGCCGGCGCCCGCGCGTTCTTGTCGAAGTCGGATGCGAGCAAGCTGCTGGTTGCTGCTGTCGATTCTCTCCTGGTCCACAAATCATTCGGTATCGGGAGCGGGTTGGACGTTCTCGATAGCGTACCAGTTGGCGGAACTAGGCTGACCCCCCGCGAGCGGCTGGTCGTCAAGCTGGTTGCGGATGGTTATAGCAACAAGGGCATCAGCGCTATCCTGAACCTCAGCGTGAAGACAACAGAGGCTCACCGCGCCGCCGCGATGCGTAAGCTCGGCGTGAATTCGACCGCCGGCCTTGTTCGCTACGCGGTTCGCGCCAAGCTGGTTGCCGACTGATCGACCATCAGGCGGTAGAAACATCCGCGACCCAGTTTCAGGGTTTTGTCGGATAACTTTCCGAAAGATGGCCGATACAGTCGACCGACTTGGCTGCCGGTCATCTCCGTTGATTGCCCGATAGGATCTGGGTCAACATGCGGGAGCGCCGCCGTGAAGCGCATCGTAATTGCGGATGATCATGAGGTTGTACGGTCGGGCCTGCGCGCGATCGTCCAACTGCGCTCTGATTGGATCGTTTGCGGCGAGGCGTGTGACGGGGAGCAGGCACTAGCTATGGCGGTTGAGACGCGTCCGGACATCCTGATCGCCGACTACTCTATGCCCGTCATGAATGGGCTAGAAGTCAGCCGCCGCCTGGGTGCAATGCACATGCGCGTCGAAGTGTTAATTCTGACGATGCATGAGAGCGAGGAGCTGTTGACGGAGGCTATTCTGGCTGGCGTGCGTGGCTTTCTGTTCAAATCCGACGCGAAGGAGCACCTGTTGTCCGCCATCGACGCTTTGCTCGAACGCAGGCCTTACTTCACGGGCGTGTTGCTTGAGAAACTTCTACGCAACTATCAGATCAACAAGCAAAATAGATCGAGCGTACTGCTCACATCGCGGGAACAGAGTGTGGTCCAGCTCATCGCGGAGGGACATACGAACAAATCGATCGGTTGCATCTTGAAGCTGAGCGTAAAGACCGTCGAGACGCACCGTGCTGCGGCGATGCGCAAGCTTGGGATGTCCTCTACGGCGGAACTTGTTCGCTACGCGATCCGCAAGAAACTAGTCGAGCCATGAGTGTCGAGGGAGTCGTCTTGTTCGTCATCGACAACCGACGCGCATCTCGTCGTTTGAAACTAGCTTTCAGGCGCGACGTCCGAACAGTGAAGCAGGACCTGACGCGGGGGGATAAATTGGCAGGGCTGTATTCGATACGACAGGCTTGCCCCGAGTGCGGCAGGCCGATGAGGGTTTTGCCCGACGAACCGGCGAGGGGGCCGCTGCGCTACACCTGCGCAAAATGCGACGACGACCCGTTGCGCGACCCTACGGCGCGCAACTGGGCGGACGGGCCGCTGCGCCCACCGGAGAAGTGAGCACGGCCAGCATTTCGATCTGACGTACGAGGTTATCCAGGCCTGATTGACCGCGCAGGCGCCGAGCCGCGAGACCATCTCGTCGGAACGGTTCATCCTCGGCGGCAGACACCATCGGGGGCAAAGTTTGTTTGATCGCAACCTCAGAATCGGATTCAGAACGTCGATCAGCGCGATCTTCGTTGGAACCGTACTGTTCGTCGGACTGTCATTGGTCTACCTCAGTTTCGACCGGATCGATGCCATCACCCGGGCGGCTGCCGCATCCTTCTTGGACACCGTCGCGCAGTTATCGGCCGACAGGATCGATGCTCAGTTCATGGCGGTCCGCAACGGCCTGGACATCCTGCATGATCTGCCTTCGGTCCGATCGGCCGCTGTCCGCGACAACCCCAGGCTCTACGCGCTGCTCGCTTCGATGCTCCGGAATAACCTTCACCTTTACAGTCTGTACGCCGGCTACGACGACGGCAGATTTGTGCAGATGGACTACCTCGAGCGGGGAGGAGAGGCCGCGCGCCTGCGGAGCGAGGCGCCAGAAGGGGCAAAATTCCGCCTGGTCGTGATCTCGGGTCCGGACGGCGCAGACTCGACCATCGATTTCCTGCGGGAGGATTTGACGACGATGTCACAGCGGCCAGGCCCTACCGACTACGATCCCCGCCAGCGGCCCTGGTACGCCGGAGCGTTCGAGAAGGACCTGCGGCCGCTGACGGAGCCCTACATCTTTTTCGCTATCGGCCAGCCTGGCTACACGCTTCGGATGCCGATTGCGGGCTCGCCGCGCGGCGTAGTCGCCGGCGACGTCCTGACAGGCGAGGCCGAAGCGCTGCTCCGGAGACAGCAACTGGGGCAATCCGGCACGGTCATCCTGTTCGATGACGAGAACCGCGTGCTGGCCCACCCGCAGATCTCGGAACTCATAGGGCGCACTGGCGGGACGGCCGGTGCGCTCTTGCTGCCGCATCTCGCGGACATCGATGGGATCGGGATCGCGAAAGCGGTAGATGTTTGGAGGATGACGGGCAGCACCCAACAGATATTCCAGGATTCAGGTGGGCGGGCTCATGCCGCCGCATTCCGCACCATCGCTTCGGCCGGGGCGGCCAATCTTCGACTTGCGGTGTCCGCGCCGATCGACGAATTCTACTCGGAGATCGAAGGCGAACGGCGGCGCCTGTTCGTGGCGGCGCTCGGCTTCGTCTTGGCGGTTTTGCCGATGGTGCTCTGGATGGGCGCGATGATGTCGAAGCGGATGAGGGCGCTTGCCATCGAAACCGATCGCATTCGGCACTTTGACGTCGCAGAGAGTCCGCGCATCCGATCGGTGGTGCGCGAGATCGACGATCTCGGCCACTCTGTTGCCGCCATGAAGAATTTGGTCCGCACATTCTCGAGTTTCATTCCGAAGCGCCTGGTCCGCCAACTGGTCGAAAGCGAAGTTCCCATCGAGCTCGGCGGCGAACGCCGGGAACTGACCGTAATGTTCACGGACGTCGAGAACTTCACGGGTCTCACGGAAACGGCCGAGCCCACCAGCGTGATGCGGACGACCTCGCGCTACTTCTCCGTGCTCTCCGAGGAAATCATGGCAAGACAAGGCACCGTCGACAAGTTCATCGGCGATGCCGTCATGGCCTTCTGGAACGCGCCGACTGACGACGAGCGGCACGTCTCCAACGCATGTCACGCGGCGCTTGCCTGCGTCAAAGCTAACGGCCGGCTGAATGCCGAATTCGCGGCCGAAGGTCTGCCTCCGTTTCGGACCCGGTTCGGTCTGCACGTCGGCGACGTTGTAGTCGGCAACATCGGCTCGCGCGACCGCATGAACTACACAGCTGTAGGTGCTTCCGTGAACCTCGCTGCGCGCCTGGAAGGGTTGAACAGGGACTACGGGACCACGATACTGGTTAGCGAGACCATCAAAGCGCGGGTAGAGGAAGAGTTTCTCTTCCGCAGCATCGATCGGATCAGCCCCAAGGGATTTTCCGCGAATTTTCAGGTGTACGAGCTCTTATGTGCAAGAACGGACGTGACGGACCAGCAACTGGCGTTGGTCGCGGATTGGGAGCGCGCATACGCGTCATCGGCTGGTATGAGGAAGCGAAACGATAAAGAGTGGCTGGAAGCCTTCTCGATAGCTCAGTCGACAACGCCCCGCTCGACATCATTCCAGCTGAATGGTTGGCAAAATGATTGTCGAGAGACTGAAAGACACGAATGAACATCCACGCTGTGATAACTGCACGCTCTACGATGCCGAGCAGACCGCGTATCAAGCCGATGATGTGCGCTCGTGTCCCATCTAGCGGAGAAGTCTTGCGGATCAATGGATCGAGCCGCTCGCGCAATTCGCGCGCCGTCGTCTCGGTGTAACCGGTACGCACCTTGCCGGCGTAGAGCAGCTTGCCGTTCTGGCGCCGGCCGACGTAGAGGGAGGCGACCTTGCGCGGGCGGGCCCCAAGCTTCTCCACGAAGGCGACGATTGAGAAGGTCTCGCTCTTCTTGCACTTGAGCTTGATCCAGCTCTCCTGCCGACCCGAGCGGTACCGTTCGCCCAGCCGTTTGGCGACCAGACCTTCGAGACCCAGTTTGCACCTCTTGTCGAAGATCACGTTGCCATTGGCCGCAAGGGCTTCGACATACGTGAATGTCTCAGGAGCGTTCTTCAGGAGCCGGTGCAGCAACTGCTTGCGATCTTCATAGGCAGCGCCGCGCAAATCGTAGCCATCGAGGTAAAGGAGATCGAACGCGTGCGCGAGAATAGACTGTGACCTCGCCATCTTCCAGGTGCAGCTGCGCGCGGTAGCTGTCCGCCTTGATCTCGTATACCCAACCGTCGCCTCGGGGCGGACTGTTGCGTAGCGTGGGGTCACAGGGTTCGATGTAACCTGGAAGCGCAGCTCTGCGGGCGCCGACGACGCGCGATACTTCAAAACGAGACTAACGCAACGCCACCGCACACATGCCGATTCAACGCGAAGCCGTTGAAGCGTTCCGTCGAGGACGCAGTAACGGGCGCTCCTGTCGTGGATTGAACGAACGCTTTGGAGCACGGGTCCTTGAACCCCCCGCCTTCCGTGCGCTTCCTAGAGCTCCACACGATGCAAGCGGGCTGGGCTACCCGCTTTATCACGATCCTAGGGGGAGGGGACGCCGAACGAAATGACGCTCCAGTATATCATTCAAAGATCTCGATGACTCGAGCGCTAGTTCTCTGGGGCAAGGCGGTCGATCATGCTTGGCGAAGCTGGAACCTAATTTCTACCTGCGCCCCGAGTTCGAGTGGAACCTAATCGTCTAACGTGCATCAGATAGTCGCAGCTGACTTCCGCAGTGTGCGGTTTCGCTACAGCAAGGTTCGAGAAAGTTCGAGAGAGGAGGGCTAGGTTTCGCGCGGCAGGTGGGTTCCGACGCTCACGGGCCAGGGCGAACAGCGCGCACCGGGCGAAATGGCCGATCCAGACAAATAATCTCAGCGCCCGGGGCGAAGAGCAAGCGGGTCCTAGACATCGATACCCTAGCGCACAGGCGAGGCGAAATCGCGAAGCGGGCCGTCAAGAAACCCTGCTGCAGTTCGCTAACCGGGTCGTGAAGACAGCCGCGAGATCAGCCAAAGAGGAACCAAGCTGCGGCAGCGATCACCGGAACCACTGCGACAGCGATGAGAAGAACAGGAGCTGGTTCATTCCCCTCGCGCGAATCGTTTGACATGCGTGCACCTGCTACTCGAGACGGTCAGGCCTGAAGACCCTTGCCGGCAAGAGCGCTCGTCCGGCTGGAAAGAAACGGAGGGTGGGGCAACGACGGTCTCGAAGGTTCACATCGGCAACCCGGCACGGCCAGGAACGATCGGTCGGCGTACTGCTTTTCTGTTTGCGGACGGCCCAGAATTCGAAGCCACCGGGCAGTCGCAACGCGCCGCAGAAGGTTTGGCGCCGTCGGAACTGCGGAGTCATGAGGCGGGCAAAGCCCAGCACGAGCGGATGAACGGGCGCGGGCATGTCGCCACTCTCTTTCTTAGCCGTGCTGTTGTGCCTCGCGTCAGTGTTCGGGCTTCTGAACCGGCGTTTTCTACGCTTGCCCGGCACGATCGGATTGACGGTCGTTGCGCTTGTTGCCTCGCTTTTCGCGATCGGCTTAGGTGATCTATTTCCTTGGTTGAACCTACGCCTCGCCCTGCAGGACATTCTGGGGATTCGAGAGCTACCGGACACGCTTTTGAACGGCGTGCTGTGCTTCCTGCTTTTTGCGGGCACTTTGCAGGTCGACGTTTCCGCGCTGTGGTCCCGCAAGATCACCGTGTTCCTTCTAGCGACCGCCGCCGTAGTGATTGCGACGGTGCTGTTCGGATTAGGAATCTACGCCGCTTTCGCCCTGGCCGGGGTGGGGATGCCATTCTCCTGGGCACTGGTGCTCGGGGCCATCCTTGCGCCAACCGATCCTGTTGCCGTCAGTGCCATCCTCGCACGCGTCGGATTGTCCAAGCAGTTGCAGGCCATCATGGCGGGAGAGAGCCTCTTCAACGACGGTGTGGCGGTGGTCCTGTTTCAGGCCGCACTGGCCTACGCGACTGGGAAGCAACCCACATTCGGCTCTATTGGCCTCGATTTCCTGCGTGAGATGGGCGGCGGCGTCATCGTCGGCGCCGCGAGCGGCTGGATCGCTTATCTGGCAATGAAGCGGATCGATGAATACCCGCTCGAAATCACGATCTCCCTGGCTCTGGCGAGTGGTTCTTATGCGCTTGCCAATGCGCTCGGCGCCTCGGGGCCGATCGCCGTGGTCCTTGCCGGCCTTCTGATCGGCAGTCGCGGACGGCGCAAAGCCATGAGCGAAGAAACGCGCCGCAACCTTGCCCTGTTCTGGTCGGTTATCGACGAGATCCTGAACTCTCTGCTGTTCCTGCTGATCGGTTTCGAAATGCTCGGGCTGGCCCGTCTTGGAAGCTCGACCTTGTTGGTCATGGCATTCGCTATTCCCCTCAGCCTTGCCGTTCGCGCTGCAAGCATCGTCGGCACTGCGCTTTGGCTTCATGCCCGGAATCCGAACCGCTGGCCCGCAATTGCCATCCTGACCTGGGGCGGGCTGCGGGGAGGCGTGTCGGTGGCGTTGGCCCTGAGTACTGGCTCGAGCGAATGGAAGAGCGAGCTTCTGGCGATCTGCTACGCGGTTGTCGTGTTCTCGATTGTTGTACAGGGCCTGACGTTGCAGCGGGTGGTCGGGCTGACGCATTTCAAGGACCAGGTTCGGTGAAGCTTCCCGCTCGATGGCGATTGGGTCGAGCTCCCGCCGAGCCGAGCCATTGCAGGGACGCCGCCGCCCCTGCGCGTCGCGCAAATAGCAACCTTGTTTTCGGAGCGTCGTTGGGTTGGCACACACCACCAAGGAGGTTTGAATGAGGAAGACGGCTTTTGCTTTGGCCACGATTGGCGCTTTGGCTCTCGGATCACTGGCGGCGCCAAGTCCGGCAGAGGCGCGGGGCGGCTTCGGTCCGGCGATCGGAGGTTTTGCAGCCGGTGCAGTCATCGGGGGACTTGCAACCGCCGCATATGGCGCGGGTCCCTATGGTTACTACGGCGGTTATGGGCCGTACGCCGCAGTCGGTTACGCGCCGGCGTATGGCGGCTGGGGCTACGATGACGGCTTTGCCCCTGGCTATGGATACACGACCGTCGGCTACGGCTACGGACCTGCCTACTATGGGTACCGTCGTGCGTTCCGTCCTGGCTATGCCTACTACGGCCGGCCGTGGGGTCATCGACACTGGCATCACCATTGGTGAGCGCGTTAAGTGCCCTGGCTTCGACGAGGCCAGGGCACGGCGCTAAAGATGAAGTGCGTTATTTCCGTTCATTCCAACTCGGAGGACGTCATGAAAGCCAAGTTAGCCATCGCTTTTCTGTTGTTCGCGTTTGTCCAGGTCCCGCCGGCCAATGCCAAGGGATGCATCAAGGGCGCCATCGCGGGCGGTGTTGCGGGCCATATGGCGGGGCACGGCAAACTCGGCGCCGCCGCGGGATGCGCGATCGGACACCATGAAGCGAACAAACAGAACTCCAACAACACGAATCCCAACAACTCGAACGCTCAAGCCCCGTCGGGCCAGAAGTAGCAAGCGTGGGCAATCAAGGCGGTGCAGGTCGAGCCGCGGTCGGCTTGGCCTAGCGTCGCAGGAAGCGGCCCCGACTGAGCGCCAGCGCCACGTTCCTGTATCGCTCCGGCAAGTCGCGACAGCGTTTTCCGATCCGGTGTATTCGATCATACGATCGGGAAAACGTCTGGGGTGCAGCCCGGCAAGATGATCTCGACAACGCAAGCCGGAGTATACGCAATGCGCTTCCTTCCGACGGTAATGCACGGTGTTGCCGACTACGTGGTCGCGCTCGTCGTGCTCGGGTTGCCATACATCTATGGCATGCATGGCACGTCCAAGGCGTTCCTTCTGGTACTTGGGGCGGCGGCGCTGTTTTACAGTCTGCTGACCGAGTACGAGCTCGGCCTCCTGCCTGTCATTCCGTTTCGAATCCACCTCGCTCTCGACAAGCTGTTCGCGGCCCTCATGCTTGTTGGCAGTGTGCTCATCCCTTTTCCACAGAATAGTCGGCTTGTGGTCGGCGGCCTCGGTGTGCTCTCCTTCCTGGTCGTCGTCTCGACCAGACGAGATCGAACCGAACCAGCCCCGACAAACTCGACCTGATGCAGGAGGACGGAGGGCATCCCGCCCGAGAAGGCTCCCGGATCTTTGCCTCGGCAATATCCAGCCGCTAAAAGACCTGCCGAATCCGACCTGCTCAGCGAAGCCGCCAATAACATCCGCGCCGCCCAAGCTGTTGTTTTGGGTGCCAGGAGTGATTGTCGTCGGCGAGCGGCCGGTTAGGCGCACCGTAACGGCCGCTAGGGCTTGCTATTCTGCTCCAGATTGGAGGGCTTCGGTTCATCTGCTCTGGCATTCCCGGTTGCGCGATCGTTTGTGCTTCCGCCTCCCGTTCCGATAGCGCCTTGGGTGACACCGGGTCCGATTGGCGGGCGCCGTACCTCCCGGCTGCAGCACGAGCTAATGCCCGACGAGCCTGTAGGCTCGGTTCCCGTGTTTTTCATGCTGCGGCTCCGTTGGAATCCATTGAGTGGGTGTGCTCGCCAGTGCCCTTGCGCACGCGACCGGCGCGATTAACAAAAATCTTCGCGGCGCATGGTCGTTCCTTTCGGACATCACGTGCATGGCACGCTGACAGCGGTCTTCAACTTAAGTTAGGGTTTTGCTTTGGAGCGGTTAGCGGTCGGAGCTTCTGTCGGTCCGGACGTGTTCGCGAATTGAACCTTCGTGACTAATTCGCGTTGGCACGGGAACCGCGCTCCTTAGAAGAAGCTCACGAGAATATCTGCAGGGCGATCGCGGATTGGTTCGCCCCGGCTGATCAAGTCTGACAGCTGCCAACCGTTGAGGACCACATGTTGGTTCAACCCGAGTTCAGAGCGTGGGCCCTCGGCTTCGCAATCGCTGTTCTTGCTCCGCCTGCATGTGCACAGAGCCCGGCGCCCGGTCCCGTTGCGGTCGGCGTCGTCCAAGCCACGCGACGCCCGATGACGGAGACTGAACAATTTCTGGGCAGGGTCGAAGCGGTTCGCCACGTTGACGTCGTCGCCCGCGTAACAGCCTTCCTCCAAAAGCGGCTGTTTACGGAGGGCGACGAGGTCAAGAGCGGTGACAAGCTGTATGAACTGGAGAAAGGGCCGTTTCAGGCAGACCTTGCTTCGAAGCAAGCGGCAGTCGCGCAGCTGCAAGCGACATTGGAGAATGCGAAGCTCACCACCGAACGGGCCCGCACCTTGCTCAGCGGCCCCGCTGGCTTGCAGTCCAACTATGACGCAGCGATTGCAAACCAGCGCAGCCTGGAAGCCCAGGTGCAAGCGGCACAGGCACAAGTGGAGGCGTCCCAGATCAATCTCGGCTATACGGATATCAGCTCGCCGATCGAGGGAAAGATCGGGCGCAGCGCGGTGACTGAAGGAAATGTGGTGAGCCCTTCGTCCGGCGTGCTCACGACCATCGTCAGCCAAGACCCCATGTACGTCACCTTTCCGGTGTCGGTGCGGGAAGCGCTGATCCTCCGAGACCGCTATGCGCCGCGAGGCGGCTTCAATGCCGTCGTCATTCGCTTGCAATTGCCGAACGGGCGGATGTACGGCGCCACCGGTCAGCTCAATTTCGCCAACAACACAGTCACAGCCAATACCGACACGATTGTCCTGCGGGGTGAGATCGCCAATCCGCCGAACCAGGAGGTCAAGGGCAGCGGAACGCCCATCCGCGAGCTGTTCGATGGCGAGTTCGTCACGGTTCTGCTCGAAGGCGTGCAGCCGATCGAGGTGCTCGCGGTGCCGCGCGCAGCTGTGCTATCCGACCAACAAGGCAGCTACGTTTTTGTTGTCGGCAAAGACGACGCGGCAGAGCAGCGCCGAATCCAGCTCGGCCAGTCCACCCCGACGCTGGCCGGCGTCATCACCGGTCTGCAGCAAGGCGACAGCGTCATCGTCGAAGGCTTGCAGCGCGTTCGGGCGGGAGCGAAAGTGGCGCCAGGAGCGCCCAGCGCGCAGCTTCAGGCTCTGATGAAAGGAACTGAACCGGCGGCAGTCGAGGGCAGTAGCGCAGCTAGCGGGAACTCGCCGGGAGCCGGACCTGCTGTAGGAAGTTCGACGACGGTCGGCACTGCGGCCAACCCGGCGCAAAAGGACAGCGCCGGTCCATCGCGCAATCCGGATGGCGGACGCTGACATGATCTCCGCCGTCTTCATCGACCGCCCGCGACTTGCCATCGTGATTGCGTTCGGCATCACGATTGCCGGGGCGTTGGCCCTCTCGCGCATTCCGGTTGCACAATTCCCCGACATCGTGCCGCCGCAGGTGACCGTATCCGGCGTCTTTCCCGGTGCTTCCGCCGCGGTAGTCGAGTCGAGCGTTGCTCAGCCGCTCGAAGCCCAGATCGTCGGGGTCGACCAGATGCTCTATATGAGGTCGACCAGCGGCAGCGACGGCAGCTACAGCCTTACGGTATCGTTCGCACTGGGAACCGACCCGAACATCGACACCGTAAATGTCAACAATCGCGTGCAGACGGCGCTGTCCCAGCTGCCCTCCGAGGTGCAGGCGCAGGGATTGACGGTTCAGAAGCGCTCATCCGCGGTTCTGCAGTTCATGGTCCTTTACAGCGAGAACGGCCAGCAGGACCCGCTGTTCATCACCAATTACGCGATCATCAACCTGCTCGATGCCATTTCAAGAACGCCGGGCGTCGGCCAGGCCAATCTGTTCGCTCGCATGAATTATTCGATGCGGATCTGGTTCGACACCCAACGGCTGACCAGCCTGAACCTCGCGCCGAGCGATGTGATCAGTGCCATACGCGCACAAAGCGTGCAAGCGCCGGTGGGGCGTATCGGCGCACGTCCCATCAGCGACCAGCAGCAATTCCAGTTCAACGTTCAAACGCAGGGACGTCTCGCTTCCGCCGAGCAATTCGGCGATATCGTGCTGCGGGCCAATCCAGACGGTTCGGTGCTGCGGATACGGGACGTCGCGCGCGTCGAGATAGGTGCGCAGAATCTCGACAGCGAGGCCAGGATCGATGGCAAGCCCGGTGTGCCGATCGGGATTTATCTGGCGCCTGGAGCCAACGCTGTTACGACTGCGAATGCGGTGCAGGCTACCCTGGACCGGCTGTCAGCCCGGTTCCCTGAAGGGCTGAGATATCAGGTGGTGCACGATTCGACGACCTTCGTTCGCGACACGATTGGTGAAGTGCTGCGGACGTTGGCGGAGGCTTTCGTTCTGGTCGTCATTGTTGTCTTCCTGTTTCTCGGCAATCTCCGTGCGACCATCATTCCGGCCGTCGCGGTACCCGTCAGTCTGATCGGTGCTTTTGCCGTTCTTCTCGTTCTCGGTTACTCGGCAAACACAGTGTCGCTGCTTGCACTTGTGCTAGCGATCGGGATCGTCGTCGATGATGCGATCGTCGTCGTCGAAAACGTCGAGCGCGTGATGGCGGACGAGCCGGAGCTTTCGCCGGCCGAGGCAACGAAGAAAGCTATGGACCAGATCACCGCGCCCATCATCGCGATCAGTCTGGTACTCCTTTCGGTCTTCGTGCCCATCGCATTCATTCCCGGTATTTCAGGGACGCTATTCCGCCAATTCGCGGTGACGATCAGCGCTGCGATGACCATCTCCGCGATCAATGCCCTGACGTTGTCTCCGGCACTCTGCGCGCTGTTTCTGCGCCATACCGGGCCACGCCGCGGGATTATGGGGCGCGTGCTCAGCAGAATTGATTGGGTGAGGGACCGATACGCGGGTGGAGTGCGGTGGCTCCTGCGTATGGCCATTGTCTCTGTCCTCCTTGTCGCACTCGGCGGCGCGGGCGTATTCGGTCTCTCGCTGGTCACGCCGACAGGCTTTCTGCCCGAGGAGGACCAGGGAGCGTTCTTCGTGATGGTGCAGCTGCCGGATGGCGCCTCAGTGCCCCGGACCAGCGAGGTCACGGGCGAAGTCGAGAACAAGCTGCGCCAGCTCGAAGGAGTCGATCATGTCCTGTCGATCATCGGCTTCTCCCTGCTTGATGGCGGCGCGGAGCCGAACGCTGCGCTGCTCGTGGTGCGCCTGAAGCCGTTTGCGGAGAGGGAAGGCGTCGCCCAATCTGCACAAGCGCTGATCGCGAAGACCTTTGCGGCAGGCAGCCAGATACGGCAGGCCAACGTGCTCGCCTTCAATCTGCCGCCGATCATCGGACTATCGACCAGTGGCGGCTTCGAATACCAGCTGCAAGCGCTGGAGGGCCAGGATCCCACGGCCATGAACGGCGTCATGAACGGTCTGATTGCCGCAGCGAACCAGGACCCGCGCCTGACCCATGTGTTCTCGACCTTTTCGGCGAATAATCCCTCGATCTATCTCGAGATCGACCGCGCCAAGGCCGAGGTCCTCGGGCTTAGCATGAGCGACATATTTACCGCTCTGCAGGCGACGCTCGGAGGGGTCTATGTGAATAACTTCAACCTGTTCGGCCGGACTTGGCAGGTGAACGTGCAAGGCGAGGCGAAGGACCGGGCCGACATTTCCGCGCTCTGGCAGATCTACATCCGCAATGCACGCAACGAGATGGTCCCGCTGCGCTCGATCGCGAGTGCCAAGATCGTACAGGGGCCGCAGGTTATCAGCCGCTACAACAACTATCGTTCGATCACGATCAACGGTTCTCCCGCGGGAGGCGTCTCGACCGGCACAGCGATTACGGCGATGCAGGATATATCGAGCAGGACCTTGCCCGCGGGCTATTCTTACGAATGGACCGGCACGGCGTTCCAGGAGCAGCAGGCGTCTGGGCAGACCGGCGTTGTCCTGAGCTTGGCCGTCCTGTTCGCTTATCTCTTCCTGGTGGCGCTTTACGAAAGTTGGACGATCCCGGTGCCAGTGCTGCTGTCGGTCGTGGTGGGCGTGCTCGGATCCTATGTGGCCCTCATCGTGGCACGGCTCAATGTCGACCTTTATGCCCAAATCGGCCTTGTGGTCCTGATTGCGCTGGCAGCCAAGAACGGCATCCTGATTGTCGAATTCGCCAAGGAGCAACGCGAGGCTGGCGTATCGGTCGTGGACGCGGCTGTTCTCGGCGCGCGCATGCGCTTCCGCGCAGTCATGATGACTTCGATCGCCTTCATTCTCGGGCTGGTTCCACTTGTCTTTGCGACGGGGGCTGCCGAGCTAAGCCGCCGCGCCGTGGGAACGGCGGTGTTCGGTGGGATGCTGGCCGCGAGTTCGATTGGCATCTTCCTGATCCCAATGCTTTACGTGTCCTTTCAGCACATGCGGGAGTGGGCAAAGGCCCGGCTGAGCGGGAACCGGAGTAGGCCGCAGGCAGCCGAATAGGCGGAGATCCGCGTGACCACCTTGTTGGTCGCGCAGTTTCATCATGCACCAGGTGCAACAGCGAGAGTGCAGCGAGCCAGGAAGATCGTCAGTCTGGAACTCGGCTCCCGACCCGGCGCGGTGAGCGGCCCCCAGCAGAGATTGCCCCCCGAGGCCTCCAAGTGCTGGGGCCGTTTCTTTTCAGGAGAGCACCCCGCCGCTGGCTGATAGAGGCGGCGTTCTCGTCTGAACTGGTGCTTCATTCGGCCACCCGCAGACCTTGCTGAGTGGGCTCGTAGCGCTGGCCATGCTGTTCGAGCCAGCCGCCTTCGACCATCTTCCGCGCCAGCGACATCGTGCATACCGGCTGACTGCCGCCTGGGTGATACAGGCCGTCGCTGCGCTGGATCAGATAGCCGTAGACCCGCGCTAAACGCAGCGGCTTGATCATGCCAGGAAAGAGAATGATGGAGCTGTCCGACATCGCTTTGCCCCAAGCGGCGGCACGCATTATCGTTCCGAGTTCTTGGCTACCAACCAGTCCAGGACGCGATCAAGGATCGTCGGACCTCATATGTGAATGTGCGACTCGACGGAGTGTAACAGGCTGGCAACCGGTTGGAGGCCGCTGGGGCAATGGATCAGTCGCGTTACCCGCTTGTGAGACGGTGGACGCCGCAAGAGCACGCACGCCTCCTGGAACTGGCGGCAGCGGGGAGCCGACCGGACGAAATCGCCCGCGCGCTGGGCAGGACCCGAGTCCGCGCACATCTGCATAACATTCCACTGCGGCTAGTGACCCAGAAGCGGCGCAGCTAAGGCGAGCAGTCGGCGGTGTCCTGGCGCAGCAGTCAGGCTGGGCTTACTCTTGCGCTCGCCTCTCCGACCGCCTGCGATCCAGTGCCGCGTGGGTCTCGAACAGGGCGATAATCGATCCGAACATCGTCAGGCCGATGGCCGCCATGAGGATCATCCCAAGCACGACTCGCTCCGCGGACAATCGATCTAGAGGCCGAATGGGCCGATCGTATGCTCCGCGAGGTGGAGGCGGCTCCCTGCAACGGCCTCACTCCACGGGTGAGAGAAACGCTACACGGCGGGCGCGATCCCACAGTTCAACCGCCACGCCGTCCACGTATCGTTGCGCCTCGGCAATGGCGGCTTGGTCATCGTCGCCCAGGATTACCTCGGGCGGTCCCAGAACGTGTCCCTCTTTGTCCACCCGATAAAGGCGATATTCAGCCATAGCCCCCGTATCCGACCTGTCACTCGGGGTCGCTTATCACCTTACCGTTTCTGACCCCGCAATCTCATTTGAGACTCCAGACGAAATAAATATCTCAGATGCAACCAGCACCAATTGAGCTGGCCTTACTATTGATCCTCCGGGTGCAGTTCGAGCTTTTGCGCTTGGTGCTCCTGCACCAATTGGGTGATCGCCTCCATGGTCGCCTGGTCGGTGACCCATTCCGAGAGCGCCTGGAGGTGTTCGATCTTGCCGTCCAGCTCAATGCACTTGTCGCACATGGCTGCCCCTCCTGCTGCACCATCAAGTGACACAGGTTCATTTCGGTTCCGGCGTAGGGAACAACCCTGCGATGCGCGAGAACGGCACCCCGCATCTTCATGCGGGCAGGACGACAGCCACTATGGTGGGCTCGCTGCCTGGCCTGACGTCGGCACCACGCTTTCCACACGCCTTGCAGACGAAGCGGGGTTCGAGATCGGAGAACCTGACCTCATCTGCCCACTGGTCGACGACGTCGCGGCCGAGGATCACGTTGTGGCTGGCGTTGTGCAGGCAGAAGGCGATGAGACCACGAACGCCGGCCGCGCGCATCTCGCCCAGCGCGATCTTGACGGGGCGGCCGTCAGGCAAGTTGCGGTACCGGCATCTGACGAGAAGGGCCGCACACGACCGCGACTCGGATAAGTAACTTGGTGATGGTGCCCGCCGACCGCCAATAACATCAGTTACGAACTCCCGCCGGCTCCCAGGTCGGCGGGCCTATTTTTGAGCGCTTTATGCAAGGCAGGAAACAATAGCCAGCACGACATCCGCGCCGAGGTCGCCAGAATACATTGAGAACAGAAATCCTGCACCGAGAGCGACTGCAACCAATTTAAGTATGATCATTTTGAAATCCACATCTTCAAACACGAGGCAATGTACGCTCGGTCTGTTTCTGGCGTGCTTCGCGCAATCAACAGATGGTTTCGTTCACCGGCCCGTTTCCAAGCGGCGGCGTAGAGGCTCCGCTGGTCCAAGAGGGCGCAAACTTTAGTCGCAGTCCCAGTGATCCTGAAGGTCTGATTGGTCGTTTCAGTTCTGGCGGGTCCGTGGCGTGACACCTAAGAGCCTCCTCCTTAGCCTCATGCCATCCATCCGCACGGCCCCTGTCTGAACCGACAGGGGCCGTTTAGTTTCCCAAGAACTTAGCCCCAGGACGTCTGGCCGCTGTCTCTCGATAACGGGCGAGCTCCGCTCTTGCGAACGCGCGCGCCTGCTCAAGTGCTTCAGCGCAGGTCAGCCGGTCAGGCCCGAGCCGCCGTCCGGCGACGTCGTCCCAGTAAAAATAAACGCTCGGCCGGCCCTCGTCGAAATAGACTTCGTAGCTGCCGGTTTGGGGCACAGCTTCGTGTTTGCGGATGCGGACCGAGACCATGCCGGCATCAAAGCGCCGCGAGGCACCGCTGGCAAATGACCGATTGGTAGGAGGTCGGAACGGTGTCGAGCTACTGCGTGTGGTGGGTGTGGATAAGGGCCGTGAACGGAGGCGGTCTCAATCGAGAGCGACAACATCGACCCGCCGACATGGGAAACACCTGTAGGCATAGACGGCGGGTAGGTTCACAATCTCTGGCAGCAAGGCAAGGTAATCCATCGGTCGTCTGCACTTCATGCAGATCAAGATGGGGTGGCTGTCCTTGTCGGGTCCGCGTCTCATTCCCAAGCCGGTTGGATCGCAGCGACATAGCTTTGGCGGTTCCGGGGCGCATCTCCGGCGGACTACCGAGAACTATCGGAATTTGACGCCGGTTGGTGAACTGAGAGAGGCCGCCGACTGAGGCGGCGTTACACGGGAGCGCCAGCATTGAAAAAAGCTTCGATCAATTGGTCGTCTGCCTCTTGGGAGCAATTCTTCCGTCAGAAGGCAGCTTTGCCCAGCCAGCGTGCGGTCCGGGTTTCGTTATCCGCGTGGTTCGGTCTCCGGACGGCAGAGCATCCACGACATCGTGCGTTAAGCTGCCAAACTCACACCCCGGCGCTGGCGGGCCTCGGGATACAAAACAAACTAGGTCACTCCCAAAATCAAACTAAGCCACCGAGGATGGAAACAGGCCAGCCCCCGACTTATGAGAACAGAACCCCACTTGGGCACGAAGGGTTGCGAGAGGCCGGCGTGGTGGGCAGTGACGGGCTCGAACCCGGCGACATCTCAACTGCTCCAGAGACCCCGGTAGACGTCCGAGTTGTTCGGGTGGCCGCGATTGGAGCCTAAGGCAGGTGTAAGGGGCAGCACCGGGCCGCATGCACATTTCCACAAGTACCGGTCGGCCGGATTGCGGAACAGCAGTTGCCAAAGGATATGAAAAACACTGCGATCTCAACGGGGGGTAAATCAGGCCGTTTGCAAAAATAGCTTGTGAAATCAATTTTCTACCTTAGTCTGGGAGACTAGGGGTCGGAGGTTCAAATCCTCTCGCTCCGACCATTTGTTCGTAGACTTGGCTGAGCACACGCGCGAAAAGCAGCGCGATGCGCGCTTTGTCTGTCCGCGACAAGGCTCCCGCCGCGCGCCCGGCGACAATGAGAGCATCAGAAGTGCCCGAAGAGCCGATGACCCTCAAGTTCCGCTGTCCGCCGGGTCTTGAAGACAAATTGCCACCACCGGTCCCTGCGAGTTTAGGCCTGCCTGCCTGGCTGAAGGCGATGCCGACGCAGGCCTTCAACGCGATCAATCAGCGCGAGGAGGATACGGTCAAGCGGTGTCCTCCGGTCGTCGATGCCATGACGAGCGGCTTCCTGATCCCATTAATGTGCGATGTCAGGTTTGAGAACGGGGAAATTTCTTGGGACAATGACCTGCCAGCCGGTGGTGAGCTCGATTTCCCGCGCTCTCCCGTGGGATTTCACGACTCGAGTCAGGTCACGGGATCGCCGTTGTTCGAGCCGGACCGGCTTCTCATCAAGTTTCGTAACCCATGGCTGATCGAAGCGCCGGAAGGCTATTCGGTTCTGTTCATGCATCCGATCAATCGGTTCGATCTGCCCTTCACGACGCTGACCGGCCTCGTCGATTGCGATCGATATCGTGACAGTTGGATCCATTTCCCGGTGCACTGGCACGACGTGAATTTCAACGGCGTGCTGCAGAAGGGGACACCGATTGCGCAATGCATGGCGGTGAAGCGGGAAACCTGGGTCGCTCAGACTGCACCACTGACTGCAGAGGAGATGCGGCGGGTGTTCGAGGTGACGAAGTCGGTTGCGCAGGAGCCTGGCGCCTATCGACGGCAGTTCCGTGCGTGAGCCGCATCACGGCACCTCGCCTTGCAGAAACTTCTTGAGCGCGCTTGGGCGGAAGAAGAAGCGGCCGTGCGATGAATGGGCAAGCGTGTAGGCGGCTTGTGCCAGCATTCGCGGGCGGCCTTGTAAGGCCGAACGAAGGCTCGCCTCGCCCGCTTCGCGCTCACCCAACTCGAACAGGCAAGCCGCGAGGTTGGCCCGTGCCATGGCATCGTCAGGGCGCAGCGCCAGCGCGAGCCGGTACATCTCTGCGGCTGCGGCATAATCACCGTCCTGGCGCAGCACGCGTGCAAGTAGGGTCGAGATATCAGGACGCCCAGGCGCGGCCTCGTGGGCCTTCACGAGAATCGCGCGCGCCTCACCGCGCGTATTGCGCTCGAGATACAGGCGCGCAAGATCCAGTTGTAAGTCGATGCTTTCCGGCGCGAGCGCGAGAGCGTTGCCGATCACCGCGATAGACTCATCAAGGCGCCGATCCTTGGCAAGCTGGCCGGCGAGTTCCTGGAACGCCGGCAGGAAAGGCGGGCGACGCGCCGCGGTCCGGCGCAATTGTTCCACGGCTTCCGTGCGACGTCCGGCTTCGCCCAAGGCCGCGCCAAGCAGAGTTTCAATACCCGGATCGCTCGTGCGGCGCGCCGCCTTGTCCAAGGGCAGGATGGCCTCCGCTGCGCGGTTCTGAGCGAGCAAGGCGCGGCCAAGAACCCATGCCGCGACGATATCGTTCCGGCTCGTCTTCAAGACTTCGGCTGCAAGCCGCTCCGCCTCGGCGAAATTCTGCATCCGCAGCGCGAGCGTGGCGCGCTCGCGCAAATCGGCTTGATGAGGTCCGCGGCTGAGGGGAAGAACAGGGCGCTTCAACACCGGGCTCGCAATCAACGACAATCGAGGCGCCAAGTATGGCGTCGGCTCCGGCCTCGGGCAACCGCTATTCGCCTTCGGTTTGGCGCGTTCTTGGCGAAGGCCTCATTGCTTTTTTGTTCGGCCCTAATCTCAATATGCCACACCATCTGCATCTGCATCTGCATCTTGCTCCGCGACCAGCCGCACAATTATGCGCTGATGCCGACGCCGGAAGGGCGGCGCGCGCGTGCGATCATTCTGCGTCCGGTGGCTTAAAACGAAGGTGTGATCGTTGTCACAAAGCGCGCCGCCGCAATGGGGTCTGGCGCTGCCGATGCCCGGACGGAAAGACCAGTCGGCCTCCGGGGCGTTTCCTCGTTTTAGTCTTGGTCCGTCGTCTTGGTATCAGTAGTTTTGCGGGACCCTAGGCGTGGCCCTTGATCTCGTAGTGACCCGGAACGCATTTGTAGCGATCGAGCCGCCAGTTGGCGTGGTAGATCGGATGCTCGCCCATCCATTTCGCCAGGGGGGCCTGTGCGCCGATCGCACACTGCATCATCGACATCTCGGGCGTCATGTTGCTGTCGGTCACGATTTCCTCGATGCAACTGCCTGAGCTGGCTGCACTCAGCCGGCAGAGCACGGCAACGACGGTCACGAACATTCCAGTCACCTCATCGGTAGTTTCTGACCACGAAGAGGATGCAAGCGGAGTGCCAGAGCCTGTGACGCAAACAACACGCTGGCCTGGCCGACTCGACCCAGCGTCCGGACTCCATTTAGCGATTCGGATTGTAAAAAAATTGCCCCTAAACCGAAGCCGGGCAAATACGGGGAACCGGCAGGGCTGAGTCGCAGGGATGATCGATTGTGGGGGCAGCGCCGCGCCGGTGGCGCTTCACAGGCCGCGCGCAGCCGGTAGGCTCGGAGGGACCGTGGCCACCCGCCAAAAGAGCGGGGCCGCCACAAGGGATATGGAAACGCGAGGCAGACCATGAAGGCACGACCGACCGGCGTGATTCCGCCGATGACGACGCCGTTCCGGAAGGATGGCGAGATCGACTACACTCTTGTGGCGCCCCAGGTCGACTGGATGATCGGCGCCGGCGCGCACGGCGTCGCAGCCGGCGGCTCGACCGGCGAGGGGCACACGCTCGATCACGAGGAATATCGCGACCTGATGGAAGCGACGGTCGCTGCGGTGAAGGGACGCATTCCCGTGATCGCCGGCATCATCGTCGATTCCACGCGCGATGCGATCCGCCGCGGCAAGCTGGTGCGTGACATGAATGTCGCCGCGCTCCAGGTCACGCCGGTGCATTACCTGTTCAAGCCGGACGACGAGGCGATGGTGGCGCATTTCCGCGCCATGGCTGATGAGACCGGCATGCCCATCATCATTTACAACGTGGTGCCGTGGTCGTATCTGTCGCCGGCGCTGCTGACGCGGATCATGACCGAGGTGCCGCTGGTGGTCGGCGTCAAGCAGAGCGCGGGCGACCTGAAGCTGTTCGCGGACCTCATGATGATGGCACCGGACAAGCTGATCTACAGCGCGGTCGATGCGCTGATGTATCCATCCTACATATTGGGGGCGCATGGTTCGATCGCCGCGATCCTGACCGCGGCGCCGCATGCCTCCGTCGCGCTGTGGGATGCGGTGAAGGCGGGTGACCATCCGCGCGCGCTCGACCTGCACAAGAAGCTGCTGACGCTGTGGAACGCTGTGATCGCCGACAATCTGCCGGCCTGCACGCGCTATGCGCAGACGCTGCAGGGCCTGCCCAAGACTCATCCGCGCGCGCCGATGCCGGAGGCATCGCCCGTGCAGCAGGCGGCGATCCGCAAGGCGCTGGACGGGCTCGGCGCGTTGAACGGGCGGCGCGTCGAGGCGGCCGAATAGTCCGCGCGCCGAAATTCCTGATGAACATGGCAGCGCCGATCCGCTTTTACCTGCGGATGCGGCGCTGCTACATTTGGTGCGCGCTCCGATACGCGCGGCACTAGCTGTGAAGAAACATACCGACAAGGGGAGGGGCCGAAAGTCCCATGAAGGATTTTGCAGGAAAGATCGCCGTCATCACCGGCGGTGGCACGGGAATGGGACGCGAGCTCGCGCGGCAGCTCCTCGCCGAGGGCTGCAATGTCGCGATGTGCGACGTCTCGGAAGCCGCGATGGCCGAGACCAAGCGGCTGTGCGAGGTCGAGAAGCTGCCGCAGGGCCTGCGCGTCACGACCCATGTCGCCGACGTCTCGATCGAGAATCATCTCAAGCGATTCCGCGACGAGCTTGCCGAGCAGCAGAAGACCGACCGGATCCATCTTCTGTTCAACAACGCCGGCATCGGTGGCGGCGGCGGCCTGTTCACCAACACCCGCGAGCAGTGGGAGCGCACCTTCAACATCTGCTGGGGCGGGGTCTATCTCGGCGTCCGCACCTTCCTGCCGATGCTGGTCGCAGCGGACGAGGCCCACATCGTCAACACCGCGAGCGTCAACGGCTTCTGGGCCTCGATCGGCATGAACCAGTCGCACACCGCCTACAGCTCGGCGAAGTTCGCCGTGAAGGGGTTTACCGAAGCGCTGATCAACGACCTCCGCCTGCACGCGCCGCATGTCAAATGCTCGGTGGTGATGCCCGGCCATATCGGCACATCGATCGTCTCCAATTCGCGCAAGGTGCAGAGCGCCGACGGTTCGGAGCGGCTCAATGCAGACGAGGTCGCGCTGACCCGCAAGCGCATGGTCGCGGCCGGTGTGCCGGATGCCGACAAGATGTCGGATGAGGACATCCAGGCGGTGTTCACCGAGCGCGCCCGCAGCTTCCTCGAGGATGCGCCGACGACGGCGGCGCAGGCCGCCGGGATCATCCTCGACGGGGTCAAGGCGGAGCAATGGCGCATTCTCGTGGGCGAGGATGCAAGGCGCCTTGACGAGCGCGTGCGCGCCACACCGGAGCAGGCCTACGACCGCGGCTTCTACGAAAGTTTTACGCAGGAGGTCGGTTGGCGGCTCGGCTGAAGCGGGCGCCGAGCGCGCGCGGATATAGGTATGATGCTCATCATGGCAAGAGGCGCGCAGGCAATTTCGCGTGCCACCTCTTGCCAGCCTTCTTGCAGGTGTTCGGTCGCTCATGACGAACAGGAATGTCACGCATGCGACACGTCCCTGCGTTCAAGCGATGGTGATCTCCAACGGCTCTCATTCGGCGCACGGCAGCTTGGTCAGGGAACCAAAATAGTTTAGTCAGTCATGTGTAAGGCGATGACCAGAGCGTAGCTCCCGATGATACCCGCATGCCTCTCCGACGACTGGACCCTTTGCCCGGAGCGAGAGGATATCTCCGCTGAGTTCACGCGGCTCCTCACCGCGGCCCAGGAGGGCGGCGCCACGATCGCCGAATGCCTGATGATCGCGCGGCAGCTGAAGCGGGGCGAAGACCAGTCCTGGCATCGCGAGTGGAAGAATCTGGCGCAGGCCAATCGGCTTCGTGCCGAGGCCGCGTTCGCGGAAGGTCACAGGGCGACCGCGCAGCGCAACTGGCTCCGCGCCATGAATTACTACAGCGCGGCCGCGATGCCGCTCGATCAAGCGGACGAGCGCCGCTGGGTCGCGGTCCTCGCGATGCAGGATTGCGCCCGCCGCTTCCTTGCCGCGCGCGATCCGGCCGGCGAAGTCATGACGATACCCTGGCTCGACGGCCATTCGTTGCAGGGCTATTTCCTGCCCGCGCCGTCGGGACGCGTGCGAGCTCCGACCGTGATCTGCATCGGCGAACCCGGCCACCGCAAGGAGGAATTTCTGTTCAAACTCGCGCCCCATGCGCGCGAGCGCGGCTTCTCGCTGCTGGCGCTGGACCTGTTCGGCGACCAGCGCGACGATCATCTCGACGCGCTGTTGCGGCGCCGCGATCTCGAGAGCGCGATTCCGTGCGTGATGGACTATCTGGAGACGTGCAGCGAGGTCGATTTCGCGCGTGTCGCGATCGTCGCCGATGGCTGGGGCTCTTCCTTCGTGGCGCGCGCGGTGTTGCAGGAGCCGCGGCTTGCCGCCGCCGTCTGCGATGGCGGCCTGTGGGACCTGCACGAGCGGGCGTTCTTTGCCAGCCGATTCGCGATGAGCGACGTCAGCATCGTTCCGGTGCCGCATGCGCCGCTGATGGCCTCCAGCGCCGACTGTCCCGTGCTGATCACGCTCGGCGAGGACGGCTGGCTCAAGGCCGATCGGGCGCGTCAGATCGTCCAGACGTCCCGGCTCGGCAGTTCGGATGTCATGTTGAAGGTATTCACCGCGGCCGAAACCGGCGCGGCGCAGGCCCATGCGGACAATCCGAGCCTTGCCAATGAATACATCTTCGATTGGCTCGAATCGCGGCTCGGCGCCGCGGGGCGCATCTGAGGAGGTCGCCTCAGAAGTCGAGGGTCAGGCGGACGCAGGCCTTTTCGAGACGGGTCTTCAGCATTGCGAGTTTGGTGGTGAATTCCGTCAGCTCTTTCTCGTCGAACTCCTGGAAGACGAATTCCTTGATCGTCTTGTACTGCTCGTTGAGGCTCGCCAGGTGCTTCTGCGTCTTCTCGGTCAGGGACAGCCGGACCACCCTTGCGTCGGTCGGCGACGGGCGACGGCGCAACAGGCCCTTCTTCTCGAGCAGCTTGGACTGGGTGGTGACGAACGACGGATCGACGTGGAGGAGTTTCGAGACGACGTTGACCGGAATGCCGTCGTCCTTGTCGAGGTCGGAGATCGCCATCAGGATCAGCCATTGCGGGCCGCTGATGCCGAGCGTTCTCGCCCAGAACTGACGCAGCTCCTCCAGATACATGTTGATCGACGATATCTCCCAGGTGAAGCGCCTGATGATATCCAGATTGCCGATGGAGCGGAGGCGCGCCCCTTCTTTCCTCGTCGCTGACACAGCGTCACTCCCGTGATCTGATTTGTATGCGGCCGGTGTCGTGCAAGCCATAGTCCACGCAAGCCTGCTCTGACGCAAGTGCAGAGCAGGGTAATTTTGTCAGTAAAACTACAAAGATGATCAGCTCACGGAATCGCTCAGCAATGGTGTTGCGAACGGGGCACAGGTTTAGCGAAACCACAAAGCTTACCAAATAAGGTATTTTGATTAGTGAACGGCGCAGGCATATTGCTTGTGACGGTGGGGGTACTCGATCGTCCCGTTGCAGGTGGTTTGCTCACGTCCCTCGCATCGAAAGAGGGTGTGTCCGAAGCGCAAAGCGGCCGAGCGGATTTGAAAGACGGGGATCTGGGGGGCCTCACGGTCCGGTCTTCGTAACATGAGCAACTTGGAGGTTTTAATATGAAAGTGGTGAAGAGCCTTTTGCTCGGCACGGCGGCGGGTCTGATCGCCGTCGGTGGAGCTCAGGCGGCTGATCTTCCGGTCAAGGCCAAGGCGGTCGAGTACGTGAAGGTCTGCTCGCTCTACGGTGCGGGTTTCTATTACATCCCGGGCAGCGACACCTGCATCAAGCTGGGCGGCTATCTGCGTGCCGAAGTGGCGCTCAATGCCGGCGGCAATTACAGCGCCCAGTACAACAACGTTTTCGCGGCCAACAACCGCCTGACGAACTATTATTCGATGCGCGCTCGTGAAGATCTCAACATCGACACGCGCACCGCAACCGAGTACGGCGTTGTCCGCACCTATTTCGATGCGGTCTTCACCTGGACGACCGGCAATTATGTCGGTGCCGGCTCAGGAACGGGTGCCACCCAGTACAGCAGCACGCTCGGCCTCAATGCCGCGGGCACTGGCCTGATCGGGTCCAGCGGCGGCGCCATCAACGGCACCGACGGCGGCATTTCGGGCGGCGCGCTCGGCGTCTACTACGCATTCATCCAGTTCGCTGGCTTCACCATGGGTAAGGCCGTGTCGCAGTTCGACGCGCCCTGGATCAATTATCCCGGCAACAACTTCGACCAGCTCGTGGGCGGCAGCGGCACCACCAACGGTGTTGCCCAGTTCACCTACACCGCCGATCTCGGCCAGGGCGTGACGGCGATCGTCTCGGCCCAGGACCAGACGCAGGTGTTCCAGACCGCGCTCTGGAATACGGCCGGCATGTCCACCACCGGCGTCCTCGGCGGTGCCTACGGCTCCAACGATCTCGGCGGCACCCGCGCCCCCGATCTCGTCGGCACGCTCCGCGTTGACCAGGCCTGGGGCCTGTTCCAGGCCTCGGTCGCCGCGCACGACAACCACGTCGGCTATTACGGCGCCAGCGAAACTACCGGTCATCCTGAAGACAAGTGGGGCTGGGCGGTCCAGCTGGCTCTGTCAATCAAGAACATCCCGACCGGTGCCGGCGACCTGATCAACATCTCGGGCGTCTACACCGACGGCGCAAGCCGGTACAACTTCCAGGAGCTGGCGGCGACGAACTACTCAATGTTCGGCGGGTCGGGCGGCGCGTATCAGAGCATCGGCTTCGCCGGCGTGTCTGACGCGGTGTTCGCACCCGGCAGCGGCCTCGAGCTGACCAAGACCTACGGCTTCCGCGGTGCCTACACCCACAACTGGAGCCCGTACTGGAACTCGGCGCTCTATGGTGCGTGGGCTGCCGTTAATTACAGCGGCACGGCCAAGGGCATGATCTGCGGCAGCGCCGCGTTCGCGACCCTGACCGGCACCTGCAACCCGGACTTCAACATCGGCCAGATCGGTGTCATCACCCGCTGGACTCCGGTCAAGAACCTGACCTTCTCGGCTGACTTCACCTACAGCCACCTTGACCAGAAGTACTCGGGCGTGATCACGACGCCGGCGCTCACGAGCGTTGCCAAGCCTGCCGCAACCTATGAGCTGAAGGACCAGGACACCTACAGCCTGCTCGTTCGCGCCCAGCGCAACTGGTAAGCCTTGATCTTCGGACTTGGTCTTCGGACTGGGTCTTCGGATATGACGCAGCCCCGGCGGGACACCGCCGGGGCTTTTTACGAGCGCGGCCTTTTGCGAGATGGGCTTTCGGAAAATCCGGCGGCCCGTGCGGGCGACGAAGACGAGCCATGCGATTCGGTCGGCCCAAATTTTATTTACTTACCTGAGTTACTAAGCTATATAGTTCTCAGCCGATGACGAAAGTTGCGGCTCTGACTTGATGCTAAACCTCCAGAAACCTCCGGCAATGCCCTGCCGGAGGTTTTTCGTTTTGGTCCATGGCTCCAGGACTTGGCTCCAGGACTTGGCTCTAAGACTTGGCTCTAGCCGCGCATGACGCGCGCGCGGGAATTCGGCCGGTAGGCGAGGCGGCTGTGGCCGGCGCAATAGGACTGGCCGTCGGGTGCGGAGTTGCCGCAGAAGCAGAAATCGTCGGCGCCGGGCGTCGAGATCGGCCAGCGGCAGCGGTTCTCGGCAAGCTCCAGCAGCGAGCAGCGATTGGCGTCGTCGATCGGACCGGCGACCATCGGCACACCGGTTTCCCCATAGATCGTGGCGAGCATCTCGTATTGCAGCCGCGGGACGGTCCGCGGCGCGCGCGCCGGCGCCAGGCCCCTGTCGTGAACCTTGCGATCGTCGACGGTCCGGCCGCGCGTCAGATTGAGGCGGGACAGCTTGCCGATCACGGCATTGCGACTGACGCCGATGTCGGCGGCGATCTCGCGGCAGGAGAGGCCAGCCTCGAAATGCTGCTTCAAAAGTTCAATTCGTTCGTCGGTCCAGGTGGGTGAGAGAACAGGCATTGATGCGGTCCCAGGTTGCAGATGTCGGCCATCCGCCTCTCGAGATCCGTCCGCCTCACGTTCGGCGCGCGCTCACGTTCTGCCATTGTCGCGAATCGACAAAAGCCCGTCCTTGATGGCGAGACGGATGCCTTCCTCGATCAAGGTACGTGCGACGCCGGGAACGCTGGTGCCGTGGGTGCCCTGTCTCACCAGCTTCTCCAGATAGGTGATGGTCGAGAGCGCCAAGGTTACGGGAATGCGGTCAGTCTCGGCTTTTTCGGTGGCCATGCCTAAACGCTAGCCTCATACGCGGGTACATAAAAGTTACGATTAAGACTCTATTTAGGTTTGCCAGCGGAAGTCAAATGCAGGCTGCGACGCTCGGTCAGCTCGTTGGAATCGCGAGGGAAATCAGGCATGGCAGGACACGCCGCGCGAGAAGGCAGGCGGCGAGAGGTCAGGAGAGGGCGGGTCGGCTCAGCCGTGCACGATCGCCTTTTCGATCATGCAATGGATGCCCTTGGAGCCGTTGACGGTCTGGGTCACCCGCAGATCGGCCGCCAGGCTGCACAGCGTATAGGCGTCCTCGCGGGACAAATTGCGCCTCTCGCCCAGCAGCACGATCATGTCGCGCAACGCCCGCACCACGCACTGGTGGAGGTCGGGGTCCATCGCCATGGTCATGTAATGCGTCGCCGTCTCGCCACGGGGATAATCGAGCCTGAGGTCCTTGCGCAGCGTCAGACGGAAGCGGCCCTGGAGTGCGGTCTCGATCGCGGTGACGCAGACCTCGCCGTCGCCCTGCACGCCGTGGCCGTCACCGCAGGAGAACAGCGCGCCCGGGACGAACACGGGCAGGTACAGCGTCGCACCAGCGCCAAGCTCCTTGTTGTCGAGATTGCCGCCCATGGCGCGAGGAACGAGCGAGGAGATGCGGCCCCAGGCCGGAGGCGGCGAAACGCCCATCACGCCGAAGA
This sequence comes from Bradyrhizobium sp. 76, assembly GCF_023073025.1. Taxonomy (NCBI): domain Bacteria; kingdom Pseudomonadati; phylum Pseudomonadota; class Alphaproteobacteria; order Hyphomicrobiales; family Nitrobacteraceae; genus Bradyrhizobium; species Bradyrhizobium sp. 76. The sequence continues at coordinate 454,387 of NZ_JADPIS010000015.1, forward strand.
ACGGCTTGAGCGGCAGGTCGAGCCCCCACGGCATGCGGGCGACCATCCGCGACCGGTCGAGCGGGATGTTCAGGATGCGCGTCTCGTGGAAATCGTCGGGCAGGGTGCCGGACAGCGGCTTGATCATGTTCCAGCCCCAATCCTGCCGGAGCTGGACGTCGAGGATCTCGACCGCGAGCACGTCGCCGGGCTCGGCCCCCTCGACCGCGATCGGGCCGGTGAGGATGTGGCCAGGCAGCATGCGCTCGTTTTCGGCGTGAACCTTGTGCATCTCGGGTGGAATGTGAAACTTGCTGGGGTCGGGCAGCATGTCCGGACCGCCGCTGATGGTGTCGACCGTGACCTCGTCGCCGCTCGCGATGGTGAGGACGGGCTTGAGCGTGGCTTCGAAGAAGCCCCAATGACAGGTCTCGGGGCTGGAATGCAGGTGGTGATGCGTCATGTGGTATCCGTCCATTTCACAGGCCCGGGCTTGACCAGGCAATCGATCCTCTTCCAAGAAGCTTTCTGAAGATCGACGGGCGGGTCAAGCCCGCGCGCACCAGGCACGATCATTCCAGCGAGGCTCCCCCTGCTTTTTGTCCTGTCCAAGACCCTCGGCGCCGCGGTGCTGCCGATCAACTTCATGATCGAGCTTGGGATCGTCTCGGTCGTGCTAATGGCGACGCGCTTTGCCGCATTCGGCCGCAAGCTCGCCGCGGCCACGCTGATCCTACTGGCGCTCGCCGCGTTTTCGCCGCTCGGCAACCTTTTGCTCTATCCGCTGGAGTCGCGTTTGCCGCCGTGGGATCCGTCGCGCGGCGCGCCCGACGGCATCATCGTGCTCGGCGGCTCGATCGACACCGATCTTTCGGCGGCGCACCGCACGCCGGTCGTCGCGCACGCGGCCGATCGCCTGTTTGCGCCGGCCGAGCTCGCGCGCCGCTATCCGAACACGCGCGTTATTTTCACCGGGGGCACCGCGAACCTGGTTTCGACGGACGCCCGGGAGGCCGACTACTCCGCGCCGATCCTGGAGAATTTGGGCATCGCGAAGCAGCGCCTGATGCTCGAGCGGGACTCTCGCAACACCTACGAGAATGCCATCTTCACCAAACAATTGGTGGCGCCCAAGCCGGGCGAGCGCTGGCTCCTGGTCACGTCGGCCTTTCACATGCCGCGTTCGATGGGGATCTTTCGCAAGGCGGGATTTGACGTCGAAGCCTATCCCGTGGACTGGCGAATGGGCGGGCGTGACGATCTCTTCTCTTTCACCAATGTCGGCACGGACGGGCTCGGCCGAACCGAGGTCGCCGTGCGGGAATGGATCGGGCTCGTCGCCTACCGCCTGATGGGCCGGACTGACGAGTTGCTCCCGGGACCGGCGAAGGACTAGAACCGTTCGAGAAGCAATAACAGCGCCGGTGCGCGAACGCCCGGCCGGGAGGACATCATGCAACAGCAGAGTGCAGACAGCATCGATCTTGCCGGCCTCGTCGCCGATCTCAACAGCCTGCTGCGGCTGAAGACCACGGTGATCGGCATGAAGCTGTTCGCGCGGACCGCGGACATGGAGGCAATCCCGAAAATCCGGCGGCCAAACGCGGTCCACACCACCGACCAGATCGTCAGCATGGCGGCGCGTCTGGGCTGGACCGTCGGCATCACCGCCGACGATCTCGTCGGCGCACAGTGCCGCGCGGTGATCGGCCTTGCACCGCAGGACGAGAAATGGCTCGCCGGCGAAAACTATGTCGGGGTCTGGCACGGCACGGCCGAGGACGCACGCAAGCGCCAGGAGGCGCTGGATGTGGTTCCGTTCGGGCAATATCAGGCGCTCGCAGTCAGCCCGCTGTCGAGCGGCCGGCTCGATCCGCCGGACATCTGTCTCGTCTATGCGACGCCGGGGCAGATGATCATCCTGATCAACGGGCTGCAATATACCGGCTACAAGAAGTTCGAATGGGGCGTGGTCGGCGAGACCGCTTGCGCCGATTCCTGGGGCAGGGCGCTCAAGAGCGGTGAGCCCAGCCTGTCCTTGCCATGCTATGCCGAACGGCGCTATGGCGGCGTGCCGGACGAGGAGATGCTGATGGCCCTGAAGCCGGAACATCTCGCCAAGGCGGTTGTGGGCATGAAGGCGCTGGCGAAGAACGGCCTGCGTTATCCGATCCCGCCCTATGGTATTCAAAGCGATGTCCGTGCCGGCATGGGCGTGAGCTACGCGAAGAAGTAAAGTAAAGGCCGACCATGAGCTCTGCGAAGTTTGACATCGTCGTCTATGGCGCGACCGGTTTTACCGGCCAGCTCGTCGCCGAATACCTGACCCAGCGTTACAAGAGCGACCATTCGCTCAAATGGGCGATGGCAGGCCGCAGCCTCGGCAAGCTGAAATCGGTGCGCGATGCGATCGGCGCACCCGGGAATACGGAGCTTATTGTCGCGGATGCGTCGGACCCGGCCTCGCTGAAGGCGATGGCGGAACGGACGATGTCGGTGATCACCACCGTCGGTCCGTATCAGCTCTATGGTGAGGAACTGCTCGCCGCCTGCGTCGCCACCGGCACGGATTATTTCGATCTCTGCGGCGAGCCGATCTGGATGCGCCAGATGATCGACAAGTACGAGGCGGCCGCGAAAGAGAGCGGCGCGCGGATCGTGTTTTCGTGCGGCTACGATTCCGTGCCGTTCGAGCTGGGCACGTTCTTCGTCCAGGAAGAGGCCAAACGTGTCTTCGGCGCGCCGGCCCCGCGGGTGAAAGGGCGTGTGCGCGACATGCGGGGCACGCTCTCGGGCGGCACTGCCGCGAGCGCGAAGGCGACCTTCGATGCGGTGGCCAAGGATCTCAGCCTTGTCGCCATTCTCAACGATCATTTTGCGCTGACGCCCGGCTTCACCGGCCCGAAGCAGCCGAAAGGCAACAGGCTGGCCTTCGAGGAGGATCTGCAATCTTGGGCGGCGCCGTTCACGATGGCGCTGATCAACACGCGCAACGTTCACCGCTCCAACATGCTGATGGGATTCCCCTACGGCCAGGACTTCGTCTACGACGAGATGGTCCTGACCGGTCCCGGCGAAAAGGGCGAGGCCAACGCCAAGCTCGTGATGGCTGCCAATGCGGGCAAGACCGGCCCCGACGCACCGAAGCCGGGCGAGGGGCCGTCGAAGGAAGAGCGCGAAAACGGTCTGTTCGATCTGCTCTATATCGCGATCGCACCCGATGGCCGCATGGTTCGCGCCGGTGTCACCGGCGACCGCGATCCCGGCTACGGCTCGACCTCGAAGATGATCTCCGAATGCGCCATCTGCATGCTGCGTGACACGACCGACGTCGCAGCCGGCTTCTGGACGCCGGGCGCGGCGATGCAGCACAAGCTGATCAAGCGGCTGGTCGAGAACGCGGGGCTGACGTTCGAGGTCGAAGCCCCGGCCTAGCTTCCGTAGGGTGGGCAAAGCGAAGCGTGCCCACCACGTCTATCGCGATTGCGGAGAGATGGTGGGTACGGCGCTTTGTGCCTTTGCCCATCCTACGGCCCTTCGCGCGCATGACAGCGTTCGCCACTACACGGCCCGCGCGTCGTAGGCGTACATGAAATCCATGCCTTTCGCGCCCAGTGGCAGCAGCCATTTCATCATCTGATTGCGGATCCACGCGCCGGTGGCGCTGAACTCGCGCTTGCTGTTGCCGTTGCGGCGGGCCATGGCGACAATTTTTTCCGTGCGCGGGCGCCGTTCGGCCTCGAAGGCCTGGAAGGTGGCGCCGAGCTCCTGGCCTTGCTGCATCAACCGGGCGAGGCGCATCGCATCCTCCAGCGCAAGCGAGGCGCCCTGGCCGGCATGGGGGCTGGTCGCATGGGCGGCATCGCCGATCAGCAGCGAGCGCTTGCGCGACCAGGTCGGCAGGGTGGCGACGTCGAGCGTGTCGGTGACCACGATGTTCTCGGCTGCCTCGATGATGCCAGGAATCGGATGGTGCCAGCCGCGGTGGAAGCCGCGCAGGTGCTGCTTCAGCGTTGCACGGTCGAGCGCGCGAAACATCGCCGCGTCCATGCCGTGCGCCGGCTGCGTGCTCCACCACATCACGCCGTCGTTCGGGTCGGGACTGCAATAGCCGTAGCCGAAGAAGCCGCTTTGCCCGAACGTGGTCTCGACGTGCCGGCCGATCGGCCGGCCGTCGAGGACGGCGTGCGGCACGAAGCCGCCGAAGCCGATCAGTCCGGTGTCGAACGGTTGCGGCCCGTCCGGCACCACCTGGCGCCGCGTCACCGAGTGCACGCCGTCGGCGCCAATCAGGAAATCGCCTTCGGCCGTGGTGCCGTCGGCGAAGTAGGCGATGATCGGCTGGTCGCCGCGATCCTCGATCTTGATCAGGCGCTTCTCGAAAAAGAGTGAAACGCACGCGCACCAGGCCTTGTCGATCAGCATTTCGTTCAGCGTGGCGCGGCAGACATTGACCGCGGGCTGGCCGAAACGCCGCGCCATGTCGCGATTGATCGAGCCGAGCCTCTTCCCGCCTTGCGAATAGAAGTCGAACGATTCCGCGACCGAGCCGCGGCTGATCAGCTCGTTCGAAAGGCCGATCTCGTCCATGACCTGCATGCCGTTCGGTGCGATCTGAAGGCCGCCGCCGATGCCTTTCGAATAGGGCCAGGCCTCGTAGATCGCGGACTCGATGCCGGCGCGGCGCAGCAGGATCGCCGTCACGGGGCCGGCGATGCCGGCGCCGATGATGAGGGCCTTTCGGGGACGATAGGACATGGCTTGCTCCCGACGTTTCGGCGGTGCTATGAGAATTACGGTTGCTAAATCTCTTAGTTACTAAGATATCTACCCACTAAGATACGAGGTCTGCCTTGTCAAGGACGAAGGCGCGCGCCGCGCTGCTGCAGGAGCTCGAGGAGGCGATGCGCAGGTCGTCCGCGCAGGGCGTGCTTTATGGCCAGACCGTTGCGAACGTTGCCGGAATTGCCAATTCCGACCTCGAATGCATGGACCTCCTGTATCTCGAAGGCCGTGTCACCGCCGGCCGGCTCGCCGAAGTCACGGGGCTCACGACCGGCGCCATCACCGGCGTGGTCGACCGGCTCGAAAAGGCGGGCCTGGTGCGTCGTGAGCGCGACGATGCCGATCGTCGCAAGGTCTTCATTGTCGTCGTGCCGGAGGCGATAGAAAGGCTCGGCCAGTTCTACGTGCCGATGCAGCAGGCGATGGAGAAGGTTTTTGGCGGCTATTCCGACCAGGAATTGCGCCTGCTGCTGCGCTTCGCCAATGAGGGCTACAAGGGCGTGCTCGCGGCGACCGCGGCGCTGAAGGGCCCGCTCGACACGCCGCCGGAGAAACGCCCCGATCTCAAGCTGAAGAAGCTTCGTCGCCAGCCCTAGCCTTGTAGATCTGCGCAGCCGCGATCATGCCCCACATCGCGCCCAGCATCATCCAGAAGTGCCGCCAGTGGTCGGTGTCGATCACGAAGCTTTCGCCGACGGTGCCGACGAAGGCGGAGAACACCGCCAGATAAGCGCGCTGCCACGGCACCGGCACGAAGATGTGCCTGATACCCATGATGACGGTCGTGAAGACCAGCGCGGGATAGCAGATGCCGGACAGCCAGCCGCCGGACATGAAGGCGTTGAGATAGGAGTTGTGGGTGTCCTCGGGGAAGAAGCGGTGGAATTGCAGAGGGCCGATGCCGAACGGCAGGTCGAGCGCCATCTCCGCTCCCAGAATGTGCCGGCCGAACCGGCCGAACCTGCCTTCGTCATAGCTCTGGTCGAAGCTCGCGCGCTGCTTGAACATCTCGGCGGTGGAATCGAACGACATCAACACCGCGATCAGTGCAAGGCCCAGCACCGCGGCCAGGATCGCCATGACGATGATACGCGAGCGTTGCGCGTTGGTGCGGCTGGTCAGCACCATCAGCGCCAGCATGAAGGCGGATGTCAGCACCAGCCCACCCCAGGCGGCGCGGGAGAACGCGAGCAGGATCGCCAGCGACATGATGCCGAAGGCGATGACGTTGCGAAACGCCTTGCCGAACTTGTCGGAGACGACGCTCTGCAGGGAGAACAGTGCCGGCAGGATCAGGAAGGCGCCGAGCACGTTCGGGTCCTTGAAGGTGCCGCGCGCGCGTCCGTACAGTGTGAGGAGGTCGTCGCCGCCGGGAACCAGGTGGAAGTAGCCGGCGACCGCCAATAGCGAGGCGACCATCGCGCCGACCACGAGCCCGCGGCGGAGCATGTCGAGCCGGGCCGCGGTGTCCTCCGACGTGACCATGGCGAAGAACACGACTGTCACCGCCATGTACCAGGAGGTCGCAATCCAGCTGACCACCTCCGACTGTTCGAACAGCGGGATTGCGCTGATCGTGTAGCCGATATTGAGCAGGACCAGCATCAGCACCAGTGGCATCAAAGCGAGCCGCAGACGCAGGCCGGTAGCGAAGAAGGTGACGGTGGCCAGCAGCGTCACGATCTCGTAGGGGCTCGGCTCGATGAAGACGATCGCGCCGGAGGCGCCGACCAGCCATACCAGCGCGCGCTGGAGGGCCAGCACGCCGGGCGCAGCGCGAGCCGCTGCATTCATCTCCCCGGCTGTTGCCGCATACGCCATCACACGCTCATACGTTTACGCAACTCATACGCCGACAAACACCGCTAGGTGCCCGCCTTCGCGGTGCACGACGGAAGACCACAACTCAATACGCGTTTTCGTTCTTGGTCAGCAGCGAGATCGGCGTCTTCAGCAGAATCACGAGATCGAACAGCACCGACCAGTTCTCGATGTAATAGAGGTCAAATTCGACGCGTTTCTGGATCTTCTCTTCGTTGTCGATCTCGCCGCGCCAGCCGTTGATCTGGGCCCAGCCGGTGATGCCGGGCTTGACCCGGTGGCGGGCGAAATAGCCGTCGACGGCTTCGTCGAACAGGCGGCTCTGCAGCTTGCCCTGCACCGCATGCGGACGCGGGCCGACCAAAGAGAGATCGCCGGAGAAGACCACGTTGAAGAGCTGCGGCAGCTCGTCGAGGCTGGTCTTGCGGATGAAGCGGCCGACCCGGGTGACGCGCGAGTCGTTCTTGGTCACGACCTTCGAGGCCGTCGGATCAGCCTGATGATGATACATCGAGCGGAACTTGTAGACGTCGATGCGCTCGTTGTTGAAGCCGAAGCGCTTTTGGCGGAATAGCACGGGGCCGGGGCTGTCGAGCTTCACTGCCAGCGCCACCAATCCCATCACCGGCAAGGCCACGAGCAGCGCGAGGGTGCCGACGACGCGGTCGAACAGCCATTTCATCACCAGGTCCCAGTCGGTGATCGGCGCCTCGAACACGTCCAGCGTGGGCACCTCGCCGATATAGGAATAGGAGCGGGGGCGGAAGCGCAGCTTGTTGGTGTGCGCGGAGAGGCGGATGTCCACCGGCAGCACCCAAAGCTTCTTCAGCATCTCCAGGATGCGCGTCTCGGCGGAGATCGGCAGAGCAAACAGCACGAGATCGACGCGGGTGCGGCGGGCGAACTCGACGATGTCGTCGACCTTGCCGAGCTTGCGCGCGCCGGCACAGGTGTCGAGCGCGCGGCTGTCGTTGCGGTCGTCGAACACGCCGAGCACGTGGATGTCGGAATCCTCCTGCGCTTTCAGCGCCTCGACCAATTGTTCGCCGTTGCGGTCGGAGCCGACGATGATGGTGCGGCGGTCGAGCCGGCCCTCGCGCCCCCAGGCGCGCACCAGCGAGCGCAGCACCAGACGCTCGCAGAGCAGCGCGGCGAGCCCGAGGACGTAAAAGGCGGCAAGCCACAGCCGCGATATTTCGCTGCCGAACTTGGCGAAAAAGGAGATGCCGATGAACAGCAGGAAGACGAACGACCAGGACGAGATCATCCGCGTCATCTGCCGGAGCTGGCCGCGGAACAGCTGCACCTGATAGATGTCGGCAGCCTGGAAGCAGACCACGGCGGAAACCGCGACGGCGATGACCTGCGCGGGATAGATCCAGCTGAAGGAGCCGGCGTGCGGCATGACATAGCCGAGATAGAGGACGATGCCGACGAGGCTCAGCAGCGCGAAATCGGCGAGGCGTACGAAGCCGGTGATCACGATCGGTGAATAGGCGCGGGCGACTTTCTGGTTAACGACGTCGAGCGCGGCGGGCGAGAGCCGTTGACGCCGCTCCACAAAGGGCCGGTCAGCCGGCTTCGCCGCGGCGCTGGTCGCGGCATCGAGCATCGAGCGTGCGTTGAGCGGTTCCACGGGCGTCCACGTCCATTCCAAAAACCCGCGGGGCCGCGTCCTTGCGCCCCGGGCGAGCATCCCCTGGCGCTTGGATTATCGGACAAATCGGAAGATTCTCTAAAGCGGTCTTAAGGATGGTTAATGATTGGCAAATGCGTTGCGATAGCCCGCGAGCACGCCGTCGACCATCGCCTGCTGGGAGAAATGCGCGGAGATGCGCTCGCGAAGAGACGAGGCGCGCTGCGCTGTTCCCTGCGGATTGTCGAGCGCGGCCGCAATCGCTTCCGCCATGGCCTCCGCGTTGCTCGGCGCAAACAGCGCCGGGTTCTCCGCGCCGAAAATCTCGGGGATGCCGCCGATCTTGGACGCGATCATCGGAATGCCGGCGGCGCCGGCCTCGATCACGACATAGGGCATGGAATCGCCACGCGACGGGACGACCAGCAGCCGCCCCTTGGAGAAGCCGTAGCGTGCCTTGACGTGACCGATGAAGCGGATGGCACCGGAGAGGCCAAGCCTCTCGACTTGCGCTTTCAGCGCCGCGGTCTCCTCGCCGTCGCCGCCGAGCGTCAGTGTGACCTTCTTGCCGCCCTCGTGCAGGCGCGCCACCGCGTCGACCAGCAGATCGGCGCCCTTGATGTGCCTGAACTCACCGACATAAGCGAGGTCGGTGGCGTCGTCGGCCATGACGACAGGTTCGAATTCCTCCGGCGTCACGCCGTTGAAGACGCAATGCACGACGCCCTTCGGCTTGCCGACGATGCGCTGATAGGTGTCGCGGGCAAACGCGCTTTCGAACAGGAACAGGTCGGTCGCGTCCATCAGCGCACGCTCGAGCCGCGCGTAAAATTCGCCCTTGAGGGTGTTGAGGGGATAATGCAACGAGCCACCATGCGGGGTGTAGATGCGGATGGTGTCGTCGGATCGCCGCCGCATGCGGATGAAAGCGCCGGCCTTGGCGCCGTGGCCGTGCATCACGTCGGGCTTGAGCGTGGCGATCAGGCGCCGCAAGCGGAACCAGACCAGGACATCGTCGGGCGAGGGTTCGCGGCGGATCGCCATCCGGTGCACGCCAAGCTTCAGCCGCGGTGCTAGCTCGGCAAGGGCCTTGTCGGCGCGCTCACCGCCGGTGAGGCTGTCGGCGAGGAGGCCGACATGATGGCCACGATCGACCTGGCCGTTGGCCACGTCGAGGATGTGGCGGAAGATGCCGCCGACCGGAGCGCGCACGGCGTGCAGGATGCGAAGCGGCTGGTCGGGAGAGGGGGGCATGATCAAAACCAGCGCTCGACGGCGAATGCTCGAACAATCTCACGAAATTCGAGACGGATTAAGAGCCCTCGTGGTTAACAAACGGTGACGGACGTGTACGCGCGAGCTGCCGCACGCCACGATTAACCCAGCGGCAACCTTAATGGAGTGTAATCGCCCCGGTTGAGGTAGGTTCGTGGCGTTGCGCCTGCGGGAGTGTTCGATGCGTTTAGCGTTCTGGCGTGCCGGCAAGGACAAGGCGGTGGTCGAGCGGGCTGTCTCGAAGGTCGCAGCCAAGCGGGCCGAACTCGAGCCCAGCATTGAAGCGAAGCCTGCGTCCGTTGCTCCTCGGCCGGCGCCAGTCGAATCCGGCGACATCGACCTGCACGCGCTCGGTGCGGCATTGGCGCGCAAGCGCGGCTGGATCATCGTGCCGACGGTGCTGGCGCTGGTCGCATCAGTCGCGATCGTCAATCTCATCACGCCGCGCTACAAGTCCGAATCCCGCATCCTGATCGACGGCCGCGAGAACGTGTTTCTGCGCCCCAACAGTGATCGCGCCGAGGAACGGCAGGCGCTCGACGCCGAAGCCGTCACCAGCCAGGTGCAGCTCGTGCTGTCGCGCGATCTCGCGCGCGAGATCATCAAGAAGAACAAGCTTGCGGAACGGCCCGAGTTCGATCCGGTGCTGCAAGGCATCTCGCCGCTGAAGTCGCTCGCGGCGCTGATCGGCATCGGCCGCGATCCGTTCTCGATGACGCCGGAAGAACGCGTGCTGGACGCTTATTACGAGCGCCTCCAGGCCTACGCCGTCGATAAGTCACGCGTGATCGTGATCGAATTCCAGTCTGCCGATCCCGATCTCGCCGTGCGCGTCGCCAATTCGATCGCCGACGGCTATCTCGTGCTCCAGCAGGATGCGCGCCAGGATCAGGCCCGAAACGCCAGTCAGTGGTATGCCGGCAGGATCGACGAGCTGCGACGGAATGTCTCCGAGGCCGAAGCGAAGGCCGAGGACTTCCGCTCCAAGTCGAGCCTGTTCGTCGGCACCAACAACACGACGCTGTCGAACCAGCAGATGGGCGAGGTCAACACCCAGCTCAACAATGCGCGCGCACTCAAGGCCGACGCCGAGTCCAAGGCGCGCCTGATCCGCGAGATGATCCAGAGCGGCAAACCGATCGAATCGTCCGAAGTGCTGAACTCGGAATCGATGCGCACGCCCTCCCAGCAGCGAGTGGCGTTGCGGGCGCAGCTAGCCGAGCAATCGTCGACGTTGCTCGGCAACCATCCACGCATCAAGGAATTGAAGGCACAGCTCGCCGACCTCGACACCCAGATCCGCGACGAGGCCGCCAAGCTCGCCCGCACGCTCGAAAACGATGCGCGCGCCGCCAGCGGCCGCGTTCAGGAATTGTCCGCAAGCCTCGAGCAGCTCAAGAAGCAGGCGACGGCCACCAACGGCCAGGACGTGCAGCTCCGCGCCCTCGAGCGTGAGGCCAAGGCCCAGCGCGACCTGCTCGAAACCTATCTCGCGAAGTACCGTGAAGCCAACACCCGCGAGACCATCGACACCGCGCCGACGGATGGCCGCATCATCTCGCGCGCCGTCGTCTCGAACACGCCGGCCTATCCGAAGAAGCTGCCGATCGTGCTGATCGCGACGGTCGCGACACTGCTGCTCTCGTCCGGCGTCGTCGTCACCGGAGAATTGTTGCGCCAGACCGCGCCCCGGGCGGTAGCGGTGTTCGCGCCGGCGCTCGCGCGGGCGTCGGCTCGCCAGGAACAGATCGTCCAACCGGTGGTGGTCGAGCCCTTCGTCGATCCAGTCATGGCAGAACCCGCGCCGCTTCAGCCGGAGATGACGGCCGACGCCGATGTCACCGAATTCGCGGAGATCGAACAGCTGGCCGACAGCCTGCGCGCCGCCGGGGCCATGGCGAAGAAAGTCACGGTGCTCGGCACCGCGAGCGGCGAAGCCATCACGCTGTCGGCGCTGACATTGGCCCGGCACCTGGCGCGCGACGCGCGGGTCGTCGTGGTCGATCTCGCCGCGTCCTCGCCGACCATGGCCGCCGTGTCCGTCGATGCCTCGGCCCCCGGCCTTGCCGAGCTCATGCAGGGCGAGGCATCGTTCGCGCAGATCATCACCCGGGACAAGGTCTCGCGGCTGCATCTGGTCATGGCCGGCCGCCCCGGCTTCGATCGCAGCCTGTTGCAGTCGCCGCGCGTGACGCTCGCGATCGACGCGCTGCTGCGCGCCTACGACCACGTGCTGCTCGATGCCGGCAGTGCCTCCGACCTTCCGGCCGAGCTCCTGACGGCGAATGCCCGCGCCGTCGTGGTGCCTGAGGTGTCGATGACGCCGGATGCGCGCGCGCTGATGTGCGAGCAGCTCGGCGCCGTCGGCTTCAGCGAAGTGACGATGCTGAGCAGGTCGGTGCAGCCGTCGGATGCGAGGGACGCGCCACGCGTCGTGGCGGCGTAGGCGTTTCTTACCCTCTCCCCCTGTGGGAGAGGGTGGCTCGCCGCGATAGCGGCGAGACGGGTGAGGGGTCTCTCTCCGCGCGTGCCTCTCGCATTTTGATTTGCTGATACAACCCCTCATCCGGCGCTTCGCGCCACCTTCTCCCACAAGGGGAGAAGGAGGGCAGTCGTGCAATGCGAGAGCTACCCGAACGCTCGCCGTAGCCGCTGCGCCAGGTCGAACAACATCTGGTTCTGTTTCACCAGCCGCTTGCCGTGGCTCAGCGAGGACATCGCCATGGCCGCGAGTTTTCCGCGTGACGTCAGCGGAACAAAACTGTCGAAGATGTCCTGATCGTCCTTGCAGAACATCCGCTTGTACTCGTCCGAGCCGATGCCGAGGTCGAGCGAGCGATAGCCGCGCTCGGCGCAGCGGTCGATGATGTAACGCATCAGGATCAGCCCGGGGCTGTAGCGGGCGTGCTCGGACATCGTGTAGGTGTTGAACATCATCGAGAAGCGCTGGCCGTCGGCGACGCCGGCGAAGATCGCGATCACCTCGTCGTCGCATTCGAGCGCATGGATGTCGATGGCGCGACCTTCACCGCGTGGCGCAAGGCAGGCGCTGCGGACGAATGGCTCGACGCCGGGCTCGGCGAAGACGTTGGGAAGCTTCTGTTCGGCCATCCGCGCCGGCTTGACGCGGAAGAACCAGTCGAGCAGGCGGGTGATGTCCGCATCGGTGGTCGCCAAATGATAGCGATAGCCGGCGAGCGCCTGGAGCTTCTTCTCCTTGCTCTTGAGGCGGCGGCGGAAGGAGTTGGTGATCCGCGATGCCGGCGGACCGCCCGGTTCCATCGTGAGCAGCGGGCAGCCGTTGATCGCGCTCTGGCGCGGCAAATGCGCGAACGGGTTCTGCTGGTCGTTCCAGTGCAGCGGCTGCTGCGTCAGTGCGAGAACGTCGGCATGCTCGCCGAGCGGCGCAAGCAGCGCGTCGAGATCGCCGATGGTGACCTGCGCTGCAAATTCGGCGTTCCACAGGCCCATGTTGAAGGTCGTATGCTTGCCGCCCATGAAGCAGGCCGTGCGGACGCCGTGGTTTTGGCGCAGCGAGAGCGGCAGCAGCAGCAGTGGCTGATGCTCGGCGTCGCGGGCCACGACGATGAAAGGGCGGGCGCGTTCGTGCTCCCCGACCAGACGCTGCCAGGGACTGAGCAGATCAAATCGCTGATAGGGCGTGAAGAGCTGGCCGGGCTGCTCGAAGGCGCGCCAGGCGGCCTCGGCCGCGCCGAGATCGGTGACGATATCGACATGCGCGATGCGGCCCGCTTTCGACCGCGCTGGCAATTCTGCCGTCCGGCTTTGCATCGCCGCAGCCATGGTCATTCGCGAACCTGTCGAGAAGTCAAGAATATGCGTAATTCGGCCTGTGGCCGACCTTTGCAAAGAAGTGTCAACAAAGAGTAATGACTATAAGAGGGGGAACGGCCGCCGACAGGCGCGAGGTGGGACATTGGCATCCGACGACAGATGGCTGGAACGGCTGCGCCTTGAGCTGACCTGGTTCACAGGCCACGCTGCGCTGCGCAGTCGTGGTGCCGGCGCCATCCTGCGCTTTATGCATGTACGGCCGCGGCGGCGCGGCGGGTTTCAGCCGCTGCGCGAGAACGAGATCACGCCGCATTTCCTCGATCGCGCCATTCGCGCCCTGAAGCGGTGGAAGTATGATTTTCTCGGCATGGACGAGGTCTGCCGGCGCGCGGTGACGCTGTCGGAACAGCGGCGCTTCGTGGCACTCACCTTCGACGGCGCCGGCAAGGACCTTATCGACTTTGCCTATCCGGTGCTGGCGCGCCACGCCGTGCCCTTCACGATCTATGTGCCCACGGCATTTCCCGACGGCGTCGGTGAGGCCTGGTGGCTCGGACTCGAACAGGTGATCGCGCGCGAGAGCCGTGTCAGCCTGATGATGGGCGAGAAGGAGCAGCGCTTTACTGTGACTGACAACGCCGAGAAGCAGGCGCTGTTTTCGTTCGTCGAGGCCTGGCTGCGCTCGCTGCCGCCGGCGGATGTGTCGGTCGCGATCGCAGACCTCTGCGCGCGCTACCGGGTCGACCTTGCCGCGCTCTCACGCAAGGCATCGATGAATTGGGAGGATCTGGCGAGGCTTGCGGCCGACCCGCTGGTGACGATCGGCAGTGCGACCGTGAACTATCCCGTTCTCGCCAACATGAAGGATGCCGCCGCGCTGCGCGAGATGACGATGGGCAAGGCGGTGGCGGAAGTGGCCTTCGATCGCGACATCCGCCATCTCGCCTTTCCGGTCGGCGATCGCGCCTCGTTCCGGCGCAGCCATGTCATCATGGCGGAGGAGGCCGGCTTTGTCAGCGCGGTGACGACGATCCCGGGCGTCGTGGACGCGGAGGGACGCACCAATCTGCGCGCGTTGCCGCGCATTTCCTGGGATGGCCGGGTGCGCTCGCTGCGCATCATGCGGGTGCTGGTGTCGGGGGTTGCTTTTGCGCCGGTGAAGCCAACCGGCACTGCTGCGACCTAAAAGCGCTACGAACTCGACTTGACCCGGTCGGGCCGCTGCATCCAGCTCACGATCGGCATCGCCGGCAGCACCCAGCCCATGCCGACCACCACATAATAGATTGCCTGCCGCCAGCCGGATTCGGCGATCCAGGGCATCTGCGCCAGCGCCATGCCGAGCAGGGCCCAGACGGTTGCGAGCACCAGGAGCAGGATGGTGCCGAGGAACTTGCGGGTGCGGATCGTCATGACGGAATATCGCGGCTTTCGCGTAACTTGCGCTGCGGAAGCGGGGGACTATAAGGGGCACGCAGTCCGGTTCAAGCTCTGGTTTTGCCTCGAATGACGACGATTTCCGCCCCCACCGAGCCGCATCGCGCCGTGCGCTGGTGGCTGATCTCAGTCGCTGCGCTGATCGCGCTGATGGTGTTGGTCGGGGGCGCGACGCGGCTGACGGAATCCGGACTCTCGATCGTCGAATGGAAGCCGGTCACGGGCAGCGTTCCGCCACTCTCGGAAGCGCAGTGGACGGCGGCCTTCGAGGCCTACAAGACGATCCCGCAATATCGCGAGCTCAACGCCGGCATGAGCCTGTCCGAGTTCAAGGAGATCTTCTGGTGGGAATGGAGCCACCGGCTGCTCGGCCGTTTCATCGGCGTCGCCTATCTGCTGCCGTTCCTGTTTTTCCTCTGGCGCGGCGGCCTGTCCGGCGAGTTGAAGCGGTGGTTGTGGCTGTTGTTCGGGCTCGGCGGGCTCCAGGGCGCGGTAGGGTGGTGGATGGTGGCCTCGGGGCTGTCTGAACGCGTCGAGGTGTCGCAATATCGGCTGGCAACGCATCTTGTGCTCGCGCTCGTGATCTTCGCCGGCATCGTCTGGACGGTGCGGCGGCTTGCCGAGCGTCCGCCGATCGCAGCACCCTCGCGGCTGCGCTTCACGAGCGCCTTGCTCCTGGTCGTGACCTTCATCCAGATCTATTTCGGTGCGCTGGTTGCGGGCTTGCGCGCCGGCCGCGCCTACAACACCTGGCCGCAGATCGACGGCGCGTTCATTCCGTCAGGGGAGCGGCTGTGGTTCGAGACGCCGTGGTGGCGCAATATGTTCGACAATGTGCTGACGGTGCAGTTCGAGCACCGCATGACGGCCTATGCGCTGTTCGCGCTGGCGGCGTTGCACGCGTTCGATGCGGTGCGTTCACGCGCGGGGTCTGCGGCGAGCGGCGCGCTTTTGCTGCTGGGCGCGGTCAGCCTGCAAGGCGTGCTCGGCATCCTCACGCTGCTCAACCAGGTGCCGATTGATCTCGCGCTCGCGCATCAGGCGGTCGCGATCCTGGTGCTGACGCTTGCGGTGATGCAGACCGAACGGCTCGCGACGCGTGGCGCAACCGACGCGCAGCCGCGCGCCGTTCCCGTCGGTCAGGCCAGCTGATCGGATCTGCTCTTCAGCAATAGCCGTAGATGCCGCACGAATAGGGCAGGCGCCAGAAATAATCGACCTGCTTCCCGCCGTAATACGCGCCCTGGTAATCGTAGTCCCAGGGGCGGCCGTAATAGCCCGGCAGCGTATGCGAGCCCGGCAGTAGTGGCGTACCCGGCAAATTGCGAATGTAGCTGCCGATGCCATAGGCCGGCGAGATCAGCGCATCCGGATCGGTTTCGACATAGACCTGCGGCGGCTCCTGTGGCGGAGCGGCCGCCCGCCGCCTCGGCGTGGCCGGCAAATCGGCCGCAACCGCAGCTGAGACCGTCAGCATCGCCGCAAGGGCAGGCACCATCCAGCGCAGCATCGTCGGCTCCGAATCAAAAGGGGTGATCCAGGGACGATGTATGCGGCAGATATGGTTAATGACTGTTAACTGGAGCCATATTCCGGGGCGCACTCAAGCGCCCCGGAATGACCAGGACAGCTACGCGCCCAGCGCCTGCTCCAGATCGGCGATCAAATCTTCCTTGTCCTCGATGCCGATCGAGAGCCGCACCACGTCGGGGCCGGCGCCGGACTTGACCTTGGCGGCGTCGTCGAGCTGGCTGTGCGTGGTCGAGGCTGGATGGATGACGAGCGAGCGGGTGTCGCCGACATTGGCCAGATGCGAGAACAGCTGCAACTTCGACACCAGGCTGACGCCAGCATCGTAGCCGCCCTTCAGGCTGAAAGTGAACACGGCGCCGGCACCCTTCGGCGCGTATTTGCGCGCGAGCTGGTTGTACTTGTCGCTTGCAAGGCCCGCATAGTTCACCGCGGCCACCGCCGGATGGCCGGCGAGGAATTCGGCGACCGCTTTCGCATTGTCGCAGTGCTTCTGCATGCGCAGCGGCAATGTCTCGATGCCGGTGAGGATCATGAAGGCGTTGAACGGCGACAGCGCGGGTCCGAGGTCGCGCAGGCCGAGTACGCGGCAGGCGATCGCGAAGGCGAAATTGCCGAACGTCTCCTGCAGCCGGATGCCGTGATATTCGGGCCGTGGCTCGGAGAGCATCGGATATTTGCCGCCGGTCGACCAGTCGAAGGTGCCGGCATCGACGATGATGCCGCCGATCGAGTTGCCGTGGCCGCCGAGAAACTTCGTCAGCGAGTGCACGACGATGTCGGCACCGTGGTCGATAGGACGGATCAGATAGGGCGAGGCCAGCGTGTTGTCGACGATCAGCGGGACGCCCGCCTTGCGCGCCACCGTCGAGATCGCCTCGATGTCGGTGATGCTGCCGGCGGGATTGGCGATGGACTCGATGAAGATCGCTTTCGTGCGCGGCGTGACCGCGCGTTCGAAGCTCGCGATGTCGTCGGGATCGGCCCACACCACGTTCCAGCCGAAGCTCTTGAACGCGTGCGTGAACTGGTTGATCGAGCCGCCATAGAGCTTTCGCGCGGCGATGAACTCGTCGCCGGGCTGGAGCAATTGCTGCAGCACCACGACCTGCGCGGCATGGCCCGAGGCCACCGCAAGCGCGGCCGTGCCGCCTTCGAGCGCCGCGACGCGCTCTTCCAGCACCGCATTGGTGGGATTGCCGATGCGGGTATAGATGTTACCGAACGCCTGCAGGCCGAACAGCGAGGCGGCGTGGTCGGCGTCGTTGAAGACGAACGATGTCGTTTGATAGATCGGAGTCGCGCGCGCACCGGTGGTGGGATCGGGCTGTGCACCGGCATGCACGGCGAGGGTCGAAAATCCCGGAAGGCGATCGCTCATTGAGGGCGTCCTGTTCTCGTGGTCTGAAATCGCGCGGCATGCTGATTGGCGCCGCGGCTGCCGTCAAGGCGCGGCTTCACATCGGAACGATCGTGCTACGCATTGTCGCGTTCGCGAAATGAAACCTTCGCAATTGCGTCAGCTTTGCTCGCTCTTGTTCTTGGCGGCGCGGTCCGATGCCGCGGTGTCGCCGCCGCCGACACTCATCCGATTGAGGGATAAGCGCATGCCCTGCGTCGGCACCGGGGCGCGTTTGGAGCTCAGCGTGCGTGAATTGACGCCCATCCAGGAGATCTCCGACGACAGGCGGCCATATTCGATCTTGGGACAGCGGTTCATCACCACCTTGATACCGACCGATTCCGCCTTCAGCGCCGCCGCATCGTCCCGCGCCCCCAGCTGCATCCAGATCACCATCGGCAGCGGATCGAGGGTGAGGGCTTCCTCGACCACCGGCATGATGTGGCTGGAGTTGCGGAAAATGTCGATCATGTCGACGGGACGACCGATGTCGGACAGCGAGGCGACGAAGGGTTTTCCGAGCAGCTCCTTGCCGACATGGCCGGGGTTGACCGGAATCATGTCGTAGCCGCGCTGGGCCAGATATTTGAACGCGAAATAGCTTGGCCGCACGTTGACAGGCGAAGCGCCGACCATCGCGATCGACTTCACGTTGTTGAGGATGCCCCGGATGTAATTGTCGGGATAGGCGTCGTGGTTCATTGGCTTATCTTTTCGGGCTCATCTTTTCGCCGTCATTGCGAGGAGCGAAGCGACGAAGCAATCCAGTCTGTCTCCGCGGAGGGATTCTGGATTGCTTCGCTCCGCTCGCAATGACGAATTACTCATCCCGCCATATCGGAGTGCGCTTCTCGATGAAAGCGCCGATGCCTTCCTCGGCGTCTCGCGCCATCATGTTGTCGGTCATCACCTCTGCCGCATAGCGATAGGCGTCTGCAAGGCTCATCTCGGCCTGGCGATAGAACGCCTCCTTGCCGAGCTTGACGGTGTGGGCGGATTTCAGCGCGACCTGTTCGGCGAGCGCAATGGCGGCAGCGCGCTCAGTGCCGGCGGCGACGACACGATTGACGAGGCCGATCTCGCGGGCGCGCGCGGCCGGGATCGGCTCGCCCGTCAGCAGCATCTCCATCGCCTGCTTGCGCGGCACGTTGCGCGACAGCGCCACCATCGGCGTCGAGCAGAACAGGCCGATGTCGACGCCGGGCGTGGCGAAGTGTGCTGCTTCCGAGGCGATGGCGAGATCGCAGCTTGCCACGAGCTGGCAGCCCGCCGCGGTCGCAATGCCCTGGACCGATGCGACCACAGGCTTGGGCAGGTGCACGATCGCCTGCATCATCGCGCTGCAGGCGGTCATCATCTCGGCGAAGAAGGCACGGCCACGGTCCGGGTCGGTGCGGCGCGCGGTCAGCTCCTTCATGTCGTGGCCGGCGGAGAAGGCGGGACCGTTGGCCGCGATCACGACCCCGCGGACGGACTTGTCGTCCCGGATCTCGTTGAGCTCGGCATGCAGGCTTGCGATCAGCGTCGCCGACAGGCTGTTGCGGGCGGCCGGGCGGTTGAGGGTCAGGACCGCGATGGGGCCCACGGTCTCGCGCAGCAGGATCGGTGGTTGCGGGGAGGGGACGCGGGCGGCCTGGACGGACATCAAAGCGTTTCCGGTTGGATTATTGCGATTGGATGACGCAGATAACTTAATGTAACAGGGGACGTGAAGCGAGGGTGAGGGGTAGCATGGCGTTAGCGAAAATGAGCGTGGCGGAGCTCGAGCAGTTCCTCCGCAACGAGTTTCCCCAGGCCTTCAGCGGCGACGACATCACGATCGAGAGCGCGGACGGTCAGGCCTGCCTTTTGCGTCAGCGCTATAGCGAAAAGATGCTGCGGCCGGGCGGAACCGTGTCCGGCCCGACCCTGATGGCACTCGCCGATTTCGCGATGTACGTGGTGCTGTTGTCCGCGATCGGGCCGATCGGGCTCGCCGTCACCACCAATCTCAACATCAACTTCCTGCGCAAGGGGCAACCCGGGCAGGACGTGCTGGCGGAGGCGCGGCTGCTCAAGCTCGGCAAGCGCCTCGCGGTCGGTGAGGTGAAGCTGTTGTCCGGTACCTCGCCCGACCCGATTGCGCATGTCACCTCGACCTATTCCATTCCAAACATTTGAGCTTTTTGCGGGTATTTTAATACCATATTTCTAAGCAATTGATATTGCACATGTAAATTACGCCTTTGGGCATTGACCGCGGCGCCCCCGTTCTCTAGAAAACCGCCCAGTCCGGTGCGGTGTTCGCACCGATGCTCCCCGTCCACGGAAACTCTGACATGAAAACCTTTTCGGCAAAGCCGGCTGAGGTGACGAAGAAGTGGGTATTGATCGACGCCAAGGGTCTGGTCGTCGGCCGTCTCGCCACCATCGTCGCCATGCGCCTGCGCGGCAAGCACCTCCCGACCTACACCCCGCACGTTGATTGCGGCGACAACATCATCATCATCAACGCGCAGTATGCGGTTCTCACCGGCCGCAAGCGCGAGCAGAAGACCTATTACAAGCACACTGGTTACGTCGGCCACATCAAGGAGCGCACCGCGCGCCAGATCCTCGAGGGCAAGCATCCCGAGCGCGTGCTCGAGAAGGCCGTCGAGCGCATGATCCCGCGTGGTCCGCTCGGTCGCGTCCAGATGGGCAATCTCCGCGTCTATGGCGGCGCCGATCATCCGCACGAGGCCCAGACGCCCGAGAAGATCGACATCGCCAAGTTGAACCGCAAGAACACGAGGGCCGCATAACATGGCCGAATCCATCCAGTCGCTCGACCAGCTCTCGCAGCTCAAGACGGCGGCCGCGCCCGACGCGCCCAAGCACGAGAAGAAGGTCGACAAGTTCAACCGCGCCTATGCCACCGGCAAGCGCAAGGACGCGGTCGCTCGCGTCTGGATCAAGCCGGGCGCCGGCAAGGTCACGGTCAACGCGCGCGAGGTCGAGGTCTATTTCGCCCGTCCGGTGCTGCGTATGATGATCGAGCAGCCGTTCTCCGTGGCCGCGCGCTCGGGCCAGTATGACGTGATCTGCACCGTTGCCGGCGGCGGTCTGTCCGGCCAGGCCGGTGCCGTCCGTCACGGCATCTCGAAGGCGCTGACCTATTTCGAGCCGGAGCTGCGCACCGTGCTCAAGAAGGGCGGCTTCCTCACCCGCGACTCCCGCGTGGTCGAGCGCAAGAAGTACGGCAAGGCCAAGGCCCGCCGGTCCTTCCAGTTCTCGAAGCGTTAATCGCTTCGGTCGCATTCGCCGCGAAAGCGGCTTCAATGAGATGCAAAAGGGCGCTGATTTCAGCGCCCTTTTTGCTGTTCGTTTGTATGCAAATTGATGGCGTGTTTCCTGAAAACTTGGGCTCGCATGAAAACCTGAATGGAACCCGCGAGACATAGCGTCGCATTTGGAAGGGCGCGCAAATCGGTGGAGCCGATCGCGTAACTGCTATGTCTAGAAGGGGGCCGACATGATGTCGCTCGATAGCATCACGCTCTATTTGGTCGCCACCATGGTCGCCGCACTGCTCGGCGCCATGATGGTATTTTTCGGAAGGCAGGAGAACAGCCCTGCGTTGAAATGGTGGGGCACCGCCTATCTCCTCGGCGCCGCATCGGTCGCGCTCTGGACGGCGGCCGGCGACAAGCTGGGCCCGCATCTTTACCTTGCGCTGAACGCAGTCGGCTTCGTCGCCTGCGGCATGGTGTGGAATGCGGCGCGCGTCTTTCATGGCCGCAAGCCGAACTGGCCGGGTCTCCTGGTCGGCGCGCTCGCCTGGACCGCTGCCGCCACGCTGCTCGATCCCGCGGCGTCCATGCTGCGCATGATCGTCGGCGCCGGCATCGTCTCGGTCTATGCGGCGCTGACGGCGAGCGAGCTCTGGGTCGAGCGGCGCAAGAGCCTGCAACGGCGCTGGCCGGCCTTCGTGGTCCCGGTGATGCACGGCTGCGTCCTGATGCTGCCGATCCTGCTCGGCAGTTTCCTGCGCCCGAACGATGCCGGCTTCTCCAACAGCATCTGGGTCACCGTGTTCGCGGTCGAGCTCGTGCTCTATGCCGTCGGCACCGTGTTCGTGATCTTCATGCTGGTGTCCGAGCGCACGGTCACTGCGCACCGGACCGCCGCGTCCACCGATCCGCTGACCGGCATGCTCAACCGCCGCGGCTTCTCGGAAGCCTGCGGACGCGTGATCGAGCGCGAGGCCAAGGCCGGCCGTCCCGTGACCGTGATGATCTTCGACATCGATCATTTCAAGTCGATCAACGACCGCTTCGGCCATCCCGCCGGCGACGAGATGCTGAAACTGTTCTCGACCGTCGTCGTCAGCAACCTGCGCATCAGCGACATGTCGGGTCGCATCGGCGGCGAGGAGTTCGCCGCCCTCCTGCCGTGTTCGCTGGAGGAGGGCGTGCTGGTGGCCGAGCGCGTGCGCGAAGCCTTCGAGACCTCCGGGGTCGTCGTCGATGAGGGCCCGGTCGACACCACCGTCAGCATCGGCGTCGCGGGCGGTCCGGCCGGCACCGAGCTCGAAGTGCTGCTGGCCTCGGCTGACACCGCGCTTTACCAGGCCAAGCGCGGCGGCCGTAACCGCGTCGAGGCGGCGGAGGAGCTGCCATTGTCGCTGGAGAACTGGCGCCGCCAGAGCGCCGCACGGATAGGCGTCTCCAACACGCAGTCCAAGGCGCAGACGGCGACAGCTTAGGCCGGAGGCCTTGCGGTAATCCCCTGTTTACCATTCGATCCCTACCATTGCGGTCATGGAATCGATCCGTCGACAGAACCCGCAGACCGCCCTGATGTCGCTCGAAGCCGCGGCGACTTCGGCACGCGGCGGCTTCGCCTGCCTGTTCTCGACCGCGGACGAATATGAGAGCGCGCTGATCACCGAGCGCCGCGCCCAGGGGCATTACACGCAAGGCCGCAATTACTGGCCGCTTGCGCTGTTCGCCGGTTGTGCGCTGATCGTGGCGGGCACCGCTCTGCTGCTCGCCTGAGTGATCTGCATTTTCGGACCGGGCAGGGCGCCGTTTCGGCGCCTTTTTCTTTGTCGCGGGCTGCGGTAGACACTCCCATCGAACAAAAATGGGTGGAAACAGATGATCACCGAGATCGCGCAAATCGACGTCAAGCCGGGCAGCGAGAAGGACTTTGAGGCCGCCGTCGCCAAGGCCAAGGCCGCTTTCGGCCGCTCCAAGGGTTTCCATGGTTTCGAGCTGCACAAGTCGATCGAGAAGCCGCAGCGCTATCGTCTGATGGTGAAGTGGGAAACGCTCGAGAACCATACCGTCGATTTCCGCGGCTCCGAGAATTTCACCGAATGGCGCGGCCTCGTCGGCCAGTATTTTGCGGCACCCCCCGAGGTCGAGCATACCGAAACCGTGCTCACCACCTGAGGCGGCTCAGGCCGCCTCCGCCAGAGGCGGCGCTTCATACGTCTTGAAGTGGTCGATCACGACCTTGGCGATGGCGACCAGAGGCAGCGCCAGCGCCAGGCCCCAGATTCCGAACACGACGCCGAGCAGGATCTGGAACGCGAACAACGTAGCCGGCGGGATGTCCAGTGCCTGCCGCTGCAGCAGGGGCGTCAGCACGTAGCTCTCCATGGCGTGGACGCCCATGAAGAGGAGAAAGGCCGACAGCGCCGGAATCCATCCTGAGGCGAGGCTCGCCAGCACGACCACAACGCCGGCAATGATGGCGCCGACGGTCGGAATGAAGCCGAGCAGTCCCGCCTGAATCCCGAGGATGAAGGAGCCCGGGATGCCGATGATGAGAAGCCCGATCCAGGTTACCGCGCCGACCGCGAGCATGACGATCATCTGTGCGATCAGCCATCGTTCAAGTGTCTCGCTGACGCGGTCGATGATGACGGCCGCGCGCGCGCGATGTTTTGCAGGCGCGATGAACAGCAATCCCTCGCGATAGAGGCTGGGTTGGGCGGCGAAGGCGACTCCCAGAAACAGTACGATGAAGATGTTTCCCACGCCGTGGATGGTGCCAAGCAGCAGCTTGAACGTCTGGCTCACGATCGCCCCGCCGCTGGAGGCAAGGGCGCCTGCGCCGGGTATTGCCCCGCGCGACGTCGTGCCGGCCGACGGCGTCGGCTCCGGTTGCGCGTCGGGAGACGAATCGGGTCCGGAGCTCCCGAAATCGAAGAAGCTGGTGTCGATGCCGTGATTGTCCAGGAATGATTTGACGTTGCCGATCTGGGATTTGATGGTTTTGCTGAGTCCCGCTGCCTGATCGGCGATGGTGGCGCCGCCGAGATATGCGATGCCCGCGAGCATGAGCGCGAGGGCCAAGCAGACGATTGCGAGCCGCAGCGCATGCGGCAGACGCGCATGCCGGCCAAGCGCGTTGGTCAGCGCGTTGAGCCCAAGGCCCAGCAGCACCCCGGCGAAGATCAGGAGCAGGGTGGTCGCGAAGTACCAGGAGAACGCGAGCAGCACGGCGAACAGCACCACGCCGATGCCGCCGACCGAAATGCCCCAAGCCAGATCAAAGCGGGTCGGGGGTCGTTCATCCGGGAATGTGATCACGCAATGTCCTTTAGGTGGACCGGGGGGCAGTCTTTCGACAAACACGCTTTTGATCAAGACCGCGTCAACGCGCTGGTTTGACGCTGCCGTATGAACGGTGCAGACCGACGAGGAGAGAACAGGTGGGGCGCGCTTGAGTTTCATCAGCAAATGGGTGGGTCTGCTCGGGCTTTTGGCCGTGCTCGTGATTGGCGACCAGATCCGGATCAACCGGCCCGGCCACAAATATCGCCTCACGGTCGAGGTGACGACGCCCGAAGGCGTCAAGTCCGGCTCCGGTATTCTGGCCGTCGTGCCCGATCGCGGCTATAGCCGGGGCGGCCGCACCACGATGCGCGGCGAGGCTGTGTTCGTCGACCTCGGCCGGGGAAAGAATGTGGTGGCATTGCTGGCGCATCAGCAGGGCGCGAAGCTCGATCTCGACGACATCAACTATGTCGCGCTCCGCGCTTATGGCGCCGCGCGAGGCAACCGTGTCTCGTTCAACGAGCTCAACCGGCAGACCGGCGTCGTCGCGGTGCAGGGGGACCTACTGCCCGTGCTGGTGAGCTTTGGCGATCCCATGGACCCTGCGACGGCGCGCCTTGTCGCCGGCGACCATGCGGAGGCGGTCCTGGGCGACGGCTATGCACTCCGTGGCCTTACCGCCGAAATGGTGCCCAACGGGCTTTGGCCGATCGATTTCGGTGGCGCGCTCGGGGAGTCCGTGACGCGCGGAATCGAAACGAAACTGCCCTGGTTGGCTGCGCCGGGCGACCCGGCGGCGACCGCACTGAAGACCGCCGGCCTGCCCCTTGGCGGCGCGATCGTGGCCCGGGAGGCATTTGCGCGAAAATAGCATTGCCGTCCCGCGTACCCTTCTGTTGAATTTGTTCCACCCCGGGGGCATGTTTGGAGAATCTTCTTCGGCGGGGAGGTCTGAGCGGGAGATGAGAAAGCCGGTCGTCGGCGTGATCGGGAATGCCCATCGCGTTGAAAATCGATTTCAGGTCCAGATGGTCGGCGAGCGTAATCTGCGCGCCGTGGCCGAGGTTTCAGGCGGCCTGCCGGTGATGTTCGCGGGCTCGCCTGACATCACCGATATCGGCGCGCTGCTCGATACGGTCGACGGCATCGTGCTGACTGGCGCCCGGGCCAACGTCCACCCGACCCGTTTCAACGTCGATCCGTGTGAGGCGCACGAGCCCTACGACATCCACCGCGACGAGGTGGCGCTGGCGCTTTCGGTCGCCTGCGTTGCCCGCGGTATCCCGCTGTTCGGCATCTGCCGGGGGCTCCAGGAGATGAATGTCGCCTTCGGCGGCTCGCTGCATCCCGAGATCCGCGAGATCCCGGGCCGCATGAACCATCGCATGCCGAGGCTCGAGAACGGTGAGATCCATCCCGATCCGACAGTGGTGTTCGCCGATCGCCACGACGTCGATCTGACGCCGGGCGGCGCGTTCGCAGAATTGCTCGGCTGTGACAAGATCAGGGTCAATTCGCTGCACGGCCAGGGCATCCTCGATCCCGGCAAGCGCGTGCTGATCGAGGGCATTGCCGAGGACGGCACCATCGAGGCAATCCGCATCGCGGAAGCCAGGGCTTTTGCGCTCGGGGTGCAATGGCACGCCGAATACGACCCGCAGCACAATCCGATCAACCGAAAACTGTTCGAGGCGTTCGGTCAGGCCATGGTGGCGAAGCAGCGCGCGGCGGCGTAGCTGCGGGGTTGCGCCGAGGCCGATAAGGCTCTCGATCGTTGCGACCGGCGGCGGAGGATTGGCGATTTTCGCAAACAGGCACGAGAACTAGTCTCCAGGATGGATTTCGCGGCGCTGAACGCATCCTGCGATTACCAACAGCGCTCGCGATCTCGGGCGCAATAAACCAGATATCAAGAATTGATGCGTGCCAGTTTTCTCGATTCCGATTCGTTCTTTGAGAACGAAGTGGAGTCAGACGCAGAACAAAACTCGAGGACCACAAAAAAAGGCGCCCCGAGGGGCGCCTTTCGTGCGTCGTAGTCGTTCCGGCGGCTTAGCCCGAATAGTACATCTCGAACTCGACCGGGTGCGGGGTCATTTCGAAGCGGGCGACTTCGGTCATCTTCAGCTCGATATAAGCGTCGATGAAGTCGTCGTCGAACACGCCGCCGTTCTTCAGGAAGCCGCGATCCTTGTCGAGGTTTTCCAGCGCCTCGCGCAAGCTGCCGCACACCGTCGGGATCTGCTTCAGCTCTTCCTTCGGCAGATCGTAGAGGTCCTTGTCCATCGCCGGACCCGGATCGATCTTGTTCTTGATGCCGTCGAGGCCCGCCATCAGCATCGCGGCGAAGCCGAGATAGGGATTGGCGAGCGGATCGGGGAAGCGCACCTCGACGCGCTTCGCCTTCGGCGAAGCGGTGTAGGGGATGCGGCAGGACGCCGAGCGGTTGCGGGCGGAATAGGCGAGCAGCACGGGAGCCTCATAGCCCGGGACCAGACGCTTGTAGGAGTTGGTCGACGGGTTGGTGAAGGCGTTGATCGCCTTGGCGTGCTTGATGATGCCGCCGATGTAGTGGAGGCAGGTCTCCGACAGGTCGGCGTATTTGTTGCCGGCGAACACCGGCTTGCCGTCCTTCCAGATCGACTGGTGCACGTGCATGCCCGAGCCGTTGTCGCCGAAGACCGGCTTCGGCATGAAGGTGGCGGTCTTGCCGTAGATGTGCGCGACCTGGTGGATGCAGTATTTGTAGATCTGCATGTGGTCGGCCATCAAGGTCAGCGTGTCGAACTTCATGCCGAGCTCGTGCTGGGCGGAAGCGACCTCGTGATGGTGCTTCTCGACCTTCACGCCCATCTTGGCCATGGCGCCGAGCATCTCCGAGCGCATGTCCTGCACGGAGTCCTGCGGCGGCACCGGGAAGTAGCCGCCCTTGGTACGGACACGATGGCCGAGATTGCCGCCTTCATATTCGGTGTCGGAGTTGGTCGGCAGCTCGGAAGAGTCGAGGCGGAAGCCGGTGCTGTAGGGGTTGGCGGAGAAGCGCACGTCGTCGAACACGAAGAACTCGGCTTCGGGGCCGACGAACACGGTGTCGCCAACGCCCATCGACTTGACCATCGCCTCGGCCTTCTTGGCGATGCCGCGGGGATCGCGGTTGTAGGGCTCGCCGGTGGTCGGCTCGAGCACGTCGCAGGTGATGACCATGGTGGTCTCGGCGAAGAACGGATCGATCGTCGCGGTCACCGGATCGGGCATCAGGCACATGTCGGACTCGTTGATCGCCTTCCAGCCGGCGATCGAGGAGCCGTCAAACATCGTCCCTTCGGCGAAAATGTCCTCATCGATCATGCTGATGTCGAAGGTGACGTGCTGCCACTTGCCGCGCGGATCGGTGAAGCGCAGGTCGACGTATTTGACGTCGTTGTCCTTGATCGATTTCAGGACGTCTTTGGCGGTCTTCATGCATACCCCTTATGGCTCTGCGGGTCGGTTTCCAAGCTTCAAGCGACCGTGTTCACGCTTCTTGAGGCGCGCGAGGCACAAACAAAATGAGGCCGCCGAAGCAGCCTATTTCTTGTCAGAATGTCGCAAAATGCGGGATAGCACCCGGCTCAGATAGCGTCCAGCCCGGATTCGCCGGTTCGGATGCGGATCGCCTCTTCGATATTGGAGACGAAGATCTTGCCGTCGCCGATGCGCCCGGTTTGCGCGGCGCGGCGGATTGCGTCGATGGCGCGCTCGACCAGATCGTCGCCGATCACGATCTCGATCTTCACCTTGGGCAGGAAGTCGACGATGTATTCAGCGCCGCGGTACAGCTCGGCGTGACCCTTCTGCCGGCCGAAGCCCTTGGCTTCAGTGACGGTGATGCCCTGAAGGCCGACTTCCTGAAGCGCTTCCTTCACCTCGTCGAGCTTGAATGGCTTGATGATGGCTTCGATTTTCTTCACTGCGCGCCTCCCGGCCTTTCGAACAAATAGCAACGTCTTCGTCAGGATGCGCTTTTCTTAACGCACGATCTTGTCTTCGCTATGCCGGGATCCCTGACCAGTCCGGCAACAACGGCCGGCCACACCCTGATAAATGCCAGTGAGCACGACGAACCGAAGCGACTTCCGCGAAAGCAGGGTCTATGCCAAGTTGTAAATGCCCTGATTATTGGAGCGTTATCAGCCTTTTAACGTGCAGCTCTGATAGGTGGCGCCGACCCGCACAAAATACCGCAGACTACGAAATAGGCAAACGGTTCAATATCTGTGCAGATCGGCATTCCGTTGGATGGCCTGGTGCGGAACGTGCCTCTTGAAACGGCTTTTGGACAGGGAAGTGGCATGGAAGTTCTGACCAACGCCGAAATGCAGCGCGCCGACCAGCTCAGCATTGCGGCAGGCACCCCCGGCTTCAAGCTGATGCTCAGCGCCGGTCAGGCGGTCGCCGAGGCCGCCCACGCGCTGGTGGAGGAGGGGCCGATCCTGATCGTGGCCGGCCCGGGCAACAACGGCGGGGACGGTTTTGTCGCAGCCGCCGAGCTCGCCGCGCAAGGCCGCGAGGTCTCGGTGATCCTGATGTGCGAGCGGGACCAGCTCCAGGGCGATGCGGCCTCGGCCGCGCGGGGCTGGAAGCACCCGGTGCTCCCGTTCAACCCGCAGGCGATCGGGCGACCGGCGCTGATCATCGATGCGCTGTTCGGCGCGGGCCTCAGCCGTCCCGCCGAGGGCGAGGCGCGTGCGATGATCGAGGCGATCAACGCCAACGGTGCGCCGGTGCTCGCGGTCGACCTGCCGAGCGGCATCAACGGCACCAGCGCAGCCGTGCTGGGCGTGGCGGTGAACGCCACCGAGACCCTTACCTTCTTCCGGAAGAAGCCGGCGCATCTGCTGCTGCCGGGGCGGATGCATTGCGGCCACGTGCGTGTCGCCGACATCGGTATCGACGCGCAGGTGCTGGACGAGATCGCGCCGCAAATATTCGAAAACGATCCGGACTTCTGGGGCGCGGCCTTTCCGGTGCCGCGCATCGACGGCCACAAATACGCGCGCGGCCATGTGCTGGCGGTCTCGGGCGATGCGGCGGCGACCGGTGCCGCGCGGCTCGCCGCGCGCGGGGCGCTGCGGGCAGGTGCGGGCCTGGTGACTCTGGCCACGCCGCGTGATGCGCTCGCGATCAATGCGGCTGCGCTCACCGCGGTCATGGTTCGCCCCGTCGATACCGCCATCGAGTTCGGCGAGCTGCTCGGCGACAAGCGTTACAACACCTGCATCATCGGCCCCGGCGCGGGTGTCGGCGAGCGCACCTGCGATCTCGTCCACACGGCGCTTACCGCCCAGCGGCATCTGGTGCTCGACGCGGATGCGCTGACGAGCTTTGCCGCCAATCCCGAGCGCCTGTTCGAATCGATCAAGACGTCGCAGGACAAGGCGGTGGTGCTGACGCCGCACGAGGGCGAGTTCCCACGGCTGTTCTCCGACCTCAGCAATAAATATCCGGGCCGCTCGAAGATCGAGCGCGTGCGCGCTGCCGCCGAGCGCTCCGGCGCGGTCGTGCTGCTGAAGGGCGCGGACACCACGATTGCCGCGCCCGACGGCCGGGCCACCATCGCCGCCAACGCACCACCCTGGCTCGCCACCGCGGGCGCCGGCGACGTTCTCACCGGCATCATCGCAGGCCTGCTGGCGCAAGGCGTGCCGGCATTCGAAGCCGCCAGCATCGCCGTCTGGATGCATGGCGAAGCGGGGAGCGAGGCGGGCCCCGGCCTGATCGCGGAGGATCTCACCGAGACGCTGCCGGCCGTGCATCGGCGGATCTATGGTGCGCTGGGGGTGGAATACTGAGCGCTCACTCCACCGCGTACCAGCGCACCAGCCGCGGTGCGGCCCAGTCGGTTGCGACGGATTCGATCAGCCACCGCCCGGGGGAGGCCGCAGCGAATGCGATGCGCTGGGTCTGGCCGGGTTCGATCGCGAGCGTGTCGAGCCAATAGGGCTTCCAGCCGTCGTCGAGCTTGTCGAGCAGGCGGAACGGGTGGCCATGGAGATGGAAGACGGTGGCGACGGGGGCGGGGTTCTTGAGAGCCAGCACGACGGTGCGGCCGGCCTTGGTGCGAAAGGTAGGGGCGGAGGACGTCGAGAAATTTGCGGGCCGTACCCACCCGACGTCGGCTGCCCCGAGCGTGACATCGAATCGCAGGGCGCCTCTCAGATCGAGGCGGTCGGGCAGGTCATTTGGAGGGAGCGGCTGCGGCGGCAACAGCGGCACGCGCCGGTCAAGCTTGCCGGAGACCGTCAGGCGGCCGACCTGGCGCGCCTCCTTGCCGTCATGCAGCAGGAATGGGGCCGATGTGGCCGCATCCACGAAGGCGTCGGCGCGTGCGCCGGGAGCCAGCACCAGCGCGCCGTTGCGAGCCGGGAACGGCTCGGCCGGCTGTCCGTCCAGGGCCAGCACCTGGACTTCGTGACTTTCCAATTTGATCGCCAGAACAGAACGTTGCGAGCCGTTGATAAAGCGCAGCCGCAGCCGCTCATTCGCCGCAGCTGAGAGTTCGAATGAAGTCGTTCCGTTGATTGTATAGAGCGGGGATGTGTCCGTCGGGTCCCGGCCCGGGGGAAGTGCGGTTCCATCTGGCCGTAGCCGCCATTCCTCGATCAAGAGAACCACGTCGCGATCGGCGGCGACCGGGTTTGTCTCGGCGGCAATGATCGGAAGCGGGCGCGCGGGCTGCTTCAGGCCGTCCTCGGACAGCCGGAAGTTGGCCAACAGGGTTCCCGCGTTTAGCACTGAAATAACTGATGTTTCCGTCGCGTCCGGGGCCGTTGGGGCGCGTCCTCGAAGCGGGTCGGCCGCGGCCGGGCCGCCAAGGCCGTACCAGACTGGTGCAAGCGGCACAGGCAGGTCGTTGCGGAAGACCACCTCGCAGCGGTCGCCACGTTTGAGACGGACATCCCCGAGGTGGCTGACGGCGGCCAGCTCCCAGATGGGTGTAGGCGCCTGATCCCGCCTCAGAGCCAGCGTCGCCGGCCTTGCCTGAAGCGCGAGCTGGGCGGTCACGGCCGGGACTGCGCCGCCCGCCATCAGCCCGGCCACAGAGGCGCCAAGTCCGGTTCCAAGTCCGGCCAAAACCTCGCGCCTCGTCGGGTCGAAGATCCGCGTTTTCATGGCCGATCCGGACCACGCCGTGCTGGATAAGTCCAGCCGTCGTGCCTAGGTGAAGCCTGCCTCGATCGGGCCATTTTTTTGCTGCGAACAGGCGGGCACATGCTATAAGCCCGCCGCCCGCGGCATCGCGGCCGGTCTTGATGCAAATTTACGCGGGCGTGGCGGAACTGGTAGACGCGCTGGATTTAGGTTCCAGTGACGAAAGTTGTGGGGGTTCGAGTCCCTCCGCCCGCACCAAGCGCTTCCAGCGTTTGCACGGATTACGCGATCTGCTCCCGCGCGGATGTTTGTCCGCCGGAAGCCGGTCCGATGAACCACCGGCGTTGAGGCGTTCGCCTCGCGCCGGATCGATTAATGACAGCGTCCCGACGCATGCGCGCCGGGACCGAACGAGAAGAAGATTGGACACCATGCAGGTCACAGAAACCCTCTCGGAAGGTTTGAAGCGCGAGTTCAAGATCAGCGTTCCCGCGTCTGATCTCGACGCCAAGGCCGGTGCCAAGCTCGTCGATCTCAAGGACAAGGTCCGCATCAACGGCTTCCGTCCCGGCAAGGTGCCGGTCACGCACCTCAAGAAGGTTTATGGCCGCTCGGTGATGGCCGAGACCATCGACCAGACCATCCGCGACACCAACACGCAGCTGTTCTCCGAGCGCGGCTTCCGCCTGGCGACCGAACCGAAGATCACCATGCCGACCGAGCAGGCCGAGGTCGAGGAGCTGCTCAATGGCAAAACCGATCTGACCTACACGGTTGCGATCGAGGTGGTGCCGTCGATCGCGCTCGCCGACTTCAAGACCTTCGAGGTCGAGAAGCCCGTCGCCGAAGTCACCGACGCCGACGTCGACGAGGCGATCAAGCGCATCGCCGATTCGAACCGCGGCTATGCCGCGAAGGGCGAGGGCGCCAAGGCCGAGTCGGGTGATCGCGTCACCGTCGCCTTCAAGGGCACCATCAACGGCGAGGCCTTCGAGGGCGGCGCCGGCGAGGGCATCCAGGTCGTGATCGGATCCAACACCTTCATCCCCGGCTTCGAAGAGCAGCTCACCGGCATCGCCACCGACGAGACCCGCACGCTAAAGGTGGCGTTCCCCAAGAACTACATGAACGACAAGCTCGCTGGCCAGCCGGCCGAATTCGAGACCACCGCGACGCTGATTGAGGCGCCGCAGGATCTCGCG
The DNA here is from genome assembly GCF_023073025.1 of Bradyrhizobium sp. 76. Classification (NCBI taxonomy): domain Bacteria; kingdom Pseudomonadati; phylum Pseudomonadota; class Alphaproteobacteria; order Hyphomicrobiales; family Nitrobacteraceae; genus Bradyrhizobium; species Bradyrhizobium sp. 76. Next base: position 486,910 of record NZ_JADPIS010000015.1, read on the forward strand.
ATCGACGACGAGTTCGCCAAGACCCTCGGCCTCGAATCGCTGGACAAGCTGAAGGAAGCGGCGCGCGAACGGCTGGTCGCCGAGTTCGCGACCGCGACGCGCCAGCGCGTCAAGCGCGCGCTGCTCGACCGCCTCGACGAGGCCCATCGCTTCGAGGCTCCGCCCTCGCTGGTCGACGAGGAGTTCAATCTGATGTGGAACTCGGTGAAGGCCGAGATGGACTCCGCCGGCAAGACCTTCGCCGACGAGGACACCACTGAAGAGGCCGCCAAGGAAGAGTACCGCAAGATCGCCGATCGCCGCGTGCGGCTCGGCCTCGTGCTTTCCGAGATCGGCGAGAAGAACAAGATCTCCGTGACCGACGACGAGGTCGGCCGCGCCGTGATCGAGCGGGCGCGCTCGATGCCGGGCCGCGAGAAGGAGGTCTGGGACTATTACCGCAGCAACGCCCAAGCGTTGGCCCAGCTTCGTGCACCGATCTATGAGGACAAGGTCGTCGACTTCATCCTCGAGCTCGCCAACGTGACCGAAAAGAAGGTTTCGCGTGACGATCTCTACAAGGACGACGAGGCGGAAAAGACCGCCGCCTGAGGGCTCCAGAAGAGCCTTTAGGATAGCCTTGCATTAAGGATGATCAGCAAAGAGGTCGAGCTAGCCAGGTGGCCGGCTGGGCCTCTTTGTACGAATCAGCTTCAACTGCCTCACGGATTAAGCCTTAATTCGCTCCGCACTTGTCAGGCGCGAATTGGGCTATATCTGTCGCTACGCCTTCCGCTTCTACCAAGTTCGTATCAAGTTCCTGCATCACGGGACGTCCATCGGCCCTCCGGCAGATCCAGCCCCGACTGGCAGCCGGGCCTGGCGATGTCCGCCTCTTCAAAACCCTAGGTGACTCATGCGCGATCCGGTTGAAACCTACATGAACCTCGTGCCCATGGTGGTCGAGCAGACCAACCGTGGCGAGCGCGCCTACGACATTTTCTCGCGCCTTCTGAAAGAGCGCATCATCTTCCTGACCGGGCCGGTCGAGGACGGCATGTCGACGCTGATTGTCGCGCAGCTGTTGTTCCTTGAGGCGGAAAATCCGAAGAAGGAAATCTCGATGTACATCAACTCGCCGGGCGGCGTGGTGACGTCGGGCCTCGCGATCTACGACACCATGCAGTTCATTCGCCCGCCGGTCTCGACGCTGTGCACGGGCCAGGCCGCCTCGATGGGCTCGCTGCTGCTCTGCGCCGGCGAGAAGGACATGCGCTTCTCGCTGCCGAACGCTCGCATCATGGTGCATCAGCCCTCCGGCGGCTTCCAGGGCCAGGCCACCGACATCATGCTGCACGCCCAGGAAATCCTGAACCTGAAGAAGCGGCTGAACGAGATCTACGTGAAGCACACCGGTCAGACCTACAAGGCGATCGAGGACGCGCTGGAACGCGACAAGTTCCTGACCGCGAGCGACGCCAAGGAGTTCGGCCTGGTCGACAGGGTCATCGACAAGCGCGCCGAGGAAACCGCGGCGCCGAAGACCCCGTAGCACTACTGCGGCGGCGAACCCTGCGGGCTCGCCGGCGCCATTAGGGAACGTTCACGTTAAGGACACGTGCGCGCGTCGCAAAACGCAGTTTTGCGCCCTGCGACAGGCAGAAAGTTCCGCTTCGTGCTTGTTTTTCGTGGCAATCCAGCAACGCCGGGGTGATTTCGATCACTTCGCCCGTGCCAAGACCGGAAATCACGGTATTGTCACGGGTAGCCGGCGACCCCCGATTAGCGAATTCTTGATAGTCGGGTGACAGCATGGTTCGCTACGACTGATCGGCTATGATCGCGGGGAATCGAGTGACCGTGATTCGCACGGCATGTAACGCGTAGGGTCTTTTTTGGTACGGAATTTGCTCTATTTGAAGGACTGTACCGGCTGTCGTGCCGGAATAGGGCGATCGAGCGGACGGGATCGAACCGCGGACGGAGACATGAATGAGTAAGGTCGGCACGAGCGACTCCAAGAACACGCTGTATTGCTCGTTCTGCGGCAAGAGCCAGCACGAAGTTCGCAAACTGATCGCGGGTCCCACGGTCTTCATTTGCGACGAGTGCGTCGAGCTCTGCATGGACATCATTCGCGAGGAGAACAAATCCTCGCTGGTGAAGTCGCGCGACGGGATTCCGACGCCGAAGGAAATCTGCAAGGTGCTGGACGATTACGTGATCGGCCAGAACCATGCGAAGAAGGTCCTCTCGGTCGCGGTGCACAATCACTACAAGCGCCTCAACCACCAGACCAAGCACAACGACGTCGAGCTTGCGAAGTCGAACATCCTGCTGATCGGTCCGACTGGCTCGGGCAAGACGCTGCTCGCGCAGACGCTCGCCCGCATCCTGGACGTGCCGTTCACGATGGCGGATGCGACGACGCTGACGGAAGCCGGCTACGTCGGCGAGGACGTCGAGAACATCATCCTGAAGCTGCTCCAGGCCGCCGACTACAATGTCGAGCGTGCCCAGCGCGGCATCGTCTATATCGACGAAATCGACAAGATCAGCCGCAAGTCCGACAATCCTTCGATCACGCGCGACGTGTCGGGTGAGGGCGTGCAGCAGGCACTGCTCAAGATCATGGAAGGCACGGTGGCTTCGGTCCCGCCGCAGGGCGGCCGCAAGCATCCGCAGCAGGAATTCCTGCAGGTGGACACCACCAACATCCTGTTCATCTGCGGTGGTGCGTTCTCGGGCCTTGAGAAGATCATTTCGGCACGCGGACGTTCGACCTCGATCGGTTTCGCCGCCCAGGTGCTCGCGCCGGAAGACCGCCGCACCGGCGAAATCTTCCGTCACGTCGAGCCGGAGGATCTTCTGAAGTACGGCCTGATCCCGGAATTCGTCGGCCGTCTGCCCGTCGTTGCGACGCTGGAGGATCTGGACGAGGCTTCGCTCAAGAAGATCCTGGTCGAGCCGAAGAACGCTCTGGTGAAGCAGTACCAGCGGCTGTTCGAGATGGAGAACATCGAGCTGACCTTCGCCGACGAGGCGCTTGGCGCGGTTGCCCGCAGGGCGATCGAGCGCAAGACAGGTGCGCGCGGACTGCGCTCGATCCTCGAGGCGATCCTGCTCGAGACCATGTTCGACCTGCCGGGCCTCGAAGGTGTGGAAGAAGTCGTGATTTCCCGCGAAGTCGTGGAAGGAACGGCGCGTCCGCTCTACATTTACGCCGATCGGTCCGATCGCGCCGTCGAGAACGCCAGCGCCTGATTTGCGGCGCTGGAACGCTCCAATCGTCTCCTCAAGCAAGGGCTGCGGAAAGTATCTCCGCAGCCGGTGTTGCGTCGCTTATTTGCGTGCGTAAGCGCCTGATGGCGCGCGTCTTCAATGACTTGACACCCCCCGGGTCGATAGCCACCTAATGTCGGCGGCGAGCAAAAATTCTCTTTAAGATTCGCCTCAGTTCCGATCCGGCAGGCCGGTCCAATCTCAAAAGGACCGACCGGTTTTGTGGATCACCTCGGCACCTTGTGGCGGTTGCGCATGAGCATGGCGGGCTGCGTGCAAGGGGGCAAAGCAAAAGGAAAAGGCCATGACCAATCCAAAACCCAGGCCAACCATCGTCCATGGCGAAACGCACGCCTATCCCGTGTTGCCCCTGCGCGACATCGTCGTCTTCCCGCACATGATCGTTCCGCTCTTCGTCGGCCGCGAGAAGTCGATCCGCGCGCTCGAAGAGGTGATGAAGAACGACGCGCTGATCATGCTCGCGACCCAGAAGAACGCGTCCGACGATGATCCGGCACCCGATTCCATTTACGAGACCGGTACGCTTGCCAGCGTGCTCCAGCTCTTGAAGCTTCCCGACGGCACCGTGAAGGTGCTGGTCGAAGGGCTCGAGCGTGCGCGCGTGCAGAAGTACACCGATCGCGCCGACTATTACGAAGCGACTGCGATTGCGCTCGCCGACACCGATGCGAAGTCGGTCGAGGCCGAGGCCATGGCGCGCTCGGTCGTGTCCGACTTCGAGAGCTACGTGAAGCTCAACAAGAAGATCTCGGCCGAGGTCGTCGGCGTCGTGCAGGCGATCACCGATTTCGCCAAGCTCGCCGACACCGTCGCCTCGCATCTCGCCGTCAAGATCGCGGATCGCCAGGGCATCCTGGAGACGCTGTCGGTCACGCAGCGCCTGGAGAAGGTGCTGGGCCTGATGGAGAGCGAGATCTCGGTGCTTCAGGTCGAGAAGCGCATCCGCTCGCGCGTCAAGCGCCAGATGGAGAAGACCCAGCGCGAGTACTATCTCAACGAGCAGATGAAGGCGATCCAGAAGGAGCTCGGCGACGACGACGGTCGCGACGAACTCGCCGATCTCGAAGAGAAGATCTCCAAGACCAAGCTCTCCAAGGAAGCGCGCGAGAAGGCGCAGCATGAATTGAAGAAGCTGCGCCAGATGTCGCCGATGTCCGCGGAAGCGACCGTCGTGCGCAACTATCTGGATTGGCTGCTGTCGATCCCGTGGAACAAGAAGTCCAAGGTGAAGAAGGATCTGGAGGCCGCGCAGGCGGTTCTGGATGCCGATCACTACGGGCTGGAGAAGGTCAAGGACCGCATCGTCGAGTATCTCGCCGTGCAGTCGCGCGCCAACAAGCTGACCGGCCCGATCCTGTGCCTCGTCGGCCCTCCCGGTGTCGGCAAGACCTCGCTCGGCAAGTCGATCGCGAAGGCGACCGGCCGTGAGTTCGTGCGCGTGTCGCTCGGCGGCGTGCGTGACGAGGCCGAGATCCGAGGTCACCGCCGCACCTATATCGGCTCGATGCCCGGCAAGATCATCCAGTCGATGCGGAAGGCGAAGTCGTCCAATCCGCTGTTCCTGCTGGACGAGATCGACAAGATGGGCGCCGATTTCCGCGGCGATCCGTCCTCGGCTTTGCTCGAGGTTCTCGACCCCGAGCAGAACGCGACCTTCAACGACCACTATCTCGAGGTCGACTACGATCTCTCCAACGTGATGTTCATCACGACCGCGAATACGCTCAATATTCCCGGCCCCCTGATGGACCGCATGGAGATCATCCGGATCGCGGGCTACACCGAGAACGAGAAGGTCGAGATCGCGCGCAAGCACCTGATCCCGAATGCGGTGTCCAAGCACGGCCTGGACTCCAAGGAGTTCTCGATCGACGACGACGCGCTGCTGCTTCTGATCCGCCGCTATACCCGCGAAGCGGGCGTGCGCAATTTGGAGCGTGAGCTCTCCACACTCGCCCGCAAGGCGGTGAAGGAGCTGATGATCTCCAAGAAGAAGTCGGTCAAGGTCACCGAGAAGACTCTGGAAGAGCTGCTCGGCGTGCCGAAGTACCGCTACGGCGAGATCGAGAGCGAGCCGCAGGTCGGCATCGTCACCGGCCTTGCCTGGACCGATGTCGGCGGCGAGTTGCTGACGATCGAAGGCGTCATGATGCCCGGCAAGGGCAAGATGACGGTCACAGGCAATCTGCGCGACGTGATGAAGGAGTCGATCTCGGCGGCGGCGTCCTACGTCCGCTCGCGGGCGATCGTCTACGGCATCGAGCCGCCGCTGTTCGACCGGCGCGACATCCACGTGCACGTGCCGGAAGGCGCGACGCCGAAGGACGGTCCGTCGGCGGGCGTTGCGATGGCCACCGCGATCATCTCGGTGATGACCGGCATCCCGGTCCGCCACGATGTCGCGATGACCGGCGAGATCACGCTGCGCGGCCGCGTGCTGCCGATCGGCGGCCTGAAGGAGAAGCTGCTGGCTGCTGCCCGCGGCGGCATCAAGACGGTGCTGATCCCCGAGGACAACGCCAAGGATCTCACGGAGATTTCCGATGCGATCAAGGGCGGCATGGAGATCATCCCGGTCTCCCGCCTCGACGACGTCGTCGCCAAGGCGCTGGTCAAGAAGCCGGTGCCGATCGTCTGGGAAGAGGACACCAAGGTGACGGTGAAGCCGGACGGCGACGAAGCCGCCGGTGGCCTGACCGCTCACTGAGATCGCAGCTCGAAAAGATGATAAAACGGCGCCTTCGGGCGCCGTTTTTGTTGTGGGGGCATTTTGTTTTTGGGCAGTGGATGACGACAATGCACATCGACGGGCAATGCCATTGCGGCGCGATCACCTTTGAAGCCGAGATCGATCCCGAGACGGTGTCGGTCTGCCACTGCCGGGACTGCCAGACCCTAACGGGATCGCCGTTCCGGGTGACGGCGATCTGCACCAAGGCCGACGTTAAGCTGACCAGCGGAACGCCCAGGATCTACGGCAAGCGCGGCGACAACGGTCGGATGCGCTTCCAGCACTTCTGCGCCGAGTGCGGTTCCCCGCTGTTCACCAGCGGCGAGGGCGACCAGGAGGACGATTGGGGCATCCGCTGGGGCAGCATCCGCCAGCGCGACAAATTGCGGCCCGTCAGGCAGATCTGGTGCCAGTCGGCGGCGGTGTGGATCGACGCGGTGCCACTGCTGCCGGGCCGGCCACAGGATTGAGGACCAGGAATTGGCGTTCCGCGCTTGCCCGTTCGGGGCAGGTGGGGATAAAGAAGCGGGCGAGGGGCGGTTAGCTCAGCTGGTTAGAGCATCTCGTTTACACCGAGAGGGTCGGGAGTTCGAATCTCTCACCGCCCACCAGCCTTTGCTCGCTTCGCGAGCTTCGGCTCGGCGAGCCAGCCTCTGAGCATCATTGCCCCAAAGGGTGGCTCGGTGGTGCGGCAGGCGCCGGCATCCAGTCGCCTTCGGCTGGAACTACCGGACCGGCGAATTCTGGCGAGAGACCTCTGCACTGCGATCGGTGGTCTGATAGCGAACCCCCTCCGTCTGCCATCGACGGAACCAGTCGAGCGGATTGGCCAGAAAGGCTGTCAGCGGCTTGATCGTTGGCTTCTCGACAAGGACGTAGACCAACCAAGCGATACAGGCGAGGAAGGTCGGCAGGACGAAAGCTCGAATGAGCAGGTCGGTCGTGGACTCACTGCCCACATGCGCCCATTGCAGGATCATCATCCCGACGTCCTGATGGATCAGGTAGAGCGGATAGCTGATGACGCCGATGAAAGCGAACGCTCGGAAGGCGCGCGGCAGAAGAAAGTCGTACCGCGCGGTGACATAGACCAGCGCCGTGCCCGTCCACAGCAGTAGCGATCGATACATCTCGATCGGAACCGACGGCTGTTTGACGTGGAATTTCAGATGATAGAGCTCAACCGAAAACGCTACCACGATCCCCGCGATGCCTTCGCCCGTGCGCCCTCTGATGAGCGCCGCCACGCTCATCCCGGCAATGAAGAAAGGGAAAAAATCGTTGGTGGTGTAGTAGTCCGTGCTGGTGGTGACGGTGCGAAAGACGACGAACGCGCAGAGCAGCGCGATCAAGCGCTGCCGCAGGCCCAGCGCCATCATCAGGAAGCAGAAGACGTAAAATTGAAACTCCACCACCAGCGACCAATAGGCGCCGTCCGGCAGCACGTAGTTTTTCTGGAAAACATTAAGCGTGGCAAGCCCGAATGGCATGTAGAAATAAGACAGCCAGTTCATTCCGCGTCCGGCCTCGACGAGGTCAGGTGCGAAATATTTGAACAGCGTCGTCAGCAATCCGCAGACGACCAGGCCTGGCACCAGGCGCCCGAGCCGCTTTGCGTAGAAGTGCCAGGCCGTTTGCGACGTCTCGACGCTGAACGCGATGCAATAGCCACTGATGATGAAGAACAGCAGGACGCCGAAAGTGCCGCGGTTGAAGACCTGCAACGGGACAAAATGATAAAGCAGGACCCAAATGATGGCGATTGCACGGAGGCAATCGATTCCAACTGATCTTTCGGATTTCAAATGGTTTTCCCCCCGCTTGCCGCGAGTTAAAACAGCGCCCTTGGTTGTGTCAACCGTGCCCCGTATTTCGGGATAGCCACACCGTCGTTCTTCACCCGGAGGGCTGCTGTCGCGCGCCGTGCCCTGCGTTGTGAGAAACGGGCTCGTCCGCGTCTGCCGTGGACGAACACGGGAGGCGACCAGGACCTTGGTGATCGCAGCGCACAGGCCATCGCGATCGCGAATGCGGACCAGCCTGTCGACGGTCGCCGTTGCATCGCTCACATGCGTGAGGCCGCCGGCGCAGACGCGCCGGTAGAGTTCGGTGCCGTCGATGTCAAAGTGCTCGCTATACGCGATCTGCTTTGTGGCGATCGCCGCTTCAGGACGGCCTCGAGCAGCGGCGCGCGGCGCAGATCGCGGCTGTCGAGGTAGAGCGCCGGATAGATGTGCCGTGTCATCAGGTGCGGTTTGTCAGAGTGGCGACGGGTGCGGCGGGCATGCGAACTCATTTAGGTTGAACGGTCTGTCGCACTCTCCCTCACCGGCAAACCAATCGCAGGTCCCGTTTCGTTCCGGTTCCGCTTCGGCTGCTTTCGGAAAGTTGAGCGGAAATCGTTGCCTTCCAAGGGGCCAGCGGCGCGGGCGATCGTTTACACCGAGAGGTCCGCGTTCGAATCCGTGGAGGAGAGCGAAGGCCGGGCAGAACAGCGCGGCGTTCGGTCCGCCGGCCGACAATCAGCCCGATTTGGACGGCATCTTGTCCTTGCGGCCGGTCTCCGCGTCGGGCATATCGGCCTGAATCGGGAGGCGTAGAGCGGCTGCCCCACCAAGCATCATCATCTGGATCCGACGCCGGCCACATGCCGTCCAAGCTGCCTTACCGACCGGAGATCGATGGCCTGCGAGCCATTGCCGTCCTGCCGGTGATTCTGTATCACGCCGGCATTCCCGGATTTTCGGGCGGCTTCGTCGGGGTCGACGTCTTCTTCGTGATCAGCGGCTACCTGATCACGTCGATCATTCTCGACGAGTATGAAAACGGCGGCTTCAGCTTCGTCGGATTCTACGAGCGGCGCGCCCGGCGCATTCTGCCGCCCTTGTTCCTGGTCTCCTTGGCCTGCATCCCGTTCGCCATCTATTGGCTGAGCCCGCACGATCTCGACGAGTTCGCCAAGAGCCTGCTCTCGGTCTGCGGCTTCGTTTCGAACGTTTTCTTCTGGTCGCAGAGCGGATATTTCGACGGGCCAACGGAGCTCAAGCCGCTCGTTCATACCTGGAGCCTGGCAGTCGAGGAGCAGTTCTATCTGATCTTTCCGATCGCGCTGTTCTGGTTGCTCAAGCTTGGTCGACGCCGCGCCATCGCGTTGTTCGTTGCAACCGCCGTGCTCAGCTTCGCGCTCGCTGTTTGGGGATCGCGCCACGCGACGGGCGCGACCTTCTACCTTCTGCCGGCAAGATATTGGGAGCTCTTAATCGGTGCGCTGCTGCCGCTGTGCCGCATCGAGGCCGAGGCGCGGCGCTTGCCACGTCCGCTCGCGGAGGCGCTTGCGCTGCTCGGTCTTGCATTGATCGCGATCCCGATTTTCACCTACCACAACATTCCCTATCCCGGCGTCTACACGCTGCCACCGACGCTCGGCACCGCGCTGGCCATCGTATTCCTGCGACCCGATACGGCGTCGGGCCGGATCGTTGCCACGCGCGGTCTGGTCGGTGTCGGCCTGATCAGCTACAGCGCCTATCTCTGGCATCAGCCCCTGTTCGCGTTTGCGAGGCTCGGCGCGATCTACGAAGCCAATATCCCGGTCTTTATCGGCCTCTCGGCGGTTGCACTGCTACTGGCCTACCTGACCTATGTGCTGGTCGAACGCCCGGCGCGTGATCGCAAGCGGTTCACGCGGAATGAGGTGTTCGCCTGGTGCGGGGTCGCGTCAGCCGGACTGGCTGCGCTCGGTCTGGTCGGCATCTTCACCGGCGGTCTCGAAAGCAGTTATCTCGCCCGCAATGACATGGCAACCCAGCGAGCCTATGCGCTGATCAAGCAGTACGGGTTGCGCGACCTCAAGGCCCGACTTGTCGACCGTGGCTGCCAATTCTGGTCCTCCCGTCCGGACGAGGCATTCGAAGCGCGGTTCAAATCCTGTGCCGAAAAGCATGGACCGGCCACCATGGTTGTCGGCGACTCCCATGGCGAGAACGTCTACAACGCGGTGGCCAAGGCCAAGCCCGGCGAGTTCGTCGCCGGCCTCGTCAACGAAGGCTGCCGGGCGTGGAACGATAGCGACGCTTGCCCATATTCCAAGCTCAAGGGCTTCCTGGAGCGCAACGGCGCTTCGGTGCGCGGCATCGTTTTCAACGTGTCCGGAGCCCATCTTCTGACCGACTTGAATGGCGACTCGGAAAACCACCATCTGTTCGAGTGGAAGACCGGATACCTCATCAACTTCGAGAAGGTCGCTTTCACGATCAGCTATCTCAGGACGATCGCGCCGCTGGCGAAGATCGTGTGGCTCGGTCCTTTTGTCGAAGCGCGGGTTAATTTCCGCGATCCGCCGTCGATCGCCAGGGACGCGTTCAGGATGAACCCCGTGTCGCTCCACCTTTTCAAGGCGTTGGACGCCGAGATTGCCAAGGAAGTCGCCGAGGGGCCGCAGACCTTCAAATATCTGCCGTTCACCGACGTGCTCAAGGTCGATCAATATTTTCTGCTGACCGGCGATTGTCTGACCTTCAGCGATCCCGACCACCTGAGCTCATGCGGCGAGGAGTTGCTCGGCGAGAAACTCAAGGCCCATCTGCCCTGGCCGAATTCCTAGCGCTTGGAGGCCCGGCAGGCACGATGGTCCGGCCGCCTTCGGTTTGAAGTAACGGATCGGCGAAAGCACACAATCGTTGCTATAGCGAAAGAGGTCATATGGAACAGCCTGGCGAACACGAATCCAACGCCGATCAGATCGCCTACTGGAACGGTCCCAGCGGGCAGCGCTGGGCCGATCGCCATGCGGCGCAGGAGAGCCTGCTCGGACCCATTGCCGATGTGCTGATCGACCGCGCCAAGCCGAAGCCGGGGGAGCGCGTCCTCGACGTCGGCTGCGGCTCCGGCGCGACGACGTTCGCGTTCGCGAAGGTTGTCGCGCCTGATGGCTTCGCGCTCGGGCTCGACGTCTCCGAGCCGATGCTGTCGCAGGCGCGCGCGTTTGCGCCAAAGGGCCTGCCGCTCGATTTCGTGCTGGCGGATGCGACGGTGCATCGGTTCGAGCCGGCCGGTTTTGACCTGCTGGCCTCGCGGTTCGGCGTGATGTTCTTCGCTGACCCGATCGTGTCTTTCACCAACCTCCGCCGCGCATTGAAGCCGACGGGGCGGCTGGCGTTTGCCTGCTGGCGCGAGCCGAAGGAAAATCCCTGGATGATGGCGCCGCTGATGGCGGTCTACAAACACGTGCCCAAGATGCCGCCGGTCGGGCCGGACGAGCCGGGCCCGTTCGCCTTTGCCTCCGAAGAGCGCGTGACGCGCATCCTGAAAGGCGCGGGCTTCGTCGACGTCGCGATGGAACCGCACAATCTCGCGATGGATGTCGCGATCGGCGGCGGGCTCGATGCCGCGGTCGAGGGCTCGCTCCAGATCGGCCCCGCCAGCCGCGCGCTGCAAGGCCATCCGCCCGAGACGTATGCCGCGGCAAAAGCCTCGATCCGCGAGATGCTGGCGCCGTTTCTCAAAGGACAGTCGGTGGCGTTGCAGGGCGCGATCTGGATCGTGACGGCGAAGGTGGCGTAGGCGCGCCTCCTCTTCGCACCGTCATTGCGAGGAGCTCTTGCGACGAAGCAATCCAGACTGTGGCCGCGGAGGCAGTCTGGATTGCTTCGCTGCGCTCGCAATGACGGGTGTGGAAACAGAATGCCCTCACACCACGTCATCCGGCGCCAGCGCGCAGCCGTTGTCCGGATGGGTCTCGACCTGAAGGGTGGTGTGACCGATGCGGTGGGAGCGCTTCAGCATCTGCGCCGTCTCCATCAGGAATGCATCGCCGGCGCCGGTGGGCATGACGAGATGGCAAGTCAGCGCCGTCTCAGTGGTCGAGATCGGCCAGACGTGGAGATCGTGGATCGCAGTGACGCCGGGCCGCTCCAGCAGTAGGATCTTGATTGCGGCAATGTCGGTGCCCCTGGGCGCGGCCGCCATCGACATGTCGATGGAGCCGCGGAGCAGGCTGGTGGTGCTCCAGAGAATGGTGGCGCAGATGACGAGGCTGGTGACGGGATCGAGCCAGAGCCAGCCGGTCCAGATGATCAGCGCCGCCGAGACCACGACGCCGAGCGAGACCGCGGCGTCGGCCGCCATGTGCAGATAGGCGCCTTCGATGTTGATGTCGTCCTTGCGCCCGCGCGCGAACAGCATGGCCGTAAAACCGTTGATGAGGATGCCGATGCCGGCGACCACCATTACGGTGATGCCAGCGACGGGCTCCGGTTCACGCAGGCGCAAATACGCTTCCCAGCCTATCGCACCGGTCGCGACCAGCAGGAACACCGCGTTCGCCAGCGCCGCCAGGATGGTGGAGGCGCGCAGGCCATAGGTGAAGCGGCCGCTGGGCGCGCGCCGCGCCGCGATCGACGCGCACCAGGCCACGACCAGGCCGAGCACGTCGCTAAGGTTATGGCCGGCGTCCGCAAGCAGGGCGGTGGAGTTGCCGATATAGCCGTAGACGGCCTCGGCCAGGACCAGCGCGGTATTGAGCGTGATGCCGATCGCGAACGCCGCGCCGAAGCTGGCGGGCGCATGGGCATGGGCGTGGCCACCATGATCGTGATCATGGCCGTGGCTATGATCGTCGTGATGATGGCCGTGATGGTCGTGGCTGCCCACCTCTAGCGCTCCCTGGACGCTGCCAAATCAGGCGCCATTGTAGGCGTTTCGGCAGCCCCGTCACGGCGGAACAGCACGTAGAGCGCCGGCAGCACCAGCAGCGTCAGCACGGTTGAGGAGATGATGCCGCCGATCACCACGGTCGCGAGCGGCCGCTGCACCTCAGCGCCGGCCCCGGTGGCAAGGGCCATCGGCACGAAGCCGAGGGACGCGACCAGCGCCGTCATCAGCACCGGACGCAGGCGTGTCAGCGCGCCCTCGCGCACCGCGTCGGCAACGGGGTGGCCCTCGCTGCGCAGCCGCTCGATGAAGGCGATGATGACGAGCCCATTGAGGACGGCGACGCCCGACAGCGCGATGAAGCCGACGCCGGCGCTGATGGACAGCGGGATGCCGCGCAGCAGCAGCGCCATGACGCCGCCGGTCAGCGCCAGCGGCACGCCGGAGAACACGAGGGCCGCGTCCGCCGCCGATCCCATGCCCATGAACAGCAGCAGGAACACCAGCAGCAGCGCCACCGGCACCACGAGCGTCAGCCGCTTGGTGGCGGACACCAGTTGCTCGAACTGTCCGCCCCAGCCGATCCAGTATCCCGGTGGCAGCTTGACCTTCTCCGCGACGGCGTTCTGGGCCTCGGCGACAAAGGAGCGCAGATCGCGCCCGCGAACGTTGGCCATAACCACCACGCGACGCTTGCCGTTCTCGCGGCTGATCTGGTTGGGTCCCGGTGCGATCTCGATCGCCGCGACGGAGGACAGCGGGACGTAGCGCAACGCCGCGTTTCCGCCCGGCCATGCGGTTTTGGTGACGGCCGGTACATCCTCGCCCGGCGGCAGCGGGATCGGCAGCGACTTGATCGTGTCAGGGTCGGCACGCAGGCTTTCCGGCAGCCGCACCACGATGTCGAAGCGGCGATCGCCCTCGAACAGCTTTCCGACCGGCTTGCCGCCGATCGCGATCTCGACCACGTTCTGCACCTCGCTGAGGCTGAGGCCGTAGCGTGACAGCGCCTGGCGGTCGAGCCTGACGGTGAGGATCGGCAGGCCCGCAATCTGCTCGGTCTTGACGTCGGCCGCGCCCTCGATGGCGTGGACGACGCCGTTGACCTGCTGGGCGATGCCGGCAAGCACGTCGAGATCGTCGCCGAAGATCTTCACGCCGACGTCGCTGCGGATGCCGGCAATGAGCTCGTTGAAGCGCATCTGGATCGGCTGGGTCATGCCATAGGCCGTGCCGGGCAGGGTGTTGGCGGTGCGTTCGAGCTCGGCGATCACCTCGTCCTTGGGCTTGTCCGGGTCGGGCCATTCGTCGCGTGGCTTGAGCGTGACATAGGTGTCGGTCATATTCGGCGGCATCGGATCGTTGGCGATCTCGGCGGTACCGATCTTGGAGAAGATGGTCGCGACCTCCGGTACCTGCTTGATCGCCATTTCCAGCCGCAGCTGCATGCCGACGCTCTGGGTCAGGCTGGTGCCGGGAATCCGGATGGTTTCGATGGTAATGTCGCCTTCGTCGAGGCTCGGGATGAATTCGCCTCCCATGCGCGTCGCGGCGAAGACGCTGCCGGCAACGATCAGCATGGCGCCAAACGCGACCATGCCGCGGTAGCGGATGGCGCGGTCGAGCAGCGGCACATAGAACCGCTTGGCCGCTCTCATGAAGATGTTCTCCTTCTCCGAGACCTTGCCGGTGACGAAGATCGCAACCGCGGCCGGGACGAAGGTGATCGACAACAGGGCCGCGCCGGCGAGGGCCATCAGCACGGTCAGCGCCATCGGCGTGAACATCTTGCCCTCGGTCCCCGTCAGGGTCAGGACCGGCAGGTAGACCACGGCGATGATCAGCGTGCCGAACAGGCTCGGCTTGATGACCTCGCTGCTGCCGGCGCGGATTGTCTCCATCCTCTCCTCGAGCGACAGCAGCCGGCCGCGCCTGTGCTGCTCGGCAGCGAGCAACCGCAGACAGTTCTCCACGATGATGACCGCGCCGTCGACGATGATGCCGAAGTCGATCGCGCCGAGGCTCATCAGATTCGCGCTGACCTTGCTCTCGACCATGCCTGTGATCGTGAACAGCATGGAAAGGGGAATGACACAGGCGGTGATCAGCGCGGCGCGGATGTTGCCGAGGATCAGGAAAAGCACAGCGATCACCAGCGCCGCGCCCTCGACGAGATTCTTCTCGACGGTCTGGATGGTGGCTTCCACCAGATGCGTGCGGTCATAGACGGCGCGCGCGATCACGCCGTCAGGGAGCGATTTCGCGATCTCCGTGAGCCGGGCCTTCACGCGCTGGGCCACCGTGCGGCTGTTCTCGCCGATCAGCAGCATGGCGGTGCCGAGCACGGTTTCGCTGCCGTTTGCGGTTGCTGCGCCCGAACGCAGGTCCTGGCCTTCCTGGACGTCGGCGACGTCGCGGATACGCACCGGGACGCCGCCGCGCGAACCGATCACGATGTCGCGGATCTCCGCGATATTGGCGACTTGGCCCGGGGCGCGGACGAGATATTGCTCGCCGTTGCGCTCGATATAGCCGGCACCGACGTTGGCGTTATTGGCGGCCAGCGCCGTCATGATGTCGCGAAAGCCGAGTTTGTAGGCCATCAGCCGGCCGGGGATCGGCAGCACGTGGAACTGCCGCTCATAACCGCCGATCGAGTTGACCTCGATCACGCCGGGAATGGTGCGCAGTTGCGGCTTGATGATCCAGTCCTGGATGGTGCGCAGCTCCGTCGGCGTGAACTCGGCACCGGTCTGTGACTTCGCGCCGGCCTTGGCTTCGACGGAGTAGACATAGATCTCGCCAAGGCCGGTCGAGATCGGGCCCATCGCGACCTCGGTTCCGGCCGGAAGCTGGTCCTTCGCCTGCTGGATACGCTCGTTGACGAGCTGCCGCGCGAAGTAGATGTCGGTGCCGTCCTGGAATACGACGGTGACCTGACTCAGGCCATAGCGTGAGATCGACCGGGTGTATTCGAGCTTGGGCAGCCCGCCCATCACGGTCTCGATCGGGAAGGTGATGCGCTGCTCGGATTCGAGCGGCGAGAGGCCCGGGGCACGGGTGTTGATCTGGACCTGCACGTTGGTGACGTCGGGGACCGCGTCGATCGGCAGGCGGGTGAAGTTCCAGGCGCCGAAGCCGCCGGCCGCGAGCGCGAACAGCAGGACCAGCCAGCGCTGCTGCAGCGAGACCGCGATGAGACGCTCAATCATGTTCGGCCTCGCCCTTGCCCATCTCCGCTTTCACGGCGAAGCTGTTTTCCGCGACGTAATGCTCGCCGGCCGATAGACCGGCCTTGATCTCGACATGGCGGGGATCGGAATCGCCAAGCTCCACCGGACGCGCCTCGATCTTGTCGCCATCCTCGCGGACGAACACGATGGTCCGGTTCTCCAGGGTCTGGATCGCGCTTCGGCGCACGGCGACCGCGACGTTGCGTGCGGCGAGGATCAGCCGTGCCGTGACGAACAGGCCGGGACGCAAGCGTCCGTCCGGATTTGCCAGCACCACGCGCGCCAGCGCGGTCTGGGTCTCGCTCGAGCCGATCGGGGCCATGTAGGAGATGGTGCCCTTGATCTCGCCGCGGCCGTCGTCGGGATCGATCAGCACCTCGTCGCTGAGCCGGACACGCCGCAGGTCCTGGCGGTAGATCGACAGGTCGACCCAGATGGTGGAGAGATCGGCGACCACGAAGGCCGGCTTCTGCTCGGAGGCGTATTCGCCGAGCGAGATCTGCCGCTCGATGATGGTGCCGGCAATCGGCGCCTTGAGCTCGTAGACGGTGAGGCTCTGGTTGCTCTCGATCGCGGCGAGCAGATCGTCCTTGCCGACCTTGTCGCCGATGCGCTTCTGGATCGATTTGGCGACGCCGGGAAAACGCGGCGTCACCTGCACCACGGCTTCCTGGTTGGCGCGCAGGATGCCGTTGAAGGCGAGCGTGTCGGTCAGCGTGACGCTCGCGGCTTCCGCCAGCGTCACGCCTGCGGCTGCAAGCTTGACGTCGGAGATGCGGATCCGGTCGGCGCCGTGCTCGTCCTGTTCGACATGGTCGTTCGGCTTCTCCGGCCTCTTGTCCGCGGCGTGTTCGGCATGCTCGACCCTTGTTGGGGCCAGCAGGGAATAGCAGTAAGCGCCAAGTGCGGCGGCAAACAATGCGACGAGGATGGTGGAGGACGTCTTCATCGTGCGCTCTCCCGCGCCAGCGTGAAGGGATTGCCGACGAGGCCTTCGATGGTCGCCACCCCCGCGTGGAAATTCTGCAGCGCCTCCTGCTCGCGCAGCCGCGCCTGGGTGACGCTGGCCTGCGCATCGAGCACTTCGAGCAGGCTGAAGCGGCCCTGGCCGTAGCCTTGCGCGATGGCGTCCGACGCTTCGGTAGCCTTGGGAATGGCGCTCTCGCGCAGCACCGCGAGCTCGCGCAGCGAGCCCTGCAGCGAGTCGTAGGCGCGGCCCGCGACCACAATCAGCGTGTTGCGGTTGGCCTCGCGCTCGGCCTTGGTCTTGGCAAGGCTTTCCTGCGCCGAGAGGATATTGCCCTGGTTCTGGTCGAACACGGGGATCGGCACCGAGACGGTGAGGCGCGCCGCGTCGTCATTGGTCTCGTTGAAATGGCGCCAGCCGGCGGCGATCCGCACGTCAGGATAGGGCCGCAGCCGCGCCAGCAACAGCTCGGCGTTGCGCTGGGCATAGATCGCGGTCCAGCGCACCAGCTGCGGATTGGCATCGATCGCGGCGACGACCGACTGGAATGTCGGCGGCCGTCCCATGGTGTCGAGCCGTCCGGAGACCTCGCCGAATTTCGGTGCCGCGTCGCCCATCAGGACCGCAAGCTCGCGCCGGGCGCTGGCCAGCGTCGCCTTGAAGCGCTCGCGGTCGGCCTTCACCAGGGCGGATGCCACTTCCGCACGGCCGGTCTCGGCCGGCGAGGAGGCGCCGGCCTCGACGCGTCGGCGCAAAAGCGGCGTCAGCCGGTCAATGGCGGTGATCTGCTCGTCGAGGATCTGGATGCGCCGCTGTGCGCCGAGCACGCTGAGGAAGGCGATCGCGGTCTCCGACAGCACCTCCAGCCTGACGGCCTTGCGCTGAATCGCGGCGACCTCGATGCCGGCGACACCCGCGGCGATCCGCGCGTCGCGCTTGCCGAACAGCTCGAAGGCCTGGCTGATCTGCAGCGTGGTCTCGGCCGATCGCGTGCCGCGATAGATGCCGGACCCGAACGAATTGTCCTGTTCGTAGGTCAGTTCCGGATTGAGAAGCGCACCTGCCTGGATGCGCTGGCCCGTGGCGATTCCGACATCGCGCTCCGCCGCGGTCAGCCGCGGGCTCGTGGCCAGCGCGCGCGAGAGCGCGCTCCGCATCGTCAGAGTCTGGGCGTGAGACGGCGCAAGCGCCAATCCGACAATCAGACACGCTGCCGCGCACGCCAGGCGCGCGGCCATTCCCCTGTAAAACATGAAACCGACCTGTGAAGGATGAACCTCATGGGCGCGGAGCGCCCGACCAATCCGTTCAGGCCATCTGTTTGGGAGGCGGGGAGTCGGTATCGGGAATAATGCCGGCGAGCCGGGGTGCGCGTTGCGGGCGCGATGCGGACACGAGCCCGATCGATGCGGCCGGTGGCGCCGGCTGCGCCACCGTCACCGAGAAGCAGCCATGGCAATGATGACCGCCGATGGCCTTGTGGTCGTTGTGATCTCCCGGGCCGTCAAGGACGGCGCTGATCTCCGAGCCGCCACCGGGCGTGGTGACGTCGATGTCGTGCAGGCCATGCAGCGCTCCCGCGAGCAGGTAGACAACCGCGATCAGCACAGACAGCAGCCCGCGCCAGTGGCGCGGCGGGCATGATCCTGAGGGCTGGCGGTTTGCGAGCACGATTTCACTCTGGTTGCGGTCGGTGTCCGGCCTAGCATGGGGGCGGGAACAGTGTCGACCCGCAACATTGTTACGTCCCCTGGAACAATTGCCGCAGCGATTGCGAAGTCGACAGCGCTTCTTATTGGCGCGTGATCAAGCTCAACTGAGCATCGGCTGACGTTCCGCTTGCTGCGTTCGGCACATCGCCGGCTTCGACCGTCACGACGGCGCGACAGCCGGCTTCCATGGCCCGTTCCAGCCATTTGATGGCTTCATCAATCCACTGGTCGTGGTGCTCGGGATCGGCGATCGCCTTTTCCCGGAATGCATCTGCCTGATGAAGGCACGCGGTTCTGCGATCCACGCCGCTCTCCCGATCCGGAGGTTCCGCCCCGATCGCATCCTTGATGATCGGAGAGCCGACGTCGTTAACATAGGACAGGAACCGCCGCCCAAAAAGAAAGCCCCAGGCGGGACTGACCGGCTGGGGCTTTCGTGCTCACAAACTTCATCCTCGGGACTTGGACAGCTAATCCGCATCGCGCCGGTTCGTTCCCGCGGCTCGGTCCAGTTTGGAACGTTCTTTCTTCGTCGTGATTAGCGACGAGGAGAAATCGAGGAGGACGGACCATGGACGGATTGATTTATCTCATCGGCTTGATCGTCGTCGTCATGGCGATCTTGTCGTTCTTCGGCCTGCGCTGAGAGAGCGGCGATGACGATGGAAACTCTCATACGGGAAGACATCATGGAAGGCGGCGGCGTCGCTGCCGATGACCGGAGCACCATTCAGTGGAGCTCGGTGATCGCAGGCGCGTTGGCCGCTGGCGCAATGTCGTTCATCCTGGTCGGCTTTGGTGTCGCCGTCGGACTGGGCGTCAGTTCAGCCTCGCCGACATGGCGCGATGCATCGGCGGCGCTGGCTTTGCTGTCGGGGCTGTATCTGATCATCCAGGCGATTATCAGCTTCGGCTTCGGCGGCTATGTCGCCGGCCGGACAACGCGACCAGCCCCGACGATCACAACGATCGAAGACGACGGCGAACGGCGGGACGGGCTGCATGGCCTGATGTCCTGGGCGCTTGCCGTGCTGCTTGGTGCCGCTCTGCTCGCGATACTCGGCGCAGCTGCGATTGATCGTTCGCCGATGCGCAGTTCGGCGAGCAATACCTCCGCCGCCGAGCCTCTGTTGAGCTACGAGCTGGACAAGCTGTTTCGCGCGCCGCGGCGGCCCCCTAACACCGACCTCAGGGAAGCCCGCGCCGAAGCAGGACGCATCTTGATGACGTCATCGAGCCACAGCGGCATCAGCACCGATGATCGGACCTATCTGGTGCAGCAGGTGGCCGCGCTGACGGGACTCGCCGCTCCCGACTCGGAACGACGGGTCGACGCGCTGATCGCGGATTCAAGGACGGCGATCAATCGGGCGCGGCGTAATTCCATCATCGTCGCCTTCTCCGTTGCCGCAGCAACCCTGATCGGCGCTGCCGTGGCCTGGGCTGCGGCGGTGGCCGGCGGGCGGCACCGCGATGGAGAGCCGTTGCCGAACTGGATGGCAAGCTCGAACCGCCTCCATCGCTCTCCGCGCGCGATGCCGGTGCCCTGACGTGCAGGACGATGGCCGGGAGCGATCCCGGCCATCGTCTTTTGACGAGAGGCGCTAGGCCTTCTCCTCCCAGATCATGGCGAGGTGCACGATCGTCTGCACCGCCTTCTCCATGTCCTGCCGGCTGACCCATTCGAGCCGGGAGTGAAATGCGTGCTCGCCGGCGAAGATGTTGGGGCAGGGCAGGCCCATGAAGGAGAGGCGCGAGCCATCGGTGCCGCCGCGGATCGCGGTGCGCATCGGGCGCAGGCCGGCGCGGCGGATCGCTTCGATGGCGTATTCGAGAATGTGCGGGTGACGATCGATTACCTGCTTCATGTTGCGGTACTGCTCCCGCACCTCGAATGTGTAGGTCGAGCGCGGAAAATCCTTCATCACGTCCTTGACGATGTTCGCGAGCAGGATCTCCTTCTCCTTCAGCCCTTCCTCGGTGAAGTCGCGCACGATGAAGGAGAGCGTCGCCTGCTCCAGCGCGCCCTCGATGCCGATCGGATGCAGAAAGCCCTGCTTGCCTGATGTCGTCTCGGGCGAGCAGCCTTCGCGGGGCAGGCGCTCGACGATGGCGGCGGCGATCTTGATCGCATGCTCCATCTTGCCCTTGGCATAGCCGGGATGGGCGCTGACGCCGTTGATGGTGATGGTGGCGCCGTCCGCCGAGAAGGTCTCGTCCTCCACGCTGCCCGCGCTCTCGCCGTCCATGGTGTAGCCGAACTCGGCGCCGAGCTTCTTGATGTCGACATTGTCGACACCGCGGCCGATCTCCTCGTCGGGCGTGAACAGGATCTTGATGGTGCCGTGCTTCACGTCCGGGTTGTTGATGAAGAAATGCGCGGCATCCATGATCTCGGCCACGCCCGCCTTGTTGTCGGCGCCGAGCAGGGTGGTGCCGTCGGTGGTGATGATGTCGTTGCCGATCTGGTCCTTCAGCGCCGGATGCTCGGCGAAGCGGATCACCTGGCTGGTGTCGCCCGGCAGCGTGATGTCGCCGCCGCGATAGTTCTTCACGACCTGCGGCTTGACGTTCTTGCCGGTAACGTCGGGCGAAGTGTCCATGTGCGAGCAGAAGCAGATCACCGGCACCTTCTTCGTCGTGTTCACCGGGATCGTTCCATAGACGTAGCCGTAATCGTCGAGATGCGCGTCCTCGACGCCCATCTGCCTGAGCTCGGCGGCGAGCACACGGCCGAGATCTTTCTGCTTCTCGGTCGAGGGCGAGCTCGGGGATTCCGGATCGGACTGGGTGTCGATGGTGACGTAGCGCAGGAAGCGCTCGGTTACGGTATGCGAAAAGGTGAGGGAGGACATTTCTGGTCAAACCGCCGGGTCAGGGGAGAGGGGCGGTATACCAGAAAAGCAGGGCGCGGTGAGGCCGGAGGACGCTGATCAGGCTTAACGAAACGTGAGGGGTCAGATCGCCTCTTTCAGTTCCTTGACCGGGCGGAAGGCGACCTTCTTGCTGGCCTTGATGTGGATGGGCTCGCCGGTGGCGGGATTGCGGCCGGTGCGGGCGGCGCGCTTGCGAACCTGGAGGATTCCAAGCCCGACGATCCGGACACGGTCGCCCTTCTTCAGGTGCTTGGTGATCAGGTCGACCATGTCGGTCAGAACGGCCTCAGCGCGCTTCTTCGACAGGTCCTGGCTCTCCGCAATGTCGGCAGCGAGGTGCTTGAGCGTGATGGTGGCGGGAGCGGCAGCCTTCTTCGCCATATCTGGCCTCCTCGATGCTTGCCGGTGGTCGGGTGACGATCCCTGAACCGCCAAGTTCCGGAGGCGTAGACGATTCGGGACCGGACTGACTACGCCGCGGCATGAGCGCGGGTCACGTCCGTGCGCGCCCTCGACGGAAATCCGCCCCGTTCAGGCTGTGGACGCAACATCCTTGACTTCAACAGGTCCGGCCTTTAAGTCCCCCCTCGTTCCGCAGACATTTGCGTGTCACGCGGGAGTAGCTCAGTTGGTTAGAGCGCCGGCCTGTCACGCCGGAGGTCGCGGGTTCGAGCCCCGTCTCTCGCGCCATTTTTGGCAATCCTTTCATACCCTTACCTTCAAATCCTCATCCCGCTTCGATCCCGGGTCGTGCGCGCCCCCGACTTCCGCATGCTTTGTTGTCTTCGACCCGCGCAAAATTCCCTCGCCCGCGCGCGACGGTCGCCAGACGCTCGAGTTGATCGCGCCGTTGATCACATGGTACCGCTCAATCCGGGATTGTTCGGATCGAGTTGATGCAGGCAGCCGATTTCAGCGCGACGTTGCAAAATTTGTTCGCGAAGGGCGTGCGCTACGGGACCGTGATTGATCTGGGCTGCGCCGACGGGCACTTCGTGCTCAACCATCAGTCGTGCCTCAGCGGCGCGGTGCCACTGAACGTCGACGCTAACAGGATCTACGAGGACTCCCTCAAGGCGATCAAGGAGGTGCTTGGCGGGCACTATCGCATTTGCGCCATCACCGACCACGAGGGCGAGATCGAGATCACGGAATCCGTGCATCCTTACTGGTCATCGCTGCGTCCCGCGGGCGACGTCTACTGGTCGCGGGTCAACGACCTCACCACCAGCAAGGTGAAAGTACCGGCGACGACGCTTGATGCGCTGGTCGAAGAGCTGTCGCTCAAGCCGCCGTTCCTGCTCAAACTCGATGTGCAGGGCGCGGAACAGGCCGCGCTGAAGGGCGCGCGTGACGTGCTCGAGAATTGCAGCGTCGTCGTCTGCGAGACCGACGTTGACGACTTCCAGCACATCAACGCGATGCTGCTGGCCGCAGGTTTCTTCCTCTACGATTTGACGACGCTGCAGCGCCTGCGCGACGGAACGCTCGGCTGGTTCTACCCGGTCTTTGTCAGCGGCAAGCTCGCCCATCTGAAGCCGCAGGCGTTCTGGGACGCCGGCGACAATGCTGCCGTGATCGGCGTGCAGGAGACGCGTCGCAAGATGATCCTGGAGCAGAACAGGAAGGCCCTGAACCGGCTGCGTTATGGGCAGAGCGGTGTCGGCCGCAATGATCCTTGTCCCTGCGGTTCAGGCGAGAAATTCAAGCACTGCTGCGGCAGCTATTGACCCGCTTCATGTTGGCTCACTCGCTCGTCGCCTGAATCAGAAAGGCCGCCCGAAGGCGGCCATTTGGTATCAAACCGGACCTTTTTCGTCCTCAGCGGATCTCTGACGTCCCGGCGCTGGTCACGACGACCGGCTTGCCGGCCTTGATCACGTGGGCGGACTGGGCGGTCTGGCTGTAATCGGCATTGGTGCGAGCTGCGATCCCGAAGCCGGCCACCGTGATTCCGGCTACCAGCGCCACCACCACGATCTTGAGGTGGGTCGCACGATCAGCAGAGTGAATGGAGTGGTTCATCTGAGCCTCCCGACGGGCTTTGCCGCCGTCTATGGCTCTTCTTGTAAGGACCGTCTGTTTCCGGATGGTTTCGCGGGTTCCGCAAAATGGTTTCATCTCCCCGCGAGCGGGTTTCGCCCGGGAGGCGTCCGGGGCCGGCGTCAGGCTGCGGCCCGGCCGATATCGTTCCGGATCGTGCGGGCCGCCCAGACGAACAGGAGCGCCCCCAGCGTGGTCGTGACCGCCGCCGAGAGCAGGGAATAGCGCACGGCGTCGGCGCCGGAAGTGCCCTTCAGGGCGTCGTTGACCATGCCCACGGCGAGCGGGCCGACGCCCTGGCCGAAGCAGGTGGCGGTGAGCGCGATCAGGGCAGAGGCCAGCGCCCGCATGCTCGGCTTCGCCACCGTCTGCGCGATCGCGAAGATCGGCCCGAGATGGAAGCCGACCAGGAACGAGGTCAGCGCCAGCATGGCCACCATCATCGCAAAGTCCTGCGTCAGCATGCACAGCGCGAACACCGGGCCGGCAAGGCCCGAGGTGATGGCGGGCGCCCACAGCTTCCAACGGTCGTCGCGGCGGCTGATCTGCGCCACCACGAAGCCGCCGAGCAGGGTGCCGGCCATGCCGGCGAGCCCCTTGAAGGTGCCGGCGTAGGTGCCGATCTCGGCGCTCGACAGATGGTGCACGCGCGCCAGGAACGGCGGGATCCAGGCCGCGGTCGCGTAGTTCGTGTAAGTGGTGAGACAGAAGCCGATCAGCACGATGATGAAGCTCTGCTGCGAGGCCAGGAAGCGCAGCGTCGGCCCGAGCGGCTCGGGCACGAAATTCTCCTGCATGGCGCCGCGCTTCGGCTCGGAGATCGTCAGCCACAGGATAATAGCGAGCAGGATGCCGGGCAGGCCCGCGACGTAGAACGCCATCCGCCAGCCATAGTGCTGGTTGACGTAGCCGCCGACGAAATAACCAAGGAAGACGCCGAGATAGGTACCGACGGCGTAGATGCCGAGCGCGCGCGGACGCTCGTTCTTGGCGAAAAGATCGGCGACGATCGATTGCGAGGCGGGCGAGCCTGCGGATTCGCCGATGCCGACGCCGATCCTTGCCACCGCCAGCGACGTGACGCTCGAAGCAGCGCCGCACAACGCCGTCATCGCGCTCCAGAACGCAAAGGCGACGGCGACGATGTTGCGCCGGTTGAGCCGGTCGGCGACGCGCGCGATGGGAATGCCGAGCAGGGAATAGAACAGGGCGAAGCCGAAGCCCGCGAGCAGGCCCATCATGGTGTCGCTGAGCTGGAACTCCTTCTTGATCGGCTCGATCAGCACGTTGAAGATCGTGCGGTCGAGGAAGTTCAGCGCGTAGATGATCGTGAGCAGGCCCAGCACGTAATAGCGCCGCGCCGAGGGTTTTGCCGTGGCGGCCGTTTGCACCGACATTTGTGACGTCACATCGACCATCGCTTCCCCCAATTAGTCTTTGTTATCGTTGTCGGTCCAGCTTTGATTGGAGCTGGCTGCTTCACGCGTCGCGGATGTAATTCCCCGCTTCGAATTCGACCCGAGGCGCGCTCACATCGAACGAGATTCCGATCGGATCGCGGCCTGCTTCCATCGCCTCGAGCTGCTCGCTCAGCATGCGCCGGATCAAGAGGATGCCGCGGTCGCTCTGGCCGAAATGCTCCTCGGAATGGATGGTCTGCGGGCCCTGGCCGACCTGGGCTTCATAGTCGCCGGGAAATTGCTGGTGCTCTTCCTCGGTCATGTCCCACCAGAATTTGCCGTTGAATTTCGAGCGCATGCGCCCGATGTCGCCGGGGTTCTTGACGCGGCCGGCGACGTAGATGCGGAACGAGGTGTCGTCGATCGGCAGCGTCCAGCCGATCGACTCGACACGGGCGAACTGCGCCACGCGCGGGTTTGGCACGACGCGCAAGGTGGGGAGCGCCGCCTCGGTGACGCGGTAAAACACCTTGCCGTCATCCTGCTTGCGGATCGAGCGCACGGCGATCCCGCGCGGCGTCTTGTCGAACGTCACCTCCGGCATCGACGCCATCATGTTGGTGAATTGCGGACCCGAGAAGGAGCCGTGCAGCACCGGCACGTGGTAGGGATCGACCACGTTCTCGAAATGCTGGAGCCAGTTGCAGGGGATGATCGCCGGACCACCGCCGCCGATCGAGGAATCGTCCGCCTCCACGAACTCGCCGTCGTCCATGGTCTCCAGGCAATCATAGGCCGGCAGCACCGGGCGTTTCTCGGCCGGGCCCATATAGGCGAAGATCAGCCCGTAGCGCTCCTCGACCGGATACCAGGGCTGGCGCACCTTGTCCTTGAACTGGCCGCCGTCGGGCTCGCAGGGCTGCTCCAGACAGTGACCTTCGGCGTCGAACTTCCAGCCGTGATAGCAGCAGCGGATGCCGTCCTCCTCGACCTTGCCGTAATAGAGCGTGGTGCCGCGGTGGCAGCAGCGGGCGTGGAGCAGTCCGGCGCGGCCGTGCTTGTCGCGGAACAGCACCAGATCCTCGCCGAGCGCGCGAACCTTTTTCGGGGTGTCGGTGGCATCGCTGATGAGCCCGACCGGATGCCAGTAGCGTCGCAGCAGTTCGCCCATCGGCGTGCCGCGCACGACCGAGGTGAGCTCGGTGCGCGTGTGCGCCGGCTTCATCGCATAGGCCGTGCCGAGATCGCGATCTCGCTGGGTGATGGTCATGCTGATCCTCCCGCTGTCGGCCTTGCTGGCTCGGCTTGTGACGCCCTGAACACCAGTGAAGGGCTGATCGATGACAATGTCAACGATTTTCCAAATGCCTCTTAGTCGCATTCGGATCAGGCTGGGGAGGTTGCGCTACCAAGACTTGGCACGCCGCGGCTTTCTTGGCAGAGGTGGATCATGAGCCAGACATCAAGCAGGGCCGGGCGCGCATCGTCCGATGCGGACGAAAGTCAGTCGCCGGCGCCGATCACTGTGATGCTGTCGTCGCGGCTGATGGTGCTGGCCAATTTGCTCAAGCGCGGCGCCATCCTGCGCTACAAGCGTCTCGCCGGATTGTCCTCGGTCGAGTTTGGCCTGGTCGCCTCGCTCGGACGGCGGCCGCCGATGAGCGTGGCGCGGCTTGCGGAAGCTGTCGGCCAGGACAAGGGGCAGATCAGCCGCGCGCTTGCGGAACTCGTCTCGCGCAAGCTGATCGCGAAATCAGCGAACCCGAAAGACAGCCGCGAGGTTCTGGTCTCGCTGACCGCAACCGGCCTTGCGGCGCATGATGCGATCGTCGCCGGTGCGCAGGAGCGCAATCGGCGCTTGCGCAAACATCTGAGCGAAGCCGAGTTCGAGGCGCTGCTGCAGCAGGTCGATCAATTGACGACGATCGCTGCCGAGATGCTCGAGAGCGAGAAGACTTCGCGCTGACGTTTCGGCAATCCGGGACATGTTGGATCGCTTCCAAGAATCTTTCCAAGAACCCTTCCAAGACTCTTTCTAAGAGGCTTTCAATTAGGGAATTCGCGCGCGCTCCCCTAAGCGTCACCGCAAGCGCATGCCGTCATGGGACTGACGGCATGGGCAAATCAAAACATGCAGTTTTGGGGTTGCGCGTTGAACAGTCTTGGAATGCTGCGGTCGGCCGTATTGGCGACCGCATCCGCTTGGGTTTTGGTGCCGCAGGCATCGCTTGCACAATCTCCTGCGCAGAGTGGCGCGCAGAACATTCCGTCGGTCACCGTCACCGCGCCGGAAGCGCGCCGCCGGGCGGCGCCCTCCGTCCAGCGCCGCGCGCCGCGATCATCCCAGCAGACCGCCAACCGAAGCAAGCCGCAGCCGCAGGGCAATGTCGGTTCCGTGGAGACCCCGCTCGGCCCGGTGCACGGCTACGTCGCCGGCCGCAGCTCGTCCGGCACCAAGACCAACACGCCGATCATGGAGACGCCGCAGGCGGTGTCGGTGATTGGCGCGGAGCAGATCCGCGACCAGAAGGCAAACAAGCTCGACGAAGTCCTGCGCTATACCGCCGGCGTCCGCGCCGGGACGTTCGGCGCGGACACGCGCAACGACTGGTGGCTGATCCGCGGCTTCAAGTCCGACGACCTCGGACTGTTTCTCGACGGCATGCAGCTGTTCTACACGTCCTATGCGAGCTGGAAGCTAGAGACGCCCAACATGGAGCGCGTCGAGGTGCTGCGCGGTCCGTCGGCCGTGCTCTATGGCGGATCGAGCCCGAGCGGCATCGTCAACGTCATCAGCAAGATGCCGCCCGCGGACCCCGTCCGCTTCATCGAGACCGGCGTCAACAATTTCGGCAACGCTTATGTCGGCTTTGATGTCGGCGGTCCGGTCGCGACCCAGCCCGAAAACGGCAAGTTGTTCTACCGCGTCGTCGGCCAGGTCCAGAACGGCCCTACGCAGGTCAATTTCACCCCGGACAACAACTACTTTATCGCGCCGTCGGTGACCTGGAAGCCGGACGCCGACACGACGTTCACGGTGCTGGCTTCAGCTTCCCGGCAGGAAACCCGTGGCATCAACTTCCTGCCCTATGAGGGCACGGTGACCAACGCTCGGTTCGGCAAGATCCCGACCAGCTTTTTCGCCGGCGATCCCAGCGTCGACAAGTTCACGCGCGAGCAGGAGATGCTGGGCTATCAGTTCGAGCGCAATCTCACCGACGATTTGACGTTCCGGCAGAATGCGCGGTTTGCCCACGTCGATGTGACCTATCGCGGCTACGTCGGCAATAATTGGGCTGACATCAACACGGGCAGTCTCGGTCGCTATAATTGGTATGCAAAGAACACCGCCAACCAGGCCAATCTCGACAACCAGCTGGAGTACCGCTTCAACACCGGCGCGGTGCGGCATACGCTGCTGTTCGGGGTCGATTTGAAGGGCTACCAGATCGACGATTATCAGGCTTTCAACTTCGGTACCGTTCCTTCGATCAATGTCTTCAATCCCTCCTATGGATTTGACATTCCGTTGACGGGCGCACCGTTCCGCAACTTCCAGATCACGCAGAAGCAGGCCGGCACCTATCTTCAGGACCAGATGAAGCTCGGCAACTTCACGCTGGTGCTGAGCGGCCGCAACGATTGGGTCGAGACGACGCAGGCTGGCCGTGATACCGGCGCCACGCTCGCCAGCCGCGACGACAGCAAGTTCAGCGGGCGCGCCGGGCTGATCTATAATTTCGACAATGGCATCGCGCCCTATGTGTCTTACGCCACGAGCTACAATCCGATCATCGGCCTCAACGCGCAAAACCAGCTGTTCCTGCCGGAGACCGGCCAGCAGGCGGAAATCGGCGTGAAGGTCGCGCCGCGGGGATTTGACGGCTACTTCACCGCTTCGCTGTTCGACCTGAAGCGCCAGAACGTGGCAACAACTGATCCTGTCGTCACGACCTTGCAGAACCAGACCGGCGAGGTGACATCGCGCGGCATCGAGCTCGAAGCGGTGGCGAACGCCACGCGCGAGCTGAAGCTGATCGGCTCGTTCACGGCCTACCATTTGTTCAACAGCAGGGATCTGGACCCGGCGCTAGTCGGGAAGACCCCGACCAACACGCCTGAGCTCCTGGTGTCGGGCTGGGCGGACTACACCTTCAAGGACGGGCCGCTCGCGGGGTTCGGCTTCGGCGGCGGTGTCCGCTATGTCGGTTCGTCGTGGGCGGATACCGCCAATACCCTCGAGGTTCCCGCGGTCGTGCTCGGCGATCTCGCGCTCCACTACGAATGGCAGAACTGGCGCACCGCGCTGAACGTGGTCAATCTGACCGACAAGATCTACGTCGCGAGCTGCGCGGCGGCGTCCTCCTGCTTCTACGGCGACCGCCGGCGCGTCACCGCCAGCGTTTCCTACAAATGGTGAGGCAAATGACGAGAACAGGCGAGGGAAGTCCATCGTGAGAGCCTGACCGGCTCGTCAGCGGCTTCCGCAACGAGATCGATGAGCTCGCGGGCCATGCCCCCCGGCCCGAAGCTCATGCGAGCGCGGCGCGCGACGACCCAGCCACGTCGCCGCCGCGCTCGCCATTGATTTTCCGCGGCGGCGGAAGCGGGCGCCGCCCGCCCGACGCATTCGCCAGACGAGCCCGGGTCCGATCGTGATGCATGGCTCCCGGATCGCTCGCCCGATGGTGGGCGCGCCTGTCCTCGTTGTAATCTGGACATTGCTGCGTCGCGGCCTAGATAAAGTGAGCCTTCTCAACAACGGACGTCACGGCCCAGCGGGTGTGGACTGATCGGGGCGCTCTTGCTGGGGCTGTCGATCTGCTCCATACCAGCCGCGGGGTGATTCCGGGATTTCCACCGTTCTGAGGGCGACGAAGGGCCTAAAAAGAGCGTGTCTTGCGCCCATTGGTGCACTGCGCTAAGGCTCAGAACAATTCCAAACTGGACGAATCCGTGGCTGTCCCGAGGCTGCGGGAAAAAGGGCTCGTCAATGAGCGGCATTCTGCAGAACTATCTTCCACTCGTCGTCTTCATAGGGGTAGCGGGCCTCATTGGCCTGGTGTTGCTGATCGCGCCGTTCATCGTGGCGTTCCAGCAGCCGGACCCGGAAAAGCTGTCGGCGTATGAGTGCGGTTTCAACGCCTTCGACGATGCCCGCATGAAGTTCGACGTCCGCTTCTATCTCGTCGCCATCCTCTTCATCATCTTCGACCTCGAGGTGGCGTTCCTGTTTCCCTGGGCGGTGGCGTTCGGCAAGCTTGGCGCGACCGGCTTCTGGTCCATGGTGGTGTTCCTTGGCGTGCTGACGGTCGGGTTCGCCTATGAATGGAAGAAAGGCGCACTGGAATGGGATTGAACCCTGTGTCATCCGCCGGTCCGCTTCTCGCGCCGGCCCCCAAGGGCATCCTGGACCCGTCGACTGGCAAGCCGGTCGGGGCCAATGATCCGTTCTTCCTCGAGGTCAATTCGGAACTGTCCGACAAGGGCTTCTTCGTGGCCGCGACCGACGACCTCATCACCTGGGCGCGCACCGGCTCGCTGATGTGGATGACCTTCGGTCTCGCCTGCTGCGCGGTCGAGATGATGCAGGTGTCGATGCCGCGCTACGACGTCGAGCGCTTCGGCTTCGCGCCGCGCGCCTCGCCGCGTCAGTCGGACGTGATGATCGTCGCGGGGACCCTGACCAACAAGATGGCGCCCGCGCTGCGCAAGGTCTACGACCAGATGCCCGAGCCGCGTTACGTCATCTCGATGGGCTCCTGCGCCAACGGCGGCGGCTATTATCACTATTCCTACTCGGTCGTGCGCGGTTGCGACCGCATCGTGCCGATCGACATCTACGTGCCGGGCTGCCCGCCCACGGCGGAAGCGCTGCTCTACGGCGTGCTGCTGCTGCAGAAGAAGATCCGCCGCACCGGCACCATCGAACGCTAAGGTTTTACGTCATGGACGACGCCAAGCTCGACGCCCTGGGGCAGACGATCGTTAGCGCGCTTCCGGGCGCCGCCATCGGTCATTCGGTGGCCTTCAACCAGCTCACGGTGGATGTCGAGGTCAGCAAGATCGTCGAGGTGGTCAAGTACCTCCGCGACGACCCGAACTGCCGCTTCATCAACTTCACCGACATCACGGCCGCGGATTATCCGTCGCGCGAAAAACGCTTCGACGTGATCTATCATTTCCTGTCACCGACCTTGAACGCGCGGGTCCGGCTCAAGGCCCAGGCCGACGAGACCACGCAGGTGCCGTCGCTGATCGAGGTGTTTCCCGGCGCCGACTGGTTCGAGCGCGAAGCCTACGACCTCTATGGCGTGATCTTCGTCGGTCATCCCGACATGCGCCGCCTCCTGACCGATTACGGCTTCGAGGGTCATCCGCTGCGCAAGGATTTCCCGACCACCGGCTTCCTCGAGGTCCGCTATGACGACCAGGAGAAGCGGGTGGTGTACGAGCCGGTCAAGCTCAACCAGGAATTCCGCAAGTTCGACTTTTTGTCCCCGTGGGAGGGCGCCGACTATCCGGTCCTTCCGGGCGATGAAAAAGCGGGGCCGAAGGTCTGATCATGAACGAGCAACCCGAACAGCTTCGCAACTTTACGATCAACTTCGGACCGCAGCATCCGGCTGCGCACGGTGTTCTTCGTCTTGTGCTTGAATTGGATGGTGAGGTCGTCGCCCGCGTCGATCCCCATATCGGCCTGCTCCACCGCGGCACCGAAAAGCTGATCGAGCAGAAGACCTATCTGCAGGCGATCCCGTATTTCGACCGCCTCGACTACGTCGCGCCGATGAACCAGGAGCACGCCTTCTGCATGGCTGCAGAAAAGCTGCTCGGCATCGAGGTGCCACGCCGCGCGCAGCTGATCCGCGTGCTCTATTGCGAGATCGGCCGCATCCTGTCGCATTTGCTCAACGTCACCACGCAGGCGATGGACGTCGGCGCGCTGACCCCGCCGCTGTGGGGTTTCGAAGAGCGCGAAAAGCTGATGGTGTTCTACGAGCGCGCCTCCGGCAGCCGCATGCACGCAGCCTACTTCCGCGTCGGCGGCGTGCATCAGGACCTGCCGCAGAAGCTGGTCGACGACATCGACGCCTGGTGCGATCCGTTCCTGAAAGTGGTCGAAGATCTCGACCGGCTGCTCACCGCGAACCGCATCTTCAAGCAGCGCAACGTCGACATCGGCGTCGTATCGCTGAAGGAAGCCTGGGAGTGGGGCTTCTCCGGCGTTATGGTGCGCGGTTCGGGCGCGGCCTGGGATCTGCGCAAGTCGCAGCCCTATGAATGCTACGCCGAGTTGGATTTCGACATCCCGATCGGCAAGAACGGCGACTGCTACGACCGCTATCTGATCCGCATGGAAGAAATGCGCCAGTCCGTGCGCATCATGAAGCAGTGCATCCAGAAGCTGAACGCAGCCGAAGGGAAGGGCCCCGTCGTCGTCGAAGACAACAAGGTCGCGCCGCCGCGCCGTGGCGAGATGAAGCGCTCGATGGAAGCGCTGATCCATCACTTCAAGCTCTATACCGAAGGGGTCCACGTGCCGGCCGGCGAGGTCTACGCCGCGGTCGAGGCGCCGAAGGGCGAGTTCGGCGTCTTTCTGATCTCGGACGGCACCAACAAGCCTTATAAATGCAAGATCCGCGCGCCCGGCTTTGCGCATCTGCAGGCCATGGACCACATCTGCCGCGGTCATCTGCTCGCCGACGTGTCGGCGATCCTCGGCTCGCTCGACATCGTGTTCGGAGAGGTCGATCGGTGATGGCGCAGGCGCCGATCCAGTTTGACCGCGCCTCGGGGGCCCTTGAAGGGGCCAACCTGTGGGAGCGGACGGCTGCCTTGGCGCTGGTGACGGGATCGAAGATCTCCTCGCACTTCTCGCATATGGGCTACATCGCCTGCGCCAATCTGCTGCGGAAGACGCTGCCCGAGCGCAACATCGCGATCAAGCTCAACCCCGACGCCGTGTTCGAATTTCCCTACGGCGACGGCTATTGGAGCAAGCTGCTCAACCGCTCCTACAATTACGAGGACGAGTTGGAGCTGTTGTTCGCCGACTCCATCGACGTCGACTACACCCTGCTCGATTGCGGCGCCAATTACGGCTATTGGTCGGTGCTGGTGTCGAGCAAGCCGTTCGGTTCGCACAAGGCGATCGCGATCGAGCCGTCGGGGCAGAACCATCCGAAGCTCGCCAACAACGCCCGCATCAACGGCAGCCGCTTCGAGACCATGAAATGCGCGATCGGCGCGGCCCGTGGCACCGCGCGTCTGTCAGGCACCAAGCACGAGGCCTTCAGCATCGCCGGCGATGCGTCGGCGGGCGGCGAGGACGTGCCGGTCATCGCGCTCGACAATCTGATCGACGACGGCAAGGTCGCTAGCACCGGCAAGTACCTGATCAAGCTCGACGTCGAGGGCGTCGAGATCGAGGCGATCAAGGGCGGCGCCCGGCTGCTCCAGGCCGACAGCGTCATCATGTGCGAGGAGCACGGCAGCGACCGCTCGCATGCGGTCTCGCGCTACATCCTCGAACACACCCCGCTGAAGCTGATCGTCTACGATCCCAGCACAAGGCGTATGGAGACGGTGACCGAGCTGTCGATCCTCGACCGCATCAAGGTCTCGACCCATGTCGGCTACAATGTTTTCGGCACCGCAAGCGCATTCTGGCAGGACAGGATCAATGCCCTGAATGCGAAAACCGCGCGCCGCATGCAGTGAGAGATTGAAGAGATGTCCGTTCGCCGATTAGCACCGAAGGAAGTCCAGCCCGCGAGCTTTGCGTTCACGGAGGAGAACCTCGCGTTCGCCAAACAGCAGATCGCGAAATATCCGGCCGGGCGCCAGGCTTCGGCCGTCATCGCCATTCTCTGGCGCGTACAGGAACAGCACGACGGCTGGGTCTCGGAGGCCGCGATCCGCGCTGTCGCCGACATGCTCGACATGCCCTATATCCGCGTGCTCGAGGTCGCGACCTTCTACACGATGTTCCAGCTGGCCCCGGTCGGCAGGAAAGCCCACGTTCAGGTCTGCGGCACCACGCCGTGCCGCCTGCGCGGCGCCGAGGATCTGATCCACGTCTGCGAGCACCGTATCCATCACGAGCCCTTCCATCTCTCCAAGGACGGCAATTTCAGCTGGGAAGAGGTGGAGTGCCTCGGTGCCTGCGTGAACGCGCCGATGGTGCTGATCGGCAAGGATACCTATGAGGATCTGACCAAGGAAAGCTTCGGCAAGGTGCTCGATGGCTTTGCCTCGGGCAATCCGCCCAAGCCCGGTCCGCAGAACGGCCGCCAGTTCTCGGCGCCGACCGGTGGGCCGACCACGCTGAAGGAGATCACCTGATGCGTGATCTCTCGCCGCCAGTTGAAGGGAGCAGTGTTGTGAAGAAGTGGGGCTTCGTCGCAATGCATTCCGCCGTGGCGGCCACGTTCATTTTCCTGCTTCAGCGCTTCGCCCTGAACGCGTCGCTGGAATCCAGTCTGCTCTGGGCGCTGACCTTCGCCGTCTGCGCCGCCGGGCTTGCCTACAAGCAAGCCAACCGTTGATCGGAAAGCACTGACATGCTCGAGGACAAGGACCGCATCTTCAAGAACCTCTACGGCCTCCACGATTGGGGGCTCGAGGGCGCGCGGCGCCGCGGCGCCTGGGATGGCACGAAGAACATCATCGACAAGGGCCGTGACTGGATCATCAACGAGATGAAGGCGTCGGGGCTGCGCGGCCGCGGTGGCGCCGGCTTCCCGACCGGCCTGAAATGGTCGTTCATGCCGAAGGAATCGACCGACGGCCGGCCGAGCTATCTCGTCGTCAACGCCGACGAATCCGAGCCCGGGACCTGCAAGGATCGCGAGATCATGCGGCACGATCCGCATCTCCTGATCGAGGGCTGCCTGATCGCGAGCTGCGCGATGAACGCGCATGCCTGCTACATCTATGTCCGCGGTGAGTTCATCCGCGAGCGCGAGCATCTCCAGGCGGCGATCGACCAGGCCTATGAGGCCAAGCTGGTCGGCAAGGACAATGTCAACGGCTGGCCGTTCGACATCTACGTCGCCCACGGCGCCGGCGCCTATATCTGCGGCGAGGAAACCGCGCTGCTCGAGAGCCTCGAAGGCAAGAAGGGCCAGCCGCGGCTGAAGCCGCCGTTCCCGGCCAATGTCGGCCTGTACGGCTGCCCGACCACCGTCAACAATGTCGAGTCGATCGCGGTTGCGCCGGACATTCTGCGCCGTGGCGCGGCGTGGTTTGCCGGCATTGGCCGTCCCAACAATGTCGGCACCAAGCTGTTCTGCATCTCCGGCCATGTCGAGCGGCCCTGCAACGTCGAAGAAGCCATGGGCATTCCGTTCCGTGAGCTGATCGAGAAGCATTGCGGCGGCATCCGCGGCGGCTGGGACAACCTCAAGGCCGTGATCCCCGGCGGCTCCTCGGTGCGCATGGTGCCGGCCGAGCAGATCATCGACACGCCCATGGATTTCGACTCGTTGAGCAAGCTGCGCTCGGGCCTCGGCACCGCGGCCGTAATCGTGATGGACAAGTCGACCGACTTGATCCGCGCCATCGCCCGCATCTCCTATTTCTACAAGCACGAGAGCTGCGGCCAGTGCACGCCGTGCCGCGAGGGCACGGGCTGGATGTGGCGCGTCTTGACCCGCATGGCCGACGGTCGCGCCCACAAGCGCGAAATCGACATGCTGCTGGAAGTCACCAAACAGGTCGAAGGCCATACCATCTGCGCGCTCGGCGACGCGGCGGCGTGGCCGATCCAGGGCCTGATCGCGCATTTCCGTCATGAGATCGAAGCGCGCATCGACCAATATTCGCACAAGGCCGACATCGACGATGCCGGCGTCCGCGATCCCGTGAACATGGTCGCGGCGGAGTAGAGACAATGACCAAGCTCATCATCGACGGTAAAGAGATCGACGTCCCCGCCGAATACACGCTGCTTCAGGCGTGCGAGGCGGCTGGCGCCGAGATTCCGCGCTTCTGCTATCACGAGCGGCTGTCGATCGCCGGCAATTGCCGGATGTGCCTCGTCGAGGTGAAGGGCGGCCCGAAGCCGGTCGCGAGCTGCGCCTGGGGCGTGCGCGATTGCCGCCCGGGTCCCAAGGGCGAGCCGCCGGAAATCTCCACCCGTTCGCCGATGGTGAAGAAGGCGCGCGAAGGCGTGATGGAATTCCTTCTCATCAACCATCCGCTGGATTGCCCGATCTGCGATCAGGGCGGCGAGTGCGACCTTCAGGACCAGGCGATGGGCTACGGTGTCGACACCAGCCGCTTCGCTGAGAACAAGCGCGCGGTCGAGGACAAATATCTCGGCGCGCTGGTCAAGACCTCGATGAACCGTTGCATCCAGTGCACCCGTTGCGTCCGCTTCTCGGCGGAAGTCGCCGGCGCCCCCGAAATGGGCGCGACCGGCCGCGGCGAGGACATGGAGATCACGACCTATCTCGAGCACGCGCTGACGTCTGAGCTTCAGGGCAATCTCGTCGATATCTGCCCGGTCGGCGCGCTGACCTCGAAGCCTTATGCCTTCGCCGCGCGCCCGTGGGAGCTCGGCAAGACCCAGTCGATCGACGTGATGGACGGCGTGGGCTCTGCGATCCGCGTCGACACCCGCGGCCGCGAAGTGATGCGTATCCTGCCGCGCATCAACGAGGCCGTGAACGAGGAGTGGATCTCCGACAAGACCCGTCACGTCGTCGACGGCCTGCGCACCCAGCGCCTCGACCGGCCCTATATCCGCGAAGCCGGCAAGCTGCGCGCGGCGAGCTGGCCCGAGGCCTTTGCCGCGATCGCCTCCAAGGCGGCGCGCACCGACGGCAAGCGGATCGGCGCGATCGCGGGCGACCTCGCCGGCGTCGAAGAGATGTTCGCGCTGAAGGATCTGCTGGCCAAATACGGCTCGGCCAATCTGGCGGTGCAGGGCGGCGACGCCTTCGATCCCGCGCTTGGCCGCGGCTCCTACATCTTCAATCCGACGCTCGCCGGCGTCGAGCAGGCCGATGCGCTGCTCATCATCGGCGCCAATCCGCGCAAGGAAGCGGCGGTGTTCAACGCCCGCATCCGCAAGCGCTGGCGCGCCGGCGGCTTCAAGGTCGGCGTGATCGGCGCCAAGCCCGACCTCACGTACGACTATGATCACCTCGGCGCGGGCACCGACACGCTCGGTGAGCTCGCGGCCGGCAAGCACTCCTTCATGGACGTGCTGAAGAACGCCAAGAACCCCATCATCCTGGTCGGCGCGGGCGCGGCCTCGCGTCACGACGGCGCCGCCATTCTCGCAGCCGCGGCCAAGCTCGCGCTCGACGTCGGCGCGCTCAAGGACGGCTGGAACGGCTTCGGCGTCCTGCACGAGAGCGCCTCGCGCGTCGGCGCGCTCGATATCGGCTTTGTCGCCGGTCAGGGCGGGCTGAATGCGGCGCAGATGACGACGTTCGGGACGCTCGATCTGCTGTTCCTGCTCGGCGCCGACGAGATCAAGCCGTCGGACGGCACTTTCGTCGTCTATATCGGCACCCACGGCGACCGCGGCGCCCATCGCGCCGACGTGATCCTGCCGGCAGCCGCCTATACCGAGAAGTCCGCGATCTACGTTAACACCGAAGGCCGCGTGCAAATGACCGGACGGGCCGCATTCCCGCCGGGTGAAGCCCGCGAGGACTGGGCGATTGTCCGCGCGCTGTCGGAGGCGCTCGGCAAGAAGCTCGGCTATGACTCGCTCTCGGCCCTGCGCCAGGCGATCTTCAAGGCTGTGCCGCATCTGATCCGTCTCGACCAGATCGAGGCCGGCGCGGCCGACCAGATCAAGAAGCTCGCGGGGAAGGGCGGCACGACGGAGAAGGCTCCGTTCAAGCCGCTCGTCGAGGACTTCTATTTGACCAACCCAATCGCGCGTGCGTCCGCCGTGATGGCGGAGTGTTCGCGGCTTGCCTCCGGGCAGATGCTGACCGCAGCGGAGTGAGCTGATGGAATTCTTCGAAAGCGCCTTCTGGACCGGGTTCCTCTGGCCGCTGATCATCATGATCGCGGAGAGCGTCCTGGTGCTGGTCGTCCTGCTGGTGGCGATCGCCTACATCCTGCTCGCCGACCGCAAGATCTGGGCGGCGGTGCAGATCCGCCGCGGCCCGAACGTGGTTGGTCCCTGGGGCCTGCTGCAATCCTTCGCCGACCTCCTGAAGTTCGTGCTGAAGGAGCCGATCATCCCGTCCGGCGCCAACAAGGGCGTGTTTCTCCTTGCTCCCTTGGTCTCATGCGTGCTCGCGCTCGCCGCCTGGGCGGTGATCCCGACCAATCTCGGCTGGGTGATCTCCGACATCAATGTCGGCGTTCTCTTCATCTTCGCGATTTCGTCGCTGTCGATCTACGGCATCATCATGGCCGGCTGGTCGTCAAACTCGAAATATCCGTTCCTGGCGGCACTGCGCTCCGCGGCGCAGATGGTGTCCTACGAGGTCTCGATCGGCTTCGTCATCATCACGGTGCTGCTCTGCGCCGGCACGCTGAACCTCTCGGCCGTGGTCGAGGCGCAGCATGTCCGCGGCCTCGCCAGCCTGATCGGGTTGCCGCAGCTCACGATCCTGAACTGGTACGTCTGGCCGCTGTTCCCGATGTTCGTGATCTTCTACGTCTCGGCGCTGGCGGAAACCAATCGCCCGCCGTTCGACCTCGTCGAAGCGGAATCCGAGCTCGTCGCCGGCTTCATGGTCGAGTACGGCTCGACGCCGTATCTTCTGTTCATGCTCGGCGAGTATGTCGCGATCGCCACGATGTGCGCGATGGCGACGATCCTGTTCCTCGGAGGTTGGCTGCCGCCGGTGGACCTGCCGCCCTTCAACTGGGTGCCGGGCATCATCTGGTTCTCGCTAAAGCTGTTCTTCATGTTCTTCCTGTTCGCGATGGCCAAGGCGATCGTGCCGCGCTACCGCTACGATCAACTGATGCGTCTCGGCTGGAAGGTGTTCCTGCCGTTGTCGCTGGCGATGGTGATCGTGGTGGCCGGTGTGCTGCACTTTGCCGGCATCGCGCCGAAGTGAGGGCCGTCATGGGTATCAACATCAACGCCACTGCACGCTCGCTCCTGTTGTCGGAATTCGTCTCGGCGTTCTTCCTCGCGATGCGCTATTTCTTCCAGCCGAAGCCGACGCTGAACTATCCGTTCGAGAAGGGCCCGATCTCGCCGCGCTTCCGCGGCGAGCATGCGCTGCGCCGCTATCCGAACGGCGAGGAACGCTGTATCGCCTGCAAGCTGTGCGAAGCGGTTTGCCCGGCGCAGGCCATCACCATCGAGGCCGGCCCGCGCCGCAACGACGGCACCCGCCGCACCGTGCGCTACGACATCGACATGGTGAAGTGCATCTATTGCGGCCTCTGCCAGGAAGCCTGTCCGGTCGATGCCATCGTCGAAGGTCCGAACTTCGAGTTCGCGACCGAGACCCGCGAGGAACTGTTCTATGACAAGGCCAAGCTGCTCGCCAACGGCGACCGCTGGGAACGCGAAATCGCGAAAGCGATCGAACTCGACGCGCCGTACCGGTGAGATGAGAGCATGATCCTTCCCGCGCTGTTCTTCTATCTGTTCGCCGGCGTCTGTGTCGCCTCGGCGGTGATGGTGATTGTCTCGCGCAATCCCGTGCACTCCGTGCTGTACCTGATCCTGGCCTTCGTCAACGCCTCCGGCCTGTTCGTGCTGATGGGCGCCGAGTTCCTGGCGATGATCCTGATCGTCGTCTATGTCGGCGCGGTCGCGGTGCTGTTCCTGTTCGTGATCATGATGCTCGACGTCGACTTCCTCGAGCTGCGCGAGGGCTTCATCGAGTACCTCCCGGTCGGCCTCGTGATCGGCGGCATCTTCCTGTTCGAGCTGCTGCTTACGGTCGGCTTCTGGGTCATCAACCCCGGCGTCGCCAAGACGATCACGGCGGCGATCCCGGCCAACGTCTCCAATACCGAGGCGCTGGGCCTGGTGCTCTATACCAAGTACATCCACTACTTCCAGCTCTCGGGCATGGTGCTGCTGGTCGCGATGATCGGCGCCATCGTGCTGACGCTGCGGCACAAGGCCAGTGTCAAGCGGCAGGACATCAACGTTCAGAACGCGCGCACGCCCGAAATAGCGATGGCGATCCGCAAGGTGGCGCCGGGGCAGGGGCTCCAGGATTCGGACGCGGCGGAGTGGGTGAAATGACGATCGGGCTCGGACACTATCTGGCGGTCGGCGCGATCCTGTTCACGCTCGGGATCCTCGGCATCTTCCTGAACCGCAAGAACATCATCGTCATCCTGATGTCGATCGAGCTGATCCTGCTCGCGGTCAACGTCAACCTCGTGGCGTTCTCGACCTTCCTCGGCGACATCGTCGGGCAGGTCTTCGCGCTCCTGGTGCTCACCGTCGCGGCCGCTGAAGCCGCAATCGGTCTCGCCATCCTGGTGGTCTATTTCCGCAACCGCGGCTCGATCGCGGTTGAGGACGTCAATCTGATGAAGGGCTGATCGCATGATCCGGAAAAGTGGACACCGGTTTTCCGACCAGATCATGCGGAAAGATTAAATCATGGTCCAGGCAATCGTCTTTCTGCCTCTGCTGGGCGCCATTCTGGCCGGCCTCATCGCGCTGTTCGGCGCGCATGCCCGCAACCCCTCGGGCGACACGGTCGAGCATCACGATGATCACGGTCATGGCGCGCACGCCCATGCGTCCGATACGATCAACGAGGATGCGTCGGTCATCCACGAAACTCACCACGAACCCAGCGACGGCCACGACGACCACCACGTCTCCGAGCCGCCCGCGGCGGGCTCGCGCGGCGCCGAGCTGATCACCACGGCATTGCTGTTCGTGTCGGCTGCGCTGTCCTGGATGACGCTGGTCGATGTCGGCTTCATGCACCACGACATCCGCATTCCGCTGCTGCCGTGGATCCTCTCCGGCGATCTCCAGGTCTACTGGACGCTGCGGGTCGACACGCTCACCGCCGTGATGCTGGTGGTCGTGACCACCGTGTCCTCGCTCGTGCACCTCTATTCCATCGGCTACATGGACGAGGATCCGAACCGGCCGCGCTTTTTCGGCTATCTCTCGCTGTTCACCTTCGCCATGCTGATGCTGGTGACCGCCGACAACCTCGTGCAGCTGTTCTTCGGCTGGGAAGGCGTGGGTCTGGCGAGCTACCTCCTGATCGGCTTCTGGTACCAGAAGCCCTCGGCGAACGCCGCCGCCATCAAGGCCTTCGTGGTCAACCGCGTCGGCGATTTCGGCTTCGCGCTCGGCATCTTCGCGATCTTCCTGCTGGCCGGCTCGACCGATTTCGAGACCATCTTCCACGCTGCGCCCGGCTTGACCGGCAAGACCATCGACTTCCTCGGCTGGCACGCCGACGCGCTGACCCTGACCTGCCTGCTGCTGTTCATGGGCGCGATGGGCAAATCGGCGCAGTTCCTGCTGCACACCTGGTTGCCGGACGCGATGGAAGGCCCGACCCCGGTGTCGGCCCTGATCCATGCCGCGACCATGGTCACCGCCGGCGTGTTCATGGTGGCGCGTCTGTCGCCGCTGTTCGAGCTCGCGCCGAACGCGCAGGCCGTCGTGATGTTCTTCGGCGCCACCACGGCGTTCTTCGCGGCGACCATTGGCCTCGTCCAGAACGACATCAAGCGCATCGTCGCTTACTCGACCTGTTCGCAGCTCGGCTACATGTTCGTGGCGATGGGGGCGGGGGCCTATTCGGTCGGCATGTTCCATTTGTTCACGCACGCCTTCTTCAAGGCGCTGTTGTTCTTGGGCTCCGGCTCGGTGATCTACGCGATGCACCACGAGCAGGACATCCGCAACATGGGCGGCCTGTGGCGCAAGATCCCCTACACCTACGCAGTGATGGTGGTCGGCACGCTCGCGCTCACCGGCTTCCCGCTCACCGCCGGCTATTTCTCCAAGGACGCGATCATCGAGTCGGCCTACGCCTCGCACAATCCGTTCGCGATGTACGGCTTCCTGATGACGGTCGTCGCGGCCGGCCTGACCTCGTTCTACTCGTGGCGCCTGATCTTCAAGACCTTCCACGGCGAGCCGCATGACGATCATCACTACGAGGCTGCGCATGAAGCGCCGATCTGGATGCTGATCCCGATCGGTGTGCTCGCGGTCGGCTCCATCCTGGCCGGATTCCCGTTCAAGGAGCTGTTCGCCGGGCACGGCATCGAGGAGTTCTTCCGCGAATCCGTGAAGATGAACCCGCACATCATCGAGGAGATGCACCACATCCCCGAGACCATCGCTTTCCTGCCGACGGTGATGATGGTGCTGGGCTTCCTGGTGTCGTACCTGTTCTACATCCGCCGGCCCTATCTGCCGGTCGAGCTCGCGAACACGCAGCCGATGCTGTACAAGTTCCTGCTCAACAAATGGTACTTCGACGAGCTCTACGACATCATCTTCGTCCGTCCGGCGAAGTGGATTGGCTACCAGCTCTGGAAGAAGGGCGACGGCTTCATCATCGACGGCCTCGGTCCCGACGGCGTCTCTGCCCGGGTGTTGGATGTCACCCGCAACGTCGTGAAAATCCAGACCGGCTATCTCTACCACTACGCGTTCGCCATGCTGATCGGTGCCGCCGGCCTGATCACCTGGTTCATGTTCGGCTTTGGGGGCCAGTAAAATGACGACCTGGCCAATTCTATCCGTCACGACGTTCCTGCCGCTGGTCGGCGCGCTGATCGTCTATCTCAGCCGCGGCGATGACGAGGCGGCCCGGCGCAACTCGCGCTGGATCGCGCTGTGGACCACGCTGATCACCTTCGCGGTGTCGGTGATCCTGGTCATGCGGTTCGATGCGTCGAGCGCCGACTTCCAGTTCGTCGAGAAGGCGAACTGGCTCGCCACCGGCATCACCTATCACATGGGTGTGGACGGCATTTCGTTGCCGCTGGTGATCCTGACCACCGCCATCATGCCGTTCTGCATCATCGCGAGCTGGAAGGCGATCACCAACCGCGTCCGCGAATACATGATGGCGTTCCTGATTCTGGAAACGCTGATGATCGGCACCTTCTCGGCGCTGGATCTCGTGCTGTTCTACCTGTTCTTCGAAGGCGGCCTGATCCCGATGTTCCTGATCATCGGCGTCTGGGGCGGTCCGCGCCGGGTCTATGCGTCTTTCAAGTTCTTCCTCTACACGCTGCTCGGCTCGGTGCTGATGCTGCTTGCCATCATGGCGCTGTACTGGAACGGCGGCACCACCGACATCCCGACCCTGATGCACACCGCCGTGCCGCGCTCGCTGCAGACCTGGGCGTGGCTTGCCTTCTTCGCCTCGTTCGCGGTGAAGATGCCGATGTGGCCGGTGCACACCTGGCTTCCCGACGCCCACGTCGAGGCGCCGACCGCAGGCTCGGTGGTCCTGGCTGCGATCATGCTGAAGATGGGCGGCTACGGCTTCCTGCGTTTCTCGCTGCCGATGTTCCCGCTCGCTTCGCATGACTTCGCGCCGCTGATGTTCACGCTCTCGGCCATCGCCATCATCTACACCTCGCTGGTGGCGCTGATGCAGGAGGACATGAAGAAGCTGATCGCGTACTCCTCGGTGGCGCATATGGGCTTCGTCACCATGGGCATCTTTGCCGGCACCATGCAGGGCGTCGCTGGCGGCGTGTTCCAGATGATCTCGCACGGCATCGTCTCCGGCGCGCTGTTCCTCTGCGTCGGCATCGTCTATGACCGCATGCACACCCGCGAGATCGCGGCCTATGGCGGCCTCGTCAACCGGATGCCGCTCTACGCGCTGACCTTCATGGTCTTCACCATGGCCAATGTCGGCCTGCCCGGCACCTCCGGCTTCGTCGGCGAGTTCATGACGCTGCTCGGCACCTTCAAGGTCTCGATCCCGACCGCGTTCTTCGCCACCTTCGGCGTGATCCTCTCGGCCTGCTATGCGCTG
This sequence comes from Bradyrhizobium sp. 76, assembly GCF_023073025.1. Lineage (NCBI taxonomy): Bacteria > Pseudomonadati > Pseudomonadota > Alphaproteobacteria > Hyphomicrobiales > Nitrobacteraceae > Bradyrhizobium > Bradyrhizobium sp. 76. The sequence goes on from NZ_JADPIS010000015.1 coordinate 530,746, forward strand.
TGGCTCTACCGCAAGGTCGTGTTCGGGGCGCTGGTCAAGCCGTCGCTGGCGAGCATGAAGGATCTCACCTTCCGGGAGGGCCTGACGCTCTTCCCGCTGATCGCGCTGACGATCCTGTTCGGCATCTATCCGAAGCCGGTGCTCGACATGTCGGCGGCCTCGGTCCAGCAACTCGTCAACAATTACAACACCGCTGTGACGGCCGTGAAGGCCGCCGCACTGCTCCAGTGAGCGGGCAGGTCAGGATATCGCCATGAGCTTTGAGACTGCAGGTTATCAACTGGCGCCGGTGCTGCCCGAGCTCGTGCTCGCGGTCGGGGCGATGGCACTCCTGATGCTCGGCGCCTATCGCGGGCAGGAGACCACCAAGACGGTCACAACGCTCGCGGTGCTGCTCCTGATCGTGGTCGGCGCGCTCGAATACATGTTGCCCGCGGGCAAGCACGTGACCTTCGGCGGCAGCTTCATCGTCGATGATTTTGCCCGCTTCATGAAGATCCTGGCCCTGATCGGCTCGGCGGTGACGCTGGTGCTGTCGACCGAGTTCCTGTCGGATCCGTCGCGCCGCATCTTCGAATACGCGATCCTGGTGCTGCTCTCGACGCTCGGCATGATGGTGCTGATCTCGGCCGGCGATCTGATCTCGCTCTATCTCGGCCTCGAATTGATGTCGCTGGCACTCTACGTCGTGGCGGCCTCCAACCGCGACAACGCCAAGTCGACCGAAGCCGGCCTGAAGTACTTCGTGCTCGGCGCGTTGTCCTCGGGCATGCTGCTCTACGGCTCCTCGCTGATCTACGGCTTCACCGGCACGGTGGCCTTCACCGGCATCGCGGCGGCCGCGACGATCTCGAATGTCGGCCTGGTGTTTGGGCTCGTTTTCCTGCTCGCCGGCCTCTGCTTCAAGGTTTCGGCGGTGCCGTTCCACATGTGGACGCCCGACGTCTACGAGGGCGCGCCGACGCCCGTGACAGCCTTCTTCGCCTCGGCGCCGAAGGTGGCCGCGCTCGCGGTCTTCACCCGGGTTACGCTGACCGCATTCCCGGGCATCGTCTCGCAGTGGCAGCAGATCCTGGTGTTCGTGGCGATCGCCTCGATGGCGCTGGGCTCGTTCGCCGCGATCGGGCAGAGCAACATCAAGCGCCTGATGGCCTATTCCTCGATCGGCCACATGGGCTTTGCCCTGGTCGGCCTCGCCGCAGGCACGGTCGAGGGCGCGCAGGGCGTTCTGATGTACATCGTGATCTATGTCGCGATGACGCTGGGCTCCTTCGCCATCATCCTGGCCATGAAGCGCAACGGCCAGCCGGTCGAGCAGATCAGCGATTTCGCGGGTCTCTCGCGAACCAATCCGCTGCTCGCCTTCATGTTCGCGATGCTGCTGTTCTCGCTCGCCGGCATTCCGCCGCTCGCCGGCTTCTTCGCCAAATGGTACGTCTTCGTCGCCGCCATCAAGGCGAATTTGTTCACGCTCGCCGTCATCGGCGTGCTGACCAGCGTGGTCGGCGCCTACTACTATCTCAGCATCGTCAAGACGATGTATTTCGACGAGCCGGCCGGACAGGTCGATCCGGTGCGCGTCGAAGTCAAGACGGTGCTGGCGGTCGCGGGCCTGTTCAACATTCTGTTCGCCCTGTTCGCAGGTCCCGTGGTGAGCGTGGCCTCCGCCGCGGCAAAGTCGCTGTTCTAGGATGGCATTCGCGCTAGGTCCTCGTGCGGCGTCGGCGGGCTACAAGCTCGCAGCTTTCGAACGGACCGGCTCGACCAATACCGAGGCGATCGAGCACGCAAGGGGCGGCGAACGCGGCCCGATGTGGTTCGTGACGTCGGAGCAGACCGCCGGCCGTGGCCGCCGTCAGCGCCCCTGGATCGCACCCAAAGGCAACCTTGCCGCCAGCGTCCTCGAAGTCCTCGATGTCGCCCCTTCCGTCGCCGCGACGATCGGCTTTGCGGCCGGGCTGGCCGAGGAGGCCGCCCTGGAGAAGGTCAGCCTGGAGGCGGCACTGCGCCTCGGCGAGGGCCGTCCCCGCTACACCCTGAAATGGCCTAACGACGTGCTGGCCGGCGGCAAGAAGCTGGTCGGCATCGGCCTGGAGGCCGAAGCCATCGGCGAGCGTCTCGCCATCGTTGTCGGCATAGGCACCAACGTCGTCGCCGCGCCCGAGGGCACGCCCACACCGGCGGTGTCACTGGCCGCGCTCGGCGTCCAGATCAGCGCGGAGGAGTTGTTCTCGGCGCTCTCGGACGCGTGGGTGGAATTCCGTGGTATCTGGGACGATGGTCGCGGCTTTGCCGAAATTCGCAAATTGTGGCTGGAGCGCGCCGCCGGCCTCGGCGAGCGGGTCGCGATCCACACGGGAGTGATGACGCTGGAAGGCATTTTTGACACGATCGACGACACCGGCTGCCTGATCGTCCGCACCGCGGAGGGCCGGCGCGTGCCGGTGGCCGCGGGCGAGGTGTTCTTCGGCACGGTCGCCTCCGTGGGAGCTGCGTGATGGCGAAGCCTGAAGAACTGGTATTTGCACCGCTCGGCGGGGTCGGCGAGATCGGCATGAATTTGTCGATCTACGGCCTCGGCAACCGCCAGCAGCGGGCCTGGCTGGCGATCGATCTCGGCGTCTCCTTCGGCGACGAGGAGCATCTGCCGGGCATCGACCTGATCATGCCGGACGTCAGCTTCCTGGAGAAGGAACGCAAGAACCTGATGGCGCTGGTGCTGACCCACGCCCATGAGGACCATTTCGGCGCCATCATCGACCTGTGGCCGAAGCTGAAATGCCCGATCTACGCGACCCAGTTCAGCGCCGCGCTGTTCGAGGCCAAATGCGCCGCCGAGCGCAATGCGCCGAAGATCCCGGTGACGGTGGTGCCGTCGGGCGGGCGCGTCGATATCGGCCCGTTCAACGTCGAGTTCATTCCGGTCGCGCATTCGATTCCGGAGTCGCATGCGCTGGCGATTCACACCGACGTTGGCACGGTGCTGCACACCGGCGACTGGAAGATCGATCCGACCCCGATCATCGGCCGCCCGACCGACGAAAAGCGGCTGCGGGAGCTCGGCGATGCGGGCCTGCTCGCCTTGATCGGCGATTCCACCAACGCCGTGCGCGACGGCCGCTCGCCCTCGGAAGCCGAGGTTGCCAAATCCATCACCGAGCTCGTCAAGGCCGCCAAGGGCCGCGTCGCAGTCACGACCTTTGCCTCCAACGTCGCGCGCCTCAAGGCCGTCGCCATCGCCGCGAAGGCCGCCGACCGTGAGGTCGTAGTGGTCGGCCGCGCCATGGAGCGTGTGGTGCAGGTCGCACGCGAGACCGGCTATCTCGACGGCGTGCAGAGTTTCCGCTCCGCCGAGGTCTACGGTCATCTGCCGCAGGACAAGGTGCTGGCGCTCTGCACCGGCAGCCAGGGCGAGCCCCGTGCCGCGCTGGCGCGCATCGCCAATGACGACCATCCCGAGATCACGCTCAATCGCGGCGACAGCGTCATCTTCTCCTCGCGCACCATTCCCGGCAACGAGAAGGCGGTCGGCGCGATCATCAATGGCCTGGTCTTGCAGGGCGTGGAGGTCATCACCGACCGCGACCAGCTGGTCCATGTCTCCGGTCATCCCCGCCGCGACGAATTGCGCGACATGATCTCCTGGACCAGGCCGCAGCTCCTGATCCCGGTCCATGGCGAGGCCCTGCACCTGAACGAGCACGCCAAGCTCGCGCGTGCCGCCGGCGTGCCGCGCGTACTGGTCTGCCGCAACGGCGATCTGGTCAAGCTCGGCCCCGGCGATCCCGGCATCATTGGGCAAGTGCCTGCGGGCCGTCTCTACAAGGACGGCACGATTCTGGAGGACTCCAAGTCCCGCGCGGTGGTCGAGCGGCGCCGCATGGCGTTCTCCGGCTGCGCCTTCGTTGCCATCGTCATGACGGAGCAGGGCGAGCTTGCCGACGATCCCGCGGTCGAACTGGTCGGCATCCCCGAGAAGAACAAAGCGGGCGAGCCCTTCGACGACATCGTGTTCGACGCCGTGGTCTCCACTGTCGAAGGCCTGCCGAAGGCGCGCCGTCGCGACGCGGATGCGCTGGCGGAGTCGGTGCGACGCGCTGTCCGCTCCGTGATCAACGAACATTGGGGTAAAAAGCCCCCCTGTCTGGTACACGTCCTGACAGTGTAACGGGAGAAGCACAATGCTGGGCCGGCTCAACCATGTCGCGATCGCGACCAAGGACGCCGTCAAGGCCGCCAAAATCTATGGCGCCGCGTTCGGGGCCCAGATCTCGGCGGCCGTCGCGCTGCCCGAGCATGGCGTCACCACGGTTTTCGCGACGCTGCCCAACACCAAGATCGAGTTCATCGAGCCGCTCGGCGAAGCCTCGCCGATCGCAAAGTTCCTCGACCGCAATGCCGACGGCGGCATCCACCACGTCTGCTACGAGGTGGTCGACATCATCGCCTCGCGCGACACGCTGGTGAAGGAGGGCGCCAGGGTGCTCGGCGACGGCGTGCCGAAGATTGGCGCCCACGGCAAGCCGGTGCTGTTCCTGCACCCGAAGGATTTTTCCGGCGCGCTGGTCGAAATCGAGCAGGCATAGGCCGAAACCATGGCCATCCAGATCTCAACTGCAATCGCGATCTACTTCGTCATCTGGTGGGTCGCGCTGTTCCTGACGCTGCCGTTCGGCGTGCGCAGCCAGCACGAGGACGGCGTCGGAGTGCCGGGCAGCGACCCCGGTGCGCCGATCCTGACGCGAATGAGGAGCAAGCTGATCTGGACCACGATCATCTCGGCGATCATCTACGGGATCGCCATGGTCGCCTATGACGCCGGCTATCTCTCGATCGAGCGCCTGTCGAAATTGATGGGCATGCCGTTCTAAGAATTTTTGGTTGGCTTTGTTGGGGGACCAATGACTTTTCAGCGGATCGTCGTCGCGCTTCTGGTGCTGATCGTCGCCGGCCTCGGTGCCATCGGCTATTTCGAGTGGAAGATGGCCGTGCAGGTGCGCACCCTCAAGGCGTTCGTCGAGGGCTACGTCTTCAACGAGGCTGTGGTCGCCTGCGAGCAGGCCAAGAGCTCGACGCCGTTCAAATGGAACGGAGGCAAGAGCACCGCGGTGATTGGTCTGAACTCGGTCAAAACAGACAAATACACTGTCAGCGCCAGCTACACGCTGGTGGCGGACAGCGTCTATTGTGATTACGATCCGATCAAAAGAAAGGCCGAGATCGGCTCGAGCTTCCTGGAGCGGGAGTAACGATCCGGCCCCTATATGGGATGGGATCGTCATGGCGCAGGGGCAGGGGGACTACCGGATTCTGCATGAGGCGGCCTTGCGGGATTATCTCGCAGGCGTTGCGGATATCGCTGCGACCCTCGGTGGCGAGCCGGCCTCCTGGTCGATCACCGAAGTCGGCGACGGCAATCTCAATCTCGTTTTCATCGTCAAGGGCGGCCGTGGCGGCGTCGCCGTCAAGCAGGCGCTGCCCTATGTCCGCCTGGTCGGCGAGAGCTGGCCGCTGCCGCTGTCCCGGGCTCATTACGAATATCTCGCTTTGTCGCGGCAGGCCGAGCTCGCGCCCGGCCTCGCGCCGGCGCTGCTGCATCACAACGAGGCCCTGGCGCTGACGGTGATGGAGCTGCTCGAGCCCCACATCATCATGCGCAAGGGGATGGTTGCGGGCTCGCAATATCCGCGCTTTGTCGATGACATCACCACCTTCATGGCGCGGACCTTGTTCTTCACCTCCGACCTCGCGCTGTCGGCGGCCGAGAAGAAGCAGGGCATCGCAGCCTTCGCCGGCAACCATGCGCTGTGCAAGATCACCGAGGATCTGATCTTCACCGATCCCTACCGCATCGCCGAGCAGAACCGCTGGACCGCGCCATATCTCGATGCGCTCGCCGCAGAGCTGCGCGAGGATATGGAATTGCATGTCGCGATCTCCCGGCTGAAGCTGAAGTTCATGGCGAGCCCCGAGGCGCTGCTCCACGGCGACCTTCACACCGGCTCGATCATGGTCACGGACGGCGAGACGCGGGTGATCGACCCCGAATTCGCATTCTACGGCCCGATGGGTTTCGATGTCGGCGCCGTGCTGGCCAACCTCCTGATGGCCTATTTTGCCTCCGCCGGCCACGAACGCTCCCCGGGCGAACGGCGTGCGTTCGAAGTCTGGGTGCTGGAGACGGTCGAGCAGGTCTGGAACGCGTTCGCGCGCAAGTTCCTCGAGCTCTGGCGCGCTGGCGCCGCAGGCGATGCCTATCCCGCCTCGCTCTTCGCCGGCGAGACAGGCGCGGCACGGCTGGAGGCCGAGCGGCAGGCCTACATGCAGCGGCTGTTCGCGGATACGGTCGGTTTCGCCGCGGCAAAAACCATCCGCCGCATCTTCGGCCTCGCCCACAATATCGATTTCGAGCTGATCGATGATCCGCGCCGGCGCGCCACCAGCGAAGCACGCGCGGTGCGGCTGGCGCGCGCGCTGATGCTGGAGGCGGGGGCGTTTCCGGCCATCGCGGACGTTACTTCTGCAGCGCGAAAATTGCGCGACTGGCAGCCGGAGTTTTAGCGGGCGTCTTCGCAAATCGGCGGGGCCCGCGCGACGTTCGCATACGTCAACCCCTTCAAGGCGCTTGCGCTCGACCCGCCGTGGATGGTCAACTCTGGGACCAGAGCACGGCTTGCGTTGTCGGAGGGACCATGATGTTCAGGATAGTGGCGATCGTCGCAGGTCTGGGGCTGGCACTGGCCGCCTCGGCGGAGGCCCAGACCCCGCGCAAGGGCGGAACCATCCGCATGACCGCGCCTTATGGCTCGAGCTTCACAAGCTTGGACATTCACACCACGCAGCGCGCCCAGGACGAGATCTACGCCAAGGCCCTGCACCGGTCGCTCTACATCTGGAATTCCACGGAAGGCAAGCCGGTTCTGGAGCTTGCCAAGGAGGACGTCGTCTCGGGCGGAGGTCTCGTCCACACTTTCAAGCTGCGCGACGACGCCTATTTCCACAACGGCCGCAAGATGACGGCCGACGACGTCATCTGGACCTACAACCGCATCATGGACGGCACCAAGGCTTATCCCGGCGCGCGCTATGTCCGCGTGATCGAGGGCGCGGCGGCGGTTGAGAAGGGCCAGGCCAAGGAGATCTCCGGCCTGAAGAAAATCGACGACTTCACCATCGAGATGAAGCTGACCGAGAAAGTCGATCCGGGTTTCTACTTCTGGAACGCGATCACGTCGATCTATCCCGCCGACGAAGCCGCCAAGGAGAGCTTTCTCCAGAAGCCGATCGGTCTAGGGCCCTTCAAATTCGTCGAGCACGTGCCGGGATCGCGCATCGTCCTGGAGCGATGGGACCGGTTCTACAAGCCCGGCAAGCCCTACGCTGACAAGGTCATCGTGTCGGTCATGGGCGAGGCCGCGGCCCGCGATGTCGCTTTCCGCAACAAGGAGATCGACACCTCCGTGCTGGGACCGGCGCAATATGTCGCCTATCAGAACGACGCCGACCTCAAGGGCACCGTCGTCGAGGTCGCCGAGGTCTTCACCCGCTACATGGGGATGAATCCCGCGTTCAAGCCGTTCGCCGACAAGCGGGTCCGGCAGGCGATCAACTATGCGATCGACACCGATTTGATCATCAACAAGCTGGTCAAGGGCAAGGCCTATCGGGCGACCAGCTGGCTGCCGCTCACCTCTCCCGCCTACGACAAGGCCTTGAAGCCCTACGCCTTCGATCCTGCCAAGGCCAAGCAGCTGCTCGCCGACGCCGGCTATCCCTCGGGCTTCGAATTCGAATGGACCACCAGCCAGAACGAGAGCTGGGGCCTGCCGATCGTCTCGGCCGTGATCCCGATGCTGGACCGGGTGGGCATCAAGGCCAAGGTCAAGCAGGTCGAGACCGCGGTGCTGGCGGAGGTGGTCCGCAGCGGCGACTACCAGGCCTTTGTCTATTCGCAGGCGACCGGACCCGATCCCCAGGCCGCCCTCAAATGCTTCCACTCATCGACACCGCAGTCGGCCTGCAACTACATGAACTTCAAGAATGCCGAGTTCGACAAGCTGATCGACGAGGCCGGGCAGTCCGATGACGCTGCAAAGCGTACCCAGCTGCTGCAAAAGGCCAATGCTGTTCTCTACGAGGAGGCGCCGGTCTGGTTCTTCAACTACAACAAGGCGGTCATGGCGGTGCAGCCGTGGCTCAAGGGGGTTCAGCTGAACGCAACCGAGCTGACCCATCAGAACGTCGAAGACCTCTGGGTCGGCGAGACCTCGCCCGCGAAGTGACACACGCTCTCGCGCTCCCTCCGTCGCCATGAACGACGGAGGGGGAGAGGAAAAGTGCCGATGCTCTCGTTCCTGTTCCGCCGCCTGCTGCAGACCATTCCGACCGTGCTCGCCGTGGTGGCTCTGGTGTTCGTGCTGTTCAGCGTCGTTCCCGGCAGCATCGTCTCGTCCATGAGCGACGATGCCGATCCGCAGGTCGAGCTGCGCATGAAGAAGCAGCTCGGCCTCGACGATCCCGTCTATGTCCGTTTCGGCGCCTACATGGCCAAGCTTGCGACCGGCGATTTCGGAACCTCGTTCCGGACGCGGGAGCCTGTGACGTTCATGATCGCCAAACGGATATGGCCGACGCTGCAGCTCATCTTCACCGCCATGGCGTTTTCCGTCGTGATCGGCGTACCCCTGGGTTTCATCGCCGCGCTCAAGCCAGGGGGCATCGTCGACACCTTGGCCATGGTCGTGGCGGTGTCAGGACTTTCGATCGCCAAATTCTGGCTCGGACTGGTGCTGATGTATCTGTTTGCATTGAAGCTCGGCTGGCTGCCGAGTTTCGGCTATGGCGATGGCGGACTGAAGTACCTGATCCTTCCGGCCGTGACACTCGGCGTCTCGCCCATGGCGCTGTTCGCCCGGACCACGCGCGCCGCGGTCCTCGAGATCATGACCGCGGATTTCGTCCGCACCGCGCGCTCCAAGGGCATGAGCGAGACGCGGGTCGTGAAGTGGCATGTGATGCGCAACGCGCTCGTCATCATTCTCACCACCGTCGGCCTCCAGTTCGGCGCGCTGATGGGGCAGGCGGTCGTGGTCGAGAAACTGTACTCTTGGCCGGGCATCGGCTCGCTGCTGGTCGACAGTGTCCTGCAGCGCGACATTCCGGCCGTCCAGGGCTCCATTCTTGTCGTGGTGCTGTCCTTTCTCGCGATCAATCTGCTGATCGACGTGCTCTATGGGGTGATCGATCCCAGGATCCGATACGCATGAAGCTGCGCGCCAATCTCATCATCGGTGGCGCGCTGTTCGCGCTCGCAATCCTGGTCGGTCTGCTCGCGCCCTGGCTGGCGCATACCGATCCCGTCCTGGATGCCAATCTGCTCAACGCGGAGGAGCCTCCGAGCTGGACCTGGTGGTTCGGCACCGACGATCAGGGCCGCGACATCTATTCCCGCGTCGTCTATGGCGCGCGCGTTTCGCTGACGGTCGGCATCGTCTCGCAGCTCATCAACAGCGTCATCGGCGTGGCGCTGGGCCTGAGCGCCGGGTATTGGGGCGGCTGGTGGGATGATGTCGTCAACGGCCTGACCAATCTCATGCTCGCGATCCCATCCCTGATCTTCGCGCTGGCCATCATGGCGGTGCTCGGTCCCGGCCTCACCAGCCTGCTGATCGCACTCGGTTTGACCAACTGGTCCTTCACGTGCCGGATCGCGCGGGCCTCCGCGCTGTCGCTGAGGAGCCAGGGCTATGTGCAGGCCGCGACCGTGCTCGGCTACGGCGATCTGCGCATCATGATCACGCAGCTGCTGCCCAACATGCTAGGGCCAATCGTCGTCATCGGCACGCTCGGCATGGGCAGCGCGGTCTTGTCAGAAGCCGCATTGTCGTTTCTCGGCCTCGGCGTCCGGCCGCCGTTTCCGAGCTGGGGCAGCATGCTGTCGGATGCCCGCGACCAGATCACGACGGCACCGTGGCTCTCGGTGTTTCCCGGCCTTGCCATTTTCCTGACGGTGCTCGGGCTCAATCTGCTCGGCGACGGACTGCGCGACATTCTCGATCCGCAATCGCGGAGCCGGCGCACATGACCGGCGCGCCGCTGATCGAGGTCGAGGATTTGCGCATCGATCTCGACGATGGATCGCGGCGCGTTGCGGCGGCCGAGGGCATTTCATTCCGCATCGATCGCGGCGAGACCTTCGGTCTCGTCGGCGAATCCGGCTGCGGCAAGAGCATCACCGCGCTCGCCTTGATCGGGCTGTTGCGGCAGCCGTTGTCGATCGGCGGCGGCGTCATCCGGTTTGAGGGGCGGGAGATCCAGCACCTTTCAGCGGCAAGGCAACGGGAGCTGCGCGGCAATCGCATCGCCATGATCTTCCAGGAGCCGATGACGGCGCTGAACCCGGTCTCGCCGGTGGGCCGGCAGATCGCCGAGATGTTCGTGCTGCACAAGGGCAAGAGCTGGCGGGAAGCCGACAGGCTGGCGGTCGAGGCGCTGGCGAGCGTCCGCGTTCCCGCGCCGGAGCGGCGCGTGAAGGACTACCCGCACCAGCTGTCGGGCGGCATGCGCCAGCGCGTGATGATCGCCATCGCGCTCGCCTGCGGTCCGGATCTCCTGATCGCCGACGAACCGACAACGGCCCTCGACGTCACCGTGCAAGCCGAAATCATCGAGCTGATGCGGAATTTATGCGCCGAGCGGGGAACCGCGATCCTGATGATCAGCCACGATCTCGGGCTGGTCGCCAATGTCTGTCGCCGCGTGGCCGTGATGTATGCCGGCCGCATTGTCGAGGAGCGCGGCTCGGCTGATATTTTCCGGGCACCCTCGCACCCCTATACGCGAGGCCTGGTCGCCTCGCTGCCGCGGCTCGGCAGTCGCGCCGCGCTTGGCCGGACACGGCTCACGGAGATCGCAGGTGTGGTCCCGGCCATCACGAATTTCCCCGACGGCTGCCGGTTCAATCCGCGTTGCGCCCAGGCGACCGATATTTGCCGGACAGTCGCGCCGGGAGCGGATTTTCTGGAGGCCGGCGGTCTGGTCAGGTGTCACCACCATGCATGAGCCGCAAGACAGGTTGGATGAGACACGGCCGGACGACGATGTCATTCTCAGCGTGAGGGATCTCGCGGTCCATTTTCCGCTCGGAGGCGGCCTGCTGGGGCGCGGCCAGCGGCTGCTCCGTGCCGTCGACGGGGTCGATCTCACCCTGAAGCGCGGCGAATGCCTCGGCCTCGTCGGCGAGTCCGGCTCCGGCAAGTCGACGGTCGCATTGTCGATCCTTGGCCTCGTGACCCCGACGCGCGGCCGCATCGTGCTGGACGGACAGGACGTGACCAACCGGCCATCCGGGGATCGCAAGGCGCTGGCCCGCATCGTGCAGATCGTGTTTCAGGATCCCTACGCCTCGCTCAATCCGCGCCAGACCGTTCGCCGCACGCTGGAAGATCCCCTGCGCGTGCATGGCGTCACGGCCAAGAGCGAGATCGAGGATCGCGTCGCGAAGATGCTGCGGCATGTGGGCCTGCGGCCGGAGCAGGCCGACCGCTACCCGCATGAATTCTCGGGCGGCCAGCGCCAGCGCATCGGCATTGCCCGCGCCCTGATCCTCAATCCCAGGATCGTCATCTGCGACGAGCCCGTCTCGGCGCTCGACGTCTCGATCCGCGCCCAGATCATCAATCTGCTGCTGGAATTGAAGGAAACCCTCGGTCTCTCCTACATCATGATCAGCCACGATCTCGGCGTCGTCGAACACATGAGCGACAAGGTCGCCGTGATGTATCTCGGCCGCATCGTCGAGAACGGCCATTGGCGCGAGATCTTCGAACGGCCCGCGCACCCCTACACCCAGGCCCTGATCGCCGCCATTCCCGATCCGCTGCGCCATGCACCGCTGGCAACGACAGGCGGCGATCTTCCCAACGCGCTCAATCCGCCGAACGGATGCGCCTTCAGCCCGCGCTGCCGTTATGCGGAAGCTGTGTGTCAGAGCGAGCCGGGGCCGGTGCTTGAGACGCGCCCCGACGGGCACGCGGTGAGGTGTTGGCGGGCGGGGGAGATTGCGGGGCAGGCGGCGTTGGCCTTGCCTGAGGGCCAGCCGCTCTAGGGTGGAAGGCGAGGTTCACTTCAGTCCAGCCAACACAACGTCACGGACCACCCGGATGGGCGGCATCCATTGCCTCTCATCGGCGTAATTTCCGCAGGTTATGGCCACCACGATATCGAGGTCGGGCATCGCGAACAACCGCTGACCACCGTAACCGAAGCCGCCGATCCAATGCGTGATGGGCCGGTTCGGCGGATGGCCGTACTGGAAGTTGCCGCTGTACCAAAAGTAACCGTATTGACGCTGCTCGTCGCACGGGACGTAGGGCTGGAACGCTTTCGCGAGCCATTCCGACGAAACGATCTGGCGTCCATCCCACTGGCCACGGTTGAGGACCAATTGCCCAACGCGCGCAAGGTCGCGCGGCGTCATGCGCAGGCCGGATGCGGGTGCGGGTTGGCCGTTGAATCCTTTGGACCATTCGGTCGGACCAACCCCGATGGGATCGAACAGTCGTGTGCGCGCAAAGTCGGGTAGCGACTGGCCGACGCCTTTTACCAGCAAATTGCCGATAAGCTCGGTTCCAGCCGCGCCATAGATCCAGCGCGCTCCGGGATCGGAAATGAACGGTCGGCTGAAGACGTAGCGCAAACGATCGGGCGAGCTCTCCATCTGGATTTCGCTGTTATTGGGATCCTGGTAGGGAATGTCCTCGTTCCAATCGAACCCCAGGGTCATGGTGAGCGCGTGCGCGACGGTCAGACGCTTGAGGCGGGCATCGGTTGCGACATCGGCATAGTCGGGAAATTGCGCGATCAGCGGTTGATCCGGCGCAGGCACCTTTCCGAGATCGAGGGCGATTCCGTAAAGCAGGCCGAGAACGCTCTTCGTGACGGAGCGCAGGTCGTGCAGGGTGTCGGGACCGAAGGCGACGCGGCCGAGAGAAGCGCCCCAGGCTTCGTCCTCGCCGGCGAAATAGCGTTCGAGCACGATCTTGCCCGCTCGCGTGACGAAGACACCATGCAGACCCCAAGCACGATTTTCGGCAATCAGTTTGTCGAGCCGCGCATCGAGATCCGGCACAAAGCCTGCCTCGGATGGCGTCATCGATTGCCAGTCGAACGGAGCCGAGGTAAGCGGACCTGCGCTCATGAGAAGCGCCCCCCCACCCATAAGCAGGGCCCGGCGACCAATTGCGGTCATGCGAATGTCTCCGATATGAGAAGTCTGCGCCCTCAGCGTGAGCCAAACGCTCACCGGATGCGCCATCCGCTGGCACCTACCAGACGAGGGCGACGATTTGCGAGCGCCTTCTCGACCGGCAGCGCCCGCAGCCACGCGCGAAAACTGACGATCTCGGGGCAATCCGCGGTGCCTTCAGGCGCAACCAGCCAATCGCCGAGGCCCGATCCCTCATCGATCCGGTCGCAGCGATAGCCCGGATGGTGGCCGAGGCCGCGGGCGATCAGCAGGTCGACCTTGCCCTCGACCAATTCGTGCAAGCCGGCGGGATGAAGCACCCGCAAGCCGATCTCCGTATGCGTGCTGCGAAATTCTGCCAGATCGAGGCGGCGGAGGTCGAAGCCGCCATGGACCCCCAATTGCAGCAGCACCGCACCTGCCGGCCTCAATTGCGAGGTCGCTTCCGCAATGTGGCGAAAGCCTTCGGAGACCCCGGGCAGATAGGCCTGACCGGCCGCGGTGAGGATGAGCTGCTTGTGCAGCCGCTCGAACAGCTGCACGCCGAGGCGCGCCTCCAGGGCCTTCACTTGCTGCCCCACGGCGGCCGGCGTCACGTGCAGCTCGTGTGCGGCCAGCTTGAAGCTGAGATGCCGCGCGGCGGCTTCGAAGGCGCGGAGCGCGTTGAGTGGGGGAAGGGCGTAGGTCATCGGGCTCCATTTTGACACCGGCGGACCTTGGCCTTGCAATAGATTTTCTTGCGCTGAGCCGCAGCAATGATGCTTTGCGAAGCGGCGGTGGCTCCGGATACGGTCGACCCGCAATCCGGAGAAGACCCTATGCCCCCAGCTCACATCGTCAGCCACAATCCCGCAACCGTCCACGCTCCCGCCGGTGGTTACTGCATGGGACTTGAGGTGACGCAGCATCGTCGCCTGTTGTTCATCAGCGGCCAGGTACCCCAGAGATCCGACGGCACCGTTCCTGACGGTTTTGAGGCGCAGTGCGAGCAGGCCTGGCGCAACGTGAAGGAGGTCCTCGCCGCCGCCGGCCTTGGCGTCGAACATCTGGTCAAGGTCAAGACGTTCCTGACCGACCGCGATCAGCTCGTGGCCAACCGCTCCATTCGTCGCGCGATGCTGGGCGACCACCAGCCCGCGCTGACGGTCGTGATCGTCGAGACCGTCGACAGCAAATGGCTGCTGGAGATCGAGGCGATCGCCGCCGAATGAAGCCAGCCGACATTGCAATGAACCAATCATATCAGGTGCTCCATGGCTGAAATCATCCATCCGTTTTACGAAGCGCATCGCGGTGCAATGGAGGCCGCCATGCGCGAGCGGCTCGACCTGGCCGAAGCGATGTTGCGAGAGCGCGCGCAACTTTTCGAGATCGACGGCATCAGGCGGGAGGTGATGGACGAATTCGAAATCGTGCTCACCCAGATGCCCTATGTCGGCGGCGCGGCAAGCCGCATGAGCGATTTCTTCATGCGTCTGATGGACTTCATGGCCATCAGCCGGGTGCTGCGGCGCCACGGCGTGCCGGTGCCTGTGATCGGCAAGATCGAGCGGGAAACCTACAAGGCGCAATTGCTCGCCGTATCGGAAGCCGAACGTCTCGCCTCGGGTCGTCAATTCATGTCGGCTGAGAACCAGGCCCTGCTACGCGAGCAGGCGGCAAGAAGCGCAACCGAAAGCCATCAAACCGAGTTTCCGGAAGATTTCGTCTACGATTTCGTCGAGCCCGATACGGGTGACAGTTTTGAGTTCGGCATCAACTACAAGGCTTGCGGCTTCTGCAAGCTCGCAGCGCGCCATGGAGACAAGGAAATCCTGCCGAATATTTGCGGGCTCGATTTCGCCGCCTACGCAGCGCGAGGCATCCACCTGGAGAGGACGCAGACGCTCGCGGGCGGTGCGAGCCACTGCAATTTCCGGTTCTCGCGGCTTGCGCCGGATGAGAACGCCGAGAGTTAGGCCGCGCTCCCTTATTCCAATGCAGGTGGCCCTGAATTGCTCGCCTGCTGACGGAGGCGTGGTTCTTGCGCGCGCTTATTCGAGCGGCACGTTGGCCTGCTTGACCACGGCCGACCATTTCCTGATCTCGGCATCCACGAAGCGGGTGAATTCAGCGCCCGATAATTTGCCGGGAGTGACCCCCTGTGTTGCGAACTTCTCGGCAATTGCCGGGGAGGCCAGAATCTCGCTCATGACCTCGACCAGCCTAGCATAGGCAGGATTGCCATTCGCTGCCGGCATGTACATGCCAAACCACGCCGTCGCTTCAAAATCTTTGACGCCGGCTTCATCGAGCGTCGGAACGTCGGGAAGCGACGCCGCGCGCGTCATGCTGGTGACGGCGAGGACGCGAATGTTGCCGGCCGAGGCGGCCGGAAGCACGGTTGGGAGCGTGTCGAACATGATCGGGATATGGCCGCCAAGCAGATCGTTCATCGCGGGCGCGGCTCCCTTGTAGGGGATGTGGACCATGTCGACGCCCGCCATTTGTTTGAAAAGTTCGCCGGACAGATGATTGGCGCCCCCGATTCCGGAGGAGCCGAACGAAAGCTTGCCCGGGTCCTTCTTCGCCAGCGCGATGAGCTCGGCGACGTTTTTCGCCGGAAAGTCCTTTGTGATCACGAGTGCGTTGGGCGCGCTCGCGACGACGGCCACGGGCGAGAAGGCTACCTGCGTGTCATAGGGCAGCTGGCGGAACAGGCTCGGATTGATGACGTGGTGGGTCGCGGCGATCAGCAACACGCTGCCGTCGGCCGGCGCTTTCGCAACCATCTCGGACCCAATGGTGCCTGACGCGCCGGCGCGATTTTCCACGATGGTCGAAACGCCGAGCCTGTCACCGAGGTATTGCGCGATGAAGCGCGCCAGAATGTCCGTGGTGCCGCCGGCCGGGAACGGCACGACGATCTTGATCTGGCTCGGAGGAAACTGCTGGGCTGACGCCAAGCCCAGCGGGATCGTCAACGATAGCAGCACCAGGCCGATAGCGAGCCAGAGCGTTCTCGCCCTTGCCATCCGGTTCATGAAGTCCTCCCGTCGAGCGGTCGAAATGCGCTCATCTCGTTATGGTCGTCGCAAAGGCTGGGCGAGATCGACGCCGGTGCCGGGCTTTTCACCCGGCTCGGGCCGCGATTGAACCGGATGTCGGAAATTCGACCATGGCTTCACCGGCTGCGACGTGCTCGCCCCTTTGATTGCGGACCAGTACGTCGATCAGCACCCAATTTGATTTCTGCGTCGACTGCTTCGACTTCACCACGCCTAGCGGCTGGATGGTGTCCCCTGGCTTGACCGGCTTGAGCCAGCGCGTCTCAAGCCGCCGCTGAATGGCACCGGCAGGATAGGCCCAATCCGTCAGCATCCGGGTGATCAGCCCGAAATTGTTCATGCCGTGCATGATGATGCCGCCGAAATTGGTCTTGCCGAAACTGTTCTTCATGTAATCGTCGTCGAGATGCAGGGGGTTGTAGTCGAGCGACCCGTCGCAAAACAGACGGATGGATTCGCGCGAGACGTCGAACTTTGGACCGTCGATCATGTCGCCGACGGTGAGGTTCTCGAAGCTGGTGCTCATGCCATGTTTCCTTGTCTGCCGTTGCGATCAAGCGGGGCGGATCGTCTGGCCGCGGCCGGAACAAATGACGTCGCCATGCTGGTTGAAGAAGACGTTGTCGTGGACGACGAAGAGGCGCTCGCGCTTGATGAATTTGTCCAGTGCGCGTGCCTGCAGCGTGATGGTGTCTCCGGGCCGTGCAGGCTTGTTGTAACTCCAGGATTGACCGGCATTAATGGTCCCCGGCGTTCGCATCCAGTCGTCGGTGGGGGTGCAGGCGAACATCAGCAGGATGTGGATCGACGGCGGTGCGATCAGCCCGCCATAAGGAGTGTTCTTCGCGTAGGTCTCGTCGAAATAGAGCGGGTGATCTTCGCCGACGGAGCGGCAGTAGAGCTGGATAGCTTCCAGCGTCAGCTTGTAGGGGATCGTCTTGCGCGGCTCACCCGGGACGATGTCGTCCCACACCTTGCGCAGATTGGCGTCCTTCCAGAAATCGGTCTCGAATGCCGGCGCTTGCGTCATCGCGTCTCCTCCCATAGTGTTCGCCAGGCGAACAGATTATTCGTTTTGTGAACCACTATGCGCGGAGCTTGTCCGTCTCCGCAAGGGGGCCGTGGCATTGCCAAAAGAGAGCGATGGATACGTTCGCGCGATTGAGCGAGGTTTCGCCCTGATCGAGGCGCTTGGCCGGTCCCCCGGGCGGCATACGCTGTCAGAGGCCGCCGTCCACGCCGGCCTCAACCGCGCAACGGCGCGACGCATGCTCGCCACCCTCGTTACGCTGAAATATTGCGAAGCCGACGGCCGCTATTTCCGCTTGCGGCCTCGAGCTCTCGGTCTGGGCTTGTCCTACCTGAACGCCTTGCCGTTCTGGGGCTATGCTCAGCGTGCGCTCGAAGATCTTCGCAACGACATCGGCGAATCCTGCGCGCTCGCGGTGCTCGATGAAACTGATATCGTCTATGCCCTGAGACTTCCGGCGCGGCGTATCCTCTCCGCCAATCTCGGGATCGGCAGCCGGCTACCCGCGCATCTCGTCTCGTTGGGACGTGTGCTTCTGGCCAACCTTACTCCGGAGCAGAAAGCCCAATATTTGGCAACCACGCCACTCAAGTCAGTGACGCCACGGACCATCATCGATCCCAAACGCCTGGCTCAGGAACTGCAACTGACGGAGGGGCGGGGATACGCCTGGGTCGATGGCGAGCTGGATCCGGCGATTTGCGGCATGGCCGTTCCAATTCGCGATCAGGGCGGCAGCGTCGTTGCGGCGATCAGCATCAATCTGATCTCCGGAACGCTGAACGAGGCGGCCGCAAAGAAACGATATCTCGTGCGGCTTCAGAAGACCGCCCAGGACATTCGGACTCAATCAGTGTCGTTGTCGTGATCAAGGATTGCGCGGCAGTAGTCGGAGCAGCGAACCGGGCGTAAAGCTCGCTTCGGAAAGCCGCGCGCCCTGTGGCAGATCTGACCAGACAATTGGCCAGCGCCATCGTGACATCCTGCTCCTGTTTTGCCCGACGAGTCAAACCGTCGCTGCGGTCGCATCATCGCAATTTCGGATTTTATAACTCGTTGAATTCCCACGCGGTCTCTACTGTGCATGGGGTTGTTTTCGCGCTTTTTGTTTTCGGGGGCCGCTATTCCACCGCTTTCTCCCTCAGCCGCTGCGCATAGACGTTGATGACCAGCGCTGCCAGCAGGATCAGGCCGCGGATCAGGATCTTAAGGAAGCTGTCGATGTTGACGTGGTCGAGGCCGTTATTGAGGACACCGAGCACGAAGAGCCCGACGATGGTGTTGCCGATGCCTCCGCGGCCGCCGAACAGGCTGGTGCCGCCGACCACGACGGCGGCGATGGAGTCGAGCAGGTAGGTGTCGAACTCGTTCTGCTGCGCACTGCCGAAATGAGCGACACCGAGCATGCCGCCGATCCCGGAGCACACCGCCGAGATCACCATGACGGCGCCGAGAATGAGCTTGACGTTGAGGCCGGAATATTCGGCCGCCTCGCGGTTGCCGCCGACCATGTAGACGTAGCGGCCAAAGCGCGTGTAGGTCAGCACCAGATGTCCCAAGAGCAGCATGATCGCGGCGACGATGACGATCCATGGGATGCCGCCGATCGATCCGGAGCCGAGCGTGGTGATCACGCCGGGCACCTTGTAGGCGATCTGGCCGCGCACCAGCAGCGCCGAGATGCCGGCCGCGATCTGCATCATCGCCAAGGTCATGATGAAGGAGGGGATGCCGATCACGGTCAGTCCCAGCGCATTGACGAGGCCGAGGAACGCGCACAGCAAAATGGCCAGCAGGATCGCCGCGGCGCCGGGCAGGGGAATGTTGGGAATGTTGACGTAGGATTCCTGGAGCGTGAAGTAGGCGACCGCGATGCCGGTGACGTTGGCGATGCTGGCAATCGAGAGGTCGATCTCCGCGCAGAGAATCACGAAGGTGAGGCCGACGGCGATGATTCCTGTCACCGACACCTGGGTCAGGATGTTGCCGAGATTGTCCAGCGTGGCGAAGGAGGGACTGGCCAGCGCAAAGAAGCCGGACAGGAAGATCAGCGTCAGGAACGGGGCGATGTTGCGCATCTGCGAGCGCAGGAACGGCGCAAGCCCTCGCGCCCGCTGCCCCGCCGCCAAAGCCGTCTCACTGCTCGCCATGGTGCTTCTCCGTCACGCCGCTTCCAGCAGGCGGTCCTTGCTGACCGGCTCGTTCTTGAATTCGCGCACCAATGCGCCGCGCTTGAGCACGAGGATGCGGTCGGCCAGCGACAGCACCGTTTCCGGCTCGGTCGACAGCACGATGATCGCGAGCCCTTTGGCGCGAAGATCGCGGACGATGTTGATGACGTCGTTCTTGGCACCGACATCCATGCCGCGGGTCGGTTCGCACAGCACCAGGAGTTTCGGCGGATAGGTCAGCCATTTCGCCAGCGCGACCTTCTGCTGATTGCCGCCGGAGAGCATGCCGAGATCGAGCCCGACCACCGGCGGCCTGATCTGGAGCTGCTCGACCTGGCGCTTTGCAATGTCGCGCTCCTGCGCCGGCTTGAGCAGCAACGCCGAGATGCGATCGAGAATGCTGATCGAGATGTTCTTGTAGACCGGCTCCTGGTGAAACAGCATCGCGCGCCGGCTCTCCGGCACCAGCGCCACGCCGGCCCGCCGCGCCGCCGCCGTGCTGGCGAAGGTCTTGGGCTTGCCCTCGACCGCGAGCGTGCCGCCGTCCGGCTTCAGCTTGCCGAACAAGATGCGCGACAGCTCCTGCTGGCCGCAGCCCATGAAGCCGTAGATGCCGAGCACTTCGCCGGCGCGGGCCTCGAAGGAGATGTCCTTCAGGCTGCGGGCCAGCGACAGCTGGTCGACCTTCAGGACCACCGCGCTGTCGCTCGGCTGCGGCAGCATCAGATCGTCGCTATAGCTGTGCTCGAGCGCTTCGCCGCCGCGGCCGATCATGGCCTCGATCAGCGCGCCCTTGCTGGTGGCAGCACTTGCCGTCTCCGCGACCTTCCGCCCGTTGCGGAACACGGTCACCGTGTCGGACACAAGCAAGATGTCCTCGATGAAATGCGAGATGAAGACGATCGCCGTGCCTTCCTCGCGCAGGCGCCGCAGCGTTGCGAACAATCGCTCGACCTCCGGCGGGGAGAGGGCGGAGGTCGGCTCGTCCAGGATGACGATGCGGGCGCCGGAGAACAGCACGCGCGCGATCTCGATCAGCTGCTGCAGCCCGATCGGGAGGTCGCCGAGCCGGCTCATCGGATCGACATCGATGCCGAAGCGGGCGAGCTGCTCGCCGGCCTCGCGCGCCATCCGCCGCCATTGCACCAGGCCGAGCCGGTTGGTCGGCTGGTTGCCCAGAAACACGTTCTCCGCGACCGTGAGGTCGGGCGCAACGGACAGCTCCTGGTGCACCATGGCGATGCCGGCGCTGTGGGCGTCGCGGGCCGAGCGGAAATGCGTCTCCTGTCCGTCGATCAAGAAGCGGCCGGAGAATTCGGTGTGCACGCCGGCGATGATCTTCATCAGCGTGCTTTTTCCCGCGCCGTTCTCGCCGACGAGACCATGGATCTCGCCGGGGAGAAGCGCAAAGTCGACACCACGAAGCGCCTCGACGCCGCCGAAGCTCTTCGTGATGCCCTGCAGTTCCAGGATAGGCGAACGATCCTCTCGCATGGAGGCTCAGATCAGGAAGTGATCCTGCATCCACTGCATCCCGGCGGCGTTGGCCTTGGTCACGACAGGACCGTCGGTGACGACGTTCTTGGGAATGCCCTGTCCGCTCTTTTCGCCGCCGACCACGGCGGAAACGCCCGCGATGACGGCGCCGCCATGGATGCGGCAGGACGGATTGCGAACGGTGGCGAACATGCGGCCTTCGCTGACCGCCTGGATCGCCGGCGGCATCGCGTCCACGCCGCCGATCAGGATGTTGGTGCGGCCCCGCGCCTTCATGATATTGGCCGCCGCAAGCGCCATGTCGTCATTGTGGAAGAACGCCGCGTCGATCTGCGGATACTTGGTCAGGTAGGTTTCCCAGAGGCGCGCGGTCTTCGACACATCCCAGTCGGCCGGCTGGGTGTCGAGCACCTCGACCCCGGGGAATTGCTTCACGACATTGTTGAAGCCCTTGGCGCGGCCCTGCGCGCCGGTGTGGCCGAGGGCTCCTTGCGTCATGATGATCTTGCCCTTGCCACCCATGGCGTTGCACAGCGCCTGCGTCACTGAGGCGCCCATGAACTCGTTGTCGGGGGCGAGGAAGGAGTGGACGTTGATCTGGTCCAGCGGCGCGATCAGCGTGTCCATGTCGATCACGGGCGTGCCGGCGTCGATCATCTTCTGCACCGGCTGGGTGAGGGTGCCGATGCCAAAGGCCTGGATCGCGACGAAGTCCCATTTCTGCGAGGCCATGTTGTCGATCGCCGCGCGCTGCTTCACCGCATCGAGCTGGCCGTCGAACCAAGTGACCTCGACATTGAACAGCTTGCCCCAGAATTCCGCGGCCTGCTTGCCCTGCGCGCACCAGGTGGCCTGGAGGCCTGCGTTGGAGAACGCGGCCTTCAGTGGCTTCTCGCTTCGTCCGACTTCGGCTGCAAGGGCGGGGTTAATGCCCATGCTGCCGAGGATGGCAGTCGCGGCGCCGGCGGTTGCTGCCGCCTGAAGAAGATCGCGCCTCGTCGTCGAGAAATCTTTCGTCCCGGACATCGCTCGCTCCCATACAATTTTATCTCGGCGCGTCATTGATTGCGCGACCGATGTCCGAAAGTGTCTCACAAGAGTGGGTGCCACTCAATCCGCAATCAACGGCGGGTCGCCGCGAGCCCGTGTTGGTGCAGCGCAAAGCGTCAGGCCGGGACACCCGCGAACGCGTCGATCTCGATGAGCAGTCGGTCCCAGGCCTGCGCGATGTCCGGCGACCATTCATCGCGGAGAAGATCGCGCAGCGTATCCCTGATGACGGCGAAGAAGGCGATGAACAGCTCGCGCGGCGTGCCGTAGCCATCGTGCGAGGCGACCTCGCACGCGATCAACCGGAATTGCCCGCGGCGATCACCGGCGAAGTCGAAAATCGCCTCGATCGTGAGAGCCAGCATCGATCCCATCACGAGTTCGCTGCCTTGCGTGCGGAACATCGCCCGTGTTTCGGGATGCTGTTCGAACAGCCGCTGATAGACGTGTGGCGTGAGATCGGTGCAGCGCGAGGCTGCAAGTTCAAAGCTCTGTTCGATCGGATTGGGAGAAGCATTCATCGGTGCTTTAGCTCCGCAGACAAAAAAAGAGCGGGGCCCTAGCCCCGCTCGAAAATTGTGTCGACCCTATTATCCCCGATTCTAAGATTTGATCTTGATTGGCGGGGCGACGCTGCATTTTGCGCGTCAGGGGCTCCTCCCGAGACTTGGACCACCAGACTTCGACCTCGCGGCCAGCCTGAGCAAGAGGATGCTAGATCAACTTTTCTCACTTGTCATCATTTTCGGCAACGAATGTTCAAAATTCGAGCAATTGACGAAATGATCGGGCTTTTGGCTCTGTAAGCATATGGCAAATATAAGAAATCCGTAGATGGGGCCGGGTGCTCGACTGCCTCAAATGCCGGAGGTTCCCTCCCGCGCGCGGCCGGACCACAGTTTTCCGGGAAATTTGCGCTGGATTAAGGAGGCGGCGGAACCGGGCTCGACTTGGCCATCAGCCGGTGTTTAGTTAGTAGACGAACGAATGGTTCGGCTGATGCGCGCACGGCAGCAAAAATTCCTACCTCTGGTCCTGCTCGCCCTGGTGATGCAGGTACTGGCGCCGATTGCCGCCTGTCTGGCGGCCGGCCAAGCCGTGGCCGATCCGTTGTCCGCCGCCGTCATCTGCCACAGCGCAGGCGAGCAAGGCGGCCTGAACGATCCGGCGGGTACGCCGGTCGCACATGCCGGTGCATGCGCCCTCTGTTGTTTGGCGCAGGTGGGCGCGTCGCTCGATTCGCCGCCGCACGCCGCGCTTTCCGTTCCCCTCCGCCACGCGGAGCGCGTGGTGTGGCACGCGGCGGAGGCATTCGCCGGCGCGGCCCATAAAGGCACAAACGCGCAGGCGCGCGCACCGCCTCAATTTTCCTGACGACTCTCGTGATCGCCGCGGTCCGCCGCAGGCGATTGATGCTGTCGAATGGCCGGAGATAAAGCCCGGCGTCAGGAATGCCCATGTTACGCTGTCATGCCCGCCGTGGTGTGAGTGTCGTTGCCATTCAGGCCGCGCTGCTTGCATCGTCGAGCGGCGCCTTTGCCCAAAGCAGCAGCGCAGTGTTGCCGCCAATCACCGTCGAGGCGCCTCAGCAGAAGCGCGCGTCGGCGGTCCGACCGCCACGCAATACGGCGCGATCGGCGCGCGTCACGCGAAGCCCGCGAACTACCCCATCGCCGCAGCAAACCGCGAGCGAACAGAGTGCCGGGGCTCCGGGTGCCCTGACGGTTCTGACGGCGCAACAAGCGCTGGCGGAGATTAACCAGACTCCGGGCGGCGTGGCGCTCGTGTCGGCCGAGGTGTACAGGAACTCGACGCCGTCCAACACGATCAAGGATGTTCTGGATTACGTGCCCGGCGTGTACGCCCAGCCCAAATGGGGCGACGACACCCGCCTTTCGATTCGCGGGTCCGGCCTGTCGCGCAATTTTCATCTGCGCGGTGTGCAGCTCTATATGGACGGCATTCCGATCAACACTGCGGATGGCTATGGCGATTTCCAGGAGATCGATCCGAGCGCCTACAAATATGTTGAAGTCTTCAAGGGCGGCAACGCGCTTCAGTTCGGCGCCAATTCGCTGGGAGGCGCGATCAACTTCGTGACCCCGACCGGCCGCGACTCGTTTCCGAATGGTGTGTCCTTCGATGTCGGAGGATTCGGCTACAAACGACTTCAGGCGAACGCAGGCGGCGTCAACGGGCGGTGGGACGGGTTCGTGACCGCTTCCACGCAGGCCGCAGACGGATTTCGCGATCACAGCTTCGGCTCGAGCAACCGCTTGAGCGGTAATGTGGGCTATCAGTTCTCCCCGGATGTCGAGACACGGTTCTACCTCAATGCCAACGAAGTGCGGCAGCGAATTCCGGGTACCGTGACCAAAACGTCCGCTTTGACCGATCCGGAAGCTGCTGCACCGGCGAATGTTGCGATGGATCAGCAGCGCAACATCGATACTGTCAGGCTCGCCAACAAAACCACCGTTCGTTTCGATGACACCAAAGTCGAATTCGGCGCCTTTGGCGTCGATCGCCATTTGATGCATCCGATTTTCCAGTGGCTGGACTACCGGTACAAGGACTACGGCGGATTCGCGAAGATCACGGATGACCGCACCATTGGCGGCTTCCGCAACAAGTTGGTCGCAGGCGTAAATGTGCTGAACGGCAGCATCGACAACCAGCAGTTCGCCAACATTGGCGGGCAGAAGGGTGCACTGCTTTCTTCCTCGATCGATCGGTCGGAGAATACCTCCGCCTATGTCGAAGACAGCTTCTACGTCCTTCCAAATCTTGCAGTGATCGGCGGCACGCAGTTTCTGTACGCGACCCGCAATCGGCAGGATCGTTTCCTCAGCGACGGGGATCAATCGGGGGCAACGCGCTTTAATCTCTGGTCGCCGAAAGGCGGTCTGTTGTGGCAAATCGATCCGGCCTGGCAAGCCTTCGCCAATGTCTCGCGGAGTGCCGAGGTGCCGAGCTTTGGCGAAAGCGCGATCGGTCTCGGCATTCCGACGATCCCGTTCACCAGCATCCGCCCGCAGATTGCCACCACGTACGAAATCGGGACTCGCATGAAGCGATCTGATTATGCCTGGGAACTGACGGCCTACCGGGCCAACATTCGCGACGAATTGCAATGCCTCTATAGTACTTTCGGCAATTGCAATGTGACCAACGCCGACCGCACCATCCATCAAGGCATCGAGGCCGGCGCGGGCGCAGCAATCTTTCGTGACATTTTCGTCAATGGCCCGGCGCCGGACAAGCTCTGGCTGAATGTCGCCTATTCGTTCAACGACTTCCGCTTCGACAAAGATCCGACCTTCGGAAACAATCGATTGCCGGGAGCCCCAACTCACTACCTGCGTGCGGAGCTTCTCTACAAGCACCCTACCGGGGTCTATGTTGGACCCAACGTCGAATGGGTGCCACAGGCCTACTTCGTCGATAGCATGAACACGCTGACGACAGAGCCTTACGCCCTGTTTGGATTGAAAGCCGGCTTCGACAATGGTGGCCCGATGTCTGCCTACGTCGAGGGGCGCAATCTCACCAACAAGACCTACATAGCCAGCGCGAGCATCATCGATCGAGCGACGGCGACGTCAGCATTGTTTGAGCCGGGCACGGGACGGGCAGTGTATGCTGGAATGAGGTATCGATGGTGACGTGCAAATGGCACTTGGGTCTATGTTCGCTCCGCCGCAGGCCGGCATTCCGAATGCCGATGCGGGTGGCGGTGGAAAATCGTCGTGGAAGAATGCAGGGCCATTCTCGGCCCGATCAATCGCGAAAGAGGCAATCAACATGAAGACTATTGGACGAACTCTCCTTGCAATTTCACTGTTGCTGACCGCCTGTGCCGTCGCGCAGGCCGAGGACATCAAGGCCGGCGATCTCATCATCTCGCAGGCGTGGAGCCGGGCGACACCAGGCGGAGCCAAGGTGGCCGGCGGCTATCTGACCATCGAGAACAAGGGCACAGTGGCAGACAAGCTGGTCAGCGTTTCCGCCGATATCGCGGGGAAGGCTGAGGTCCACGAGATGGCGATGGACAATGGCGTGATGAAGATGCGCCTGCTCGACAAGGGGCTCGTGATCGATCCCGGCAAGACGGTGAAGTTCGCCCCCGGCGGCTACCACCTGATGCTCCAGGAGCTGAAGGGCCCCTTCAAGCAGGGCGACAAGGTGCCGGTGACGCTTCAGTTCGAGAAGGCCGGCAAGGTCGCCGTCTCCCTCGACGTCCAAGGCGTCGGCGCGCAGGCGCCCGGCGACAGTGGGCACATGATGAAGAAAATGCCTGATCATTCGGGAATGAAGATGTGACGAGCGTGATCTGGACATTCGGGAGACCCAATATGTCGAAGCGAACCTGGCTGATTGTTCTGGGCGTATTTGCGGCAACGCCGGCAACTGCGCACGTCTTCCTCGAAGGCAAGCAGGCGACAGTGGGGGGATCGTACAAGGCCGTCTTCGCCGTCCCGCACGGTTGCGCGGGCTCGCCCACGGTGAAAATCCGGGTGCAGATCCCGGAAGGCGTGATCGCGGTGAAACCGATGCCGAAGGCGGGCTGGAGTGTTGACGTGGTCGAGGGCAAATACGCCGGCGAATACGACTATCACGGCAACAAGCTCTCCTCCGGCGTCAAGGAGGTGACTTGGTCTGGCGGCAAGCTGCCGGACAAGAACTATGACGAGTTCGTCATGCACACGGCCCTGACCGACACGCTCAAGCCGAACACGATCCTGTACTTCCCCGTCGTCCAGGAATGCGAGACCGGCGTCAGTCGCTGGATCGAGATCCCCGCGGAGGGCGCAGGGCATTCGCATGAGAGCAAATCGCCGGCTCCGGGCGTGAAACTCCTGCCGAAACCCTGATGCGCCTGCTCGCCGCGCTCGCGACGCTGCTCCTCGTTGTCGGCTTCGCGACCGGCGCCGCGGCGCACGCGGCGCTCGTCGCGGTCGAGCCGGCGAGCGGCAGCATGCTCGCGAGCGCGCCGAAGATGGTGGAGTTGCGCTTCAACGAGACGGTGACGCCGGGCGCGATCCGGCTGATCGACGGCGCGGGCACGGCGCGGGATGACGTGCGCGTCGACGCATCGGGCGCGACCATCTCGGTCGCGATGCCGGCGGACCTGCCGCAAGGCACGGCCGTCGTCAGCTATCGCGTGATCTCGCAGGATGGCCATCCCATCGCTGGATCGGTGGTCTTCTCGATCGGCACGCCGACGGGGACGCAACCTCCCGCAAACGCCGATGGCGGATTGAACGTGCTGATCTGGCTGGCGCGAGTCGGTCTCTATCTTGGCCTGTTCGTCGGCGTCGGCGGCGTTTTCTTCGCACGCTGGGTTGCGTGGTCGATGACCGGCATAACCATTCCGTGCGTGGCGCTCGCCATCGGCGTCCCGAGCGCGGTGGTGTCCCTTGGTGTGCTGGGGCTGGATCTCCTCGGCCTACCGCTATCCGCTCTCGCGACGATGGCTCCCTGGAAAGTCGCATCCGGGACCAGCGCGAGCCCGGCCTTGCTCGTGGCCGTCGCTGCAATGCTGTTCGCATTGCTGGCGCTAGGCAGCGCGTGGTGCGCGCGCGCTCTGGCGATCATTGCCTTCGTCGGCGTCGGCTTGTCGCTGGCCATGACCGGGCACGCTGCTACGGCACCGCCCGAACTGTTGACCCGGCCCGCAATCTTTCTCCATGGCCTCGGTGTCGCCTTTTGGATTGGGGCCCTCGCGCCGCTGGGCGCCCTGTTGTCAAAGCGACCCGTCGCGACATTGCCCGTCGTGAACCGCTTTTCTCGTATCGCGGCGCCGGCCGTTGGCGTTCTCGCATTGACCGGCCTCGCGCTCGCCATCGTCCAGCTCGAAAAGCCGTCTGCATTGGTCGAGACCCGCTATGGATTGATCCTCTCGATCAAGCTTGCACTGGTCCTCGTGCTGCTGGCGCTTGCCGCGCTCAATCGCTTCCGCCTGACTCCAGCTCTGGCGGGGGATCACAAGGCCGCGCCGGCACTGAAGCGCTCGATCGTACTCGAATGCGCGATCGCGCTAGGCATCTTCGCCGTCGTGGCCGGTTGGCGCTTCACGCCGCCGCCGCGAACGATCGCTCCGGAGACGCCGCTGGCGATCCACATCCACACCGACAGGGCGATGTTTCAGGTCCTGGTCTCGCCGGGCAAGGCGGGTATCGACGATTTCGTCCTGCAGCTCATGACCGGCGAGGGGGCGGTTCTCGAGGCCAAGGAGGTGACGCTGACGCTGAGCCTGCCCGAACGCGGCATTGAGCCGATGGAGCGGAACGCCTTGCTGGGGCCGGACCGCTACTGGCACGTGCGCAAGGTCGAGCTGCCCTTTGCCGGCCGTTGGCATGTGCGGATCGACGCGCTCGTGACCGATTTCGAGAAGATCACGCTGGAGGACGAACTCGAGGTGGCGGCGCCCTGAACCCGGCTCTTCGGCACCTCGCGTCGAACCTGAAGTCGACGGAAAAATGACAGGAATTCCGCTGTGTTAGCGGGTTTTCCTCATTCCCGGTCTTGTGTTTTGGCTCCCAATCCGGTTTCACTGCAAGCCATCACTGATTCCTCGAGTATTGCCATGCGGTTGTCGCGGTTCTTTCTGCCCATCCTGAAGGAAAATCCGAAAGAGGCGGAGATCGTCTCGCATCGGCTGATGCTGCGTGCCGGCATGATCCGGCAGGAGGCCGCCGGCATCTATGCCTGGCTGCCGCTCGGCTTCCGCGTCCTGAAGAAGATCGAGCAGATCGTGCGCGAGGAGCAGGACCGCTCCGGTGCGCTGGAACTGTTGATGCCGACGCTCCAGCTTGCCGACCTCTGGCGCGAGAGCGGCCGCTACGATGCCTATGGCCCCGAGATGCTGCGCATCGCCGACCGGCACAAGCGCGAGCTGCTGTACGGTCCGACCAACGAGGAAATGATCACCGAGATCTTCCGCGCCTATGTGAAGTCCTACAAGAGCCTGCCGCTGAATCTCTATCATATTCAATGGAAATTCCGCGACGAGCAGCGCCCGCGCTTCGGCGTGATGCGCGGCCGCGAGTTCCTGATGAAGGACGCCTATTCGTTCGACCTCAACGAGACCGCGGCGCGCGTCGCCTACAACAAGATGTTCGTCGCCTATTTGCGCACCTTCGCGCGGATGGGGCTGAAGGCGATCCCGATGCGCGCCGAGACCGGCCCGATCGGCGGCGATCTCA
Organism: Bradyrhizobium sp. 76; assembly: GCF_023073025.1. Lineage (NCBI taxonomy): Bacteria > Pseudomonadati > Pseudomonadota > Alphaproteobacteria > Hyphomicrobiales > Nitrobacteraceae > Bradyrhizobium > Bradyrhizobium sp. 76. Next base: position 559,995 of record NZ_JADPIS010000015.1, read on the forward strand.
GCCACGAGTTCGTTGTGCTCGCCGAGACCGGCGAGTCCGGCGTTTTCATCAATCGCGACGTGCTCGACCTGCCGGTGCCGGGCGAGGACGTCGACTACGAGAGCGATTTGACGGCGATCATCAAGCAATGGACCTCGGTCTATGCGGCGACGGAAGACGTTCACGACGCTGCGCGCTTCGAGCAGGAAGTGCCCGCGGATAAGCGGGTGAACACCCGCGGTATCGAGGTCGGGCAGATTTTCTATTTCGGCACGAAGTATTCCGACGCGATGAAGGCGCTGGTGGCGGGCCCCGACGGTGTCGACGTGCCGATCCACGGCGGCTCCTACGGCGTCGGCGTCTCGCGCCTGCTCGGCGCCATCATCGAGGCCTGCCATGACGATGCCGGCATCAAATGGCCGGAGGCGGTTGCCCCGTTCCGCGTGTCGATTCTCAACCTCAAGCAGGGCGATGCCGCGGTCGATGCGGCCTGCGAGAAGCTCTATGCGGAGCTGTCCGCCAAGGGCGTCGACGTGCTCTACGACGACACCGACCAGCGCGCCGGAGCCAAATTCGCCGCCGCCGACCTGATCGGCATCCCCTGGCAGATCATGATCGGGCCGAAAGGGCTTGCCGACGGCAAGGTTGAGCTCAAGCGGCGAAGTGACGGCGCCCGCGAGACCATGTCGCCTGCGGACGCGGTCGCAAGACTTGTGGGCTGATAAGGCTGGTCGGCTGAATATTGTTCATCGCCCGAGATCGCGGCCGCCAATCCGGCCACATTTGACCCCGAATCATGGGACTATCGAGCGATGGATGAGACCATGACCGAAACCGTTCAAACCGCGCCTTTTGCGCCATTCGAGTGGATGCTGTCGGCGCGTTACTTACGGGCGCGCCGCAAGGAGGGATTCATCTCGGTCATCGCCGGGTTCTCCTTCCTCGGCATCATGCTGGGCGTGGCGACACTGATCATCGTCATGGCCGTCATGAACGGCTTCCGCAAGGAGTTGCTCGACAAGATACTCGGGCTCAACGGCCACATCCTGGTCCAGCCGCTGGAATCGCCGCTGACGGACTGGAAGGACGTCGCCGACCGCCTCAGCCAGGTCCAGGGTATCCGGCTCGCAGCGCCCGTGGTGGATGGCCAGGCGCTGGCGTCATCGCCCTGGAACGCCTCCGGCGTCCTGGTGCGCGGCATCCGCTCCGACGACCTCAACAACCTCACCTCGATCGCCAAGAACATCAAGCAGGGCTCGCTCGAGGGCTTTGACGACGGGCAGGGGGTCGCGATCGGCCGGCGCCTCGCTGACCAGCTGTCGCTGCACGCCGGCGACAGCATCACCCTGGTGGCGCCGAAGGGCGCGGTCACCCCGATGGGCACGACACCGCGCATAAAACCGTACAAGATCGCCGCGGTGTTCGAGATCGGCATGTCGGAGTATGATCTCGGCTTCGTGTTCATGCCGCTCGCGGAGGCGCAGGCCTATTTCAACCGCAGCAACGACGTCACCTCGATCGAGGTTTTCACCACCAATCCGGATCAGATCGTCGCGTTCCGTCAGGCCGTGACGGAGGCAGCGGGCCGGCCGGTGTTCCTGGTGGACTGGCGTCAGCGCAACTCGACCTTCTTCAACGCGCTGCAGGTCGAGCGCAACGTGATGTTTCTGATCCTCACCATGATCGTGCTGGTCGCGGCGCTCAACATCGTTTCCGGCCTGATCATGCTGGTGAAGGACAAGGGCAGCGACATCGCGATCCTGCGGACGATGGGGGCCTCGCAAGGCTCGATCATGCGCATCTTCCTGATCACGGGCGCCTCGATCGGCGTGGTGGGTACGATGGTCGGCTTCATCGTCGGGCTGGTGATCTGCCTCAACATCGAATCGATCCGGCAATTCCTGTCCTGGCTGACCAGCACCGAGCTGTTTTCGCCAGAGCTGTATTTCCTGTCGAAGCTGCCCGCCGAGATCGACATCGGCGAGACCTCGGCCGTCGTCATCATGGCGCTGACGCTGTCGTTCCTGGCGACGCTGTATCCGTCCTGGCGCGCCGCGCGCCTCGATCCCGTCGAAGCGCTGCGGTACGAGTGAGGGGCTGATGGAGCAGCAGGGGGCGGAAGATGTGCCGGTCATTTATCTCCACGAGATAAAGCGGCAGTACTTGCAGGGCGAGGTGCCGCTGACGATCCTCGACGGCGCCAAGCTCGCGCTGTGGGCGGGCCAGTCCGTCGCGCTGGTGGCGCCGTCCGGCTCGGGCAAGTCGACGCTGCTGCACATTGCGGGTCTGTTGGAAGCGCCCGATTCCGGCGAGGTCTACGTCAACGGCGCGCCGACCTCGCAACTGCCCGACATCGAGCGCACCCAGCTTCGCCGCACCGATATCGGCTTCGTCTACCAGTCGCACCGGCTGCTGCCGGAGTTCTCGGCGCTGGAGAACGTCATGCTGCCGCAGATGATCCGCGGCCTCAAGAAATCCGAGAGCGTCAAGCGCGCCAAGGAGATCCTTGGCTATCTCGGCCTCGGCGAGCGCATCACGCACCGTCCGTCCGAGCTGTCGGGCGGCGAGCAGCAGCGCGTTGCGATCGCGCGCGCTGTGGCCAATGCTCCGCGGGTGCTGTTTGCGGACGAGCCGACCGGCAATCTCGATCCGCACACTGCGGACCACGTCTTCCAGGCCCTGATGCAGCTCGTCAAGGCGACCAAGGTCTCCATGCTGATCGCGACCCACAACATGGAGCTCGCCGGCCGCATGGACCGCCGCGTGTCGCTGTCGAACGGCCAGGTGGTCGAGCTCGAGTAAAAACCCTCGAAAACAACCCCATGCACAGTAGCCAAGTGCTTGGGCGGACTAACGAAAAAATGGCGCTCCCAGGGGCGCTCAAGGCCGGATCACCGTCAACTTGAACGGTCCGCCATTGGCGGCCGCATGTTCCACGGCCTCGTTGGCATGGTCGAGGTCGAACGCGGTGGCCTCGTATTCCTCCAGCCTGAGCAGTCCCGCGCGCACCAGCGCGATCAGGCGGCCTGCCGCATCCGGCGGGTACATCCAGACGCCGTGGATGCTGATGCAGTTGCGCATGATCCAAGGGTAAGGCAGCTCGAGGCCAGTGCCGCCGGCCATGCCGACGCCGCCCATCAGCACGACGCGGCCGTAGGCGCGCACCGTCATGATCGCCGCGCGCACGACATTCGTGCTCACCGAGGGCGGCATGATGTCGAGCACGCAGTCGATCGGTCCGGGCGCCGTTCGCTTCATGCGCTCACGGTCGTCGTCTTCGTTGCCGGTGAGTTTGACCGGCTTCACGCGGTCACCAAAACGCCGGACGAGATCGGCCAAAATTTCGTCGTTGCGGCCGGGTGCGACCACACAGGCCGCGCCCATCGCGAGCGCGACCGAGACGGCGGCGCTGCCGAAATTGCCGGTGGCGCCGCTCACCAGCACGGTCTCGCCGGGCTGAAGGTTGGCGGCGAGAAAGCCGCCATAGGGCACCAGCAGCGTCCCCAGCGCGCACCATCGCGTGGCGTCCTCCGGCGTGATCGTGCCGAGCCGCTTGACGTTCTCCGTCGGCACCCGCATCTGCTCGGCAAACGAGCCGTGGCGAAAATGCTGTTGCAGGCGCATGCCGCCCGCACCGGCGGCGGTGAGGCCTTGCAGGGCGATGTCGGGCGAAACGATATCATCGCGCGAACGCACCGTCGGGTCGCAGAACACCCAGTCGCCGACGCTGAGCTTCGTCGCGTCCGGGCCGATGGCGCGCATCCGGCCGATGCCGCCAGGTCCCGGGATGATCGGCAGCTCGAGCGCATAGTTCCGCTCACCGCTGAAGACCTCGTTCATGTAGGACAGCACCCGCGTTGCGATGACGTCCACGATGACCTCGCCCGTGCCGAGCACCGGTTCGGGTGCATTCTCGATGACGAGCGGAGATCCCAGGGATTTGAGTACGGCGGCTTTCATGGTGGTCACCTCATGTTCGGGTGATGCCCATATGCACCGCCTTCCCAGGTCCAGGAAGGCCTGGTATTATCCTAGTATTGCCCAGGCCCTCCATCGAGGCACGTCACCATGGCCGACCCACGCCGCGTCGAATTCGGCGACTTTCTCAGGTCCCGCCGCGAAAAGCTGTCGCCGAAGACGGTCGGGCTTCCTGCCGGCCGGCGGCGCCGCACCGCGGGCCTGCGCCGCGAGGAGGTGGCGCAGCTCGCCGGCATCGGCGTCGACTGGTACATCCGCCTCGAGCAGGGGCGCACCGTCAGCCCCTCGGTCACCACCATCGACGCGCTGGCGCGTGCGCTACGCCTCAGCAAGACCGAGCACGCCCATCTCAAGGCACTGGCCCGCGACGGCGACAGGCGCGCGTTCACGCGCGAGATCGTGCCGCCGCCAATTCGGCGGATGATCGAAAGCCTGAAGCAGCCGGCCTACATCACGGGGCGGCGCTGGGACGTGCTGGCCTGGAACGCGGCGGCCGAGGAGATCTTCGGGTTCGGACAATTGCCCGAGCAGGACCGCAACACGCTGCTGCTGGTGCTGACGAACAAGCAGACGCGAAAGTTCTACGGTGCCGGCTGGGCGGATGTCGCGAAGAGCATGGTCGCGATGTTTCGCGCCACCCACGACGTCTGGGCCGGCGATCCCGCCTTTACGGAATTGCTGACGCGGCTGCGCCAGGGCAGTCCGGAATTCGTCAAATGGTGGGAAGCGCACGAGATCCGCAGCACTGCCGCGGGCCTCAAGACCATGAACCATCCGACCAAGGGCGTGCTCCGGTTCGAGCACACGAGCTTTCAGGCCAACGACGATCCGGCGCTGAAGCTCGTGATCTACACGCCGGTGTAGGGTGGGCGTGGGGCTTGGAGCCGCCTAGCGGCAGTTGGACCGACCTGGTGGAAGTCCGGGTCGATGGCCAGGCTTCCAGGGGACGGTGATGACGGGAACCTAAATGCCATCATGCGGTTATCGCGCAGACATTTGTGCCACCTGCCTGCATCACTCACAGGGTCAGGCGGGCTCACGGTCGAAGCGAGCAGCAGCGGGACGATCAAACACTGGCTCATCGTGGAGCCAGGAAAGTGGCAGGGGAAGACCAATGACGACAGCGACCGGGGTCCGCTCGGCCGATCGCAATTCCGTCTTAGCCACGCTCGGCGACTACATCCGAGAGATCAACAATCCGGACGATCTCGCCTATGCCGCAGCAGAGCTGCTTGGCCGCAGCCTGAACGTCAGCAGGGCAGGCTACGGCACGGTCGACACCTCAGCCGAGACCATCACCATTGTCCGCGACTGGAACGCACCGGGCATCCTGAGCCTCGCAGGCGTGCTGCGCTTCCGCGACTATGGCAGCTACATCGAAGACCTCAAGCGGGGCGAGACCGTCATCTGTGCCGATGCGGAAAAAGACCCTCGCGTCGGCGATCGTGCCGAGGCTCTCGCGGCGATCTCTGCGCGCGCGCTCGTCAACATGCCGATCTCCGAACCCGACGGGGTGGTGGCGCTGCTGTATCTGAACAATGCCAGGCCGCGCGAATGGAGCCCCGAAGAGCTGGAGCTTATCCGCGATGTTGCCGAGCGCACGCGCACGGCCGTAGAGCGCCGACGTGCGGAGACGGCCGTCCGGGAGAACGAAGCCCGGCTACTTTTCCTGGACGCACTCAACAAGGAGACGGCCAGGACTCGCGATGCCGACAGCGTGATGGCGGTCACGACCAAAATGGTCGGCGAGCATCTCGACGTATCGAGCTGCGCCTATGCCGATATGGATCCCGACCAGGACGGCTTCACCATCCGCGGGGATTGGGCGGCGCCGGGCGCGGTGCATATCCTCGGGCACTACAGTCTGGCTGACTTCGGCAAGAAGGCGGTGCGAGAGCTCGGCGCCGGCAGGCCCCTTATCATCAACGATAATTTGAAGGAGCTTGCGCCTGAGGAAGCCGCCACTTTCCAGAACATCGGGATAGGCTCGACGATTTGCATGCCCTTGGTGAAAGAAGGGCGCCTGACCGCCCTGATGGCGATTCATCACCGGGGCCCGCACCAGTGGACGCCGCGGGAGCTCGCCTTGCTCACCGAGGTGACCGAGCGGTCGTGGGCTCACATCGAGCGCGTCCGATCGGAGCAGGCCGCGCGGGAGGCTGCCGAACGACTGACGCTTGCGAACAACGCCGCTGGTATCGGCACCTGGGACTACGACCCGGTCAACAACGTTCTTCGATGGGACAGCCGCTGCAAGGAGGTGTTCGGTTTACCGCCGGACGCCGAAGTCAGCTATGAAGGGTCATTCCTGAAGGGCCTTCATCCCGAAGACAGGCAGCGCGCCCACGAGGCCGTGTCCGCAGCGCTGACGCCGCACGTGCCGGCACATTACAATATGGAATACCGAACCATCGGCATCGAGGACGGCGTCGAACGCTGGATCGCCGCGACCGGTCAAGCCATCTTTGCCAACGGCCAGGCTGTTCGGTTCATCGGGACGGTTCTGGATATCACCGCGCAAAAGAAAACCGAGCGTCATCTCAGAATACTGAATGATACCGGGGCTTCGGTCTCTCGCGAACGCGGCATCGAGACAATCGTCCAGATCGTGACGGATGCCGGCGTCGGCCTCACGGGTGCTCAATTCGGCGCCTTTTTCTACAACGTTCTGGCGCCGGATGGCGGCAGCTACGTGCTGTATTCGCTGTCGGGTGCGCCGCGATCTGCGTTTGAAAACTTTCCGATGCCCCGCAACACTGCGGTCTTTGGCCCGACCTTTGAGGGCTCTGGCGTGGTGAGGTCCGACGACATCCTGCAGGACCCTCGCTATGGCAAGAACGTGCCGCGGAAAGGCATGCCCGAGGGCCATCTTCCGGTCCGATCCTACCTGGCGGTCCCCGTGATCTCGCGAACCGGCGAAGTCCTCGGCGGACTTTTCTTCGGCCACGCCGAGACGGGTAAATTCCAGGCCGAGCATGAGGCCGCCTTGCTTGGTATTGCGGGGCATGCCGCCACCGCTATCGACAACGCCCAGCTCTTGACCCGGCTCGAGGCGCTCAATGCCGGATTGGAGCAACGTGTTGCCGACGAAATCGCCGAGCGCATGAAAGCCGAAGAGCAGTTGCGGCAATCCCAGAAGATGGAAGCCGTCGGGCAATTGACCGGAGGTATTGCCCACGACTTCAACAATATGCTGGCCGTGATCCTCGGCAGCTTGAACCTTGCCAAGCGGCGGCTCGGCAGGGGAGAGGTCAGCATAGACCGCTTCATCGAGGGCGCGATCGACGGTGCAAATCGCGCAGCCACGTTGACGCAGAGGCTGCTCGCGTTCTCGCGCCAACAGCCTCTCGCGCCTGAGGTCGTGGACATCAACAAGATGGTCGGCGGGATGAGCGAGCTGCTCGAGCGGTCACTCGGCGAGCTTATCCGCCTCGAGACGGTGCTGGCGGCTGGCCTCTGGCGGGTCAAGGTAGACCCGGCCCAGCTGGAAAGCGTCGTGATCAATCTCGCGGTCAATGCGCGCGATGCCATGCCAAAGGGGGGCAGGCTGACGATAGAAACCAGCAACGCCTCGATCGATCGAAAGTATGCGCGCGAGTATGCACTCGCACCCGGGCAGTACGTTCTGGTGGCCGTGACGGACAACGGCACGGGAATTCCGGCCGATGTGCTCGGCAAGGTGTTCGATCCGTTTTTCACGACCAAGGTCGTGGGCAAGGGCACCGGCCTCGGCCTCAGTCAGGTCTACGGTTTCGTGCGGCAGTCGGGCGGCCATGTCAAAATTGACTCGGAAGTCGACGTTGGCACGACCGTGAAGATCTATCTTCCACGCTTCGCCGGCGAGGAGGCGGGCTCGGACCTGTCGCAGCAAGAGATACCCGCCGGTGCGAGCCATCAGAACGAAACCATTCTCGTCGTGGAAGACGACGAGCGCGTCCGCAGCATGTCTTCCGAAAGCCTGCGCGAACTCGGCTACGTCGTCATCGAGGCAGCCAGTGCCAGAGAGGCGATCAGGACGATCGAAAATGGTTTCGTTCCAGATCTGCTGTTCACGGATGTCGTCATGCCCGACATGACCGGCGCCGAGCTTGCGGCCGAGCTGTCGAGACGATACCCGACGCTGAAAGTGCTGTTCACCACCGGCTACACGCGCAATGCAATCGTTCACAATGGCGTGCTCGATGCCGGCAAGCATCTGCTTCCAAAGCCCTTCGCTATCGAAGACCTGGCTGCCAAAGTCCGCATCTTGCTCGACGAAATCTGAACGCGTTTTGGAAACGATCTCTTTCGTTTGCAAGCCGCCTTCCCAAGGGCTATGTCCCGGCTTTCGGAAGAGCATGACATGACAATCTCGGATGACGAGGACCTCGCGCGCCTGAAAGAGATCGGGCGCATCGTCGCCAATATCCTGGAGGCAATGGGGAAGGCGCTCGAGCCGGGCATGACCACCTCCGAGCTCGACCGGATCGGGCGAACACTGCTGGAGGCTGCCGGCGCACGTTCGGCTCCGGAGCTGGCCTACGACTTTCCCGGGGCGACGTGCATCAGCGTGAACGAGGAGATCGCTCATGGCATCCCGGGCGATCGGCGGATCGCGCGCGGGGACCTCGTGAACATTGACGTGTCAGCCGAGAAGAACGGCTTCTTTGCGGACACGGGAGCGTCGTTCGCCGTTCCGCCCGCAACCCGCGCCGTCGAACGTCTTTGCAGGGATGGCCGGCGCGCGATGTGGACGGGCCTGCAGCAGGTCGGAGCCGGCAAACCGATTGCCGGTATCGGTCAGGCCATCGGTACCTTTGCGCGGAAGAACGGTTACAGCCTGGTCAGGAACCTTGCCAGTCACGGCGTCGGCCTGTCGCTCCATGAGGAGCCGACGGAGATCGCAACATGGCCCGACCGCTCCGAACGCCGCATCATGAGCGAAGGCCTGGTGTTCACCGTCGAGCCGTTCCTGTCCCTTGGCGCCGAATGGGCACAGGATGGCGATGATCCGTGGACGCTCTATAGCAGCCCCGAGGCGCCGACCGTTCAATACGAGCACACCGTGATCGCCACGCGAAGTGGACCGTTAATCGTGACGCTGGCTGGTTAAGGAGGCGTCCTCAAGCCACCGGCTCTCGGGCAGCATCCGAACGGCTTCGATGATGCGGCGCCAGCGGCGGCGCCGGTCTCGCCGGGGGATTCTCCGGTGGGGCTGCGCTTTTTCCTGAGCTGACATCGCCCGGAGCAGACCTGGCTTCAACAGACCTGGCGTCGCGATAGGCGACGATCCAGATCAGGAAACCCAGCACCGCCAGCGCGGCACCGACGGGACCTGTGGAGGTCCACCCCAGCCCCTCGCGGATGGCGAGGCCGCCGAGGAACGGGCCGAGCGCATTGGCGGTGTTGAACGCCGAATGGTTGAGTGCGGCGGCGAGCGCCTGCGCGTCTCCGGCGACGTCCATCAGCCGCGTCTGGAGGATGGCTCCGAGCGAGACGCCGGCGCCGATGGCGAAGACGTCTGCCGCCAGCGCCCAGGGATTGCCGGCGGCAAGCGGAAACACCAGCAGCGCAACCGCCGAGAACAGAAGGATGCCGCCCGCCGTCGGCATCAGCGCACGATCGGCAAAGCGCGGTATGACCAGATTGCCGAGCGTGGCGCCGATGCCGAACACGGCCAGAAAAAGTGGTATGAGCGCGGGGCTGACCTTGGTCACCTCGATCAGCGTCGTCGCCAGATAGGTATAGACGGCGAACATGCCGCCGAAGCCGATGGCGCCGATCGCCAGCGTGATCCAGACGCGGCCGCTTCGCAGCGCTCCGAGCTCCCGCAGCGGATCGGACCGGCCGGCCTGGTCGCGCGGCGCGAACAGGGCGCAGAGCAGCACCGTAAGCAACGCCAGCACCGACACGAGGCCGAAGCTCGCGCGCCAGCCGATGGCCTGCCCAATCAGATTGGCCAGAGGCACACCGATGATGGTGGCGCCGGTCAAGCCGAGCATCACCTGGCCGATCGCCTGCGAGCGACGATGTTGGGGAACCAGCGAGGCTGCGACCAGCGCGGCGATGCCGAAATAGGCGCCATGCGGCAAGCCCGAGAGAAATCGCGCCGCGATCATTGAGCCAAAGCCCGGTGCCAGCGCGGTGAGGGCATTGCCGAGCGCGAACACGGCCATCAGAACCAAGAGCTGTGCGCGCCGCGCCAATCGTGCGCCGAGCACGGCGATCAGCGGCGCGCCCAGCACGACGCCGAGTGCATAGGCGCTGATCGCGTGTCCCGCGGTCGGCTCGTCGATCCCAAGGTCGGCGGCGAAAAACGGCAACAGGCTCATCGATGCGAATTCGGTGGTTCCGATCGCAAAGCCGCCCATCGCGAGCGAGAACAGGACGATGGCGAGATGAGGGGGCCTGGAGGCCGCGGTCGCGCGGGGCGAGGTCGCTTGCTGCGATGTCGCTTGCTTCGATGTCGTCATATGTCCTGCAATGGTGGCGTCAACGGGAACCAGCCCAGCGAACGTCGCCACCCCTGCAAGATTTCTCTGTCGTACTTAAACCCGGATCAGCCCGCGTCAACACTGGACGCTCAATGCAAGGCAGGCCGCATATCAGCGTCCCGATTTAGTTGACGCGACTCGGGCGGCGAGGGGGCTTCTTCTGCGCAAAATACGGGTTCGCCACGCACGTCGCCGACCGACCGACGGCCAAGAATCTGCACTGCTCGAGCGACCTGTAGCGGCAATCGAAATAGCCGACGGGACCGTAGATCTGCGTGCAGACCGGATAGCTCGGATCGTAGGTCTGCGCGTGCGCAGGCGCGCCCGCGAGGAATAGGCCGATCGCGAACAGCGCGAGGCGAGCGCGACGCATCTCAGCGCGGCACGTAGTAACCGGGTGAATAACCCGGCACCTGGGGCCGCGGCCTGTTCTGATACGCATAGGGATCGTCGCTCTGGCCTGCGAAATACGGGTTCGCGATACAGGTGAGGGCGCGGCCCGACGAACTCGCCTGGCACTGCGCGTAAGTATCGAACGTGCAATTGCTCAGCCCCGGCCATTCATCGCCGGTGAGACAAAAGGCATGGTGAGTACCGAACGCGCGCGCCGGCGTGCTTGCGTCGAGCGTGAGCGCAAATGTGGCGAGAGCGAGCGAAAATGTGGCGACAATGGGGAGAGCACTTCGTCTGCGCATTCAATTCTCCAATCACGCGAACGTGCGCGCGACGTTGTCACCCGCACGTGCTGCAGATGTCGTGTAGCCGACGATGGAACTCATGAACACACTTGTTTCAAAGGGTTTCCCGCGCGCGCTGGTAAATCTTCATTAATGAAGCGCGATCCTTTGGCGCGGACTGTGGCGTCGAGGTTACAGCAATTCCGTCGAGCGCTGGTATGACGACGCCACGGCCCGGGGGCCTAACGACGAAACTGGAACGGGAATCAAATGAACAAGAATCTGTTGCTTGCTGCTGTGAGCCTTGTCGCGCTCGGCGCGGCTGCACCGGCGGTGGCTGCTGACCTCGCTGCGCGGCCTTACACCAAGGCGCCGGCGATGGTTGCCGCAATCTACGACTGGAGCGGCTTCTACATCGGTGTCAACGGCGGCGGCGGTTCCGCGCATTCGACCTGGGATCTCGTCGGCGGTGGCCGCGAGGGTTCGCACGATGCGACCGGCGGCACGGTCGGCGGTCAGATCGGCTACCGCATGCAGTCGGGCCAGTGGGTATTCGGCATCGAAGGTCAGGGCAACTGGGCTGACTTCTCGGGCGACAACGTCAGCGCGCTGTTCGCCACTCGCAACCGCTCCAAGATCGATTCGTTCGGTCTGATCACCGGTCAGATCGGCTACGCCTGGAACAACGTCCTCATTTACGCCAAGGGCGGTGCGGCTGTCGCCGGCGGCAAGTACGAAGTCTCGACCATTGGCGGCGCACTGCTGTCCTCGAACGATCAGACCCGTTGGGGTGGCACGGTCGGTGCCGGCCTCGAGTACGGCTTCGCGCCGAACTGGTCGGTCGGCGTCGAGTACAACCACATCTTCCTGCAGGACAAGAACGTCACCTTCGCGCTGGTGCCTTCGACCGACCGCATCCGTCAGGACGTCGACATGGGCCTCGTCCGCCTGAACTACAAGTTCGGCGGCCCGAGCCTCGGCCGTTACTGAGCAGAAGCCTGACCTCGATCGCTCGACTTCGAGCGGTCGGCGGAAGCCCCGGCCATCGGCCGGGGCTTTTTTGTTGTTCAGGTTCAGCGGGTTAACCATTCGGTTTCGAGGTGGCGAAGATGGCTTGACTCCTGAGAACGAAATGAGAACAATGTTCTTCATACGTTCTCGCCATGGAGCAAGCCATGTTCAGGATTTTCGTCGAAGAAGCCGCCGCGCTGGCCTCAATCGCGCTGTTTGTCGGGATGATCGCGATCTGGGCCCAGGTGCTCCCGCAGCTCTAGGCGCGGGCCTAGGTTGGGGAAAAGCAGGACGAGGCGGCTGATCGGCCGCTCCGGCGTGGACTCTGGCAGCGTGGCGCCCCACCATCGTGGGGCGAGTCGGCCAGGCGAGTGCAGGATGCCTCCGGTGCCGGCGACCGCTCCATCTCATCTGCAAGAGGCCGTCACGCGACCATGCCGAGCGCCGGATTTGTCCACCTTCACGTTCACTCGGCCTATTCGCTGCTCAAGGGCTCGATCAAGATCGCCAAGCTCGCCGAGCTAGCCAAGAAAGACCATCAGCCGGCGCTGGCGCTGACCGACACCGACAACATGTTCGGTGCGCTGGAGTTCTCCGACAAGATGGCGGGCTCCGGAATCCAGCCGATCGTGGGCTGCGAACTCGCGATCGAATTCGGCGACCAGGATCCCACTGCCCGCAACGCGCTTCTGCCCTCGCGCGTGGTGCTGCTGGCCGCGCAGGAGCGCGGCTACCGCAGTCTGATGCGGCTGAACTCGCGCGCGTTCCTGGAGACGCCCGACACTCATGCCCCCCACATCAAGTTCGACTGGCTCGAAGGCGAGACCGAAGGCCTGATCGCGCTGACGGGCGGTCCGGACGGGCCGATCTCGCTGGCGCTTGCCGGCGGTTATAACGAGCTCGCGGCGGCGCGCTGCGAGCGTCTCGCCAGCCTGTTCGGAGACCGCCTCTACATCGAATTGCAGCGCCACAACACCGAGAAGGAGCGGCGGGTCGAAAGCAGCCTGATCGACATCGCCTACACCAAGGGCCTGCCGCTGGTTGCGACCAACGAGCCGTATTTCGCCGCGACCGACGATTACGAAGCCCATGACGCGCTGCTCTGCATCGCCGGCGGGCGGCTGATCGCGGAGACCGAGCGCGAGCAGCTCACGCCCGATCACCGCTTCAAGACCCGCGCCGAGATGGCGGTGCTGTTCGCCGACATTCCGGAGGCGCTGGCCTCGACCGTGGAGATCGCCGAGCGCTGCTCGTTCCGGCCGATGACGCGCAAGCCGATCCTGCCGTTCTTCACGGTCGGCGCTGCCGCAAGCTCCGATGCCGCCTCCGTCGAGGCGGCCGAATTGAAGCGGCAGGCAGAGGAGGGGCTCGCCAACCGTCTGCGCGTGCACGGGCTGTCGCAAGGCACGACGGAAGAAGATTACAACGCGCGGCTTGCGTTCGAGCTCGACGTCATCATGCGCATGAAATACGCGGGCTACTTCCTGATCGTCTCCGACTTCATCAAATGGGCAAAGGGACAGGGCATCCCGGTCGGGCCGGGCCGCGGCTCCGGCGCAGGCTCGCTGGTTGCGTGGGCGCTCACCATCACCGACCTCGACCCGATCAAGTTCGGCCTGCTGTTCGAGCGCTTCCTCAATCCGGAACGCGTCTCGATGCCCGACTTCGACATCGACTTCTGCCAGGACCGCCGCGGCGAGGTGATCAGGTACGTCCAGGAGCGCTACGGTCGCGACCAGGTCGCGCAGATCATCACCTTCGGTACGCTGCAGGCCCGCGGCGTGCTCCGCGACGTCGGCCGCGTGCTGCAGATGCCCTATGGGCAGGTCGACAAGCTCACAAAACTCGTGCCGCAGAATCCGGCCGCGCCGGTGACGCTGGCGGCTGCGATCGAGAGCGAGCCGAAGCTGCAGGCGTTCCGCGACGAGGACCCGGTGGTGGCGCGCGCCTTCGACATCGCGCAGCGCCTCGAAGGCCTGACCCGCCACGCCTCGACGCATGCGGCCGGCATCGTGATCGGCGATCGGCCGCTGAGCGAACTCGTGCCGATGTATCGCGATCCCAAATCCGACATGCCGGTGACCCAGTTCAACATGAAATGGGTCGAGCCAGCTGGCCTCGTGAAGTTCGACTTCCTCGGCCTGAAAACGCTGACCGTGCTCGACGTCGCGTGCAAACTGCTCAAGCCGCGCGACATCCACGTCGATCTCGCGACGCTGCCGATCGACGATGCCGAAAGCTACCAGATGCTGGCGCGCGGCGAGGTGGTCGGCGTGTTCCAGGTTGAAAGCCAGGGCATGCGGCGCGCGCTGGTCGACATGCGCCCCGACCGTTTCGAGGACATCATCGCGCTGGTCGCGCTCTATCGGCCGGGTCCGATGGCGAACATCCCGACCTATTGCGCGCGCAAGCACGGCGACGAGGAGCCGGAATATCTCCACCCCGTGCTGGAGCCGATTCTCAAGGAGACCTTCGGCGTCATCATCTACCAGGAACAGGTGATGCAGATCGCGCAGGTGATGTCGGGCTATTCGCTCGGCGACGCCGACCTGCTGCGCCGCGCCATGGGCAAGAAGATCCGCGCCGAGATGGAGAAGCAGCGCGAGATCTTTGTCGCCGGTGCGGTGAAGAACGGTGTGCCGAAGGGGCAGGCGGACACCATCTTCGAGCTGCTGGCGAAATTCGCCGACTACGGCTTCAACAAGAGCCACGCGGCGGCCTATGCGCTGGTGTCCTACCACACCGCCTACATGAAGGCGCATTACCCGGTGGAGTTCATCGCGGCGTCGATGACGCTCGATCTCAACAATACCGACAAGCTCTCCGAATTCCGCGCCGAGGCGCAGCGCCTCGGCATCAAGGTCGAGCCGCCCAACGTCAACCGTTCCGGCGCGACTTTCGAGGTCGGCGACAAAACCATCTACTACGCGCTCGCGGCGCTGAAGGGCGTCGGCATCGCGGCCGTCGAGCAGATCATCGCGGAGCGGACCAAGAACGGCTTGTTCACCTCGCTCGCCGACTTTGCCGCGCGGGTGTCGCCGCGCGCGATCAACAAGCGCATCATCGAAAGCCTGGCCGCCGCCGGCGCATTCGAAACGCTGGAGCCGAACCGGGCGCGGGTCTTCGCCGGCGCCGACTCGATTCTCGCCGCGTGCCAGCGGGCGAACGAAGCCGCAACCATCGGCCAGAACGACATGTTCGGCAGCTCGGCCGACGCGCCGACCATCATGCTGCCGCAGATCGAGCCATGGTTGCCGGCCGAGCGGCTGCGCCGTGAATATGACGCAATCGGCTTCTTCCTGTCGGGACATCCGCTCGACGATTACGCCACCGTGCTGAAGCGGCTGCGCGTACAGTCCTGGGCCGAGTTCTCGCGCGCGGTGAAGACCGGCGCCACGGCAGGCAAGGTCGCGGCCACCGTGGTGTCGCGCATGGAGCGGCGGACCAAGACCGGCAACAAGATGGGCATCATGGGGCTCTCTGATCCCACGGGTCACTTCGAGGCGGTGCTGTTCTCCGAAGGCCTCGCGCAATATCGCGACGTCCTGGAACCGGGCGCCGCGGTGCTGCTCCAGCTCGGCGCCGAGCTTCAGGGCGAGGACGTCCGCGCGCGCGTGCTCCACGCCGAGCCGCTGGACGAGGCCGCGGCCAAGACGCAGAAGGGCCTGCGCATCTTCGTGCGCGATACCAAGCCGTTGGAATCGATCGCCAAGCGTCTCGCCGGCCCCGACATGGCCGCTTCGAACGGCGCCGCGCCGAAGGTCGGCAGTCCCGGCACCGCGCCCCGCTCCAACGGCGACGGCGAGGTCTCGCTGGTCATGATGCTCGACCTCGAGACCGAGGTCGAGATGAAGCTGCCCGGCCGCTTCAAGGTCTCGCCGCAGATCGCCGGCGCCATCAAGGCGGTCGCTGGCGTCGTCGACGTGCAGCAGCTCTAGCCACACGCACGCTGTTGCAGGCGGTTGCATGTTTTGCGTGGGGGATGCCGCCGCCCTGTTGCAACCTGTCGCTGTTTTCCGTTAGCATGCGCTCGGGGAAAATCTGGGGGCGTTATGCTATTGCGTGGGCTGGTATTGCTCATGGCTGCGGCACTGCTGTGCGGCTGTGAGACGGCGAGGAGCGGGCTGGGATATTCGGAAACGGTACGAAAGCTGGGTCCGCCGAAAGCCGGGCAGGCCCGCGTCGTCGTGTTTCGCGAGAAGGGCTTCGGCGGCATCGGCGATCCGGACTGGGAATTTTCCCTCGACGGTACGCCGATCAAGGGCCTGAAGACCGGGACATATGTCTATGTCGACCGTCCGGCAGGCCAGCACCAGTTCGTAGCAGAGGAAGCGGCGCTCGGTGTCACGCGCGTGGACTTCTCGGCTCAGTCAGGCCAGACCGTGTTCTTCGTAGCGCGCTTCAGTCAGCGCAAGAGCGCTATGATCGCGAACGCGAGCACTGGGGTGCTGGGCTGGGGTCTCACGCTTGCGATGACGTCCGGCTATAAAAACCAGGGGCCGCTGGATTTCCTGCCTTTGGATGAACCGGCCGCCCGGACGACGATCGCAGAGCTTCGGCTGGCGGAATAGCCCCGCGCTAATTCGGTCCCGCCCGCACCGTCATTTGTGGTGTCGTCACAGCGTTGCGGCTATGATCACCGTGAGGCCGTTGGCCCATCGCGCCGGGAGGGATCGTGACATGTGCGCCAAGTGCAATGAATCCCCACATGAGAGGATCGCGCCGTCGCGGCGGTCCGCGATGTTGTTGGGCGCCTCGGCGCTCGGCCTCGCCCTGACCGGCAGAGCCTTCGCCAAGGAGACCAAGACGCCGCCAAAGCCGCAGAACGTGCTGTCGCCCGACGCATCATTGAAGCGCCTGACGGAAGGCAATGCGCGCTATGTCGACGGCGTTTCGCGGCGGCACGATTTCAAGCACGAGCGCGAGGCGCTGGCCGGCGGACAGAATCCGTTCGCGGCCGTGCTGAGCTGTGCCGATTCGCGCATCGCGCCGGAATATGCCTTCGACACCGGCCGCGGCGATCTGTTCGTCTGCCGCGTTGCCGGAAATTTCGCCGGCACCGAGACCATCGCCAGCATGGAATACGCGGTCGCCGTGCTGAATACGCCGCTGATCCTCGTGCTCGGCCATGACGCTTGCGGTGCGGTCGATGCCACGCTGAAGGTGATCAAGGACAACAAGCCGCCGCCGGGCCATATTCCCTCGCTGGTCGATGCGATCGCGCCCGCCGCCAAGGCTGCGATGCAGCAGGGTGGGGACGTCCTCGACAAGGCGATCCGGCAGAACGTCATCGACAACGTCGCGAAGCTGAAGTCGGCAGCGCCGATCCTCAATGCGGCCGTGGAGCAGGGCAAGCTGAAGGTCGTCGGCGGCATCTATCGGCTCACGACGGGAACGGTCGACCTGATCGCGCAGATCTGACGAGACGGACCGGCTCGCGCCGGCTCGTTGTCGCGAGGCTGACGCAGGCGCCTGGCGTTGGTGCCGGGCGCCATGCCGCCGCCTCAATCCAAGCCTTCGCTATTTGGAAGCCTTTCGTTCAATTGGAAGCCTTTCGTTCAAGTGCCATTCAGCTGGCCACGCGTCTGATGCGTGGCGGCACCTCAACAACAAAAACGGGCAAGCAAGCCATGCGTGGGACGCTCAGAGCCTTCATTTGCCTTCTCCTGCCGATCGCGGTCCTTGCCGCGGGCGCGCCGGATCCGGCGCGTGCGCAGCAGCAGGAAAAGCGTATCGCGCTCGTGGTCGGCAACGGCGCCTACGCCAAGTCGCCGCTGGCGACGACGGCAAACGATGCCGGCCTGATCGCGCAGACGCTGCAGGCGGCGGGCTTCGACGTCGTCGGCGCGCGCGATCTCGACGGCGACACGCTGCGCAAGAGCTTTCGCGATTTCATCCAGAAGGCGCAGGCCTCAGGCCCGGGCACCGTTGCGATGGTCTATCTCGCCGGCTATGGCGTGCAGCTTGCGGGTGAGAACTACTTCATCCCGGTCGATTCCAACATCACCCGCGACACCGACATTCCGACCGAAGGCCTGCGCATCGGCGACTATCTTCGCCAGCTGGCTTCCGTTCCGCTCAAGGCCAACATCGTCGTGCTCGACGCTGCGCGGGCGCAGCCCTTCGTGGAGGGCGGCCAGCAGATCGCGAGCGGACTTGCGCTGGTCGAGCCCGACGCCAACATGCTGATCGCTTTCAACGCCGCGCCCGGCACGGTGGCGCCCGAGGAGCCCGGACCTTACGGCATCTATGCGCAGTCGCTGGCGGAGATGATCCGCACCGGCGGCCTGCCGCTGCCCGAGGTGTTCGACCGCGTTCGCCTGCGCGTCAACGAGGCCAGCAAGGGCGCGCAAGTGCCCTGGAACGAGCAGAAGATTTCCGCCCAATTCTCGTTCTTCGAGCGCGGGCCCGACGCACCGCCGCCTGAGGCCGCACCCGACCAGGTCGCCGCGATCCGCAACAAGCCGATCCGCGATCTCGGCGTGCAGGATGCCTATGCCGCCGCGCTCACGCGCGACACGCTGCCGGCCTACGAAGAATTTCTCACCGCCTATCCCGGCGATCCGCTGTCGAAGCGCGTGATGGCGATCGTCGCGGCGCGCCGTGAGGCCATCACCTGGCGGCGAACCTATCGTACCGACACGCCGGAAGCCTATTGGTCGTACCTGCGTCGCTATTCGCGCGGTCCGCATGCGGCAGATGCGCGCCGGCGCCTGGCGATTCTCACCGCGCCGGCCGAGCCTCCGCCGAGCTTCGCGATGATCGACTACGACGTGCCGCCACCGTCGCCGGAGGAGGTGGTCTATGTCGACCGTCCCGTGCTGTATTTCAGCGATCCGGATTTTGGCTTCGCGCCGCCACCGCCGCCGCCGGTCTACTATCTGCCGCCGCCGCCGCCGGATTTCGTCGTGCTGTCGCCGCCGATGCCGGTGATCGGCCTGTTCGTGCTGCCGCAGCCCATGTTCGTGCCGATTCCTGTGTTCGTCAGGCCGCCGCTCTATGTTGCACCGCCGCCGAACAACATCATCTATCAGAACATCCATAATCGGACGGTCATCAACACGGTGATCAACCAGCCGCCGGCACCGCCGGCGGGCGCGGGTGCCGGTGTCGGAGCGAGCAATCTCACGCCGGCCATTGCCGGGCGCACCAATCCGGCTGGTCCCGCCATGCCGCAGGCGGCCGTGCAGCGCGCCGCCCTGATTCAGCAGGGCAAGGCGCCGATGCCAGCGAGCGCAACGATGCAGCCGACGGCGAGGCCAGGAACGCCCCCGGCGACGCCCGCCAATGCCGCGCCGACCGGGACGCCACCGACCGCTTCACCTGCCAGTCCACTTGTCAGTCCACTTGCCACGCCACCGGCCAAGCTGCCCCAAGCCAACACGCTGCCGGTTCCCGGCACCCATGGCGGTCCGCCCGTACCGCCAGCGGGAGCCGGGCCTCTGCCGGGCGGCAGACCCGGGCTGCCCACGGCCACTGCACCCGGCGCGCCGCTGCCGAACCATCCGGGGGCGCCGACCACTGCTGCTCCCGGCACCACGCCGCCAGCCCATCCCGGTGCGCCGACCGGCGCATCGGCGACGGCGCCCACGGCGACAAACCCGGCCGCTGTCCCCGGCCAACTGCCGAAGCCGCCGGTGGCCCAGACCCCGCCCGGGACCGGGCCTGGGGACCATGGCAAGTCCGCGATCCGCGAGCCGGCTGGTTCGCCGTCTGCTGCCCGCACGCCTGCGCCTCCTGGCCCAGTTGGACGACCGGTCACGCCGCCGCCCTCGGCGGCGCGGGAGCCGATCCGGCCGCAGCATCAGCCGACCGCTGCTCCCGCCCAGGCTGCCCGGCCGTCGGCTCCACCACCGCGGCCTCAGGCCGTGGCCCGGCCAGCGCCTCCGCCTCCGCCGCGTATCGCGCCGCCGCCACCGCCACGGGCAGCTCCGCCCGTGGCGGTAGCTCGGCCGGCGCCGCCGCCAATGGCGCGACCCGCGCCGCCGCCGCCGGTCGCCCGGCCGGCGCCACCTCCGCCGCCCCGGATGGCCGTCGCGCCACCGCCGCCGCCGCGCCCGGCAGCCCCCCCACCGCGTCCTCCGGCTCCGCCGCCGGCGGCAAAGAAGTGCCCGCCGAACCAGCCCAGATGCTAGGCAGGGGCTAGGCCGCAGCGTGGTCTTTACGGAAGGGGCCTCTCGCGGGCGAAAGCCGCCCCGAAAGGCCCTTATTTCCTTGCTTCTGGTCGAAATCGCGCTATACACCGCGCTATCTCACACGGAAGCATGGCTCACAAGGCCGTCCGGTGGCAGCCGGGGCGACAACGCTCTGTCCTGCTCACACGCTTCCGGAGGAACCAACCGGAGAATTAGAACGATGGCACTACCCGATTTCACTATGCGTCAGCT
Organism: Bradyrhizobium sp. 76; assembly: GCF_023073025.1. Classification (NCBI taxonomy): domain Bacteria; kingdom Pseudomonadati; phylum Pseudomonadota; class Alphaproteobacteria; order Hyphomicrobiales; family Nitrobacteraceae; genus Bradyrhizobium; species Bradyrhizobium sp. 76. Next base: position 580,500 of record NZ_JADPIS010000015.1, read on the forward strand.
CCTCGAAGCCGGCGTGCACTTTGGTCACCAGTCTCACCGCTGGAATCCGAAAATGGCGCCGTTCATTTTCGGCGCTCGCAACAACATCCACATCGTCGACCTCGCGCAGACCGTGCCGTTGCTGCACAACGCCTTGCAGGCGGTCAGCGACACCGTCGCCAAGGGCGGCCGCATCCTGTTCGTCGGCACCAAGCGCCAGGCACAGGACGGCGTTGCCGACGCAGCCAAGCGCTGCGCTCAGTACTTCGTCAATTCGCGCTGGCTCGGCGGCACGCTGACCAACTGGAAGACGATCTCGGGCTCGATCAAGCGCCTGCGTCATCTCGACGACGTGCTCGCCGGCGGCGATGCCTCCTCCTACACCAAGAAGGAGCGCCTGACGCTTCAGCGTGAGCGCGACAAGCTCGACCGCTCGCTCGGCGGCATCAAGGACATGGGCGGTCTGCCCGACCTGATCTTCGTGATCGACACCAACAAGGAAGACATCGCGATCCAGGAAGCCCAGCGGCTCAACATCCCGGTCGCGGCGATCGTCGACACCAATTCGGATCCGAAGGGCATCACCTATGTGGTGCCGGGAAATGACGACGCCGGCCGCGCGATTGCGCTCTATTGCGATCTGATCGCGCGTGCAGCGATTGACGGCATTTCGCGCGCCCAGGGCGATTCCGGCATCGACGTCGGCGCTTCGGTTCGGCCGGCCGCAGAAGAGCTGCCGGCCGCCACGAGCGGCTTCCAGGGCCTCGCCGGTCCGCGCGGCACCTCCGACGACCTCAAGAAGCTCCCTGGCGTGTCGGGCGCGATCGAGAAGAAGTTCAACGACCTCGGCATCTTCCACTTCTGGCAGCTGGCCGAGCTCGATCACGACACCGCGCACAAGATCGGCGAAGAAGTCGGCCTGCCGAGCCGCGCGGACGCCTGGGTGGCCAAGGCCAAGGCGCTGACCGCGGAAGCGGAATAGTCAAAAAGAGCGATGGGTTGGCCGGACAAGCTCCGGCCACCATTTCAGTTGACGCGAATTCCTGAGATGGACCGCTGCGAGGCGATCTGGCCGCGCCGCGGCAAACCGGCAGGCAAAAAGGATTTTGAACGATGGCAACGATCACAGCTGCGATGGTCAAGGACCTGCGCGAGTCGACCGGCGCAGGCATGATGGACTGCAAGGCCGCGCTGACCGAAAACGAAGGCAACATGGAAGCGGCGCAGGATTGGCTGCGCAAGAAGGGCCTGTCGAAGGCCGCCAAGAAGTCGGGCCGCGTCGCCGCCGAGGGTCTGATCGGTGCGCTCGTCAAGGGCAACAAGGGCGTCGTGGTCGAGGTCAATTCCGAGACCGATTTCGTCGCGCGCAACGGCCAGTTTCAGGGCCTCGTCAAGATGATCGCCCAGGTCGCATTCAACGTCGGCGCCGATGTCGAGAACATCAAGGCCGCCAAGGTCGGCGACGTCACGATCGAAACTGCAATCAATGACGCGATCGCCACCATCGGCGAGAACATGACGCTGCGCCGCGCAGCTTCGCTCGAAGTCAGCCAGGGCGTGGTGTCGAGCTACGTCCACGGCGCCGTCGTCGAGGGCGCCGGCAAGATGGGCGTAATCGTGGCGCTGGAATCGCCGGGCAAGGCCGACGAGCTCGCAACGCTTGGCCGCCAGATCGCGATGCATGTCGCGGCCGCCAACCCGCTGGCGCTCGATCCGTCCGGTCTCGATCCGGCGGTCGTCAAGCGCGAGAAGGACGTGCTCGCCGACAAATATCGCCAGCAGGGCAAGCCCGAGAACGTGATCGAGAAGATCGTCGAGTCCGGCCTGAAGACCTATTACAAGGAAGTCTGCCTGCTCGAGCAGGCCTTCATCCACGATACCGGCAAGTCGGTGGCGCAGGCGGTGAAGGAAGCCGAAGGCAAGGTCGGCGGCGCGGTGAAGATCGCGGGCTTTGTGCGCTATGCTCTCGGTGAGGGAATCGAGAAGCAGGAAAGCGACTTCGCGGCCGAGGTCGCGGCCGCCAGCGGCAAGAAGTAAGCGCCGGAACGTTCCTTCCGGCGTGCCGCCGGAAGCGGCGCTCGGACAAGGAAAGTGCTCATGACTGATCCGGTCTATCGTCGCGTCGTGATCAAGCTGTCCGGCGAATATCTCGCGGGACCGCAGGGTTTTGGCATTGATCAGCCGACCATCGACCGGGTCGCCGACGATCTGATCGCAGCCCGCCATCTCGGCACCGAAGTCGCCGTCGTGATCGGCGGCGGCAACCTCTTTCGCGGCGTCGAAGTCTCCTCGCGTGGCGTGTCGCGCCCGACCGGCGACACCATGGGCATGCTCGCCACGATGATGAACTGCCTCGCGCTCGAAGCCACGATCGAGCGCAAGGGTACGCCTGCGCGCACGCTGTCGGCCTTCGTCATGCCCGAGATTTCCGAGCTGTTCACCCGCACCGCGGCACACAAATACCTCGCCGAGGGTCGGATCGTACTGCTCGGCGGCGGAACCGGTAATCCGTTCTTCACCACCGACACGACCGCGGTGCTGCGCGCAGCCGAGATCGGCGCCCAGGCGGTGCTGAAGGCGACCAATGTCGACGGTGTCTACTCGGCCGACCCGAAGACAGACCCGACGGCGACGCGATTCGACCGTCTGACCCATTCGCAGGCGATCGAGGGCGGCTACAAGGTGATGGATGCGACCGCCTTCGCGCTTGCCCGCGAGACGTCGCTGCCTATCATTGTGTTCTCGATCGCGGAGCCGGGTTCGATCGGCGCTGTACTGCGTGGCGGCGGCCACGGAACCATTGTCGCCGGCTGACGGCTTGTCGTTGCGCCCTCGAGGGAAGGGTGCGGAGAGGTCGTCGGGATTTTGAAGGAGAAACGTGATGGCCACGGATAATTTCGATCTCAACGAAGTCAAACGCCGCATGCAGGGCGCGATCCAGTCGCTCAAGCACGAACTTGGCGGCCTGCGTACCGGTCGCGCCTCAGCCTCGATGCTCGATCCGGTGCAGGTCGACGCCTATGGCAGCCACATGCCGCTGAACCAGCTCGCCACCGTCAGCGTGCCGGAGCCGCGCCTGATCTCGGTGCAGGTCTGGGACAAGTCGATGGTCAAGGCGGTGGAGAAGGCGATCGTCGATTCTAATCTCGGCCTGTCGCCGGCGACCGAAGGCCAGGTGCTGCGCCTGCGCATCCCCGAGCTCAACGAGGAGCGCCGCAAGGAGCTCGTCAAGGTCGCGCACAAATACGCGGAAGCCGCCAAGGTCGCCGCGCGCCATGTCCGCCGCGACGGTCTCGACGTCCTCAAGAAGCTCGAGAAGAATCACGAGATGTCCGAGGATGATCAGAAGCGCCACGCCGACGACGTGCAGAAGGCGACCGACGGCACGATCTCCGAGATCGATCAGTTGCTGGCCGCCAAGGAAAAAGAAATCCTCACCGTTTAAAGCGCGCTGGATCGCGCTTTAGGTTATTGTTCGCGCATGATCTTTTCGGAAAGCCGCTTTGCACTCTTCCGGATCATGCTTTAAGGCAGCCTCATGTCCAACGCCGCCGCGCCCGCAACGGAAGGACCCGATCGGTCCGATGCGCCTGCGCATGTCGCCATCATCATGGATGGCAACGGACGTTGGGCGGCCGCGCGCGGCTTGCCCCGGGCGGAAGGCCATCGCCGCGGCGTGGAGGCCCTGCGCCGCGTGGTTCGCGCGTCGCATGAACTTGGCATCCGCTATCTCACCATCTTCTCCTTCAGCTCGGAAAACTGGTCGCGTCCGGCAAGCGAGATCGGCGATCTGTTCGGCCTCTTGCGCCGCTTCATCCGCAACGATCTGGCGAGCCTGCATCGCGACGGCGTCAAGGTACGCATCATCGGCGAGCGGGACGGGCTGGAGGGCGACATCTGCGCGCTCCTCAACGAGGCGGAGGAACTGACGCGCGACAACACGCGGCTCACGCTCGTCGTCGCCTTCAATTACGGCTCCCGGCAGGAGATCGCGAAGGCGGCGCAGAAGCTCGCGCGCGAAGTCGCCGAGGGCAGGCGCGATCCTGATACGATCGATGCCGAGACACTGGGGGCGCATCTCGACGCGCCCGACATTCCCGATCCCGATCTCATCATCCGCACCAGTGGCGAGCAGCGCCTGTCCAACTTCCTGATGTGGCAGGCCGCCTATAGCGAGCTTGTCTTCGTGCCGATTCACTGGCCCGATTTCGACAAGGCAGCGCTGGAAGGCGCAATCGCCGAATTTGCCAGGCGCGAGCGCCGTTTCGGCGGCCTGGTCGCGAAAACCGCCTCGTGAGCGACCCCGACTCCGCACCGGCCGGCTCTCAGCCTGCCCCGAGCAATCTCGTGATGCGAATCCTCGCGGCGCTGGTGCTGGCGCCGCTCGCCATTGCGCTCGCTTATGCCGGCGGCTGGCTGTGGGCGCTGCTCGTTACCCTGGTGTCGATCGGACTGTTCGCGGAATGGCTGATGGTGGTGGGCGCAGGCTCGACCGCGCTGACCGGGGCAGGGACGATCGTCATCGCCACGATGGGCTTGTGCGTTGCCTTCGGCGCGCTCAAGACCGCCATCATCACCGGCCTCATTGGCGGCGCGATCGTGACGGTGATCGCGCGGGGCAAGTTCGTCTGGGCTGCCTCCGGATTCGCCTATGCGTCGGCGGCGCTACTCGCCTCGATCCTGCTGCGGAAGGATCTCGTGAACGGCTGCGCCGCGCTGATGTTCGTGCTGCTCGTGGTGTGGGCGACCGATATCGGCGGCTATTTCGCCGGCCGCGGCATCGGCGGACCGAAGCTGTGGCCGCGCGTCAGCCCGAAGAAGACCTGGGCAGGGGCGCTCGGCGGCTTTTCCGCGAGCCTTTTGGTCGCGGCCGGCTTTGCCGCTTGCGGGATCGGAAAGATGGCTCCATTGCTGCTCGTCGCCGCGGTCCTCTCGGTCGTGTCGGCCTGCGGCGATCTGCTCGAATCCGCGGTCAAGCGGCGCTTCGATGTCAAGGATTCCAGTCACTTAATTCCCGGCCACGGCGGGCTATTGGACCGTCTGGACGGTTTTGTCGCCGCCATCCTGGTGGCATGGATTATCGGCTTCCTCCGCCATGGTGTGCATAGCGCCGGAAGCGGTCTTATGGTTTGGTGAAGATATGAGCGCGGTTCCATTGCGTAACAACAAGGCTGCGGCATCGACCGTCCGCAGCGTCACGGTTCTCGGCGCCACCGGCTCGATCGGCGACAGCACGATGGATCTGCTGCGCGCCTCTCCCGAGCGCTACCGTGTCGAGGCGCTGACGGCGAACAGCAATGTCGAGGCGCTGGCAAAGCTCGCGAAGGAGTTTTCCGCGCGCTTCGTCGCGATCGCCGACACCTCAAAATTTGCCGAGCTCAAGGCTGCGCTCGCGGGCACCGGCACCGAATGCGGCGCCGGCGAAAGCGCGGTGATCGAGGCCGGCGCGCGTCCGGCCGATTGGGTGATGGCCGCCGTGAGTGGCGCGGCCGGGCTGAAGCCGGCACTGGCGGCGGTCGATCGCGGCGCGCATGTCGCGCTCGCCAACAAGGAATGTCTCGTCTGCGCCGGCGATTTCTTCATGCAGCGCGCGGCGAAAGCGGGCGCCTGTATCCTGCCCGCGGATTCCGAGCATAACGCGCTGTTCCAGGCGCTCGCCTCGGGCAATCGTGACGAGCTCGTCCGTGTCATCATCACGGCCTCCGGCGGTCCGTTCCGGACCTGGAAGCCTGCCGACATCGAGCAGGCGACACTCGCGCAAGCCCTGAAGCATCCGAACTGGAGCATGGGCCAGAAGATCACGATCGATTCCGCCTCGATGATGAACAAGGGGCTCGAGGTGATCGAGGCCTCCTATCTGTTCGCGCTCTCGCCGGACGAGATCGACGTCCTCGTTCATCCGCAGTCGATCATCCACGGCATGGTCGAGTTCTCCGACCGCTCGGTCGTGGCCCAGCTCGGCTCACCCGACATGCGCACGCCGATCGCGCATTGCCTCGGCTGGCCCGACCGCATCAAGGGTCCGGCCGCCAAGCTCGATCTGGCCAAGATCGGCCAATTGACCTTCGAGGCGCCGGATTTCGAGCGCTTCCCCGGGCTGCGCCTGGCCTTCGATTCGCTCCGGACCGGGAAGGGGGCGACCACGGTCTACAACGCCGCCAACGAGGTCGCGGTCGCCGCCTTCATCGCGGGCAAGATCCGGTTCGGCGCGATTGCCCGGCTGGTTGAGGCGACGCTGGACGACTGGGTTCGTGGCGGGAACCAGGCCCCGCTGACATCAGCGGACGATGCAATTGCTGTTGACCATGTTGCGCGAAATAGGGCTGCCGCCCTATTGCCTCAAATTGCCTTAAAGGCATCCTAGATGGTTCGGGGCCAGGGCCTTGCGGCGCTGGATGAGGGAATTCGATGATCGACTTTTTCGTCCATAGTTTCAACACGTTGAGCCATGGGCTCCTCGGCTACGCGGTTCCCTTCCTGTTCGTCCTGACCATCGTCGTGTTCTTCCATGAGCTCGGCCATTTCCTGGTCGCGCGCTGGGCGGGCGTTCGCGTGTTAACTTTTTCGCTCGGTTTCGGACCTGAGCTGGTCGGCTTCAACGATCGCCATGGCACCCGCTGGAAGATCTCGGCGATCCCGCTCGGCGGCTACGTCAAGTTCTTCGGCGACGAGAGCGAGGCTTCGACCCCGTCATCCGAGAAGCTTGCGGCCATGACGGCCGAGGAGCGCGCCGGCAGCTTCCATCACAAGAAGGTCGGCCCGCGCGCCGCCATCGTTGCCGCCGGACCGATCGCCAATTTCATCCTGGGCGCGCTGATCTTCGCCGGCATGGCGCTGTATTACGGCAAGCCGAGCACGATCGCGCGCGTCGACGGTGTCGTCGCCGACGGCGCTGCGGCGGCAGCCGGCTTCAAGATCGGCGACGTCGTCGTCCAGATCGACGGCAAGCCGATTGAAAGCTTTGCCGACATGCAGCGCATGGTTGCAATGAATGCTGGTTCGCCGCTTGCCTTCCAGATCAAGCGCGACGGTGCCATCGTGTCGCTGACCGCGACGCCGGCGCTGCTCGAGCGCAAGGATCCCTTCGGCAACAGCCACCGTCTCGGCGTGCTCGGCGTCGAACACAAGTCCCAGGCCGGTGAAGCCTCGACGTCGCCGGTCGGCGTCGGCGAAGCGCTCAAGATCGGCGTGGAGCAGGTCTGGTTCATCATCACCAGCACCTTCAAGTTCCTGGGCTCGTTGTTCGTCGGGAACGGCAATCCGAACGAGGTCAGCGGCGTGCTCGGCATTGCCAAGATGTCGGGGCAGGCGGCCAGCGCCGGGTTCCAGTTCGTGATCAACCTCTGCGCGGTGCTATCGGTGTCGATCGGTCTGCTGAATCTGTTCCCGATCCCGCTGCTCGATGGCGGTCACCTTATGTTCTATGCGGCGGAGGTTGCCCGTGGTCGGCCCCTGTCCGAGCGGACTCAGGAGATGGGGTTCCGAATCGGGCTGGGCTTGGTGCTGATGTTGATGGTGTTTGCGACCTATAATGACATCCTGCGGATGGCCGCATCCTGATAGGGGCTTTTTTGTGGCGTTGCCCGGGCGTTGCTCTTGGGCAACGTCTTGGAATGAAAATGAAATTACGGCGCGCTCGACCGTTTGCGGCGTCGGTGAAATTGTCTACAAGCGGCTTGAACTTGGGGAATCTCCAGACCGGCGTTGGGGTTGGGTCTGGTACGGAATGATAAGGGCGCGTTGCGCAATGAAGTTTGGACTGCGACTCCGGGGGGGCTTGCTCGCAACCCTGATCATGTTCGGCGCGCCGGTGCTTGCCCCGGTTGGGGCTGCCTTTGTGTCTTCGTCTGCGCTTGCTCAGACCGTGCAGTCGATTTCCGTTGAAGGAAATCGCCGGGTCGAGGTGGAGACGATCCGCTCCTACTTCAAGCCGGGTCCCGGCGGTCGCCTGGATCAGGGTGCCATCGACGACGGCCTCAAGGCGCTGATCGAGACCGGCCTGTTCCAGGACGTCAGGATCAACCGCGGTGCCGGTGGCCAGATCGTCGTCTCCGTGGTGGAAAACCCGGTGATCGGCCGCATTGCCTTCGAGGGCAACAAGAAGATCAAGGACGAGCAGCTCACCGGTGAAGTCCAGTCCAAGGCGCGCGGCACCTTCTCCCGCGCCATGGTGCAGTCCGACACGCTGCGAATCGCCGAAATCTATCGCCGTTCCGGCCGCTACGACGTCCGCGTCACGCCTGAAGTCATCGAGCAGCCGAACAACCGCGTCGATCTCATCTTCACGGTCGAGGAGGGCGCCAAGACCGGCGTCAAGTCGATCGAGTTCGTCGGCAACAACGCGTACTCGTCCTACCGCCTGCGCGACGTCATCAAGACGCACGAATCGAACCTGCTGAGCTTCCTCGCCAGCAGCGACATCTACGATCCCGATCGGGTCGAGGCCGACCGCGACCTGATCCGCCGCTTCTATCTCAAGAACGGTTTCGCCGACGTCCAGGTCGTGGCCGCGCTCACCGAATACGATCCGGAGAAGAAGGGCTTCAACGTTACCTTCAAGATCGAGGAAGGCTCGCAATACCGGGTCGGCTCGATCGACTTCCGCTCCAGCATTCCGAACTTCGATCCCACCCCGATGCGCAACTATTCGCGCGTCAATGTCGGTTCGCTCTACAACGTCGAATCGGTCGAGAAATCGGTCGAGGAGATGCAGATCGAAGCCTCGCGGCGCGGTTATGCCTTCGCCGTGGTCCGTCCCGGCGGCGACCGCAACTTCGAGGCGCACACCGTGTCGGTCGTGTTCAACATCGACGAGGGTCCGCGCACCTATATCGAACGCATCAACCTGCGCGGCAACACCCGCACGCGCGACTACGTGATCCGTCGCGAGTTCGACGTCTCCGAGGGCGATGCCTACAACCGCGCGCTGGTCGACCGTGCCGAGCGCCGCTTGAAGAACCTCGACTATTTCAAGAGCGTGAAGATCACGACGGAGCCCGGTTCGTCGAGCGACCGCGTGATCCTGCTCGTGGACATGGAAGAGAAATCGACCGGCGACTTCTCGGTCTCGGGTGGTTATTCCACCACCGACGGCGCGCTGGCCGAAGTCTCGGTCTCCGAACGCAATTTGCTCGGCCGCGGCCTGTTCGCCAAGGCGGCGGTGACTTACGGCCAGTATGCCCGCGGTTATTCGCTGTCGTTCGTCGAACCCTATCTGCTCGACTACCGGGTCGCGTTGGGTCTCGACCTCTATCAGCGCGAGCAGAGGTCCAACAGCTACATCTCCTACGGCACCAAGACGCTCGGCTTCTCGCCGCGCCTCGGCTTCTCCCTGCGTGAAGATCTGTCGCTGCAGGTGCGCTACTCGATCTACAGGCAGGAAATCACGCTGCCGTCCTACCTGGCGAACTGTAATAACGTAGTTGGGTCGGCGGCATTCAATCCAAGCCCGGCTTTCTCGGCGGCGAGCGGCATTCCTCTGGATGCCTCGACCAACGGCCTCGGCTGCTACAGCGACGGCGAGGCTTCGCTGCCGGTCCGCAAGGAGCTTGCCAACGGCAAGACGCTGACCTCGGCGCTCGGCTACACGCTGACCTACAACACGCTCGACAACAACAAGAACCCCACCGACGGTCTCCTGGTCGATTTCCGGCAGGACTTCGCCGGTGTCGGCGGCGACGTCTCCTACCTGAAGACTGTGGTGGACGCGAAGTACTACACTCCGCTGGTGTCCGATATCGTCGGCCTCGCTCGCATCCAGGGCGGCATGCTGAACAAGATCGGCAACCAGGATCTGCGCATGCTGGATCATTTCCAGATGGGTCCGAATCTGGTCCGCGGCTTTGCTCCGAACGGCATCGGCCCGCGCGATTTGAACCCCTTCGGCACGCAGGATGCGCTTGGCGGCACCAAGTATTGGGGCGCTTCGCTCGAATTGCAGATGCCGTTCTGGTTCTTGCCGAAGGAAGTGGGTCTGAAGGGCGCCGTCTACGCCGACGCCGGCGGTCTGTTCGACTATCAGGGCCCGACGACGTGGTCTGTGACCAACGAACTGACCACGACCAAGAATTCGAGCTGCACGCCGTCGACCGTCAATCCAGCCTCGGCTGGAACCTGCACCGGCTTGGTGTATGACAACGGCAATGCCGTCCGGTCGTCGGTCGGTGTCGGCTTGATCTGGGCCTCGCCGTTCGGTCCGCTGCGCTTCGACTACGCCGTGCCGCTGACCAAGGGCAAGAACGACCGTACGCAGGAGTTCCGGTTCGGCGGCGGCACCTCGTTCTAATTCGAACAGCACGGCACGATCCGGACTACGGAGCCGGTTTCCGAAAGGGATCGTGCCAATCCAGGAGATCAGGCATGATGCGGCTTGGCCGCTTCATGCCGAAGCCGGACCGCGACGGGGTGGAATGGCGCAGCCGACCTTCTTCATACAGCCGCCCGCCTCAGCGCTGGCTGACATAGCCACGCTGACCAAGGCGGAGCTGGTCGATCCCGCAAGGGGCGGCCAAATCATCAGGGGTCTTGCTTCGCTCGACGAAGCCGGCCCGATGCACCTGACGTTCTTCGACAATCTCAAATATGCCGATGAGCTCAAGGCGACCAAGGCCGGTGCTTGCCTGGTGAGCCCTCGCGTCGAGGCTCGGGTGCCCGCGCACGTAGCCGTGCTGCGGGCGCCACAGCCGTTCCGCGCGTTCGTCAGGATCGCGCGGGAGTGGCATGGCGACGCGCTCCGGCCGCAATCCTGGACCGGCAACGACGGCATCGCGCCGTCGGCGATCATCGACCCCACGGCCAGGCTCGAGGACGGCGTGATCGTCGATGCCCTGGCCGTGATCGGCCCTGACGTGGAGATCGGCAGCGGCACGGTGGTCGGCGTGGGGGCCGTGATCGGCCCGGGCGTCAAGATCGGCCGGGACTGCAATGTCGGGGCACGCACCGCCATCCAGTGCGCGCTGATCGGCAACGACGTGCTGATCCACCCAGGCTGCTCGATCGGCCAAGACGGCTACGGCTTCATCTTCTTCGGCCCCGAGGGCCATCTGAAGGTGCCCCAGACCGGCCGCGTGCTGATCCAGAACAATGTGGAGATCGGCGCCGGCACCACTATTGATCGAGGGTCCTTGCGCGACACCGTGATCGGGGAAGGGACCAAAATCGACAATCAGGTCCAGATCGGCCACAATGTGACCATTGGCCGGCACTGCCTGCTGGCAGCCCAGATCGGCCTTGCCGGCAGCCTGACCCTCGGCGACAACGTGGCGCTGGGAGCGAAGGTGGGGATCAACAATCACGTCAAGATCGGGGATGGAGCTCAGGTGACTGCCATGAGCGGCGTCAAGGACGACGTCCCTCCCAACGGACGCTGGGGTGGTTTTTTTGCCAAGCCGACCAGGCAATGGTTCAAGGAAATATTGGCGGTCGAGCGCTTGGCGCGCGACAGCAAGGCCGATCCGAAGCAGGAGGAACGGGAGTGACGGACGAAGCACCGGTCAGGTTCGAGCTTGTGGACATCAACATGATCCTGCAAACGCTCCCGCACCGTTTTCCGATGCTGCTGATCGATCGCGTGATTAACATCCGCACCGATTACAGCGGCATCGGCATCAAGAACGTCACCTTCAACGAGCCGCCGTTCCAGGGCCACTTTCCCGATCGCCCGGTCTATCCGGGCGTCATGATGATCGAAGCGATGGCGCAGACTGCCGGTGTGATCGGCATCAAATCGGTCGAGGGCACCGACAAGCCGCGCGCGGTGTATTTCCTGACCATCGACAAGTGCAAGTTCCGCAAGCCGGTGCTGCCCGGCGATACCATCGAATACCACATGCGCTCGATCGGCCGCCGCAAGGCCATGTGGTGGTTTCACGGCGACGCCAAGGTTAACGGCCAGGTGGTTGCGGAGGCCGATGTCGGCGCCATGCTGACCGACTGAGCGGGATCAACTTCTCTCGATGCGCTCGCGTGCAGGACACGCGTACCGGCTGCCGCTGACCCCGCGCTTGATGTTCTGCTTGAAGAACTGGCCCATGGATGGTGCGCCCAGCAGGCGCTCGACCGTCTCAACCGGCACGCCGCAGTAGCGGTCGTAAGCGCCGTCCATAGCCACGACGAGAGCCTGCTGCGCACGGTCGTAACAGACCCGCTGGAGCACCGTGCTGCGGGTGATGTCGCGGCATTCGAGTGTCTTGAGATCGACGAGGCGGTGTTCGCCGGTCTCGATCGTCTCGGATACGATCGGCGCGGCGGCGAGCTGCGCGAGGAGAAGTGCCAAGGCCCTGACCACCACGATACCTGAAGCTCCGCGTGAACTTGTTGATGCGCCGGGAAGGCTGCCTCATCCGGCACTTGAAACAGGGAGAGATCATACGTCACTGGACAGATCGGGCATAGTCGCGCTAACCAGCGGAAAACCGAGCGACTTCAACACCTAATCAGATCTTCTTGATGAGTCAGATTGCTTGATGAGTAAGATTGATCCCACCGCACGGATCGCGGACGGCGCAGTAATCGGCGAGGGCACCGAGATCGGCCCCTTCTGCATCATCGGCCCGCATGTCGTGATTGGCAGAAACTGCAAGCTGATCGGACATGTGCATATCACCGCGCAGACCACGATCGGTGACGATTGCACCATCTATCCGTTCGCTTCGCTCGGTACGCCGCCGCAATCACTCAGCTATCGTGGCGAATTGACGAAGCTCAAGATCGGTTCGGGCTGCACGATCCGCGAGTCCGTGACCATGAACGCCGGCACGGTCGCAGGCGGCGGCATCACAGAGGTCGGCGACCGCAACTATTTCATGAATTGCAGCCATGTCGGCCACGACTGCCATGTCGGCAACGACGTGATCTTCGCGACCTCGGCCACGCTCGGCGGTCACTGCGAGATCGGCGATTTCGTCTTCATCGGCGGTCTGTCCGCGGTGCACCAGTTCACCCGCATCGGCCCGCAGGTTATGGTCGGCGGGGTGTGCGGCGTGCGCGACGATGTCATTCCGTTCGGCCTCGTCAACGGCCAGTATGCCGTGCTCGAAGGCCTCAACCTGATCGGCATGAAGCGGCGCAAGTTCACCAAGCAGCGGCTTGCGACCGTGCGCGCGTTCTACCAGAAGCTCTTCCATGGCCCCGCTACCTTTGCCGAACGCCTGGAGGCGGCGCGGCCGCTCGCCGGTGACGATCCGGCGATCGGCGAAATCCTCGACTTCATCGGCAAGGGCAAGCGCCCGCTCTGTCTTCCCGCCATCGCGAAGTGATGATGCGATGGCCCCGGGCATGACATCGGCGGCTTCGGAGATTTCATCGCCGGTCGGCGTGATCGCTGGCGGCGGCGCGATGCCGTTCGCGGTTGCCGACTCGCTCGCTGCCCGCGGCATCACACCAGTGCTGTTTCCCCTTCGGGGGGCCTGCGATCCGGCACGGGTGGAAAAATTCCGTCATCGATGGATCTCGGTCGGCCAGCTCGGCCGCGCCATGCGGCTGTTTCGCGAGGAGGGCTGCCGCGACCTGATCTTCATCGGCACGCTGGTACGGCCTTCGCTCTCGGAGGTCCGGGTCGACTTCACGACGCTCCGGCTGCTTGGCAATGTCATCCGCGCCTTCCGCGGCGGCGACGATCATTTGTTGTCCGGCGTCGGGCGCATTCTCGAGCAGGGCGGCTTTAGGATGGTGGGCATCAAGGATGTCGCGCCCGACCTCTTGATGCCCGAGGGCTGCATCAGCCGCGCCTGGCCGAGCGACACCGGCAAGACCGACATCGAGCGCGGACGCGCGGTGCTGACCGCGCTCGGTCCGTTCGACATCGGCCAGGGCGCAGTCGTGATCGATGGTCATGTGGTAGCGGTCGAGGATATCGAGGGCACCGATGCGCTGCTCGCGCGCGTGGCACGGCTGCGCGAAGAGGGCCGCATCCGCGCCGCCTCCGGGCGGGGCGTGCTGGTGAAGGTCCCAAAGAGCGGGCAGGATTTGCGCTTCGACCTGCCGACGATCGGGCCGCGCACCCTCGAGGGCGTCGCCGCCGCGGGGCTCGCAGGCATTGCCGTCGTCGCCGGCAACACCATCGCGGCCGAGCCGCAGGCGATGATCGCACTCGCCGACGCCAAATATCTCTTCGTCATCGGCCTGCCGGCGTGATGCAAGGTCGCGATCCCAAGCGCAAGATATTCCTGATCGCCACGGAGGAATCCGGCGACCGGCTCGGCAGCGCCTTGATGAAGGTGCTGCGCCAGCGGCTCGGCGACGGCGTGCAGTTCGTGGGCGTCGGCGGCCACACCATGGCCCGCCAGGGGCTCGAGACGCTGTTTCCGATCGAGCAGCTCTCGATCGTCGGCTTTGCCGCGGTCGTGCAGCAATTGCCGAAGATCCTGCGGCTGATCCGCGAGACCGCAGAGGCCGCGACCGAAGCCGCGCCGGACGCGCTCGTCATCATCGACAGTCCCGACTTCACCCACCGTGTCGCCCGCCGCGTGCGGGCGCGCAATCCGGCGATCCCGATCGTCGACTACGTCTCGCCGCAGCTCTGGGCCTGGCGGCCGGGACGGGCGCGGACCATGCTCGGCTATGTCGACCATGTGCTCGGCCTGTTGCCGTTCGAGCCGGAGGAATATCGCAAGCTCGGCGGACCGCCATGCAGCTATGTCGGCCATCCCCTGATCGAGCAATTGCCCTCGCTGCGGCCGAACGCGGAGGAGCAGGCGCGTCGCGACGGCGAGCCGCCGGTCTTGCTGGTGTTGCCCGGCAGCCGTCGCAGTGAGATCAGGCACCATCTCGACGTGTTCGGGGCGACGCTCGGCCGATTGCGGACGGACGGCCGCGCGTTCGAACTGATGCTGCCAACCATGCCGCATCTCGAAGCCACCATTCGTGAAGGCATCGCGAACTGGCCGGTCAAGCCTCAAATTGTGGTCGGCGAGAACGAGAAGCGCGCCGCCTTCCGCATCGCGCGCGCGGCATTGGCAAAATCCGGCACTGTGACGCTGGAGCTCGCGCTATCGGGCATTCCGATGGTGACGGCCTATCGCGTCGGCGCGATCGAAGCCTTCATCCTGCGCCGCGCGATCCGCGTCTCCTCGGTGATCCTCGCCAATCTCGTGATCGGCAAGGATGTCATCCCGGAGTTCCTGCAGGAAGACTGCACGCCAGAGAAGCTGGCGCCCGCGCTCACGGAGCTTCTGGCCGATTCACCGCTGCGCCGGCAGCAGGTGGAAGCGTTCGCCCAGCTCGATACGATCATGTCGACCGGCAACAAGTCGCCGAGCGTGCTCGCAGCCGACATCGTGCTGGCGACGATGCGCGAGGGCAGGCAGGCTAGCTAGGACGCGTACTCACAAACGTCGGCTTGCCAGCGCAAAGTGGAAGTCTCCCACCTAGAGCGCGATCGGCGGCTTGTGACTCAAAGCAGTCATTGAGTAGGAGCCGTCCGCGACTGTGGAAGACCCGCGTAGCACTCGATCCCTAGAGGCAGCGACTCGCTTGACGTCCAGCGACAAGGAAGGTCACCTAGGCCTTATGCGGCACCGCTTCGGCCTCGATAGCCGCGACAAGCTCGGGCGCAAGGTGCGCAGACAAACGTTGAATGATATTGAGTAGCTGTAAGATTTCCTGCTCACGCAAGGCGTCAATCTTGTTGTGCAGCAATTCGATTTCGAGTTCAGCCTTCACATTTATTCGGTAGTCGTGTTCTGCGTGCCTGCGATCAATCTCGGATTGACGGTTCTGGCTCATCATGATGATGGGCGCTGCGTAGGCTGCTTGGAAGGAAAGAACTAAGTTCAGCAAGATGAAGGGATAGGGGTCCCAATGATTGATGAATGCCATCATGTTCAGAACGATCCAGATGCCAAGTAGTACGCTCTGGATGATAATGAAACGCCAGGAGCCAACCGTTTCGGCCACCCGGTCAGCCAGGATCGCTCCCGGAGCTAGGGCAGGTTTGGCTGTGTTGCGTGCCGGCTTTTGCGCCCGAAGTTCTTGCAATCGCTGCTGATCCTCGAGACTTAGGTGTATTTTGTGGCTTTGCTCGCTGTTCATTTGCGTCCCCAGTAAACATCTGGGCGAGTAAGCGCTTTTTATTGCTCGCCGCTCCACGGTCATACTAGGGCCATTCCGTGCCGATGTCGCTTATTGGCCCAACTCGGACCCAAGGTGAGGTGCGCTCACGCGGCTGCTGTCGGAGACGGAGCGGACCTCTACGACAGCGGCTCGGTTCACGGGCTAGCCGAGACCAGCGTCGACCTGAAAACATTGGCGCGTGATGCGCCGGCTCTCATCGGAGGCGAGGAACAGCGCCATGTTCGCGATGTCGTCGGGCGTCACCGCGTCGGGAATGGCCTGACGCGTGCGCAACTCGGCGATCGTCTGGTCGTCCGGGTACCACAGCCGGCGCTGACGCTCCGTGATCACCATCCCTGGCGCTATCGCGTTGACGCGGATGCGGTCGGGCCCGAGCGACCGGGCCAGGGAGTTGGTGAAGCCGACGATCGCGGCCTTCGCCGCGGCGTAGACCGGCAGCCCCGGCGCGCCGCGCATCCAGGCAATCGACGACATGTTGATGATCGAACCGCCGCCGCGCGCCTGCATCTGC
This sequence comes from Bradyrhizobium sp. 76, assembly GCF_023073025.1. Taxonomy (NCBI): domain Bacteria; kingdom Pseudomonadati; phylum Pseudomonadota; class Alphaproteobacteria; order Hyphomicrobiales; family Nitrobacteraceae; genus Bradyrhizobium; species Bradyrhizobium sp. 76. The sequence goes on from NZ_JADPIS010000015.1 coordinate 597,061, forward strand.
GGCACCACCGCTTGCGCGGCAAAGAAGACGTGCTTGAGGTTGACACCGATCATCCAGTCGAACTCGGCCGGGGTTACCTCGGCCAGCACCTGACGCTGATCATTGGCGGCGTTGTTGACGAGAACCGCGGCGTCGCCCAGCGATCCGTGCACCTGCGCCATGGCGTTGCGCAAGGCGTCGATGTCGAGGAGGTCGCACGGCACGAACAAGGGTCCGGTCCCGGACGCAGCTTTCACTTCCGCGACCAGCGCCCGGCCGGCTGCTTCATCGAGATCCAGGAACGCGACGCGAGCCTCTTGGGCCGCGAACGCCCGCACGAAGGCGGCACCGATGCCGCTGGCACCACCGGTGATCAACACCACGCGATCCCTAAGACCGGCATAGCTCGTTTGTGTCATGCGATCAGTCGCTCCGTCTCGGGGTCGAACAGGCAGATGCGGCGCGTGTCGAGCGCGAACGGGGCGGCGGCTCCCGGTGTGGGGCGGATGTCCGGCGTGATGCGCGCCAGCGCAGGCTCGCCGCCAAGCCGCAGCAGCACGATCGTTTCGGCTCCCGTCGGCTCGACCATCTCCACCGGCGCGTGGACGACGACGGGTGGATCGGCGGAAAACACGCGGCTCCCCTCGGCGATGCATTCCGGCCTGATCCCGACCACCACGTCACGGCCGACAAAGGGGGCCGCCGCGTCGTATTGGCCAAGGCGGAGGCGGACCTCGTCCGGCCGTCCCGCGCCGATCACGACCACCGGGCCGCCGGAATCGGCGTCGAGCCGTGCCGGCATCGTGTTCATCGGCGGCGAGCCCATGAAACGAGCCACGAACAGATTGGCGGGATAGCGATACACGGTGTCAGGGTCGGCAAACTGCTGCACCACGCCTCGATGCATCACGGCGATGCGCGTCGCCATCGTCATCGCCTCGATCTGGTCGTGGGTGACATAGACGATGGTAGCGCCGATGCGCTGGTGCAGCCGCTTGATTTCCATCCGCATCTCGACGCGCAGCTTGGCATCGAGATTGGAGAGCGGCTCGTCGAACAGGAAGAGCAGGGGATCGCGTACCAGCGCCCGGCCCATCGCCACACGCTGGCGCTGGCCGCCGGAGAGCTGCGACGGCTTGCGGCCGAGCAGCGGCTCGATCTGGAGCAGCCGGGCCACGTTTGCCAGCGCCTTCTCCTGCTCCGCCTTCGGTACGTGGCGGCATTCCATGCCGAAGGTGATGTTCTGGCGCACTGTCATCGACGGATAGAGCGCGTAGGACTGGAACACCATGGCGATGTCGCGGTCCTTCGGCGGAATGTCGTTGACGATACGTCCGCCGATTTCCACGGTGCCTGCGCTCGGGAGGTCGAGCCCGGCGATGATGTTGAGCAGTGTGGACTTCCCGCAGCCGGATGGACCGACGAGCACGGTGAATTCACCGCTCTCGATGTCGAGATCGATGCCCTTCAGCACCTCCAGATTGGCGTAGCGCTTGGACAGGGAGCGAATGCTTAGGGCTGCCATGACAATCCGATCATTTCACGGCCCCGGCGGTGAGGCCGCGCACGAAATACTTGCCGCCGATCAGATAGATCAGCAGGGTCGGCAGGGCGGCGATCATCACCGCCGCGCTTTGCACGCCATGTTGCGGGATGTCGGCGACCGCGGCGGATAGCGCGATCAGCGCGGCGGTGACCGGCTGCTGCTGACCGGTCGTGAATGTCACGCCGTAGAGAAACTCGTTCCAGATATGCGTGAACTGCCAGATCACGGTGACGACCAGAATAGGCGGCGAGAGTGGCAGGATGATGCGCCAGAAAATACGAAAGAACCCGGCACCATCGATGCGCGCAGCTCTTATCAAATCCTGCGGGATGGCAGTGTAGTAGTTTCGGCAGAACAAGACGGTAAAGGAGAGCCCCTGGATCGTATGGATCACGACCAGGCCAGTCAGCGTATTCATCAGGCCCGTATCGCGCAACACGATGGTCCAGGGAAGCAAGCGCATCTGCTGGGGAAGGAAGAGCCCAAGAGTCACGATGCCGTAGATCCAGCTATCGCCGCGAAAGCGCCAGAGCGATATGGCGTAACCGGCGACAGCACCAAGCAGGGTCGAGAAAATCGTCGCGGGGATCGTGACCAGCGCGGAGTTCAGCATGTACGGCCGGATGCCGGCGCAGGTCTCGGCGACGCAGAAACCGCTCCAGGCCGCGGCGTAGTTGCTCCATGCCCATTGCTTCGGCCAGCCGATCATAGAGGCCTGCGCGATCTCCTCGTTGGTACGGAGCGAATTCAGGACGACAACAGCCAATGGCGCGAGCCACGCTGCAGCGACCAGCGAGACGACGAGATAGATCAGAATCCGGCCTGGCGCGATGGTTCGCTCACGCATGGATCGCCCGCCGCCGCTGGACATAGCGCCACGCTGCATAGGGCAGTAAAACCGCGAGAAGAATGAGCAACATGAGCACTGCCGCCGCCGCTCCCCGTCCGAGCAGGCTGCGCTGGAACATCAGGTCGTAGACGACGAGGGCCGGCAGCTGGGTGGCGATCCCGGGTCCGCCGTTGGTGAGCGCGCGGACGAGGTCGAAGGTCGAAATCGCGAACTGCAGCTGGATGACGATGACGGTGATGGTGATCGGCCAAAGGGTCGGCAGGATGACCCGCCGGTACATTCGGATCGGTCCGGCGCCGTCGATCTGCGCGGCCTTGATCAGGTCGGCGTCGACGGAGCGGAGGCCGGCCAGGAACAGCGCCATGGCGAAACCGGAGGATTGCCAGATCGCAGCGATAACGATGGTCCAAATAGCCATATCGCGATCGATCAGCCAGTCGAACCGGAAGGAGGTCCAGCCGAGGTCGCGGACCAGCTTCTGGATCCCGAGGCCAGGATTGAGCAGCCAACTCCAGACCGTGCCGGTGACCACGAATGACACCGCCAGAGGATAGAGGAAGATAGACCGCAGCAGGTTCTCGCCGCGAATGCGCTGATCGAGCAGGATCGCAAGGATGAGGCCGGTCGCCAGGCTCAGCAACACGAAGGCGCTGCCAAACAGCAGCAGATTGTCCAAGGCAATCTGCCAGTTCCGCGATGCTGCAACCGAAGAATAGTTGCGCAAACCGACCCAGCCCGAGACCGGGACCAGAGTGGACGGCGTGAACGATATCCAGATCGTCCACAGCGTAAACGCAATGAGATGCGCGGCGGACAACAGCAGCGGCACCCAGATCGTCAAATATTCGGGCAGCCGGCGTACCCAGTCAGCGGCCGCCGGCCGGCCCGGTGTTGTCGAGACGGCGATCGTCAACGTGAGCTCTCGACGGCGTCGGCGAGGCGTATGGCCGCTTGCTCCGGTTTGATTGTCTTGTTCTTCACGTACTCCGTGATCACGTCGATGATCGCTGCGGTCATGCCGTTTTCCTGCGCCATGTTGTGCGCAAGGCTGAGGACGGCCTGATTGCTGGCGATCGCGTCTTTCAGGGCTGCTGCGGTCCGCCGTTGACCGTCCGACCAGCCTTCGCCCGACAGATCGACATCGGTGCGCACGGGTATCGATCCCGTGATCTGCGAATACATGGTCTGGATCGCTGGATCCATGACGAGCTGGGCCATCAGCGTCTGGCCGGCTTGCAAATCGGGCTCCTTGCGCTGCCAGAATATGAAGGCATCGGCATTCAACAGGAAGACCGGCTTGCTATTGTCGCTCGGGCCCGGGGCGATGATGAAGTCCTCGAACTTGAAGCCGGCGTTGCGCAAGACGCCCTGCGCCCACCCGCCCATGATCATCATCCCCATGTCGCCGTCGACAAAGCGCTTTAGGTTTGTCGAAAAGTGCTGGGCGCCGACGTTGGGGTCCATCCAGTCGGCAATCTTGCGCACCTGTACGAAGGCCGCCTTTATCTCGGGGCCTTCCAGGGCCTTCTTGTCGAGGTTCATGATGGCTGCGCGGTATGCGGTGGGACTGATGCCTGCCAAAGCGGCCTCGAATTTTTGGCCGTCGTCCGCGCGGGTGCCACCGTTGGCGATGGGATAGGGGACGCCGCCTGCTTTCATCTTCTCGGCGAGGTCGTTGAACTCAGCCCATGTGACGGGGATCTTGTCGGCCTTGGCCTTGTCCATCGCGCGTTTGGAGAGAAACAGCATGTTGGTGCTGTAGATCTGCAACGGCAGTGCAATCCACTTGCCCCCCGGCTTGTGCAATTTTGCAAGGTCTGGAGCGACAACCTTTTCGTATCCGGCGGCAGCGACGACGGCGTCGAGATCGACGGTTGGGGCAATCTTGGACCAGGCGGCGATCTCGGGACCTTTGAGCTGCGAGCAGGCCGGTGGATCGCCGGCCATGATCTGGGCACGCAGCTTGTTCATCATCTCGGTGGTGAAGCCGGGGACGGGCGAGTGCTGCCAAACTCCGCCTTTCTCCTCGAACTTCTTGCCGAGCGCCGTGATGGCCGCCCCGTCGCTGCCTGCGGACCATTGCGAGATCGCAGTCAGACGCGGCTTGATCGCGCCTTGCGCGCGGGCAAATGCCGGCAGCGCGAGCGCGGCCGCAGATCCGGCGAGCAGTTGGCGCCTTGTTGTCGTGATCGGCATGGCAAGTTCCTCCCGGTGTGAACTCTTTCGCGCGAGCGCCGCGCGGCATCAGGTATCTCAGGCGGCCTCGCTCGATGCGGCCGGCATGCCGCCGCGGCAAGCGAGGCAGAAAGCCGCGAACGCCAGCGCCGCCCGCGGATCGTTGCCATTCGACGGCGGCACGAAAGCGAGCGACACTTGCGCGTGCTTGCGGCCGCCCAACAGACAGGCGTCGATCCCCTCGACGAGCGCGTTGCGATCGTCCTCGGCGAGAAGCGACGGCCAGCCGCTGATCGCGACGCCCTTGCAGGGCTTCACGTTCAGCGTGTTGCCGATCGCAAGGCCAAGCCGGAATAGCCGCCGGCGCAATTCCTGCCGCACGCGCGACGAGAGCGGTATCGCGGTCACCCATTCGCTGCCGAGTTCAAGCAACTCCGCTTCCGCGACGCCAAGAAGCTCGGCCAGGGCCGGAAGCGACGTATAGGCCTCGACGCAGCCATGATGACCACAGCGGCAAATTGGTCCGTCGGCTTCGAACACCATGTGGCCGAGCTCGACCGGCTGGAGGGCATCGTCCTCGATCGGATCATCCATCCAGGTGCCCGCGACGCCCTGGCCGACGAAGACGAAGAGATGCGCGCCGCTGAAGGGATAGTTCTCCGTGCGGCAACGGTGAAAGATGGCGTGCGCGACCACCGAATTGGTGAACTCGACCGGCACGCCGGCAAAATTCTCGCCGAACATCTCACCGATCCGCCCGACGTCGCAGGGGATGATCGGATTGCCTGACGCGCCCAGCCGGCCGAGACCCGGAATGGAGACGCCGATCTGCGCGAGGGGGATGCGTCGGCCCCGCGTCCACTCGTGCAGCAATGTCATCGCCTCGCGAAACGCCCGGCTGACGGTCGCGACGGTCGGCGTCTTCGGTAGCGGCACATGCCCGCTGTAGTGCAGTTCGCCCGACAGGTCCCCAACGCCGACGCTGAGCCGCTGAGTGGTCAGCTCAAACGCCGCGAGCGCCACCGCCTTATCGAGCGACACGAGGCCCGTCGGGCCACCGACATAAGGGGCAGGGCGCCGCACTTCCTCGATCAGGCCTTCGGCCTTCAGGTCGAACAGGATGCGCGACAGGCTCGCTTCCGACAGGCGCACGGCCTTAGCCAGCGGCGGCCGAAACGACCCGCCTGACTGAAGCAGATGAGTCAAAATGGCAGCACGCGTCTGCCGCCGACTTCTCGGCTGCTCCGGCATTTCCATCCCTGTCGTCATTCTTACTTAGTGTAAGAATTTGCGCGCCGAGCGCTTCGCCTGTCAAGGCGTTTGCCGCCCGATGCATGGACTTGTTGTTGTGCGCGGCAGCAAGATTGCGTCATCAAACAAAAACGGCGCCATCCGGAGATGGCGCCGCTTCGAAAGCCGTGATGGCTCGACTTACTTCCGGTCCGTGATCGCGACGTAGTCGCGGCGGGTGACGCCGGTGTAAAGCTGGCGCGGACGGCCGATCTTCTGCTGCGGATCCTCGATCATCTCGCTCCACTGGCTGATCCAGCCGACGGTGCGGGCGACCGCGAACAGCACGGTGAACATCGAGACCGGGAAGCCCATCGCCTTCAGCGTGATGCCCGAATAGAAGTCGACGTTCGGGTAGAGCTTGCGGTCGATGAAGTACTGGTCGCTGAGCGCGATCTTCTCGAGCTCGAGCGCTACCTTCAGCATCGGATCGTCGCCATGGCCGGTCTCCTTGAGCACGGCGTGACACATCTTCTGCATGATCTTGGCGCGCGGATCGTAGTTCTTGTAGACGCGGTGACCGAAGCCCATCAGGCGGACTTCAGAGTTCTTGTCCTTCACCTTGGCGATGAACTCGGGGATCTTGTCGACCGAGCCGATCTCGGCGAGCATCGCCAGCGCTGCTTCGTTGGCGCCGCCATGCGCCGGGCCCCACAGGCAGGCGATGCCGGCGGCGATGCAGGCGAACGGGTTGGCGCCGGAGGAGCCGGCGATACGCACCGTCGAGGTCGAGGCGTTCTGCTCGTGGTCGGCGTGCAGGATGAAGATCTTGTCCAGTGCATCCGCAAGCACCGGGTTGATCTTGTAGTCCTCGCACGGCACGGCGAAGCACATATGCAGGAAGTTCTCGGCGAACTTCAGCGAGTTCTTCGGATACACGAAGGGCTGGCCGACCGTGTACTTGTAGGCCATTGCAGCCAGCGTCGGGATCTTGGCGATCATGCGCATGGAGGCGATCATGCGCTGCTTCGGATCGTTGATATCGGTTGAGTCGTGATAGAACGCGGCGAGCGCGCCGACAGCCGCCACCATGATCGCCATCGGATGGGCGTCGCGGCGGAAGCCCTGGAAGAAGCGGGCCATCTGCTCGTGCACCATCGTGTGATGGATCACGCGGTCGTCGAAATCCTTCTTCTGCGCGGCGGTCGGAAGCTCCCCGAACAGCAGCAGATAGCAGGTCTCGAGGAAGTCGCCATTCTCGGCGAGCTGCTCGATCGGATAGCCGCGGTATTCCAGCACGCCCGCGTCACCGTCGATATAGGTGATCTTGGACTGGCAACTCGCGGTCGAGGTGAAGCCCGGGTCGTAGGTGAACAGGCCGGACTGGCCGTAGAGCTTGCCGATATCGATGACGTCGGGCCCGACGCTGCCGCTGTGGATCGGAAGATCGAAATTCTTGTTTCCGACCGTCAGTGTGGCGGTCTTATTGCTTGGTTTTGCGTCCATCAGAGGTCCCCGATGTATGGTGAAACGGGCCGGACCCGGAGGCCCCGATGAGATATCGCGGGGCAGGCCGGATGTTCCAGAAGGTACGGCTGAGATGGGTATATTATTGCTGTGTGCGCTGCAAGATGGCGCCACGCATGGTCGACTTACGTCGTAGCCTAGTCCTTGGGCCCGGGTCCTTAGCGCGGTCCTAGGCCTATTCCGTGGCCTGATCTTTAAGCCGGCCCAGGCTTTCCTGGCGTCCCAGGACGTCCAAAACCTCGAATATGCCGGGCGACGTCGTCCGTCCCGTCAGCGCCGCCCGCAGCGGCTGGGCGACCGCGCCGAGCTTGAGATTATTTTCCTCGGCAAAGGCGCGCAGCGCGGCTTCCGCATTGGCCGCGCTCCACATCTCGACTTTCTCCAGCGCGGAATGAAGCTGGCCGATCAGCTTGCGGTTCTCAGGCGTCAGCAGCGCTGCCGCCTTCGGATCAAGCTCCAGCGGCCGGTCGGCGAAGATGAAATCGGCGCCGTCGATCAGTTCGATCAGCGTCTTGGCGCGCTCCTTCAGGGCCGGCATGGCCTTCAGCAGCTGCGCGCGCGTGGTGTCGTTTAACTTGGCCTTAAGCTCGTCGCGGCTGGGCACGACGTGGTCCAGCACGTCCTCGAACATCTTCACGAGTGATTGATCGTCGGCATTGCGGATGTAGTGGCCGTTGAGGTTTTCCAGCTTGGCGAAATCGAAGCGCGCTGCTGCGCGGCCGACGCTGGCGAGGTCGAACGCCGCGATCATCTCCTCGGTCGAGAAGATTTCCTGGTCGCCATGGCTCCAGCCGAGCCGGACGAGATAGTTGCGGAGCGCGGACGGGAGGTACCCCATGGCGCGGTAGGCGTCGACGCCAAGCGCGCCGTGCCTCTTGGAGAGCTTCGAGCCGTCCGGGCCGTGGATCAGGGGGATGTGGGACATGCTCGGCAGCGTCCAGCCCATCGCGTCGTAGATCTGCTTTTGGCGGGCCGCGTTGATCAAATGGTCATCGCCGCGGATGACATGGGTGACACCCATATCGTGGTCGTCGACCACCACCGCGAGCATGTAGGTCGGGTTGCCATCGCCGCGCAGCAGGACGAGGTCGTCGAGATTCTCGTTCTGCCAGACCACGCGGCCCTGGACCTGATCTTCGATCACGGTCTCGCCGGTCTGGGGCGAGCGGAGCCGGATGGTGGGCTTCACGTCGGTTGGGGCCGTCGCCGGATCGCGGTCGCGCCACAGGCCGTCATAGAGGCGGGTGCGCCCCTCGGCGCGCGCCTTCTCGCGCATCGCGGTGAGCTCCTCGGCGGTGGCGTAGCAGCGATAGGCCTTGCCCTCGGCGAGCAGCTGCTCGGCGACGTCGCGGTGGCGGGCGGCGCGGCTGAACTGATAGATGACGTCGCCGTCCCAGCCGAGCTCCAGCCATTTCAGGCCGTCTAGGATGGCGCCGATCGCCGCCTCGGTGGAGCGCTCCCGGTCGGTATCCTCGATCCGTAGCAGCATCTTGCCGCCGTGCTTCTTCGCATAGAGCCAGTTGAACAGCGCCGTGCGCGCGCCCCCGATATGGAGGAAGCCGGTCGGAGAGGGAGCGAAGCGAGTGACGACGGGAGAGGTCATTCTTGGCAAGGCCTATGCATTGGAGGCGGTGGTATATAACAGGACCGGAGCATAACTAAAGCCCGGCAGCGGTCCGCGAAGGGTTGCTTGAGACCTTGCTTAAGCCCTTGGCTCAGCCTCCCGAATTTGGCAGAAGGGCCGCTGATTTCCCTACAGGATTTTCGTAATGACAGAACCGGTGGCGAACGAGGTTGGGCGCGATTTCATTCGTGACATCATCCAGGCCGACCTCGACCAGGCCAAATACAAGGAGATCGTGACCCGGTTCCCGCCGGAGCCGAACGGCTATCTCCATATCGGCCACGCCAAGTCGATCGCGCTTAATTTCGGCATTGCCCAGGAATTTCCGGGCCGCTGCCATCTGCGCTTCGACGACACCAATCCGGTCAAGGAAGAGCAGGAATATATCGATTCCATCCAGGCCGACGTGCGCTGGCTCGGCTTCGACTGGGGCAAGAACCTGTTCTTCGCTTCGGACTATTTCGATCGCCTCTATGAATGGGCGGAGCAGCTGATCCGAGACGGGCTCGCCTATGTCGACGACCAGACCCAGGAGGAGATCCGTCTTGCGCGCGGCACGCTGACCGAGCCCGGCAAGAACTCGCCGTTCCGCGATCGCACCGTGGATGAAAACCTCGACCTGTTCCGTCGCATGAAGGCGGGCGAATTCCCGAACGGCGCGCGCGTGGTGCGGGCCAAGATCGACATGGCTGCGGGCAACATCAATCTGCGCGACCCCGTGCTGTACCGCATCCTGCATGCGCACCATCCGCGCACCGGGACCAAGTGGAGCATCTATCCGAGCTACGACTATGCCCACGGCCAGTCGGACGCGATCGAAGGCATCACGCACTCGATCTGCACGCTGGAGTTCGAGGACCATCGGCCGCTCTATGACTGGTTCATCGAGAAGCTGCCGGTGCCCTCGAAGCCGCACCAGTACGAATTCGCGCGGCTGAACCTGACCTACACGCTGCTGTCCAAGCGCGTGCTGACCCAGCTCGTCCGCGAGGGCCATGTCGCGGGCTGGGACGATCCACGAATGCCGACCATGGCGGGGATGCGCCGCCGCGGCGTGCCGCCGGCCGCCCTTCGCGAATTCGTCAAGCGCATCGGCGTGGCGAAGGCCAACAGCGTTGTCGACGTCGGCATGCTCGAATTCTGCATCCGCGAGGAGCTCAACCGCACCTCGCAGCGGCGCATGGCGGTGCTGAAGCCGCTCAAGGTCGTGATCGAGAACTACCCGGAGGGGCAGACCGAGGAGCTCGAGGCGATCAACCATCCGGACGATCCCTCCGCCGGCACGCGCAAGATCACGTTCGGCCGCGAGCTCTATATCGAGCAGGACGACTTCATGGAGAACCCGCCGAAAAAATTCTTCCGTCTGTCGCCGGGCAACGAGGTGCGGCTGCGCTACGCCTATTTCGTCAAGTGCACCGGCGTGATCAAGAACGAGGCCGGCGAGGTGGTGGAGCTGCGCTGCACCTACGATCCCGCGACCAAGGGCGGTAACGCGCCCGATGGCCGCAAGGTCAAGGCCACCATGCACTGGCTGTCGGCGGCAACATCCGTGCCCGCGGAAATCCGCGTCTACAACCAGCTGTTTGCCAATCCGAGCCCGGACGCCTCGAATTTTGCGGCCGACCTCAATCCGCAGTCGCGGGAAATTCTCGCTGATGCCCGCGTCGAAGCATCGGTCGCCGAGAGCAATTCGACCGAGCCGATGCAGTTCGAGCGCCAGGGCTATTTCGTGCGCGACAAGGACTCGACGCACGGCAGACCGGTGTTTTCCAGGACCATCGGTCTGCGCGACACGTTCGCGAAGGAAGTTGCCAAAGGCTGAGGGACCACAATGAGAGACGAAGCCGACGCCATCGTTTCCGCCATCATCGCGAAATGGCGCGCCGGCTTCGCCACGCTCGACGCCGCGGCACTCTCGTCTCTGTATTCGAAGAATGCGTTCTTCTTCGGCTCCAACCCAAAGCTCTACCGGGGCAGGGACGGCGTCGCAGACTATTTCAACGGCCTGCCACGCTGGCGCAAGCCGAGCGCGTTATTTTCCGAGGTGAAGGCGGCGCAGGCAGGTCCTGATCTGATCAATATGGCCGCGAGCATCTCGTTCGATCTCGCCGGCGAACGCCCCGATTTCTCGGTCAAGATGAGCTGGGTCATCATGCGCGAGGACGGCGACTGGAAGATCGTCAATCACCATGCTTCGTCGCAGGCGCCGCTGATCTGACCGGTGGAGCACACGACTTCGTCATCCTCGTGAGAGAACGAACATGCACCTCGCGCGTTGGGGTGGGCCCAATAAGGAACCCACCATGCAGAACATCGCAGAGCATATGGAAGTCATCGGCGCCGACGGCGTCCACATCGGCACCGTCGACAAGGTCGAAGGCAATCGCATCAAGCTGACCAAGAAGGACAGCGGCGAGGGCAGCCACAAGGGGCATCATCACTTCATCGACAAGGGCCTCGTCGCCGATATCGAGGGCAACAAGGTCCGGCTGTCGGCCAAGGCCGATGTCGCTGTGACGATGGAAGAGGAAAAGTAGCGATCGCAACCTTTCGTTCCTGATCCGTACCGCTATCCGCCCGCCTGCACGTTCCGGTAGCTTCTGACTTCGTTGCGTATCATCGAGTGCACGAAATGGCGGAGCCGGGCCGGCCGGTACGGTCGCAGGGGATCGCAGGGACGTGGCCCGCGGGCCGCACCGCGTCCGCGGGCGGCCTCGCGCCTGCAGGCCTCGACCTCTGGACATCGCTGGCCGAGACCCTCCGCGCATGGCTACGCGCCGAGGCTGGCGCCGGGCGGCTGTTGCCGTGGGTGCCCGTAGCGTTTGGCTGCGGCATCGCGCTTTATTTCTCTGCCGATCACGAGCCAGTACTGTGGGTCGTTGCCACGACCGCCATCGCACTCCTGCTTGGCGCGGCTCTGTTGCGGCGGAGCCGGCTGTTCGCCCCAGCCATCATGATCGCGGCGGTCGCGGCCGGCTTTGCCGTCGCGACCTGGAAGACGGCGCGCATCGCCCACCCGGTGCTGGCAAAGGCGCTCTATTCGGTGTCGTTGTCGGGCTTTGTCGAGGCTCGCGACATCCGCGAGCGTACCGATCGTTTCGTGCTGCGCGTCACTGCGATGGAGGCGCAACGCAGCGACGTCAGGCTTGAGCGCGTGCGCCTGTCGGTCCGCAAAGGCACCGCGCCGGAGGTCGGTAGCTTCGTTCAGCTGAAGGCACGGTTGATGCCGCCGCTCGCGCCGGTGCGGCCCGGCAGCTACGACTTTTCGCGTGACATGTTCTTCCAGGGCATCGGCGCCTCCGGCTTCGCGATGGGCGCAATCACGGTGGCGCCGCCGCCTGAGACCGCCGGCTTGCGGCTGCGTTATGCGGCCTTCATGCAAGGCCTGCGCGATGCGATCGATGCCCGCATCCGGGCGACGCTCGACGGCGACAACCGGGCGATCGCGACCGCGCTGCTTACCGGGCGGCGCGATGCGATCACCACGCCCGTCAACGATGCGATGTTCATCTCCGGTCTCGGCCACGTGCTCTCGATTTCCGGTTATCACATGGCCGTCGTTGCCGGTGTCGTGTTCTTCGCGGTGCGGGCGCTGCTCGCTCTGATCCCGGGACTTGCGGCCGGCTTCGCCATCAAGAAATGGTCGGCGGCCGCCGCGCTGGTCGCTGCTGCGTTCTACCTGCTGCTGTCGGGCGCGGAGGTCGCAACGCAAAGATCGTTCTTCATGACGGCGGTAGTGCTGATCGCGGTGATGGTCGATCGCCGCGCCATCACCTTTCGCACGCTTGCTGTCGCCGCGCTGATCGTGCTGGCGGTCGCGCCGGAAGCACTGGTGCATCCGAGTTTTCAGATGTCGTTTGCGGCAACGCTCGGGCTCGTCGCCTTGGTGCAGATCGGCATGCCCAATTTGTTTGCCTCGCCGGACCATTCGGCGACCGCGCGCATTGCGATGTGGGGTGGCCGCGAGATCGCGATGCTGTTCATGGCCTCGCTGATTGCGGGACTTGCGACCACGCCCTACGCCGCTTTCCATTTCCACCGTGTCACGCCGTTTGGCGTGCTTGCCAATCTCGGCGCGATGCCGGTGGTCTCGGCGCTGGTGATGCCGGCGGGATTGTTGGGGCTGCTTGCTGCGCCGTTCGGGCTGGACAGCGTGTTCTGGTGGCTGATGGGGATCGGCATCGAGTGGATGGTCGCGGTCTCGCGCTGGGTCGCGGCCTTACCGGGCGCGGTCGGCCGCATCCCGGCGTTCGGGATCACGCCGCTGATCGCGGCGAGCCTGGGAATCATTGTGCTAGGCTTGTTGCGCACGCCGCTACGCTGGTCCGGCGCCCTGGTCCTGCTGGCAGCGATCCTCTGGGGACTGTCGGCGCGGCAGCCCGACATCCTGATTGCCGGGGATGGCGCCAGCGTCGCGGTGCGGGGCAGGGACGGACATCTGCACCTGATCAGGACGAGCAAGGACAGCTTTCTGCTCAAGGAGTGGCTCGCTGCCGACGCAGATCCGCGCGATGCCGGCAGAGCCTCGCTGGCCGATGGCGTGTCCTGTGACGAATCGGGCTGCGTGACGCCACTGGCCGACGGGAGGTTGGTCGCGCTGGCACTGCGCGTCGACGCTCTCGCGGACGATTGTAGTCGGGCCGCGCTGGTGGTGACGACACGCCCCGCGCCGCCCGATTGCGCGGCGATGGTGGTCGATCGGCAACGGCTCGCCAGCCAGAGTGCGCTGGCGCTAACGCAGCGTGGTGACGGCTTTGTGGTTCAGGCGGTGAGGGCGAGAGGCGCGAGCCGCCCCTCGTTGCCAGCCGGCGCAGGCGAGGGTGATTTCGACGGCAGCCTTGCGCCCAAGGCGATCGCACCCCGCATCAAGGACGCAACGCCGGCGGAGACCGACTTGCAGGCCGACGATTGATCTGACGGTGCGGAGCAATGCAGTGGATTGGTGCATCTGCTCGGATTCACTGGGCGCAAACCGCGCCATCTCGCCGGCCACGGCCGGCGACGGCGATTCAATCTTGACCTCCGACCTCGTAGCCGGCTGCGTCAGCCGATCGGCAGGCGCGTGACGGTCGGCTGCCTGTCGACGATGACCTGCGCCTTGTGCTCGCGCTCCGTCACCGGCTGGGTCACAGGCAGTTGCAGCACGGTCGCGCGCTGGCCTTCGACGAGCTGCGTCACCAGCACATATTTGCCGTCGGGGAATTCGATCGCGTCGTGATGGCGGTCGGGAACGTGCGGATCGATCTTGCCGAACTTGCCCACGCGGGAATTGATGGTGCGCGTCCAGATCCAGCGATTGTCGTAGCGAACGTCGTCGGCGAAGGCGAGCTCCGTTCCCGGCAGCAGGCAGACGGCAACAGACGGATCGGCTGCCGAGGCGAAGCCGCGCGTCGAGGTGCCGCGGAAGCTTGTCGTGACGATCGTCTCGCCGACTTCGGCGGGGCGCGACGCGACGGCATGCAGGCTGTAGTCACACATCGGGTGCTCCTCATGCTGGGATAGCAACCCGCGTCTCTTAATCGAGGCGCAGGCCTCTATCAGAGTTGAAGCATGAAGCTCTGCTTGGTTGTGGGCAAATCTGCGGCTGGTTTCCGCGAGCCGCGATCACATTATCTTTCCCGAATTCAATAGGAACAAAGCGAGTTGCGATGCATTCGGGAGGCGCGTGCGCGAATATCGCCGGCTTGACTGCCACGGTCGAGCTTGATCGCTGGCCGCTGTTTCCTCGAACACTTGCGCCGCGAACCAGTTCCGCTTCGTGGGCGTCGCGAGGAGCCAGCGCCGAAGGAGGGGCCGGATAGTCTGTGCAGAACCAGAAAGACTACCCAGCCGGAGCGGACGATGATCCGCTCCAATCCCTGACCGGCGATGCCGATCGGAAGCGCACGCGGCGCCAAGCACCTCCGGTATGAAGTACTCCCGGTATCAAGGACGCCCGGTATCAGTACTTCCGGTAAAGCCCGATCAGCTTGCCCTGAATCTTCACCCGGTTGGGCGGCAGGATGCGGACCTCATAGGCCGCGTTGGCGGGCTCGAGCGCGATCGAGGCGCCGCGACGGCGGAAGCGCTTCAGCGTCGCTTCCTCGTCGTCGATCAGCGCCACCACGATGTCCCCTGTATCGGCGCTCTCGTTGCGCTGAATCAGCGCCATGTCGCCGTCAAGGATGCCGGCCTCGACCATGGAATCACCGCGCACTTCGAGCGCGTAATGCTCGCCCGAGCCGAGCATGTCAGGCGGTACGCTGATAGTATGGCTGCGGGTCTGCAACGCCTCGATCGGCGTGCCGGCCGCGATGCGACCCATCACCGGCACCGCGACGGGACGTTCGCCCTCGTCCGCGGGCAGGCTGGAGCTCGCGCGCACCTTGCCGAGATTGCCCTCGATGACGCTCGGCGTGAAGCCGCGGCGGCTGCCTGCGGCTGCCTGGAGCTCCGGCAGCTTGATGACTTCAATCGCACGGGCGCGGTTGGGCAGGCGTCGGATAAAGCCACGCTCCTCGAGCGCCGTGATCAGGCGATGGATGCCCGACTTCGAGCGCAGGTCGAGCGCATCCTTCATCTCGTCGAAGGAGGGCGGTACGCCGCTTTCCTTCAGACGTTCACTGATGAACCGCAGAAGCTCGTATTGTTTGCGCGTTAACATCTCGACCAAAGTCCCCCGGTTGATGTCGTCCGATTCCGAGACGCTGAATTCGGCAATATGCCGCTACATGCTCGAAACAAATCATGAACGGACACTATATGTTCGATACATGTTCCGCAACTGCTTAATTTACCGTGAACAGAGCAAAGTTGGCGGAACGCGCATTGCCGGGGCGCTCAGACAGGGAGCCGCAACACTTCGCAAGCCGTGCCGGCTTCGGCCTTCGGCGCGAACGGTGCGCGCACGAGAAGTACCTGCGCTGCAGCGAGATTCGCAAGCAGCGAAGAGTCCTGATGATTGACGGGAAGAACGACGCGTGTGCCATCGTCGCGCTCCTCCAGATGCGCGCGCAGATAGTCCTCGCGCTGGTCGTTGGCGCTGACGTCGCGGCCGAGCACGGCGCGCTCACGGCGATGGTGAATCACTGAACGGCCCGACAGGGCACGAATCAGCGGCACCATGAACAGGAAAGCGCACACGTAGGACGACACGGGATTGCCCGGCAGACCGATCACGCCCATTGCGCCGAGCCGCCCGTGCATCATCGGCTTGCCTGGCCGCATCGCGATCTTCCAGAACGCCATCGCGATGCCTTCGTCCCGCAGTGCCTGCTGGACCAGATCGTGGTCGCCGACCGATGCGCCTCCGGTCGTGATCAGGATGTCGGCGCCGCTCTCACGGGCGCGGCGGATGCCGGCGGTGGTGGCCTCCAGCGTGTCGGCGGCAATACCGAGGTCGATGGTCTCGGCGCCTTCGCTGCGGGCGAGCGCGTGCAGGGCGTAGCCGTTGGAATAGACGATCTGGCCGTGGCCGGGCGTGCTGCCCGGCATCACCAGTTCGTCGCCGGTGGCGAGAATCGCGACCTTCGGACGCCCGCAAACGGCAAGGTGCGGATGATTCATCCCGGCGGCGAGCGCGAGGTCGCGCTCGGTGAGACGGCTTCCCTTGCGCAGGAGCACGTCGTCCTCGCGGAAATCGACGCCGGCGGGGCGAATGTGCCGACCGGCGATCGCGGCTTCCTTGATCGTGATACGCTTGCCGGCGGCGACGGTGTCCTCCTGGATCACGACGGCGTCCGCGCCACCGGGAACGACGCCGCCGGTGAAGATCCGCACGGCCTCGCCGGCGCCGACCATCCCCGCGAACGGTCGGCCCGCCGCGACTTCGCCGATGATGGTGAGCTCCGAATCGATCGTCGCGGCATCGGCCGCTCGCACCGCGTAGCCGTCCATCGCCGACATCGCCTGCGGCGGCTGCGTGCGCCGCGCCGCGACGTCACGCGCGAGCACGCGATGGTAGGCCTGGTCGAGGGAGATCATTTCTTCCGGCAGCGGCTCTGCACCCGCCAGCACCGCGGCAAGCGCGTCGGAAACCGGCATCAAGGCCACGGCGAAAACTCCTGCTCGGCACGTTCGGGCGAATGTTCCGCACGTCTTCTAGCCGAGCGCGGGCGCAGAGGCAAAACAGCCGAGCGGGTGCAGTCATCCCACCGCATTGTTCCGGAAGGCAGGATCAAGCGCGTTGCGGCACGATCCGAAGAACGTGCCAGATCGGCAGGACAATGGTCATGGCAAGACGAGAACGACGAGCGCCCCGGCCTGCATCGATCAGCTCCCTGGCTGCCCGTGAGTTACGTCGGGCGCCTTGGGTCCCTGATCCTTGTCGGGCAGCGGATCGGCCTGGGATTTCAGGTCGGCGGCCTTGCTCACAAGCTTGGCGGAAAGATCCGAATCTGAAGTTGTCCTGGCGAATTCAAGAAGAAGAGAGGCCTGCTTGGTGAGGTAGGTTTTGCCCAACACGATGATGCATCCGTCTGTAGAAGTCCCAACGGACTCTAGAGTCCGGAAGACGGCATTCCGTTCCGGGAACTCTGTATAAAAATGCACAAAGTGATCGGGTTCCTAAACTTCTTCACAATTAGTCGCGTTGGCCGCATCTCCGGGGGTCTCGCGGCGGCAGATCGTCGTCAGATGCCCAATGCTTTCAATGCGTTCCCCACATCACGCGGCGAGGTCACATGCACGGCCGTCAAGCCGCGCGCCCGCGCTCCCTCGATGTTTTCGGCAAGATCGTCGAAGAACACGATACGCCCGGCGGGCACGCCGATCGCCGCGACGACGTGGTCGAAGGCCTCGGCATCCGGTTTGCGCAGGCCGATGCTGGACGACAAATACAGCTCGCGGAAATGGCCGAGGAGGTCGGCATATTCCCTTGAGAAATGGTCCACGTGTGGCCGGTTGGTGTTGGAGAAAGCGTACAGCGGCATCTGCTTCGCTGCCCGCGGCAGCAGCTCGGCGATGTCAGGCATTTCACCGGCGAAGATCGCGTTCCAGCCTTCCAGGAACTGCGCATCTGAAATGCCGATTCCGAGCGAGGCTCGCAATGAGGCGAAATAATCCTCATCGCTGATCTTCCCCATCTCGTGCAACCGATAGGCTTCGCTGTCGCGCACATAGCGCGCGACGATGGATTCGGGCTTGCAGCCGGCGTGTCCCGCCCAGCAGGCGATCGCCTTGGAGAAATCGATATCGAGCACCACGCGGCCGAGATCGAACAGAAGCGCATCCGCGCTGCCGGGAGAGAGCGATGTCACCTGCATCCTTTCACTCAGTATCGATATGGCTCGTGGTCGAACAGTGGAAACGCGCTGAACACGCTCGGCGCGTTGGTTGCGGTCGCGTGGTGCAGGCAGGATTTGTTGACCTCGGCGAACGAGGTCGCACCCAAGAGGCCGAGGCAGCGCAGCACTTCGTCCTCGAGCAGCTCCAGCATGCGCGCCACGCCGGCTTCGCCGGCCGCCGCCAGCGCCCAGCATTGCAGCCGGCCGATGCCGACGAGGTCGGCGCCCGCTGCGATCGCCTTGACGATGTCGGTGCCGCGACAGACACCGCCATCGACCATGATCTTTGCGCGGCCGTTCACGGCGTCAACGATCTCGGGCAGCACGTGCATGGCGCCGCGACCGTGATCGAGCTGACGGCCGCCATGGTTGGAGACGTAGATCCATTCGACGCCGTGATCGATCGCGATCAGCGCGTCCTCTGCCGTCGCGATGCCCTTGAGGATCAGCGGGATCTTGAACTTGTCCTTGATCATCTTCACGGTCCGCCACTCCAGACCTTTCTGGTAATCGCCGCCGGTGGCGCGCAGCCGACTCTCGCGAACGTAGCGCTTGGCGATGTCACGTTCGCGACGGCTGTAATGAGCGGTATCGACGGTCAGGCAGAAGGCGGCATAGGCGTTCTTCTCAGCCCGGCTGACGACGTCGGCGACGAAGGCGTCGTCGCCGCGCACATAGAGCTGGTAGAGCCGCAGCGCGTCGGGCGCACCTTCGGCGGTCTTCTCGAGGCCGGGCTCGGACACTGAACTGAGCATGTGCGCCGCACCGAAAGTGCCGCAGGCGCGTGCCACGCTCGCGGCGCCATCCGGATCGAAGATCTCGAGCGCGCCGACGGGGGCGAGCACCACCGGCAGGCGCATCTTGCGGCCGAACTGCTCGACCGAGCCGGTGACCTTGCGGACATCGCGCAGCACACGCGGGCGGAAGGCGATCTCGTCCAGCGCCATGCGGTTGCGACGCATCGTGGTCTCGGTTTCGGCCGCGCCGACGATATAATCCCAGGCATTCTGGTTGAGGTTGGAACGCGCTTTCCGGATGAATTCGTGCAGATTCTGGAACGGCTCGGTGCTGGCGCCGAGCTCGACGTTCCTGTCCGGCTGGATGCGGGGTGCTTCGTTCATTGTTATCCTCCCGAGAATTTGAAGCCTTACCTCATCGCCTAACCCGTCCAGGTCGCCAAAACCATCCTAAAATGGCATGGCTGCAAGGCGTGGGCCGGCCGGCCGTCCCCGCTGCGCACGAACCGGGTCCTGCAACGTTGCCAAAAGTTTAGGCCCCGACGAAGGGATTTTTACGGTGTATCCGCCGGCGTGGCATCCCGGCCTTGAAGAAACCAGAATGGTATTGTGAGAAGCAGGCTGGATCGCCATTTGCATGGCGGCTCTCCAGCCCCACCGAACCGCGAAGCAAAAAGGCCAGTCTATCCATGCGGAAAACCCTGCTGTTTCCAATGGGCGCGCTCACCGGAGCGTGTCTGACCCTTCTGGTAGCCAGTCCGCACGGCGGCGTGTGGGCGGCACGGGCGGCAGCGAGCGCGGACGACGCCTATTCCAAGCTCAATTTGTTCGGCGAAGTGTTCGAGCGGGTGAAGGCGAGCTATGTCGAGAAGCCTGACAATGCCAAGCTGATCGAAGGCGCGATCACCGGCATGGTGACCTCGCTCGATCCGCACTCGCGCTACATGAACGACAAGGCCTGGACCGAGATGCAGGAGACCACCTCCGGCGAGTTCGGCGGGCTCGGCATCGAGGTCACGATGGAGGAGGGGCTGGTCAAGGTCGTCTCGCCGATCGACGACACGCCGGCGTCCAAGGCCGGCATCATGTCGGGCGACCTCATCAGCAAGATCGACGGCGATGCCGTGCAGGGCATGACGCTCGAGCAGGCCGTCAACAAGATGAAGGGGCCGGTCGAGACCCAGACCAAGCTCACGATCGTGCGCAAGGGGGCCGACGCCCCGCTCGACGTCGCGATCAAGCGCGAGATCATCCATGTGCGCCCCGTGCGCTTCCACGTCGAGAACGGCGATATCGGCTATATCCGCGTCACCTCGTTCAACGAGCAGACCACCGACGGCCTGAAGAAGGCGATTTCATCGATCTCGAAGGACGTTCCGCCGGAGAAGCTGGTCGGCTACGTGATGGACCTGCGCAACAATCCGGGCGGACTGCTCGACCAGGCCGTGTCAGTGTCGAGCGCGTTCCTGCAGCGTGGCGAAGTCGTCTCGACCCGCGGCCGCAACGCCGAGGAGACCCAGCGCTTCACCGCGCATGGCGGCGACCTCACCAAGGGCAAACCGCTGGTGGTTCTGGTCAACGGCGGATCGGCTTCGGCCTCCGAGATCGTGGCCGGCGCATTGCACGATCACAAGCGCGCGACCATCATCGGCACGCGCTCGTTCGGCAAGGGCTCGGTGCAGACCATCATCCCGCTCGGCGCCGGCAACGGCGCGCTGGCGCTGACCACGGCGCGCTACTACACGCCCTCGGGCCGCTCGATCCAGGCCCAGGGCATCGCGCCCGACATCGAGATCCTCCAGGACGTGCCGCCCGAGCTGAAGGGCCGGATGGACACCATGGCGGAGTCCCAGATGCGCGGCCATCTCCAGGCGGCCGATGGCACCGAGCAGACCGGATCGCAGTCCTATGTCCCGCCGGAGGCGAAAGACGACAAGGCCCTGCATACGGCCTACGACTTCCTGCACGGCCAAACCGCGAATGCGGTCGCCGCCAAGCCCGGGCCGAAGGCTGCGGTGCCGAACTAGGCTCTCGCCAGTTCCAGACATCGATCGCCCGGGAGTGGATGGCCGCTCCCGGGCGAATTCGTCTTGGACGCGTCTCAGCTGGGGTTCAAGGCGCTCGGTCTCAACTGTGTCAAGGCGACACCGGAGATCGCGAGCAGCCCGCCGATCATCAATTTTGAAGTCATGTGTTCGCCCAGGAACAACACACTCGACATCAAGGCGAACACCGGAAGCAGCAGACCGAAAGGTGCGACGCGGCCCATCGAGCAACGCCCGATCAGCCAAAACCATAGGCCAAACCCAACAATTCCTCCGATGAAAATCGTGTAGGCGAGCGCCAGCCAACCACGTCCATCTGCCGTGACGAGGCTCGCGAGTTGTCCATGTTCAAGGAGCAGCGACATCAACATGACCTGCGGCACGGTGAGCAGCGAGGACCATCCCATCAACATCAGGGGATCAAAAGGGCCGTAGCGCTTCGTCAACACGTTGGACACCGCGAAAGCGAAGGCCGCCCCGACCACGAGCAGCAGTGGAAGCGCGTTTGCGGAGAGGCCGGGCCCTGCTGCCAACACGACCACGCCGACGAATGCAAGCGCCACTCCGGCGGACGTGGTGAGAGACGGCTTCTCCGCGAGCAGTGGCCACGCCAACAGTACGGTGAAGGGCGTGGCGAGTTGATAGGCGACGGCCGACATGCTTCCCGAGCCGAGCCCAAGGCCAACATAGAACAGCCCGAAGTTCAGCCCACCGAGGAAAAGCGAAATAGCCGCGATCGGGCCGAACTGTGGACGCGTGGGACGTTTGACGAGCGGAACGAGCAGCATTGCGATGGCCAGGAAGCGCAGCGCGAGGAAGAACAGAGGCGGGAATTCCGTAACGCCGACTTTGATGGCCACGAACTGATAACCCCAGAGCAGGGGGACGGCCACAGCGCAGACGATCTGGATGGCGGACATGGCATTCTTTCTTTAAAGACCGATCAGTCCATATATTGGAGTGCCAGCAGCAGGGGCGTCCAAACGTGTCTACCTGATGAAACGGTTGAGAAGCGCGTCAACGGTGGCTTGCGACGTGATCCGCGTCGGTGCCGTTTTGCCGACCACGCGCAGCCCCTCGACGAAACAGAGGAGAATTTTGGCGGCACTGGAGGGCTCGACGCCATCGGCCAATTTGCCCGCCGCCTTGGCACGGGACAGGGCACCAGCCACCCTGGCCTCCATGGCTTTGAAAAAGCTCGCGATGCGGCGATCGACTTCAGCGTCACGGCCAGCCAGTTCCATGGCTGTGGCCACCAGCAGGCATCCGCGCCGACCATTGGCCCCGCTCGTTCGGTCGACATAGCCGGCGAGGTAGGCCCGCAGTCCATCGACCGGCTCTTTGTCGAATTCGACGTCCATCCGTGTCAGGGCCTCGGCGACGTAGCGATCAAGCGCACGCAGGAACAGCGAGTGCTTGTCTCCGAAAGCGGCGTAAAGGCTGCCACGCGAGAGCTGCGTCGCACGAAGCAGGTCCGGTAGCGCCGTGGCGTGATAGCCGCGTGACCAGAACACCCCCATCGCGCGTTCGACAGCGGCGTCCGTGTCGAAACTTCGGGGACGGCCACGGGGCGAGGGCACTGGGTTTTGGCGGCGCATTGCCGATATATAGACCAAACGGTCTTCAATTCAAGCGGTCGCTCGCGCCGTTTGGCTGTACGTCGATGTTTCTAGCCCGCTTCGCGGCGGCGGCCTTCGTTGCCGCCGCGCTGGGCGAGACGACTGCGATGAACTGCGAACAGCTCCAGCACCTTGTCGGCGGGTTTTGCGGCGCTGAACAGATAGCCCTGCATCTCGGAGCAGCCGAGTGCACGCAGCAGACGCTGCTGCTCCTCGGTCTCGACGCCCTCGGCCGTGGTGGTCATGCGGCGGGCGGCCGCGAGATTGACGACCGCCTGCACGATGCTGGCGGAGCCGTCGGGGCCGGCGATGTCGCTGACGAAGCAGCGGTCGATCTTGATCTTGTCGAACGGGAAGCGGTGCAGATAGCTCAGCGAGGAGTAGCCGGTGCCGAAATCGTCGAGCGCGATGCGGACGCCGATGGCGCGGAGTTGATGCAGGATTGCAAGCGCCGTGTCGTCGTCGCGGATCAGCACCGCCTCGGTGATTTCGAGCTCGAGCCGGCTCGCCGGCAAATCGGAGGCGGCAAGCGCCGCCATGATCTTCAGCGCCAGCGTGCCGCTCTTGAACTGCACCGGCGAGACGTTGACGGCGAGGCGGATGTCGTCAGGCCAGTTCGCCGCGTCCCGGCAGGCGGTCGCCAGCACCCATTCGCCGATCTCGTTGATCAGGCCGGTGTCCTCGGCGATCGGAATGAACTCGGCCGGCGAGACCATGCCGCGCTCGGGATGGCGCCAGCGCACCAGCGCCTCGCAGCCGGTGATGCGGTCGTCCTTCAGGCTGAGGCAGGGCTGGTAATACACCTCGAGGCCGCCTTCGCGCCCGCCTTGGGCGATGGCGTGGCGCAGGTCGATCTCGAGCTGCCGCCGCTCGTGGATCTTGGCGTCCATCTCCGGCTCGAAAAAGCGGTAGGTGCGGCGCCCTGCGGCTTTGGCGGCGTACATCGCCATATCCGCGTTCTTCAGGATCTGGTCCAGCGCCGTTCCATGTTGCGGCGCCAGCGCGATGCCGAAGCTGGCGTCGGTGGCAAGATGATGTCCCATGCAGTCGAACGGCGCGCGGATGGCCTCAAACACCCGCGCGACGAGTTCGTTGACCTGATCCAGCGATGTCACCGCGCTCTGGACGATGGCAAATTCGTCGCCGCCGAGGCGCGCCACGAAGTCCGCCGGCCCCGCACAGCGGTGGAGGCTCTGCGCGACCGACTTCAGGAGCTCGTCGCCGACGAGGTGCCCGAGCGCGTCGTTGACGCCCTTGAACTCGTCGATGTCGATGTAGTGCACCGCGAGTTGTTCGCCCCCGGCGACGAGATCGAGTTCCTGACGCAGATGCTCGTGGAACATGGTGCGGTTGGGCAGGTCGGTCAGCGCGTCGTAATGAGCGAGATGGGTGATGCGCTCCTCGATACGCCGGCGCTCCGTGATGTCCTCATGCGTCGCCACCCAGCCGCCGTCCGTGAGCGGTTCGTTGACGATCTGGATCGAGCGACCGTCGGAGGTCTCGACCACCATGGAATTGCGCACGTGGACGTCGCGCAGGACCCGTGCGACATACTGGTCCGCATCGCCGGTGAACGAGCCGGTGGCTTTGCGGTGTGCGATGATATCGTGAAAGCTGCAGCCGGGTCTCACGATTTCGGCCGACAGCCCGTACATCTCGATGTAGCGCTGATTGCAGATCACGAGCTGCTGCGAGGCGTCGAACAGCAGCAGGCCCTGGGTCATGTTGTTGACGGCGCGGTCGAGACGCTGCTTTTCCAGCGTCAGCCGTTCCCGCGAAAGACGATGCTGCTCCAGGAGCTTGCGAACGATCGCGATCAACACGCCCGCAATGGCCAGCGCGGAAGAGGCCGCGACCGAGATCAGGATGCCGATCTGCTCGCGCCAGTCCGTCAGGGCCGTCGCGCGCGTCGTGGTGGCCATCATCAGGATCGGGAAGTGAGGCAGGGCGTGTGAGGAAATCAGCCGGTCTTCGCCGTCGACGGGGCTCATGAAGCGGCCGGTAAAATGGTCGAGCCCGAAAACCCTTTGATGCGCGAACGGACCGTTCTTGAAATTCCGTCCCATCAATTCATTGGAATGGGGATAACGGGCGAGCATCGTGCCGTCCCGGTGCAGCATCGAGATCGTCGTGCTTTCGCCGAGCACGGCTGACTCGAAGAATTTTTCGAAATTTGCCGGCTCGATGCCGCGTCCGACCGCACCCATGAATTCGCCGTTCGGTCCGACGATCTTGCGCACGATCAGGATGGTCCAGGCGCCGGAGATGCGACTGTAAAGTGGCTCGATCAGGACGTCGGGAGCGTCGGGATCGTACCGGAAGGTCTGGAAATAGGCGCGATCGGCAACGTTCACGTTCGGAGCCGGCCATGCCGTCGACGAATTGATCAAATTGCCTTCGGCATCGATGATATTGAGGCCGCCTATGTAGGGCAGTGCGTCGATCTTCGAACGCAGCATCCGATGGAGGTCCTGGCCGGCGAGGCGCTTGCGATAGTCCGCCGCACTGGTAATGCCGCTCGCGCGGACGTAGTCGACGAAATCCTTCTGGATGACCGCGAAATCCTGCAATTGCTGGTCGAAATGATGGGCCAGCATCAGCACGGTGTTTTCCAGCTCGCGGCCGGAGCTGCGCAGCGCACGTTCGCGGAAATTCTGCGCCATCAGCGTCGCGCCGACGGCGATCGCAGCGATCAGCAGCGTGCCGCCCACCACCAGCCAGCGGATCGGTCCGCTGCGCACGAAGGCCTGGTCAAAAAGGCGACTGCCGAATCCCGTCATCATGATCGATCGTTGTCGTGCGCACGTCAGGGTCAATTCTTGGCCCCGGAAACATCCGTTGGTTTACGGGAACGGAGTGGAGGCGAAGTTAGCAAGCTGGGTTAATGCGCCGTGAACGGACGCTCACAAAAGCAATCAATATGCGGGACGCGCGGCCTGCAGGAATTGCCGGAAGCTTCCGCGGCCGAACAATTTCTGCCGATCATCGCGATGATCAATCGAAGCTTAACCATCTAAGGTGCTGGCGATCCTCAAGTTCGTATTGGCACACGAATTGCGAACGTCTTCGCAACGACGAACGTCTTCGCAATGACGCAGAGGGATACGATCATGAAGAATGCTTTGAAGGATTTTCTCGCCGACGAAACCGGCGCAACCGCGATCGAGTATGGCCTGATCGCCGCCGGCATCGCGCTTGCGATCATCGCCGTGGTGAACGGCCCGGGCAGCAAGCTCAATTCAAAATTCGGGTCGATCAGCGCATCGCTGAAGTAGCAGCGGCAATCAGACGCGGTAATGGCCGGACTTGCCGCCGAGCTTCTCGACCAGGTGGATGCCTTCGATGCGCACGCCGCGTTCCACCGCCTTGATCATGTCGTAGATGGTGAGACAGGCGACCGAGACGGCGGTGAGCGCTTCCATCTCGACGCCGGTCGGGCCCGTGACCTTCACGCTGGCGCGGACGAGGCAGCCCGGCAGCGTCGCGTCGGGCTCGATCTCGACCGTCACCTTCGACAGCGCGAGGGGATGGCAGAGCGGAATCAGCTCCGCGGTGCGCTTGGCGGCCATGATGCCGGCGATGCGGGCGGTGCCGAGCACGTCGCCCTTCTTGGCGTTGCCGGACACGATCAGGTCAAGCGTCGCCCTGGTCATGACAACGCGTCCTTCCGCGACCGCGAGCCGCTCGCTCGCGGGCTTATCCGACACGTCAACCATCCGCGCCTCGCCGGAGGCGCCGATATGGGTGAGGGCAGGGCCGGTCTTGGTCTTGGACTTGGACTTGGCTGGTTTCGTCGCGGTCGGCTTACGGGCCATGTCAGCGCGTGCCCGTCGCACGCGCCGTCGTCTCGCGCGCCAGCAGCGTACGGGTCGCAGCGGTTACGTCGGCTTGCCGCATCAGGCTCTCGCCGACCAGGAAGGTCGACATGCCGACGCGCTCGAGCCGGGCGAGATCGGCGGGCGTAAAGATGCCGCTCTCGCCGACCATCAGCCGGTCCTGCGGAATCAGCGGCGCCAATGTTTCGCTGGTCGCAAGCGTGGTTTCGAAGGTGCGTAAATTTCGATTGTTGACGCCGATCATCGGCGAACGCAGCTTCAGTGCGCGATCAAGCTCGGCGCGGTCGTGGATCTCGATCAGCACGTCCATGCCATGGGTGATGGCGGCGTCCTCGAGCTCTTTTGCCGTGGCATCATCGAGCGCCGCCATGATGATCAGGATGCAGTCGGCGCCGTGCGCGCGGGCCTCCGCCACCTGGTAAGTGTCGAACATGAAATCCTTGCGCAGCACCGGCAGTGACGTTGCCGCGCGTGCCGCTACCATGAAGTCGAGATGGCCCTGGAACGAGGGCGTGTCCGTCAGCACCGACAGGCAGGCAGCACCGCCGGCCTCATAGGCCCTTGCGAGCAGCGGCGGATCGAAATCGGCGCGGATCAGGCCCTTTGACGGCGAGGCCTTCTTGACCTCCGCGATCAGCGCGTAGTCGCCATTGGTGTGCTTGGCCTTGATGGCGCGCAGGAAGCCGCGCGGTGCTGCTTGCGCCTTGGCCTTCGCTTCCACAGCCGACAGCGGCTGCGCGCGCTTGGCCGCCGCGATTTCCTCGCGCTTGTAGGCTTCGATCTTGGTCAAGATATCCGACATGTCAGGCTCAGCCGTTCGAGACCGCGATCAAATGTTTCAGCCGCGCGCTCGCCGCGCCGCTGTCGAGTGATTTTGCGCCGATCACGACGCCTTCCTTGAGGTCCTTGGCTCGCCCCGCCACGACCAATGCGGCAGCGGCGTTGATCAGCGCGACGTCACGGTAGGGGCTCGGCTTGCCGTCGAGCACGCTCTGCAAGGCGATAGCGTTCGCGTCGGCGTCGCCGCCTTTGAGTGCACCGGCCTCGCAGCGCGGCAGGCCCGCGTCCTCCGGCTTCACCTCGAAATTCCGGATCTCGCCGTTGTGGAGCGCGGAGACGAAGGTCGGGCCGGTGAGGGTTATTTCGTCGAGGCCATCGGAACCGTGCACGACCCAGGCGGATTCAGAGCCGAGGTTCTTGAGTACTTGCGCCAGCGGCTGCACCCATTGCCGGGAGAACACGCCGACCATCTGCCGCTTCACGCCCGCCGGATTGGACAAGGGGCCGAGCAGGTTGAAGATCGTGCGTGTCGCAAGCTCCACCCGGGTCGGGCCGACGTTCTTCATGGCGGGATGATGGGCGGGGGCGAACATGAAGCCGATGCCGCATTCGCGTATGCAGCGGCCGACCTGCTCCGGCCTCAGATCGATCTTCACCCCGAGCGAAGCCAGCACGTCGGCGGCGCCGGAGCGCGACGACAGTGCGCGGTTGCCGTGCTTGGCCACCGGCAGACCGGCGCCCGAAACGATGAAGGAGGCGCAGGTCGAGACATTGACCGAGCCGGAGCCGTCGCCGCCGGTGCCGACAATGTCGACGGCGTCCGCGGGCGCATCGACCGTGAGCATTTTGGAGCGCATTGCCGCGACCGCGCCGGTGATCTCGTCCACGGTCTCGCCGCGCACCCGCAGCGCCATCAGCAGGCCGCCCATTTGCGAGGGCGTAGCCTCGCCGGACATCACGGCGTCGAAGGCGGAAGCCGCTTCGTCACGCGACAGGCTGGCGCCGGTCGCCACTTTTCCAATGATCGATTTCAGGTCGTCCATCGCGTGCTTTCAACTCACTGGTTCGCGCCGGTCACCTGCGCGAAGGCGGCCTGATTAATTGTGGTCCCGATGTCGGTTTCGAGCTTGTTGACGTAGGAAGCGACCTGCTCCTCGGTCTGCGCACGGTCGAGACTGTCCTTCAGCTTCTTGACCGCCTCGGAAGCGGCATCGACCGTGGGATCGACGATCTCGGTGACGCGGAACACGATCACCTCGGTGCCGCCGGTCACTGCCGTCTGCCCGACGCCGTCCTTGGCGACACGGAAGGCGGCCGACACGACGGTTGCGGGCACGCTGGCGGGCGAGTCGTCGCGCTTGAAGCCGGTGGCGGTCTCGACCTTGGCGCCGATCGCGGCTGCTTCGTCGGCGAGCTTGCCGCCAGATTCGAGCTTCTGCACCATCTCGGTCGCCTTGGCCTTCAGCTTGGTCGCGATCTGGTCCTGGCGCCAGCGCGCCTCGACCTGGTCGCGGACCTCGTCGAGATTGCGGTCGCGCGAGGGCGTGATGGCAAGCACGTCGTACCAGACATAGCCGCCCTTGAAAGAGATCGAGTCGTTGTCGACGCCCACATCGGTGTTGAAGGCCTGCGACACCACGTCGAGGCCCTGCGGAATGCCGGAGACCGGCTGGCCGCTCGGGGCGCGGCCGGAACGGTCGACGGCGTCGATGGTGACGGCGGTGAGGCCGAGCTTCTGCGCCGCGTCGATCACGCTGGCACCGCCGCCGCGCTCGTCTTCCATCTTGTCGCGGAGATCGGCGACCTTGACCCGCGCACGCTCGGTGGCGATCTCGCGCTTGATGTCGGGGGCAACGCTTGCATAGTTCGCCTCAGTGCCCGGCTCGATCTTGTCGACCTTGACGATCGACGTGCCGAGACGGCCCTGGATCGGCTGGCTGATTTCACCGGCGGGAAGCGCGAAGACGGCGTCTCCAACTGCGGGATCGAGCGAGGATTTGGTCACGAGTCCGAGATCGACGTCGGACGCGCTCAGTCCGCGCTCCTTGCCGAGGTCCTCGAACGACGTCCCGCTGGTGAGCCGCTCGCGTGCGGCCTGCGCCTCGGCGGCGTTGGGAAATACGATCTGCTGGATCTGGCGCTTCTCCGGCGTGCCGAGCCGGTCCTTGCGCTGGTCGAACGCTTTGTTGGCATCCTCGTCCGACACCTCGCTCCACTTGCCGATCTCCTCCGGCGAGACCACGACGAACGCGATCTTGCGATATTCGGGCGCGCGGAACTGGACCTTGTGATCCTCGAAATAGGCGGCGAGCGCCTCGGGCGATGGCGCGTCGATGGTGCCGGCCTGGGCCGCGTCGAGCCTGACGAATTCAATGGCGCGCTGCTCGTTCTGGAAGCGCGTCAGCACGTCGAGCATCGCCTTCGGCGGCTCGAGGCCAGCACCGATCGTGCCGGTGATCTGCCGACGCAACGAGACCTTGCGCTGCTCCGAAACGTAGCGCTGCTCGGTATAGCCGAAATTGCGGATCACGGACTGGAAGCGGTTCGAATCGAAGTTGCCGCCGACGCCCTTGAAGTTCGGGTCGTTCATGATGAGCTGGCGGATCTGGTCGTCAGACTGGCCGAGCCCGAGCCGGCGCGCCTCTTCGTCGAGGGCGGCTTCCGCGATCGTCTGCTGCAGCACCTGACGGTCGAGACCGAAGGCGCGCGCCTGTTCAGGCGACAGCGGCCGGCCGAACTGGCGGCTGATCTGCTGGAGGCGATCGGTGTAAATCTGACGGAACTCGTTCAACGAAATCTCGGTGCCGCCGACCTTGGCCACGGTGGATTGCCCGAAGCCCTTGAAGATGTCGGCAATGCCCCAAACGCCGAAGCTGATGATCAGCACGCCCATCACAACGGCCATAATGGTCTTGCCGAGCCAGTTTGATGAGGCCTTGCGCATTCCTCGAAGCATTTGGTCCAACTTGTTTGGCAGGAGGGGAACGGGAGCGCGTCTTAATGCAGATTCCGCAAAAGCGCGTCACCAAATTGATCAATCATCATAAAGTGGTGGCTTTCCCCCCGCAACCTCGGGTCCGACAGGCTTTCGATGCCTGCGGTTAAAAGCCCCTGGTCACTGGAACTGCCACGGGACCTCTGCTAGCGCATGCACAAACCAAATTTTGCTGGAATTTGACATGACCGATGCCATCCGCCCCCTGATCGCCGGCAACTGGAAAATGAACGGCCTGAAGGCCTCGACTGCCGAATTCGACGCCATGCTCAATGGTGCGGCAGAGGTGGCTGGCAAAGCCGATTTGCTGGTTTGCCCGCCGGCGACCTTGATCGCAGCCTTTGCCGAGAAGGCGCGCGGCAAGAAGGTCGCGGTGGGGGCTCAGGATTGCCACCCCAAGGCCTCCGGCGCCCACACCGGCGATATTGCCGCCGAAATGCTGGCGGATTCGGGGGCGACCGCGATCATCGTCGGCCATTCCGAGCGCCGCGCCGACCATGGCGAGGGCGATGCTCTGATCCGGCAGAAGGCCGAGGCCGCCTGGCGCGCCGGGGTGACGGCGATCGTCTGCATCGGCGAGACGCAAGCTCAGCGCGATGCGAGCCAGACCCTGGACATCCTGCGCGGCCAGCTCAACGGCTCGCTGCCGGACGGCTCCACTGCCGCAAATCTGGTCGTGGCCTATGAGCCGGTCTGGGCGATCGGCACCGGCCTGACCCCGACGTCTGGGGATGTCGAGCAGATTCATGGCTTTATCCGAGAATTCCTGACCTCCAGGTTCAAGGCGGACGGCGCCGGGATGCGCATCCTCTATGGCGGCTCGGTCAAGCCCTCGAACGCGGCCGAGCTGATGGCCGTGAAGAACGTCAACGGCGCGCTGGTCGGCGGGGCCAGCCTGAAGGCGGCGGATTTCCTTGCGATTGCGCAGGGCTGTCCCTAGCTAACTCCAAACGTTAGGACCCGGCCGATCGGGGGTGGCAATGACCCGTCTGATCGTGTAACACCGCGCAACTTCAGGAAAACCCCGCGAAGCACGATTGGCCGCCGTCTCGGCGCTGTCGGCTTGTGACGGAAGGACACTATGCAGACCGTTGTCATCGTCATTCACCTCATGATCGTCACCGTCATGATCGGCGCCGTCCTGCTCCAAAAGTCGGAAGGCGGCGGCCTGGGCATGGGAGGTGGCGCAGGTTTCATGTCGAGCCGCGGCACGGCGAACCTTCTGACGCGGACCACCGCGATCCTGGCCGTCGGCTTCTTCCTCACCAGCCTGTTCCTGTCCTGGTATGCCGGCTACGACCGCAAGCCGTCGTCGATTATCGGCGCACCGGCGTCGCAGACCCAGCCGGCCGGTGGCGGGCCGATCGCGCCGCCGACCTCGGGCGGCATCCTGGATTCGCTGAAGAAGGCCGACGAGCAGCAGCAGGCGCCGGCACCGAGCGGCCCGCAGGTACCTCGTTCGCAATAAAGCAGGGGGGCCATGCAGGGCGGCTTCTACCGTCCTGCATCAACAATCCCCATCAAGGCTCTGTCACCACTCTTAGTTCTGGCTCACCCACAGCCCCGCAAAATGTTTGGGGCGGAATACGAATCGCTTTGGCGAATCGAATTCGAGGGATTAGAGGTTAAGCCCCATGGCGCGGTACATATTCATCACCGGCGGCGTGGTTTCTTCGCTCGGCAAGGGTCTGGCTTCAGCGGCACTCGGTGCCCTGTTGCAAGCCCGGGGCTACAAGGTCCGCCTCCGCAAGCTCGACCCCTATCTCAATCTCGATCCCGGAACGATGTCGCCGTATCAGCACGGCGAAGTGTTCGTGACCGATGACGGCGCGGAGACCGACCTCGATCTCGGCCACTATGAGCGCTTCACGGGGCGGCCGGCGACCAAGGCCGACAACATCACGACCGGGCGCATCTACCAGGACATCATCTCCAAGGAGCGGCGCGGCGATTATCTCGGCGCCACCATCCAGGTGGTTCCGCATGTCACCAACGCCATCAAGGATTTCGTCCTCGACGGCAACGACGATTACGACTTCGTGCTGGTCGAGATCGGCGGCACCGTCGGCGACATCGAGGGCCTGCCGTTCTTCGAGGCGATCCGCCAGCTCAAGAACGAGCTGCCGCGCGATCACGCCATCTACATTCATCTGACGCTGCTGCCGTACATCCCGAGCGCCGGTGAGCTGAAGACAAAGCCGACGCAGCACTCCGTCAAGGAGCTGCGCTCGATCGGCATCCAGCCGGACATCCTGCTCTGCCGTACCGATCGCGAAATCCCCAAGGAGGAACGGCGCAAGCTCGGGCTGTTCTGTAACGTGCGCGAGAGCGCCGTCATCGAGGCGCGCGACGCCGACAGCATCTACGCTGTCCCTCAGGCTTACCATGCCGCAGGCCTCGACGACGAAGTGCTTGCCGCCTTCGGCATCGGCTCGCGGATTCCGCCGGAGCTGCGGAGCTGGCAGCAGATCAACGAGCGCATCCGCAATCCCGAGGGCAACGTCACCATCGCCATCGTCGGCAAATATACCGGCATGAAGGATGCGTATAAGTCGCTGATCGAGGCGCTCTCGCATGGCGGCATCGCCAACAAGGTGAAGGTCAATCTCGACTGGATCGAAAGCGAGATCTTCGAGAAGGAAGATCCCGCGCCATTCCTCGAGCACGTCAACGGCATTCTGGTGCCCGGTGGCTTCGGCCAGCGCGGCGCCGAGGGCAAGATCCGCGCGGCGCAGTTCGCGCGCGAGCGCGACGTGCCGTATTTCGGCATCTGCTTCGGCATGCAGATGGCGGTGATCGAGGCTGCTCGGAATCTCGTCGGGATCGAGGAGGCCAACTCCACCGAGTTCGGCCCGACCAAGGAGCCCCTGGTGGGCTTGATGACGGAATGGCTGCGCGGCAACGAGCTCGAGAAGCGCACCAACGCCGGCGATCTCGGCGGCACGATGCGCCTGGGTGCCTATCCCGCGGCGCTCAATCGCGGCAGCCGCGTCTCGGAGGTTTATGGCGGCGCGACCGAGATTTCCGAGCGCCACCGCCATCGCTACGAGGTCAACACCGCCTACAAGGATCGCCTCGAGCAGCACGGGCTGAAATTCTCGGGCCTGTCGCCCGACGGCGTGCTGCCGGAGATCGTCGAGTACGAGGATCACCCCTGGTTCATCGGCGTCCAGTTCCATCCCGAACTGAAGTCGCGCCCCTTCGAGCCGCATCCGCTGTTCGCGTCGTTTATTCGCGCGGCGATGGTGCAGAGCCGCCTGGTGTAATCGGCTCAGGGCGTGGCGGTGCAGTCACGTGCGAGATGCATCGGCTCCGGCGAGACCGGCGTTGACGTAGCAGGCGCAAGCGATCCCGTGACGAGCTTCATCTGCGGCCGTCGCGTCAGCTTGTAGACGGCGGCCGGCGGCACGTTGAGCAGGGCACGATCCACCAGCTTTGCGCGCAAGCCCAGCCGGTCGAGCACGGGCCGCGCGATCGGGCAACTCATGCCGTAGGTGAACTGGTAGAAGGCGCCGCCGGGTCGGACATGACTGAACGCGCCACCGACGATCGAGACGACCTTGCGCGTCGACATGTTGAGCAGGGGCAGACCGCTCACGACGGCGCCGACGGGCGCGCCGTCATAGAGGCGCTCCGTTGCCAGCCGCCCCGCATCCATCCACAAGACGCGCGCGTTGGGAAAACGCATCTGGAGCACCTTCATGAAGTCGGAGCCGTATTCGATCAGCGTGAGGTCCTGCTGGCGCACGCCGCGTTTGAGCAGCTTGTAGGTGAACGCGCCGGTGCCGGGGCCGAGTTCGAGAACAGGGCCGGTCGATGCGGTGATCTCGCGGGTGATGAGATCGGCCAGCGCCGCGCCTGACGGCGCGATCGCGCCGACGCGGCGCGGGGCTGACATCCATGACAGGAAGAACGAGAGGAAATCGTTGGGCATGCGCACTCCGGCATCTTGGTTGCACCTCGCAGGTCAGAGGTGAGGCGGCCGAACAATCGCTTGAGTGCATTGCGACAGCATTGCGGGCTGTATGCCGATTGCGTCAATTCTCCCGGACGGGCGGCAGTGAAATCCTGAAGCACGCGCCGCCGATCGCTGCGTCCGCGACCGAGATGTGGCCACCATGCAGGAGCACGATCTCGCGCACCATGTTGAGGCCGAGACCGGCACCGCGATCGAGCGGTGTCAGCCGGTAGAACGGCTCGAATATTTGTTCGCGCTGATCGGCCGGAATGCCGGCGCCTTCGTCCGTGACCTCGATGCTCGCGGGCCTGCTGATACGAATGCCGATGGTGCCGCGGCGAGGGCCGTGCTGGATCGCATTCTGCACGAGGTTGGTCAGCGCGCGCTCCAGCGCCGCCGCATCGCCGATCGTTTCGACCGGCGTGGAGGGGGCGTCGAGCGCCAGCTCGTAGCCGGCGGCAATGGCCAGCGGCGCGAGATCTGCGGCCGCGCTTTGCGCGATTGCGACGAGGTCGACGCGCGTGAAGGGATGACCGCAGCGATCGAGCCGCTGAATGTCCAGCAATTGCTCGGCAAGTGTCGCCAGCCGCGCGGAATCCTCCAGCAGCCGGGTCTTGTCCGGCCCCGCTGGAAGCGACTCCAGCCGCGTGTTCAGGATTGCGATCGGCGTGCGCAACTCGTGTGCGGCATCTGCGACGAAGCGCTTGTGGCGGGCATAGCCCTGGTCTAGCCGCGCCAGCGCGTCGTTGACCGCAGTCACGAGCGGCACGACCTCCAGCGGAATCCGGTCCAGCGACAGCCGCGCGCCGCGTTGATGGATGTCGATGCGCCGCGCCTGGTCCGCCGTCGCATCGAGCGCCTCGAAGGCGCGCCGCACGATCATCGGCGTCGCAATGAACGTCGCCGTTCCCATGAGGAGCAGGCCGGGCAGGGCGATTCCCAGCAATGCAAGCGAGGTCATGAACAACGCCTTGGCGCCGGTGAGCTTGCCTTGCGTCGCCGTGATGATTTGCACATTGCCGGCGTCGGTATCGACCCGCTTCAGCCGCGCCGGGGCCTTGCGCGGATCGTCCTCGAACAGCTGCCAGCCGAGCCGGGCCTGGCTGATCTGGTCGAGGCCGCTGCCGATGGCGGCGAATTCGGCCGGCACGGCGCCTTCGCTGAGCGAATGTCCCTGCCTGTCGCGGACCAGGAACCAGAGATCGGATGTCTCGCTGCGCAATTGTTTCAGCTCGGTCGTCGATCGCAGGGCAAGGTCGCCTTGCGCGTCGCGTGCGAGCGCGCGCTGGACGATTTCGATCACACGATCTTCGTCGCGACCGGCGAGCACGAACCCCGACACGCTCAACGCGCTGACGATGACGGCAACGAGCGCCGTGAGCAGCACCGCCTGGAGCGACAGCAGGCGCCAGCTCAGCCGCGAGCGCAGACAATAGGGATCGTGGTGCTTGCTCATGGTAGCTTCTTCAAGAGATATCCGACGCCGCGGATGCCATGGATCTCCACGTGCGCATCGGCTTCCGAGAGTTTGCGGCGCAGGCGCGACACGTGCGTATCGAGTGCGTTCGACTGGATTTCGTCGTCGAAACTGTAGACGGCTTCTTCCAGCGCGGAGCGCAGCACGGTCCGGCCCATGCGGCGGACCAGCGCCTCCAGCACGAGGAGCTCGCGCCGCGGCAGCTCGAGCGGAGCCCCGTCGATGCTTGCCTCGCGATGGCCGAAATCGAAGGCGAGGCGGCCGGCGTGCATGATGTCGGGATGCAGCCCGGCGGGCCGGCGCAGCACGGCGCGCAGCCGCGCCAGCAATTCCTCCACCGCGAACGGCTTTGACAGATAATCATCCGCTCCGCAGTCGAGCCCGGCGACCCGGTCGGCGAGTTCGCCGCGCGCCGTCAACACGATGATCGGTACGCCGTCGGCGCGTGCCCTGAGTTTCGGGATCAGGGTGAGACCGTCGCCATCGGGAAGCTGGCGATCGAGCAGGACGGCGGCGTGGACGTCGGCAGAAATGGCCTCTTCCGCCTCGGCGAGCGTGGGGGCGTGGTCCACGACCATGTCGTAGCGCTTCAGCGCCGACGCCAGCGCGTCGGCCATTTCGGCCTCGTCCTCGACGAGCAAAATCCGCATGATCCGCACCTCAATCTCAATCGCGCCAATCTAGCGGGCGTATCATTGCGGCAGCATTGCGGGAACCGGCTCTCCATGAAGCGGCTTTGAGCGGACCTTAGCCATGCGCGGAACGCCACAGGGGGCGGCCGAGCGGGCCTCAAGACACCGTCAGGGCCAGCCGATATAACCGCCGGACCTGATCAGGGAGGAACAAGAATGATCTACGAAATGCGCATCTATCGCTGCGTGCCCGGCCGCCTGCCGGCACTGCTCAAGCGGTTCGAGACCGTCACGCTGAAGGTGTGGGAAAAGCACGGCATCAAGCAGGCCGGGTTTTTTACGACGCTGATCGGTGAATCCAACCAGGAGCTGACCTATTTTCTGGCCTGGGAGTCGCTCGCCGAGCGCGAGAAGAAGTGGGCCGCCTTCATGACCGATCCGGACTGGATGAAAGGGCGCGCCGAGAGCGAGGCGGACGGCCAGATCGTCGGCAACATCGTCAGCCAAATTCTGGCGCCGACCGCCTTCTCGGCGGTGAAGTAGAGGCTGCCGGCGCGAGGCCGTCGCGGGGGGCCTGGGCGCAACCCTGATATTCTGGGAGCCCAGGCCGAATGGGGTTGATCCGCCCTTCATCGCGGCTATGGTCGCGCCGCAACGAGGGATTTGCCTTGAGCTCTTCGACGTCAGCGGCGCCGGTCGTCACCATTGGTAAGGTCAAATTCGGCAATGATCTGCCGATCTCGATCATTGCCGGGCCGTGTCAGCTCGAAAGCCGCCAGCATGCGCTGGAGGTGGCCTCCGCGCTGCAGGAGATCGCCGCGCGGCTGCAGATCGGCCTCGTCTACAAGACTTCGTTCGACAAGGCCAATCGCACCAGCGCGTCGGCTGCGCGTGGCCTCGGGCTTGCCCAGTCGCTGCCGATCTTCGCCGAAATCCGATCGTCGCTCGGCCTGCCGGTTCTGACCGACGTGCATGACGCCGCGCAGTGCGCCGATGTGGCGCAGGCGGTGGACATCCTGCAGATCCCGGCCTTCCTGTGTCGCCAGACCGATCTGCTGCTGGCGGCCGCCGCGACCGGCAAGGTCGTCAACGTCAAGAAGGGTCAGTTTCTCGCGCCCTGGGACATGGCCAACGTCGTCTCCAAGATCACGAGCGCGAACAATCCTAATGTGCTCGTCACCGAGCGTGGTGCGTCCTTCGGCTACAACACGCTGGTCTCCGACATGCGCGCCTTGCCGATCCTGGCGCGGACCACCGGCGCCCCCGTGATCTTCGACGCCACTCACTCGGTGCAACAGCCGGGCGGGAAGGGGACGTCTTCCGGGGGCGAGCGCGAATTCGTGCCGGTGCTCGCACGCGCAGCCGTTGCCGTCGGTGTTGCCGGTGTCTTCATCGAGACCCATCCCGATCCTGACAGCGCGCCGTCCGACGGACCCAACATGGTGCCGCTGCGCGAGTTCGAGGCGCTGATCCGAAAGCTGATGGCATTCGACGCGCTCGCCAAAGATTCTACCAAAGCCGATCCGCGCTGATGCAGGAAGGCGCAGCGCGGCCGCACGATCACGGCCTGCCGGCCGCGCTCTACGTCATCTCCGGTGCAAGCTTTGCCGCAGCGCTCTCCGCGCGCGCGCTCGATCCGGTGCTGCCGCACGTCGCCGAGGACTTTGGCGTCAGCATCGCGACCGCTGCCGGTTTTGCCGCGGTGTTCGCCTTCACCTTCTCGATCATCCAGCCGATCGTCGGCGCCGCCGCCGATCTGTTCGGCAAGACGCGGCTGATGATCGGCTGCCTCGCGCTGCTCGGCCTTGCCAACATCCTGGGCTCGCTCTCGACCTCGTTCTCGGTCCTGTTCGCGACCCGTATCCTCGCCGGCATCGGCTCCGGCGGCGTGTTTCCGGTGGCGCTCAGCCTGACCAGCGATCTCGTCGGTCCGGAGAAACGCCAGGTCGCGATCAGCCGCACGCTTGCCGGCGCGATGACAGGCAATCTCCTCGGAGCCTCGGCCTCCGGCCTGATCGGCGATTTCCTCGGCTGGCGCGGCGTGCTGGCGGTGCTCGGCGTGCTCGTGATCGTTGCATCGATCGCGGTCGCCGCCGGTTTTCGTGGCGCCAAGGTCAAGCATCCGCCGAAGACGAGCCTGTCGGCGCTGAAGGCGGGCTATCGCACCATCTTCACCAACCCGAACGCCTATGTCTGTTATGCGGCGGTGTTCATCGAAGGCTGCTGCGTGCTCGGCCTGTTTCCCTACATCGCCTCGTTCCTGTTCGAGCTCGGGCAGACCTCGCTCTCGATCGCGGGTCTCGTCATCGCGGGCTTTGCGGTCGGCGGCTTGTTCTACACCCTGACGGTGTCGCGCCTGCTGCCATGGCTGGGCATGAAGGGAATGATGATCGCGGGCATGACACTGGTGGCCTCACAGCTCGTTGTCGTCGCCTTCGGCCTACGCTGGGAAGTGCAGGCGCTCAATCTCATCGTGATGGGATGGGGCTTCTACATCGCTCATGGCTGCCTTCAGATGTTTGCCAGCGAGCTCTCGGTCGAGGCGCGCGCGACCGCGCTGTCGCTGCATTCGTTCTTCTTCTTCATGGGGCAGACGGTCGGGCCGCTCGCCTATGGCCTTGGCCTGCAGCATGGCGGCAAGATGCCGACCCTGTTCGCGAGCGCCGCGATCATGGTCGTGCTCGGTTTCGTGTGTGCGCGGCTGCTCAAGCAGCGCGCGCCATCCGACGCGCGCTGAGGCCTGGACAGGAGAGAGCTCAGCCCCGCCCGCGATAGGGCGCGACGCCCTGTTCCGGCACCCACAATCCCTTCGGCGCGCGGCCGGTCTGCCAGAACACGTCGATCGGGATGCCGCCGCGCGGATACCAGTAGCCGCCGATGCGCAGGAACTTCGGCTTGATCTCGCTCGCGATGCGCTTGCCGATCATCACGGTGCAGTCCTCGTGGAAGGCGCCGTGGTTGCGGAAGCTCGCGATGTAGAGCTTGAGCGACTTCGACTCCAGCAACCATTGGCCGGGGGCGTAGTCGATCATCAGATGTGCGAAATCCGGCTGTCCCGTGACCGGGCAGAGCGAGGTGAATTCCGGCACGGTGAAGCGCACCAGATAGTCGGTGCCGCCTTGCGGATTCGGCACGCGGTCGAGCTTGGCTTTCTCGGGCGCATCCGGCCATTCCACGGCGCGGCCAAGCTGCAGGGCAGCTGAATCCGAGCTTGAGTTCTTCGATTTGCTGGGCTTTTTCGACATCAGGCCGCCTCCGTGGCGCCCTCTTAGCCAATCATCGTGCGGCCGTCACCCGGCCTTTTCCGCTTCGATGCATTGCGGTAGAAGCACCCCAACTGACTGCTTAGTCCCCCGAAAAGAGGCCCTCATGACCGCCATCATCGACATCATCGGACGCGAAATCCTGGATAGCCGGGGCAATCCCACCGTCGAGGTCGACGTCGTGCTGGAAGATGGCGCGCTTGGCCGTGCTGCCGTGCCGTCCGGCGCCTCCACCGGCGCCCACGAGGCGGTGGAACTGCGCGACGGCGACAAGGCCCGCTATCTCGGCAAGGGCGTCACCAAGGCGGTGGGCGCCGTCAACGGCGAGATCTTCGAGGCGCTGAACGGCCTCGATGTCGAGCAGCAGGCCCAGCTCGACCAGATCATGATCGACCTCGACGGCACGCCGAACAAGAGCCGGCTGGGAGCCAACGCCATTCTCGGCGTCTCGCTCGCCTGCGCCAAGGCGGCTGCGAACTCGCTCGACATGCCGCTGTACCGTTACGTCGGCGGCACCTCGGCGCGTCTCTTGCCGGTGCCGATGATGAACATCATCAATGGCGGCATGCACGCCGACAACCCGATCGACTTCCAGGAATTCATGATCCTGCCGGTTGGCGCGTCTTCCTTTGCCGAGGGCCTGCGCTACGGCGCCGAGGTCTTCCACACCCTGAAGTCGGAGCTGAAGAAGGCCGGCCACAACACCAATGTCGGCGACGAGGGCGGCTTTGCCCCGAACCTGCCGTCGGCCGACGCCGCGCTCGAATTCGTCATGAACGCGATCGGCAAGGCCGGCTACAAGGCGGGCTCCGACATCGTCATCGGGCTCGACTGCGCCTCGACCGAGTTCTTCAAGGACGGCAAGTACGTCTACGAAGGCGAGGGCAAGACCCGCTCGATCTCCGAGCAGGCCAAGTACCTTGCTGATCTCGTCGCGCGCTATCCGATCGTGACCATCGAGGACGGCATGTCGGAAGACGACATGGACGGCTGGAAAGAGCTGACCGACCTCGTCGGCAAGAAGTGCCAGCTGGTCGGCGACGATCTCTTCGTCACCAACGTCAAGCGCCTCGCCGAAGGCATCAAGGCCGGACGGGCCAACTCGATCCTGATCAAGGTCAACCAGATCGGCACGCTGACCGAGACGCTCGCCGCCGTCGAGATGGCGCACAAGGCCGGCTACACCTCGGTGATGTCGCACCGCTCCGGCGAGACCGAGGATTCCACCATCGCCGACCTCGCGGTCGCCACCAATTGCGGACAGATCAAGACCGGCTCCCTTGCGCGCTCCGATCGCACCGCCAAATACAACCAGCTCCTGCGCATCGAGCAGCAGCTCGGCAAGCAGGCGCTCTACGGCGGCAAGGCGGCGTTGAAGGCGCTGGCATAAGCCAGGGTCTCGATAGAAACAGGGAGGATCGACATGAGCGACGGCAAGAACGGCCTGCAACTGCGTTCGCTGATCAAAAAGAGCGGCGAGCTCGAGATCTCGCTGCTCGACGTGCCGACCCCCGAACCCGCCGCGGACGAGGTCGTCGTCCGCGTCGAGGCAGCGCCGATCAATCCGTCCGACCTCGGGCTCCTGATCGGCGCGGCCGATATGAGCACGGCAAAGGCTTCCGGCGACAAGGGCACTCCCCTCATCACCGCGAAGGTGCCGGAAGGCGCGATGCGGGCGATGGCAGGCCGGCTCGACGAGTCCATGCCGGTCGGTAACGAAGGCGCGGGAGTCGTGATCAGGACCGGCTCGTCGGATGTCGCCAAGGCACTGATGGGCAAGACGGTCGCGATGATCGGCGGCGCGATGTATACGCAGTATCGCACGCTGAAAGTACGCGAGTGCCTGCCGCTGCCCGAGGGCACCACGCCGGCCGAAGGGGCCTCCTGCTTCGTCAATCCGCTCACGGCGCTCGGCATGACCGAGACCATGCGGCGCGAGGGTCACAAGGCGCTGGTGCACACTGCGGCCGCATCCAATCTCGGCCAGATGCTGAACAAGATCTGCATCAAGGACGGCATCCCGCTGGTCAACATCGTGCGCAGCAAGGAGCAGGCCGACATACTGCACAAGATCGGCGCCAAATATGTCGTCGATTCCACCGCGCCGAGCTTCCTCGGCGATCTCACCAATGCGCTGGTCGAGACCGGCGCCACCATCGCCTTCGATGCCATCGGCGGCGGCAAGCTCGCCGGCGACATCCTCAACTGCATGGAGGTCGCGATCAACAAGACCGCGAAGGAATACAGCCGCTATGGCTCCAACGTGCACAAGCAGGTCTACGTCTATGGCGCGCTCGATGTTCGCCCGATCGAGCTGCCGCGCGGCTTCGGCATGGCCTGGGGCGTCGGCGGCTGGCTGCTGTTTCCGTTTCTGATGAAGATCGGGCAGGCGGACGGGGCCAGGCTGCGCCAGCGCGTCGTCGACGAACTGAAGACCACGTTTGCCAGCCACTACACCAAGGTGGTGTCGCTTTCGGAGGCGCTCGATCCCGCCAACATCGCGGTCTACGCCAAACGCGCCACCGGCGAAAAATTCCTCATCAACCCAAATAAATAATCGTGATGTGCGACGGCACGTCAGCAAAATAAGGTCTTGTCTAAAGAAGGACTTGTCTAAAGAAGGTCTTGCCTTCTGAGCGAAGCGGGAGATTATTCCGCCGCCACAGAAAGCGGAAAACCGCAAGGCGCGCTCAGAAGGGGACCTCTCCATGACCGATCTCAATCGCCGCCATCTGCTCGCAGGCGCCGCCGTCCTCGGTGCGGCGGCCGTGACCAAGCTTGGATCGACCACCGCCAATGCCGCGGTGCCGCAAGCCGGCACGCAGGCGCCGGGCTTCTATCGCTACAAGGTCGGCAGCTACGAGTGCACCTCTATCAACGACGGTGCGCGCACTTTCCCGATGCCGGACAAGTTCGTCGTCAACGCGCCGAAGGAGGAAGCGCTGGCCGCGGGCGAGGCGGCCTACATGCCGAAGGGCATGGTCACGTTGCCGTTCAATCCGCAGCTCATCAACACCGGCTCCAAGCTGGTGCTGATCGATGCCGGCAACGGCATTGCGAATTTCGAGGCGAGCAAGGGCGCCGTCGGCCGCACGCTGCAAAACCTCCAAGCCGCCGGCGTCGACCCCAAGAGCATCGACGTGGTGCTGCTCTCGCATCTGCATCCGGATCACACCAACGGCATTCGTCTCGCCGACGGCGCGCTTGCCTTCCCCAATGCGGAGATCATGGTGCCGGGCAAGGACTGGGAGTTCTGGACCAGCGAGGACAACGCCGCCAAGGCCGAGTCCAACGCGATGATGAAGAACTACTTCGCCAACGTGAAGAAGACCTTTGCCGGCCTCGAATCCAAGGTGACGAAATACGAGTGGGGCAAGGAGGTCGCGCCGGGCATCACGTCGATCGCGACGCCCGGCCACACCCCCGGGCACACCTCGTTCGCGGTCGCCTCGGGCGATGCCAAGGTGCTGATCCAGTCCGACGTCACCAACATCCCAGAGTTCTTCCTGCGCAATCCGGACTGGCATGTGATGTTCGACACCGATGCTGCGCTGGCGCAGGAGACCCGCCACAAATTCTACGACATGGCGGCAGCCGAAAAGGCGACCGTGATCGGCTTCCACTTCACCTTCCCCTCGGTCGGCCATGTCGAGAAGGACGGCGCCAAATATCGCCTGATCCCGTCGGCGTGGAATCCGACGATCTGAGCCGGTTTGCAGATTTGTGCCGAGGAGTCAGGCCGCCACTTGGCGGCCTGATTGTTTGGGCAACCGTTCAGAAACCCAGCGTTTCCAAATCCGACCGGTCCATGCACTTGCATCCATCACTCGGGACCGCTTAAGTGCCGCCCCGGCACTCCCGCTGAAGATTTCGAAGGACACTCCATGGCCTACAATATCGTCACGATCGCCGGCAGCCTGCGCAAGGACAGCTTCTCGCTGAAGATCGCTCATGCGCTCGCCAAGCTCGCGCCGGCTTCGCTCAAGCTCGAGGTCATCACGCCGGCCGGCATCTCGTTCTTCAACCAGGACCTCGAGGGCGCGCCGCCGGCCGATTGGCTGTCTT
Source organism: Bradyrhizobium sp. 76 (assembly GCF_023073025.1). Taxonomy (NCBI): domain Bacteria; kingdom Pseudomonadati; phylum Pseudomonadota; class Alphaproteobacteria; order Hyphomicrobiales; family Nitrobacteraceae; genus Bradyrhizobium; species Bradyrhizobium sp. 76. Next base: position 640,662 of record NZ_JADPIS010000015.1, read on the forward strand.
TTCGCGAAAAGATCCAGAAGTCGGACGGCGTCATCTTCGTCACGCCGGAATACAATCGCGCGATCCCGGGCGTGCTGAAGAACGCCATCGACGTCGCCTCGCGGCCCTATGGCAAGAGCTCGTTCAACGGCAAGCCGGTCGGCATCGTCGCGAACTCGCCGGGTCCGCTCGGCGGCGTCAGCGCCGCCAAGACGCTGCAGAACATCCTGCCGGGCATTTCCGGTCCGATCCTGCAGCAGCCGGAGGCTTATCTGAACGGGGTGGGCGACGCCTTCGACGCCGACGGCAATCTGACGAAGGAGTCCCTGAAGCCCGTGCTCCAGGCCTATATCGACGCGTTTGCGGTGCACGTGGCGAAGCACCACGGCTGAGGCGCGATTCCCAGGACTTCGTCATGGCCGGGCAAAAGCGCGAAGCGCGTCTTCGCGCTAGATGTCCCGGCCATCCACGTGCTCGCTAAATTGACGAAGAACGTGGATGCCCGGCACAAGGCCGGGCATGACGGCTAAGTCAGGCACGGGAACGCGATGCGGGCGGGGCAATTAGCACGCCCTTAACCAACCTGTCCCATCTTCCCAGGATGGTCTCCCGCGCGCGCCTGAAATCGATCCTGACCGGTCTTGCCCTCTATGCGATGGCGGCCGCCATCGTCGGCTATTTCGGCGTCAACGCCTATACCGGCAAATACGGCCTCAACGCCCGCCAGGAGCTCGACCAGGAGATCGTGGCGCTGACGAGCGAGCTTGCCCAGCTCAAGCGGGAGCGTGCCAGGAGCGAGCAGCGCGTTTCGCTGCTGCGCTCCGCGAAGATCGACCCCGACATGCTGGACGAGCGGGCGCGCTTCCAGCTCGACTACGTCAATCCGCGCGATCTCGTCCGGACGATCCCGGCGAACTGACAGCTCTTCCGAAAGTTGAAGGCCTCCAAGTTGAAGGCCTGGAACCGGACTGCCGTCTTGACGGCAGCGCCGCAACCGGCTCATGGCTTCCATCATCATGGCCAGGGTTGACGCAGATCAACCGGGCCGTGCCGGCACCGTCTAGATTGCCACCCGGAGGAAACAGTGATGAATGGGCAATCCCCCCGGCATCACGCTGCCCGTGTCGAGGCCGCCATTACGTCAGGCCAGGCGGCACGCTCGTCGCTCGTGGCCTCGTGGCGCCGTTCATCCAGATTGCATCGTCTTGATCCCGCCGGCCGTAGCTCGCCGAACCGGCTGAGCGAAGCCGAGCTGCACCGCGCGCGGGAGCGCGTCGCGCCGCTGCTCGCCGCCGCGCGGGGTGCGATGGACCGGCTCCATCAGGCGGTCGGCGCCAGCGGCTGCTGCGTGCTGCTTGCGGACGGCGAGGGCGTGCCAGTCGATCGCCGCGGCAGCCCGGCGGACGATGCGACATTTCAGTCCTGGGGCCTCTGGACCGGCGCGCTCTGGAGCGAGGAGCATGAGGGCACCAACGGCATCGGCACCTGCCTCGTCGAGCAGCGTCCGCTGACGATCGACCGCGATCAGCATTTCTTCACCCGCAACACGCTTCTGAGCTGCACCGCCGTTCCGATCTACGACCATGAGGCTGCGTTCGCGGGCGTGCTCGACGTCTCCTCCTGCCGCGCCGACCGCACCGACGTGTTTTCCAGTCTGATCGCGCTCGCGGCCGGTGAGGCGGCCAGGCGTATCGAGGCCGATCTGTTTCGCAGGGCCTTCGCCCATGCCCGCATCGTGCTGACGCAAGCTGCGGACGGCCAGTGCGGCGGCCTCGTTGCGGTCGATGCGGACGATCTCGTGATCGGCGCCACCCGGTCCGCCCGAGCGGGACTCGGGATTGCGCCCGGCCGGGCGTTGCAGCCGATGCCTGCCGCCGATCTCCTCGGCGGCGACACCGCGCGCGACCATCTTGCCGGCGGTCAGCGCGCAGTGTTGCAGCGGGCGCTCCTGCGTGCGGGCGGCAATGTCTCGGCGGCCGCCAAGGCCCTCGGCGTCAGCCGCGCCACGCTGCACAGAAAACTCAAGCGGTTCGAGCTGAACGCGCATTGAGCTGCTGGTAGATCCTCATGGTGAGGAGACCGCGAAGCGGTCGTCTCGAACCACAAGATGCCCTGCTGTCACCCCAGCCATCCTTCGAGACGCGCGCAAGAGCGCGCTCCTCAGGATGAGGTCAGTATGTGCGGCGGCGTCATTACGTGCGGCGGCACGACGTGCAGCCTCGTCACCTGTCGCAGAACTGCGACAGGTCGGCTCCGTCATCGCTCCTATCAGGGCTGACAGAAGACGCCTCCCGCGACATCGTCGGCGCAAGTCGCGACCACGCGACGAATTGCGCAAACAGCAAACATCGGGAGTGATCAATGAACAAGGTAGAATTCCTCAGCGTCACCAAAATTCCCTTCGCCGAACGCTACGACAATTTCATCGGCGGCAAATTCGTCGCGCCGATCTCCGGCAAGTATTTCGACAACGCCTCGCCGGTGACAGGCCAGATCGTCTGCAAGATCGCGCGCTCCGACGCGCAGGACGTCGAGGCAGCGCTCGACGCAGCGCATGCCGCGAAGGCCGCTTGGGGCCGCACCAGCGTCGCCGAGCGCGCCGCGATGCTGAACCGGATCGCCGACCGCATGGAAGACAATCTCGAGCGTCTCGCCATCGCCGAGACCTGGGACAACGGCAAGCCGATCCGCGAGACCCGCGCAGCGGACATCCCGCTGGCCATCGACCACTTCCGCTATTTCGCCGGCGCCATCCGTGCCCAGGAAGGCTCGATCGGCGAGATCGATCACGACACCGTTGCCTACCATTTCCACGAACCGCTCGGCGTGGTCGGCCAGATCATCCCCTGGAACTTCCCGCTGCTGATGGCCTGCTGGAAGCTCGCGCCCGCGCTCGCCGCCGGCAATTGCGTCGTGCTCAAGCCGGCCGAGCAGACCCCGGCCTCGATCATGGTCTGGGCCGAGATCATCGGCGACATTCTGCCGCCCGGCGTCCTCAACATCGTCAACGGCTTTGGTCTGGAAGCCGGCAAGCCGCTCGCGTCCAGCCCGCGCATCGCCAAGATCGCCTTCACCGGCGAGACCACGACGGGCCGGCTGATCATGCAATATGCCAGCCAGAACCTCATTCCCGTCACGCTCGAGCTCGGCGGCAAGTCGCCCAACATCTTCTTCAGCGACGTCAGCGCCGAAGACGACGATTTCTTCGACAAGGCGATCGAAGGTTTCGTCATGTTCGCGCTGAATCAGGGTGAGGTCTGCACCTGTCCGAGCCGAGCGCTGGTCCATGCCGACATCTATGACCGCTTCATGGAGCGGGCGCTGAAGCGCGTCGCCGCGATCAAGCAGGGCGATCCGCGCGCGGCCGACACCATGATCGGCGCGCAGGCTTCCGGCGAGCAACTCGCAAAAATCCTCTCCTACATCGACATCGGCAAGCAGGAGGGAGCCAAGGTGCTGGCCGGCGGTGGACGCGCCGAGCTCGGCGGCGATCTCGCCGGCGGCTTCTACGTCCAGCCGACCGTGTTCGAGGGCCACAACAAGATGCGCGTCTTCCAGGAGGAGATCTTCGGCCCCGTCGTTTCTGTCACGACCTTCAAGAACGACGAGGAGGCGCTCGAGATCGCCAACGACACGCCCTACGGCCTGGGGGCCGGCGTCTGGAGCCGCGACGCCAACCGCTGCTATCGCTTCGGCCGGGCAATCCAGGCCGGCCGGGTCTGGACCAACTGCTACCATGCCTATCCCGCGCATGCGGCCTTCGGCGGCTATAAGCAGTCGGGCGTCGGGCGCGAGACCCACAAGATGATGCTCGATCACTACCAGCAGACCAAGAACCTGCTGGTCAGCTACAGCCCCAAGAAGCTGGGCTTCTTCTGATCGGACGGAAGTGGGCGGCGCCGCTTCGGTGTCGCCCACTCCAAACGGCGGGACTTTATCGGCTCGACGCTTTTTGATGAGGTCACGAATCTGCGCGTGCGGCGACCGTGTCGATTTGTTGCCCGATCCGCGTCAAAGATTTTGCAATATTACGATCACGTTGCAGTGCGGCATAATGAAAGTCGTGCCATGCCGCCGCGGTGCTTTCCAAGGGCATTTGACTTGGGTTAGAGAGGGCTGAAGTTTTCTCTGACCCGGAATTCCCATGGCCGCACCCAAGAAAGCCGCCGCAAGCACTGCACAGGACAAGACCGACGGCGGTTCGCCCCCGGAATTCACCAGAGAGCAGGAGCTCAAGGCGCTCCGCGACATGCTCCTGATCCGGCGGTTCGAGGAAAAGGCCGGCCAGCTCTACGGCATGGGCGCGATTGGCGGCTTCTGCCACCTTTATATCGGCCAGGAGGCTGTGGTGGTCGGGATGCAGATGGCCCTGAAGCCGGGCGACCAGGTTATCACCGGCTATCGCGATCACGGTCATATGCTCGCCACCGGCATGGAGGCCAACGGCGTCATGGCCGAGCTCACCGGCCGTCGCGGCGGCTATTCCAGGGGCAAGGGCGGCTCCATGCACATGTTCAGCAAGGAGAAGCACTTTTACGGCGGCCACGGCATCGTCGGCGCCCAGGTCTCGCTCGGCACGGGGCTCGCTTTCGCCAATCACTATCGCGACAACGACAATGTCAGCGTCACCTATTTCGGCGACGGTGCGGCCAACCAGGGCCAGGTCTATGAGAGCTTCAATATGGCGGAGCTCTGGAAGCTGCCGGTGATCTACGTCATCGAGAACAACCGCTACGCCATGGGCACTTCGGTCTCGCGCGCCTCGGCGCAGCAGGATTTCTCCAAGCGCGGCGCCTCCTTCAACATTCCCGGCCAGCAGGTCGACGGCATGGACGTGCGTGCCGTCAAGGCCGCCGGCGACGAGGCGGCGGCCTGGTGCCGCGCCGGCAAGGGCCCCTTCATCCTGGAGATGCAGACCTACCGCTACCGCGGCCACTCGATGTCCGATCCCGCAAAGTACAGAACGCGCGAGGAGGTCGAAAAAGTCCGCCACGACCAGGATCCGATCGAGCAGGTGCGCAACCGCCTGTTGGCCGCCAAGGTCAGCGAGCAGGATCTGAAGGCGATCGACGCCGAGGTGCGCGACATCGTCAACGCGTCCGCCGATTTCGCCCAGCATGATCCCGAGCCGGATGCCGCCGAGCTCTGGACCGATATTTACCGCTGAACGCGCGCAAGCTTTCTTTTGGAGTCGATATGCCAATTCAAGTGCTGATGCCCGCGTTGTCGCCCACGATGGAGAAGGGCAACCTCTCCAAATGGCTGAAAAAAGAGGGTGAGACGATCAAGTCCGGCGACGTCATCGCCGAGATCGAGACCGACAAGGCGACCATGGAGGTCGAGGCGACCGATGAAGGTACGCTCGGCAAGATCCTGATCCCCGAGGGCACCGCCGACGTGGCCGTGAACACGCCGATCGCAACGATTCTCGCCGATGGTGAGAGTGCCGCCGATCTCGCCAAGGCGCCCGCGCCTGCCCAGCAGCAGAAGGCTGCCGAATCCGCAGCTCCTGCCGCCGCGAAGGCCGAGGCTCCAGCTCCCAAAGCTGCGCCGGCGCCGCAGGCCGTCGCAGAACCCGACCCGGAAGTGCCCGCCGGCACCGAGATGGTGACGCAGACCATCCGCGAAGCCCTGCGCGATGCCATGGCAGAAGAAATGCGCCGCGACGCCGACGTCTTCGTGATGGGCGAAGAGGTCGCCGAGTACCAAGGCGCCTACAAGGTGACCCAAGGGCTGCTTCAGGAGTTCGGCGCCAAGCGCGTCATCGACACGCCGATCACCGAGCACGGCTTTGCCGGCATCGGCGTCGGCGCTGCGATGACCGGTTTGAAGCCGATCGTCGAGTTCATGACCTTCAACTTCGCCATGCAGGCGATCGACCAGATCATCAACTCCGCGGCCAAGACGCTCTACATGTCCGGCGGCCAGATGGGCTGCTCGATCGTGTTCCGCGGGCCCAACGGCGCTGCTTCCCGCGTGGCCGCTCAGCACAGCCAGGATTATTCGTCCTGGTATTCGAACGTCCCGGGCCTCAAGGTCGTCGCGCCGTTCTCGGCCGCTGATTACAAGGGCCTGCTCAAGGCTGCGATCCGCGATCCCAATCCGGTGATCTTCCTCGAGAACGAGATGCTCTACGGTCACACCGGCGAGGTGCCGAAGCTCGATGACTTCGTGATTCCGATCGGCAAGGCGCGCATCGTGCGTTCCGGCAGCCATGTCACGATCATCTCGTGGTCGAACGGCATGAGCTACGCGCTGAAAGCCGCCGACGAACTTGCCAAGGACGGCATCGAGGCCGAGGTGATCGACCTGCGCACGCTGCGTCCGATGGACACCGAGACCATCATCAACTCCGTCAAGAAGACGGGACGTGCCGTCACGGTGGAAGAGGGCTGGGCCCAGAGCGGCGTCGGCGCCGAGATCGCCGCGCGGATCATGGAGCATGCCTTCGACTATCTGGATGCGCCTGTAACCCGCGTCTCCGGCAAGGACGTGCCGATGCCCTATGCCGCGAACCTGGAAAAGCTCGCGCTGCCTTCGGCTGCCGAAGTGGTCGAGGCCGCCAAAGCCGTCTGCTACAGGTAGACCATGGCGGGCCCGAAGGAGCAGCCATTGCCACCCGACGTCCTCGTCCGCGATGATGCGGTCGAGATCCTGCGCGTGTTCGTGCTGGACGGCGGGCTGTCGATGGCGTTCCAGCGAGCCTTCGACGAGCCCGACATGTGGGGCCTGCTGCTCGTCGATCTCGCCCGTCACGCCGCGCGCGCCTATGCGCGCGAGAGCGAATACACCGAGGAGGACGCGCTGAACCGGATCATCGAGATGTTCCAGGCCGAGATCGAGCGTCCCACCGACACCGGCACCACGACGCCGCGCGGGAAGGGGCACTGACCGTGGCGATCGAATCCTATCATTTCGATTTCATGCTGGAGGCGATCCGCGAGGCGGAAGCCTCAATCGCGCAAGGCGGCCTGCCGATCGGCGCCGTGCTGACCCGCCATAACAAGGTGATCGCCCGCGGCCACAACAACCGCGTGCAGGAGAACAACCCGATCCTGCACGGCGAGATGAGTTGCCTGCGCGAGGCGGGTGCGATTTCGTTCCACGATACCGTCATGTACACCACGCTGTCGCCATGCGCGATGTGTGCCGGTGCGCTCGCGCTGTTCAAGGTCAAGCTCGTGGTGATCGGAGAGTCCGTCACCTTCGAGGGCTCCAAGGACATTCTCGACAAGTTTGGCATCCCGTGGATCGACCTTGCCGACGACCGCTCCATCACCATGATGAAAAATTGGCGTTCTATTCCTGCCAATGAGCGCCTGTGGCAGGGCGACATCGGCAACTAACCTGGTCTGTCCGTCTTCGGTCCGGAGACGGATTTTTGCAAAGTTCTTCTTGAGGTCAGCATGCCCATCAACATCCTGATGCCCGCTCTTTCGCCGACGATGGAGAAGGGCAACCTCGCCAAGTGGCTGAAGAAGGAAGGCGACAAGGTCAAATCCGGCGATGTCATCGCCGAGATCGAGACCGACAAGGCGACCATGGAGGTCGAGGCCATCGACGAGGGGACGATCGCCAGGATCCTCGTGCCCGAGGGCACGCAGGACGTCCCGGTCAATGACGTGATCGCGGTGCTGGCCGGCGAGGGCGAGGACGTGAAGGCGGCAGGTGCCGCCAAGCCCAGTGCTTCCGCCGCACCTCCGAAAGCTGCGGAAGCTCCCGCCGCCGCAGCGGCTCCTGCGCCTGCTGCGCCCAAGGCCGCGCCGGCGCCCGCCGCAGCACCTGCACTGCAGGCCGCAGCACCGGCCGTGCAGAGCAACGGCCATGGCGGCCGCGTGTTCTCTTCGCCGCTGGCGCGTCGTCTCGCCAAGGAATCCGGCCTCGACGTGTCGATGGTGACTGGCACCGGCCCGCATGGCCGCGTGGTGGCCCGCGACGTCGAGCAGGCCAGGTCCGGCAAGGGCCTCAAGGCTCCCGCGGCGACGCCGTCAGGCGCACCCTCGACCGCGCCGACCATGTCGGACAAGCAGATCCTGTCGCTGTTCGAGCCGGGCTCCTACGAGGTCGTCCCGCATGACGGCATGCGGCGCACGATTGCGCAGCGTCTGACCGCGTCGATCCAGAACGTCCCGCACTTCTACCTCACCATCGACTGCGACATCGGCAAGCTGCTTACCGCGCGCGAGGAGATCAATGCGGCTGCTCCCAAGGACAAGGAGAAGAAGCCGCTCTACAAGATCTCGGTCAACGACTTCGTCATCAAGGCGATGGCGGTGGCGCTGCAGAAGATCCCGAATTGCAATGTGAGCTGGACCGAAAGCGGTATGGTCAAACACCACCATTCCGACGTCGGCGTTGCGGTGGCGATGCCCGGCGGCCTGATCACGCCGATCATCCGCAAGGCCGAGACCAAGACGCTGTCGACCATCTCCAACGAGATGAAGGATTTTGCGACGCGCGCCCGCTCGCGCAAGCTGAAGCCGGAAGAATACCAGGGCGGCACCACGGCCGTTTCCAACCTCGGCATGTTCGGCATCAGCCACTTCACCGCCGTGATCAATCCGCCGCACGCGACGATCCTCGCAGTCGGCACCAGCGAGGAGCGGCCGGTCGTCCGCGGCGGCAAGATCGAGATCGCGAACATGATGAGCGTGACCCTGTCCTGCGATCACCGTGCCATCGACGGCGCGCTCGGCGCGGAGCTGATCGGCGCCTTCAAGCAGCTGATCGAAAATCCCGTCATGATGATGGTGTAGCCCGGGGGGGCGCGGGGTGAATGCGAACGCGCTGGCCCTGGATCTCCTTGTTGCTCTCGGCTGTGGTTGCACTCAATCCGGTCGGGCTCGATATTCTGCATTCCGCGTTCTTTGCCGGCGAGCAGCTGGCACGGAGCATCGGCCAGGCGGTCGTTCTGATCGCGCTGGCTATCATGGCCGGCGCGATCCCGCTCGAATGGCTGGTCCGGGTTATCATTTCCAGGCGCCGCGTCCGCGGCGCCTCTTGAGTTGAATGGGGAGCCGCCATGGCCGACACATCCTTCGACATCATCATCATTGGCTCCGGTCCCGGCGGCTATGTCACCGCGATTCGCGCCGCCCAGCTCGGCTTCAAGGTCGCGATCGTCGAGAAATCCTATCTCGGCGGCATCTGCCTGAACTGGGGCTGCATCCCGACCAAAGCGCTGCTGCGCTCGGCCGAGATCTACCACTACATGCAGCACGCCAAGGATTACGGCCTGTCGGCGGACAACGTCTCGTTCGATCCGAAGGCGGTGGTGCAGCGCTCGCGCGGCGTCTCGAAGCGGCTGAACGACGGCGTCGGCTTCCTGATGAAGAAGAACAAGGTCAGCGTGATCTGGGGCGCGGCCTCGATCGATGCGCCCGGCAAAGTCACCGTGAAGAAGTCCGACGTCGAGGGGCCAAAGGGCACGCTGGGCGAGGGGACATATCAGGCCAAACACATCATCGTCGCGACCGGCGCGCGGCCGCGCGTGCTGCCGGGCCTCGAGCCTGACAAGAAGCTGATCTGGACTTATTTCGAAGCGATGGTGCCGGAGCGGATGCCGAAATCGCTGCTGGTGGTCGGCTCCGGCGCGATCGGCATCGAGTTCGCGTCTTTCTTCCACACCATGGGTTCTGACGTTACCGTGGTCGAAGTGCTGCCGCAGATCCTGCCGGTTGAGGACGCCGAGATCGCAGGCCTGGCCCGCAAGCGTTTTGAGAAGCAGGGCATCAAGATCCTGTCCTCGACCAAGGTGACCAAGCTCGAGAAGAAGGCCGATAGCGTCGTCGCTACCATCGACGACGGCAAGGGCAAGCCTGTGACGACCGAGTTCGAGCGCGTGATCTCGGCCGTCGGCGTCGTCGGCAACATCGAGAATCTCGGTCTCGAAAAGCTCGGCGTCAAAACCGATCGCGGCGTCATCGTGATCGACGGCTACGGCAAGACCAACATCCCCGGCATCTACGCCATCGGCGACGTCGCCGGCCCGCCGATGTTGGCTCACAAGGCCGAGCACGAAGGCGTAATCTGCGTCGAGGCGATCAAGGGCCTGCATCCGCACGCCATGGACAAGAACCTGATCCCGGGCTGCACCTATTGCAATCCGCAGGTCGCCTCCGTCGGCCTCACCGAAGCCAAGGCCAAGGAGAACGGCCGTGAGATCCGCGTCGGCCGCTTCCCCTTCGTCGGCAACGGCAAGGCCATCGCCCTCGGCGAGGACCAGGGGTTGGTCAAGGTGATCTTTGACAAAAAGACAGGCCAGCTGCTCGGCGCCCACATGATCGGCGCAGAGGTCACCGAGTTGATCCAGGGCTACGTCGTCGCCATGAACCTGGAGACGACGGAAGAGGAGCTGATGCACACGGTATTCCCGCATCCGACGCTGTCGGAGATGATGAAGGAAGCCGTGCTGGATGCGTATGGACGGGTGCTGAATATTTGACGAGCGCGCATCGCCGCCCGCCACCGTCATTGCGAGCGAAGCTAAGCCATCCAGACTGCCTCCGCGGAAAGATTCTGGATTGCTTCGCTGCGCTCGCAATTGACGAGCGGAGGGATCTGTTTGCAAAACAAGAAGGAAACCACCCCATGCACGACAACGACAACCTCACCATCGAACGCCCGACCTTCGTCACCCATCTCGAATGCGCGATGGAGGGCGACCATTACGCCGCCGACCAGGTCCATAACCTCTCCAAGGCCGGCAAGCCTTTGCTGGTGCGCTACGACCTTGCCGGCGTGAAGAAAGCGCTGACCAAGGATGCGCTTAGCCAGCGCCCCGCCGACATGTGGCGCTATCGCGAGCTCTTGCCGGTGCGAAAATGCAAGGATATCGTCTCGCTCGGCGAGGTCACGACGCCGCTGATCCGGCTGCCCAAGCTCGGCGCAAAGCTCGGCGGCGGCGAGATCATCGTCAAGGACGAGGGGCGCTTGCCGACCGGCTCGTTCAAGGCGCGCGGCCTCGTCATGGCGGTGTCGATGGGCAAGGCGCTCGGCATCAAGCACATGGCGATGCCCACCAACGGCAATGCCGGCGCGGCGCTCGCGGCATATGCCACCTCCTGCGGCATCAAGACCACGATCTTCTGTCCGGCCGATACGCCCGAGGTGAACGTCAGCGAGATCGAGCTTCAGGGCGCGACCGTCTACCGCGTCAACGGCTATATCGACGATTGCGGCAAGATCGTCGGCGAGGGCAAGGCGAAAGTCGGCTGGTTCGACACCTCCACCTTGAAGGAGCCGTACCGCATCGAGGGCAAGAAGACGATGGGGCTCGAACTCGCCGAGCAGCTCGGCTGGGACGTGCCCGACGTGATCTTCTATCCCACCGGCGGCGGCACCGGCCTGATCGGCATGTGGAAGGCCTTCGACGAGCTGGAGAAGATCGGCTTCATTGGCTCGAAGCGCCCGCGCATGGTTGCGGTGCAGGCCTCCGGCTGCGCGCCCATGGTGCGTGCGTACGAAGCCGGCACCGAGCATGCCACGCGGTGGGAGGACGCTCACACCATCGCTTCGGGCATTCGCGTGCCGCAGGCGATCGGCGACTTCCTGATCCTGCGCGCGGTGCGCGAGAGCAAGGGTTTTGCCATCGCTGTCGACGACGACAAGATCTCGTCGGCGCTGAACGAGGTCGCGCGCGAGGAGGGGCTGCTGCTGTGCCCCGAAGGCGCTGCGACCTACGCCGCCTACAAGGACAGCCTCGCCGACGGACGCGTCTCGAAGGGTGACCGCGTGATGCTGTTCAATTGCGCCACCGGCCTGAAATACCCGCTGCCGCCGGTCAACCGCACGCTCGATCGCCACAAGCCGATCGACTATTCGCAGTTCTAGCGCGGCATTTCGTCTCTTCACGAACGATCCCTCTTCCCGTACGCGGGAAGAGACAAAAACAACAATGACATCGTTGGGAGAAGACAATGAAGGCCGCCTGGGCTACGCTAATTGCTATTCTCGCTGTTGCAGGCGCCGCGCGCGCCGACGACTATCCTTCACGTCCCATCACCATCATCGTCCCCTTCGCGGCGGGCGGGCCGTCGGATGCGATGGCGCGTGTGCTCGCCGAGCAGATGCGGACATCGCTTGGGCAACCGCTGGTGATCGAGAACGTCACTGGCGCGGGCGGCTCGATCGGCGTCGGCCGTGCCGTGCATTCGGCCCCCGACGGCTACACGATCTCATTCGGCCATCTGGGCACCCACGTTGCCAACGGCGCCGTCTACAAGCTCAATTACGATCTGGTCGCGGACCTGGAGCCGGTGGTGCTGCTGCCGAGCAATCCGATGATCGTCGTCAGCAAGAACGCGGTGCCCGCGACCTCGCTGAAGGAGCTGCTGGACTGGCTGAAGTCGCGGCCGTCGCCGCCGACCGCCGGCACCGCGGGCGCGGGCTCGGGCAGCCACATCGCCGGCGTCTATTTCGAGAGCGTCTCCGGCATCAAGCTGCAATACGTGCCGTATCGCGGCACCGCGCCCGCCCTGAACGATCTGATCGCCGGCCAGATCGACGTCATCGTCGACCAGACCTCGAACTCCATCAACCAGGTCCGCGCCGGCACCATTCGCGCCTACGCCATCACCGACGACAAGCGCCTGTCCTCGGCGCCCGACATCCCGACGGCGGAGGAGGCGGGCCTGAAGGGCTTCAACATGACGCTCTGGTCCGGCATGTGGGTGCCGAAGGGCACGCCGAAGGCGATCGTCGCCAAACTCAATGCCGCGGCCGTGGAAGCGTTGAACGATCCCGGCGTGAAGAAGCAGCTCGAAAGCCAGGGGCTGGAGATGACGCCGCAGGATCAGCTCACGCCCGAAGCGCTTGGCTCGCGCCAGAAGGCGGAGATCGCGAAGTGGTGGCCGATGATCAAGGCGGCGAACATCAAGGTGGATTGAGGCGGCGCGGCGCTTGTGCGCCACACCCTCCGACCTCATCCTGAGGAGGCCGCAAAGCGGCCGTCTCGAAGGATACCCGCGGGCGCAGCTGGGCCCTTCATCCTTCGAGACGCCTGCTTCGCAGGCTCCTCAGGATGAGGGGATAGAGCCGGTGTTGGCGGATATCACTCCGTCCCCGTAAACCCCACCGGCGTCGCTACGGCCGCCGCATCCTTCGTCACCACGCGCTGATCGCTCTTGCCGGCGATCATGCCGCTGCCCTCGAACCGGGCGCGGTAGACCAGCACGTTCTCGATCACGCGCTGGACGTAGTTGCGCGTCTCCGACAGCGGGATGCGCTCGACCCAGTCGACCGGATCGACCTTGGGATCCCTGGGGTCGCCGCGCGCCTGCACCCATTCGCGCACGCGGCCCCGGCCGGCATTGTAGCCGGCGAAGGTCATGATCTGGTTGCCGCGGTATTCCGACATCAGCGCGCTGAGCTCGGCCGCGCCCATCTGCGTGTTGTAGACGGGATCGGAGACCATCTTATCCCAGTCGTAGGTCAGGCCGAAGCGCTTTGCGGTGTCGCGGCCCGCTTCCGGCGTCACCTGCATCAGCCCGACTGCGTTGGCGGCCGATTTGTCGCGCTGGTCGAACGAGCTTTCGGTGCGTGCCACCGAATAGATCACGCTGGGTTCGATCGCGGGCGCGACCTGCTTATGTTCAGGGATGCCGATGGTCGGGAAGGCGTAGTGATCGAGCGCGAGCCCGCGCGCCAGGGCCGACTTGCCGACCTCCAGCATCACGCGCGCATCGTTGCGCCGGCCGGCGAGCTCGCCGAGCGCTTCGAGTGCCGCCACGTCGGTGCTCTCCTTGGCGAAATCCTCGGCGTAGTAAAACACCATGTCGCGCTCACCGACGCCGTAGAGCATGTCGGCGGCGCGCACGCGCTCGTCCGCAGGCGGCGCGTCGACTGCCGCCAGCACGAGCGCGGGCGCGCGCAGCTCGATGCGGTCGAGGCCGAGCCTGGCGCGGGCGAGCTGGCCGTAATAGGCGGTCGGATAGCGCGCCGCTGCCTGATAGCTCAGGCGCGCATCGGCGGTTGCGTTCATCGCCTCGGCCGCGCGGCCGCGCCAATAATGCGCGCGCGACAGCGCGATCGGGTTGGCGGAGCCTTCGTCAATCGCGGCGAAGTGCGTCATCGCCGCCTTGGGATCGTCGAGATAGCGCAGCGCGATCCAGCCGCACATGAAGTGATAGTCGACGCGATAGACTTCCATCGCGGGCACGGCCGCCGAGCGCACTACGTCATAGGCGGTTTTGAACTTGCCCTGGTCGAGCAGCTTTCGCGCGAGCAGGCGGCGCTCGCGCCACCAGGCGTCGGTGTCTTGCGCCGCCATCGTATCGGGCGCGGCGGCCAGGATCACCTCGGCCGCGTCGTCGATGCGGTCATTCTGGAGATGCCATTGCGCGCGGCACAGCACATAGCCGAGGTCACGGCGCGCCTCGGCTGAGACGTCATCGAGGTAATCCTTGGCCTTGCTGGCCTTGACGGTGACCGCGGCGCAGGCCTTGACGATCGCGAGCGCATCCTCGCCGAGCCGCTTGGCTGCGCGCCGCGCCCCCGCATAGTCCTTGGCACCGAGGCGCTTGTCCATGCGGGCACGATGATCCTCACTGGTCAGGAGATCGCGAAACGCTTCGTAGGAATCTTCCTCGCTGCGTTCGGACAATTCGTCCATGCGCCAGGCATTGCGCACCAGACGCGCGGCCCTGTCGCTGTCGCCCTCGGTCATCAGCACGCGGGCGAGTGCGAACTTGCCCTTGGGGCTGGTCGGCCGGTCCATCGTGAATTTGTGCACGGTCGCCGCGTCGGCCTTCTCCTGCCACAGCCGCGCCTCGGCACGGCGGCGGAGCAGCGCGCTGCTCGGCCAGTCCGGATTGGCGGCGAGGAAGGCGGCGTAGCGCTTGAAATTCGCCGTGCTTTCGGAATGGCGCAGCATGAACCAGTCGGCGAGCTTCTGCCCCGCCGGGTCGGCAATGCGGTCGCGCGCCGCGCCCGCGTCCTCGGTCTTGCCCTTCCGTGCGAGATCGATGGCATCCTTCAACGCGGCGAGATCGCCGGTCAGCGGCGGGGCTGCCGGCTTGTCTGAAGGGGCGTCCTCCTGCTTCTTCGACTTGCGCTTGGCCTCGGCATGCTTGCCGTGCCGCGCCTTGCCGGCGGAGGCGTGGCGCTGCTTGCCGGCTTTCGCCTCATGCGTCTTCTTCGGCGCGGACGATTTGTGACTGCTCTTCGCTGCCAGCTCTGTAGGGATGAAGGCCAAAGCGGCCACGGCAACGACACACGCGAGCGAGCGTAGGCACTGGTTCATTCCGTGGTCCCCCTGCGAAACCAGTACAAACCAAAGTCCGCGACGAGATGCGGCTCGAGAATCAAAACGGCGTCAAAAATGGTGACACGACGTTGTTTCGCATCCTCAAGCTGTTCCAACAATGCGGCGAAATACGGATGGAGCGAGGGAACCTGTACAACGCCGGGTCGAGATTGCGGCGGTTCAGGACGCCACAAGCGGCCAAATTGCGCGTATTCCCGGCGGCAAATCCGATGTATTGGGTTCCAAGGCCTTTTCCCTTCAGCCCATTGTCCCGCGCCCATGCCGATTTTCAACCAGTCGATCCGGCGCAAGATCGTCGGGATTGCGCTCGGCCTCATCATCCTGATGGTCGTCACCGCGATCCTGTCGATGGTGATGTCGAGCCGCGTCGGCCATCTCCTGGATGAGCTGACCGCGCGGTATATTCCGGCTTACGGCCACCTGGCGCGGTCCAATGTGCGTTCGCTGGAGCGGGCGCTGGCGATGCGGCGCATGGTGATCGCCAAAATGCAAACGCCGCCGGACGAGGAGGGCTTTGCGGCGCGGCTGAAGATCTTCAGGGAAACGGACGCCCAGGTCGAGCAGGAGGCCGAAGCCGCGCGAAAGCTGATCAACGCGATCATCGACGATGAGAGCACACCGTCGGACAACGCGGCACTCGCCCGGATCGAGACGCGCATCGAGAATGCAGTCAGGGAGCTTCGCCGCGAACTCGACGAGGAGGACGCCAAGCTGCTCCGGCTGCTCGATGCCAAGGACTTTGCGGCCACGCGCGACGTGCTCGTCCATGTGGACGCGCTCCGCGATCTCTTCACCCAGCGGATCGATGCGATCCGCGCCGAGATGCTCTCGCAGGTGTTCGTGAGCACCGCGCAGGTCATCCGCCATCAGCGCCAGGCGATCATCGTCTCGGGCATCGTGACCATCCTCGCGGCGATCGTCGGACTTGCCTTTGCAATCATGGTCTCCACCGGGATCACGCGACCGGTCCGGCTGCTGCTGGCAGGCACCCGCGAGGTCGAGGCAGGCCATTTCGACAAGACCATCACCGTCTCGACCCAGGACGAGATCGGAGAGCTCGCTGCCGCCTTCAACCGCATGGTCGAGCAGTTGCGCCAGAACGAGCGCATCCGCGAGACTTTCGGCCGCTATATCGATCCCAAGGTGGTTCAGGGCTTGATAGACCGGCCGGAGGTCGCCATCGACGGCCAGCGCCGGGTGATGACCATCATGTTCTGCGATATGAGCGGCTTCACCTCGATGAGCGAGGGCATGACCCCGCGCGGTCTCGTCAGGGTGATGAACCACTATTTCACCGTCATGTCCGGTCCGATCAGGAGCAACCGCGGCATCATCGACAAATATATCGGCGATGCCATCATGTCCTATTGGGGCCCGCCCTTCATCGAGGAGGAGGAGCAGGCTCAGCTTGCCTGCTTCGCCGCGCTCGACATGGCCGACCAGGTGCCCGCGCTCCAGAAGCAGCTCCCGGATCTCCTCGGCATCCGCGCCATGCCGGTGCCGTGCGACTTGCGGATCGGCATCGCCACCGGCGAGGTCCTGACCGGCAGCATCGGCTCCGAGCTGATGATGAGCTTCACGGTGATGGGCGACGCCGTGAACCTTGCCTCGCGGCTCGAAGCCGTCAACAAGACCTATGGTACCCGTATTCTGATCTCGCAGGCGACGGCGGATGCGATCGGCTCGCACCTCGAATTGCGCGAAGTCGATCGTCTTGCGGTCGCCGGCCAGAGCGTGCCGCAAACTATTTTCGAGGTGATGGGCCGGGGAGGCGCGCTCACTGCCGCGCATGAGAGCCTGCGTTCGCACTACGCCGGTGGCCTCGCCGCCTATCGCGTCCGCCGCTTCGACGAGGCCCGTACCGCCTTCAACGCGGCACTTGAAGCCGTTCCCGGCGACGGCCCGTCGCGGGCAATGCTTACCCGTATCACGCGGTTCGAGGCCAATCCGCCGGACGAGGGCTGGGACGGCGCATGGCGGTTGGAGCAGAAATAGCCGGCCGCGCGGAAAAATTGATTCTACTCGATAACGATGTTCGCCGTGACCTATTTCCCGGGCTTAGGTTTGGTGTCCTTGAGGCGTTTGACGGGGACACGCCGATGACAGAACTTGAGAACAGGCTCGAACGCTTCGAGACGCTCACCGCCGAATGCGAGCTGATTGCCCGGCTCGCCACCGACAGCACCAAACGCGAGTTTTATCTGAAGCTTTCGGAGCAGTACCGCCAATTGGCTGTGGACATGCGGCAGGCAATCGCGAGCAAGGCTGCGGCCTGACGCCGGCAATCCGTTCTTAACACTTGGCGCGCATCCTCAGTGCAGATGCGGGGACGCCTGCGGCGATTTTCCGCTGTGGAAATCGCCGGGGCTCGCTGCGGTGCAGCGCGCCTCGCGAGATTGTTTTGTCGTGCCTCACAGGGCGATCCCATGCGCCTCCTTGCAGTCATCATGTTTGGACTCATGACGGCCGCCTGCAACCAGGAGCAGGACATCACCGGCTCGACCCCGGTCTGCGCGATGCGGAACTACACCTCCTTCAATCCCCGCGACATGGCCCAGTGCGTTGCCGCCTGCAAGGCGTGCGACCACGGCAACACGGTCACCTGCAGCACGTCATGCACGCTCAAGGGCGCCCACTGAGCCGATCAGCCTCCTGGTTTGGGGCCGCGAGGGTGTCTTGACGGTGTCTTGACGGTGTTTTGGCACCGGAACGATTCACATAGGTTAATCATTGAAGGGATGGCAGGACGCGGAGTCCTTTGGAATGGGTATGCTCGATCCCGGTCGGTTCCTGGTGTCATGCTCGCATTGCGCGGCCTGGCCGATGGCGGCCAATGTGAAACGTTCGAGCTGGTCGGCTTCGCCAAATGAGGTCCGCTTCGTGTGCCCGCGCTGCCGCCGCGAGGAGACTGCGATCATCTCAGCCTCCGGCGAGTTGACGCCGATCCGGCGCGTCGACGTCCCGCCGCGCGACGTCACCGCGGCCTGGGCTCAGGCCCAGCGCGCAAGAGGGCGAGCGTAGCCCGCCCGTTTAAGGAACAAGAAGGTGAGGCGCTGAGGTCTAGTCATGGCGATGACGGACCCAGCGCCGCAAGGCGACCGCCGTCCAGACCGTCTCGACAAAGCCGAACGGCCAGGCGCCGCGAAGCTGTCGCGGTTGTCCGTCGGGCAAAACATCTGACCAATTCTCGACACGTCCGTGTCAAGCCGGCGCGTCCAAAATATTCTACTTTACCGAAATTCGGTTTTGGCGTATGTGTCGCCCATCCCGGCTCATCCTTGAGGGGCGATCTTGTGATCGTCATGTTCGCGAGCCGGGCTTGCGGTGGACGCGGCAGCGTTTGGGTACGAGAGGCCAAGGGCAGGGCGGATTGCTCTCCGTGAGCCCGAGGCTTCGTTCCGACGAGCGGCGCTGCTAGGCTTCGTCTCGTCTGTAAGTTTCCGGCTCCGTCGACAAGGCTGGAAAAACTGCGGCGAAATGGCGAGCCGTGCGTGCGGCAAAACCGTGTTGTCCTGGCCGTCGTTGCTACGGTCAAGCTCTTGCGGATGCGGCATTCGCGTCAACCGGCTCGGTGTCGGCACTTCTGTGAGAGCGAGGTATGCTGCTGTGCGGTTTTCTGCGTGTGCTTTTCGCGCAGCGGACCGCGGGTGCCAGCCGCACCCGGCCTTCCCTGCGCCCTCTTGGACAAGAGGGTGGAGTGACCAAGCAAAGCTCGGGCGAAACGCGCCGCGAGAACGCGAAGCTGCATCTGCTAGTCGAGCCTGCATTTGGAGGATGAGGATGCTGGCCCCTTGCTCCGTCATTGCGAGCGCAGCGAAGCAATCCAGTCTGCCGCCGCGGAGGGATTCTGGATTGCTTCCGCCTTCGCTAAAGCTTCGGCGGACAAGTCGCTGCGCTCGCAATGACGATGTGGAGAGAGTGTGGGCCTCACTCTCCTCCACATACCCCGGACGCTGCGCAGCGCCTTTGCAGCGTGTCTCGGACACGCGGTGGGAATGTGAGAGTGCGACTCATCCTGGCTGCGCCTTGGCGTCGGGCCGAAACTGGGCATAGCTGCGAGCCGCTAAATCTCAAGTTGTGGATCGTCCTCCCAGCGGGAGTATCTTGGTACGCCCGCCCGTGTCCTCCAGGCCACGATTGTGCCGTCCATGCAACACCCGCCACCGATTTAACCATCATCTCTGTCCGTTCGCATCGACGCCGCTTTTTGGCCACACCTGAACATGAATAAAATCACTCGAATGTTTTAGCGGCAGCGGTGGTCCTGGAAGGCGACGGGAAATCCCCAAGGTCGATTCAAAAGGTCGATTAAAATCTTGGCTCTGATTTTTCGGGTCTGAAAGGGTTGGCCGGGGAAACTGGTTGGCGATGGACGCGAAGAGCAACATCAAGCAGAGGCTGCCGAGCCGTCACGTGACGGAAGGCCCTGCGCGCGCGCCCCATCGGTCCTACCTCTACGCCATGGGTCTGACCACCGATCAAATCCATCAGCCCTTCGTCGGCGTCGCCTCGTGCTGGAACGAGGCCGCGCCCTGCAACATCTCCCTGATGCGCCAGGCGCAGGCGGTGAAGAAGGGCGTCGCATCCGCCGGCGGCACGCCGCGCGAATTCTGCACCATCACCGTAACCGACGGCATCGCGATGGGGCATGACGGCATGCGCTCCTCGCTGCCGTCGCGCGAATGCATCGCCGATTCCGTCGAATTGACGATCCGTGGCCACGCCTATGACGCCCTCGTTGGCTTGGCCGGCTGCGACAAGTCACTGCCGGGCATGATGATGGCGATGGTCCGCCTCAACGTGCCCTCGATCTTCATTTATGGCGGCTCGATCCTGCCCGGCAATTTCCGGGGCCAGCAGGTCACGGTGCAGGACATGTTCGAAGCCGTCGGCAAGCACTCGGTCGGCGCGATGTCGGACGAGGACCTGGACGAGATCGAGCGCGTGGCGTGCCCTTCGGCGGGTGCCTGCGGCGCCCAGTTCACAGCCAACACGATGGCGACGGTCTCCGAGGCGATCGGGCTGGCGCTGCCGTACTCGGCCGGTGCTCCGGCTCCCTATGAAATTCGCGACGCCTTCTGCATGACCGCGGGCGAGCAGGTCATGGAGCTGATCGCCCAAAACATCCGGCCGCGCGACATCGTCACCCTCAAGGCGCTGGAGAATGCCGCCGCCGTGGTCGCCGCGTCCGGCGGGTCGACCAATGCTGCACTGCACCTGCCGGCAATCGCGCACGAGTGCGGCATCAAGTTTGATCTGTTCGACGTCGCCGAAATCTTCAAAAAGACACCGTACGTCGCGGATTTGAAGCCGGGCGGCCGTTATGTCGCCAAAGACATGTTTGAAGTAGGTGGCATACCGCTTCTGATGAAGACGCTGCTCGACAACGGATTTCTCCACGGTGACTGCATGACCGTCACCGGTCGAACGATCGCCGAAAACCTCAAAAGCGTGAAGTGGAATCCGCACCAGGACGTGGTGCACCCGGCAGACAAGCCCATCACCGTCACCGGCGGTGTGGTCGGTCTGAAGGGCAATCTGGCGCCAGAAGGTGCGATCGTGAAAGTCGCGGGAATGTCCAACCTCAGGTTCACCGGTCCGGCCAGGTGCTTCGACCGTGAGGAGGATGCTTTCGAGGCCGTGCAGAAGCGCACCTACCGCGAAGGCGAAGTCATCGTGATCCGCTACGAGGGGCCCAAGGGCGGTCCCGGGATGCGGGAAATGCTCCAGACCACCGCGGCGCTGACCGGCCAGGGCATGGGTGGCAAGATCGCGCTCATCACGGACGGCCGCTTCTCCGGCGCCACCCGCGGCTTCTGCATCGGCCATGTCGGGCCGGAAGCCGCCATCGGCGGCCCGATTGGGCTGCTCGAGGACGGCGATATCATCGAGATCGACGCGGTCGCCGGTACCCTTAACGTAAAATTGAGCGACCAGGAGCTTGCCCAACGCAAGACCAAATGGACCGCTCGCGCGACTAACCACACGACGGGCGCGCTCTGGAAATATGCTCAGCAGGTTGGACCAGCGCTCGGTGGGGCAGTGACCCACCCGGGCGGCGCGCACGAGAAACAGTGCTATGCGGACATCTAGGCGTACCATCGTTGCGTTTGTGTTGGGGGCTACTGCGCTGGCCGCGCCCGCGCTCGCCTTTGACGGCGCCCCCGTCAGCCCGAAGGATGCGACCATCCCGGTGGTCACGAGCTTGCCGGGTGCAGCAGGCAAGGTGCGTAATGTGCCGCCAGCGGTCGTGACCCAAGAAACGTCGCTCAGCGCCTTGCAATATGCCGCGGAGGGTGGCCACCCCATCGCGCAGTGGAAGCTCGGCCGCATGTATGCCAATGGCGACGGCGTCGCCCAGGACGATGTGCGTGCGTTCGAGTATTTCACCCGCATCGCCAACGCGCATGCCGAGGACAGCCCGTCGGCGCCGCAGGCGCAGATCGTCGCCAACGCCTTTGTAGCGCTCGGCCGCTATTATCTCAGCGGCATCCCGAATTCGAAGGTCAAGCCGGACCAGGAGCGGGCGCGGGAGATGTTCTCCTATGCCGCGTCCTATTTCGGCAATGCGGATGCGCAATACGATCTCGCCCGCCTGTACCTGAAGACGCCGGACGCTTCGCGCGAGGATTTCCGCTACGGCGCGCGCTGGCTTGGGCTCGCCGCGCAGAAGGGCCAGCACGAGGCCCAGGCGCTGCTCGGCCAGATGCTGTTCAACGGCGACCGCCTGCCGCGGCAGGCTGCGCGCGGCCTGATGTGGCTGACGCTGGCGCGCGACAGCGCAGGCAGCGACGAGATCTGGATCAAGGAAAACTACAACCGCGCCTTCGCAAAGGCCTCCGACGACGATCGCGCCATGTGCCTGCAGATGCTGGAGCAATGGGTGCAGGGCCGCCGGGAGTGATGGGCTGAGGCGGCCTCACGCCGCCTCGAGATCGAGGTCCGCCCACACCGGCACGTGGTCCGACGGCTTCTCCCAGCTGCGCACATAGCTGTCGATGCCGACATTGGCGAGCCGGTCGCTGGCCTGTGGCGACAACAGCAGATGGTCGATGCGCAGGCCATGGTTTTTCTGCCAGGCGCCGGCCTGGTAATCCCAGAACGTGTAGAGCCCGGGCTCGTCGGTGACGGCCCGAAGCGCATCGGTCAGGCCGAGGCCGAGCAGGGACTGAAAACTCTCCCGCGTCTCGGGCTTGAACAGGGCGTCCTCGGTCCAGGCGGCGGGATTATGGACGTCCCGGGCATGCGGGATGACGTTGAAGTCGCCTGCGAGGATCAGCGGCTCCTCGGTCTTGAGGCGCTCCTTCGAATACTCAAGAAGCCGCGACATCCATTTGAGCTTGTAGGGATATTTCTCCGTCCCGACCGGGTTGCCGTTGGGCAGATAGAGGCAGGCGATGCGCAGCACGCCGGACTTGAGCGTCACCACGCCTTCGAGGAAGCGGGCATGGGCGTCGTCGTCGTCGCCGGCCAGCCCCGACTTGGTCTCGTCGAACCGGAGCTTCGAGAGCAGGGCGACACCGTTGAACGTCTTCTGCCCGTGGGTGACCACGTTGTAGCCGAGCGCCTCGATCTCCAGCCGCGGGAAGGCCTCGTCGACGCATTTGATCTCCTGGAGGCAGACGATGTCCGGCTGGCACTCCTTCAGCCAGGTCAGGAGGAGATCGATCCGCTGCCGGACCGAGTTCACGTTCCAGGTGGCTATTCTGATGGGCATCTTGGCGGCTCCGGGCAGGGGCCATGGTTAGAACAAAATGCAAACGCGCCCGTCAAGGATGCTGCGAAATCTCCCACAAAATTAACCCGGCTTAAGTCGAGCCTGGGCCATTGATCGTGAAAAGGTTTTTCGATAAGACGGCCGGACAAATCCATGATGCGAACCGAGCCCCGCGACGGCTTGATCGGCGCGTTCCTGTACTGGCTCGGCGGCTACGAGATCGAGGACGGCCTGACCGCCGGTCTCAGCGAGCGCGAACTGAGCCGCATCCGCGCCAAACAGATCGACGCAGTGATACGGCTGATCCCGGTGACGATGGCCGTCACCATGCTCAACGTCGCGGTCGTGCTGGTCCTGTTCTGGGGCCGTGGTTGGAACGACTTTCTCGCGATATGGGGCATGACCCTCGCCACCGCCGCCTCGCTCGCGGTGCGCGCGTGGCGGCGCTCCCACCAAAGCCCGCCGCAGGAAGCCTCGCCCCGCGCCGCGCGGCAGATGTTGCGGCAGGCGTTTTTCCTCGCCGCAATCTGGGGCACGCTGCCGGTCGCGCTTTTCAGCCGCATCGAGCCGACCAGCCAGCTCATTCTCGCCTGCCTGATGGTCGGTATGATGTCCGGCGGTGCCTTCACGCTCTCGACCTTCCCGCGCGCGGGCCTTGTCTATCTCGCGACGACGACGATCGCCTGCGTCGCGGCGCTGCTGTTGTGCGGCACCGGGCCGTATCTCGTGACCGCGGTGTTCCTGCTGCTGTTCGCGTTCTTCATGGCGCGCAACATCGTCTCGCAAGGCAATCTGTTCCTCGGCAATCTCAAGGCCCAGCTCGAGCTCGAGCGGCAGACAGAGATCATTTCGCTGTTGCTGAAGGATTTTCAGGAGAATGCCAGCGACTGGCTGTGGCAGACCGACGCCGAGGGGCATCTGGTCGACGTGCCCGAGCGCTTCGCCGCCGTCGCACAGCTGCCGCTGCCGCTGCTGAAGGGCGCGCATTTCGCCGACGTGCTCGACATGCTGTGCCCCGAAGACAAGAGCGCGGCCTACAACGTCGTCGGCCTGATGAAGCACGCCGAACCGCTGCACGAGATGAACCTCAAGGTGGTCGCAGGCGGCGAGGCGCGGCTGTGGTCGCTCACTGCGAAGCCGGCCTACGACCGCGACGGTCAATTCCTCGGCTACCGCGGCTTCGGCCGTGACGTGACCGAGCGCTGGCGCGCGGAAAAGGCTGAGGCCGAGAGCCGCGCCAAATCGGATTTCCTCGCAGTGATGAGCCACGAGATCCGCACGCCGATGAACGGCGTGCTGGGGCTTGCCAGCATGCTGCTGGAGACAAAACTCGATCCGGAGCAGCACGAAGCCGTCACCACGATCCGCGAGTCCGGCGACAATCTCCAGCGCATCCTCAACGACATCCTGGACCTCTCCAAGCTCGAGGCCGGACGCTTCGCGTTCGAGGTGATCGACTTCGCGCCGCAGGCGCTGGTCGAAGCGGTGGCGACCGTCGTGCGCGCGAGCGCCAAGAGCAAGGGGCTCGCGGTCAGGGTCGAGCTCGATCCCAACCTGCCGCCGACGCTGCGCGGCGATGTCGCGCGTATCCGCCAGGTGCTGCTCAATCTCGCTTCCAACGCGGTGAAGTTCACCGACGAGGGCGAAGTCACGATCACGGCCGTCTGTCAGGCCCGCCGCGATCTGCTCGCCACCGTCGAATGGAGCGTGACCGACAGCGGCATCGGCATCGCCCCCGAGAAGCTCGGCCAGCTCTTCTCCGACTTCGCCCAGGCTGACGCCTCGATCAGCCGCCGCTTCGGCGGCACCGGGCTTGGGCTTGCAATCTCCCGACGCATCATCGAGCAGATGGGCGGCACCATCGGCGTCACCTCGACGCCGGACGAAGGCTCGACCTTCCGCTTCACGTTGGTGCTGCCGTGGAGCCAGGTGCAAACGTCCGATCACGACGCAGGCCGCGAGGAAGCCGACGATCTCAAGGCGCGCATCGCGGGCTTCGATCGACCGCTGAAGGTGCTGGTCGCCGAGGACGACGCCGTCAACCGCATGGTCGTGAGCAAGATGCTCGGTGCCTTCGATGTCGAGTTGCGCGTCGTGGCCGACGGTGTCGAGGCCGTCGCGGCCGTGTCCGAAGGCGATTACGATATCGTGCTGATGGACGTGCGCATGCCCGAGATGGACGGCCTTGCCGCGACCCGGGCGATCCGTGCGCTAGGCGGACGCTTCGCGGCCTTGCCGATCATCGCGCTGACCGCCAACGCCTTCCCCGAGGACGTCAAGGTCTGCCGGGAGGCGGGGATGTCCGACTTCCTCGCCAAACCGCTGCGCAAGCCTGCGTTGGTCACGGCGCTGCTGCGTGCGCTGGACGGCCAATGGGTGTCGGAGGACGCACCGCTTCAGCCCGAGCAGATGCCGGTCGAGGCGGACTGGACGGACGAGGAAAGGCAGATCACCGGCGCTTAGCCGGCGTCGTCAGATCGAGAAGCTGGTCCCGCAGCCGCACGACGCCGTAGCGTTCGGATTGTTGACGCGGAACGAGGCGCCGATCAGGTCATCGACGAAATCGACCTGCGACCCCGCCAGGAATGGCTGCGAGGCGGAATCGACCAGCACCACCGCATTGTCCTGCTCGATCACGAGGTCGTCGTCGGTGCGGGCACGGTCAATGTCGAACTTGTACTGGAAGCCGGAGCAGCCGCCGCCCTCGACCGAGATCCGCAGCATCGCGCCAGACCCTTCGCCCTTGAGGATCTCCCCAATCCGGCGTGCGGCCTTGTCACTGATGGTCACGTCAGTCGTCATCGTTCGTCTCCGATAGTCCCCGCGGTCATACCAAGTCACCTGAAGGTCGCTTGCCCAATTCAGTTGGTATCCCGCGTCCGGCATAGTTAAGTGCCACCATACGCAGAATCAAATGGATAGGGACTAAATTCGCCGTGTCCGTCGGAATGGCTGCCCCCAACGCGCCCTATGCCTGCGATCCCAATCGCAGCCGCGGCCGGTTGGTCGCGGAACCGCCGAGCCGGACCCGCAGCCCGTTCCGGCGGGATTGCGACCGGGTCATCCATTCCACCGCATTCCGCCGCTTAAAGTACAAGACCCAGGTGTTCGTGTTCCACGAGGGCGACCATTACCGCACCCGGCTGACCCATTCGCTGGAGGTGGCGCAGATCGCCCGGGCACTGGCGCGGCAACTCGGGCTGGACGAGGACCTCACGGAAACCCTCGCGCTCGCCCACGACCTCGGCCATCCGCCGTTCGGGCACGCGGGCGAGCGGGCGCTGGACGCCTGCCTGAAGGATTTTGGCGGCTTTGACCACAACGCCCAGACGCTCCGCGTCGTTGCGGCGCTGGAACACCGCTATCCCGAATTCGACGGGCTCAACCTGACGTGGGAAGCGCTGGAGGGCATCGTCAAGCACAACGGCCCGCTGACCGATCGCAGCGGTGCGCCGGTCGGGCGTTATCGCGAGCATGGCATTCCCGTCGGCATCGCCGACTACATCAAGACCTACGATCTCGAATTGTGGAGTTTCGCCTCGCTGGAGGCACAGGTCGCCGCGATCGCCGACGACATCGCCTATGATGCCCACGATATCGACGATGGCCTGCGCGCGGGTCTGTTTCACCTCGACGACCTCAAGGTGATGCCGCTGACCGCGGAGATCATCGCCGAGACTTCTGCGCATTACCCCGCTCTCGAAGACGTCAGGCGCGGCGCCGAGCTGGTGCGCGAGCTGATCTCACACTTGATCGGTGCCGTGTTCGCCGAGGCGCAGACAAACCTTGCGGCCGTGAAACCGCAATCCGCCCAAAACGTACGCCAGCAGAGCCGGGCATTGATCGCGTTCCCCGCCGCCGTCGCCGAGGAGGAGACCGCCATCAAGCGCTTTCTCTATCAGCACATGTACCGCCACAAGCGGGTCATGCGGGTGATGGGCGAGGCGGAACAGATCCTGTTCGACCTGTTCGCAAAATACCTCACATCGCCCGGCGAGCTGCCGCCGGAATGGCTGGTGGGGGCGGAGGTGGACAATGAGGACGACCGGGCCCGCCGGATCGGGAATTTCATTGCCGGAATGACCGATCGTTTCGCCCTGACCGAGCACCAGCGGCTCTTTGACTCGACCCCGGATTTGCGTTAGGCGGCGCCCATGCCCGACACATCCTCAGCACTGCACCTGTTCGCCGACGTGCTCGCGCGCGTGCACGCCGTCTGCCGCGCGCTCGCGGCGGAATCCAACTGGCCTGAGGGCATCGATTTCTCGCGCGTGGTGGTCGAGCCGCCGCGCGATGCCTCCCATGGCGACATGGCGACCAACGCGGCCATGGTGCTTGCGAAAGAGGCAAAGGCGAAGCCGCGCGACCTCGCCGAGCAGATCGCCGAACGGCTGCGCGCGGACCCGCTGATCACGAAGGTCGACGTCGCCGGTCCCGGCTTCATCAACCTGACGCTGAAGCCGGCCGCATGGGCCGAGGCACTGCGGACCGTGCTGCGCGAGGGCGCCGATTACGGCCGCGTCCGCGGCGGCTCCACGGTCAACGTCGAATATGTCTCCGCCAACCCGACCGGACCGATGCATGTCGGCCATTGCCGCGGCGCCGTGTTCGGCGACGCGCTGGCGAGCCTGCTCGAGTTCGCAGGCCGTGACGTCACGCGCGAATATTACATTAACGATGCCGGCGCCCAGGTCGACGTGCTCGCACGCTCCGCGTTCCTCAGGTATCGCGAGGCGCTCGGCGAGGACATCGGCGCGATCCCGGAAGGTCTTTATCCCGGCGACTATCTGAAGCCCGTCGGGCAGGCGCTGGCCAAAGAGCACGGCGACAAGCTCCTCGGCATGAGCGAGGGCGCGTGGCTGCCGGCGGTACGCGCCAAGGCGATCGCGATGATGATGGACGAGATCAAGGACGATCTCGCCGCGCTCAACATCCGCCACGACGTGTTCTTCTCGGAGCGCTCGCTGCAGGACGCCGGCAACAACAAGGTCGCCGAGACCATCGATTTCCTGCGCGCCAAGGGCGACATCTACCAAGGCCGTCTGCCGCCGCCAAAGGGGGCCCCGGCCGAGGATTGGGAAGATCGCGAGCAGTTGCTGTTCAAGGCGACCGCCTATGGCGACGACGTCGATCGCCCGCTGATCAAGTCCGACAATTCCTACACCTACTTCGCCGCCGACATCGCCTACCACAAGAACAAGTTCGACCGCGGCTTTGCGGAGATGATCGACGTCTGGGGCGCCGACCATGGTGGCTACATCAAGCGCATGCAGGCGGCGGTGAAGGCGACGACCTCCGGCAAGGGGGCGCTCGACGTCAAGATCGTCCAGCTCGTGAAGTTGCTGCGTAACGGCGAGCCGGTGAAAATGTCCAAGCGGAGCGGGGACTTCGTCACCTTGCGTGAGGTGGTGGATGAAGTCGGTCAGGACGCCGTCCGCTTCATGATGCTCTACCGCAAGAACGACGCGGTGCTCGACTTCGACCTCGCCAAGGTCATGGAACAGTCGCGCGACAACCCGGTGTTCTATGTGCAGTACGGCCACGCCCGCGGCCATTCGATCTTCCGCAATGCTCGGGCCGACGTGTTCTCGGAACTCCCGGAGGAAACGGAAAAGCGCGTCGCCTGGCTCGGTGAGTCGGCGGTGGAACGGCTCTCGGATCCGGCTGAGCTCGACCTTCTTAAGCGGCTCGCAATTTTTCCGCGCATGCTGGAAGCGGCTGCAAGCGCCCACGAGCCGCACCGAATTGCCTTCTATCTCTATGACTTAGCGAGTGAATTTCACGCACTTTGGACGAAGGGGCGCGACTTGCCCTATTTACGCTTCATTATCAATAATGATGCAGATCTAACGAAGGCGCGGCTGGCCATGGTCCAGGGCGTCGTCTCTGTCCTGGCATCGGGCCTCGCCATCCTCGGCGTCCATGCTCCGGACGAGATGCGGTAGTTTGGGGCGAACTACTTAAGGGATTTCGGGGGTAACCGGCAGAAGCCGGATCGCTTAGACTTGGTTGAAAGCCTTGTGGGTCGAAAGCCGTGCCTTGGTCGAGGGGCGCGCGGCTTTCCCGAAGGGACGCATCATCACGATGGCCGAACGATATCAGGACAGACCGTTTCCTTCCGATGACTATCGCGGTGGCGATCAGCATGGGAGCGGCGATCCCTTGGCCGAACTTGCCCGCCTGATCGGGCAGACCGATCCGTTCGCAGCGCAAGGGCGGCCGGGTGCGCACCCGCCAGCAGCGCCTGCGCCTGCTCGGAGCTATCAGGACGACGACTATCGCCAGGACGATGACCAGCAGGGCTATGCCGAGCAGGCCCCGCCGCCGCCCGGACCGCCCTCATGGATGCGGCGCGCCAATGTGCAGCCGCAGACGGCGCCAGCTGAGCCTGCCTATCCCGCTTCCGTAAACCCGGTTCATCCACTGCATCGTTATTCAGCCCAGCCGACTGCGCCCGAGCCCGAACCTGATTTTCGTCAGCCGCAGGCCGATCCGGATCCGGCCTATCAAGCTCCTGCCTATCAGGATCAGGCCTACCAGCAGCACGATCAGGCTTACCAAGAGCAAGCCTATCAGCAGCCCGATCCGGCGCGCTACGACGATGCGCTCTACGGACGACTGGAGGCGGGCGAGCAGGACTACCAGCGCGATCCCGCCTATCCCGACGATCCTTACGCGTTCCAGAGCGACTATCCCGAGGCCGATCTCGACGAGCCGAAGAAGCAGCGCGGCGGCATGATGACGGTCGCGGCGATCCTGGCTCTTGCCGTGGTCGGGACCGGCGCTGCGTTCGCCTACAAGACCTATGTGGGCTCGCCCCGCAGCGGCGAGCCGCCGATCATCAAGGCCGACAACACGCCGACCAAAATCGTGCCGGCGCCGTCGGACTCCTCGGCCAAGGTGCCGGACCGCATGGTCACCGGAGATGGCGCCGAGAAGATCGTGCCGCGCGAGGAGGCGCCTGTCGACGTCAACGCCAAGGCGGGAGGTCCCCGCGTCGTGTTCCCGCCGCTGAACCAGAACGCGAACCCGCCGCCGGTCGCAAGCGTCTCGCCGTCCAGCATTCCGTTGTCGAGTGCGGGACCGAATCCGAGCAACGGCACGCTGCCGAACAATTCGCCGCGCGCGATCAGGACCGTGGCTGTGAAGGGCGATCAGACCGACGCCACGGCGTCGCAAGCCGCCACCGTCGCGAAGCCGGCAGCTCAACCGAAGCCCGTTGCGGCACCCGCTGCACCGCGCACGCCGCCGACCTCGGCCAATGCCAGTGCCAATCAGCCGCTCTCGCTGGCGCCGCAATCGGCGCCGGCTGCGGAGCCGCCGCAGCGGATGGCTGCGACCAATCCGACGCAAATTGCGCCCGCGAGCAGCGGTGGCGGCGGTTACGTCGTGCAGGTCTCCTCGCAGCAGACCGAGGATAGCGCTCATGCCTCCTACCGGGTGCTTCAGGGCAAGTACGGCAGCGTGCTCGGCTCCCGCGCACCGGTGGTCAAGCGGGTCGACCTGACCGACAAGGGCAAGGGAATCGTCTACCGCGCCTTCGCTGGGCCCTACGGCTCGCTCGAAGAGGCGAACCAGGCCTGCAACAGTTTGAAATCCGCGGGCCTGTCTGCCTGCTTCGTCCAGAGGAATTAACGGCCGTTTCCTTGACCCTCTCGCGGGTCGGGGTTAATCGGCCGTATGAGCACGCGGGCCTTCATTACCGGCGTTTCCGGAACGGAACTAACCGCCGCTGAGCGGGAGTTTATCCGCAGCGAACGCCCATGGGGTTTCATCCTCTTCAAGCGCAACGTCGAGACGCCGGCTCAAGTTACTGCACTCGTTGCGGAATTGCGGGCGGCGGCGGGCTCTCCTGATGCGGCTGTCCTGATCGACCAGGAGGGCGGCCGGGTGCAGCGGCTGGGCCCGCCGCATTGGCCGGTCTATCCGCCGGGTGCTATTTTCGCAGGCCTCTACGATACTGATTCGGCGCTCGGGCTGAAGGCGGCGCGCCTCAGCGCCCGGCTGATCGCGGCCGATCTCGCGGATCTCGGCATTACCGTGGATTGCTTGCCGCTGGCCGACGTGCCGGTGGCTGGCGCCAACGCCGTCATCGGGAACAGGGCTTACGGCACCGAACCGGGCAAGGTCGCCGCGATCGCCCGCGCGGTCACCGAGGGCCTGGAAGAGGGCGGCGTGTTGCCGGTGCTCAAGCACATCCCCGGCCATGGCCGAGCTACGGCCGATACCCATTTCAATCTGCCGACGGTCGACACGTCGCGAGACGAACTGGATCGCACCGACTTCGCGGCGTTCAAGCCTTTGGCGGATTTGCCGATGGCCATGACTGCACATGTTGTGTTTAGCGCGGTCGACCCCGCCCATCCGGCGACGACATCTGCGACAATGATCGCTGAGGTGATTCGCGGCACAATCGGGTTCCAGGGTTTGTTAATGAGTGATGACGTGTCGATGAATGCGCTGTCGGGCAATATCGCCGAGCGGACCCGCGCGATTTTTGCGGCCGGTTGCGACATGGCCCTGCATTGCAACGGCAACATCGAGGAGATGCGTGAGGTCGCCGGCCAGACACCCGAACTGGCGGGCAGGGCGCTGGAGAGGGCGAACGCCGCGCTCGCGGCGCGCAAGGGACCGCAGCCGTTCGATCGCGCGGCCGCACGCGCCGAACTGGACGCATTGATCGCACGGGCAAACACGGCATCGGCATGACCGCAGAAATCCTATCGTTTGAAACCGGGCAGCCCGCAGAGTTCGCCGAGGGTGAGCCGGCGTTGGTGGTGGACGTCGAGGGTTACGAGGGTCCGCTCGACCTGTTGCTCGCGCTGGCGCGGCAGCAGAAGGTCGATCTCGCCAAGATTTCGATCCTGGCACTCGCGGACCAGTATCTCCACTTCATCGAAGCCGCGCGAAAGATCCGCCTTGAGCTTGCCGCCGATTATCTCGTGATGGCGGCTTGGCTCGCCTTCCTGAAATCGCGCCTGCTGCTGCCGGAGCCGCCGAGTGCGGAAGGCCCTAGCGCGGAGCAGATGGCGACGGCGCTCGCCAACCGCCTGCGCAGGCTGGAGGCCATTCGTGAAGCCGCCAACCGGCTGATGAACCGGCAGCAATTGCTGCGCGACATCTTCCCGCGCGGCGAGCCCGAGCAGATCGCCGAGATCAAGCATCCGAAATACACCGCAACGCTCTATGACCTGCTCACCGCCTATGCCGCGCAGCGCCAGTCGCGCGTTCTGGCGAGCGTGCATCTGGCCAAGCGCACGGTGTGGTCGCTCGCCGAGGCGCGCGCCACGCTGGAGCGGCTGGTCGGCAGCATCAGCGAGCAGGACGATTGGGGCGTTCTCGACGATTTTCTGCTGCAGCACGTCGCCGATCCGACGCAGCGCGCGACGGTGCTCGCCTCGAGTTTCGCGGCTGCGCTCGAGCTGGTGCGCGAAGGTCAGCTCGAGCTGAATCAGAAAGAGGCGTTTGCGCCCATCTATTTCCGGAAGGGGCGCCCCAAGCCGGTCATGGACGCAGCTCCTGCGCCCGATGCGCCGGTCGCTTAAGTGCAACAAGGAGAATCTGCCATGGCAAGCCTGGCTGAAGTGCGGGTAGAAGAGGCCGAGCCGATGGAGAACGAGTCCCAGGCACGTCCCGAAGAATTGCGGCTGCTGGAAGCGCTGCTGTTCGCTTCGAATGAACCGCTGGACACCGCGACGCTGGCCAAGCGCATGCCCGAGGGTGTGGACGTGAAGGCTGCGCTCGAGCAGTTGCAGGCCGACTATTCCCTGCGCGGCGTGAATCTCGTGCGGGTCGCCAACAAATGGACCTTCCGCACGGCGGGCGATCTCGCCTGGCTGATGACCCGCGAGAGCACCGAGACCCGCCGCCTGTCGCGCGCCGCGATCGAAGTGCTGGCGATCATCGCCTATCACCAGCCGGTGACGCGCGCCGAGATCGAGGAGATCCGTGGCGTCGTCACTTCGAAGGGCACGCTGGACGTGCTGCTGGAAACCGGCTGGATCAAGCCGCGTGGTCGTCGCAAGACGCCGGGCCGTCCCTTGACCTTCGGAACCACCGAGGACTTCCTGTCGCAGTTCACTCTGGAACAGCTCGGCGATCTGCCGGGTCTAGAGGAGCTGAAGGGCACGGGCCTGCTGGATTCGCGCCTGCCGACCGGATTCAGCGTGCCGACGCCGTCGGATGACCCGACTTTGCGGGAGGACGAGGATCCGCTGGAGCCGGGCGAGGACCTTGATCTCGCGCTGGCGCCTGCTGTCGAGCCCGAGACGCCGCCGGAAGGCGGCCATGAGGGTGGCGAGGGCGGCAGCGAGGACTGACGTCTGGGCCTTTTAGTGGCCCCCTGCGACCAGTTAACACTAGCAAAATTACGTAGCGCCAACAGCGAATTGGCGTTGCCTTGGTCCTTGTTTTTGACACCTGCCAAGCCTAGGTTTCGGTGAAGATCGGCCGGTCCCCGGCCATGCGCGTTTGGAGGGTTGCAGGATGGGTTCACTCAGCATTTGGCACTGGGTCCTGGTGATCGCAGTGGTCCTGCTGCTGTTCGGTCGCGGCAAGATTTCGGATCTGATGGGCGACGTGGCGCAGGGCATCAAGGCGTTCAAGAAGGGCATGCAGGACGACGACAAGGTCGCCGACAAGCCCGAGCCGGCCAAGTCCATCGAGCACAACAATGCCGCGCCGACCGCGGCACGGTCCGACGTCGGCAGCAAGGCCGTCTAAGCCAGAGAGCACGCGAGACGCGGGTAGCGGACCCGATCCTGCGCGCGAGGGATTGGGCCGGCTGCGGCTGGCGTGAACGGAAGACCTCATGTTCGATATCGGGTGGAGTGAACTGGTCCTGATCGGGGTCGTGGCCCTGATCGCCATCGGCCCGAAAGAGCTGCCGGGCGTGCTGCGCATGGTCGGGCAGTGGATGGGCAAGGCGCGGAAGATGGCCGCCGAATTCCAGGGCCAATTCCAGGAAGCGATGCGCGAGGCCGAAATGGCCGACCTCAAGAAGAGCTTCGACGAGGTCAAGGAAGCAGCTTCCGGTTTCGCCGGCAACAATCTGATGACCTCGCTTCAGAAAGACGTCAGCGACGCGCTCCGCGTTGATGCGCTGGACAAGCCGGCCGAGACCTCGGCCTCGACCGGCGCCGAACCGCCGGCGACTTCAAGCGAAGCGGTGACGACGCCCACCACGCCGGAAGCGCCGACGCCCGAGACCTTCGTGGAAGCCGAAGCACATGCGGCCGTGAACGAGCCGCTCGCCATCACCCGTGAGGTCGAGCAGGCGCAGGTCGCTCAAGATTCGGTCACGCAAGGCTCGATCACGCAAGATTCGGTCACGCAGGACACTGCGCCGGCCGAGGCGATCAAGGACGCCAAAGCGTCATGAGCGCCGCTGATATCGAGGCCAGCAAAGCTCCCCTGATGGACCATTTGATCGAGCTGCGTTCGCGGCTGATCAAAGCGCTGCTCGGCTTCGGCATTGCCTTCATCTTCTGCTTCTTCTTCGCCAAGCAGATCTACAATGTGCTGGTCTGGCCATTCGTGTGGGTCGCGGGTCCCGAGAACTCGAAATTCATCTACACCGCGCTGCTGGAATATTTCATCACCCAGCTCAAGCTTGCGCTGTTCGGCGCCGGCTTCATCTCGTTCCCGATCGTCGCGACGCAGATCTACAAGTTCGTCGCTCCGGGCCTCTACAAGCACGAGAAGCAGGCCTTTCTGCCGTATCTGGTCGCGACCCCGTTCTTCTTCGTGTTGGGTGCCGCACTGGTCTATTTCGTCGTGCTGCCGATGCTGGTCCGCTTCTCGCTCGGCATGCAGCAGGCCGGCAGCGACGAGACCGCGCAGATCCAGCTCCTGCCCAAGGTCGGCGAATATCTGTCGCTGATGATGTCGCTGATCTTCGCCTTCGGCATCGCCTTCCAGCTTCCGGTGATCCTGACGCTGCTCGGGCGCATCGGTATCGTCACGTCAAAGATGCTGCGCGAGAAGCGCCGCTATTTCATCGTCGTTGCCTTCGTCATCGCGGCCGTTCTGACCCCGCCCGACGTGCTCAGCCAGTGCTCGCTCGCGATCCCCTTGCTCGCGCTCTACGAGGGCTCGATCATCGCGGTGGGAATTGTGGAGAAGAAGGCGGCCGCTTCAAAGGCCACCACCGGCACTGACGTATCGACGCCGGCCAACCCGGCGGAGTAAGGCGCCCCGATCTCCGCTGTCATTCCCCGCCTTGTGCGCAATTGCGCACTGGAGCGGGGAATCCAGTACGCCGCCGCCCATCGGGGGAATCACGGACGTCTCTGGAATACTGGATCACCCGCTTTCGCGGGCGATGACAGCCGTGCTAGGGGAAGCAGCCATTTGCATAAATGCAAATCCAGGATTTGCAGGATTGCAACAAGCCCCAGGACCTCGGCCATGCACGACATCAAATCGATCCGCGACAACCCGCAAGCCTTCGACGCCGGCCTTGCACGACGCGGCCTGAAGCCACTGTCGGCGTCGCTGCTCGCGATCGACGAGACCCGGCGTGCGGCGATCCTGGCTTCCGAGCAGGCGCAGGCGCGGCGCAATGCGGCCTCCAAGGAAATCGGCGATGCCAAGAAGGCGAAGGACGAGGCGCGCGCGGCGAAGTTGATGGCGGAAGTTACCGAGCTCAAGACCACGATGCCGGAGCTCGAGGCGACCGCGAAGGCTGCCGACGAGGAGCTCGCCAAGGAGCTCGCGGCGGTCCCGAATCTGCCGCTCGGCGAGGTGCCCGATGGTGTCGACGAGCGCGGCAATGTGCAGCGCCATATCTTCGGCAACAAGCGCAACTATGCGTTCGTGCCAAAACCCCATGACGATCTCGGCGCCGCGCTCGGTGACATGGATTTCGAGATCGCGGCGAAGCTCTCCGGCGCGCGCTTCGTCGTGCTGAAGAAGGGACTGGCGCGGCTCGAGCGCGCGCTCGGTCAGTTCATGCTGAATCTACACGTCGACGAGCACGGCTATACCGAGATCAATCCGCCGCTGCTCGTGCGTAACGAGATTATGTTCGGCACCGGACAATTGCCGAAATTCGAGGACGACCAGTTCTGGGCGATCAAGGGCGAATTGCTCGCCGAGCCCGACCATGAGCGGCTCCGCACCGAGCGTCTCGGGATCATTCCGACCGCGGAGGTGGCGCTCACCAATCTCGTCCGCGAATCCATCCTTGACGAAAAACAGCTGCCGATGCGACTGACCGCGCTGACGCCGTGCTTTCGCGCGGAGGCGGGCGCCGCTGGGCGCGACACCCGTGGCATGATCCGGCAGCACCAGTTCACCAAGGTCGAACTGGTCTCGATCACGACGCCGGAGACGAGCCAGGACGAGCACGAGCGCATGCTCGCCTGTGCCGAGGAAGTGCTGCGGCGGCTCGACCTGCATTACCGTGTGATGACGCTGTGCACCGGGGATATGGGTTTCTCGTCGCAAAAAACCTATGACATCGAGGTCTGGATGCCGGGCCAGGGCGACGGCGGGGCATTCCGCGAGATCTCGAGCTGCTCGGTGTGCGGCGATTTCCAGGCCCGCCGGATGGACGCGCGCTCGCGCGGCCCCGATGGCAAGCCGCGGTTCGTGCACACGCTCAACGGCTCCGGCACAGCGCTCGGCCGCGCGCTGATCGCCGTGATGGAGACCTATCAGCAGGAGGACGGCTCTATCGCGGTCCCCAGCGTGCTCCAGCCCTATATGGGCGGGCTGAAGGTGGTCGCACGCGACTAGGCGTGCTGCCCATCTGAAACGGAGAAACGTTTGGTTGCGAAGATCGGGCGGCCGGTTATCCTGCCGGCCACCCGACAACGCGAACCCATCGTTCATGGCCTTGCACCGCGATATCTTCTGGGTCGGCAGACAATGGGCGGTGACGGGTGCCGGCATCCAGGCTGTCGATCAGCGGCTGCGTGGCGTGCTCGACATCGAGATCACGCGGCTCTGGGACGATCATCTGGTCCAGAGCCGGCGGGCGAAGCCCGGTGTGAATGCCGCGGATTTCGACCAGGCACTGACGCTGGCGCGCGAACGCTTTCCGCAGACGCCGGTAGCGGACCCGTTCGTTGCACAGCTGGAGGCGCTCGGCGTGATCGAGGTGCCGATCGTGACCCGGGTCGTGCCGGCGATGAAATTGCATGCCGAGGGCCGGCTGGCGCGCTTCCTGCCGCAATGGCGCGTTCGTCGCTAACAGGACCAGGCCGGAAACCTGCCGCCGCCCCGACCGTCCGGTTTGCCTGATCGGCCCCGGCCGGATAAGACGGCTCAGACCCGCTTCAGGAATCGACCTTTTCCATGCGCATTCTCTGCACCAATGACGACGGCATCCACGCCCCCGGCCTCAAGGTCCTGGAGGAGATCGCGCGCGCATTGTCCGATGACGTCTGGGTGGTCGCGCCTGAGCTCGACCAGTCCGGCGTGTCGCATTCGCTGTCGCTGAACGATCCGCTGCGCCTGCGCGAGGTGGGTCCGCGGCATTTCGCGGTGCGCGGCACGCCGACCGACTGCGTCATCATGGGCGCGCGCCACATCCTCGGCGCCAAGCTGCCCGATGTCGTGCTGTCCGGCGTCAACAAGGGCCGCAACGTCGCCGAAGACGTGGTCTATTCCGGCACGATCGCCGGCGCGCTGGAGGGAACCATTTTGGGGCTGCCGTCCTTCGCCCTGTCGCAGGAGTTCAGCGTCGAGACCCGCGACCGGCCGCTATGGGACACTGCGCGCAAATTCGGGCCCGACATCCTGCGCAAGGTGATCGCGGCCGGCATCCCGAAGGACACGGTGATCAACGTCAACTTCCCGGCCTGCGCGCCGGAGGATGTGCTGGGCATTCAGGTGACGCGGCAGGGCAAGCGCAATCTCGGGTTCCTCAACATCGACGAGCGCAGGGACGGCCGTGGCAATCCCTATTTCTGGATCGGCTTCGAGCGCACCGCGATGATGGATACGCCGGCCGACGGCACCGATCTCGCGGCGCTGCGCGAGCGCTACGTCTCCGTCACGCCGCTCAGGCTCGACCGGACCAACGAGGGGTTTTCGGAGGCGCTGAGTGCGACGCTGAAGTAAGTCCGACGCTGAAGTAATCCGACCTCGAACGCGGCCTAGCCGCCGCGAAGCGCGGCTTCGATGGTCTTGCCGAGGGCGTCGAGCTGAAACGGCTTCTGAAGCGCCGGCCGATCGCGGTACTGCTCGGGCAGGCCGGAGGAGCCGTATCCGGTGGCGAAGATGAACGGGCAGCCCTTCGCCTTGATGACATCGGCGACCGGCGAGATGACCTTGCCGTTGACGTTGACGTCGAGAATGGCGATGTCGAACTCGGTTGCCTGGGCGAGCCGCATGGCTTCGGTGATGTCGCCAGCCTCGGCTGCGATCTTGTAGCCAAGCTCTTCGAGCATGTCCGCGACCATCATCCTGATCATCACCTCGTCTTCGACGAGGAATACAGAGCGGCCGGTAAGCCCCGTCGCAGTCATGGTCGAGTCCTTGCCCATCGCCAAAAACGTTCGCAGATAACATGAATCGACGCAATGCGCGTTTCGACGAACGGATGCCTGAAAATGGCCATCGCGGCTCGCCCGTTGCAAGCCAAATTGTGGTCAACTACGCCATCCTAAGCCTATCATGGGTTCCCTGAGCCGGAACAAGAATCTCGCGCCCCAGGTTGGCATCCCGGACCGCAAAGACAGCACAAGCAGGCAATGACCTCCCATCAGCACCCGCCGGAAAAGATGATGTTTCAGCTCACGCTGAGGCGTCGGGGCATCAGCGACCAGGCGGTCCTGCGGACCATGGAGGAGGTGCCGCGCGATCAATTCGTCGACGACGCCGATCGCGACGGCGCCTATCGCGACAGCGCGCTGCCGATCGCCTGCGGGCAGACCATCAGCCAGCCCTTCGTCGTCGCCTACATGACCGAGCAGCTCCAGCTTCAGAAGAAGCACCGCGTGCTCGAGATCGGCGCCGGCTCGGGCTACCAGGCGGCGGTGTTGTCGCGGCTCGCCGGTCAGGTGCTGACGGTCGAGCGTTACCGCAAGCTGGCGGATGCCGCACGTATCAGGCTTGAAAAGCTCAACTATCACAACGTCGAGGTGATGCTGGGCGACGGACTCAATCTGCCCCCCAATATCGGCCCGTTCGACCGCATCATCGTCACGGCCGCGATGGAGCAGCTCCCGGACAACCTGGTCGAGCGGCTGGAGGTGGGCGGCATCCTGATCGCGCCCGTCGGCCCGCATCAGGGGGTGCAGACGCTAATCCGCCTGAGCCGGACCGAAGCCGGGATCGAGCGCAAGGAACTTGTCGAGGTCCGGTTCGTGCCGGCGCTGCCCGGTGTGGCGCGGGAGCTGTAGATTTCCGGATTGGCTGTGCTGCCAACATCGTATTGGGAGGGTTAAGCCGTTATTTACTCGGCGCGTGTCTACTTAAAACACCAGTTCTGTTGCGTACGAGTGAGTAACCATGTCCGTTGCCGCCGAGTTGCTTTACTCGCGCCGTGTGCCGCAGGTCGCGGTGCTGGCGCTGATCTCCTTCAGCTTCGCAGGGTGCAGCGCCGACATGTCGTCGCGCATGTCCCAGTCGAACTTCTCCAATCCCTTTGCGCAGGAATCGACCGGTTCGGTGCAGCAGACACCGCCGCCGCAGCGTGAGTTGCCGCAATATTCGCGGCCGCAGACGCAGCCCGGTTATTATCAGTCGCAGCCTTTGCCGCCGGCGGTGTCCGCGCCGCAATCCTACCCCGTTGCGGCAGGCGGCGTGTCCGGAGGCGGCCGGGGTGTCGGGTCCTACGCACCCCCGGCGCAGCCGCATCTGGAGACCACGG
Organism: Bradyrhizobium sp. 76; assembly: GCF_023073025.1. Classification (NCBI taxonomy): domain Bacteria; kingdom Pseudomonadati; phylum Pseudomonadota; class Alphaproteobacteria; order Hyphomicrobiales; family Nitrobacteraceae; genus Bradyrhizobium; species Bradyrhizobium sp. 76. Next base: position 680,445 of record NZ_JADPIS010000015.1, read on the forward strand.
CCACCGTGCCGCCGCGCTCGGTTGCAGCCGCCCAGCCGGTCGGTGGAACCAAGATCATCGTAGGCACCAGCGATACGCTCGACCTGCTTGCCAAACGCTATCGCGTCACGCCACAGGCGATTCTTGCCGCCAACGGCTATAAGGGGCCGCGCGCGCTCTCGCCCGGCCAGCAACTGATCATTCCGCACCAGGCTACGGCCGCTGCGCCCGCGCCGCTCATGGCTCCCGTTGCCGCTGCCCCCGCGCTGGCGCCTGCTGCGAGGCCGGTTGCGGCCGTTGCCGCGCCGTCGAGCACGCACTTCGTGAACCACGGCGACACGCTCGCCAGCATTGCCCGCAAGAACCATATCTCGGCGGCCGAACTGGCCCGCGCCAACGGCCTCGATCCCTCTGCAAAACTCAAGCTCGGCGCCAGGCTGGCCGTGCCCGGCGCCAAGACCGCAGCTGTCGCGGCACCGCTTGCCGCGGCTCCGGTCGGAGCCGCTCCGGTTGTGGGGACGCTGCAGCCCATTGCGGCCGCCCCTGCGCCCGCCACCAAGATGGCGGCCGTCGCCGCGCCGGTGCAGAGCGCGCGCCTGGCCCAGGCCACGGCGAATGTCGAAGACAAGGCCGCGGAGGCTCCGGCGAAAGCTGCGGAGACCACCAGCGCGCTGCCGACTTTCCGCTGGCCGGTGCGCGGCAAGGTGGTCACGAGCTACGGCGCCAAGACCAATGGCAAGTCCAACGATGGCATCAATCTCGCGGTGCCCGAGGGTACGCCGGTCAAGGCGGCTGAAGACGGTGTCGTTGCCTATTCCGGCAACGAGCTGAAAGGTTACGGCAATCTCGTCCTGGTTCGGCACTCCAACGGCTACGTCACCGCATATGCCCATGCGAGTGAGCTGATGGTGAAGCGCGGCGATACCATCAAGCGCGGCCAGGTCATTGCCAAGTCGGGTCAATCCGGGGAGGTGGCGTCGCCGCAGCTCCACTTCGAGATCCGTAAGGGATCGAGCCCGGTTGACCCGCTTCAATTCCTGAACGGGGCGTGAGCTTGAAATAGGGCGCGCCATCGCCATAAACGCGGTGTTGTCGCCCGGCTCGACCGGGCGACCCAGTACGCCGCAGCGTCTCGATCGATCAAAACCGTCTCCGGAATACTGGATTCCCCGCCTGCGCGGGGAATGACAGGTCAGGGAAGTGGCGGCAGCTTGCTACGTCGCCGTCAGCTTCACGCCAAGCCGTCCCGCAAGCTCCTGCACGAATTGCCAGGCGACGCGGCCCGAGCGCGAGCCGCGCGTCGTCGACCATTCAAGTGCCTCGCGCTCCAGCGCGTCGTCGTCGACCTTGACGCCGAAATGGCTGCAATAGCCCCGCACCATGGCGAGATATTCGTCCTGGCTGCAGCGGTGGAAGCCGAGCCAGAGACCAAAGCGATCCGACAGCGAGACCTTCTCCTCGACGGCTTCGCCGGGATTGATCGCGGTCGAGCGCTCGTTCTCGATCATCTCGCGCGCCAGCAGATGGCGGCGGTTGGAGGTGGCGTAGAGGATGACGTTCTCCGGCCGACCCTCGATGCCACCTTCGAGCACCGCCTTGAGCGATTTGTAGGACGCATCATTGCCGTCGAAGGAGAGGTCGTCGCAGAACACGATGAAGCGGAAGGACGCGGCGCGAAGCTGCTCCATCAGCGCCGGCAGGCTCTCGATGTCCTCGCGATGAATCTCGATCAGCTTCAGTCTGTCGGCCGGTTTGCGCTCCGCGTTGATGCTGGCATGCGCCGCCTTCACGAGCGACGACTTGCCCATGCCGCGCGCGCCCCAGAGCAATGCGTTGTTGGCGGGCAATCCGTTGGCGAAGCGCTCGGTGTTCTCCATCAGGATGTCGCGCATCCGGTCGACGCCCTTGAGCAGGAACAGTTCGACGCGGCTGACCCGCGGCACCGCCGCAAGGCGGCCGTCCGGATGCCAGACGAAAGCATCCGCCTGCTTGAACGACTCGCGTTCGACGGCGGGCTTGCCTTGAGCGGAGAGGTGCGCCGCGATCGTCTCCAGCGCGCGAACCATGCGCTCCTGGGAGACGCTTTGGCCGGCCTTCGAAGTTGTCTTGGAAGTCGCCTTGGAAGCCGCTTTGAGGGCGGCCTTGGGACGTTTTGCCGCGACGCGGGCTGGCTTCGTGGCAGGGGTACGGGGGCCTTTGCCGGCCGGGCTTTTGCTTGGTTTTTGGGGCATGTCCGAAGTTCCTGAGAATGCAGCCTTATCGGGCCTGAGCGCGCGCCGCAAGGTGGCTAAAAAGGGCGGTCTGGCGGCGTTGCAATTGGGGCAATGGCCGCTATAGTCCGCGCGAATTTGACCGAACCGGTCGCCATTTGGGCCTGACCGGTTTTCCCCCGTTCTCACGAGGATCGTCCGAATGCTGATTACCCCTGCGTATGCCCAGGCTGCGGGCGCCGGCGACACCAGCGGCATGTTGATGTCGCTGCTGCCGTTCGCCCTGATCTTCGTGATCATGTACTTCCTGATTCTGCGTCCGCAGCAGAAGAAGGTCCGTGACCACGCCGACCTCGTGAAGAACATCCGCCGCGGCGACACCGTCGTGACCTCGGGCGGCCTCGTCGGCAAGGTCACCAAGGTCGTCGACGACGACCAGATCGAGTTCGAGATCGCCGATGGTGTGCGCGTGCGGCAGATGCGCTCGATGGTCTCCGGCGTGCGCGCCAAGGGCGAGCCGGCCAAGGAAAGCGCCAAGGATAGCGCCAAGGACGACGCCGCGGCGAAGTGAGCGCTTCCGCGAGTCTCTGAAATCCCCTGATCTGACAGGTCCAGTCGATGTTGTATTTCACGCGGTGGAAGGCGCTCGGGATTATCCTGACGGCGCTGATCGTGTGCCTCTGCGCGGTCCCGAACTTCTTTCCGGAAGCGCAGGTCAAGACCTGGCCCGCCTGGGCGCAGCGGCGGCTCGTGTTGGGTCTCGACTTGCAGGGCGGCTCCTCTCTGCAGCTCGAGGTCGATTCCAACTATGTGAAGAAGGAAAAGCTCGACCAGATCCGCGACGACGTCCGTCGCGTGCTGCGCGAGGCCAAGATCGGCTTCACCGGCGGCGTCACCGTGCGCAACGACGCGGTCGAGGTTCGCATCACCAAGGACACCGACGCACAGCCGGCGCTCGCCAAGTTGCGCGAGCTTGCGCAGCCGATTGGCGGCCTGATGGGGTCCAGCGGTCAGCGCGACCTTGAGGTCGCCGATGCTGGTGGCGGATTGATCCGCCTCAGTATTCCGGAGGCCGCGATGCTCGACCGCATGCGCAAGACCATCGAGCAGTCGATTCAGATCGTTGAGAAGCGCGTCAACGAGCTCGGCACCGTCGAGCCGATCATCCAGCGTCAGGGTAACGACCGCATTCTGGTGCAGGTGCCGGGCTTGCAGGATCCCACCCACTTGAAGGAACTGTTGGGCAAGACCGCGAAAATGGAATTTCGCATGGTCGATCCCTCGGTGCCGCCGGACCAGGCGCAGCCGGGCCGGATTCCACCGGAGTCAGAACTGCTGCCGGCCGCCACACCGCCGCCGTCCAACTATGTGGTCAAAAAGCAGGTGCTGGTTGCGGGCGGCGACCTGACCAACGCCCAGGCGACCTTTGACCAGCGTACCAACGAGCCGGTCGTCAGCTTCACGTTCAATACCTCGGGGGCGCGCAAGTTCTCACAGGCCACACAGGAGAATGTCGGGCTGCCCTTCGCGATCATCCTCGACGGCAAGGTGATCTCGGCGCCGGTCATTCGCGAGCCGATCACCGGCGGTCAGGGCCAGATCTCCGGCAGTTTCACCGTGCAGTCGGCCAACGACCTCGCGATCCTGCTGCGCGCCGGCGCCCTGCCTGCGCCGCTCACGGTGGTCGAGGAACGCACCGTCGGTCCGGGCCTCGGCCAGGACTCGATCGAGAAGGGCGAGCTTGCGGCTTACGTCGGCTCGATCCTGGTCGTCATCTTCATGCTGTTGACCTACCGGCTGTTCGGGGTGTTCGCCAACATCGCGGTGGCCATCAACGTCGCAATGATCTTCGGCCTGTTGTCGCTGCTCAGTGCCACGCTGACCCTGCCAGGCATCGCCGGCATCGTGCTCACTGTCGGCATCGCGGTGGACTCAAACGTGCTGATCTATGAGCGCATCCGCGAGGAGTTGCGCGGCGGGAGAAGCCCGATCTCGGCGATCGATGCAGGCTTCAAGCGGGCGCTTGCGACCATTCTCGATTCCAACATCACGACCTTCATCGCCGCTGCCGTGCTGTTTATGATCGGCACGGGTCCTGTGCGCGGCTTCGCAGTGACGCTGGGCATCGGCATCATCACCACGGTCTTCACCGCCTTCACCATGACCCGCCTGATCGTCGCATGGTGGGTGCAGTGGACGCGGCCGAAGACTGTGCCGATTTGATCATTCGAGGCCGGCTGTGACCACTACTCAACTCGTTCTCATTTCTCTCGGCGTCCTGATTGCCGTGCTGACCGTGGTCAGCGTGCTCGGCCTCCTGCCGTCGCTGCGCATCGTGCCAGACGAGACGCATTTCGACTTCACGCGCTTCCGCCGTATCAGCTTCCCGATCTCGGCGGCGCTGTCGATCGTCGCTATCACGCTGTTCTTTACCCATGGCCTGAACTTCGGCATCGACTTCAAGGGCGGCACCTTGATGGAGGTGAGAGCCAAGTCGGGCTCCGCCGATCTTGCGCAGATGCGCTCGACCCTTGGCACCCTGGGACTCGGCGAAGTCCAGCTGCAGCAATTCGGTGGCCCCGCTGACGTGCTGCTTCGCGTTGCTGAGCAGCCGGGCGGCGACAAGGCGCAGCAGGCAGCTGTGGACAAGGTTCGCGGCGCGCTCGGCGAGTCCGTGGAGTATCGCCGCGTCGAGGTGGTGGGCCCGCGTGTCTCCGGCGAGCTGCTGAGTTGGGGCATGCTCGGCCTGATGCTCGCGATCGTCTCGATCCTGATCTATCTCTGGTTCCGCTTCGAATGGCAGTTCGCGCTCGGGGCCATGATCGCCAACGTGCACGACATCGTGCTGACGATCGGCTTCATGTCGATCAGTCAGGTCGATTTCGACCTGACCAGCATCGCCGCGCTTCTGACCATTTTGGGCTATTCGCTCAACGACACCGTCGTCATCTACGACCGCATCCGTGAAATGCTGCGGCGCTATAAGAAGATGCCGATGCCGCAGCTTCTCAACGAATCGATCAACTCGACGCTGTCGCGCTCGATCATCACCCATTTCACCGTGACGCTGGCGCTGCTGGCGCTGCTGCTGTTCGGCGGTCATGCCATCCACAGCTTCACCGCGGTCATGATGTTCGGCGTGGTGCTGGTCGGCACCTATACCTCGATCTTCATTGCAGCCCCGATCCTGATCTATCTCGGCGTCGGCGAGCATCGCGAAGATGCGGTCGATAAGGCTACGCCGGCGAAGAAAAGCAAGGCATGATCCGAACCGCATGCCCTCGCAGGGGTTTGCGAGGGCAGTAAGCTCATTCGGACGAAGCTCATGGCCGGCGATCCCAACGCACCGCATTTCCCCCGCTCGGCGCCGATCGAAGCCTATGGCAAGGGCGGCTTTGCCTTTGCCGGCATGTCGCATCGGGGATCGCTGCTTTGCCTGCCCGACGCGATCTGGGCCTGGGACGTTACCGACCCCGCGAAGATCGACCGCTATTCGCTTGATCGAGTCTTCAAGTCCGCCAACAGCATCGACACGCTCCTGATCGGCACCGGAACCGAAGTCTGGCTGCCGCCGGCGGAACTGCGCCAGGCGCTCAAAGCGGCGCGGGTGGTTCTGGACACGATGCAGACCGGTCCCGCCGTGCGCACCTACAACATCATGATCGGCGAACGGCGGCGCGTCGCGGCCGCGCTGATCGCCGTGCCATGAGTGGCTCCGCGCCGCCGCCGGATTCTGCCGCGTTCTGCGCTGACCTCGTACGCAGCCACGACTTTCCGCGCTATGCCGCGACCCTTTTCGCGCCCGCTGCCGAGCGTCGCGCGCTGCTGGCGCTCTATGCCTTCAATGTCGAGATCGTCCGCGTCCGCGACCAGGTGAGCCAGCCCTTGCCCGGTGAAATCCGCCTGCAATGGTGGACCGACATGCTGTCGGGCCAGGTCCATGGCAGCGCCGAGGGCAATCCGGTAGCGGCGGAGCTGCTCCGCGCAATCCGTGCTTTCGACCTGCCGGTCGAGCCGCTGTCGCTGCTCGCCGACGAGCATCAATTCGATCTCTACAACGACCCAATGCCAACAATGGCGGCGCTGGAAGGCTACCTCGCGGCGACCTCATCGGCGCTGTTCGATTTCGCCGCCCGGATCATGGGACCACCGTCGGAGGCGGCCGAGCATCTCGCCCGCCATGCCGGGCTGGCGCAGGGCATCGTACAGGTCATCGCCAATCTGCCGCGCGATGCGGCGCGCCGGCAATTGTTCCTGCCGCAGCAGGTGCTGGCGAGCCACGATTGCAACGTGGAAGACGTGTTCGCCGGCAAGGAGACGCCAAACTTGCGCGCCGCGCTGGACCAACTCTCGGGCGAGGCGCGGCAACATTTGACGACGGCCTTGTCGCTGCTGGTGGAGGTGCCGGCATCCGTGCGTCCAGCGTTCCTTCCGCTGAGCCAGGTACGGGCCGACCTCAAGCGCTTGTCGCAGCCCGGGCGTAATCCGTTCACGCCGGAGCAATCGCCGCGGCTGCGCACGCTGTGGACGCTGTGGCGGGCCTCGCGTTCCCGGGAATTTACCAAATAGCGGTTGGCTTATCGCCTCAAACTGCCAAATGCCCTATGCTGTCCCATGGCTGAGTTGTCCCAAAGCATCGCCACTGATCTCAGCGGCCTTCCGATCTCGCTGAGCGAAATCCATGCCGCTGCCGAGACGATCCGCGGCGCCGTCGTCGAGACGCCCTGTAGCTACAGCCGCACGCTGAGCAATATCTGCGGCTGCGACATCTGGCTGAAATTCGAGAACCTCCAGTTCACCTCCTCGTTCAAGGAGCGCGGCGCGCTCAACCGCCTCACGGCGCTGACGCCGGAGGAGCGCGCGCGAGGCGTCGTCGCGATGTCGGCGGGTAATCACGCGCAAGGCGTCGCCTATCACGCCAAGCGGCTCGGCATTCCCGCCACCATCGTCATGCCGGTCGGCACGCCCATGGTGAAGGTCGAGAACACCAGGCATCACGGTGCTGAGGTGGTGGTGACGGGCGCCACGCTGGAGGAGGCGGCCGCGTATGCGCGCAGCCACGGCGAAGCCCGCGGCATGATCTTCGTCCATCCCTATGACGATCCACTTGTCATCGCGGGGCAGGGCACGGTCGGGCTGGAAATACTCAAGGCCGTGCCGGAGCTCGATACGCTGGTCGTCCCGATCGGCGGCGGTGGCCTGATCAGCGGGATCGCCATTGCCGCGAAATCGATCAAGCCGTCGCTGCGGATCCTCGGCGTCGAGGCCTGGCTCTACCCCTCGATGTACAATGCCATCCATAACGGCAATCTGCCGGCGCGTGGCGACACACTCGCCGAAGGCATCGCGGTGAAGTCGCCCGGCAAGCTCACGACCGAAATCGTCCGCCGCCTTGTCGACGACATTGCGCTCGTCAACGAAGCCGAGCTCGAGCGCGCGGTGGCAACCCTGATCTCGATCGAGAAGACGGTTGTCGAAGGCGCCGGCGCCGCTGGTCTCGCCGCACTGATGTCCGACCCGTCCCGTTTCGCCGGCCAGAAGGTCGGGCTGGTGCTGAGCGGCGGCAATATCGACACGCGGCTGATTGCATCAGTCCTGACCCGCGAGTTGGCGCGTGAGGGGCGGCTCACCCAGCTGTCGCTCGACATCCCCGACAGGCCTGGCCAACTGGCTGCGGTCGCGGCACTGCTGGCCGAGGCCGGCGCCAACATCATCGAGGTCTCGCACCAGCGCACCTTCTCGGATCTTCCGGCCAAGGCAACGTTGCTGCAATTGGTGATCGAGACCCGCGACAGCGCCCATCTCGACGAGGTCATGGCGAAGCTTGGGGCATCCGGATTGAGTGCGCGCTGTACCTGAGCTGTGCGCGCGCCCGCCGCTATCGCGGCGTCAAACCGCCAGATGGACGATCAACCGATCGATCTCGGCTTCCGTATTGTAGTAATGCGGGGAGGCGCGCACCACCGGCGGCAGCGAGCGAATTTCGGCATCGATGCGCGTGCTCGACGGATCTGAGGCACCGATCGTGATGCCGGCTGCGGCCGCGTTGCTGACGACCGCTTCAGCCTCGTACCCGTCCACCGTGAAGCTGACGATGGCTCCCGGAGCGCGTCCGAGGTCACGAATTCTGATACCGCGAATGGACGCAAGGCCGCCCCGGAGGCGGTCCGCCAGCATGCGGCAACGCTGCTCGATGGGGCCTATCCCGATATCGAGGGCATAATCGACAGCCGCGCCCAGCCCAAGCCGGGCTGCGTAGTTGTTCTCCCAGGTCTCGAAACGGCGCGCATCGTCACGCAGCCGGTAAGCGTCCCGGGACACCCAGGGTGCGGCGAAGTGGTCGATCATTGGCGGTTCGAGCCGCTGCAGCATCGCCCGGCGGACGTAGAGAAAACCGGTGCCGCGCGGGCCGCGGAGGAATTTGCGACCGGTCGCCGACAACATGTCACAGCCGATGGCCTCGACGTCGACCGCCATTTGTCCGACCGCCTGGCAGGCGTCGAGCAGATAAGGAATGCCTCGCGCTCGCGCGATCTTGCCGACGGCCGCAGCCGGATTGACCAGCCCGCCATTGGTCGGAACCCATGTGATCGCAATCAGTTTCACGCGCTCATCGATCATGCTTTCGAGCGCGTCAACGTCGAGCTCGCCGCTAGCATCGCTCGGCACGATGTCGATCGCGACGCCTGTTCGCTTGGCGACCTGGAGAAAGGCGACATAGTTGGCAGCGTACTCCGCCTCGGCGGTCAGGATCCGGTCGCCCTGACGAAATGGAAGCGCGTAGAACGCCATCTGCCAAGCAACCGTCGCATTCTCCATGAGGGCGATCTCATCGGGTGCGGCATCCAGCAGGCGCGCCACTGAGCCGTAGACGGATTCGAGCCGGGGCGCCTCACGGTCGGCGGCGGCATAGCCTCCGACCTCGCTCTCCAGATCGATATGCTGCTTCATGGCTTCGGCGACAGCGACAGGCATGAGAGCCGCCCCCGCGTTGTGCAGATACGCAAGTCTGGAAGTGGCTGGCGTGTCGGCACGTACTCGCTCGATGTTGATCAAGTCAATCTCCGGCTCGGACTATCGTCGCGTCAGTGCGGCATTTCCTCGAACTGCGGCAGGTTGAGCGGCGTGTTCCACGACATGCGACGCTTGGTGAACATCTCGAGCTTCGGTGCGACGAGGTCGGGCCGGTCGAGGCTGCCCAACTGGACGAAGAACGTCTTGGGGAAGCTATCGAGGTTAGTGGTAAAGACCCGCGAACCGCATTCCGGGCAGAAATTGCGATCCAGGCCTTTGCCGGAATTGGCGATGTAGTGAAACGCCTTCGGCTTGCCGCAGAGAAGCGTGAAATCGTCCTCGGGCACCGCGAAGAAGGTCGCCATCTCGCCGCCGGAAGCGCGCTTGCAATCGTTGCAATGACAATTGGCGATGAAGGACGGATCGGTGCTGAATTCGAACTTGATTGCGCCACAGGCGCATTGAGCGGTGTATTTTTTGGCCATTGATCGCCTCAGGTTGGTTGAGGATAGCGGCGCGGTCATATTGGCCGGTCGGAGAAGCGCGCGCAACAATGCTTCCGGCGTGGCGTCTCGCCTCAGATGCAGAGGCCGAGCAGCTTGATGTGGCAGCCGCCGGATTTGGGCTTGCTCGCAGGAGCGGCTTCGCGTTTCACGGCAACGAGGGGCTCCTTGTCCTTCTTGCCTTTGCCCTTCGGCTCGTAGTCGCCGGCGATCACCATCGCCCAATAGGTGCGTTTGCCGCTGGCGTTTTTCGCGCTCGCGATCCCGACGCGGGAAGCGTTGTGCAGCAGCAAATTTTTGCGGTGTCCCGACGAGTCGATCCACTGTCCCAGGGTCTTCTCGAAATTGTCGTAGCCGTAGGCGATGTTCTCGGCGGCGCGGCCTGCGCCGGCCGGTGCGACCCGGCGGTTGAACGGGCCGAGGGCGTCGTGACTGAGGTCGTCCTTCGTCGCCATCGCGCGCGCCTGGTCCATTGCGATGCGGTCGAGGGTCGAATCGCGGACGACGCGGACCTCTCCATGTTTGAGGCGGAAGCTGGAGATCAGCTCGGCCGGGGACTCGGCCATTGCGGGCGCGGCGGCGAGCAGCAGAAGGCCGGCGATCAGGCCGCCAACCACACGATGCATCATCGTCCCCCGAGTGCCCATGACCCCGCCAAGCCCCGCCGCCAAGTTCGAATTATCGGATCGCTTCTCTATCGCCAATGTGGACGCTTCAAGGCGTGATCCACACTAGCCGGCAGGCAGGTCGGCCTCGAAATTGAAGCGGTCGCGCAGGTTCTTGCGCTGCTCCAAGATGTCCTTGAGGAAAGCGCGGTCCTGGTCGTTCTTCATCATCGGCTCGATCAGGTCGAGCTGGTTCATGGCGACCAGTTGCAGAATCTCCGTGCGCGGCTTGCCGTCGGCGTTGCGTGGCAGCGCGTGCACGACCTGGATGTGTTCCGGGGGCTTCGGCCCTTTGGCGGCGCTGAGCTCGTTCCGCAATTGGCCTTCGAGCGCGGCCTGATCGGCTTCGACGAAGGCATAGAGCCCGACGCCGGAGCGGCGGTCGGCAAAGGCCACGATGGCGGTGTCGCGCACGGCGGGGTTCTTGCGGATCAATTCCGCCAACACCGGCGCGTCGTTGACGAGCCTTCGGCCGCCGCCTTCACGGTCGGTGAAGTTGAACAGGCCGCGCGTGATTGCCCGATAAACCTTCTTGCCGGTAGCCAGCCAGAGGCTGGCGGCGAACGACTTCTTCGCCAGGATTTTCCGCTCGCGCGGCGTCAGCGCCTCGGGCGCGTAGGAGCGCTTGTGCTTGAGCAGATGCCGGAGATCTTCATAGGCCAAGATGCGGTAAAGCCGGCCGCGCCGGTCGAAGCAGGCCGCGAGCTGGAAGTCGGTCACATAGGCGCGACCGTCGCGGCCGACCAGCCAGTTCTGTTCCTTGGCAAGATCGTTGTGGCAGATGCCGGCGCGGCGCAGCCGTCGCAGCGCGGCCTTGGCCGAGCGAAAATAGGCGAGGTCGCCATGCGGTTTCGCCAGATGCAGCGCGACGCCATCGACGAAGCTGCGCACCAGCGCGCGGCGTCCGGCCCACAGCAGCTCAGGGCCGACATCGAGTCCCTTGGCGAGTGCGAGCGCATGCGTCTCGCGGGCGAACAGATGGCGCGCCAAAAGGAATGACCACCACGGCACCTCGTCGAGGCGGCGCAGCACCGCGTCGACCTCGCCGTCATCGTCGCGGAAGCGGCCGCGCTCGACCGTCGAGAACACGTCGCGCTTGAGCAGCACGCCCTCGGTCCAGCGCGCCGAGAGTGTTGCGGCGTCGTCTTTGGGAAGGTTCATCGAAAACTCACGCCGCGGCGGCAATGCGCAGGTGATCGGCGATCCAGCGATCGAGATCGGCGAGCGCGAGCGCGCTCATCGCCTGCTTTTTGGCCACCGTCTTCTCGTTGCCGCGCAGTCGGCTTCCGTCGGGCTTCTTCGTCGGTGCGCTGGCGAGCGGCGGGAACAGGCCGAAATTGATGTTCATTGGCTGGAACGAGCGCGTGCCGGGCTCGACGGTCTCGATATGGCCGCCGGTGATGTGGCCGAGCAGGGATCCGAGCGCCGTCGTGACCGGCGGACTCGCAAGCGTCTCGCCGCGCACGTCCGCTGCCGCGTAGAGGCCAGCAATCAGGCCGACGCTGGCGGATTCCACATAGCCCTCGCAGCCCGTCATCTGGCCGGCAAAACGCAGCCGCGGCTGCGCGCGCAGGCGCAATTGGCCGTCGAGCAGCTTTGGCGAGTTGAGAAAGGTGTTGCGATGCAGGCCGCCGAGGCGAGCAAATTCGGCGTTCTCCAGCCCCGGAATGGTGCGGAAGATGCGTTGCTGCTCGCCGTATTTCAGCTTCGTCTGGAAGCCGACGATGTTGTAGAGCGTGCCGAGCTTGTTGTCCTGGCGCAGCTGCACGATCGCGTAGGCCTTAGTGGTGGGATCGTGCGGATTGGTGAGGCCGACCGGCTTCATCGGCCCGTGGCGAAGAGTCTCGGGGCCGCGTTCCGCCATGACCTCGATCGGCAGACAGCCGTCGAAATAGGGCGTGTTGGTCTCCCATTCCTTGAATTCGGTCTTCTCGCCGGCGACCAGCGCTGCGACGAAGCCGTCGTACTGCTCCTTTGTCATCGGGCAGTTGATGTAGTCGGCGCCGGTGCCGCCGGGGCCGACCTTGTCGTAGCGCGACTGGAACCATGCCACCGACATGTCGATGGATTCGCGGTGCACGATCGGCGCGATCGCGTCGAAGAAGGCGAGGGCGTTCTCGTCGGTCAGCTCGCGGATCGCGTCGGCCAGCGGCGACGAAGTGAGGGGGCCGGTCGCAACGATGACGTTACTCCATTCGGCGGGCGGCAGGCCTGCGACCTCGCCGCGCGCGATCTCGATCAGGGGATGGTCGTTCAGCGTTTTGGTGACGGCCGCGGAGAAGCCGTCGCGGTCCACCGCCAGCGCGCCGCCGGCGGGCACCTGGTTGGCGTCGGCTGCGCGCATGATCAGCGAGTCGAGGCGGCGCATCTCGGCATGCAGCAGGCCGACGGCGTTGTTGGCGGCATCATCCGAGCGGAACGAATTGGAGCAGACGAGCTCGGCAAGCCCGTCGGTGCGGTGTGCCTCGGTCGTGCGGGTCGGCCGCATCTCGTGCAGCACTACGGGCACGCCGGATTTGGCCACCTGCCAGGCGGCTTCGGAGCCGGCAAGGCCTGCGCCGATCACGTGCACGGTATTTGATTGGGGTCCTGTCATGGGGCGGACAGGTAGCGCTTTTCGGCGGTCAGTGGAATCGCCGAGATCGAGTTTTCTGCCTCCGGATGCGACAACGCCCGCACGAGGGCGGGCGCTATCGGTTCGTCCGGTTTAGGGCTGATAGATATCAGCCCTGATACTGACCGGCGGCAACGCGCGGAATGTCCGAGCGATCGAGGCCGATGTCGGCCAATTCGCGATCGCTGAGCTGGGACAGCTCGGCAACATTGCGCTGATAGTCCCGGAAAGCCTGGATCATACGGATGAGCGAGAGCAGCATTGGTAGTCTCCTGTAGTTCGATTCAGCTCTTGCCCGAGCCTCATCGTTGAAATGAATATAGGTGAGAGTGGTGCAGTGCGAAAGTTCCGATGTTGCGATGCAGCTAAGCGCTCAATGCATGGCGCTGGTAACGGACGATTAACCCGAAAGCACTCCCGCCCAAAGCGTAGACCGAACAGGGGGCATGTTGTTAAAAATGCCCGTTAATTTACGGATTTAATCTTAGCCCAGCCGGTTCCATTCAAAAGTCAAATAGGCTGCTTTCCGGTCGTCGCAAGGTGATTGATAGCTCCTATACCCAAGTCTTGCATGCGCCAATCGCATGCTCGGTGAACCATAAAAGTGAATTTAAGTTCATTCGACAGCCTGCGCGGACACCTTTCCACTGTGGCCGGCGATTCACCCGACGCCGGCGGATCAACGGGACGAACGGCGGCCAGGCAGGGACGAGTTCATTCCGCTTGGTCAGCCCCAACCGCCGCCCCGGGCGCGGTGCACGCAAGCCGAACGTGTGCCGTTGATTACAAACGTGTAACGAAAATCAGAAATTTTGCATGTGGCTCTGCGTGGCGCGCAACATCACGCAATTCTCGCGGGGATTCATTGCGTCAAGTTGTCGCGCGCGGAGGAAGCTGATGTCGCAGAATCCGGCAATGTCGCTGGCTCTGGCCCAAGAACAAGAGAAGGAAGGTAACGTCATGACGAAGTTACTCGGGGTTATCGCAATTGCCGCTGTCGCGTTCGCCGTCGCGCCGGCCCAAGCCGCCAAGCACGCCGCTGGCGGCTGCAGTTCGGCCAATCTGGAGAAGACCGAGACCGCGATCGAGAACATGGCCGATGGTGACGGCAAATTCGTAGCGCAGAGGGAGATCGCGGCCGCGCAGGACTCGCTGCTCAACGGCAAAATGGGCGCGTGCGGCGCGCATCTGAACAAGGCGATGCACGCCACCATGGGCAAATAGGGGTAAAAAACGCACAGAGAGGGCCGGTCGTCAGGCGATCGGCCCTACGCGTTTTGACGAGAGGCTGCTAAGGGGCGCGCGCGAGCTGGGTGGCGAAATAAGCGATGGTCTTCGAGTAGACCTCGCTTTTGTTCCACTGCTGCAGCACCGCGAAGTTCGGGCTGCCCGGCTGCCAATCCTTGCCCTTCTGCCAGCCATAACCGGCAAGATAGTTCGCGGTGGAAGCGAGCACGTCGGGGGCGTTGTGCAGGAGATCGCGCTTGCCATTGCCGTCGAAATCGACGGCGTATTTCATCCATGACGACGGCATGAACTGCGTCTGGCCAAGCTCGCCGGCCCAGGCACCCTTCATGTCGGCCGGTGCAAGGTCGCCGCGCTGGACGATGCGGAGCGCATCCAACAGCTCGGCGCGAAATTGTTCGGCGCGGCGGCAGTCATAGGCCAGCGTCGCCAGCGAGCGGATGGTCGCGAACTTGCCGGTATTGACGCCGAAATCGGTCTCGAGACCCCAGATCGCGACCAGCACCTCGCCGGGCACGCCGTAGGTCTGCTCGATGCGCGACAGCACCGAGCCGTATTGCTTCATCATGTTGGAGCCGCGCGTCAGGCGCGGCGGCACCATGCGGCCGGAAAACTCCTCGAAGGTCTGGCTGAAGACCTTCTGCGAGCGGTCGCGGTTGAGCACGCTCTGATCGAGCGTCACACCGGCGAGCCCGGCGGAAATGGCCTGTTGCGAGACGCCTTTGGTCGCGGCGTCGGTTTTGAAGTCTGCAAGCCACGCGTCGAAATTGCCCGAACCGCAGGCAACCGCGGCGAGCGCTGGCTGAGCGGATAGGATGGATGCGGTGATGGCTAAGGCTGCGAGGGCGAGACGAGAAATCGTCGGGGTCATTCGAGCAAATAAATTCCGTGAAGTGATCTGACCGGCGGGCGCAATCTCGATGGAAACCGCGGCCAAAGCAAGGCGTAACAGTGTGCGATCCTGCCCGCTCCGGGGCAGGATCGCACGTCACGATATCGTCAGGCGTCGGTCCGATTGCGCCAGGGGAAGAGGTTGGCGGGGAAGTCGGCGGCCGGCTTGCGTGGACGATGCGGCGGAGGCGGCACCGGACGCGCGCCCGGATCGGCGGCGATTACCTTGCGGTAGAGATGCCAGGTGGCATGGCCGAGCACGGGGACGACCACGGCAAGGCCGAGGAAGGCGGGAATCGTGCCCAGCGCGAGCAGGACCGCCACGATCAGGCCCCAGGCCGCCATCGGCACCGGGTTCTTCGCGACGACGCGCAGCGACGTCACCATGGCCTCGAACGCGCCGGCATGGCGGTCGAGCATCAGCGGGAACGACACGGCGCTGATGCAGAGCGCGGCAAGGGCGAACAGGAAGCCGGTGCCGCAGCCGACCACGATCAGCCACCAGCCTTGCCGGCTCGTGAGAACGCGCGTCAGAAAATCCGAGATCCCGGACGCGCCCTCATAGCCGAAAGCGGCGACGTAGATCGCCTGCGCGGTCGCAACCCAGGTCACGAACAGGGCCAGCAGCAGCGCGCCGAGACCGAGCATGGCGCCGAAGGAGGGCGAACGCAGCACCTCCATGGCATCCCAGGCGCTGGCCTCCTCATAGCGCTCGCGCCGGCTGGAGAGCTCGTAGAGACCGAGCGCCGCGAACGGGCCGATCAGCGCGAAGCCCGCGGCCAACGGAAACAACAACGGCAGCACTGAATAGCCCATCACCACGCGGGCGAGCACGAGGCCCAGCACAGGATAGATCACGCAGAGAATGATGGCGTGGCTCGGCACCGCCTTGAAATCGTCCCAGCCGCGCTTGAGCGCATCGTGCAGATCGGAGAGTTGGATGGTTCGGATCACCGGTCCAGCCGCTTCTGCGGTCTGGGCCACGGTGGGGACATTGCCCTGGTAGAGTGTGGCCATGGTCGCTAGCTCCCTTGCCATGCGGCCGCATCTGGCGCCAGCAAACGGCGCAAGCGGCCGCTATTCTGAGTTTCGCGATTCCCAACCAGAAGCTCGAATTCCGGATGGCACGCGAACTGAATGTCAAGCGTACGCCCATTTGCGAGTCCTGTCCCTCACGCTTGGGTGAGATTCGATGCCGCAGCGCAACCTCGATGATGTCATTCGGTCGTCATTTCGCCGTAGATAAGCTGATGCTGCTTGCTGGTCCGCGGAACTTTGCGGGTGCAACGACGCAACTTGGTCTATAAGTGCCACTCAAGGCCCTCCAGCGGGTCCTTTTCGGGGAGCAGACATGAGCATTTTCGGGAAAATTATGGGCGCGATCTTCGGTAGCCAGCCAGCTTCCGCCGCGCCCGCAGGCAGCGCACCGTCGGGCAGCGCGCCCGCAGGGGCCGCGCCGAGCGGATCGGCGCCCGCGGCGACGGTGGACGTTGCCTCGATCGTCGACGCGGCGGCCGCCGCGCACAAGGGCGAGAAGCTGGAATGGCGCACCTCGATCGTCGACCTGATGAAGGCGCTCGACATCGATTCCAGCCTCGCTGCGCGCAAGGACCTGGCCAAGGAGCTCGGCTACAGCGGCGACACCAACGATTCCGCGACCATGAACGTCTGGCTGCACAAGCAGGTGATGTCCAAGCTCGCCGCGAATGGCGGCAAGCTGCCGCCGGAGATCAAGCACTGACCGATCGCCCGGTCGCAATCCAAGGGCCCGCGATCGCGCGGGCCCTTTTTGCATTCAGGCGACGAGATCCGCATCTTCCGGATGCCTGTCGAGATAGTCGACGACGAAGCCGCAACCGGCGATCACCTTCCTGCCGTCGCGGCGGATCAATTCCAGCGCGCCCTTGACCAGTTCGGAGCCGATGCCCCGGCCGCGCAGCGCACGCGGCGTCTCGGTGTGGGTGATGATCACCGCCGACGGCGTCAGCCGGTAATTGGCGAAGGCGATCTCGCTGCCGACATCGAGCTCGAAGCGGCTTCTGTCCTTGTTGTCCCGTACCGATGGCGCCATGGAAAATCCTTCCGACCTGCTGCTTGCCTTTGATCTAGGCGTCTGAACCGGCCCTTGCCAAGGTGCGACCAAGAGTGGTTGCCGCAGGGGAGATATCCGGAAAATGCGTGTCCCGCTCAGCCTCATCGCGCTGCTCGCCGCGCTCATCTCGCCGGCTCCGGCTCCGGCGTTGGCGGCCGGCGGTCCGGCCTGGGAGGCCTGCGTCGGATTGGCCAGCACGCCGGACGAACGGATCAAG
This sequence comes from Bradyrhizobium sp. 76, assembly GCF_023073025.1. Classification (NCBI taxonomy): domain Bacteria; kingdom Pseudomonadati; phylum Pseudomonadota; class Alphaproteobacteria; order Hyphomicrobiales; family Nitrobacteraceae; genus Bradyrhizobium; species Bradyrhizobium sp. 76. The sequence continues at coordinate 697,875 of NZ_JADPIS010000015.1, forward strand.
GCTTGCTCGACCGTGATCGAAACGAAGAGCGAGAGCGGATCCCGGCTCGCCGGCGCTTATTGCAATCGCGGTCATGGCCTCACCGAGAAGCGTGAGCTCGACGCGGCGCTGTCCGATCTCGACGAGGCGATCAGGCTCGACCCCGGCTATGCCTGCGCCTACAATAATCGGGGCCGTGTCTACAGTTTCAAGCGCGACTACGATCGCGCCATCGCCGATTACGACCAGGCGATCAAGCTCGATCCCTCGCTGGCGCTGGCCTACGGCAATCGCGGCGAGTCGCGTTTCAACAAGAGCGATCTCGACGGTGCGTTCGCCGACTTTGACGCCGCGATCAAGCGCGATCCCAAATACGCCATGGCCTATGCCAATCGCGCACTGGTGTATTACCGCAGGCGCGACATGGCGCACGCCATCGCCGACTACACCATGCGCATCAAGCTTGCGCCCGATCTGCTCGCCTATATCGACCGCGGCAACGTCTACCGCGACAGCGAGCAGCTCGATCGCGCCGCCGCCGATTATGGAGAGGCGATCCGTGTTGCGCCGACCGACGCGCGCGGCTGGCGCAATCGTGGCATGATCCGGCTCTATCAGGGCGACAGCAAGGGCGGCGTTTCCGATTACGACAAGGCGCTGCAATACGATCCCTCCGACGTGTTTTCGTGGAACAACCGCGGACAGGCCAAGCTGCGGCTCGGCGACAAACAGGGCGCGATCGCCGATTTCAGGAAGGCGCTGGAATTGAAGCCGGGCTTGGCGACGGCGCAGGAGTCGTTACGGAAGCTCGGGGCGTTGTAGCTCTCGGCCGCTTCTCGCGACGACGGGGCTGCACCTCCATCAGGTCCTGAGAGTCCGGATGCTTCAATCGGTCGTCTTGGCGAGCCTGGAATCTTCCGGCTGCGCCTGCGGGCGCAGGCATCCCTGGCAGATGACGAGGGAACGGTTGACCCTGGCGTCCTGTTCCGCCTCGATTCCGTCCTGCGCCTGCCACCATTCCTTCGAATAGGGCTGAAGCCCGGCTTGCGACCTGTTGCGCTCGGATCGGGTGATCCGTGTTGGCTCTGAGGCAGCGCGCGAATGATTTGGATTTTCGCCGGCGCCGTCCCAGGCGTAACGCGCAGGCTTGAAAGCGGGATCGGAGGCGAGGTGCGCTTGTGGGCCCACGGCACATCCGGCAAGCGCCAGCGATAACAGGAGGAGGGCGGGCGCTTTGACCATGATGCGGCACTCTGTACGCGAGAACTGACGAAGGTTGCGCCGATCATGTTTAAAATTCCCTGAACGATCGCGGCTGCGCTGACGACCCATGCCAATGCGATATCTGATCCTCCTGCTCGTACTATTCGCAACCGCTGCGCGCGCCGACAACGCAAAGCCGTTCAATCCCGCCGACTATCCGCCCGGCGTGCAGAAGGCAGTGGGCTACGCCTACGAGGAATGCGAGAGCCAGGGCGGCGACGCGGTGACTTTTGCGTCGATACGGTGCGCAGGATCGACCTGACCGGTGACGGCCGCGAGGACTACATCGTCGATTTCCGCGACACCAAATGCGGCGATCGCGAGACGACCTATTGCGGAACCGGCGGCTGCGTCATGAACATCCTGGTCACGTTGCCGGACGGCAAACCCGTCTTCGATGGCCATGTCCGCAGCTACGAGATCAAGCCGAAGCCAACGAAGCGGGGTGCGGGGCGCACCATCCGCTTCGATCTGCATGGCAACTATTGCGGCGGCTTTGGTGCGCAGGCCTGCGTCAAGGAGAAGGCCATCACGGCTACGCCGTTCGCGTTCAAGCAGCCGTAGGGCAGGCGTGCGGCCGACGGCCTTGCGAGGTCGTGGGCGATGGCGATAAATGGGCTGCAATGAGCGGGCGGCTCGCGTGCCGTCCGCCGCCGAAGAGGAAGCCCGATGCAGCCCCTGCGCATGTCCCGCCGCGTCATGAATCTCGCTCACATGCTGACCCAGAATGCGCGGCGGCATGGGGCGCGTCCCGGTTTCGTTTGGGGTGACAAATCCTGGACATGGCGCGAGATCGATGCGCAGGTCTCGGCGCTGGCGGCAGCCCTCGCGGCGCGCGGCATCGCGAAGGGCGACCGTATCCTCGTCCATTCCAAGAACGGCGACGAGATGTTTTTCTCGATGTTCGCGGCGTTCCGGCTCGGTGCCGTCTGGGTACCCACCAATTTCCGACTGATGCCGGACGAAGTGACTTATCTTGCGCAGGCCTCCGGCGCGAAGGCGTTTCTGTGCCACGTCGATTTTCCCGAGCACGCCGCGGCCGTGAGCGGTGGCGCGCTCGAATTCACCTGGAGCATCGACGGTCGAGCGCCATTTGCCGAAACGTCGGTTGCGGATGCCGTTGCGTCGCGCGCCGGCACGATGGTCGAGAACGTCGCGGTCGAGCACGACGATCCCTGCTGGTTCTTCTTCACGTCGGGAACCACCGGCCGCTCCAAGGCTGCGGTGCTCACCCACGGCCAGATGGGTTTTGTCGTCACCAACCATCTCGCCGATCTCACGCCCGGCGTCACCGAAGCGGATGCCTCGCTGGTGGTGGCGCCGCTGTCGCATGGCGCCGGCGTGCATCAGCTGGTGCAGACCGCGCGCGGTGTGTGCACAGTGCTGCTGCCGACCGAGAAATTCGACATCGACCAGGCGTTCCGCCTGATCGAGGCGCATCGGGTCAGCAATCTCTTTGTGGTGCCGACCATTCTGAAGATGATGGTCGAGCATCCCGCCGCCGACAAATACGACCACTCCTCGCTGCGCCAGGTGATTTATGCGGGTGCGCCGATGTATCGCGAGGACCAGAAGGCTGCGCTGAGGAAGCTCGGCAAAGTCATCGTGCAGTATTTCGGTCTCGGCGAGGTGACCGGCAACATCACGGTGCTGCCGGCGGCGCTGCATGATCCCGAGGACGGGCCGCACGCGAAGATCGGTACCTGTGGCTTCGAGCGTACCGGCATGCAGGTCTCGATCCAGGACGACGAGGGCCGTGAACTCGGCGCCAACCAGAGCGGCGAGATATGCGTGATCGGCCCCGCGGTGCTGGCCGGCTACTACGACAATCCCGAGGCCAACGCGAAGGCGTTCCGCAACGGCTGGTTCCGCACCGGCGATCTCGGCCACATGGACGAGGAGGGGTTCGTCTACATCACGGGACGAGCCTCCGACATGTACATCTCCGGCGGCTCCAACATCTATCCGCGCGAGATCGAGGAGAAAATCCTGACCCATCCTTGCGTCGGCGAGGTTGCGGTGCTCGGCGTGCCCGATGCGACCTGGGGCGAGGTCGGCGTTGCCGTCTGCGTCGCGCGCGAGGGCGCCAAGCCGGTGAGTGAAGCGGAGATGGCGGCCTTCCTCGGCCCCAAGGTGCCGCGCTACAAGATGCCGAAGCGGTTCTTCTTCTGGGAGGCATTGCCGAAATCCGGCTACGGTAAGATTCCGAAACGGATGGTTCGCGACGAGCTCGAGGCGCGCGGGCTGCTCGATCTCGACAAGACAAGGACGGGCTGAGCGAAGGTCATGCGCAGCATCAAGCAGCCCGGCGTGCCGGTCGCCGAACGCATCCAATGGGTGGAGGCGAGAGGACGCGCTTTCTCCTTCACGCTTCAAGCAGGTCTGCCGCTGGTGGAGGCGGCGCGCCGCGGTTTTGCCGCGGAGGGATTTGCCGGTGGTGTGCTCAACTTCGGGCACGGCGCGCTCGGGCCGTTCGGCTATGTCATGCCGGCGCTGTCGAAAACCAATGAGAACGCCGCGTTCTATAGCGACACATTCCGGCCGAGCGGCGTGACGCGCACCAGGCTCGGTAGCATGACGCTGGGCATGCGCGATGGCGCGCCGTTCTTTCATTGCCATGGGCTGTGGACAGAGGCCGATGGCCGCGCCAGTGGCGGCCACATGCTGCCGGACGAGACTGATGTCGCGGAGCCGTTCGAGGTCAAGGCCTTCGGTATCGATGGTGCGATGTTCGGCGCAGAGCCCGATCCCGAAACCAACTTCAAGCTGTTCGGGCCGGTGGCGGCTGCGAGCACCGGCGCACGCACGACCAGCCGCGCTTTCGCGCTGCGGCTGCGCCCCAACCAGGATTTCGCCGGTTGTCTCGAAGACTTCTGCCGCGCGCACGGCATCGCGCGCGCCAGGATCCATGGCGGTGTTGGTTCGACCATCGGCGCTCGCTTCAGCCATGGCGGCGTGACCGAACCCTTCGCGACCGAGCTTGCGGTGACCGGCGGCACGATTGCGGTGGGCTCCTCCGGCGCGCTCGAAGCCGCACTCGACGTTGCCCTGATCGACTACACCGGCGGTTTGGCGGAGGGCCGTCTGATCCGTGGCGACAATCCCGTGCTGATGACCATGGAGCTGGTGCTCGAGGTGTTGGGCTAGTCCCGGCGAGCGATCATCAGTGGGTGCGTAGCTTGGCAATGGCCAAGTACGTGGAGTCACTGATCCCCGAACCGGATCCCTGAAAGAGGTTGAGCAGAGGGGATTGACCCTGGCCGGTGCTCTGGCTGTTTCTGATGTCATACATGGCGGAGAAACGGTTCAGCAGCTTCGTAACCTTCGCGGGATCGGACAGATCCTTGATCTCCATGAACCTGTCCACGAACTTGGCCTGCTGATCGATCGGCATCGCCGCCATCGAGTCAGGCAAATCGAAGGTGGTCCTGAACACCTCTGAAAGAGCCTTGTCCGCAAGGATGTCGTACGCGGACGTGATGTCCCCCGCCTTTCGTTGGAAATAGAGCGCCAGGCGCACGCCGGGATTCGCATCGCCTTGCTGCTGCTCCAGGCTTTGCTCGACATAGTTCGCTTGTGTTTCCCGAAATTGATCCCGCTTCTGTGGACCCATCATCGGAAGACGCGCGACGTTGCCCTTGCTGTCGAAATTGAACGACGCGACGATTTCGGCAAAGCGAGGATCGCTCTCGGTGTTCGCGAAGCTCTTTGGATCGTTCAGATCGGAGCTGAAGACCTTCCCGAGAAATTCGGTGCTGACCTTCTTGGGATCCAGACCCTTGGCCAGGAGAATGAAATCGACCATCGGCCTGTTTGCGAGAAGATCGGACACACTGTCGATGCCGGCGATGGCTTGCTGATAGGCCGACGCATCCTTCGTGGCCTGTGCCCGAACCGCGGCCTGCTGCTGGGGAGTTGCCGTGCTTGCGCTCTTCGCCGCTCCAATGACGTAGTCCTTGGCGATCTGGAGGACTTCAGCCGAGTCCTGAGCCACCAGGGGAGTCGTCAGATTGCCTTTTGCGTCGAAGTTGAAGGCGCGGGCCAGCTCCAGATACCGATTGTCCTTGAGGGTATAGACGTAGCTCTCGGGGTCGTTGAGGTCGCTTTCGAGCACGGCCTTGACAGTCGCCGGTGGGACGTTTGCGGGATCGAGCCCGACGGCTCCCAGCGCAAAATCATACACGCCTGGTGTCGATACGAACGTCTGGGCTGAATTGATCTTGAGGATGGCAGTTCTGAATTGCCTGATTGCGAAAGCTTCGTTCAACGGGCTTGCCGCCGAATAGACGGCGGACTTGCTGTCGTCGAACTTCTGTTTCGTGATCGTGACATTTGCAGCAGTCTGCGCCGACACACCTGACGGAAGCGAGCCGTCGGGCGAAAACTCGAACGCGCCGGCCAGGTCGACGAACCCGCCAATCGTCCCTATCTGGTCGCTGAGGCTGGAAATGCTGCTCGCATATGACTCCAGGTGATATTTTTCGACCAGGATCTGGACGTTCAACTGGGTCACGTTCGCGCCCGGTTGCGATAATTGGGCGGTGTAGTCTGCGATCCTTGAAGTGGCCGCGGTGACATCCGATCGGGCCTGAGCAAGATCGGCGTTGAGGCCACTCAGCTGAGAAGCGAAAGTGGTGTTGACGTAGCTGTTTGGATCGGACGGATCGCTGCGCAAGACCTGACTTATCGTGTCACGCGACCACTTGCTTTGATCGATGCCGTACGCCGAATAGACATAATTGCGAAGTCGGTCGTTGTTCAGGAGCTGGTCTGCACTGCTGATGTTGCCGATTTCGGCGCTGTAGTAATTCGAGTCGCTGGCAAGTGCATCGACCTGGCTCTTCCTGGTCGCCGTGTACAGACCGATCATCTCATCGGTCTGGTTCTCCGATTGCGCAACCGGCGTGGCGCTGCCATTGAAGGAAAATGCCGCGGCGAACTCGCGGTAACGCTTGTCGACCAGCTTGTTGACGAAGCTGTTTGCGTCGGAGAGGTCGCTCTCCAGCACCTTTTTCATGAAGGCCTTGGCGTAGGCCATGTCTTCCAGGCCATACGCCTTCGTTGCATAGTGATAAAGGCGATAGTCTTTCATGAAGTCGTCGACGGACTTCACCTTGCCGATGTGGGCTTTGTAGTAGGCGGCCTCTCGCGCCACGTCCTGTTGCTGTTCGACCCGCGTCAAGGACTGCTTGAGATTGCGCGTGATGTAGCTGTAACTGAAATACGTTGATACCATCGCGCACTCCTCGCGGCTCTTACGGTCCCGGACGTCCCTCAATCATTGCGGGGTCGCGAGGTGGGGGCGGGTCTCATGCCTGCCGACTGCCTCAGAGCTGCGTTCTCTAAGGCGATTTCGGACCGCAATTCCAGATTCCAGTTTGCCCTCGCCACGCGTGTCGGGTTTGTCGCTGTATGTTTCTCAAATGCAGCTTTCGCGAGGGTTGCGTTCCGGATATGTTCTAGCGTCCCGACGGGACGGAATGGATCGGAAACCGGACATGAGCCGAACGGACATGAGCCGAAGAAGCAGCCGAACGATCAACCTGCCGGCGCCTTACCTGAAGCGGGTCTGGCTCGACCCGTCGCAAGTTCGCGATCGCGAGGCTTATCCGTTTTGCCTGCCCATCTTTCCGGATGATTTCGATCTCAACTTCGACGCCGCCATCACGATCATCGTCGGAGAGAATGGCACCGGGAGGTCGACGATCCTCGAAGGGATCGCAGCGCTCACCGGCTACGACGACGCCGGTGGCGGCAAGGGTTACATGCCGGTCGATCACTCCGAAGCGCGGGAGAAGATGGGTGGCCAACTCTCCAGGGCGCTGCGCGCAAGCTGGCTGCCGAAAATCACGAATGGCTGGTTTTTTCGCGCCGAGAGCTTTTTCTCGGTGGCGCGATATCTCGACAAGGCCGCACGTGATGCCGGGCAGGTCGGCCCCGATTTCCTGTCGCATTCCCACGGCGAAGGATTCCTGCGCTTCTTCGAGGAGCGCTGCCAGCGCCAGGGCATTTTCATCTTCGACGAGCCTGAATCGGCGTTGTCGCCGGCGCGCCAGATCGAATTTCTGAAGCTGCTGCGACGCATGGAGGATTCCCGCATCTGCCAGGTCATCATGGCGACCCATTCGCCGATGCTGATGGCCTATCCCAACGCACAACTGCTTCGGCTCGGGAAATACGGCCTGGAGCCGACGACGGTGGAGCAGACCGATCATTACCGGGTGATGCGGGAGTTCTGTGACGACCCGCGCGGGTTCGTAGAGACGACGCTGGCGGAGTGATCGAGCGGCGTGACCGGCACTCACTGTCTCGGTCGTCATTGCGAGGAGCCCTTGCGACGAAGCAATCCAGAGTCTCTCCGCGGAGGTACTCTGGATCGCTTCGCTGTGCTCGCAATGACGGAGCGAGCAGCATTCGTTGTTCTCCACCAACTCGCTTCTGAATCGTAGACACATCTTCGCCTCCTCGCGGCACATCGCGCCCGAGCTTTGCCGTATTCTTTGCCCTTAAAAATGCCGAGGGCGCAGGGAAGGCCGGGTGCCGGCTGGCACCCACGGTCCACTGTGCGAAGGTTGCGCTACAAGAGGCTGCACAGCGGCATACAGGTGAAGCCCAACACACGGCCTTCCCTGCGCAGTGGTTTTACGGCTTATGTCGCGCTCTCCCCGGGGAGCGATGCACTATTGCCCCCGTCGCCTTGCGGATGGCTGATGCTGCGGACCCGGTCGGGCCGCCACATCACCGCAACACTTGGCACACAGACCCCGGGCGCCAGGACCACACGATTTTGCCGTACGCAGGCTGCACCGGTCGTGTGCGCGACGCCTTCGCTCACGGTTTCCCGCCCTGCAAAGCCCTTCGCGCCGGCGCCGCCTGCGTCCACCACGTCCCATCCCGCGTTCGTGACGATCGCGATCCGCCCCTCGGCCGGGTTGGGATGGCTTTCTATATGATAATCCGAAATGCGGATAAAGAGAAATATTTTTACCTGACGTGATTGACCTGCCATTGGGTGTTTTGCCCACAGGGCGGCGCAAGGAGTTGTGGGCCTGCGAGGCATCCGCCGTAACGCCGCCATGAACCGGTCTCCCCTCGGCCCCAAAATGCGCTAGGATGATCGGAGCGCGCCTGAAGCCGCGCATGATCAACGAGACGCATGAGGAAACGAGATGAGGGTGACGATTGGACGGCGCACGGTCCTGGCTGCGGTGCTGACTTCCGTGGGCGCGGCGGCTTTGACGGCGGCGTTTGGCCCGGCTTCGACACCGGCCTGGGCCCATGGGCCGACCCGGCAGAAGGTGCGCGAATCCATCGAGATCAATGCTGCCCCGGCCAAGGTGTGGGCCGCGGTCGGCAATTTCCAGGACATGAGCTGGCTGCCGCCGGTCACCAAGACCGAGGGCGAGAAGGGCAACGAGATCGGCGCGACGCGGAAGCTGACGCTGACGGGAGGCGCGACCGTCGAGGAGGAGCTCTACAAGTTCGACTCCGCCGCGATGAGCTATTCCTACCGGATCACCAATGTGGACGTGAAGGTGCTGCCGGTGACCAACTACTCCTCGACGTTGACGGTGACGCCGAGCGCCGACGGCAAGGCCTCGACGCTGGAATGGGCCGGCGCGTTCTACCGCGGCTTTCCCAACAACGATCCGCCGCCGGAGCTGAGCGACGAGGCCGCGGTCAAGGCGGTCAAGGGGCTGTACCAGGCCGGCCTCGAAGCGCTGAAGAAGAAGGTCGAGGGCGGAAGCTGACGGTGCGGGCGCTGGTCCTGGCGGCGCTCGCCGCCAGCCTTTGCCTGGACGGCATCGTGCACGCCTCCGCCGAAGAGGCGTTTGTCACCAACCAGCTCAGCGACGATCTGATGGTCGTGGACCTCGCCACGGCACGCAGCGTCGCGACCATCCCGATCGGCGGCAAGCCCGCTGGCGTCGCCGTCAGCGCGGACGGGCGCTTTGCCTATGTGACGAGCCCGGATGCCAAGGCCGTGACCGTGGTGGACGCAGCAACGCGGCAGGTTGCGGGGCGGATCGAGGTCGGCGGCGGGCCGCTCGGCATTGCGGTCGCGCCTGATGGCCGCACCGTCTATGTCGCGGACTGGTATGCGGCGGCCGTGCGGGTGATCGACGCGGCGAGCCGCAGCGTCACGGCCAGCATCGCGGTCGGCGCCTCGCCGTCGGGCCTGGCGGTGACGCCGGATGGCAAGCTGCTGCTCTCGGCCGACCGCGACGACGACAGCGTCTCGGTGGTCGACACCGCGACGCGCCTGCGCAGGGCGACCATCAAGGTCGGAACGCGTCCGTTCGGCGTCACCATCGATGCCGACGGCAGGCGCGCGTACACCGCCAATGTCGGCTCCAACGACGTCTCCGTGATCGACATAGCCGAAGCGCGCGAGATCGGCCGCGTGCCGGTCGGGATGCGGGCCTATGCGGTGGCGCTGGCGCAGGGCCGCGGCTTCGTCACCGACCAGTATGGCGGCACCGTGAGCGTGTTCGACCTGGCGACACTGAAGCCGATCAAGCGCATCACTGTCGGCGACTATCCCGAAGGCATCAATGCAACCGCCGACGGCAAGCGGATCATCGTCGCCTGCTGGGAGAGCAACACGCTCGATATTATCGATGCGGTCGAGCTGAAGGTGATCGGCGAGGTCAAGACCGGCGACGGTCCGCGCGCGTTCGGGGCGTTTTTGCGGAGGACGGAGTAGGGGGCGTGTAGCCCGCATGAGCGGAGCGACATGCGGGACAGGGCTCTCCTCATCCACCGGCGTTCCCGGATGTCGCTTCGCTCATCCGGGCTACTCCACCGGGGCACAGCGTCCAGACAATCTCATCCATCTGCTCAAACATGTGATCCGGCGCCAGCGCCCGCAGCGCCGCCGGCGCCGCATAACCCCAGCCCACCGCGCCGCAGGCAATCCCCACGGCGCGCGCCGCCTCCATGTCGCGCACCTCGTCGCCGATCGCGATGACCTTGCCCGGCGCCACGCCGGCGCGCCGCATGACCCGTCGGAATTTCGCGGGCTTGCCGAACAGCGAGGCCGCGCAATCGAAATGCGCGAACAGGGCCGCGCAATCACCGAGCTTCTCGCGCGCATTGGCTTCGCTATCCGACGTCACCAGCGCCAGTTGCACGCCGTTACCGGCCAGCCTTTTCAACATCGCCTCGACGCCCGAAAACAACGCAATCTCCGCCGCCGCCTCTCCCTTCAGCCGCCGCGCGTGACGCGCGATCGCCGGCAGCTTCCACAAGGGCACCTCGAGCCGGCTGAGAATCTCGCGCGACGAAGCATTCCGCAGCCCCTCGATATCCTCATCCGCGACGCGGCGGAAGCCGAAGCGATCGGCGACGTCGTTGATGGTGCGCAGGAACCACGGAAAGCTGTCGGCCAGCGTGCCGTCGAGATCGAAGATGGCGAGGGAGTAAGGCATGGAGACGAAGCTACACCGCTAGGCTTTCCACACCGTTTCCTCCGTCCATCCGAGTTGGTCGAATTCGGTGGCCCTGAGCGGCGCCTCTCCCTCGGCGAAGAACTCGTCCAGCTGGGGCGGGGGAACGTGCGTTTCAGACAGCATCGCGTGCGCCTGTCCGCGATGATGAATTTGATGCTGGAACAGATGCATGAGCAGCCGGTCACGACGTTCGGTCTGCACGCGGGTGTCGCGATTGATCCGCACGAGACCGTCGAGAAGCTCGGGCGTCAGTCCATCGCAGGCGGCAATCAAGCGCTTGTCGATCGCGGACTGCGCGGGTTTTAGCGCGGCAAGCGAAATGTGGGGCACTTCGTTCTTCCAAGCCGCCGGTCCCAGCCACCCGCCCTCCAGCGCATCGACATAGAAGAGGTCGATGACATGGATGTGGTTCAGCGTACGCTGCAGGCTCGGAAAGAAGCCGGTTCGTGCGGCTTCGAAGTCGGCCTGAGACAGCGTCGCGCAAGCGGTGAGCAGCCGGTGATTTGCCCAGGCATTATTGTGGGCGAACGCACGATAGGTTTGCACAAGTCCTGCAGGCAAGCTCAGTCTCCCTCAGACAATGTGTCGGCATGCTCTCGCTGCGTAACCTACTCCGCCGCCTCGCTCGCCGCGCGCCGCCGCTTCGGCTTCCGTGCCTTCGCCAGCACCGGCGCCAGGAATTTGCCCGTATAGCTTCTTGGCGCTTTCGCGATGTCTTCCGGAGGGCCCCAGGCGACGATCTCGCCGCCGCCGTCGCCGCCTTCGGGGCCGAGGTCGATGACCCAGTCGGCGGTCTTGATGACTTCGAGATTGTGCTCGATGACGACGACCGTGTTGCCCTGCGCGACCAGCTCGTGCAGCACCTCCAGGAGTTTCTTGACGTCGTGGAAATGCAGGCCGGTGGTCGGCTCGTCCAGGATATAGAGCGTGCGGCCGGTGGCGCGCTTCGACAGCTCCTTGGCCAGCTTGACGCGCTGGGCTTCGCCGCCCGAGAGCGTCGTGGCCTGCTGGCCGACATGGATGTAATCCAGACCGACGCGGTGCAGGGTCTGGAAGGTCTCACGCACGCGCGGGACCGCCTTGAAGAACTCGGCCGCTTCCTCGACCGTCATGTCGAGCACGTCGGCGATGCTCTTGCCCTTGAACAGGACCTCCAGCGTCTCGCGGTTGTAGCGCTTGCCCTTGCAGACGTCGCAGGTGACGTAGACGTCAGGCAAAAAGTGCATCTCGATCTTGATGACGCCGTCGCCCTGGCAGGCCTCGCAGCGGCCGCCCTTGACGTTGAAGGAGAAGCGGCCGGGTTCGTAGCCGCGCGCTTTCGACTCGGGAAGGCCGGCAAACCATTCGCGGATCGGCGTGAAGGCACCGGTATAGGTCGCGGGGTTGGAGCGTGGCGTGCGACCGATCGGCGACTGGTCGATGTCGATGATCTTGTCGATGTGCTCGAGGCCCTCGATGCGGTCGTGCGGTGCGGCGCCTTCGCTGGCATTGTTCAGCTTGCGGGCGATCGCCTTGTACAGCGTGTCGATCAGCAACGTCGACTTGCCGCCGCCGGAGACGCCGGTGACGCAGGTGAACAGGCCGAGCGGAATTTCGGCCGTGACGTTCTTGAGGTTGTTGCCGCGCGCGTTGACCACCTTGATGGTGCGGCGATGGTTCGGCGGACGCCGTTCCGGCACCTCGACCTCGAGCTCGCCCGTGAGATATTTGCCGGTCAGCGAGTTGGGGTTGCGCATGATTTCGGCGGGCGTGCCTTCGGCGATGATGTTGCCGCCATGCATGCCGGCGCCGGGGCCGATGTCGAGCACGTGGTCGGCGAGCAGGATCGCGTCCTCGTCGTGCTCGACCACGATTACGGTGTTGCCGAGGTCACGAAGTCGCTTCAGCGTGTCGAGCAGGCGCGCGTTGTCGCGCTGATGCAGGCCGATCGAGGGCTCGTCGAGCACGTAGAGCACGCCTGTTAGCCCCGAGCCGATCTGCGAGGCCAGACGGATGCGCTGGCTCTCGCCGCCGGACAGCGTGCCGGAGGAGCGGGACAGCGTGAGGTAGTTGAGGCCGACGTCGAGCAGGAAGGTGAGGCGCTCGCGGATCTCCTTGAGGATGCGGCCGGCGATCTCGTTCTGCTGGGTGTTCAGCGCCTCCGGAACGGTCTCGAACCACGCGCCGGCGCCCTTCACCGACATCTCGGAGATGTCGCCGATATGCTTGCCGCCGATCTTGACGCAGAGCGCCTCGGGCTTGAGCCGAAAACCCTTGCAGCCCTCGCAGGGCACGTCGTGGAAATACTTCGCCAGCTCCTCGCGCGCCCACTCGCTCTCGGTCTCGCGATAGCGGCGGTTGATGTTGGTGATGACGCCTTCGAACGGCTTCTTGGTGTCGTAGGAACGGACGCCGTCCTCGTAGGAGAACTTGATCTCGTCCTCGCCGGAGCCATGGAGGATCGCGTTCTGCGTCTTCTTGGGCAGATCCTTCCATTTGGTGGTCAGGGTGAACTTGTAGTGCTTGCCGAGCGCAGTCAGCGTCTGAATGTAATAGGGCGACGAGGACTTGGCCCAGGGCGCGATCGCGCCCTTGCCGATGGCGAGTTCCTTGTCGGGGATGACGAGGTCTTCGTCGACATGCTGCTCGACGCCGAGGCCGCCGCAGGCGGGGCAGGCCCCATAGGGATTGTTGAATGAGAACAGCCGGGGCTCGATCTCGGGGATGGTGAAGCCGGAGACCGGGCAGGCGAATTTTTCCGAGAACAGCATGCGCTCGGGTCCGCTCTTGTCGTGGATCTTCGCGGTCTTCTTTTTCTCTTTCTCTTCCGCCGGTGCTGCCGCCGCCGGCGCGTCCGCGAATTCGATGACGGCGAGGCCCTCGGCGAGCTTCAGTGCGGTCTCGAAGCTTTCGGCGAGGCGCTGGCCGATGTCGGCGCGCACCACGATGCGGTCGACGACGACGTCGATGTCGTGCGGGAATTTCTTGTCGAGCACAGGGGCTTCCGCGAGCTCGTGGAAGGCGCCGTCGATCTTGACGCGCTGAAAGCCCTTCTTGAGCCATTCGGCGAGTTCTTTGCGGTACTCGCCCTTGCGGCCACGCACGACCGGCGCGAGCAGATAGAGGCGCGAGCCCTCGGGCAGCGCCAGCACGCGGTCGACCATCTGCGAGACGGTCTGGCTCTCGATCGGTAGGCCGGTGGCGGGCGAATAGGGCACGCCGACGCGCGCCCACAGCAGGCGCATGTAGTCGTAGATTTCGGTCACCGTGCCGACGGTGGAGCGCGGGTTCTTCGACGTCGTCTTCTGCTCGATCGAGATCGCCGGCGACAGGCCGTCGATCTGGTCGACGTCGGGCTTCTGCATCATCTCCAGGAACTGGCGGGCATAGGCCGACAGCGATTCGACGTAACGGCGCTGGCCCTCGGCATAGATGGTGTCGAACGCGAGCGAGGATTTGCCGGAGCCTGACAGCCCCGTGAACACCACCAGCTTGTCGCGGGGAATCTCGACGTCGACGTTCTTGAGGTTGTGCTCGCGCGCGCCACGGATCGTAATTGCGCGCAGGTTTGATCCCGCGTTCTGTTGTTGGCGCTTCGCCTTGATCACTTCATCCATCCTGGTGGTCCTCAGGGAATCCAAAAGCGCGCGATCGCGCCAACTGAATAGGCGCGCTTCGCCCGGAACCGGGATCGGCGCCGATGGGTATGTGAGCGAACGTAGGAAGAACGGGGACGGATTTCCAGTGGCGTTTGCGAATCGTCAACGGATTGTTGGCGCGCTGGCGGCATCTGGCAGGAGCAGGGCGGGTGGAACTGCGCAGTAACGTGCCCGGCAAACAAAAAGGCCGGCGCGAGGCCGGCCTTTCGTAACACGATGGCGTCGATAGCGAAGATCAGTACTTCGCGACGATCGGGCCCCCAAAGTGATAGTTCACGCCGACCTGCACGGTGTGAAACTCGAGCGTGCCGGTGGGCAGGGCGCCCGAGAAGTAGGTCTCGCCGCCGAGGCTGCGAAAGAGGTACTCGCCCTTGACCGACCACTGCGGAGCGAAGAACGCTTCGACGCCCGCACCGACGGTCCAGCCGGAGTGCCACTTGCTGTCGGAAACGGTCACGCCGAGCGCGCTGATGCTGAGCTTGTTGTCGATCCAGGCGTAACCACCGGTGCCGTAGAACAGGACGTTGTTGACGGCGTAGCCGATGCGGCCGCGCACGGTGCCCATCGCATCGGTCTTCGAGCTGAGGGTGGTGCTGACGAGGCCGAAGCCGGGGACGGCAACGGGGCCGGTGACCGACGCGCTGACGTCAGCCCAGGCACCATCGGCCTCGATGCCGAACACGACATTGCCGGTCTGCCAGTTGTAGCCGGCGGTACCGCCGACGAAGCCGCCCTTCATCTTCGGGTCGGTCGAGGAATTTTCCCAGGCGCCGCCACCGACAACACCGAGGTAGAAGCCGGTCCAGTTGTAGACCGAAGCCATGGCCACCGGAGCCTTGGTGTAGGGGCGCGCCGCGAGATCAGCGGCCGAAGCCGGGGCAGCGAGAGCGAACAAACAGGCCGAAGCCAACAAAACCTTTTTCATTTTCAACTAATCCCAGTCCCAGTTTCTGATTGTGCCTTCCACGATAAGGAAGGGCATCGGACTCACTTGCCCAACTGAGGCCGTACTTACACCATTGAAGCCGCAAGTTGTGTCACTGGAAAGCCACAGCGGCCTGAAAATGGTGCAATTACTGACCTTTGGTTCCCCCATGGGAACAGCAACGAAAAAGGCCGGCGCGAGGCCGGCCTTGCTTTGATGGATGTCAGTTCGATCAGTACCTCGCGATCACCGGACCGCCCCAGCGATAGTTCAGGCGGACGAGGCCCATGTCGACGTCCTGCCGAATCCGGTCGCTGCCGAAGACCCCACCCGGGGGCGTTGTGAAGCCGATCGTGCGATCGCCAAGGAAGATGTGGTCGTACTCAAAGCCCAACGACCAGTTCGGGGCGAAGCCGAACTCCAGACCGGCCCCGACCGTACCACCCCAGCGAGTCTCCCGCGCCGAAGCCAGGAGCGCGCCCGCGCCGGGCGTACCTGTAGCAGCGTAGATGTCGTACTTGTCGCCGACGACGGCGGCGCCGCCCTTCACGTAGAACAGCACGTTGTTCCAGGCGTAACCGACCTGACCGGTGATGAGGCCGAAAGCGTCGATGCGGGAACGGTTGCGATCACCCGTCACCAAAGCGGTACCCGGGAAGAGGGTGCTCACATTGTCGCCCCGGAAGTCGGCCCAGTTGCCTTGGCCTTCGAGACCGAACACCCAATTGGCGGACTGCCAGCGATAGCCGATCTGGCCACCGACGGTGCCCCCCGTCGCATTGTGACAGCCTTCGCCGACCAAAACGCCGGTCGCGGGCGTGACGAAGTCCCAGCACGTGTGGCTTGAGCCACCGCCGCCGTTGATGCCGATATAGAAGCCGCTCCAATCGTAGATGGTGGCAATCGCCGGCGCGGGGGCCTTGGTGTAGGGACGCGCGGCCATATCCGCCGCGCTCGCGGGAGCCGACAGGCCCATCGCCGCTGCACCGATTGCACCAATCAGAAGCTTATTCATTGCCAGTCTCCCCAGGTTCGTCCGCTTCTTTCTTCCCCGAAGCGGCTGATCAGGCGCGAGGGCCCATATGAACTAAGTCCGGGGAAACCCGTAGCTCTACGGGGCGGCAAAGTCCGTCTCCGAATGCAACAAGAACGGGGCACTGCGAGTACCCATAACTTACTGAATGTTAAGCTCTTTCCCTCGTTTTCGGGAACCTACAAAGGTTCCAACCGCTGCGCGCATTCCAGCACTACATTGGCCGATTGACGCCACACATCGATGCGGTCGTTTCGCCAAGAACAAATCTGGAACGAACAGGAGGTCGATGCTATATGTGGGGATAACCGGAGGGGCGACGGACTGATCGTCGTCCGCAAGCGTTCGGCGAGCGTATAGGGTCGTCTCAACAGGCACGGCGGAACGCGGGGAGCGGACCGGCCTTCTTGAATTCAGTGGCATTCGGAGCGGAGAGCGGAGATGGCGGGAAGCGTCAACAAGGTCATTCTGGTTGGAAATCTCGGCAAGGATCCTGAAATCCGCCGCACCCAGGACGGGCGGCCGATCGCCAATCTGAGCGTCGCCACCTCGGAGACGTGGCGCGACAAGGCCACCGGCGAGCGCAAGGAAAAGACCGAGTGGCACCGCGTCGTGATCTTCAATGAAGGGCTCTGCAAGGTCGCCGAACAGTATCTGAAGAAGGGCGCCAAGATTTACGTCGAGGGTGCGCTCCAGACCCGCAAATGGACCGACCAGAGCGGCGTCGAGAAGTACTCGACCGAAGTCGTGCTGCAGGGCTTCAACTCGACCCTGACGATGCTGGACGGTCGTAGCGGCGGTGGGGGAGGCGGCAGCTTCGGCGACGAGCCGGGCGGCGATTTCGGCTCCTCCGGTCCGGTCAGCAGCGCACCGCGCCGTCCCGTTGCCGCTGGCGGCGGTGGCCGCAACAGCGACATGGACGACGATATCCCGTTCTGAGCGATCCCGCTCTGAGAACGCGGAGTCTCAATGCGACGCGCCGGCCGGATGGGCGGCGCTTCTCATCTCGTGTCAGAAAATCCCACTAATCGGCAGGACGGGCTCGGGATTTCCGGGCCCGCTTCATGTTTCGGGTGAGCTCGGATTGCGGCTTGGCAAGCGCGCTGACGGGGCAAGCTCGCCGCGCGATTTTCGACGCGTGATCGGCGATTTTGCAAGGTCGATACGGGGGCTGTCCAAGACACCGATCGCAAGGGCTTAAGTTGTTGGAAAAATAGGCGGAAAAAGCGCTTCCCAGATCGCCGCGAGGGTGGTTATCAGAGGCTCGATGCGCTATATGATTCCCAGATAAAACCTCACCGGATTTCCCCTTGGCTGACGACGACGACAAGCCCGGCGACCAGCCGGCGCAACCCTCGGATATTCGCCCCGTCTCCATCTTCGAGGAGATGAAGAAGTCCTATCTCGACTACGCCATGAGCGTGATCGTAGCGCGGGCGCTGCCTGACGCCCGCGACGGTCTGAAGCCGGTGCATCGCCGCATCCTGTACTCGATGAACGAGCAGGGGCACACGCCGGACAAGAAGTACGTCAAGTCCGCCCGCGTGGTCGGTGACGTCATCGGTAAATATCATCCGCATGGCGACCAGTCGATCTACGACGCCATGGTCCGGATGGCGCAGGACTTCTCCATGCGCGTGCCGCTGATCGACGGCCAAGGCAATTTCGGATCGGTCGACGGCGATCCCCCGGCTGCCTATCGTTATACCGAAGCCCGATTGACGAAGGTGGCGCTGGCTCTGCTGGCCGACATCGACAAGGACACGGTCGACTTCCAGCCGAACTACGACAACAACGAGACCGAACCGTCGGTCTTGCCGGCCAAGTTCCCCAACCTTCTCGTCAATGGCGCCGGCGGCATCGCGGTCGGCATGGCGACCAACATCCCGCCGCACAATCTCGGCGAGGTCATCGACGCCTGCGTCGCGCTGATCGACAACCCTGCGCTTACCATCGACGAGCTCATCAACATCGTGCCGGGACCGGATTTCCCGACCGGCGGCGTCATCCTCGGACGGCAAGGCATCCGCGCCGCCTATCACCTCGGCCGCGGCTCGGTCATGATGCGCGGCAAGGTCGCGATCGAGACCATCCGCAAGGAGCGCGAGGCGATCATCATCACCGAAATTCCCTACCAGGTGAACAAGGCGACGATGGTCGAGCGCATCGCCGAGCTGGTCAAGGAAAAGAAGATCGAGGGCATCGGCGACCTGCGCGATGAATCCGATCGCGACGGCTACCGCGTCGTCATCGAATTGAAGCGCGACGCCGTGCCGGATGTGGTGCTGAACCAGCTCTACAGGTTCACGCCGCTGCAGACGAGCTTCGGCGTCAACATGGTGGCACTCGACAGCGGCCGTCCGCGGATCATGCATCTGAAGGACCTGCTGGCGATCTTCGTCGACTTCCGCGAGCGGGTCGTCACGCGGCGCACCAAGTTCCTGCTGGCCAAGGCCCGCGATCGCGCCCATATCCTGGTCGGTCTCGCCATCGCGGTCGCCAACATCGACGAGATGATCCGCGTCATCCGGACCTCGCCCGACCCGACGACCGCGCGCGACACCCTGATGTCGCGCGACTGGCCCGCTCGCGATGTCGAGGACATGCTGACGCTGATCGACGATCCGCGCCACCGCATCAGCGAGAACGGCACGATCCGACTGTCGATGGAGCAGGCGAGGGCCATTCTCGATTTGCGCCTGCAACGCCTCACCGCACTCGGCCGCGACGAAATCCGCGAGGAGCTCGACAAGCTCGCCGGCGAGATCGCCGACTATCTCGACATCCTGCGCTCGCGCGACCGCGTGCTTGAAATCATCAAGTCCGAGCTCGCCGAAGTGAAGGCCGAGTTCGCCACCCCGCGCCGCACCGTCATCATCGAGCAGGAAGGCGAGGTCGAGGACGAGGACCTGATCCAGCGCGAGGACATGGTCGTCACCGTCTCGCACGCCGGCTACGTCAAGCGCGTGCCGCTGTCGGCCTACCGGGCGCAGCGCCGCGGCGGCAAGGGCCGCGCCGGCATGCAGACCCGCGACGAGGATTTTGTCAGTCGGCTGTTCGTGGCGTCCACGCATACGCCGATGCTGTTCTTCTCCTCGCGCGGCCAGGTCTACAAGATCAAGGTCTGGCGCCTGCCGATGGCCGCGCCGAATGCGCGCGGCAAGGCGCTGATCAACATCCTGCCGCTGGAGCAGGGCGAGCGCATCACCACCATCATGCCGCTGCCGGAGGACGAGTCCACCTGGGGCAATCTCGACGTGATGTTCGCCACGACAGGCGGCAACGTCCGGCGCAACAAGCTGTCCGACTTCGTCGATGTCCGCCGCTCCGGCATCATCGCGATGAAGCTCGACGACAACGAAGCTATCGTCGACGTGCAGATATGCACCGAGCACGACGACGTGCTTTTGACCGGCGCCGGCGGCCAGTGCATCCGCTTCCCCGTCACCGACGTGCGCGTGTTCACCGGGCGCACCTCGATGGGCGTGCGCGGCATTGCGCTTGCCGAGGGCGACAAGGTGATCTCGCTGGCGATCCTGCGCCACGTCGAGACGACGTCCGACGAGCGCTCGGCGTATTTGAAGATGCGTCGTGCGGTCGCCGGCGAAGCTGCGGCCGAGGAGCCGGCGGCGGACGCCGAGGCCGAAGAGACCTCCGGCAGCTACCAGCTCGCCCAGGAGCGCTACATCGAGATGTCGGCGGCCGAGCAGGTCGTGCTGACCGTCTCCGTCAACGGCTATGGCAAGCGGACCTCGTCCTACGAGTACCGCACCACGGGCCGCGGCGGCAAAGGCATCGTGGCCATGAGCGTCAACAACCGCAACGGCAATCTGGTGGCCTCCTTCCCGGTGGAAGACGCTGATCAAATCATGCTGGTCACCGACAAGGGCCAGCTGATCCGTTGCCCGGTCGAAGGCATCCGCGTCGCCGGCCGCTCGACCCAGGGCGTGATCGTGTTCGACACCGCCGAGGACGAGCACGTCGTCTCGGTCGAGCACATCACGGAAGAGGCCGAGAGCGGGAACGGAGCGAACGGAGACGCAAACGGGGAGTGATGCGCCCTGCCGCGCGCCTGCGTCCATGCGTTTGACCTTGTGACGCGATTGATTAAACCTGTTTCATGCAGGAACTGCATCAGGACGCGCTTGTTGGCTCCGCGTTGATGAAATGACGGAGTTTACCATGCGACAATCCCGAACTCTGCTTGCTGCCGCTCTCGCTGGTGCGACCGCTCTGGTCACTATGCAATCTGCCTCGGCTGCGCCGCTTCAAGTAGATCAAACGCTCGGTGTGAATGGAGCGAATGTCGAGACCGTCCAGTATCGCCCCGGTTGGCGTCATGGCCATCGCGGATATCACCATGGCTACGGACATCGGGGCTACGGAACCGGTGCAGCTGTGATCGGCGGACTGGCGGCTGGAGCGATTATCGGCGGCGCGATCGCAAACAGCCAGGCGCGCCAGGATGCTGTGAGCTCTTGTGCCCAACGCTACAAGTCCTACGATCCGGCCTCGGGAACGTATCTGGCCTACGACGGGCAGCGTTACGCCTGTCCATAACGGACAAGCGAGGGAGCCGCGCTATCAACGTGGCTCCCGAGCTACTCGCTCCAGCTCTGTGCCGGCTGACAGTGCATCGATATCGAAGTGGTCATATCCCACTCGCGAGCTTCCGGCGGAGGGGAACGCATTGTCGGAACGTTGATACCTCAGTTTAATTCACTGTCATCGTGGGCCAGCATCAGCTCGCCGCCGCGAGCGTAATTTGCGGTCCAGCTGCGGCTCGACGTCGATGCTTGCTTTAGCCGGGCCGGGGCCTGCTAAATCTCCAGCTCCGTGCCGAACTCCACCACCTGCTTGGTCGGCACGCCGAAGAACGCGGCTGAGCGCTCGGCGTTGCGTTGCAGAAAGGCGAACACGGTTTCGCGCCAGACCCACATGCCCGGCACGTCCTCGCGCGGGATGATGGTCTCGCGGCCGACGTAATAGGTGATGTCGGAGAGGTCGATGCCGGGCAACTTACCGTGGCGGCAGGCGAGGGTCAGTCCTTCGTAGATCGTCGGGTTCTGCATGAAGCCGTAGTGCAGGATGACGCGGGTAATGCCGGGAATGATCTCGATCACCTCGGTGCGGTCTTCGTCGGCAATGTGAGGAAGCTCCTCGATCAGCACGGTGACCAGGACGATGCGCTCGTGCAGCACGTGGTTGTGCTTGACGAACTGGGTCAGCGCCAGCGGCACGCCGCGCGGCGCCGACGCCAGGAACACGGCGGTGCCGGGGAGTCTGGCGCTGCACTTGTTGACCGCGGTCTGGATCAGATCCTCCTCGGGCTGGCGCAGCTTCGCGCGTGCCGCTTCGACGAGCTTCACGCCGCTGCGCCAGGTCAGCATCAGGAAGGCGACGAAGGCCGCGAGCATCAACGGAAACCAGCCGCCCTCGAACAGCTTGATCGAATTGGCCGAGAAGAAGATCACGTCGATTACGAAGAAGAAGCCGTTCACGGCCACCACGAGCCATGGCGAATAGCCCCACTGGATCGCGACGAGGGCCGCGAGCAGCGTGGTGATAGCCATCAACAGCGACACTGCGATGCCGTAGGCGCCGGCCAGCGCCTCCGAGCTGCCGAAGCTCAGGACGGCACCGAGCGTTGCGGCGGCGAGCAGCCAGTTCACCAACGGCACGTAGATCTGGCCGATCGCTGCGCTCGTGGTGTGACGGATCTGCATGCGCGGCAGGAAGCCGAGCTGGATCGACTGCTGCGTCAGCGAGAACACGCCCGAGATGATGGCCTGCGAGGCGATCACGGTCGCGACCGCCGAGAACGCGACCAGCGGATAGTGCAGTGCGTCGGGGCAGAGCTGGAAGAACGGATTTTCGATCATGGTGGGGTCGGTGATCAGCAGCGCGGCCTGGCCGAAATAGTTCAGCACCAGCGCGGGCAGGCAGATCGCGAACCAGGCCAGGCGGATCGGCAGGCGGCCGAAATGCCCCATGTCGGCATACATGGCTTCGCCGCCGGTCACCGCGAGGAATGCCGCCCCCAGGATCGCGAAGGAGACATGAAAATCCTGGTGGATCAGGAAGTCGAACGCATAGAGCGGGCTCAGCGCCGCCAGCACCGCCGGCGCCTTGACGATGCCGTGGATGCCGAGCGCTGCCAGCACGAAGAACCAGGCCAGCATCACCGGTCCGAAGATACGGCCGATGAAGCCGGTGCCCTGCTTCTGCATCATGAACAGTCCGATCAGGATGACGACGGTCACGGGCACCACCGCCGGCGCGAGCGAGGGGGCGTCGACCTTCAGACCTTCGATGGCTGACAGCACCGAGATCGCCGGCGTGATCGCGCCGTCGCCGTACAGTAGCGCGGCGCCGACGAGGCCGACGACCAGCAGATGCGCGCGCCAGGTGCCGGGTTGGGCGTTGCGCGCGTGCAGCAGCGCCAGCAGGGCGACGATGCCGCCTTCGCCGCGGTTGTCCGCGCGCAGGATCAGCAGCGCATACTTTAGCGAGATGATCAGCAACAGCGCCCAGAGGATCAGCGAGGCAACGCCCAGAACGGCATCGTTCGTCAATGTGCCGCCGTGGGCAGCGGCCTTGGCGGCTTCCTTCAGGGCATAGAGGGGGCTAGTGCCGATATCGCCATAGACCACCCCGAGGGCGCCCATGGTCATGGCAAGCGGCAGTGGATCAGGTTGATGGCCGGAGGCGACTGCGGGCGTGCTGGACAATGGCGACCCCTCGATGGGATCGCGCCCGACGGGTCATTCCGGCGGGCGCGAGCATCGGGCAGTCTGCGACGGGACGTCGCAAATATCCATGGGCTATCTTCGGGGGTTTATCGTTGGGACTTATCGCGAGGATTCCTGACGCGAAACTGACACACCCCGCTACGGAGTACGGTTGGCGGTCACGAGACGAGCCTCGCGGATGTTGGCTTTGGTGCCGGCCTGACGAAGGCAGGACGCCTCGAAATTCGGCCAGGCCTGCTGCGAGCAGTCCTTGCCGATGGTGCGGATATCGAGCCGGTCGCTCTTGGCGAGCGGCTGCGGCACGCTCGCCTCGACGGTCGGGGCGAAGCCGGGCAGGAGGGTGAGAGCGGCAGCAACACACGCAGAGATGGCGATCGCCGAAAGAGCTTTGATCATGACAGTCCCCTGTGATGCGGCCGCTACGCCCAGTTGTGCGGCCCGTCGTTCGTTGGCCGGATTAGTAACCATGGCCAGTTTCCGGACGTCTTCGCGAACGTGGGAAATGGTTTCGTTCGCGCCCCGTTTTGTTTCGTGGCCCCCTCAGGACGAAACAATTCGGCGCATTCCGACATGGTTTTGCGGAAAAACCGCCAGGGAACCGGACCGGCTTGCCGGGCCGGGCCGGGCGCGGTAGGACGTGGCCATGCCGCGCATTGCCTTCTATCCAGGTTCCTTCGACCCCATCACCAACGGCCATCTGGACGTGGTCCGGCACAGCGTGTCGCTGTGCGACAGGCTCGTTGTCGCGATCGGGGTCCATCCCGGCAAGAAGCCGCTGTTCTCGACCGAGGAGCGGCTCAAGATGCTCCACGACGTCTGCGGGCCGGTGGCGGCCCAGGCCGGCTGCGTGCTCGAAGCTGCGACGTTTGACGACCTGTCGGTGACCTCGGCGCGCAAGCACGGGGCGACGATCATGATTCGGGGCCTGCGCGACGGCACCGACCTCGACTACGAGATGCAGCTCGCCGGCATGAACGAGGCGATGGCGCCCGAGGTGCATACGGTCTTCCTGCCGGCTTCTCCCATGGTCCGCCCGATCACCGCCACTTTGGTGCGCCAGATCGCAGCCATGGGCGGGGATGTCTCGGCCTTCGTCCCGCCGCTGGTTGCGGCCCAGCTCAAGGCAAAATTCGCCTGATAACGGCGCGTTTCCTTTCTCATCTCTGATCCGGAGTTGTCATGATCCGAATTCTCGCAGTTCTTGCCGCGGTTCTGTTCGCAGTGCCGGCGTTCGCGCAAACTTTGCCGGCCGGCCTCGACAAGGCCAACGCCATCGTCATCGACTCCACCAAGGGCCGCATCGTCATCAAGCTGAGGCCGGACCTTGCGCCCCAGCACGCCGAGCGCCTCAAGCAGCTCGCGCGCGAGGGTTATTACAACAACGTGCCGTTCCACCGCGTCATGGACGGCTTCATGGCGCAGACCGGCGATGGTCAGAACTTCAACGGCACCGGCGGCTCGAAATATCCGAACCTGAAGCAGGAATTCTCCAAGGTGCATTTTGCGCGCGGCATCGTCGGCATGGCCCGGCGCGGCGACAGCGTCGACACCGCCAATTCGCAGTTCTTCATCATGTTCGCCGACGGCGGCAGCCTCGACAACCAGTACACCGTGATCGGCGAGGTCGTGCAGGGCATGGACGTCGTCGACAAGCTGAAGAAGGCACCTCCCGGATCAAGCGGCGGCACCGTCACCGACCCCGACAAGATGGTGAAGGTGCAGGTCGCTTCCGACATCAAGTAGGAGAGGCGATGGCGCGCTGCGGTGGCAAGCTCCTGTTGGTTGCCGCGGTGCTGCTGCTCGGCGTCCCCGGCGCGGTCGCCGAGGACGCACAGGTCAACACCATCCAGGACATCTTCCGGCATCTGCGCACCTGCTGGAAGCCGCCGCCCGCCGCCAAGGCCCGCCCGATCGACATCACCGTCGTCGTGAGCTTTAACCGGGCTGGAAACATTCTGGGCCATCCGAGGATTACCTATGAATCCGCGGAGGCCTCCGACGATGACCGGCTGCAATACCGGATCGCGGTGATGGAGGCATTGCAACGCTGCACGCCGATGCCATTTACCGATGCGATGGCTGGCGCCGCTGCGGGGCGTCCATTCGCGATCCAGTTTCGCAACCGCAAATCTTCACCTGACAGGACTTCACCCCCAACCCAAGAGAGACGAGCATGAGCGCCACCGAAAACACACTGATCCTCGAAACCACGCAGGGCCCCGTCACCATCGAGATGCGGCCTGATCTGGCGCCGGGCCACGTCGCGCGCATCAAGGAACTCGTGCGTGAAGGCTTCTACGACGGCATCGTGTTCCATCGCGTGATCGACGGCTTCATGGCGCAGACCGGCTGCCCGCAGGGCACCGGCACCGGGGGCTCCGGCAAGAAGCTGAAGGCCGAGTTCAACAAGGAGCCGCACGTGCGCGGCACCACCTCGATGGCGCGCGCCGCCAGCCCGGATTCCGGCGACAGCCAGTTCTTTATCGTGTTCGACGACGCCCGCTTCCTCGACAACCAGTACACGGTGTGGGGCAAGGTCACCGAGGGCATGGAGAACGTCGACAAGATCAAGCGCGGCGAGCCCGTGCAGAACCCCGACAAGATCGTCAAGGCGCGAATGGCGGCTGACGCGGAGTAGGCGTTCAACCCTCATCCTGAGGCGCGCGGAACGCGCGCCTCGAAGGATGAAGGCCCCGCTGCTGCAGCCCGGCCTTCATGGTTCGAGACGGCGCTCCGCGCCTCCTCACCATGAGGGTCTGACTGTACGGCCGTGAGCACGCGATGCGCACCGACCTCTTCGATTTCGACCTGCCCGCCGAGCACATCGCATTGCGCCCGGCGAGCCCGCGCGACTCCGCGAAGATGCTGGTTGTCGACCACGGCACGCTGCGCGACCATATCATCGCCGATCTGTCGCAATGGTTGAAGCCGGGCGACCAGCTCGTCGTCAACGACACCAAGGTGATCGCGGCGCAATTGAAAGGCCGTCGCATTGGCCGCGAGACCGAGCCGAAGATCGAGGCAACGCTGATCAAGCGCCTCGACGGTTCGCGCTGGCAGGCACTGGTGAAGCCGGCCAAGAAACTCGCAGCCGGCGACCGCATCCGCTTCGGCAATGAGGGAAAGGTCTGCTTGCTTGGCCATCTCGACGCCGAGGTCGAGGCCAAGGGCGTGGAGGGCGAGGTGACGCTGTCATTTTCGTTCCACGGCCCGACACTGGATCAAGCCATCGCCGATCTCGGCAGCCCGCCGCTGCCGCCCTACATCGCCTCGAAACGTACCCCTGACGATCAGGATCTCGCCGACTACCAGACCATGTTCGCGGCGAATGAGGGCGCCGTTGCCGCGCCGACAGCCGGCCTGCATTTCACGCCGGAGCTGGAGCAGGCGCTGCACACGCGCGGTGTCGGCATCAATCGCGTTACGCTGCATGTCGGGGCAGGGACCTTCCTGCCGGTGAAAGTGGACGACACCGAAGGCCACAAGATGCATGCCGAGTGGGGCTCGCTCTCGGCCGAGACGGCGGAACGACTCAACACCGCGCGCAAGAACGGCGGCCGTATCATCGCGGTTGGCACCACGTCGTTGCGCCTGCTCGAAAGCGCAGCCAGCGAGGACGGCACCATTGAGCCGTTCGCCGCGGAGACGTCGATCTTCATCACTCCCGGCTACCGCTTCCGCGCCGTCGACGTTCTGCTGACCAATTTCCATTTGCCGAAGTCGACACTGTTCATGCTGGTGTCGGCGTTCTCCGGGCTGGAGACGATGCAGCAGGCGTATGCACACGCGATCGCGACCGGCTATCGGTTCTATTCGTATGGCGATGCGTGTCTGTTGTTTCGGGCGCACGACTAATTTTGGCGGAGTAGGGTGGGCAGAGCGAAGCGTGCCCACCATCTTTCGTGGATGCGCGAGGGAAATGGTGGGCACGGCGCTTGCGCGCCTTTGCCCACCCTACGGCACCGTCCGTTACGCCATCACCCGCTGTGGCAACAGCTCCGCGATCTGCACCGCGTTGAGCGCCGCGCCCTTGAGCAGCTGGTCCGCCGCCACGAACATCGAGATCGAATGCCCGGAGGGGTCGCTGAGATCCTTGCGGATGCGGCCGACCAGGACGTCGTCCTGGCCCGAGGCGTCGATCGGCATCGGAAAGTAGTTCTTGGCGCGGTCGTCGACGATCCTGACGCCGGGCGCTCGCGCCATGATGGCGCGGACCTGATCCTCGCTGATTGGCTTCTCGCATTCGAAGGTGATGGCCTCGCAATGAGCCCGCAGCACCGGCACGCGCACGCAGGTGACGCCGATCGCGATCTTGTCGTCCTCGAAGATCTTGCGGGTTTCGTTGATGACCTTGGTCTCTTCGTCGTTGTAGCCGGTGTCAGGGTCGATCGCCGTGTTGTGGTTGAAGAGGTTGAACGCGTAGGGATGCGGCATCACCTTCGGCGTATAAACCTGCCCGTTGAGGTTGGCGCGGGTGGACTCGACCAGCTCGTCCATCGCGGCAGCGCCGGCGCCGGAGGCCGCCTGGTAGGTCGAGATGATCACGCGCTTGATGCGGTTGCTCTGGTGGATCGGCCACAGCGGCACCAGCGCCGTGATGGCGGCGCAGTTCGGGTTGGCGATGATACCCTTGTGGTCGCGGATGCGGTTCGGGTTGATCTCGGGGATCACCAGCGGCACGTTCGGGTCCATGCGGAAGGCGGAGGAGTTGTCGACGACGACGGCTCCGGCCGTGACCGCGATCGGCGCGAACTTCTTCGAAATGCTGCCGCCGGCGGAGAACAGGGCGATGTCGACGCCTTCGAAAGCGCGTTCGGTCAGCTCCTCAATGACCACGTTCTGTCCACGGAACGACACCGTCTTGCCGGCCGAGCGGGCGCTGGCCAACGCCTTGAGCTTGCCGACGCCAAAGCCGCGCTTGTCCATGGTGGCGATGAATTCGGCGCCCACCGCACCGGTGACGCCGACAATCGCGACGACGGGATCGTTACTCACGGTGTCCTCCATTGATTTGAGAATCCAGACAACAAAAAAGCCCCGGACCAACGAGGGCGGGGCTTCGGTAGAGTGATTGCGTTCTAGTCGACGACTACACGCGCACGCCTCCCCGGGCCCCGAAGGCCGTGGTGGTTTTAGTCGCGCGTTTGGTGGTCGTGAACATGGCGGGAGCTTATGCGGGAGAGTCTTGCGCCCGTCAATGGCTTTTCGGCGGGATTGGGGCTACCGCTATTTGGTCCGGGCGCCCGGCGGTTCGAGGATGACCTCCTTGAGGTTGTCGCCACTGATGACGACGATCGCGAAATTCAGCCGGCCGCTTTCGCGCACCAGCCCGCCGCTGATCGCTTTGCCGGAGGCCGCGCGTTCGGCGACGTGCACGGCATCCGCAAGTCGGTGCTTGATGGCACCGAGCGCTGCGAGGTTGCTGCGATCGTCGAGGTCGAGCTCGGCCAGAGGGAGGGCGGCTTCCCCGCCGACGAGCTCGCCGGTCGCGGCATTGATGGTGTGGCGCCAGATCCGGTCATTGTGCAGGGTCTTCACCCGGTAGACCGGCACGCCGGAGGCTCCGTCGAAACTCACATCCGCCGTGGTGGCACCGGCGTGGCGGGCTTCCGCAATCGCCATGGCCTGGTTGATCGAGATCGACGAACTGCGGAAGCGCTCGATCTCGCGACTGACCGCTTGGCGATCGGCCTCGGCGTCACCATCTGTGTCGCTGTGAAGCGTGGTCGGCGTGCCCGAGCTCACGATCGCCCGCGCCGGCGCGGCGAGGAGGAGTGCGGATAGGGCGAGTGCGAGCAATCCCGAGATCCGTCGTTTGGCCGTCGTCATGCTCGAACCCCTCGGCCAGCGAGTGTGCCGGATGATCGTAAAGAATTTGCGGCCGACCTTGGGCATCGGTCGGCCGCTGAGCGTCGTGACGGGCTGTCCGCCGCGGCGATCGAGGCGGTGCGGACCTCTTTGGGGCTGGTGAAAAAGCGATCCGCATCGCCCTATAATTAAACCATACCGTATCGTTTTGTTTTGGTAAACGGCGTGTGCGCAGGATCCCCCTGGAAGATCGCAACCTCACGGAATTGTCAGCGCGACGAGCGCTGCCGCTGCGTGCCCTTGGCTGCACTCTGGCTGCCGTCCGCAGACCCCAGCGCGCCTGCCAGGAACAGCTTGATCGCAGCGCGCATGCGCTTTTCCGCGACCTTCATCTCCGGCGGCGTTCCAAACGTCGCCAGGCGATGGTTGTGACCGACGACGACGTCGAGAAACACTTCCGCCGCGATGGTGGTGTCGTCGACATCGAGCGCGCCTTGCGCCACCAGATGATCGAAGAAGCGCGCCGTGGTGGCGACGGCCTTGAGCCAGCCTTCCTCCTTGCCGAGCTTGGCGATGTCGGGGAAGTTGATGGCCTGCGACGTCATCATGCGGCTGAAGGCGACGGCATCGGGACCGCAGGTGAATGTCAGCATCTCGCGCCCGATCTCGACCAGCCGCTGCTCGACCGAGATGTCCGAGGCGCTGCTGAGCTTCGTCTCGGCGGCCGCGGACAGCGGTGCAAGCCATCGCGCGATCTCACGCCGCAGCACGGCGGCGAACAGGCCGCGCTTGTCGCCGTAACGGGCATAGACGGTGGGCTTGCTCACTCGCGCGGCTTCCGCGACCGCATCGAGCGAGGTGGCGTCAAAGCCGCGATCCAGGAACAGGCGGGTGGCGACCTCGATCAGCCGCTGATCGCGCTCGATCGCGGCGCTTTTCGTCGGCCGGCCGCCGCGCGATTTCGGCACCTCGCGCCGCTGAGCTGCCGGTCTGGTCCTGCTCGCAGTCAATCCCATGCCCAATGATTCCTGCGCAGTCGTGACATCAGTGATGCTCTATAACGCGCAGCAACGGGTGCGTCATGGCCAATCTGGCCGAATGGGCCGCATCGTCAACCGTCTCGGCACGGCCCCGTTCCTCAGCGAGCGCTCACGGAAGCGTCGAAGTCCAGGCCTGGCCCGAAGCCGCCTTCTCATATCCGTACTGATACAGCGCCCGCATATAGGCGGTGTCGAACCCTTCCGAGGGTGCCGCCGGATAATCGCGCGCGATGTAGGAGAGATGGAAGCCCAGGCGGTTGCGCCTGGCAAAATCATAGGTCGAGAAGATGATCGAGCGGGTTTGCGACTGGGTGATCGACGACAGGCTGCGTGAGGCGACGTCGATGGTGCTGTTGGAGACGAGCTCGAAATTGCGTTCGATCTTTTTGTTGACGAGGATGTAGATGTCCAGCTTCGCAGGGCCGGGCAGGCGACTGCCCTGGAAAAGCAGGGCTTCCGGCAGCGTCAGCACCGGGGCCGTCACGCCGCCGTCGACATGCATCTCCTGAAACCTGCGGCCCTCGCCTTCGGCGTCGATCATGATCGGCGGAAACACCAGCGGGATGCTGGCGGAGGCCGCCATCACGTCGCGAAACAGCTTGAGCGCCTCGGGCGTGCCGATCGTGGCGATCTTGCCCATGTCCCAGATCGCGGTGCGCTGGGTGTCGAGATCTGTCGTCACCACCAGCAACTTGCGCCCTTTGGCGTTTTCACGCGCGACCTGCGCCATGATCTCGGGCCCGACATAACGGGCGACGAGCTCGCGCAGCCGCGTGTTGCCGAACAGGCCGGATCCGAACAGCACGCGCATGATGCTGGGATCGCTCAACAGGCTCTCCGCGACACCGCTGGTGTAGACCTCCTTCAGCGTGTCGTCATATCGCGAGCCGAGAAACGCAAAGGGTGCAATCAGGCCGCCGGTGCTCACGCCCGAGACGACCGAGAAGGTGGGACGGGTTCTGGCCGCGGTCCAGCCGTTGAGCACGCCGACGCCGTAGGCGCCATCGGCGCCGCCGCCTGACAGCGCCAGGTAGGACTTGGTCGCGGTGCTGGTGTCCTTCTCGAAGCTGAATCTCGTGATGGGTTCGTCGGCGTAGCGCCGCAGGCCGTCGATATCGAGCACGCGCGATGTGCTGGCTTCAGCGGCCGTATAGGGCGTGCGGGGCAGGGAGGTGCAGGCGCCGAGCGCCAGGCTACACGTCAGGACCAGCCATCCGAACAGGCGGGCGCAGGTCTGCCTTGCCCAGCCATGCGAACTGCCGGACGTGTCAGTCGAATTAAAGGGAAGGGCATTGTCGGTGGCTGGCGATCACGCATCTACCGCCGCCGGCAACATCGCCGCGGCAGCTCATCCAGCCCCGGGGATAAAACTACACTGTATCGTTTTGTTCAACAAGCGTGGCAGGCGCAAATTTCCGTGTTCCAAATATTGGTGGCCCTGTCCCAATCCGATGCATAAGCCGGCCGATGCAGCGCCTGGGCGGGTTGATCGGCCCGCTCCGACACGCAATAAGCACCGTCATGAATCGTCCTGACACCGGTCTGCCCAATCATTTCGAACTGCTCGCCATGGATGGCGCCGCGCGCACCGGGCGCCTGACCACGCCGCACGGCGTGGTGCGCACGCCCGCCTTCATGCCGGTCGGTACCGCCGGCGCGATGAAGGGCATGCACTGGCGCGAGGTGCGTGAGGCCGGTGCCGACATCGTGCTCGGCAACACCTATCATCTGATGCTGCGTCCCGGCGCCGAGCGGATCGCAGCACTTGGCGGCTTGCAGACATTCACCGGCTGGAACGGGCCGATGCTGACGGATTCCGGCGGCTTCCAGGTGATGTCGCTGGCGGATTTGCGCAAGGTCAGCGAGCACGCCGTGACGTTCCGTTCGCATATCGACGGTGCCAAGGTCGAGCTGTCGCCGGAGCGCTCGATCGAGGTGCAGCGTTTGCTAGGCTCCGATATCGCGATGCAGATGGACGAATGCGTGCGGCTGCCCGCCGAGCGCGCCGACATCGACCGCGCAATGCAATTGTCGCTGCGCTGGGCCGAGCGAAGCAAGCGCGCCTTCGAGAGCGCGCCCGACGGCTACATGCTGTTTGGCATCGTGCAGGGCGGCGACATACCCCAGCTTCGCCATGCCAGCGCGCAAGGCCTCGTCGAGATCGGTTTCCATGGTTATGCGATTGGCGGCCTTGCCGTCGGTGAGCCGCAAGCCGTGATGCTCGCGATGATCGACGAGACAGCGCCGCTGCTGCCGAGAGAGCGGCCGCGCTATCTGATGGGCGTCGGCACGCCCGACGACATCCTCGAGGCTGTCAAGCGCGGCATCGACATGTTCGACTGCGTGATGCCGACGCGCAATGGCCGGCATGGCGTAGCCTTCACACGCTTCGGCCAGGTGAATTTGCGCAACGCGCGCCACGCCGACGATCCCCGGCCGCTCGACGAAGAGAGTACCTGGCCGTCGGCGCGCACCTACGCGCGCGCCTATTTGCATCATCTCGTCAAGGCGGGCGAGACGCTGGGTGCGATGCTGCTGTCCGAGATCAATATCGCTTACTACCAGTTTCTGATGCAGGGCATCAGGGACGCGGTCGCACAGGGCATGTTCGAAGAGTTCTATCGGCGTACGCGCGAGAACTGGGCGAGGGGCGACATCGCCCCGCGCTAGGTCAGTTGCAGAGGAAACGCTGCTTGACGGAGTGCTTGGTCACGAAGCCGTAGCCGCAATTGTCGCAGGTCCAGAGATAGCTGATCACGTGTTCCGACAGATACGCAGAACCTTCGGCGGCGATCATGGAGTCGGCGCAGACGGGACAGGTCGGCAACTCACTGCAACGCGGAGCGCGGTTCGTTGCGACGGTCGACAACACTTCAGCGACTGCTGACATCGTGGTGACCTCCCAGCTTTGAGACCTAAGTCTAACATAAGCAGAATCAGTTGACGAGGTCGCAACACAAATGCGTTGGTTTTCTGATAATTATTGCTCACGCGATTTTGCGATGCAGCGTATTTAACATGTGCCGCAATCTCGCTTGCGTGTCGCCGCAGGCTGTCTCTAACTGCGCAAGAGCTGCAACAGAAGCACAATCGTCGCCACAGGGAGTTCATCATGGACGCATCGTCCACCACGGGTGCAGCGCACCAACCCGGCCGCGGCCGGATCTATGACTCGATCGTCGATGCTTTTGGCGACACGCCGATCGTGCGCTTGCGCCGGCTGCCGGGCATGCACGGCGTGAACGCGACCATTTTGGCAAAGCTTGAATATTTCAATCCCGCCGCAAGCGTGAAGGATCGCATCGGCGCGGCCATGATCATCGCCATGGAGAAGGCCGGCATCGTCAAGCCCGACACCGTGCTGATCGAACCGACCTCCGGCAATACCGGCATCGCGCTGGCCTTCGTCGCCGCGTCGCGCGGCTATAGGCTCAAGCTTGTCATGCCGGAGTCGATGTCGATCGAACGACGCAAGATGCTGGCCTTTCTCGGCGCGGAGCTGGTGCTGACACCGGCCGCACAAGGCATGAAGGGCGCCATCGCTACGGCCGAAGAGCTGTTGAAGACGACGCCGAATTCGGTGATGCCGCAGCAGTTCAAGAATCTCGCCAATCCCGAGGTGCACCGCCGCACCACCGCGGAGGAGATCTGGAATGACACCGGCGGCAACGTCGACTTCTTCGTCGCCGGCGTCGGCACCGGCGGCACCATCACCGGCGTCGGCCAGGTGCTGAAGCCGCGCAAGCCTTCGCTGCGCGTGGTCGCGGTCGAGCCGGAGGAGAGCCCGGTGCTGTCGGGTGGCCAGCATACGCCGCACAAGATCCAGGGCATCGGTGCGGGCTTCGTCCCTGACATCCTCGATCGCTCGGTGATCGACGAGATCGTGAAGATCAACTCCACGACGGCGATTGAGACCTCGCGGGCGCTGGCGCGGCACGAGGGCATTCCGGGCGGCATCTCCTCGGGCGCAGCGATCGCCGCGGCCCTCGAGATCGGCAAGCGGCCGGAAGCTGCGGGAAAAACCATCCTGGCTATAGTGCCGTCCTTCTCCGAGCGGTATCTTTCGACGGCTCTGTTTGAGGGAATCTAGGACATGGCGGATCAACCACCGAGGCGGCCGCGGACGTTGGGCGACGCCAGGACGGAGGCCGAGGCGGCGTTCAAGAAGGTGACGGCGAAGGTCGCCGCGGCGCCGCCAAAGCAGAACGTGGCGCCGGGGGTCAAGGAGCAGGTCACGCTGCGCATTGACCAGGACGTGCTGGAGCATTTCCAGGCCGGCGGCCCCGGCTGGCAGGATCGCATCAACGAGGCGCTGCGAAAGGCCGCGGGGAAGTAGGCGCCAAAGGTTTGGCTAGTCGCAACGAAAAAGCCCGGCGCGAGCCGGGCTTTTGTATTTGCGGTTGGCCTCGCCTCAGCGGCGGAACATGCCGCCCATCATGCCGCCGACGACGCCGCCGACGAAGGCTGCGCCGGCGTCGCCGCCGCCGCCGCGATGCTGGGCGGGTGCGCTCTGCGCCTGGGCCGGGGCACGTCGGGCCGGCTTCGCGCTGTCGTCGCTCGCAGTGGTCGGCGCGGAGGCCACGATCTCCGACAGCAGGGCCTTGTGCTGCAGCTTGTTGAGATAGCCGCTCGATGGATAGCCACGTGCCGCCTGCCAGCGCTTGAGCACCGTACGGGTGTCCTCGCTGAACGCCCCGGTGACCTTGGTGTCGAATCCGAGTCCGGTCAGGCGGCGCTGCACGTCGCGGCGCTGCCCCTTGTCGAGGCCGATCTGGTCCTCGGTGAGCTGGCTGGCGTCGTCGGTGAAGGTGGCAGGATCGACACCGGCGTTGAGGTTGCGGGTCGTCGTCGACGGGCCGCTCTTGATTGCCGCGAGCCGCGCCAGCGCCAGTGCCTTGAACTGGCCGTTCGGGTAGGTGGAGAGGTAGGCGTTGAGCTCTTCGGGCTTGTTGCTCTCCTTGACCGACCGCCAGTATTCGAGCTCGACACCGTCCGAATTGCCGCCTGTTGCCGCGGGCACGACGCCAGCAGCCGTCGGTGCCGCATTGGCGACCTGGGTCGTCGGAGCCTGGTTGAGATAGACCGCACCGATCAAATTGGTGTGGCCCCAGGGCAGCTGACCCTTGTGGGTCTCCTCGTTGACCTGGGCGCGGACCGACGTCATCGCCTGCTGGATCTCGATGCCAGGCTTGGTGATGTTGTCGATCAGCGCACGGGTGAACGGGCTGTTGTTGCCCTCCTGGCCGTCGAGCGCGGTCTGGCCCGGACCGGTGGCGAACGCGATCAGCGTGCCTTCGCCGGATTTCATCTCGGCAAGACCGCTCTGCACGTTGACGCTGCGGGTCGCGGAGTTCGACTTGATCTTGGCGGCGAACGGATTGTCGCGGCAGGCGTCAAGGAAGACCAGCTTGACCTTGGCGTCGCCCATGGTCTGCTCGAGCGTCAGATCGATGTTGATGGCGGCACCGAGCTTGACGTCCATCTCCGACTTGATGTCGGCATCGACAGGCAGAAGATAGTTGGAGCCGCCGACCGCGATGCCGTGACCGGCATAATAGAACACTGCGACATCCGAGCCCTGCGCCTTGCGGCCGAAGTCCAGCAGCTTCTCCGTCATCTGGTCGCGCGAGAGGTTCGAACCTTCGATCACCTCGAAGCCGACATTGCGCAGCGTTGCCGCCATCGCTTTGGCGTCGATCGGCGGGTTCGGCAATTGTGCGACGTTCTTGTAGGTGCCGTTGCCGACGACGAAAGCAACACGGCGGTCGGCCTTCGCGGCACTGACCGACAGTACCATGCACATCAGCGACGCGAGGAGGGTGAGAGTGCGCATCTGGAATCCCCAACAGAATCGAAATTGCAGGCAGCAACAGATTGGCAACGAACTTACACGAAGTGGCCGATTTGGCGCCACCAAAACGGCAGTTCGTCGCGTTCAACCCGCTGCAGTGTGGCAGAATGTGCACGATGGAATACCCTTCCAACGTGATCTAAATCACACGGACACTTGGTTTTGTCGCACGAAGCGGCGCAAGGTTCAGCGTGCGCGGGCGGGAACCGGCGAAGCCGGCTTCAAGTTCAGGAGATTGCCGCAGAGGATCAGCGCCGCGCCGAGCACGGTCCAGGAGTCGAGCCGCTCGGAATAGAGCAGCCAGCCGACGGTGGCCGTGAGCGGAACCCGCAGAAAGTCCATCGGCACCACGATGGTCGCATCCGCGTACCGGAGCGCGCTGGCGAGGCAATAGTGCGAGAATGTGCCGCAGACCCCGATAACGAACAGCCAACCCCACAGGGAGGCCGACGGCCAGGTCCAGACATAGAGCGTCGGGAGCAGACCCACGACCATCTGCACGACGATCATCCAGAATAGGATCGACAATGCGCTCTCGGTCCGGGTCAGTGATTTCGCCAATATCATGGAGATGCTGAAGCCGATCGCGGCTCCCAGCGCGATCAGCTGGCCCGGATTAATCTCGCCGGTGGCGGGCCGCACGATCATGACCACGCCGACGATACCGAGCACGATCGCGGCGATCTTCCAGACGGTCATGCGTTCGGACAGGAATGTTGCGGCCAGCAGTGCCGTCCAGATCGGCATGGTGAATTCGATCGCGACGACCTGGCCGATCCCGATCAGCGTCAGTGCGTAGAACCAGCCGAGCTGTGCGAAATAATGCACCCCATTGCGCGCGAGATGCTGGGGCAGGCGCTTGGTCGCGACCGCCTTGAAGCCACCGGACCGGTAGATGATCGGCAGCAGAAGCGTGAACCCGATCACCGAACGCACTTCCATGATCTGAAATACATTCAGCTCGCGCGTGGTCTCGCGCCCGGCGACCGCCATGACCAGCATCAGCGACAGCCAGCCCGCCATCCAGAGGGCAGCCATCGTTTTGGACGGTGTGGTGTTCATCGGCGCAGGTTTGGGAGGCGAGGGTTCTGAGGGAGGGCCGGTATCGGCGACATCGTCGCCGTTTGCAACGGCCAAATCTGCCGGTGCAGCGATGCATGGCGGCGTGCTAAGGCATCACTGAACAACGAGAAAAATCGGGAGATCTTCGCTCATGCACATCTTGCAGCCGGCCGAGTGGAAAAAACCGCGCGGCTTTTCCCATGGCGTCGCGGTCGAGGGGCCGGGCCGCTGGGTGGTGCTGGCCGGGCAGACCGGCGGCGACGAGACCGGCAATTACGCGCCTGACATGGCAGCGCAGGTCGGGACCGCGCTGAAGCGGGTCATCAAGCTCCTGGGCGAGGCCGACGCCGGCCCCGAGCATATCGTCCGCCTGACCTGGTATCTGACCAGCCGCAGCGAATATGAGGCAGCCGGGTCCGGCATCGGCGCGGCTTGGAAGGAAACGCTGGGGCGCAATTTCCCGCCCTCGACCTTGCTCTACATCGGCGGCCTCGTGGACGACCGGGCCAAGGTCGAGATCGAGGTCACGGCGTTCGTGCCGGGCACATAAAAAATCGACCCGGCGAGATCGCCGGGTCGATTGTCAATCTACTTGTATCGGCTTAGCGCGACAGCGAGATGTTGGCGCCGCGGAACTGGCTATCGGCACGCATCGTGACGTTCTGCTTGTTGCCGGACGTCTTCAGCGAGATGTTGGCGTTGAAGCCGGCGGTGGAGGCGAGCAGCTCATAGTTTCCACCCGCGCCGCGGCCCGAAAGGGAGCCGCTGATATTGCGGCTGGCCTCGGACCAGCTGCCCGCGATGGCGCTGCCTTCAGCCTTGACGTTGGCGCCGAGGTTGAACTTGTAGGCGTCGCTGGCGCAGGTCAGCGACAACTCCATCGTCGGTCCGACCGGAGCGTATTTGGCCCGGCAGCGGATCCGCTCGGTCGAGCCGTCATCCAACGTGACCGTTCCCGAGCCGCTCCAGCTGCCTGCCAGCGGCGCAAACGGGCCCGACTGGGCCTTGCTCTCGGAATTGGCAATTCCGGCCGCAAACATGACGGCAGCCGCAATCAGGAGCCGCTGGCCCAGACCGCTGGTCACGATTCTTCTATTGGCGCGATGCTTCCCACCGCCCGCTGCACGGTATGCCTGCAGATGCTCCATTCCACTTCCCCGATCCGGCGTTGCCGCTGAGTTGACCGTTGGCATATGCACCATTGATCGAAACTTTCACAAGTCCCCCGCTGCCGATGGTGCCGGAAACGTTAGCGCCCGGCGCGGTGATCTTGCCGTCGGCAACCGTCAGCAAGGAGCTTGCGGTCGGCTCGCAGGAACCGCTCTTGGTGACGATGGTGACCTGCCAGTTGCCGTCATAGGGAGTCTGGGCGAAAGCGGGCGCGGCGAGGGTGAAAACTGAAGCGGCACAGAACGCCGCAATGCGAGCAAAACGCATAAAATCCGTCCTTGAATTTGTCTGATATGCTGACCCTTATTCGGGCCAAATGTGACGGAAATTTGGTGCGGTGCCAAATCGAAAATTGTTCCTGCAGGAACAATGGTTTATTTGGATTTCCGGCTGCAATTTTCGAAGCAGAATCAACGCCCCTTCACGTTAAGGGTAAACGTCGGGACAGCGACTCAGGAAAGGGCCTTAGGAAAGGCTTGGCGCCGAGGTCGCGAACTGCTCGTCCTGAGTCTTGGACGGCAGCGCCTTGTGGACCTTGGCATAATCGATCACGTCGGCCAGCAATTTGAGCCCGAGCGGGGCGAGCGCGCGCTCCCACAGCTCCCGCGCCGTCTCGCCCTTCTTGACGAAGCACCACTCCTGGGCCGCGATGGCGCCGGCGTCCATGCGATCGGCGAGGTGGTAGATCGTGCCGCCGGCGATCGGGTCGCCTTCCTTGATGGTCCATTCCACGGCCGCCTTGCCGCGGTGACGCGGCAGCAGCGAGGGATGATAGCCGATCCCGCCCAGCTTCGCGGCCTCGAGCGCGTCCTTGCCGATCCGGGCGTGGCTGTGCGCGGTGACGATCAGATCGGTGTCGGGGGCGATCTCGGAGGCCACCACCAGCTTGGGATTGGCCTGGACCACGACCTCGATGCCCGCCGCCTTGGCCGTCGCGGCGAGACGATCCTCGGCGTCGGCCACCACAACCCGCACGATCGAGACACCGTGCTCCCGGAGCATGTTCAGGGTGGTCACGCCGAAATGGCGGGAGCCGACGAGGGTAATGCGCATGGGTGTCCGATCCGTCTCGCAACTGCGTCACCTCCCGATAACACGTCCGGACGTCCTGTCACCACCCGCACTGCGTTTGCGCCGGTTATCAACAATGCACCGAGCGAGGCTGCGCGATGAATTCCGCGATTGCGGCGTCGGCCGGTCCGGTGCTTCCATACGCGGATGACATCGGCTCGGAGCGAACGCATGCGAAGCGCGTGGTTGTCCTTCTCGCGGCCCTAGTCGCAACCCCTCCGGCGCGCGCCGGCGGACAGCCCTATCCGGTGGTTCCGCCTGAGGTTGGTGTGGCGCCCTTCATCGGTCCGACCTGGGACACCTATCGCTGCGCGGAAGGGCCGGTCATCAATTTCTATCACGGCGCCTATTACGGCCAGGAGCCGCCGGCACTCTATCGCGGCTACGCGTACCGGCCGCATTACCGCTACAGCGCCTACCGCAGGCTGCCGCGCAAATATTTCTGCGTCACAGACTAGCCGTGCCACGCCGCCACGGTCGGGCGGCGATTAGAGATAGGCCTGTTCCTGTGTTTCGTTTTTAACACAGAGATCCAGGATTTGCCGGTAGAACGTGGACCAACCGGGGCTGGCGACATTTCAACCCGTATCCGTTTTCGAACCCGGATTTGGCCGCTGGCATGATCGCCAGCGGCTTTTTCATGCGCGGCCATCACGAAATCATCTGACGGTAACATGATCTCAACCAGCTTGGCGTATCGACGAATCCGTCGCGGATTTGTATTGCGTACCGCGACACCGAGATCGTCCCGCCGGCGTGGGTGCGCCGTGCGGGCTTTTCGCCGGGACCGATTTCATGCCGAGCGCGATTGAGCAGATCGTCGACGTCTATGTCCGGCTGAAGAACCGGCGCGGCCTTGACGAGCTGATGATGCACAGACAGCGGCTTGCGGTCGATCTGAAGAGCAGGTCCGGCTACGACTTCAGCCTGCCGATCGGTCAGATCGACGAGGAGATCGCGATCATCGAAGCCGGCCTCAGCCGGCTCAAGTCAGGCGATATCGCTGCGACGGACAACGGTCAGTCAATTTGACGCTCAGTCGCGCCGGCCGCCGTCGATGACGGTGAACAACGGCCGTGCCTGGGTCGGCTCGACCAGCAATTCCTCCACCAGCGCGGTCGCCGCATCGACATATTTGCGCGTCGGCTTGTCGAGGGGGCGGCTGGCCTCATCGTCGAGCGCGACCTTTGCGGCCTCGACCAGCTTGCGCATTCGCGCCGCGTGGTCATCGCCCGCCGTCAGCGTCGCGCGGGCCAGCGAGCGCAGCACGAACAACTCGCCCTCGAGGCGGAGCAGACGGTCGTTGAGCCTGGTGA
Organism: Bradyrhizobium sp. 76; assembly: GCF_023073025.1. Lineage (NCBI taxonomy): Bacteria > Pseudomonadati > Pseudomonadota > Alphaproteobacteria > Hyphomicrobiales > Nitrobacteraceae > Bradyrhizobium > Bradyrhizobium sp. 76. The sequence continues at coordinate 738,235 of NZ_JADPIS010000015.1, forward strand.
GGACGGCGTTGAGGTCGGCCATGGCGCGCGTTCGTTTTCGGAAGATCCATCCTGCTCTAGCGGCGATCGGTGAACGGAGTCCAAACGGCATCGGCACAATTGGGGCGATCTCCCCTCAGGTCTCCCTCCGCGCCAGATAGTCGCGTGCAAAGGCAAGATACCAGTCGAGGCAGGCGGGATTGGCCATCGCCTCCCGGTTGATGACCTTCTCGACGGGCTGGCCGAGCAGCAGCTTCTTGATCGGCAGCTCCTGCTTCTTGCCCGAGAGCGTGCGCGGGATCTCGGCGACCGCAAAAATCTCGTTGGGCAGGAAGCGGCGGGAGAGGCCGGCCTCGATCGCCTTGTTGATCCTCGCCTGCATTGCGCCGTCGAAGGCGACGCCTTCGCGCAGCACCACGAACAGCGGCATGTAGCTGTCACGGCCGAGATATTCGAGATCGACGACGAGGGAATCCAGCACCTCCGGCAACGCCTCGATCGCGGAGTAGAGTTCGCTCGTGCCCATGCGCAGACCATGCCGGTTGATGGTGGCATCGCTGCGGCCATAGATGATGCAGGAGCCGTCCGGGTCGACCTTGAGCCAGTCGCCATGCCGCCACACCGGCCCGCGGCCGCTGCCGTCGAAATTGTCCGGATAGGTCTCGAAATAGCTCGCGCGATAGCGCGCATCGCCCTTGTCGTTCCAGAAATAGAGCGGCATCGACGGCATCGGCTCGGTGCAGACGAGCTCGCCGACCTCGCCGATGACGGCGCGGCCCTGTTCGTCGAAGGCTTCCACGGCGGCACCCAGCAGACGGCACTGCATCGCGCCCGGCGTCTGCGGCAGTTCGCGATTTCCGCCAATGAAGGCGCCGGCGAAATCGGTGCCGCCGGAGATGTTGGCCCACCAGATATCGGCCTGCGCCTTGCTGCCGTTGATCTTCGCGAGCGCCGCGAAGCGGTCGTTGAACCAGGCTTGCGTGTCGGCGCTCAGCGGAGAGCCGGTCGAGCCGAGACATCGAAGCTGTGAGAGATCACCGGCGGCGGTGAGGTCGATCTCGGCCTTGGCGCAGTTGGCGAAGAACGCGGCGCCCGCACCGAAGAAGGTCGCTTTGGATTGCGCGACGAAGCGCCACAACGTGGTCCAGTCCGGCTTGTCCCTGGCGCCGCCGGGGCTGCCGTCGAAGATGCAGCAGGTGGTGCCGCCGAGCAGGCCGCCGATCTGGCTGTTCCACATGATCCAGCCCGTCGAAGAGTACCAGTGATAGCGCTCGCCGAACGAGTTCTCGTGGTAGGAGCAGCCGAGATCGTTGTGCAATCCCAGCAGCGCCAGCACCACGATGACGATGCCGCCATGGCCGTGCACGATCGGCTTCGGCAGGCCCGTGGTGCCGCTCGAATAGACGATCCAGAGCGGATGATCGAACGGCAGCCACGTTGGCTCGAACGCGTCGATCTCCGCGCCTGTTGCTGCGACAATCTCGGAGAGCAGGGCGTCCGCCGCTGCGGGCGCGGCGGCCTCGCTGTGCAGGATGACGTGCTCGACCGTCGGCAGCGATCGCCGCAGCTCGGCGAGAACGTCTTTGCGATCGTGTCGGCGTCCGGCATAGGTGACTGCGTCGCAGGCAATCAGCACTTTCGGTTCGATCTGCTTGAAGCGGTCGATCACGGCGGGTGCGGCCATGTCGGGCGCGCACACGCTCCAGATCGCGCCGATACTGGCGCTCGCCAGGAATGCGATGATGGTCTCGGGGATGTTGGGCAGATAGGCGGCGACCCGGTCGCCGGGATTGATGCCTTTTTCTTTCAGATGCAGCGCGAGGGCAGCCGCCTTGCGCCGCAGCTCCGGCCAGCTCGTCTCGCAAAGCCTGCCGTCCTCGCCGGAACTGACGATCGCTGGCAGGCCGGCGGCGTCAGCCGCCTCCACATGGCGGAACACCTGCCGGGCATAGTTGACCTGGGCGCCGGGAAACCAGACCGCGCCGGGCACCTTGCGCTCGGTGATCACGGCCGCAAATGGCGTTGGCGATTGCAGATCGTAATAGTCCCAGATGCTGCGCCAGAACCCGTCGAGGTCGCGCACCGACCATTGCCGCATCTCCTCGTAGCTTGCGAAGGTAAGGCCGCGCTGTTCGGCGAGCCAGGTGCGGTAAAGGGCGATCTGGGGAACGAAGGGTGAGGTCATTGCGTGTCGGCTTCAGTTGCGGGGCGCGGATGTTAACCGGTGCCGCAGAGTAGCAGAAGCCGCAGTTCGGGCAGGCAGCGTTGACGGGAGTAGCGGGTCTGGGTCCGCTGGAAGCAGTCTACCAGCCCGCGCCGGCCCAGCGTCTTCCGAACACGGGTGGCTTGGCCTTCACCGCTTCCCAGCCGAAGAAATGATGCTTGCCGGACCAGGTGTGCACGACGCCGCTGCAGATGCTGCACTTGAAGCTGCCGGAATGCGCTTCGGCGTGCTCCTCCCTTGTCGCGGTGTAGTTCATGCTGCAACCCGGGCAGGTGAATTCTTCGATCGTCCAGATGCTATTGGCCATTGCACCGAAAGTGGTTTGGGGGACCTCGACGGAAGCCTAGGTGCGCGCCTTTGCAACGGCGTAAACCGGTCGGCTGAAATCCGGTTAATCGTCGTTAGCCAAGCCGACATCCGGTTGCCGGCCTTGCCGGCGCGCTCGCCGCGCGCGGCGCTGTCGCAAGATCAATCGCCGGTCCGGTTGCTCCGCATGTCCCGGTCGATGCGCATCTGTACGCGCCTGATGGCGAGCAACGGCAGCCTGCCTTGCACGCGCCCGCAGCGGGCCCTGTCGCCGACGGCATAGGCGTAGCGCCAATAGCCCGGTGCCGCGTTTGGCTTCAGCGAAATGTGCACGCCGCGGTGAATGCCTGCGTGTGCGACGGGCTCTCTGGGGGGCGTGCCATCGTCTCGAATGCCGAATGGCCCGATGCGTTCCTAATCACCGGCTCGGGCCGGCCCCGTCGCCTTGACGCCGGGTGCGCGGCTGGCAATAACGCTGGGCCGCGCAAGTGGCGGAACCCGCGTCAATGCCGCAAGGAAAGCCGTGCCCGTGAAAAGTCTGCGTCAGCTCCTGACGGGCGAGGACATCATCCAGCTCGTGATCCGCGTCGGCCTGCTCGGCCTGCTGATCATCTGGACCTTCCTGATCATCCGCCCCTTCGTGCCGATCCTTGCCTGGAGCGGCGTGCTCGCGGTCGCGTTCTACCCGGCCTTCAGCTGGGTCGCGAAGATCCTGGGCGGCCGGCCCAAGACCGCAGCGGCGATCCTGACCCTGATCACGCTCGGCATCGTCATCGGTCCTGCGACCTGGCTCGGCATCAGCGCAGTGGACGGCGTGCGCGAGCTGGCGCACCAGCTCGGCACCGGCGACCTCGCGCTTCAGTCGGCGCCGGAGCAGCTCAAATCGTGGCCGCTCGTTGGCCCCTGGCTATTCGATTTGTGGGAGCAGGCCTACAACAACATCCGCGCGGTGCTACGCGAGGTGGCGCCGTATCTCCAGCCGCTGGCGGGACCGTTGCTTGGGCTCGCGGGTGACGCCGGCGTCGGCACGCTCCAGTTCCTGGTCTCGGTGTTCGTGGCCGGCTTCCTGTTTCCGCACGGGCCAAGGCTGGTTGCGGCCGGCCGCGGCTTCCTGTTTCGCATCGTGCCCGAACAGAGCGAGCATTTCCTGGGGCTCGCAGGCGCAACCATCCGTGCCGTGGCGCAAGGCGTGATCGGCGTCGCGATCGTGCAGGCATTGCTCGCCGGCATCGGCTTCAAGCTTGCCGCGGTGCCGAGCGCAGGCCTGCTCGCCTTTATCGTGCTGCTGCTCTCGATCGTGCAGATCGGCGCCTTCCTGGTGCTGCTGCCGGTGATCATCTGGATCTGGACCGCCAAGGACGTCACCACCGCGCTGCTGCTCACCGTGTTTCTCGTCGTCGTCGGCTTCCTCGACACCATGTTGAAGCCGCTGGTGATGGGGCGCGGCCTGACCACGCCGACCATCGTCATCTTCGTCGGCGTGATCGGCGGCACGCTTGCCCACGGCATCGTCGGCCTGTTCATCGGCCCGATCATCCTGTCGGTGGCCTGGGAGATGATGATGGCCTGGATCAGGACGGAGGACCGGGCAGAGGCGGGGTCGAGGGCGGGGACAGCGACGGGCGAGGGCTGATCCGGCCCCCTCGCACGGCGGATCGGCCTGCCTGCCGGAGTCAATCAGACCTGGCGGCCTTAGCCCCGTGTGATCAAGGTCCACGGAACTTGTCTATCCGACTAGACAAGTTACCATGGGCTCGATTCTGTTCTCGATTACGGCGGACATGGCGAAGTCTTCCAAGCTGGTCGCCGCCAAGCGCGGCAAGGTATTGTTGGTCAGGCGCCGGTCGGACGGCCTGTGGATGTTCCCGGGCGGCCGCAAGCGCGCGCGCGAGTCCGACAAGGACTGCCTGCGGCGGGAGATCAAGGAAGAGCTGCCCAAGCTGAAGCTCGGCCGGATCAGCCTCTGGAAGGAAGTGACGGCCAGGAACAAGCGCTCCGGCCGCAAGATGAGCGACGCGATATTCATCGCCAAGGGCGCCAAGGGCAGGCTCGCGATCGGCGACAAGAACGAGATCGACCGCGCCGTCTGGCAGAAGCCGCGCGGCATCCGCCTGACGCCGACCTCGCGCTATATCCGCGACCGCCTGTTTCCGCGGAAGCGCGGGTGAGCTAGTCCCCGTCGTCCTCCGACGAGAGCTGTATCCGTCCGGTGTGGGCCCGCGAAAAATTGGCGCGCGGTTGCGGCGCGGACACCCTGGCCATTTCGGTTTCGCGCTGCTCCTTGCGAACCTTGCGCGCGCGCTTCATGGCCTGCTTGACCTGAGGGTTCGGTGAATCCTCCGCGAAGAACAGCACCACCTCGCAGCTCGGACATTGCCTGGAATAGCCGTCCTGCAACCGTCCCGCGCGGTCGCGGAACACGGTCTTGCAGCGCGTGCACTGAATCTGGACGAAACTCATGCGCGGTCGATCGACAATGACTGATGGAAATGGATCGTCAGATGATCCCAAATGTCTGAAGAAAGCTTGAACGCGTCCGGCACTTCAAGCCGCTTGAAACAGCCGCCTATTGCTTGGCCGCCATCGTGTCCAGGCAATGGTTGAGGTAGACGGTGCGATCCCTGGGCAGCACCTTCTCGAGATCTGCCTTTAGCGCGCATTCGCGCTGCCGCATCTGCTCGGCACGCCGTTTCTCGGCCGCCTCGCGATATTCGGGAGCAACCTTGTTGGGATCGACGAGGGCCTGCGAGCGGGCGGGAGCCGTCACGGCGAGCGCAAGGGCGGTGATGACAATGAACTGTTTCAAATGAGCCTCCATTAAAAGGCTCATTCTAGCGCTCGGGCGGCGAGGGCTCAAACGGCAAATTCGCCGAGACACCCGGCAGCGAAGTTGATTTCAACTACCTGAAGTTGGGACGAGGGGAGGCCGTCACTTCGGGACGTGGTCGATCTTGTGGCCGAGATGCCCGGTGTCGTGATCGCGACGCAACTGGCTTAGCGATGTCTCGTTCAGCTGGTGCAAGACCTCGCTGAGTTCAGTCGTATCCGGATAGCCGGCGGCAAAACCCTTGCCGTAGATCTTGCGCAACGTACCGACCAGCGTGTTGCCGTGCTTCTTGCTGATCGCGCCATCCTTGTCGCGGTGGCGATGATCCAGGCCCGTGTCCTTCATGGCTTTCTCCCTGAGCGGCGTCTGCGCGCCTGGAGAGAGCGTGCTCCCAAACGAGTTGATTGGCAACGGCACGGCGCGCGGCAGTTGAGCCTCGGCAAGGTGTGGAAAGATCGAAGGACGTGTGAAGCAGTTCACAAGCGATGGTCGGGATCGCTGCTACGAAGGCCTCATTGCTTCACCAATTGATATTTTGAAAACGCCCCAGCGCTCCACCCAGGCGCTGGGGTTTTCACGTCGATCACCGCAACGGCCAGAGCGCGCGGCGCGCGATCGGTCGGGTGCTTTCCGAATGATGCCGAAGATTGATGCCGAAGGCGGGCGGCTACGCGGCTTGCTCCTCGAACGAGGTGTAGACCTGGCCACCTGGACCAATCACCTGAACGCCCCAGCACCCGTCAGCAATAAGCTCCTTGGCCTTCTTGAGGGCGGCGGTGAGTGACAGCCGCTTGAGGCTGACGATTCCTGCCGTGTCGAAACCGCTGATTTCAAACATGCCGTTCCTCCCTGTTTTGTCGAATCCTACACTTTTTGAGCGGGTTGTCTCGCGGCTTTTGGGACAGGGGCCCGGCGCACGAACAGGCGGTGGCCAAAATCGCGAAAACAACCCCATGCACAGTAGCTAAGTCCTGCTGGCGCAACGCTTTCTTTTTGGCACACGGCGGTCTTGCCTCCGGCGGAGACGTCGTTGACTCGTCGGGCAAAATAGGGGTAGTTTGCCAACTTCGGAAAATCCTTCGGGACGCGGCGGCTTCCCGGGATCGGGAGGAGCTCTCGCACCGGCCTGCGTGTCATGTCTGTCGTACGCCCCCGTAGTCGGCCGGGGTGGTGGGGTCTGCAGCAGGCCGCGGCCGCTAACGTGGAATTAAGCTGAAAAGCCCACAATTTTAGACAGTTGTAGATGGGTGCTGCGTAAGGGAGCCGTCGCGAGGACGTTCCGGCGACGGCTTCCTGTTGCTCGCTCATTTGGGGTCAATGCCATGACCACGACTTTCGAAACGCAAGGCCTTGTCGAACAGCTCGACCCTGCAGCACTGGCTGCGGCCATCGCGGCCGACGAACCCGCAAGCTTGGATGCTCCAGAACCGATCAAGCGGTCGAGCCGCACGTCGGTCATGGTGCTGTCGGTGTGTGCCCTGGCCATCAACGGCGCGGCGGCGATCTACACATGGCCGTCGGGCCTGCCATCGCTGAACCTGAGCAGCCTGGCTGATCTGCTACCGCGGCAAGAGGCTTCAGTGGCAAAGCCGGATCCGGTTGTCGCTGCCTTGAAGGATATTCAGTCGACCCAGCAGCAACACACGGCTTCGCTGCAGGAGAGCAACCAGGCACTGCAGCAAAACGCGGCTGTGTTGCAGGCCGATTCCATGGTGCTGCTTTCGCTGCGACAGAGCATCACGGACGAACGCGTCGATGTGAAGAAGGTATCTTCGCAGCTGTCCACGCTGATTGCGAAAATCGACTCGCTGCAAAATGCCATGATGTCGGACGTCACGTCCTCCGTTCGAAGAGCGCATGCGCGCTACGGACTGTCCGCAGCGATCCGCAAGCGGCTCGCCCGGCAGTCGAAATCTGTAGGTCCCGTTTCAGTTGGAGGTGCGCCGCTGAGCGTGCCTGCTACAGTTTCGGCCCCGGAGAGCTGAAGATAGGGTCAGGCAAGTCACCTGGGACCAAGTGATCTGGGACCATGTCCGCGCTCACTTGGCGGGCTCACGCGAGCGAGGCTTTTGCCCGACTTGGAATTGAAAGAATGCAGGTGACAGTGCAGTCCGGCACCGTCACCACGGATCCGAAGAAGCGATTATTAGGGGCCCGCGGGCTTACCCCGAGGGGCCGTTCAATAGTAACGGCGCCGTGGACGGCGCTCGTAATAATCATCGCCGTAATAGCCTTGCCGGCCCTGTTGAAACTGCGGCGGAACCGTTCCGTTCGGGTAGCACTGGCCGTCGCGGGTATCGATATCGGCACCGTGTCCGCAAGGAACGGGATAGTGGCCAGAGCCTCTGCCGCCACCATAGTATTGCCGAGCGGCCTGTTCTTGCGGCGGCAAGTAGCCGTTGGGGTAGCACATGCCGTCGCGGGCGCCGACGTCCCAGCCGTTGCCGCACGGCGGTGGGTGTACAGGGACACGGTATTGAACCTGATGAACCTCACCGAGCTGTAGAGCCAGCAAGGTTGCGACGACTGCACCGATCATCGGATCTTCTCCCAATCGCAATATGCCTACGACTGAGCGGCTGAACGATCGCTGAACGGGTTCACGCCGGCGATCTTAACCTCACTCTAAGAAATCGTTGTCCGGAGGCGTCCCGTTGGATATAAAGGGAACCTTCCGCCAGCGTCAGTTGCGTCCGTGAGTCATGATTACGTACAAGCAGTACCATATCGAGCAAGTTGAGCACGGCCCCAAGCGCTGGGTTGCTCGCATCACGCGGACAGACGGCCAGAACATTCGCACCATTCTGCCGGCGACTGAGCGTCCCTACCTCGAGACGAAGCCGACAGCGTCCGCCGAGGAAGCCGAGGCGCTCGCCAAGGAAGGCATCGACTTCGGCGGCGTGGTGTAGTCCGCCGTCGCGGTCTTCTGACTTTCGTCGCGAAATTCGCCGGCGCTTCATCGGCAGCGGTGGTGCGGTGCGTGCAGCTTTGTCCGTTACCGGTGATCTGCTCGACATGGTCGTTGATTGCTACGATCAGTGGCCGCTGACATTCACGCGTACTCAGTTATGGGTACAGGCCCAAGCGCGAGATCAAGAGACCGTTCATCGAACTGTTAGAACTACGGTGGATAGCGCAACAGAAGGTGCTTTAGTTCGTCGGCCTCGCTCGCCAGCCGTTTTCCTGATGGGGAATGGTGGCAGTGATATCGACGTCTCTCACAGCGGATTGGCGCCACGCCGCCACCCCGAAGCACAGGGTCAGAGTCATAGCGGTCGCCAACAGCAGCACGGATAAAAACTGGCTCACGCGCCCCCCACAAGCAGAACATACTGAGGCAGCGAGCACGCACAGGCGATTCGGAAAATGCAGGCGCGCTGACCTGCAGGGAGTTTTCCCCAGGTTGTAAAACGGTGGATTAGCACCTTCGACCTTGCACCCGCCGCGGCTCCGGAGCCGCTATTGCAGGCCGGCTTTTCACCCGAAAACTATTGTGGCTCGGTTGGCTTGTCGCGCTCGTGGCTCTCGGCTTCGGCGGCCGCGCACGCATCCATGCCATGGCATTTGCTTAGATAGTATCGAGCGCCTGCGAAGATCGAGCAAACAATCACCACGGAAACCAACAGGAAGATCATCCACCGACGATTCAACATTCCATGACCTTCTGCACCCTCCATCCGACGCGGCTCGTTCGCCTGACCGGCCCCACCAGGCGAGGCGAGGCGAAAGCTGGATCAGCCCAAATCAGACCTTGCGCTTCGGATTCAGTCGAGCCTCACGCTCCAGCCGCTCGGACTTCAGGCGTTTCAGGTTTTCCTGAAACTCCGGCGTGGCTTGACTGTCGGCTATCGTCTGTCTCGATCCTATCGGATTGAGGGTCCTTCGTTCGGCTTCGTCCGCCAGTTGTTGCGCGGCGGACCGTTTGGGTTTGATCATTTGCTTTCTGCTTTCGGGCGAGATTGACCAAGCGGGCGCCGGTCAATTCATTTTCGATTTGGCCGGTCGCGTCGAACGTTCTGGAATTCCTCGGGTCCCTTGACGAGCCGCCGCTTGCGGCTGGCCTGGTCATCCGGGCTCGCTTTGTTGTCTTTGAGCTTGTCGATCGCGCTGCCCGCCATTTCCCGAGCCCGCTCGGACGAGGCCTTGGCGGCAGACGTAACCGCGAGGGCAGGGGCGGGTTTGCCCAAGCCAATCTCGACCAGCCGACGGATGGATTCAGAACGAGCGGGAGTGTCTTGCTGTCCCGACGCCCATGCGTCGATCTGAGCGACAGTCGATTCCGGCCAGCGCGTGCCGATCTGGACGCCCTGACCAGTCGCGGGGCGGCCGCGATGTTTTTTGGCACGAATCTTTTTTGCTCGTTTCATTTATTTTGGTACCAAAAAATAAAGCCAAAGGGAAGCGCGAACCTTCGATAACTGTGCCTGTTTAGCGCACTGTCATCGCATCAATCCCACGCAACATCGTGATCGCAGATTTGCTGTCAGGCGGCTCCCCGTAGAGGGAGCGCCAGTTGTACAGCAAAAGGTCGGGAAGCATTTGCTTGGACGAAGGCCCGCAAGGCCGGCGTGATCTCGCTACCCCTGACACGCACCGCAAGCTCATCTGCGATCTCGCTGGTGGCATCGCGAGACCAGCCCTCGATCGCGTTGAAGGCGACAATACGGACGGGATAGGCGTACTGCCCGGAGAGTAGGTCGCGGATGATGGTCTCGACATCGGTATTCTGCTCGTCGGTCTCGCGCCACGAGCAGCCGGCGCGCGCGCCGAAGTCTTCCAGCACCAGGTAAATCTCACGGTCGAGCCGATCCAGCGGCACAATCGACGGCGCATGACGCATGACGCAACTCCTACTGAAAAGAGGCAATCGCCCGGCCGTTGGATCGTTCCGGCCAAACCCCTCCAACAGAGTGAGGCTATCGGCCGTTCTGCGCGCTGATGTAAATGCTGAAGATCGACGTTCCGGCCTCGTCGGTGACCTCCAGGTGCCATTCGTGGCCCGGTTCAAGTCGACCCTGCATGTTCTTCAGAAGGTCGGCGGCAAAAACCGTGGCCTCTCGCCAGGTCGCTTCAGCGTCCGGCAGGTCTTCGCCTTCAGTGTCGGTGCTCGGTTCAACACCCCGGACGTGGAAAAAATAGCGCGGCATGCCTGAAATCCGGACGAAAGGCTCCGTGCAAAACTTGGCTCGGCAGCGAGTGCACTGTTACTTCTCCTCTGGTTCGGGATGAAGTGCAGCTTTCTCCGTCTTCATTTCCTCGATCAAGCCGGCGATGCCGTCTCTCGCGATCTTGTCAGTGATAAGAGACAACAACCGGCTATGGTGCGCGATCTTCTCGTCGATTTCATCGCATTTGCCGCACATGAAGATATCCTGCGTCATTGCAGGCAAAGCCTGAGCGGCCACCTGAGATAAAAAACTTTCATTGCCGAGCTTGGTTCCCGCCGCCACGCTTGGGATGGTGGCCGGCTACGAGAGCCAGTGAATGAAGCAATTTGACCGCGGATCGATCTTACTGAAACAATTTGGACTCATCGTCGAAAGTAAAAAGAAATATAGTCTGCGACGGTCTTGATAGGCAGGCTTTCTCGACTTTGACGCCTTATGATCAGCCACAGCTCGCGGGTCAGCGGTTCACGCTCAAGATTGCATGTGAAGAGGCCGTCTTTCGATTTGCCAACGAAAGAAGTGCAATGCCTGCGCCCGCACGAGCGGCGACCGCCTGGGCGGACTGACTGTCGGTCCGAAAAGATATTCGACAGCGCGGAAAGTGCTTGGACAGCCAGCGTGCTTCCGGCAAATGCGCGTTTACTTCATCGAACCCGACAAAGACCGGCTCGGCTCCGGCTTGAGCCCGGCGCCGCCATTCGGCATTAGCGTAAAAGCCCAACCCGATTGGCAGCAGCCGCCTGGCAATAACGTCACCATCCTGCGGACGTCCGAAACGAAGGGCAATATCCGCCTCATGTCGTTCTAAACTCACCGACCGAAAGTCGGTCGCCAAGTCGACATCGAGCCCTGGATGCTGCCTGCACAGTTTGGCGAGCCGAGAAACGAGAAAGTGTTGCGAGAGACTTGGCGGCGCGTTTACCCGAACAAGCCCAATAGGCTTGTCCTCGCCTCCGCCACGGCTGAGGTTTGCCGCCGCTGTTTCCATTTCAGTGGCTGGACCGAGAAGACGGGTGCCCGCAGGTGTCAGTAAATAACCGTCGAGACGCCGCTCGACCAGCCGCTCACCAAGAGATTGCTCTAGCGACCTTCACGCGGCGGGCGACCGTCGCGTGATTTACGGAGAGGGCACGCGCGGCAGCCGACAAACTCCCGTGGCGAGCGACCGCGAGAAAGACCCGAACATTCTCACAATCAAGCGCTGTGCGATTTTTAACAGCCATTGGGAGAAGATAGTGGATTTTTATCCGATGGCCAGTGGATTAGCTAAGCTCGGACAACATTGAAGAGAGCTCCATGTCCGGTTCAATCACCCTCACCTTGATCGGTGGTACAACAGTGCTCATTGAGCACAATGGCTTTCGCCTACTGACTGATCCTACCTTTGATCCACCTGGGCAATATCAGGGGCCGCACAGCCCCGTGAAACACGTCAAAATCGAAGGTCCGAGCATCTCGGCGGAGAATGTCGGAAGGCTGGATGCAGTCCTGTTGAGCCACGACCACCATTTTGACAATCTCGATAATTTGGGCCGGGCTTTGTTACCGAAGGTCGGCGCGGTCTATACGACCATGTCGGGAGCTCAACGTTTAGGTGGAAATGCCGTCGGCATTGACCCATTTGAAGCTCGTTTTCTCGAAGGAAAGGACAGTCAGCGTTTAATCGTGACTGCCACGCCGGCACGCCATGGCCCTGTTGGCGTCGAGGCTGGTGACGTGGTCGGCTTTGCGCTTGGAGCAGAGCAGCCCGGCGACCTGATCTATATCACTGGCGATACGCTTTGGTTCGACGGCACGGCTGACGTAGCGCGGAAGTTTTCGCCCGGGATTGTCATCCTGCACACAGGCGCGGCCGAGCCCCGCGGGCGGTTTCACATGACGATGGGTAGCGAGGACGCGCTGGAGGCTGCGCGCGCCTTCCCGGATGCAGCTTTAGTCGCTGTGCACAATGAGGGATGGGGGCATCTGAGAGAGAGCCAAGATCAACTTGCCGAAGTCATTGCTTCGTTTAACTTGTCAAAACGTCTGACAAGGTTTGAGAAGGGCGAAGCGTTGACTATCTCTTGGTAGCAGATGGTTGGCACGATGGCACGTGTCGGCTGTCAGCCCTTCTTGGAAGTCCGACAACGTCCGCTTTCGCGCCGCTGTTGGAGGACAAGCGGACATCACGCGCGCCTACTCCTAGCAGCAGATTTTATGAGTATGCACCCTGGCGCCCCATGTCGCAAATCCCTCAGTGCAGAGGGAATTCAAACAAATGCGGCGATGATTTGCCTCAAAACGCGAAGTCGGCTTGTCGCACCCACCTCGCGTTGTGGTGGTATTTCGCTGCTGCGTGCCGCAGAATTGTCGCGCTTCAGTAACAGGGTACAGCCATGGGGCAATTCCTTCTGGTTGATTCGCGCAAGCTGGACGGTTTCGAAGGACTTCAGCAGGCCGTCCACGGCTCGCATGTCGACGTGATGCAACTCGGCCGCGGTCGGTTGCGCGGAACGTTGTCCCATGTCGGCATCGGCCACTTCTCGCTCAGCATTGGTGCTTTCAACGTCGGCATACGCACGCAGCGGGTTTCCAGCGACGACAAGCTGATCATCGGGATGCTGCTCGTGGCTGAAGAGCGCGTCGCCCACTGGTCGTTCGACATGCAGATCAACGATGTGCTCGTCATTCCGCCGCGGCTCGAACATGACGGTGTTTTTCACGGCGGCTCCGCCTACGCCGCCATGCGGTTCGACCTCAACGAGGTCGCGACGCTGTTCGGCGGAGAAGCGCGCCTGAGCGACCCCGACACATGGCGAAGTCGCGGGCATTTCCGCGCGGACCTCGCGACCGGCGCGGTCGCCTCGCGCCGCCTGGTTCGGGTCATGTCGCACCTGCGCGACAACAAATATGGGCTGACGCCGTCAACTGCCGATTTCTGGAAACGATCGATCGCCGAATGCATGGTTGCCAACGTCGCGTCGTCGCTGCCACCTGACGGCAACGGCTGGCTCCCTTCTGCCCGACGGCTGATCCGCAAGGTCGAGGAGTATCTCGACGACGCCGGCACGCGTCCGGTGCACGTGTCGGAAATTTGCGCGGCGCTGGGCGTATCGCGGCGCACCCTCCACCGCGCCTTTCAGGAGGTATTCGGCCTCGGCCCGGTCAGCTTCCTAAGGCACAAGCGTCTATGCGCTGTTCATTCCATCCTGCACCAGAGCGCACCCGGTTCGACCACCGTGACAGCCGTCGCCATGCAACAGGGCTTTTACGAGCTCGGCCGGTTCTCGCAATATTACCTTGCAATGTTCGGGGAGCGTCCGTCGCAAACGCTTGGAATTACGACGCTGCAGCCAGTCGAAGACGACATCGCCAGAGCCTAGCGCTCTGGGTCCGGACCGCGAACGGTGCCATGATCGCATGCATGCCGGCGTTTGCCCGCGTCAAACGGCGAAAAAAACCGTCATGAAAACAACCAGATGGCTACTGTGCATGGGGTTGTTTTCACGGTTTTGAGTTGGAGAGGCAGGCCGCCTCCCGCTTCACGCCCCGCAGACGATCACGCCGTACCAGCCGAGCCCCCGATAGGTCTCGTAGCCGGGCGTCGCATGGAACGCGACCAGCGTGCCGGAGCGGTCCTGATAGAAGCCGGAGCGCCGACCGTCCAGCGACAGCGAGATGCGTTCGCTGAGAATGCCTTGTCCGTCGGAAGCGGCGATCACGCGAAGATTGGAGTCGACCAGCAGCACGCGCGCCTTGTCGCTGTCGCCGACGCGCACGCCTTGCACGATGGCGCGGGCCTGTGCCTCCCAGTCGAAATGGATGGCGAGCACCCCGATCGGCGCGCCGTTGGCCTGGCCGCCGGCGCGGACGCTGGCGCAATAGGTCGCGACCTGGGCATTGCCGAGCAGCGGCTGGTTCTCGACGTCGCCCGCGACATAGTCGTCGCCGGAGCGCAGGGTCTTGGCCTCGCGAAACCATTTGGTATGGGCGACGTTCTGGCCCACGGCGCGAAAGCGGTCGGCACGGCCGTTGGCGATGACGTTGCCCTCGAGATCGCAGAGCCAGAGGTCGAGATAGACGGTGTAGGCCCCCAAGATCACGCCGAGACGCTGCGAGGCATGGGACACGGCCGCGGCGTCGGGCGAAGCCGCGCAATCGACCAACGCTGAATCGGTCGCCCACCAGCGCACGTCGCAGGTCCGTTCATAGAGGTTGCGGTCGATCAGCTCGATGGCGTTGAGCGACAGGTCGACCATGCGCTCGCCGCGCGAGCGCTGGCTCATCCGGTCGATCGAGGAGACGAGATCGCCGGTCCGTTTCGTCAGTTGGCTTTCGAGCTCGCGGGCGATGGTCTCGACCTGCTGGCCGACGCCGCGGACCTCCTGCGCCACCACGGCGAAGCCCGCGCCCTGCGCGCCGGCGCGCGAGCTTTCGATCAGTGCGTTCAGCGCCAGCATCTTCATCTGGTTGGTGATCTGCTGGATCGCCTTGGTCTTGTCGACCGCGATCTGGTTGACCTCCGCCGTGAGCCGGTTGATCAGCGCGGAGATATCGGAATCATCATCAGCGGGTTCATTTGCGATCGGCTTGGCTTTGAGACCCAGCGCAGCAGACATCGGGGGCTTCCCTTGGCAATGAGGTCTGATCTGCAACGAACCCGGAACAATCACTGACAGATCGAATACGATTCTTTTTCGGAGATTCCGCCTAACGCCTGCTTAATTTGCTGTTTTGCGGAATGCTCAAATGATAGTCAGTCCGCGTAGCAAAACGGCAATCCACCGCTTTGTGCCGCGCAGACGTTGCAAATCCCGGGGGATTGCGGGCCAATCGTCCCGTCGGCCGGACGATGCAATACTTCCGGCTCCCAGGTTCCTCAAACCGACCGTTGTTCATGACGCCGCCCGCCACCGCCTTGCCCGTCGAAGCGCCCCAGGCATTCCTGGGGGTGGCGCGCTCGCTCACTGACAAGCTTTGGCGCGACCGGCTGGATGCGCGCGGGGCGGCCAAAGCGCTTGCCATCGTGCAGCGCCACCAACTGCCCGAGCTGCTGGCGCGGGTGCTGGCAGGCCGCGGTGTCGACAGTGATGCCGTTGTCGATTTCCTCGATCCAACCATCCGCAAGCTTCTGCCGGACCCGTTCACGGTCACGGAGATGGAAGCCGCCGCGAAGCGGATCGCGGATGCCGCGGCGAACGGTGAGAAGGTCGCGATCTTCGGCGACTACGATGTCGACGGCGCGACCTCGGCGGCGCTGCTGACCTGGCATCTGCGCCATTGCGGGCTTGACCCGCTGATCCACATTCCCGACCGCATCTTCGAGGGCTACGGGCCCAACACGGAAGCCGTGCGTGCGCTGGCCGCAAAGGGCGCCACGCTGCTCGTCACCGTCGATTGCGGCACCACCAGCATCGAGCCGCTCGCCGAAGCGAAACGTCTCGGCATGTCCGTCGTCGTGATCGACCATCATCAGGCCGGCACGGAGCTGCCGGAGGTCGACGCGCTGGTCAATCCGAACCGGCTCGATGATCTCTCCGGCCTCGGCCATCTCGCCGCCGTCGGTCTGGTGCTGGTGACGCTGGTCGCGGTCAATCGCGAATTACGCCAGCGCGGCTTCTGGAATGCGGAGATGCCCGAGCCTGACCTGCTCGGCATGCTGCATCACGTTGCGCTCGGCACGGTTGCCGATGTCGCGCCGCTGATCGGTCTCAACCGCGCTTTCGTCGCCAAAGGCCTGATCGCGATGCGGCGGCGCGACCATGTCGGCCACACCGCGCTGATGGACGTGGCGCGGCTCAACGGCCCGCCGGAGGCCTGGCATCTCGGCTTCATGCTGGGGCCGCGCATCAATGCCGGCGGCCGCATCGGCCGCGCCGATCTCGGCGTGCGGCTGCTTTTGGAGGGTGACAGCGTCGAGGCCGCGCGGATCGCCGCCGAACTCGACCGCCTCAACAGCGAGCGCCGTATCATCGAGCAGGCGGCCGAAGCGCAGGCCGAAGCCGAGGCGCTCGCCTCGATCGGACTCGAGGACAAGATCGGCGTGATCGTGACGGCCTCCGAAGGCTGGCATCCCGGCGTCGTTGGTCTCGTTGCGTCCCGGCTGAAGGAGAAGTTCTCGCGGCCCGCCTTCGCGATCGCGCTGGAGCCTGGCGGCATCGGCACCGGTTCCGGCCGCTCGATTGCCGGCGTCGATCTCGGCAAGGCCGTGCGGCAGGCGGTCGCCGACGGCATTCTGCTCAAGGGCGGCGGCCACGCGATGGCTGCGGGCGTCACGCTGCGGAAGGAAAAGCTCGCCGAATTTCGTGCCTATCTCGAGCATGCGCTGGCGCGCGACGTTGCCGAGGCGCGCCACGTCAACGAGCTCTACATCGACGGCGCGGTTTCCGCGCGCGCGGTGACGACCGAGCTTGCAACGACGCTCAACCGCGCCGGTCCCTTCGGCAGCGGCAATCCGGAAGTCGTGTTGGCGCTGCCGGCGCACCAGCTCGTCTATGCCGACGAGGTGGGACAGGCGCATTTGAGGCTACGCTTCAAGTCGGGCGACGGCGCCATCGTCAACGGCATCGCGTTCCGTTCGATCGGACAGAAGCTTGGCAACGCGCTTGTTGCCAATCGCGGCCAGCAACTGCATGTCGCGGGATCATTGTCGGTCGATCGCTACCAGGGCGCCGAGCGTGTGCAATTCCGGATCATGGATGTCGCGCTACCCGACCAGGGACCATCCATGATTAGATAGGCCCGGCAAACAACAAAAAAACGTATAGAAAAAAGGGAGTGAGCATGGCAGGGCAGGTTGAGGGTAAAGTGGCGCTGGTGACGGGCGGCGCCTCCGGCATCGGCGAAGCCGTCGTCGAGCTGTTCGCGCGCGAGGGCGCCACCGTCATCGCCACCGACATTGACAAGCTGCGAGGTCCAGAACTCGCCGATCGCATCACCAAGGCTGGCGGCAAGGCGATTTTCCTGGAGCAGGACGTCACCAGCGAAGAGCGATGGATCGAGATCGCAGCCGAGATCGCGAAGCGCTTTGGCCGGCTCGATATTCTCGTCTCCAACGCCGGCATCGGCATTGCCGTGCCCTCGATCGTCGACATGACGCTCAGCGACTGGCGCAAGCAGAACGCGATCAACCTCGACGGCGTCTTTCTCTCGGTCAAGCATTGCCTACCGTTGATGCGCAAGACCGGCGGCGGCTCGATCGTCATGATGTCCTCGCTCGCGGGCCTGCGCGGCGCGCCCGGGCTGTCGGCCTATTCGGCGAGCAAGGGCGGCGTGCGGCTGTTCGCAAAGTCGATCGCGATGGAGTGCGCGGCGGCCTGTGACGGCATCCGCGTCAACTCCGTCCATCCCGGCATCATCGACACGCCGATCTGGGGCAAGATCCCGACCGGCGCGACCGGCAACCAGGGCAACGCGCCGATCGACCCAGACGAGCGTGCGCGCGTCGTCACGCCGCTCGGCCGCGCCGGCCAGGCTGGTGAGATCGCCTCCGGCGTGCTGTATCTGGCCTCCGATGCCTCGCGCTACGTCACCGGCAGCGAGCTCGTCATCGACGGCGGCATGAATGCCGGCGGCGTGCCGCGGCGGCAATAGCCCGCCGCGCGGGCTGCGAAGGGCAGGGTGGCGCCCGCGGGGGCTGACGTGCAGGCGTTGGACCTGTACAACGCGGGCGTCTTCCGGCCGACAGAGGTGTCCTTCCGCCATGGCGCACAGCCTTCACTCTTCGTCATCTACGCCAGCAACGTTCCGCTCGAACCGTTCGGACCTCGTGACCGACGCGATCCGCGGCGCGCGCGAGGATCTTGCCGCCTGCTTCCGCATGGCTGCGCGCAACGGCTTTGAGGAGGGCATCTGCAACCATTTCTCGGCCGTGGTGCCGGGCCATGACGATCTCTTCCTGGTCAACCCTTACGGCTACGCCTTCCGCGAGCTGACCGCGTCAAAACTGCTGATCTGCGACTTCCACGGCAACGTGCTTGACGGCGAGGGCGTGCCCGAGGTGACCGCGTTCTACATCCATGCCGAGATGCACAAGCGCCTGCCGCGCGCCAAGGTCGCCTTCCACACCCACATGCCCTACGCCACGGCGCTGTCGATGACCGAGGGTGATCCGCTGATCTGGGCCGGCCAGACCGCGCTGAAATTCTACGGTCGCACGGCCGTGGACCGCGACTACAACGGCCTCGCGCTCGACAACCGCGAAGGCGCGCGCATCGCGTCCAGCGTTGGGAATGCCGATATCATCTTCATGAAGCATCACGGCGTGATGGTGCTGGCACCGACCATCGCGGAGGCCTGGGACGATCTCTATTATCTCGAACGCGCCGCCGAGGTGCAGGTGCTGGCGATGTCGACGGGCCGGAAAGTGCTGCCGGTCGATCCCGCGATTGCGGCCGAGACCTACAAGCAGATGCGCGAGGGCGATTCCGAATCTGCGCAACTGCATCTTGCTGCGATCCGCCGCCAGCTCGATGCGGAAGAGCCGCAGTACCGACATTGAGGCGCGTTACGACCCCTGGCGCAGCTTCGCCAGCACCTTCAGCCCGCCATAGCCATCGGCCGGTGTGATCCCCGCGCGCTGCTGAAAATCCTTGATTGCCTTCATGGTGTCGTTCCCGACACGGCCATCGGTGCCGCCGGTGTCGAAGCCGGCCTTGGTCAGCCGCGTCTGCATTTCCTGCACCTCGGCGAGCGTCAGCGCGCGCTCGGAGCCGGGGAACGGCTGGATGAAAGGCGGGGCGCCGAGGCAGCGGTCGCCGAGATGGCAGATCGCCAGCGCGTAGTTCATCGAGGGGTTGTAGCTCTTCACCGCGTTGAAATTCGGCCCCAGCAGAAACGTCGGCCCGCCCGCAACCGGAGTCCATATCTGCGCCGATGCGGAGGGTTGCGGGAATGGCTGGCCGTCGGCGCGGGTGACGCCGGCCGCCTGCCAAGCCGCATAGGTCCGGCTGCCGCTCATCTCGCCGGGCGCGCGCACCTCGTAGCCCCAATGCTCGCCGCGGTGCCATTTGCCGCGATTGACGAGATATTTTGCGGTCGAGCCCAGCGCGTCGTCGGGCTTGCCGAACGGCGACACCTTGCCGTCGCCGTCATAGTCGATGCCGACATTGAGCCAGACCTCCGGCATCCATTGCGAATGCCCCATCGCGCCGGCCCAGGATCCCTGCATCTGCTCCGGCGTGCTCCAGCCCTTGTCGACGATGCGCAGCGCGTTGATCAGCTCAGTCTCCCAATAGGCCTTGCGACGCGGCTCGTTCCAGGCGAGCGCGGCAAGCGAGGGAAACACCGGCGTCATGTGGTTTTGCTGCACCAGTGGATCGCCGTAGGCGGACTCGACGCCCCACAGCGCCAGCAGCGTACCGCGCTCGACGCCGAAATCGCGCTCGATGCGTGCGAGCAGCGCCTCGTTGTTCTTCAGCGCGATCTTGCCGTTGATGATGCGCCAGTCGGAGACGCGACGGTTGATGTATTGCCAGACCTGCTCATGGAATTCGGGCTGGTTGCGCATCTGCTTGAACACGCCCATGTCGGGCTCGACCCGCGCCATCGCGCGCTGCCAGGTCGCGGCCGAAATGCCTTTCGCCATGGCACGTGCGCGAAAACCCTCACGCCATTCCTCGAAGCCTGGAGGCGCGGCCAGGATGCGCGTTGGGATTGCGACGAGTGCGGCTGCGCCGAGCGTGGATCGAAGCAGAGCGCGGCGGCTGCGAGAGGCCATGGAATCAGCATGTTTCATGGACCCATTCTAGCGGGAAACATGGTGGCTGTGACCAGTTCCTGGAACTGCAGGAACAGACGCGGGCCCGCGTTCCCCGGAACAAACTGTCGCACTCCCGCATTCCCCCAGCATCACGTTTGAGGAGGAGAAGATGAGGAAATATCTGTTTGCCGCCGCCATGGTCACCGCCATCGCTGCGCCTGCGTTGGCCGACGAAGTCGGCGTTCACGTCGGTCCGGTCGGTGCCGGTGTGACCGTCGGACAGTCTCACGAATATCGTGAGCGGGACCGCGATCGCGACCGCACCACCGTCATCAGGGAGCGCGAGCCCGCCGACCGCACCACGGTGATCAAGAAGGAAGGTGAATTCGGCAATCGCAGCAAGACCGTGATTCATCACGACAACGACTGATGGAGTGGGGCCCCGGCCGATCGCCGGGCCCTCCGTCGGTCGCAGTCCGTTCATCGAGAATTCGGGGTGGAATGAAGATACGCGCGCACGCGGAGAGCCATGTCGTCGAACTGGACGACGGATCGCAATGGCAGATCTTTCCCGGCGATCTCGCGACCACGCTGAGCTGGGAGCCCGAAACCGATCTGCACCTGGAGCGAAGCGGCGAGCGGGTGAGTTCGCATGAGCTGGTGAATGACGCCGATCAAAGCCGCGTCCGGGTGATCGCAGCGGGCGAGACCTGGCCTGATGGCGAGGTTAAGAAAGTGTTGAAGGGCGGGTAGGGCGCGCCTGCAACAGGTCGGATATCCCCAATTTTGAGCCTGTCACTTTACGGTCGGTTTGCCTCCGTCTGCGCACAATGCGTGAATGCAGGAGCTGTTCGACATTATCCGCGCCAATCCCTGGCCGTTCGGGGCCGGGTTATTCGTCGTCATCCTGATGATCCTCGCGGAGAACTTTGGGCGCGGTATTCAAGGCGACGGCGCAGTCAGTGACTTTTCGGATTCGGACGGTGGCGGCTGCGGCGACGGAGGAGGCGACTAGGGCTGGTCAGCGGCGAACGCGCTTCGCCTAGTCCTCCTGCAAATCGGCTGCGATGCCTGCGAGCCAGCGGCGAATGCTTGCTTCGGCCTTGGCGTCGAGCCCGGCGGCAAGGCGCTTCTCCAACGCAATCACCCGTTCCCGGCACGCCTTCAAAAGCGTCGTGCCGCGCGGCGTCAGCTTCCATTGCTGGATGCGGCCGTGGACGGGATGGGGCGTCATCACAATCGCATCGTCACGTTCAAGATTGCGGATGATGACGCCGACGGTCTGGGGCGTCAGAAAGGTGAGGCGGGCAACGTCGGCCCCTGACAGTCCCGGATAAGCATTGAGCATGGTCAGCACCGCGAATTGCGGAGAGGTGACACCGAGATCGGCCAGCGACCGCTCCATCGTCAGACGAACTGCGGCGTGGGCCTGGCGCAGCAGATAGCCGAGATAGCCTTGCTCGCCGCGCTTGCCTTCCCCTGGGGCTGGGACGCGCACCGCCGGGGCGGCCGTGGCTGCCTGCCGCCGCGGTTGCGATCTCGTGATATCAGGCGGCTTGCGCGTCATGTAAGTGCTCTTATAATGTGTCAGCACTCTTACAATACCACGAGGTGAACGGCAATGTCATACGCCCGCAGCGAATACGAGGATTTCAAGAGGATCGCGCCCGACGCGTATGAGCTGGTGCTGGCGCTCGGCCAGGTCGCGGCCAAGGCCGGCCTCGACAAGCAGCTTCTCGAACTGGTCAAGCTGCGCGCATCGCAGATCAACGGCTGCGCCTTCTGCCTGCAGCATCACATCCTGCTTTCGGAGCGGATCGGCGTCCCTGTGGACAAGCTCAATTTGGTCGTGGTCTGGCGCGAGGCGCCGATCTTTTCCGCGCGGGAACGTGCCGCGCTGGCGTGGACCGAGGCGCTGACCTGCCTGCCCGACGGGGTCGGCGAAGACGTGTACGCCGAGGCGAGCCGTGAATTCTCGGAGACCGCGCTGACATACCTGACCTCAGCGGTCGCCTCGATCAACGTCTGGAACCGTTTTGGTGCGGCGTTTCGCTGGACGCCGGCGAAGCGGCCGGTCGCAGCGAATGCGGCGGCATCCTGATTGCAACGAAGGGAGATCATGATGACAACGATGAGTCTGCCCACCACACCGCGCCCGTTGCCATCCCGCTCGATGGCGATCGCCGTTATCGGCGGGCTCGCCTGCGCGCTTGGGATTGGCAAGGCGCTGCCGGTAACGATGGACACCATATCCGGCGCACTCTCGCCGCTCTGCGCCACAGCTGCCGAAAGCTCGCCGCTCGACAAGGTCGAACCGATTGGCTCCTACGCGCTGCCGAACGTACCGGGCAAACGCGTCACCATCGTGCGCGTGTTCTACGGTCCCGGCGGGTTCTCGCGGCCGCATCGTCACGCGGGATCCGTCACCGCCTACATCACCAAGGGCGAGATCCGCTCCCAGCTCGGCGGCGGCCCGGTCGAAACGTTCGGCGTCGGCCAGTCCTTCTTCGAGCCGCCCGGCTCGACCCATCTGGTCTCGGCCAATGCAAGCACCACGGAGCCGGCGGAATTGATCGCGGTGTTCGTGGCGGACGAGGGCGCGCAACTCACGACGCTGTTGGAGTAGCTGGCACTCACATTCCGAAGCCGCTTTTGTTCAGGTCGGCTGCGATCGCTTAAGACGCTTCCATAGTGGTGAAAGACCGTATGTGACGGCCGGTATCGCAACCGCGCCGACAAGGAGGCCAACGACGCCCGAGATGGCTGCCTCGACCGACCATTCGACGATGCCGGCAATGGAGGGAAGGAAATGCGCGGCGGCCTCGGCGGCGGCATGGACCGTATGACCGATCACTGGTGGGCCGTATTGTTCGATGCCGTGCAGGATGATGCCGCCGCCGACCCAGATCATGGCGGCGGTGCCGATGGTGCTCAGCACCGCAAGGAAGGCCGGCATGCCGCGGACGAGCGCACGTCCAAGCAAGCGGATTGCGCCGCCAATGACTGAGGCGCCGCTATAACGCGCAAGGGCCAGGCCGACATCGTCCGCCTTCACGATCAGGGCGACCACGCCGTAGACACCAACTGTGATGAAAATGGCGACGAGGGCCAGCACGAGCGCCTGCGTCCAGATGCTGCCCGCCGGGACGGCTGCCAACGTGATTGCCATGATCTCCGCTGACAGGATGAAATCCGTCTTGATGGCGCTCGCGACCTTCTCGTCCTCGACCGACCTGGCATTCAACGCAATCGGCTGGGGCTGAGCTTCGTGGTCGTGCGCATGATGCGGCATCACGGCCTCGAGCACCTTCTCGGCACCCTCGTAGCAGAGAAAGGCGCCGCCCAGCATGAGCAGCGGCGTGACTGCGGCGGGAAGGAAATAACCAAGCAACAAAGCGATGGGCAGCAGGATCAGCAATTTGTTGCGGAGCGACCCAACCGCAATCTTGCCTACGATCGGCAGTTCGCGTTTCGAGGCAAAGCCGATCACGTAGTTGGGCGTGACGGCTGCGTCATCGATGACCACGCCAGCCGCCTTTGCTCCCGCCTTGGCCGTTTGGCCCGCGACATCGTCGAGCGAGGCTGCCGCCACCTTTGCGATCGCTGCGATATCGTCGAGAAGACCAATCAGTCCGACACTCATCAACCCAGTTCCTTCGGCCTTCCAGCGGGCGGTGTGTGCGACAAACATTCTGTTGCACTGCCTGGCAATGGAAGGAGCAAGCCGTCAGTTCTCGTCGCCGCCCGATCCCTCGCGCAGGTCCGGCTTGAGCACGTCCTCCGGCAGCGCATGCGCCACGGGCTGCGGCGTGCCGGCGATCTCCGGGCCGACCTCGCGGCCGCGGGCGCGGATCAGGCGCTCATAGGCGGAGACCAGCGTGACGTAGGGACTGACCCAGATCCAGCCGTCCCGAGTGAACACCTGCACGTCGAAATGCAGGTGCATCGAGGTGCCGGCGGGATGGTCGAGATAATTCGAGACCACGCCGATCTTCTCGCCCTCCGATACGACGCGGCCATTGAGCAGGCCATCGGCGTTCAGTGCCTGCGGGTTCATATGCATGTAGCGGAAACGGATGTGCTCGCTCCGGCTGTTGATTTGCAGCGTCACTGCCTGGTCCTTGGAAGCGCGTATGACCCTCGCATCGCGCACGGCGACGACGGCGCGCTGCTTGGGATCACAGGCTTGGCGGCCTTCACCGGGCGGTGGGCACTCGGCCGCGCGGATGTCCTCGCCTTGATGGCCATAACCGCCGCCGCATTGCCAGACCTCGAAACTGCGGGACTCGCAGAAATTGTCCCGCCAGGGATAGGCGGTCGTGCTCTCCATCTTGTCGCGCTTGGCATAGGATTGCGAGTGTACGAAGGCGGGCGCCTTCTCAAGAGGAAAGCGGATCTGTGCGTAGGCCATTACGTCGGGATGGCCGCCCTGCTTGCGATAACCGGTGTTCGGGATGATGTCGCCGCTCGGCCGGTAGGTGAAGTCCGGGGAACGTACCGCAGGACGGTCGAGAATGTTGGAAGCGATGTCCGTCAGCGGCCGCATGCGCTGGCCGCCGGCCACGCGCAGCGCCTTCAGGAAGCGTTCGGCGACCGGATAGGCCTCCTTGCAGGCAAGCCGCCGCGGCTTTGCGACGCTGTCGAGGCATTGTATCGACACCACATAGGTGACGCCGAAACGGGTGAAAGCGTAGCGTACATAGCCTTCCCGGATGAACTTGCGCAGGTCCGGGTAGAGCGCCGCGAGCGGTTTGACCGGCTCGCTCTTGCCGCCCGAGGGATCGGCAATGTCATAGACGAGCGCCGAACCCGTAATCTGCACCTCGACCGGCCTTGCGAAGACTCGGCTCGGCATGCCGTCTCCGGTACCAGGCTCGAACGAAAAGGTCGCGCTGTAGCCGGCGGGCCCGGCATCGAACATGTCGACGGAATTGAAGTCGGCCTGGTTGCGCGACAGCGCGAGGGTCGCCGGCGCGCCATTGCGCCGTGCTTCGAAATACGCGGCAGCGTCGAACGGCAGCAGCACGGGCACGGAGCTCCGGGCGATGCCGGTGAAGAATTGCGAGGAGATCGCATTGAGCTGCACCAGCGCCGGCATTGCGCGGGAATCATAGCGCGGCACCGAACGACGGGGGGTGAAGATGAAGTCGTCCGCGGCCCGGGGATGGGCGTTGATTTCGGTGCGGAGCTGGTCGAGCGCCGCGCGCCAATCGACGCGCAGCGCCGTGAGCGAGGGGCTGCGGAACTCATCCGCGGCCAGCGGAGAGGCAATGAAGAGCGAAAGCGACGCCAGAAGTTGCGAGACGAAGCGGAAACTTTTCCCAACCACTGTCTCGCCCCCCGGCGGCACCTGTTGCGCTCGCTTTGGCCCCGTCAGTCCTTGGCGCGCTCGGAGTAGGAGCCGTCTTCGGTCATCACGACGATTCGGGTGCCGACGGCGATGTGCGGCGGCACGGTGGTGCGCACGCCGTTGGACAAAATCGCGGGCTTGTAGGACGAGGAGGCGGTCTGGCCCTTGGTCACGGGCTCGGTCTCGACCACTTCGAGCGTCACGCGCTGCGGCAACGCGATCGACACCACATTGACGTCGTGCGTCGACAATTTGACGGTCATGCTCTCCTGAAGATAGGCCGCAGCGTCGCCGATGACGTCCTTCGACACCTGGACCTGGTCATAGGTTTCAGGGTTCATGAAGTGGAAACCGTCACCGTCTTCATAGAGATAGGTGAAGTTGCGTTCTTCGATCGTGGCCTTCTCGACCTGGTCGGTGGTCTTGTAGCGCTCGGAGATCTTTACCCCGTCCGAGATTCGGCGCATTTCGATCTGGCTGACCGGGGTGCCCTTGCCGGGATGGATGTTCTCGGCGGTCACGACGACATATAGCTTGCCGTCTTGCTCGATCACGTTGCCCTTGCGAATAGAACTGGCGATGACTCTCAAAGCTGTATTTCCTGCTTGCTTGGCCCGGCTCGGGCCAGGAGGTGGTCAAATTGATGGGGGACCTGGGGCCCCAAATCAGACCGCGGCACCCGTTTCGGGCCGCAACATACTGGTTTTGCCGTTGGATGCCAGCATTTTGCTGGCCAGCGGAGCAGTCGGCTAATGGCTGGGGACAAGCCGATGTCGCCGTTCTGGTCCCCCTCGCGGCATCTCGACCGCCGGCCGTTCCTTCAGGCCAGGGGGGCCATCACCGGGGCTCTACGGGGATTTTTCGCCGAGCAGGGCTTCATCGAGGTCGAAACCTCCGTTCTCCAGATCTCCCCGGGCAACGAGACCCACCTGCATGCCCCCCGGACCGAGATCATGCGACCCGACGGCAGTCGTGTGAGCCGATATTTGCGGACTTCGCCGGAATTCGCCTGCAAGAAGCTGCTGGCGGCCGGAGAGACCCGGATTTTCGAGTTCGCCCGGGTGTTCCGGGACCGCGAGCGCGGCGACCTGCATTTGCCCGAATTCACCATGCTCGAATGGTACCGGGCAGACGCCCCCTATGACGCCATCATGGCCGACTGCGTCGTCCTCATCGCCCGCGCGGCCCAGGCGACCGGTATCGGCACATTCGCCTTCCGCGGCCGGACCGCCGATCCCTTCGCCGAGCCGGAGCTCGTAACGGTGGCCGGCGCCTTCGAGCAGCTTGCGGGGATCGACCTGCTTGCGACCATTTCCGGCGGCGAGGGCGACCGCACCTCGCTCGCCCGGGCCGCTGCCGGCAAGGTCCGCGTCGCCGAGGATGACACCTGGTCCGACATCTTCAGCAAGGTCCTGGTCGAGCATGTCGAGCCGCATCTGGGGCACGGGCGTTTGACCATTCTGTTCGAATACCCATCTCCAGAGGCGGCACTGGCGCGCGTGAAGGCGAGCGATCCTCGCGTTGCCGAACGGTTCGAGGTCTATGCCTGCGGTGTCGAGCTCGCCAACGGCTTTGGCGAACTGACGGACGCCGAGGAGCAGCGCAAGCGCTTCACGCAATCCATGGCGGAGAAGCAACGCCGCTACGGCGAAGCCTATCCGCTGGACGAGGACTTTCTGGACGCGGTCGCGGCCATGCCGGAGGCAAGCGGCGTCGCGCTCGGCTTCGACCGGCTGGTGATGCTGGCGAGCGGCGCATCGCGAATTGATCAGGTGGTCTGGACGCCGCCTGCAAATGAAACGTTAAGCGAGACATGATGAAGAGCAATCTTGCGCGCACATTGCGCGAGCCGGCCGAACTTGTGGCCGAGCAGCTGGTATCAGCCGAAGCGCTGCCGGCGCTCGAACGTGTTGCCGCGCGCTACGCAGTTGCGATCACCCCCGCGCTGGTCGATCTGATCGACAGGTCCGATCCCGACGATCCCATCGCGCGGCAATTCGTTCCGACGGCCGCGGAGCTGGAGATGCAACCGGGCGAGAACGCAGATCCAATCGGCGATCATCCGCACTCGCCGGTTCCCGGAATCGTGCATCGCTATCCCGACCGCGTGCTGTTCAAGCTCGTTCACGTCTGTGCAGTCTACTGCCGCTTCTGCTTCCGCCGCGAGATGGTCGGACCCGGCAAGGAGAACGCGCTCTCGGACGCCGCCTATCGCGCGGCGATCGACTACATCCGCTCGCACGGCGAGATCTGGGAGGTGATCCTGACCGGGGGCGATCCCCTGATGTTGTCGCCGCGGCGGGTGAGCGAGATCATGGCGGACCTTGCCGGCATCGATCACGTCAAGATCATCCGCCTTCATACCCGCGTGCCGGTGGCCGATCCCGCGCGCATCAGTGACGAGATGGTCGCGGCGCTCAAGGCCGAAGGCGCCACCACCTGGGTGGCGCTGCATGCCAACCATGCGCGCGAACTGACAGGGCCGGCGCGTGCCGCCTGCGCGCGGCTGGTCGATGCCGGAATCCCCATGGTCAGCCAGTCCGTGCTTTTGCGCGGCGTCAATGACAATTTGGCCGCTCTGTCGGATTTGATGCGAGCTTTCGTCGAATGCCGGATCAAGCCCTATTATCTGCATCACGGTGATCTCGCGCCCGGCACGGCGCATCTGCGAACGACGCTCGCCGAGGGGCAGGATTTGATGCGGCAGCTGCGCGGAAGGGTGTCCGGACTGTGTCAGCCCGACTATGTCATCGACATTCCCGGCGGCGCCGGCAAGTCGCCGGTGGGACCGAATTACGTGTTGCCGATGCAAAATACCGCACCTGATGCGGGTGATGCGGCATCGGAAACGCGCTATCGTATCGTGGATTATTGCGGCGACATTCATGTCTATCCGCCCGAGACCTGAAGATGCCGGCTTGAGAAATGGAGAGGTAAAATGAGAAGCATCATTTTGGCACTGTCGCTTCTGACGGTGTTCGGCAGCGCCGGCTTCGCGCAGACGGGAAGCAAGGGATCGACGACCTCGGGACAATCGGCGGGTTCTTTGCCGCCTGCGCCCGTGGGCCATCGGCAGCCGCGCGTCGGCGACGTGCCAAACGAGAAGAACCTGAGCGACCCGAACGATCCTCTCAGCAAGGAAAATCAGGCGCTCGACAAGAAGATCAAGAGCATCTGCCGCGGCTGCTAGGCGCCGTGGAAAGCGGGCAGGGTGCGACAGCCTCACCCCGCCCGCGATCGTTCGCTCAGGCGGAGCGCTCGTGCAGCCCTGCGCGCTTGGTGTTGCGCCGGACCTCGACCGCGTCAGCAAGCTGCTTGAGCACGGTTGCCGTGGTCGCCCAGTCGATGCATCCGTCCGTGATGCTCTGGCCATAGGTGAGCGGCTTGCCTGGCACCACGTCCTGCCGCCCGGCGACCAGATTGCTTTCGACCATCACCCCCATGATGCGGTTCTCGCCGCCGGAAATCTGCCGGGCGATGTCGGCCGTCACGAGCGGCTGGTTTTCCGGCTTCTTGCTCGAATTGGCGTGGCTCGCATCGACCATCACGAGCGGTGCGACGCTCGCTTTCGCCAGATCGTTGCAGGCCGCTGCGACGCTCGCCGCATCGTAATTCGGCGTGCTGCCGCCGCGCAGGATGATGTGACAATCCTCGTTGCCCGCGGTTGAGGCGATCGCCGAGCGGCCGAGCTTGGTCACCGCCATGAAATGATGCGGATTCGAGGCCGACTTCACCGCGTCCGCCGCGATGCGCACATTGCCGTCGGTGCCGTTCTTGAACCCGACCGGGCAGGACAGCCCCGAGGCCAGCTCGCGATGTATCTGGCTTTCGGTCGTGCGCGCGCCGATCGCGGCCCAGGACACGAGGTCCGCAATGTATTGCGGCGTGGTCATGTCGAGGAATTCGGTGCCGGCGGGCAGGCCGAGATTATTCACCGCCGAGAGCACGTTGCGCGCCAGCCGCAGGCCCTTGTTGATGTCGAAGCTGCCGTCCAGATCAGGATCGTTGATCAGGCCCTTCCAGCCGACCGTGGTCCGCGGCTTCTCGAAATAGACCCGCATCACGATCTCGAGCTGGTCGGCAAGCTCTTCGCGCAAGCTCGCGAGGCGCTCGGCGTAGTCGAGCGCGGCCTTGGGATCATGCACCGAGCAGGGGCCGACCACGACCAGAAGCCGGTCGTCCTGGCCATTGAGGATCGCATGGATGGCGTTGCGTGCCGCCATCACCACGCGCGTCGCCGTGAGCGTGCGCGGGACTTCCCGCATCACCTCTTCGGGCGTGCTCAGCTCTTTCAGTTCGCGGATACGAAGATCGTCGGTCGTGCTCAGCACGGCGGGCTCCTGTCATTTTGAGAACCTGCCG
This sequence comes from Bradyrhizobium sp. 76, assembly GCF_023073025.1. NCBI lineage: Bacteria > Pseudomonadati > Pseudomonadota > Alphaproteobacteria > Hyphomicrobiales > Nitrobacteraceae > Bradyrhizobium > Bradyrhizobium sp. 76. Next base: position 768,130 of record NZ_JADPIS010000015.1, read on the forward strand.
GCCAATAAAAAAGCCGCCAGGTCTGGCGGCTGTTCGGACTAGATGCTGCAATTTGTCAGATTGAGCGTGATCCTCCCACCGCCAGCGAGCTGTCGTAGCTAAAATACCAATAAAAGCTGGTGGTGGCGGTGATCATGGCCAGTCATATAGCGCGGGGTCGGCGGCTTGTCACCCCCCGAATGGACGTGACGGCCACGGGGCGCCTCAACTGTTGCTTTTGCGTGCCGCCAGCGCCATGCCGATCAGCGTGGCGCCGCCGAACAGCAGGTTGATGCCGACGAGGATGCCGATCGCCCATTCCGCCGAGCTCGGCAATCCCGTGATCACCATGAACGAGATCGCGATGTCGACGAGGCCCGAGATCAGGAGCCACGACCAGCGGCCGCCCGGCTCGCGACGATGCTCCAGTGCGTACATGATGGTGGCGACGCCCTCGGCGAGGAAATAGGCGCCGAGCACGATGGTCAGCGTCAGCACGGCCTGCATCGGCCGCGCCAGCAGCAGCATGCCTGCGAGCACGGCGAGCGAGGCCGAGATCAGCGACCACCAGAAGCCCGGCGTGCTGCGCGCCCAATAGGTCGCGATCAATCCGCCGATGCCGCTGATCAGGAACATCCAGCCGAGGAAGATCGCAATCGCAAGGCTTGCGAGCGGCGGCAGGATCAGCGCGGCTACGCCGAGCACGGAAAGCAGGATGCCTTCGAACAGGAAGGCCTTCCAATGCGCCTTGACCCTCCGGCTCAAGGCGGATTGCAGCCGGGAAAGATCCTCAGGCGATGTCATGGGCAGGCTCCGGATCGAGACGTGTGTGCTCGATCTAGTCTAGTACGCGCACACCGCGCTTGCCATCCCGCGGTTCAGCCGCCGCCGTGCGCCGACGAAAAACCTTCGCCGCTGGTGCGGATGCGGTTGCGGCCGAGAACATAGATCGCGGTCGTGACGATCAGAAGTGCGAGGCCGAGCAGGATCGAGACCAGGCCGATCGGGATCAGGGCCAGCGTCAGATTGCGCTCGGGGTTGATGAGCCAGTGATGGATCGAGGTCAGCACGAAGGCGAGCCCGAGAAACCCGACGCCGCCACCGGCCAGCAGCAGCGCCCACATCCGGCGGAGCTGGCTGAGGCGCTCCCGCGCGACGTCGGTTCGGGGTGCGTGATGGCGCGCGACGCGCCGTACCAGTCGGATGGCGAAGGCGATCGAGCTGAAGCCGATCAGCAGGCTCGCGCCGCCCAACCACATCCGCAGCGTCGGATCCAGATCCGGCATGCGCTGGAGTGTGAGCAGCGGGAAGTCGAAGGCCGAATGCAGGGCGAGCGGGCCTGCGAAGATCAGCAGGCGGCTGGAGAGACGGGCCCAGTCGCGATGATGGCGGTTCGCACCCAGCGCCGTGCCGGCGCGCGCGATAGTCAGATAAGCGCCGGCGATAATGCCGAGCGCGCCGTGGAACGGCACCGTCAGCACGCTGCGCAAGGCGGCCAGCGAGCGCCACATCTCGGCGTGCTGGACCAGATAGGCGAGGTTCTCGTAGGCGGCGAAGCCCAGGCCGACCGCAGCGCCATACACTACGGTGTCCATCGGATTGGCGAAGGTCCGCCGCTTGGTCGAGGCGACCAGCACGATGGCGATCACCTTGACCGCTTCCTCCGGCAGCGCGACGCCGAAGATCGAATGCATGGCCAGCGCCGCCCACGGGTTGTCCGGGGCCGCGACCATCTTGGCGAAAGGGGCTCGGGCCAGGCCCAGCAGCGAAATGCTGGCCGCGCCGAGCAGGAACGCGGTCCAGACCTGGGCCGGCGGCCCCGGGCGTTCCTCGGCGGCGATGACAAGCCACAGCATCAGGAGCGCCGGGGCAATGGCGGCCGTTCCGATGACGGTGGGTAACGCTTCAATCAGGTACATCGGCGCCGAAAATAGGTTCCCTTGATCCGCTTATCCACATCGTCCGATGCGACCTTGTGTCATGCGCTTGCTGTCGCGTCTCTTAACAAGCGCGACAGCCTGCGTTCATCAAGACGGTCGCCGAGGTGTAGAATATGGAGTGCAATCAATCGCATGACAGAACCACCTCGTGATCCCCGACAACGGTCGCGCGCCTGTCGTCGGATCGCGATTGGTAAGTTAGATCAAGGCAATGTGCAGGTTTCTTCGATTCACGATGAACGTGTCGCCGCGGCAAGTCCAGAGCCGGGATAGCCCCTCCGGGCGAGGCATGGCTTGGCAAGCCGGCCTAGTCACGCTTCGTCGCACGAGAGGGTGACGAGATCCGGTGTGTCCGGATCTGCTCCAGTTCCCAAAAGACGCGTATGAGGCACGTGCCGAGACAGAGCACGATGAGCAACAGCAGAAAGGCCTGGTCGACAGCAGGGATGTGAGTGGGAATGGGAGTCATGGCAATGATAAAGCAACGCCCGTGCCACGCGTTCCCGCCGCGGCCTGTGCTATCTGCAAGGGCCGCCGCTCCCAAGCCCGCTTTGACTCAATGCGTGGTGAACGGCGGCGGTGCGTCGGGCGCGACGTCGAAGGCGCCGAGATGGAATTCCTCGCCGATGGACGCGTCCGGCTCGGAATGCTGCGCCATCAGCGTGAACGCGGCCTGCGGGTATTGCTTCCAGATGTCGAGATCGCCGGCGGTGATGGTGAGCCAGCCGAAGGTGTACATGTAGCGTCCGGGCTCGGTGACCCGGCCGACCCTGTCCCAGGTGATCTTTTCGACCGTGATCTTTTCGACTGCCATTCGGTCCCCCGATCGCAAGTCTGCAGATGATGCCCGGCAAGAGCCACGGACCTTCAAAAGCTGACCCCGGAATGGGGCTGCGATAGGGCGGCGCGGCGCGAGGATCAGGCCGATTGCAGCATGGGCGTGCGGACGATCAGCCGGACGACGTCATCCCGCGACTGCTTTTCCGCGAATTTGACCGCGAACCCGTTTTCGAATTTGCGGATCACGCGCCCGACGCAAGCGCCGACCGCAAGCGGAGTTCCCACTGGCGGATCGTACTCGCAGGATATCGCGACACCGGCCGTGGAGACGTCGATGATGAAGCAGGCATGGGTACTGCCGTCGGCGAGCGTCAGGAAGGTGTGCGCGACCTGCGGAACGAAGCGCGCGTCATTCCGCAGCTCCTGGACGCTGGCGTCCTTCTGCTTCTTCTCGAGCCAGGTCAGCTTTTCCGACATCCAGGCGCGCCGGGCCCGCGTCATGTCGAGCTCCATCAGGAAGCCCGATTTCAGCGTCGCGCTGATGGTGCACTGGAATTCGCCAAAATCTTGGAAGTATGAGGTCACGCGCTCGCCGACCTTTCCGACCACGGGAACGTCGACCATCATGCGGAACGGTGAGACGCGGCTGGTGCGGCACGCGAAGGTGCGCAGCTTGCCCTCGCAATCGTACCAGCGCGGCAGAGAGTAGCTGCCGCTCACGGTGACTTGCACGGCACGCTGTCTGAGGAACTCTGCGACGGACATGGGCGCCAATCGTGTTGCGGAGGTTTTCCGTAATTCCACGGTAGCAATCAAATTCTAAGCAAATGATACCGGCGCTCACGAGCAGGGGTAAATTTTTGGTAAACGCACGGATCGGGATGGGCGGCATAGCGCCGCGATTAGCAGGCCCGCGATCTCACGATTGCGTCATCCGAGCAGCACCAGCAGAGCCAGCACGCCAATGGCCATGACGAGCTTGATCGTCGCGCAGGTCTGGCTGCCGGGTCCGCGCTCAAATCCGAACCACGGCAATGCATGCCGCATCGCGCGCGTTGCGAATGCTTCGACGATGACGAACAAGAGAGCGATGCCGGCGAGGAAGGACCATGATGCATCCGGCAGCATCCATGCCGCGAGCCACGCGGGAACGGACGCCTTCAGCGATGCCAGCAGCGCGAACCATCCGAACAGCGATACGAAGCCCTTGATGATGTCGGGCCCGATCGTGCCGGGCTCGAGACGGATGCCGATCTTTCCAAGAGCGAGTTCGATGCGCTCGCCATCGGTGAAGAAGAGGAAGGCGCCGAGGTAGAGCGGGACGCGCGACTGAAACAGGAGCGCGACCATGCCGAACAGGACGGCGTAGCCGAAAGCGTCACTGACGATGGTCGTGCCGGCCGCCTGCGACGGCTCCGGTGCAGCCGTGGCCCGAGGCAGCGACCTGGCGCGCGCCATGTGCTCGAGCATTCTAGCGCGGCGCTCCGGCGCGTAGGCTGCCGAGCGGTGGATCCATGGCGGCGGCGCCGGCGAGGCAATTCCGGCCTGGTCGTCCGAGGGAGATTTATGCTGCGCCATGGGCCTGCATCCGGTTCCATCTGGACATTGGTCGGAGCCGAGGGGCAGGGAGGTTCATGCGGGGGCCGCAGATATCGCCGCGTCATCCAAAACGCCCGGATAATGGCGCTCCCTAGCGGAATCGAACCGCTCTCTCCACCGTGAAAGGGTGGCGTCCTAACCGATAGACGAAGGGAGCAAACCCAGGGCCCCGCCGCTTTTCGCGGCACGGCCGCTGGCCGCCCGAGTCATGCCCGGCGGCTGCAGCGGGCGAACCTATAATGGCCTTTGGCGCCCTGGGCAAGCCGTTCGGGAACGGTCTTTTGGCACCGTGGTAGCCTCCGCCCCCGGATCATTCGGGGGCGAATTCAACGGTTTCTTAGGTTCCCTGAGTTAGCGCTGGACTGGGAGAATTTGAGCCGATGCCACCGCCCAAGAAGCGCGCAGCCCGCAAGTCGCTGTCGCAGCATGCCTGGATCACGCTCGAGGGCGGATTCGCGGCGCGGCAATGCCTGGTCCAGGACATCTCCGCCACGGGCGCCAAGATTACGCTGGACGAGGATGCGGGCCAGCTCCCGGGCGTGATCCGGATGGCGTTCGCGCGCGATGCGCGGACCGGGCGGAGCTGCCAGGTGGTGTGGCGCCGCGGCAAATCGGCCGGCATCAAGTTCATCTGACCCCGGGCAAAGTGACCTCGATGGCGCAAGGCACCGGTTCGGGTTAGAACGGCCCGCATGCGTGCGCCGCTCCTCATCCTGATCTCGTTGCTGACCATGTCCGCGGCCGCGGCGGAAGCCTTGCGTCTGCCGCCTCCGGAGCGCCCGCAGACCGGCAAGGCCTTGCCGCTCAAGGGTGCCGGCGGGAGCGCGAAAGCGGGCTCCTGCGCCGCCTATGGCCGCGGCTTCCATCTGGTCGAGAGCACCGGCACCTGCGTCAAGATCGGCGGCTCGATCAGCGTCGAGACCACGATCAGGCGCTGACCTCGATGCCACCTGATATCATGCGGCCCGAAATCATCGTCCCGTTCGTGATGTATTGCGCGCTGCTATGGTGGATCGGCCGCGGCCTGAGCTGGACTGCGCGGCTCGCCACCGCGGCCGTGACGCTCGTGCTGATCGTCTGCGTGCTGCTGTTCGAGCGCGGTTGGCCCTAAACAAAAAAACGCGAAAACAACCCCATGCACAGTAGCCGCCACCTCCTGGCGGCACGCGGCGAAGTGCCGATTCATCGTGCTCTCAACGAGGGTTAAGCCGCATCACCGCTCACGACATCGGCGGTGCCACAAATTGCGCAAAACCGGGCCGTTTGCCGAGATCGGCGAGCCAGCGCGTCAGATGCGGCTGCGCGGGCCGGGTGATGCCCTCGACGCCGAGCCAGCGCCGCGCATAGGCGCCGATCGCGATATCGGCGAGGGTGAACGCATCGCCGTCCATGTACGGACGCGTGGAGAGCAGACGGTCGGCGATGGCCCAGATCTCGGCGGCGGCATCCGCATCCTTCTGCAGCTGGATCATGTCGCGTTCGGCGGGCGGCGTGCGCACGAGGCCCCAGAACACCGGGCGGTCGACCGGCTGCACCATCGACAGCGTCCAGTCGAGCCAGCGGTCGACGCTGGCGCGCAGCTTCGGCGCCTCGGGATAGATCGGCGTGCCGCGCCCGTGCGCGAGGCAGAGATAGCGCATGATCGAATTGGACTCCCACAGCGTGAAGTCGCCCTCGACCAGCGTCGGGATCCGCGCATTGGGGTTCATCGCGAGATAGTCGGACTCGCGGGTCTTGCCGAACGCCATGCCGGCGTCGATGCGCTCGTAAGCCAGGCTGAGCTCGGCGAGGCACCACAGCACCTTCTGCACGTTGACCGAATTGGCGCGGCCCCAGATCGTCAGCTTTTGGTCCGGCACGTCATCCTCCCCAGGCGTTTCTTTCGGCGCGGGTAATAGCGGAATTCACTGCGGCGAGCGACGCGCGATTGCGCCGATCCTCTCATGCAAAAGGTCCGCATGCAAAAAGCTCCGCCCGAGGCGGAGCTTTCATTGCAAGGTCAAGCTGGTCAGGCGATCAGCGGCCGAAGAACAGCCACAGCAAGATGATCACCGGGATCGGCACACCCAGCATCCACAACAAAATTCCGCGTCCCATCGTGTCCTCCTCCAATTGCATTGTCGAAGAGAGAACGCTTAGGGCAGGGGCTGGTTCCCGCGGAAAGGCTCTACCAATGGCCGATGTTGGGCATCGACGACCACGGCTCCTGCGGCGGCTTCGGGTCGCCCTTCTGCAAGATCTCGATCGAGTGCAGATCCGGCGAGCGGACGAAGGCCATGTTGCCGTCGCGCGGCGGCCGGTTGATCGTGACGCCGGCCTTCATCAGCTTCTCGCAGGTGGCGTAGATATCGTCGACCTCATAGGCGAGATGGCCGAAGAAGCGGTCCTCGCCGTATTTTTCCTCGTCCCAATTCCAGGTGAGCTCGACCAGCGGCGCGCCGCGCGTCTGCGGCTGCTTCTTCAGCGCCTCGAGATCGTCCGACGAGCACAGGAACACCAGCGTGAAACGCCCCTTGTCGTTCTCGATCCGCCGCACCTCCTTCAGCCCCAGCGCATCCTGGTAAAACTTCAGCGCGACATCGAGATTGCGCACGCGCAGCATGGTGTGGAGGTATCGCATGGTTGTTGCTCCCTGGGTGGATGGAGGGTTTTTGGTTCGGCCGAGCCGAAGGGAGTAGGAGATAGCAGGAAAATCCGAGGAGGGGCAGGGGGCGGATGCACATGTGCATGAGGGCGAAGCCGGCCGATGAAGTAAATCAGCCGGCGAAATTTCAATGCACTTTCACCGCAAATCCAGTGGCGCACACGCGCCATTGGCAGTGTGTGCGGGGCGGTCTGCTGCCGCGGCCTATTGCGTCGCGAGGCGCTTTCCGGCCTGCTCGGCCGGGGGCGTGAAGAGCGATACTGCGGTGCCTTCGGGGTCACGAAACTGGAACGTCCTGTTGCCCCATGGCATCGTTTTCAGCTCGTGCACCAGCGTGACCTTGTCTTTCAGGCGCTCATAATCCGCATCGATGTCCTCAACCTGAAACTCGATCACGGCGGTCCGATTGGCGCCGGGCTCGGCACTGTTTTCTTTCCAGAGCGCGACCGTCTCGGCTGCGCCGATTGCCAGGTTGGCGCCCGGCGTCACGATCTTGGCGAACACCGGCGCGAGCCATTCGGCGGAAACTCCGGTGATCATTTCGTAGAACGAAACCATGCTTTTGATGTCGGTGGCGATCAGGCGAGTGGAGGCGAACTTCATGGCATGTCCTTTGGTTGACCGCAGATTTGAGCGGCATCGCGGGGCTCGTCGCACACCGCTGCTGCCACCCTGATGTCAGCAGTCACGACGCCGCGCCGAGCGTGCGAACTAAGGGCATGAATTGCGATGGCAGTGCTCAAGCGCTAGACCACGAGCCCCTTCACGCGAAGCGCCCCACAGCGCGAACCGGGCCGTCAGAACGGTGACGCAAACCGCAGAATTAGCCACCTCACTCACGGGTGGACAGGCTTGTGTAGCCGCTCGCAGATGAACTCCTCGCGGCAATGACGCGACTAACGGCCATGGCCAATATCCTAGGTGAGCTTCTGTTTGCACTGATCCGCTCGATTGTTGCTGGATGGGCGTATGCGCTCTGGGTCAAACTGGCGACATGGCTCGACCCGAAAATCCAACGGCGTTGGGTGAAGCTTGCCGTAGGAGGCCTCCTCGGCTTGGCAGCTTATTTTATGATTCCGATCTTGATGGGGCTGTTGGGCCTTTGAACACAATGAAATCCGTTCTCATCGTCGCACTGGCAATCGGGGCGCTCGTCTCGACGGTGCTGCTCGTCATGGAGCAGCTCACCGACTACTCCATCGCTGTGAAGGCATGGGAGATGCCGGGCATATCCGCAGCCTACCTTTTCTGGGGAGCGGTTGGCAGTTCCGTTTTCCTGGGCGTCGCCATCACTTGGGCCGTGAATGCAATCGTTTACGGCGCGCCCGCCTTCGTTGTCCTTACAGTCGTCAAGCTGGCAATTCGCGGTCTGCCGAAGTGATCTGGCAATGACCGTGGGGTCAGATATTGGCCTATCCGTCGGGAATTACGCATTACGGTGACACGCAGTTAACTGCGTGATTGCGGTGCTGTTCGCGAGCACCGACGGCTACCTTACGGGATAGTGCACTGACGCCGCAGGTGCCAACGAAACGCATCACGCTTAACGTTTGTGAATGCCGCGTTGGCCGAACGCCTGCAATTCTCCAGTATTGGCGGCACTTCAGATCATCGGTGGAGTCAGGCTCTCCCGTCTCGCGGGACGGAGCGTGCATGCCTCGATCGGCGTCCGCCCGCCAACACGACTAGCCGTATTCATTATGAGATTGAGGACAGGTGATGTTGCTTCTGGAGGAGTTCAACGAACGAACGCTGTCGCACATGGACAGGGCGCTGGAGCGCGTCAGCGAGATGATGCCTGAGGTGATGGAAGCCTACACCGCGCGCCGGTATGTCGCCGAACGGATCATCCACTGCGCCAAGCACGAGACACGCGAGATCGACGGCCTCGTCGCGGCCGGCCGGCGTGCGGTCGCTGAGCTGGCTGTGAGGGTCGTCGAAAGCGATTAGCTGTCTGGCCGCGAACCTGCCGCAGAGGACCGCGCTCGCCGGCGATGATTGGTACTTGGCGCTTGGCGACGGGCGGCCTCCCTGTCAGCCGCCGCCCATCTCTCGTGTTTCGAAATGCAGCGCCGTCTACTTCTCGAGCCCGGCCTTCTGCCGCATCGTCTCGATCAGCTCTGACGCCTCTGCCTTGGTCAGATCCTCCTTGGGGAGGGGCTTGTGGGCCTGCTCGGCGAGGGTCTTGAGGTAGGATTCCTGGGCGCCGGTCATCGGGTCGTCCCCGGAGACCCAATCCTTCGGGTCCTTTTGGGTGTTGCCTGCGGTGTTGCCAGCCATCTTGTTGTCGGTCACGGCGATCTCTCCTTTTCAGGCTCAATGCCGACTGATGCTTGTTGTTCCTTATTTGTTCGTGGCTGGCCCATGACGCAGCCAGGGCCGCACTTGCCCGGATTCAGGGTCGGGAGATGATCACGGAACGGCCGGCAGCGATCGGCGTCTGCGCATCAGACTTAGCTTGCGCCCCCAATCGAGGATCGGTGCCTCAACGGCGACGTGCAAGGCGGCGGCGAGACCGATGGAGAGCAGGATGCCCGCGATGATTGTCCCGACGGTCGACAGAAGCCACAGTCCGTCGAAGCTGGCGATCCATTTCACCACCAGATAATGGACGATATACAACGCGTACGAGATCTTGCCGAGCCATTGCAGGACCGGTGAGAAGGATCGCCCCTCGATCTCGACAGCGACCACAGCATGGATCAGCAATCCCGCGCCGAGGCCATAGGTCAGGACGCGCGCGAATTGCGGGTCGGCCGCGCCGCGCACGAAAATCCAGTACCACCCGGCCACGAACAGGCCCGCGGAAACGGCGGGGAAGTGGCGCGAAAAGCGCAATCGTCCGCTTCTCTGGAGATAGGCGATGACAACGCCGGCACCGAATTCCAGCACCAGCGGATGAAAGTAGATCCCGGCCTCCAGGCCGAAGACGAGAGCAAGAATGACCAGGGCGAATCCAGCGAACAAGATCTCGAACAGCCGGTCCGGCTTGATCGCCAGGACGATGGCGACGGCGACGTAGAAGTGCAGTTCGAAAGCCAGCGACCAGGCTGGGCCAAGGTACCAGTTCGGATAGGTCCATGCGAAGATGGTTCCGAGATCGAGAGCGGGGCGGTCGCCCGGCGCCAGCGCGATCCAGGAGGAGCTGACAAACGCCGCCAGCAACACCAGCCAATAGAGCGGGAAAATTCTGAGGGCCCGTCTGAAAGCGAAATCCAGCGGGTTATCTTGTGCCGTCGCGGTGGTCGCGATGATGAAGCCGGAGATCACGAAAAAGATGTCGACGCCGCTCGCAAGTATCGTCAGCGCACCCTCGGCAAGCTCCGGCCCGACCATGTCGGGTCGCGCACTGATCGCGTGTCCGCAGACCACCGACAGCGCAGCGACGCCGCGCATCGCCTGTACACCCGCGAAGATTCGCACCAAGCCTCGCCACGTTCATTCCAGAATAGTGCAATTTAGGCGAGAAACCCATTAAGGAACAGTTGCGCGCATGCGATAGAATGGGTGGCGGATGCGTTAGGGTGAGGCATGCATCTGAGGCGGATTGATTGCTGTGCCCTTCCTCCAAGGCACGACCACAGGAGCACTCCCTAGCGCTTTGCTTCCTGCTTGCCCCGCCTGATTTCCTCTGCCTCGTCCACCAGCTTCAAGGCGGCGCCGTCGTAGCTCAGCTTCAGCCCACGACCGACGGTCCATATCCATCCCTCCAGGGCATCCCCGGTTGGCTGGGCGTTGAACTGGTCGGATATCGATTTGACGGCAGCGTCTTGGGGGCCCGGATTGCTCAACTCCGCGTTGACGCGCCAGATGGGATGTTTGGGGTCCGGATTCTTGGGGTCGACGTCGTCGGCAAAGATCGTGACCTTGGCGCCGTCGACTGCGCATTCGAGGACGTAGGAATCGCGAAGCTGACGGCAGCGGTAGCGACGTTGCGTGATGAGCTTGTTGGTCTCGTCGAATGTCATGCCGGGCGAAAAGCCGAGGATGTCGGACTTCTGCACGAGTGCCAGTGACGCAGGCTTCAGAAAGCTCGGCTGGACCGCCACGAGAACGGCCGCGGCAACAACGATCACGCCGGCGACAACAATGGCAATCTTCATCAGCCCCTCGTAAGAAACGTCCGACCATACAACAGCCGGAGCGTTCTACCAGCATCGCCGCTGCATGGTTCGAGACGTCCGCTATCGTTGGAGGATCGCACCACCGAAAGATCGCATGGTCACATATCGCTTGGTCATGAACGTGAAAACCGCCCCTGACATGACCAGGGGCGGTTTTAGCAAACGGGGTTTTCGAAACGCGGTCTAGTGACCGGTGCCGGGCTTCGTCGTCTTCGGCGGCTTGCCATCTTCGATCCGGCCTTCGTTGCGCAAGTCGCGACCTTCCTGGGCTTTCTTCTGGCTCTCAGGGGACTTGCCGTGTTCGTTCATCTCTTCCTTGATGAACCCGGCGCCTTCCTTCACTTTACCTTCAACGCTCATGACGATCTCCTTGTCCTAGTAATAGGTCAACTCGCGCGAGACCTGACCGTTCCGGTGCGCGCACCTATGTGAGGAGTGCAGTATTGAGGGTGCACTTTGTAAGGGTGCACTTTGTAAGAGTGCACTTGCCGGGAACAGGTTAGTTGTCAGCGCGTACCGATGCGTTGATGTCGCGGGCAGAAACCGGAAAAATGCGCCGCGTCCAACATCCCCATTGCGTCCGGTTGTCACCCGGCAGTGCGTTGGACAACGCGGCTTCGGGCGACAGGTTTCCATCGGGACCCGTTATGAAATGGCCGCGCCGCCTTTTGGAAAGCGACGCGGCCAAGAGGCAAGCGATATAGGAAACCGGCTTACTTCATGTTGCTGCGGGTCTTGGTGCCGCCCTGGTCGCTGCCGGGGCCGGAGCCGCCCTGGCCGGAGGCGTCGGGCCTCACCATTCCGCCCTTGCTCGTGCCGTCATGGCTCATGCCCGTCGTGCCCCTCGTCATCGTGCCCTTGTCCGTGTTGTTCATGCCGGGCTTCTGCATGTTGTCCGACTGCGCGGCGGGGCCGGTCTGGGTCTGGGCAAAGGCAGAGCCGCACATGAGGCCGAGGGCGGCGGTCGCAATGATGAACTTCTTCATCTCAAACTCCTGGTTGGTTGAGTAGGCCAACGGGAGCGCAGAAGCCCTGTTCCTAAAACAGGGCGTTCCAGAGTGCAAAAGTTCTCGTCTGCGCGCGAACCGCTATCGACTTCGCTTGAAAGCGCTCTAAGCCGCAATCCGCTGGTCGGCCGGACCCGTCAACTGCTTGAGCACTTCCGCATGCTCCAGGTCGGGAACCGCGATGGCGGTGTGGCTGTAGCTCGCATGGGTTCGTGATTTTGCAATCTGGTCCAGGATCTCGCCGCCCTTGATGACGTGGAGGCCCATGCCCTCTCCGGACGGGAAGATCGCGAGCACCACGTCATAGGCCGTGATGACGGCGCGCAGCGCTTCGGCCTTGTCTTCGGCAATTTCGACGAACACGCGAACATCGGCCGCGAGTTCACGCAGCTCGTTAAAATCCAGCACTGTGGGTACTCCAACGCAACGATACTGAGAGGAGATTGGAGGCGTTAGGTTACCGAAGTCTCAACGGCGCATGCCCGGCAACAGGTTTCTCGACCGGGCGCCCCCCGCGAGGCGATAGACAAGCGGGCATTGCCGCCTGCTCGGCAATGCGCCGGCACGGAAAGAACATCTGGAACGGGGAGGGACGAAGCGCGCCTCATACCCCTAAGGGCGTCACACGATGCGCGCGTGACTTTATGCGCGCTTTACTTGGCGTATCCCTGGGAGCGGAGCCACGCGATCTTGCGGTCGCCGTTGATCCAGTCGTCGGCATCTGCCTTGCTGGTGAAGCCCTTGATTTCGCGCTGTTCGCTGTCCGGGTAATCCGCCAGGATTTTCCAGTCGTTGTCTGCAATGCGGACGGTTTTGAAGGTCACTTTTGTTTTTGCCATGCCGCATTATGCAGGAGATGACCGGAAAAGAGAACCTGCCTTGTGACGGTCACCCGCGCGGCCCTAGGCGCAGACCTGGGGGCCAGCCTGATCGGCATTGCGCGGCCGGGTCCCCCGGAAAAGGCGAAAGCCCCGCCTGGGGGAAGCGGGGCTCTCTGATGGGGGTGAAGCTTGGGGACTTCAAAGAGTTAGACGCCTCAGGAAGAAAATGGTTCAACGTGGAAACGGCGCAAGCTGCGGCATCTTTGCCGGGGCGTCCGGGCTCCCCCAGAACCCCCTGCTTGCGTTTTGGGCGTCGATGGGTTCTAAGCCCCGTCACTTCATGAAAGTTGGCATGAATCAGAAGCGCGTTGCGCGGTTGGACCGCGTCCTGAGCAAAGCCTGCTCGCGCGCACAGAAGGAAATTCAGACATGGCGAAGATGACCAAGACTCAGTTGATCGATGCAATTGCCGAGGGTACGCAGCTGTCGAAGAACGACGTGAAGTCGGTCATCGAGTACATGGCAACCGTCGGCTACAAGGAGCTCAACGAGTCCGGCGAGTTCGTCATTCCGGGCTTCGTCAAGATGTCGGTTGTGAACAAGCCGGCGACCGAAGCCCGCATGGGCGTCAATCCCTTCACCAAGGAGCCGATGCAGTTCGCCGCGAAGCCGGCGAGCAAGTCGGTGAAGGCCTCGCCGCTGAAGGTGGCCAAGGACTCCGTCTAAGGGCTCGCCAAGGGCTCGCCAAGGGCTCGCGTTTTCGTTGTGGACCCTCTTTTTCGCGGAGTGCTGCCGCGGAGTGCTGCAATGACCGCTTGCTTGTGCTGAACCAATAAGGAACTCTGTTAGGGAACTCTCGGGCGTCGTCAGGCTTTGCTTCCGAAAGGGAGAAATCACATGACTGGTCTCAGTGAAGTAGAGATTCGAAACCGCGCCTATCACCTCTGGAAGGAGGCCGGCGAGCCCGCGGGCACGATGGACACCTTCTGGTACGAGGCCGAAAAGGAGCTTCTCGCCGAGCGGACCAAGCAAAGCGAAGTCCCGCCCGGGATGACCGACAATCTGCCGGTCTGACTTTGCTGGTCTAAGAGGCGGACAGAGGCGAGCGTCGACAGTTCTCAAAGCAGCCACCCGGCGTAACGCCCGGGTGGCTGCTTTGCTGTTCGGGCCATCGCTTGGATGGCGGCCGCCTCAAAGAAAAACCCCGGGCTTAGGGACCGGGGCTCTTCAAGCTGGTCGGCCGCGTCGCGACATGCCGCCAGCACCACTGAATTCGGTTTGACAACGCGAGACGAAAAAATTCGTTCCGGCTGCTACTCCGCCGACACGGACACGTCGACGATCGCCGGCGTATCGACCTGGCGCTCGCGCCAGACGACGAGATCGCATTTGGGATTGAGCCACTGATACTCGGAGCCGCGCGCCTTCAGGTGCGCGAGCGCTGCATCATGTGCGGCGGTCTGATCCGGCGCCTCGACCATGATTTCCACGGTCTCCTCGATCTGACGCACCACCTCGACGGCGTAGTATTTTCTGGTCACGGTCCCTCGCTCCGGAATGACTAACGGGGAGGGCCATGGCGCGTTCCCCAAAAGAAAAACCCCGCGCTTTCGCACGGGGCCTTCCTGGCTGGCTGCGATGGGATTTCAGCGCCGCGCCGCCGGCCGCGTTCTCGAACTTAAGGTTGAAAACCCAAAAAGCAACCGCGCCGACGCGCGGAAGGCTCAAGGCGATGTGCCCGGCGAATTTCGCGGGAGGGGCTGGACTTTTTGTTCTTAGTTTGTTCTAGTGAAGCATCTCTTTGGCGGCGACCATTTGGTTGGAGGTCCCCATGACTGTCGAGAAACAACGCGAAGTGATCAGGCTCTGGAATCAGCTCAGGAAGCTCGAAGGTCCGGCCGCGGAAGAACTCCGCATCCAGATCCTCGAATGCTTTTCGGAGAAGGATCTGTCGGGGAAGGAGACGGTGAAGCGCGCAGCGTGATGAGCGTCGCACTACGTCGACGATAACAGGCAATCGCGCCTGCCTTCACCGATCGTTAGGAATCGTTTTGCGCTGATTCCTCGACTCCGATTCGTTCCTTGCGAACGAAGTGGAGTCGGATGCAGAACAAGCCGTGGCTTCTGTGTCGATGCGGGACATGCCCTCTCTGACCCAGCCGGCGTGATGCTTCGCACAGTGCCGTTCGCCTGTCCTCGCTACGAGATCAGGCGAGGGAGACGCGACATGGATGCGTGCTGGTTTATCGAGATGTTTGCCGAGATCGCAAAAGTGTTTTTGTACGACCGGCATCCGCGCTTGCGCAAAGGCAGGCCGTCGGTGCCGCAGGTGCCACCGCGATCGAAATCCGATGACGCGATGTGAGCGCGCGACCGTTGGCGATGATGCGATCGTTTGCGCACAAACGAAGAGTTAAGACTTGCTTCGCGCCGATTTCTGCGATTCCGATTCGTTCTTCGAGAACGAAAGGCAGGTGAAGCTGGAACAAAGCCGGACGGCGGATCGCCACAAACTCCGCAGCCTCGGCTTCGCGCGAGGTTGAGACGGCTCGCCGAGTTCTGAAGGCGCTTGGCGAACTCCTAACGGAAGCTTGCCGCGAAGCCGATAACCCTATTCGGTTAGGTTAAAAGCCCAATCGCGTTGCGCTTGCCGCTGCTTGGGATAGGTGTGTCTGGCGACGTCTGGAAACGACTTTGCCAACAAGCGACTTTGGCCAACAAGCAATTTTGCCAAGAACGAATTCATGACACCTTTTTCACAACCGAGCTTTTATCAAGGCGACCGCCACACCTACCGGCGCGTCGCCATCGTCGGCACGCTCTTTTGTCTGGCGTTCGTGGTGATCAGCGTCTCGCTGCGGCCACAGCTCGAGGACACGCGTGTCGCGGTCAAGGCCGAC
Organism: Bradyrhizobium sp. 76; assembly: GCF_023073025.1. Taxonomy (NCBI): domain Bacteria; kingdom Pseudomonadati; phylum Pseudomonadota; class Alphaproteobacteria; order Hyphomicrobiales; family Nitrobacteraceae; genus Bradyrhizobium; species Bradyrhizobium sp. 76. Next base: position 783,924 of record NZ_JADPIS010000015.1, read on the forward strand.
AGGCTGATGCGCACGGCGGGCCAGCCACCTCACACGAATTAACGGTCCTCGCCGGAGATCTGATGGTCGGCGCAATTCCCTGGGCACGCGGTGCCATGTGAGGCGAGCGCCACGAAACCGGCATAACCGGACAGGTTGAGCAGGACTTCGAGCCAAACGGGCATGTCGGCCTCTTTTCTCCTTGAAGGCTACGCCAACGTGCGCGCGAAGCGCATGTTCCCGGACAAGACGGACCGGCGCCTCAAAGCGGGGTGGTGGGGTCGAGCCGCCGGCCGAGGGCGCCTACGGACTCGCTCGACGGGTGTTCCTTAAGGAACTCGGCAATGGCCCGCGCCAACTCGCCGTCGCTCATCGGCGTCGGCGGCGGGCGCAGCGTGCCGACACCGAAACTGCGGACGATCTCGTCGTAATGCTGATCGCCCGATCTCGGAACCAGCCTGCGGATACGGGCCAGCAATCTGGATATCGGCACTTTATCCTCCTGGACGCTCCCCGCTGGCAGCAATTGTGCTGCGTTGCCAATTTGCTGTCCGTGAAACTGAAAACCCCGCCAGCATTGGTGATGCTAACGGGGTCTTCGTGCTGTTGCCTCAACCGGATGGCGGAGGCGTCCGCACTTGAACAAGCAATTCGCGGAACGCGCGCCTGTTCCATGCGTGGCGGATTTAATCCGAGCTCGGTTCCACAGCCGTGCGCGCAACCATCTCACCGCGCCGGCGTTGTCTATGCGAGATACGAAGGAGGAGATTCATGATGAGGAAGACACTGGCAGTTCTGGCTACCGTTGCGGCCGTCGGCGTGACCGCGGTCGCGGCGCCTGCGCCTGCCGAGGCGCGCGGCCGCGGCATCGGTCCGGGCCTCGCATTCGGCCTGGCCGCCGGCGCCATCACTGCGGGCGCCGTCGCCGCGTCCCATCCTTATGGCTACGGCTACGGCCCGGGGTATGGCTACTATGGCGGCCCCGCTTATGCTTACGGCCCCGGTCCGTACGCCTATTACGGCGATGGACCGTACTACCGCCGCCACCATTATTACCGTCACTGGTAACGGCTGACCAAATGAAAAGCCCGGAGCAACGCTCCGGGCTTTTTTCATGCTCGGTGATCTGGTGTCGTTACGGCCAGAGCGAGGGCCGCTCCACCTTGCGCGCGTTGTCGAGCGTCGACACGAAATACTCGTCACGCTCCCGCTTGAATTTTTCCTGGGTGGCACGGAACGCGGCGACACGGGCGGCGATCTCTTCGCGTTCGCGGATTTTACGTTGTTCGTCCTCGGTCATTTCAAATCCCCTCTGCACGTGAGTATGTGTCCTACTGAACTCAAGCACTGCCGCCGCAATCACGTTGAGTCGCGTCAACACATGCATTGGCGCTTCTGATTGGGGCGTCAATGGGGAGGAGGCATTGCAGGATTGTGATAAGCGAGGGTCGGAAAAAATTGCCGACCACGTCGTGTGCCGCGGTGGATAACCGCGTCAACAATCTTGTCGCTTGCGCATGCTGCAGCTAGCGCAAAAACAAATCGGCAAAGCAAAACGGGAGGCCGCGTTGATTGCATCGGATCTTCGCAGCGGCGTCGAGCGTCTCGGCGACATGATCGCCGAAGCCAAACGGATCGTGCCGTTCACCGGCGCCGGCATCTCGACCGAGTGCGGCATCCCCGACTTCCGCTCGCCGGGCGGAATTTGGACGCGCAACCGCCCGATCCCATTCGACGAGTTCGTCGCCAGCCAGGAGGCGCGCGACGAATCCTGGCGCCGGCGCTTCGCGATGGAGGAGGTCTTTGCGGCGGCCAGGCCCGGCCGCGGCCATCGCGCACTCGCCTCGCTCTACCGTGCCGGCAAGGTTCCCGCGATCATCACCCAGAACATCGACAATCTGCACCAGGCCTCAGGCGTCGCGAGCGACCACGTGGTCGAACTTCACGGCAACACCACGTATGCGCGCTGCATCGGATGCGGTCAGGCCTATCCGCTTGATTGGGTCAAGCGCCGCTTCGACGGGGAGGGCGCCGCGCCCAACTGTACCGTGTGCGACGAGCCGGTGAAGACCGCCACGATCTCCTTCGGCCAAATGATGCCCGAGGACGAAATGCAGCGCGCGACCGCGCTGTCGCAAGCCTGCGACCTCTTCATCGCGATCGGTTCCTCGCTGGTGGTATGGCCGGCCGCGGGCTTTCCGATGATGGCGAAGAGATCAGGCGCACGTCTGGTGATCGTCAATCGCGAGCCCACCGAGCAGGACGACATCGCCGACCTCGTGATCCGCCACGATATCGGCGAAACGCTCGGGCCCTTTGTCGGTAATTGAGGCAGCAATTTGATTCGCGCCTGTGCAAGCTGTTCATAGGTTCCGCCGAATCTCTTTTTTGTCTATGCGTCGCAACCGGGAGTGTTATCTTTTGAGTCGAAAGATTCGCGTCGCGTCGAGTTGAGAAGATTCTCTAAAGACGCGTGATTCGGCGCCGCCATTCAGGCGGGTTGCATGGCATGTGTGGGGTCCGGGGTTATGGGGTCGTCGGACGGATTTGAGTCCAAGAAGGTCGGAGTTCCCGCGGTGGGCGAACACGGCGGTGGCGGTCGCGACAGCGCACTCAGTCCGTTCACGGGACTTGGTGAGAGCAGCGCCAACCTCGTCGAGGTTCACGGCGTCATCAAATGGTTCGACGCCTCAAAGGGCTACGGCTTCATCGTTCCCGACAATGGCTGGCCCGACGTGCTCCTGCACGTTACCGTGCTTAGGCGCGACGGCTTCCAGACCGCCTACGAGGGTGCCCGCATCGTCGTCGAGTGCATCCAGCGCGCCAAGGGCTACCAGGCGTTTCGCGTCGTCTCGATGGACGAATCCACGGCGATCCATCCGGCGCAGATGCTGCCGCCGCGCACCCATGTCACGGTGACCGCGACCAGCGGGCTGGAGCGGGCTCAGGTGAAGTGGTTCAACCGGCTCCGCGGTTTCGGCTTCCTGACCTGCGGCGAGGGCACGCCCGACATCTTCGTGCACATGGAGACGCTGCGCCGCTTCGGCATGACCGAGTTGCGGCCCGGCCAGTATGTCCTGGTCCGCTTCGGACCCGGCTCCAAGGGCATGATGGCGGCCGAGATCCATCCCGAGACGGGATCGCCGGTTTCGTCCCACTAATTCCATTCCCGCGATCGTGAGCAGAGGCGCGCTGGCTGGCCGGCGCGCCTCTGGCTTTTCCGGCGACCGCCACGTAAGGACTGGTCCAGTCCCACGCCTCGAGAGCCATCCATGAATTTCGATCGAAAGGCCGTCTTCGCCGTTGCGAAGGGCTGGCTTGCCGCCATCCTCGTCATCGCCGGCTGTGCCGTCGCGAGCGCACCCGTCCGCGCCGCCAGCTTCCAGCCGCTCGAGATCGTCACCAGGAACGGCGTGCAGGTGTTCTCGGTCGAGATCGCGACCACCGAGGAGGAGAAGCAGACCGGCCTGATGTACCGCAAGGAACTGGCGGACGGCAAAGGCATGCTGTTCGACTTCAATCCCGAGCAGGAGGTGTCGATGTGGATGAAGAACACCTACGTCTCGCTCGACATGATCTTCATTCGCGCCGACGGCCGCATCCTGCGCATCGCCGAAAATACCGAGCCGATGTCGACAAAGATCATCTCATCCAGGGGGCCCGCGCGGGCCGTTCTGGAGGTGGTGGCGGGGACGGCGCAAAAATATGGTATCCGCGCCGGCGACCGCGTCGGCCACCCGCTGTTCGGCAGCAAGTAGGCGGGCAAGGGGCTATTGGCAGGGCCATCGCGCCCCCGTCCTGACGGTCTTTGGGAAGCTTGCTGGCGCCTTTGGAAGGCTTGCTGGCGCTTTGGGAAGCGTGTATCGACGGGGCTCGCCGGACATTCGGGGTATAGCGCAGCCTGGTAGCGCGGCAGTTTTGGGTACTGCAGGTCGTTGGTTCGAATCCAGCTGCCCCGACCAGTCCGGAGGTGGGTCGGAACGGCACCAGAGAACAACAGCCATTCGGCGAGGCGCCAGGCGATCCAGGCGAGCGCGGTTTCCAGCCGAGCGCGGCGATCCAGGCCAAGCCGACCAGCCGCGTTCGATGCAGATGCCGGAGCTGCCAAAGCCTTCCTAACCCTCGGCGCTCATTCCCTGCGCAACGCGACTTCCGCGCGATTTTTCAAGGCATTGGGCGGGTCGGCCGGTGCGGAAATCGTAAAACTTTGTCGAACCTTTAGGCGTCGCCCTAGACATATAGGTGTTGGGGGATTTCAGCGCCCAATGCCTAACGGACGCCGCCAAGCGATGATATTCCGCTTGCGCGGCGTTACGCTTTTCCAACCATCAGTTCGTCGCGTACCAGCCGAACGGAAACGGCATGAACGGCCAGGCCAGCTGATTGTCGTTGGCGACCTTCCGCGGCTCTTGCTCCGGCGTCTTGGCGGGCAGAGCAGGCGGCGTCGAATGCAGCGCCAAGCGCAGACATGCACATTGCAAATTCATCGTAGTGGCCCCGCCCATCAATCGTTTTCAAAAATTCGCGTCAGCCTGGAAATCACCGCGCGTCCTCAAAACGACGCGCTCATTCTCAAATCGCACACAGTCTAGGAAAATCGGCGAGCGCTTTCAACCGGTCTTGCCACGCGCTCACAGGAAGTAAGGTTGACCGGTTAGGTTAAGGGCGAGCGGTTGTTGCGGCCGCCTTCGTGACTGTTATCAGATCGGTCCGGCTCGCGATGGGTTGCCTGAATTCGTGCTCACACGACATCACAGTTCGTCGCAGTGCTCGTATCCTGTGAGTTCTGCATCATGTCTTTCGATCGCAACGTCCGAACCACCGGTCCGCAGGCGAGCTGGACCGAGATCTGGCACCTCTGGACTGTGCTCGTGCCGCGCCGCTCGATCAACGGGCAGCTCGTTTACGGCAAGGTCTGGCGCCGCCACGACGGCCGCGACTGGATCTACAAGAAATTCACCGAGTACGATAGCGAAGCGGCGGCCTGAAGCGGCGTCGCTGTCGTCCGGCGCGGTATCGCTGCTGCCCTTCAAGCGGCCTTTGCGGCCGCAGGCTTGGGCGGCGGCGGCTTCAGCGGCTTGTCCTGCTTCTTCGACCAGGAGATGTAATACGCCACCGTGGTCATGATCGCGATGCCGGCGACGCTGACGAAGATCTGCGCAAACAGCGAGCCCGAGCTCATCGACAGCTCGAAATGACCGACGAAGGACAGGAACACGCCGACGCAGAACACGGCGAGCGACTGCTGGCCGCACACGATGATGGGGTCGAACCCTTTCCATTCCAGGCCCGGCCAGTCCTTCGGCACGAAGCGGATCACCAGGATCACGATCACGACGAAGTGGATGAAGCGGTAGGGCGCGAGGTTGGTCTTGTCGTTCGGGTTGAATGCCGAGAACAGCCATTCCGGGAACATGCCGCCGAGGGTCGGGAAACGACCAGCCATGGTCATGACCAGCGCGAACAGCATGTAACCGAGACAGAGCCACAGCGTGACCGGCGCGTTGATCAGCGTCATCGAGCGCCGCGCGCCACCCATGGCGCACCAGGCGCCGAATACGAACAGCACCTGCCAGGCATACGGGTTGAAGTACCACTGGCCGGCCGGATAGGCGGTCAGGTTCAGGCCGAAATGCCGGGCGGCGAGCCACAGCACGATTGAGAGCGCCATGGTGAGGTCTGGCTTGCGCAGCATGAACCAGAGCACCGGCGGAAACAGTCCCATCAGCACGATGTAGAGTGGCAGCACGTCGAGATTGAGTGGCTTGAAGCGCAGGAACAGGCCCTGGCGCAGCGTCTCGGTGGCGTTGTCGACCAGGCCGGCGACGTTGAACTCGTTGATCATCTCTGAATCGCCGAAGCGCAGCGCCAGATAACTGATCGAGGCGATGTAGATCACGAACAGGATGATGTGAGCGACGTAGAGCTGCCAGACCCGCTTGGTTAGCCTGGTGGCGCCGACCAGGAAGCCGCGCTCGAGCATCATCCGCGCATACACGAAGGATGCGGTGTAGCCGGAGATGAAGACGAACAGATCGGCGGCGTCGGAAAAGCCGTAATTGCGGGTGGTGATCCAGTTCACCACGTTGTCGGGGATATGGTCGAGGAAGATCGCCCAGTTCGCAATGCCGCGAAACAGGTCGAGCCTGAGGTCACGGCCCTTCTCGGGGAGCGTGGCGTTGATGTTCAGGAAGGACATGCGACGGGAGCTTTCGGAGGGGACGGACAGGGAGATGTCAACGAAGCAGGGCCGCCGGGCGAGACCCCGGCGCGGAAGGCGGGTACGCAATTGTCACGATGCAGCATAATGATTATACCCATCGGCGAGCCATCCCGGGGGCCGGAATCACCGATCAGTTCCCAAAAGGTGTCTCTATACTATGCCCGCGGTTTCCACCAACTGCTACCGTGACGCATCGAAATCGGACGAAAAGACGAACAAGAGGCCCGGACCATCCATGACCGCACGCATTTTCAAGCCCGCCAAGAACGCGATGCAATCCGGCCGGTCGAAGACCAAGGAATGGCAGCTCGACTACGAGCCCGAGCAGCCGCGCGCGGTCGAGCCGCTGATGGGCTGGACCTCGTCCGGCGACATGAAGCAGCAGATCACGCTGCACTTCCACAGCAAGGAAGAGGCGGTCGCCTATTGCGAGCGCAAGGGCATCGCCTACCAGGTGATCGAGCCGAAGGAATCGGTGCGCCGTCCGGTCGCCTATGCGGACAATTTCTCGTTCCGCCGCGGCGAGCCCTGGACGCATTGAAGGCGGGCCACGCGTCGAGACTCTCGTCGCGCCCGGGCTTGCCGTCTTCGCTGAAGCTTCGCCGGCCCAACACCGAATGCCCGGCAAGGCGGAGCCGGGTCCCGGGCATCTACGTTTTAGCCTCCGCGTGAAAAGGCGCGGACGGCCGGGACAAGCTCGGTCAATCACGCCGGTTCTTCCCATGGTCCTGCCCTTGGCAGCCATTCCGCCCCGTGCTTCGCTGCCGCGCAAGACAGGCTCATGGCGAGGTGGGGTATGGCGGGGCGTGACCAGCTCGACGGCGTCGATCTGAAAATACTCTCCGAATTGCAGCAGGACGGGCGGGTTCGCAACAACGAGCTGGCGCTGCGCGTCGGGGTGTCCGGGCCCAACTGCGTGAGGCGGCTGAAATCGCTGTTCAGTCGCGGCGTGATCCGGGCGGTGCGCGCCGTCATCGACGAGCGGCTGCTCGGCTACGAGGTGGTGTCGTTCGTCTCGATCCAGCTCGGCAGCCAGGCCCAGCCGGTGCTGGCGGCGTTCGAGAGCTCGGTCGCCGCGATCCCGCGCATCCAGCAGTGCTGGCGGATTTCGGGCGACACCGACTATCTTCTCAAATGCGTGGCGCCGAGCGTCGAGAGCATGCGCCAGCAGCTCCTGCATTTCGCCGCGATGCCGAACGTGAAGAACGTCCGGAGCTTCCCGGTGCTGGGTGTGGCGAAGGACGTGCCGCTGCCGTTGCAGGAGATCGCGGCGGCAGGATAGTTCGGCGGGGACGGGTGCCAAAGCGTGGCGGGCACAACGACATCCAAAACTCCGAAGGCGCGGGAGTGATCCCCTTGCCGAGATACAGGTTCGGATAAGACGGATAAAACATAAGTAACTCACCTAACTGTGACATGTGATTTGGGAAGTTCTGCAATGCGCCGAGCCGTGATTGCCGGTTCCTGGCGCCGGCCTACATGCGAGCTGTGAACCTCAGCCTGCGTCGCATGCCGAGGCCTCTTTTGTGGGACACTGAAGCAGGAAAAGACAACATGACCCCGACCTCGAAGACGTTCGTCGCATCCGCGGCGACCTTGTTTGCATCTGCGTTTCTCATGATGACCGCGCCGGCGGCCCAGGCAGAAGACTACTGCATCACCAATGGCGCCCAGGCCGCACACGGCTGCGGCTATCCGACGATGGAGGCCTGCCGGGCCGCGGCCGGCGGCATCGGCGGCTCGTGCTCGCAGAGCGGCGGCGCGAAGACTTCGACCGACGCGCTTGCCTTCCAGCCGAAGCAGACGCAGTCGCGCACCAAGCTTCGCCCGGGTGGGCAGACCAACTCGAACTGATCGAGACCGGTTTCGAAATGTTGCGGCCTCCGAGTTGGATCTCGGAGGCCGCAACAGCATGACAGCCCGCGCGTCAGCGATACCGTCAGCGATACCTGCCGCGAAACTCGCGCGGTGAGGCGCCGGCCCAGGTGCGGAAGGCGCGGGAAAAGCTCTTCTCGTTGCGGAAGCCCGCGATCTCCGCGATCCGCTTGATCGGGTTACGACCGCGCATCAGCTCCTGCTTGGCGAGCTCGAATTTTGCCTCTTCCTTGAGATCGCGCAGCGAGGTCGCTTCATCGCGCAGGCGCCGATGCATGGTGCGGGTGGAGAGCGCCAGCTCGCTCGCGACATCCTCGGCTCCGAGGCTGCGTCCGCGCGCATTGCGGAGCACGCGGCGAACGCGCTCGACCAGGAGCCGGTCGCGCCGATAGGGTAGTACGGTCAGCCGCAGCGCGCCCTTGAGCATGTTGTCGAGGTCCGCCGCGCTACGGGTGAGCGGCAGCGACAGATAATGCTTGTCGAAGGTGATGGAAGCTCGGTCCGCATCGAAGCGGATGTTTCGGCAAAAGATGGTCGGATAGACCGAGACGTGGCCGGGCTCGGGGTGCGGAAATTCCGCGGCGCGGAGCGCGATCCTGGAATCCACGGCCCAGCAGGAAAAGCCGAGAACATAGCGGAGCAGGGTGACCAGGCAGAATTCGCGCAAAGGCCCGAGGTCGCGTAGCTCGCGGATGGACACGACGGCGGTCTCCTCGCCGACGGCGAGATCGAGCAGCACGTCCTCGGTCAGCAGGCGGTGGTGCCGGCACCAGCGCTTGAGCGCGACTTCCAGCGTCGGGGCGGTGATCGAGGCGCGGCACAGCATGCCGTAGGTGCCGAAGGGCAGCCGCCGCGAGAACCAGCCGAGCGCCTCGTCATCGAGTTCGCGCATGGCATGACCCGCCAGCGCCTCGAACTGGCCGGCCGTGACCCGCCCATCCGGAGAATTGACAAGGTCTGGCGTTACCTGACCCCGGCTCAGCGCCTCGGTCGGATCGCGGCCGTAGCGTTCGTAAGTGGCAACGACGCCGCGGACGAAGGCGGCAGGGGTCACGGCACGGCGCGGGATCGCGGTTGCGACTTGAAAAGGCATCGGACATCCTCTGGAAAAATCCTCGCCAAGTTTGGCGGAAAATGCAACCTTTTCGACCGCAGAAGGGCCCCGATGCCGCTAGGTTTGGTCCCCAAAATACGGAGGAATCGCCTTGAATATCCCGAGCATCGATTTCGATCTGGGCGAAGACATCAGCATGCTGCGCGACACGCTGCGCGCCTTCGTGGAGGCGGAGATCGCCCCGCGTGCCGCCGATATCGAGAAAGCCAATCTGTTCCCGGCGGACCTCTGGAAGCGCTTCGGCGACCTCGGCCTGCTCGGCATGACCGCGCCGGAGCAATATGGCGGCTCCAACATGGGCTATCTCGCCCATATCGTCGCGATGGAGGAGATTTCGCGCGGCTCGGCCGCGGTCGGGCTCTCCTACGGCGCGCACTCCAATCTCTGCGTCAACCAGATCCGCCGCAACGGCAATGATGCGCAGCGCGAGCGCTATCTGCCAAAGCTGATCTCCGGCGAGTTTGTCGGCGCGCTCGCGATGTCCGAGCCCGGCGCCGGCTCAGACGTCGTCTCGATGAAGCTGCGCGCCGACAAGCGCGGCGACCGCTACGTACTCAACGGCTCGAAGATGTGGATCACCAATGGCGGCGATGCCGACGTGCTGGTGGTCTACGCCAAGACCGATCCGGAAGCGGGCCCGCGCGGCATGACCGCCTTCCTGGTCGAGAAGGGGGCCAAGGGCTTCACCCACGGCCAGCATCTCGACAAGCTCGGCATGCGCGGCTCCAACACCTATCCGCTGTTTTTCGACGAATGCGAGGTGCCGGAGGAGAGCGTGCTCGGCAAGGTCGGCGAGGGCGTCAGGGTGCTGATGTCCGGCCTCGACTATGAGCGTACCGTCCTCTCTGGCGGGCCACTCGGGATCATGGCGGCCTGCATGGACGCGGTGGTGCCCTACATGCACGAGCGCAAGCAGTTCGGCCAGCCGATCGGCGACTTCCAGCTCATGCAGGGCAAGCTTGCCGACATGTATGCGACCTGGCAGGCCACGCGCGCCTATGTCTATGCGGTGGGGCGTGCCTGCGACCGCGCCGATCACGCGCGCAGCTTGCGCAAGGACGCCGCCGCTGCGATCCTCTATTCCGCCGAGAAGGCGACGTGGATGGCGGGTGAGGCGATCCAGGCGCTGGGCGGGGTCGGCTACACCACCGAATTTCCGGTCGGACGTCTGTGGCGCGATGCAAAGCTCTACGAGATCGGCGCCGGCACCTCGGAGGTCCGGCGCATGCTGATCGGTCGCGAATTGATGGCTGAGACGGCTTAAAACCTTCACGCAATTGGAATAAACATGCCGCTCCATTCCAGCATCGATACGTCTTCATCGGACTTTGCGCGCAATTCCGAGGCCATGCGCACCCTCGTCGCGGATCTGCGCGAAAAGCTGAGCCAGGTCGCCGGCGGCGGCGGCGAGGTCTCGCGCAACCGCCACACCTCGCGCGGCAAGATGCTGGCGCGCGAGCGCGTCGACCTGCTGGTCGATCCCGGCACTGCGTTCATGGAGCTGTCGCCGCTCGCGGCCTATGGCCTCTATGGCGGCGACGTGCATTCGGCGAGCGTCGTCACCGGGGTCGGGCGCATCGCGGGCCGCGAATGCGTGATCGTCGCCAATGACGCCACCATCAAGGGCGGCACCTATTATCCCATGACCGTGAAGAAGCATCTGCGCGCGCAGGACGTGGCGCGGCAGAACAATCTTCCCTGCGTCTACATGGTCGATTCCGGCGGCGCCTTCCTGCCGCTGCAGGACGAGATCTTTCCGGACGAGCGTCACTTTGGCCGCATCTTCTACAACCAGGCCCAGATGTCCTCGCAAGGCATCCCGCAGATCGCGATCGTGATGGGCTCCTGCACCGCCGGCGGCGCCTATGTCCCCGCGATGTCGGACGAGAGCATCATCGTGCGCAACCAGGGCACGATCTTCCTCGGCGGGCCGCCGCTGGTGAAGGCGGCGACGGGCGAAGTGGTGACCGCGGAGGAGCTTGGTGGCGCCGACGTGCATTCGCGGCAATCGGGCGTGACCGATCATTATGCCCAGAACGACGCGCACGCGATCGGCATTGCCCGCCGCATCGTCGGCACGCTGAAGCCATCGGTACGACCGAACCTCAACATGCATCCGCCACGTGATCCCTTGTTCGCGGCGGAGGAGATTTACGGCGTGGTGCCCGTCGACGGGCGCAAGCCGTTCGACGTGCGCGACATCATTGCGCGCGTCGTTGATGGTTCCGAGTTCGACGAGTTCAAGAAGCTCTACGGCACGACGCTGGTCTGCGGCTTCGCCCACGTCTGGGGTTTTCCGGTCGGTATCATCGCCAACAACGGCATCCTGTTCAGCGAGAGCTCGCTGAAGGGGGCGCATTTCATCGAGCTGTGCTGCCAGCGCGGCATTCCGCTGGTGTTCCTGCAGAACATCACGGGTTTCATGGTCGGCAAGAAATACGAAGCCGGCGGCATCGCGCGCGACGGCGCCAAGCTGGTGACGGCGGTCGCGACGGCGTCGGTGCCGAAGCTCACTGTGGTGATCGGCGGCTCCTACGGCGCCGGCAATTACGGCATGTGCGGCCGCGCCTACTCACCGCGCTTCCTCTGGATGTGGCCGAACGCCCGCATCTCGGTGATGGGCGGCGAGCAGGCCTCGATGGTGCTGAGCCAGGTCCGCCGCGACAATATCGAGGCGAAGGGCGACAGTTGGTCGAAAGAAGACGAAGATAAATTCCGCGAGCCGATCCGCGCTCAATATGAGAGCCAGGGGCACCCGTATTACGCGACCGCGCGTCTCTGGGACGACGGCGTGATCGACCCGGCCGATACAAGGCTGGTGCTCGGCCTCGGCCTCTCGGCGGCGTCGAATGCGCCGATCGAGCCGACGAAATTCGGCCTGTTCAGGATGTGATGCGATGGACCGCTCAAAGCTCTACCGCCGTTTTCGCACGCTCCTGATCGCCAACCGCGGCGAGATCGCCTGCCGCGTGATCCGCACCGCGCGCGCCATGGGCCTGCGCACCGTGGCCGTCTATTCCGAGGCCGACCGCGACGCGATGCATGTCGCGCTCGCCGACGAGGCCGTGCTGCTCGGTCCCGCACGTGCCCGTGACAGCTATCTCAACGTCGAGCGGCTGATCGAGGCCGCGCGCAAGACCGGCGCGGAGGCGATCCATCCCGGCTACGGCTTCCTGTCGGAGAATGCCGAGTTTGCGCAGGCGTGTTTCGACGCCGGCCTGGTCTTCGTCGGCCCCACCGCCGCGATGATGACCGCAATGGGCTCGAAATCCGGCTCCAAGGCGCTGATGGAGAAGGCCGGCGTACCGCTGGTGCCCGGCTATCACGGCGAGGCCCAGGACGATGCCACGCTGGCGAAGGCGGCCGAGAAGGTCGGTTTCCCCATTCTGGTGAAGGCGTCCGCCGGTGGCGGCGGCCGTGGCATGCGCATCGTTCGCTCGGCGGATGAACTCGCGCCTGCGATCGTCAGTGCGAAGCGCGAGGCCAAGGCCGCGTTCGGCGACGACCGCATGCTGATCGAAAAATATGTCGACAATCCGCGCCACATCGAGGTGCAGGTGATCGGCGACAGCCACGGCAATCTGCTGTCGCTGTTCGAGCGCGAATGCACACTGCAGCGCCGCCACCAGAAGGTGATCGAGGAGGCGCCGTCGCCGACGCTCAATCCCGCCCAACGTGAGACGGTCTGCGCCGCCGCGCGAAAAGCGGCCGGGGCCGTCAACTATGTCGGCGCCGGCACTATCGAGTTCGTCTCCGACGGCAAGGACGTGTTCTTCATCGAGATGAACACCCGTCTCCAGGTCGAACATCCCGTGACCGAGCTGATCACCGGCATCGACCTGGTCGAGTGGCAGTTGCGCGTCGCCTTCGGCGAAGCGCTGCCGCTCAAACAAGATCAGATCAAGCTCAACGGACATGCCGTCGAGGCTCGGGTCTACGCGGAGAACCCGACCAAGAACTTCATGCCCTCGGTCGGCAAGATCTCGACCTGGCGGTTGCCGGCGGAAACCGGCGGCCTGCGCATCGACTCGGGCTATCGCGAGGGCGATGCCGTCTCGCCGTACTATGATGCGATGCTAGCGAAGATGATCGCCTGGGCGCCGACGCGTGATGTCGCGATCGAGCGGCTGAACCGCGGGCTTGAGGACTCAGACGTTCGCGGCATCGTCACCAATATCCCGTTTCTCTCCGCCCTGATCACGCATCCGAAGGTGAGGGCGAATGCGATCGACACTGGCTTCATCGAGCGCGAGCTGGCGGTGCTGACGCAGGCCACGCCGGCGCCGGGAGAGCTCGAGCTGTGTGCCGCGGTGGCCGCCGTGATCAACGACGAGCGGCAGGCCGCGCTAGGCGAGGCGAGCTCGCCCTGGCAAACCTTTGGCTGGCAACCGGTCGGCCGCCGCCAGCGCGGCTTTGCGTTCCGCGTCGGCCACGGGCCGGAGCAGAAGGTTAGGCTGAACTACGGCAGCGGCCCGTCCACACTGGTGATCGGCGAGCGCGAGCTGGCGTTCACGATCGTGGTGAAGGACGGCGGCTTCGATCTGACGCTTGACGGCGTCAAAACGTCGGTCGCGGCCGTGATCGATGGCCATGAGCTGTATTTGCGCACGCGCAACGGGCGATTCGACCTGCATTGGGTCGATCCGTTCGGCGGCGAGATGGAGGAGCAGGCCGGCGCGGACAAGATCGCGGCGCCCTTGCCGGGTACCGTCGTCGCTGTGCTGGCGGAGGAGGGTGCCAAGCTCGAGAAGGGCGCGCCGATCCTGACGCTGGAAGTGATGAAGATGGAGCAGACGCTGCGCGCGCCCTATGCCGGCGTGCTGAAGTCCATCAAATGCAAGGTCGGCGACATCGTCCAGGAGGGCGTCGAGCTCGCCGTGGTCGAGCCTTCCGGAGAATGAGATGAGCGATCCCGTCCGCATCATCGAAATGGGGCCGCGCGACGGCCTGCAGAACGAGAAGACGGCGGTCAGCGTCGAGGCCCGCATCGCCTTCATCGAGGCGCTGGTCGCAGCCGGCCTCAATACAGTCGAGGTCGGCGCCTTCGTCTCGCGCAAGGCGATCCCGCAGATGGCGAGCTCGGACGCTGTGCTGCGCGGCGTCAGCCACCTGACCGGCGCCGAGTTCCACGTGCTGGTGCCGAACGAGAAGGGCTATGACGCGGCGCGCGCGGCCGGCGCCAAGATCGTCTCGGTGTTCGCGGCGGCCTCCGAGGGCTTTTCGCGGGCCAACATCAATTGCACGGTCGCGGAGTCCATCGAACGGTTCAAGCCGGTGCTGGCGCGCGCCAAGGCCGATGGTGTGCCGGTTCGCGGCTATATCTCATGCGTGCTCGGTTGTCCGTTCGACGGCGAGATCAAGCCGAAAGCCGTCACCGATCTCGCCACCACGCTGTGGGAGCTCGGCTGCTACGAAATCTCGCTCGGCGACACCATCGGGGTCGGCACGCCCGAAAAGGCAAAGGAGATGCTGCGCGCGGTCAGCGCCAACATCCCTCCCGCCAACCTCGCGATGCATTTCCACGACACCTACGGCCAGGCACTCGCCAATCTCTATGCCGGGCTGGAGCAGGGCGTCCGCGTCATCGACGCCGCCGCCGGCGGCCTCGGCGGCTGTCCCTACGCGCCTGGCGCGACCGGCAATGTCGCGACCGAGGACGTCGTCTATATGCTCGAGGGCATGGGGGTCAGGACGGGCGTCGACATGGATCGGTTGCTGGCGGCGACGAACGAGATGAGCGGCGTGCTGGGCAAACCGCCCGTGAGCCGCGTGGCGTCCGCGCTGAACGCTAGGAGGAAGCGCGCGACTTCCTAATTCCCGTCATTGCGAGCGCAGCGAAGCAATGACGGTGGACGCAGCAGCTACCTGCTCCCGTCCGGCCCCATCACCAGGTCCGGCAGCCCGGTCGAGATCTCCGGCACGAAGCACAGCAGCAGCACCGCGACCATCATCAGCAGCACGAACGGCAACGTGCCCCAGATCACTTCGCGCAAGGGGATGTCGGGCGCGACGTTGCGGATGACGAAGATGTTGAGGCCGACGGGTGGATGGATCAGCCCCATCTCCATCACGATGGTCATGACGACGCCGAACCAGATGATGTCGAAATTGGCGGCGCGGAGCGGCGGCAGGATGATCGGCGCGGTCATGAGAATGATCGAGACCGGCGGCAGGAAGAAGCCGAGTACGACTACCATGACGAGGATCGCGAACAAGAGGCCCCAGCGCGGCAGGTGCATCGCGACGACGGATTCAGCGGCCGATTGCGAGATGTGGAGATAGCTCATCACGTAGGAGTAGAGCAGCGACATGCCGATGATCATCATCAGCATGGTCGATTCCCGGATCGTTGATTTCAGGATTGGGGCGAGGTCGCTCGGACGCCAAACGCTATAGATCGCCGCGATCAATGCCAGCGCCAAGAGGCCGCCGAGGCCAGCGGTCTCCGACGGCGTCGCATAGCCGCCATAGAGCGCGATCATGACGCCGGTGAGTAGCAGCACGAAGGGGATCACGCGCGGCAGCACACTGAAGCGTTCCGCGAGCGTGTATTCGTCACGGGCAAGGATCGCAGCTTCTGGGCCGCCGTTCTTGTAGATCGCTTCGGCCGCGGCATATTCCTGGCGGAAGCGGATCACGGCGTAGACGCCGAACAGCGAGACCAGCAGCAGGCCGGGCCCGATGCCGGCGAGGAACAGCCGTCCCAGCGATTTTTCGGCGGCGACCGCAAACAGGATCATGGTGATCGACGGCGGCAACAGAATGCCGAGCGTGCCGCCGGCGGCGATGATCCCGGCGGCAAAACCACCGGAATAGCCGCGCTTGCGCATCTCGGGGATGCCGGCCGAGCCGATTGCCGAGCAGGTCGCGGGCGAGGAGCCCGCCATCGCCGCAAACAACGCGCAGGCGAACACATTGGCGACGCCGAGGCCGCCGGGGACGCGGTGCAGCCAGGCGTGCAGGGCCGAGTAGAGATCCTGGCCCGCGCGCGACTTGCCGATCGCGGCGCCCTTCAGGATGAAGAGCGGGATCGACAGCAGCGTGATCGAGGCCATTTCCTCGTAGACGTTCTGCGTCACCGTATCGAGAGAGGCGGTGGGCATGTAGATGCCCATGAACACGACCGCGACCGCGCCGAGCGCGAACGCAATCGGCATGCCCGAAAACATCACGACCAACGTCGCGATCCCGTACGCGAGGCCGATACCGAAAACGCTCATGAACGCCTGGCTCCAGCGAAAGGCAGCGCAAGCTGCACGAGGATCTGGACGCAGAGCAGGCTCATGCCGAACGCCATCAGCGAATAGGGGATGGCCAGCGGCGGCGACCACATCGAGTTCGAGACCTGGCCGTCGACATAGGCTTCATGCGCCAGTGTCCACGACTTCCAGGCGAAGAAAGCGCAGAACAGAAGCGTCACGGCATCGACCAGCCAGAGCCTGATCCGGTTCGCCAGCGGTGAGAGCAGGCCGACGAACGCCTCGATGCCAATGTGACCGCGGTTCTGCTGCACGTAGGCGGCCGTCATGAAGGTGGCGCCGACCAGCAGGAACACCGCGGCCTCGTCCTGCCAGTAATTGGCGGCCTTGAACAAGGCGCGGCTGAGCACGCTGTAGCTCAGGATGGCGCAGGCCGCGATCAGCGCAATCGCTGCGAACACGACGATGATGTTGTTGAGGATGGCGAGACCGCGATCGATCGCCGCCGCAAGGCCGGTCCTTGCGGCAGCGTTTGCCTGGTCGTCACGATCCGGAAGCGGATCGTGGCTCATGCGGCGACGTCGGTCGCGAGCTTGAGCAGGTTGGCCGAGGTCGCGGTCTTGGCACCGTAGTCCTTCCACGCGGTGTCGCGGGCGATGTCACGCCACTTGCCGACGGTCGCGGCATCGAGCACCGAGACCTTGGCGCCGGCCTTCTCGTAGACCTTGGCGACCTCGACGTCGTCGTCCTGCGCGCCCTTGCGGCCGAAGGCTTCGAGCTCGGTGCCGACTGCGAGCAGGACGTCCTGCTGGTTCTTCGGCAGCTTGTCGAAGATCGCCTTCGACATCATCAGCGGCTCGAGCATGAACCAGTAGGACGCACCTGCGCCCGAGGTCAGCGATTTCGCGACCTCTTCGAGGCGGAACGAGATCAGGCTGGTCGAGGAGGTGATGCCGGCATCGCAGGCACCCGTCTGCATCGCTGCGTAGATTTCGTTCGAGGGCACCGACAGCACGGATGCGCCGGCGGTCTGCAGCACCATATCCATCTCGCGAGAGCCGCCGCGCACCTTGAGACCCTTAGCATCTTCGGGGGCCACGATCGGCTTGGAACGGCTGGCAACGCCGCCGGCCTGCCACACCCAGCTGAGCAGGATGATGCCCTTGTCGGCGAGGAAGTCGGTCAAGGCCTTGCCGACCGGCTCCTTCTTCCAGCGCATGCCCTGGTCGTAGGTGGTGACGAGGCCCGGCATCAGGCCGATATTGGTTTCCGGCAATTCGCCGCCGGCATAGGGCATCGGATAGAGGCTGATGTCGAGCGCGCCCTTGCGCATCGCGGAGAACTGCGCGTTGGTCTTGATCAGGGAGGAGTTCGGATAGATCTCGGCGGCGATGTCGCCATTGCTGCGCTTGGTGACTTCGGCGGCGAACATGCGGCAGAGCCGGTCGCGGAAATCGCCCTTATCGACGGTGCCGCCGGGGAATTGATGCGAGATCTTCAGCGTGGTCGCGGCATGCGCGGTGCCGGTGCCGAAACGGAGAATGGCGGGTGCGGCGACGGCGGTCGCAATCAGGTGGCGGCGCGTAAGCATGGCGTGATTCCCTTGGACGGTTTCTTGGACGATTTTTTGGACGGTTCTTTGGACGGCCTTGTTTGCCTTGATTTTGGGTTGGTCTTTGAGACCGTGCTGAAGCCCATCCTAGCCGGTCTTTCGGACAATGTTCTCTCATCTGATAGTTCGAGACCGAATGCCGCGGCAAGTGCCGGCCATGCTGCGTTGCACACTTCTGATTTACTGCATCAGCGGCAATTGCCGCGGAAATTTATCAGCGGCCGAGTAACAACGCCCCGTGGCAATCCGTCGAGATCAGATAGCGGCGTCCGTCGCTGACAAACCTCATCTCGAAGGGAAGACCAGTCATGACCATTCGTACCCGCATCGCGCTCGGCGTTTCAGCGGCCATTCTCTCGCTCGGCCTCGCGCTGTCGCCGGCTGCCTTTGCCCAGGACAAGATGGGCAAGGATGAAGGCATGATGAAAAAGGACACGATGTCCAAGGACGGCATGAAGAAGGACACCATGTCCAAGGACGACGGCATGAAGAAGGACACGATGTCGAAGGACGGGATGAAGAAAGACGACGGGATGATGAAGAAGCACTGATCTTCCATCGTCGAGGAGGCGCTTGCGACAGGCAGACGCGCGCCAAAAATCCGGGGGCGGTCACGTAGACCGCCCCCGGAGTATTGTTTCAGTCCAAATTCAATTGAACGTGACTTGCGAGCGTTAGACTTGCGAACGTTACTTGCGCTTCGCCTTACGGGCGGCGTAGCGGGCGTCTCGCTTGGCCTTTTGATCGGCCTCGGCTTCGGCCGCCTTCGCGACGGCTTCTTCGGCTTCGCGGGCGATCCGCGCGGCCTCGAGCGCGGCAACCTCTTCTTGAAGGCGCTTCTGCTCGGCCTTTTCCGTCTCGCGCGCAGTCTTTGCCTCGGCGCGCTTGGCCGCAAGGGCCTCGCGCTCCGCACGCTTCGCCACAACCGCGGGATCATCCGGCCCCGGCTGCGACTTGAATTTGTTCAAAAGGTTTTTGCGTGCTTCCTGTGCCGCCTTTTGCCGGTCGGAGAAGCCTGGTTCCCTAAATCCACTCATCGGCGAACCTTGTCATCCTCGCTTTCGATCCTACATCACTGCCTGTTGGTACGTCGGCTGGGCATAGCGGGCGCCGCGCGACGCAGATGCGTGTACATCGGCGCGCGCCGTGATGCCACCTATAATCGCAGCCGATCAGGTAGACGAAAATCGCCGCCCCCGACGATCTCTCGTAGCCCCGAAAAACTGCCGAATTGTGATGTCCCTCATAAGGGGGCACCAGGGCGGTGCCTAGCGTCCGCCCTGGTATGAGACGCGGAGCACGGGTATGACGATCTCAAGACTGAGCCTGAAGGCGCTCGCAATCGCCGTCGCGGTGGCAGCCCTGGCCGGTGCGGCGCTGCTCCTCGCTGGCCCGCAGCCGATCGAAAGTGCCGTCTTGGGTGCAGATTGGGAATGCACCCAGACCGCGTTTGTACTTACGACCTGCGCACCGCGGGTCCAGCAGGCGATCCCGGCGGTCGAAACCTCGCGCAAGGAAGCGATCCGGCCCACTCGAGGCTAACCGGGAGAAGCTTGGGCGGGATGTGACGCCACCCCGCAGAGGTGATAAAGCCCGCTCGCCCCGTAATCGGTCAGCCATGTCCAAGTCCGAAGCCAATTCCGAGCCTAATTCCGAAGCTAAGCCCGAACCGGGCGCTAAGCTCAAATCCCCTCCAAAACCTCAGGCCGGTGACAACCGCCGCGGCGCCATCGCCGGCTTGATCATCGCGATCGTGATCCTCGGCGTCGGCTGGTGGCTCGCCCGCGATCTCACCTCCGCGAGCAAGATGCAGGACTGCCTGATGTCCGGGCGAAGCAACTGCAATGTGATCGAGCCGGCCCGCTAGAGGCACTCCAGAGCGGCCCGGGCGGACGGAAAAATGTCGTGATCTTAATCATTTGTAACGGGACTTGGGCGACCAAAGCAGGTCAGTCATGTCAGCCGGCATCAGCTCAGCGCGAGCCGAATCGTCTATCGCGCGAGGCATCACGGCCATTGACGGCAATCGAGAGAGTAGGGGGCAAGCACGCATGAGTGCGTCCAGTCGCATCAAGATCATCATTCCCTTGGTTTCGGCCATGGCATTGCTCGCCGTCCCGGCGCAGGCTCAGGACGCCAGACCGCCGAGAGACGCCGCCCAGCCATCGGCCGGGCCAGGCGGCGGCGCGCCGCCTCAGAACATGCGCAAGGGTCCGCCGCCGCAGCAGGCTGTCCGGCCCGCGCCACAGCCCGGCGGCCAGCCCCACGCTGGCGGTCCTGGTCATGCAGGTCCAGGTGCAGGTCCTGCGCCGCGCAATGCCGGCGGTCCGCCGCCCGGACGCAATTACGCCAGGGGTCCCGCGCCGGCGCGCGATTGGGGCGGACATGCCTATCGCGGCCATCTCGCCTGGGATGGCGGACGCTGGCGCCACGAGGTCCACAACGGCCGCTCCGGCTGGTGGTGGGATGTGGGCGGCGCGCGGTATTATTATCCGCAGCGGATGGAGGGGCCCCCGGCCTACATTTCGGAGGATTATTACGACGACGTGCCGGTAGCCTACGCCCCGCCCGTCGCCTACGAACCGCCGCCGCCTCCGCCGCCAGCCGACCCCGGCGCGAGCGCCCTTGGCGGCGCCATCGTCGGCGGTGTGCTGGGCGGCCTGATCTCGGGCAACGCCTCGGGTGCGGCCGCAGGCGCCGTGATCGGCGGTGCCACCGGCGCGATCGCCGGCGCGACGGCTGCTTCGCGCCCCGGCTACTATCTGGCCCAAGGCAACTGCTACTACCGCTATCCGAGCGGCCAGTATGTGCAGGCCGATCCCCGGGCCTGTTACTGAGCACTCCAGGCGAGAGCTGAAGCGAAGGGGCGGGCCAAGATCCCGCCTCTTTTCGTTTGGCGCTGGCCGCCAGCTGGCCGGGAATTAAAGAGGATCGGCCCGCGCCTCAGGAAACCAGCCAGCCGAAGAACGCGATCGCGGCCCAGACCAGGCCTGCGATCCAGGCCAGCATCACGATGCCGATGGTCGCAAGATATGCGATGCCGAGCGGGTCGGATCGTTCGCGCCGCGTCGGGACGGCAATTTCGGCTGCGGCTTCTTGTGTCATGACGGGAATATCTCCCAAGCCTTCTCGCTCTCTGGGAGCGCTGAGGACTGTTTAGCGGAGACGCCGGGCGCCGGCTGTGACGCACTTCACAGATCGGTGCGCGTCAAGCCTGCAATGGTTGCCGGTCGTTCGACAGATGCGTGAGTTGGATCGCGTCGCAAATCCGTGTGGGGAGGCTTAACCCCGCAATCATACGGACGAAATTGCCACGCGCTTGTCCAGATCGTCCGGCTAGAATTGGCTTCATGTGTACCAAGTACGATCCACAGCATGAAGCCGAGGCGGCGATGAAGCGCGCCGTGGCGGCCGAAGGTCCCGACCGGCAACGTCTCATCGAGCTGGCCCTGGCCTGGCATCAACTCGCCCGCGACCGGCGCGAAGAGCGGACGGACTGAGCTCACGCTCTTACGACAATACCCGTATTCACAGAAAAACCCCGTGCTCGGGGGACAAGCACGGGGTTCTCGAGAGCCGATCGGGGCTGGCAAATCGGCACCACTGGATTTCGAACGCGTCGATCGCAGGTTCGTTCCGCGCCCCCTCAATTCTTTTCGCGTGAGATCAAGGACGACCGAGCGGGAGGCGCGTGCAGGTGGAACGTCGGTTTCCCGGCGACGTTGAGCCGCTATGACCGATCCCGAGTTGCGCGCACAATCCTTTCGAGATTGCCTGGAAGTATCTCGACCAATCCGGCCTGCTGACTGGCGAGCGCAGGGACGCGGCCCGATTAATCCTGCACAGGATCGACCGCATGATGCTGGCTGGCGAAAGGCGACGATTGCTACTGTCCAACGCCGCGATCGATGCCTACCGCTTCCGGCCCGTGCTCGTGACGCTCGACGCCTGACGCAAGTCGCCGAAACGCGACGTTAAGACTCGTTCGGATGACGATTTTCCGATCGCGATTCGTTTCGCGGAACGAAGCGGAGCAGGATCGTGAACAAACAAAAAGCCTGCAAAGGGCTGCAGTGTGTCAGGCAGCTTCCGACTTTGGCACCGCGTCGGCATTCACCGAGAGCTTGACGACATCGCCTTCGACAGCACCCACATATTTCGTGTCGATGTAATGATGATGGTCCTTGTGACCTTCCGGGCTGTCCTTCCGCGTCAGCTTGATGCGGTTGCCCTCAACGCGGTCGACGGTGCCGACAGGTGCGCCGTCCTTTCCGATGATCTTCATGTGCTCTCTGATCTCGCTCATGATGTTCTCCCTATGAAGTGTCAACGGCGAGGGCCGGTCTTTGTTGCAAGGATGAGCGGGCCCGGCTGTTGGAGCCAATGCGTTCGCCGAACGTTGAAAGGCAGTCGCAATTGCCAAGACCACCATCATCAAGATCCGCATGGAGACCTCCGAGGCCTATCTCGAACGAAAGCACAGGGAAATCGGGCTGCTGAACGATTGCCTGAGGAGCCCGCTGCATTTGGCTCGGCCGCAATCGGTCGAGGAGGTTGTAGACTCCAAATTTCAGCTCGCCGCCGCGCTGCGCGCGGAGCATGCGCTGCAGGACTGGAAGGCGACGGAGACGGCTTGGTCGCACGCGGCGTCTCCCTCCAGCGGTCCGTTCGTGTTCAGCTACGATTATCAGCGCGCGGACCTCAAGGTGTGCGGTCCCTCGTTTTATGAACTCGAGCGGGGCTGCAGGAGCGAGGCGATCTATACCGCCTCCGGCATGGCCGCGACCTCCGCACTGCTGCTCGCGTCCGCACGAACTATCGGCAAGGCAGACGTCGTAGTGCTGCCGGGCACCTACGGCGAGACAGTGGAGCTGATCGAGAGCCTCGTCGCCCATTTGCGGCTTGTGACCGCCAGGCTGCCGCTGGGCGAAGCGTTTGATGCGGCGGCCGCGCCACAGCTTCTGCTGCTGGATTCATGCGCCCCTGCCGGGGCGTTCGAGGCGGCTCTGCGCTGCGACGGTTCGGGGCTCGACCTGTTGATTTTCGACACGACATGTTTCGCCGGCAGGTCAGGGCGCATCCGGCGCGTCCTGAGATGGGCCGCGCGATGGGACATCCCCGTCGTGTTGGTGCGAAGTCACAACAAGCTGGATTCGCTCGGCGTGGAATATGGCCGGCTGGGCTCTGCCGTCTTCGTGCATTGGAGCCGCAAGGACCTCAAGGCAGGCCAGCTGCTGTCCGAAAGCCTGGCGGCGGAAACCCGCAATGCCGTCCGGCTTCTCGGTGGCGCGGCGTTGCCGGCGCACTTCCCGCCATTCGTGGGCTCGGCGGCCTATTGGGCCCTGACGAAAAGGCGCGTCGCGGCAATCCTGCGCAACGGTCGCCACACGGCGCGATATTTCGCCTCCGAGCTCGCTTCGCTCTCGGCCGAGCTGCATTTCACCCACGGCCTCTATGTCACGCTTCGCGGCAGGCGCGCCCTCGACGAGGCGACCGCGCGGCAGGCGGCCGACGACATGAGCCGCGACCTGAGCGGCAAAGGCTTCCCCATTCGCCACGCCGGCAGTTTTGGCTTCGATTTCGCGGCGACCGAGTGGTTTCACGACGCGACTACGGATCGGTACAGCGTCCGGGTCGCCGTGCCGGATCTGCCGACCGAGTCGTGGAAGGATCTCGCGGCGGCGATTGCCGGGTGGTGGGCGCAACATCAGGGGGACGCTGAAGGGTGAGTACGGTGCAAGGCCATGACAGAGCGACCGAAAGCGTTTCCTTACAGGGAATGCACATGGCATGTTTCAGACGAACAGTCCCAGAATGGCTTGCGGTGCTTGAAAAGACGGGTGCAGCCAACGTCCGAGCGCGCCTCGCCCAGACCGAGGCGGCATCCGCAGGAGCGATCGCGATCGGAACCGCGCCCGTCATGACGATCGGGTTCGCCCAGGAATGGCTGAACTGGAAAGATAATCAAAAATCCGAGGCGGATATCGAACGGCACGAGCGGCAGATCTGGTGGACTCGGACCGCGGCAATCGCCGCATCGGTCGCCGCCTTGAGCGCACTGTTCGGCTGGATTTGGACGATCTTCATCCGGGGGAATAACGGCCTATAACAAACATGATTGTTACGTTGCGCATACATCCGCGAGACGAGAGCGGCTACAAACTGCGCTGTTTCAATCGATCGCCAGGCATTCTTCCACGGCCGGCTTCTGGTGGTCGCGACGCGCCCACGCCTGAACGGCGAACGCGAGTTGATGCTGACTCGCTGCCGCGTCCGCGATAGTGGCCCGGGCCGTCGCGATGGGCTTTGTGACCACACCGGAGTTCACGACTCCCGCGTCAACTGCCAGAAACGATATTGCCACAACCGCCACCGCAGATGCGATAGCCATTCTCGTCAAGTCGGATAGTGGCATCGAAGTCCTTATCGGGCGCACGTCGCTCGGCGGATAGATAGGGCTCGTTTGCCCGGATCAAAGCCCGGAGCGAGGCGACCCACGCGTTCGTGAAGGACAGCGGACCCCGCGGGCGCGCGTCGTAGACCGGGCTCACCATGAGCGCTTGAACCTGAAAATGGCGATCCCGGCAGGAATCGAACCTGCAACCCTCAGAGTAGAAATCTGATGCTCTATCCAGTTGAGCTACGGGACCGTCTTGAGCCCCCCTGGTTGGGGCCGGCAGTTCATCTACCATGCCATTATGAAAAATATCGTCTTTCGCCAAGCCTGAACCGAACCGTTTTCCGCGAAGCCGCGACAAAGCGGAACGGTGGGGTGTCAGGGTGCCGGGTTGAGCGGCAGCGGACTGGACGATGGATCACATCGCCGGGAACGCTGGCCAGCTTCCGGGACACGGCCGCCGGACGACTGGTCGGGTATTGCTGCGCCATCAGGACGGCGTGCGCGGCGGTAGCTTGATCGGTCTCCTCTGGGCCTGCCTTATCATGGCGAATGCGACGATCTGCACCTTTGGTTCCATCGCCTTGAGTCCGTCACCTTTCCGCGCATTTCATGCGACAAGCGGCGTTCGTCCGCGATCTCCGGGAGTCCATCCATGATCGGTCTTGTTCGCGCCGTCACACTCTGCGCCACGCTGGCGTTCGGCCTTAGCGTAGCGCAGGCCGCCGACAAAGCCTTCAGGCGGGACGACCTCGCCGATTCCGCGATCAAGCTGGAGGCGCAGATCAAGGGCGAGGCGGGGCCGGTCGCCAAGACTGGCGCGAGCTTACGCACCGACGCCGATGCTGCCTTCCGGCGCAACGACTATCGCACCGGCCTGTCGGTGCTCGGCCAGATCGCGGCGACCACGCCGGAGGATGCCGGCAACTGGCTGCGGCTGGCGAAAGTCATCTTCCAGATATCGCCGAAGAATTCGAGCGAGCAGACGTTCCTGCTGGAGCGCGCCTCGACTGCCGCCTACATCGCCTACCAGCGTGCCGCTAATGCGGGCGAGGAGGCCGACGCGCTCGCGGTGCTCGGCAAGTCGCTGTCCGAACGCAAGCTGTGGCGGCCGGCGCTGGATGCGCTGCGGCTGTCGCTCGACATGCGCGAGGTCGCCGATGTCCGCGGCCAATATGAGAAGATGCGTGACGAGCACGGTTTTCGGCTGCTCGACTACACCGTGGACTCGGACTCCGCCAGTCCGCGCGCCTGCTTCCAGTTCTCGGAGGAACTGGCGAAACGCACCGATTTCGCGCCGTACCTCGCGCTGGCGGGCCAGGACAAGCCGGCCCTGTCGGCCGAGGGCAAGCAGCTCTGCGTCGACGGGCTGAAGCATGGCGAGCGCTACAACATCAATCTGCGCGCCGGCCTGCCGTCCACCGTGAAGGAGGGCCTGCCGAAATCGGCCGAGTTCAACGTCTATGTGCGCGACCGCAAGCCGTTCGTGCGCTTCACCAGGCGCGCCTATGTGCTGCCGAGGACCGGCCAGCGCGGCATTCCCGTGGTCAGCGTCAACACGCCAGCCGTCAACATCAACGTGTTCCGGATCGGCGACCGCAATTTGATCAACACGGTGGTCGACAGCGATTTCCAGAAGACTCTGTCGAAATACCAGCTCAGCGATCTCGGCGGCGAGCGCGGCGTGAAAGTCTGGACCGGCGAGCTCGCGACCGCGATGACGCTGAACCAGGACGTCACCACCGCATTCCCGGTCGACCAGGCGCTCGGCGAACTGCAGCCCGGCGTTTATGTGATGACGGCCGCGGCCAAGGGGCCGGGCTCGGACGACGACTACCAGCTCGCCACCCAATGGTTCATCGTGTCCGATCTCGGCGTTACGGCCTATTCCGGCAATGACGGCATCCATGTCTTCGTGAATTCGCTGGCCTCGACCGATCCGGTCGGCAAGGCCGAGGTGCGGCTGGTCGCGCGCAACAACGAGATCCTGGCCACCCGCAAGACCGATGAGAGCGGCCATTTGCTGTTCGAGGCGGGGCTTGCGCGCGGCGAGGGCGGTCTGTCGCCGGCGATGCTCACCGTGACCGGTGAGAAGGCCGACTATGCCTTCCTCAGCCTCAAGTCCTCCGCCTTCGACCTGTCGGACCGTGGCGTTTCGGGCAGGGCCGTGCCTGCGGGCGCCGACGCCTTCGTCTATGCCGAGCGCGGCGTCTACCGCTCCAGCGAGACCGTCTATCTGACCGCGCTGTTGCGCGACGGGCAGGGCAACGCGGTCACCGGCGGGCCGATGACCCTGGTGATCGAGCGCCCCGACGGCGTCGAATACCGCCGCGCCGTGCTGGCCGACCAGGGCGCCGGCGGGCGCACCCTGTCCGTGCCGCTCAACTCGGCCGTCCCGACCGGGACCTGGCGGGTGCGCGCCTTCACCGATCCGAAGGGCTCTTCGGTCGGCGAAACTACCTTCATGGTCGAGGACTACGTCCCTGATCGGATCGAATTCGACTTGTCTGCCAAGGACAAGCTGATCAAAGCTAACGCTCCAGTGGAGCTTAAGGCGGACGGTCATTTCCTCTATGGCGCGCCGGCCTCCGGGCTGGCGCTCGAAGGCGACATGCTGGTCGCGCCCGCGTCGGAGCGGCCGGGCTTTGCCGGCTACCAGTTCGGCGTTGCCGACGAGGAGACCACCTCGAACGAGCGCACGCCGCTGGAGAACCTGCCGGAAGCTGACGCCAACGGCGTTGCCACCTTCCCGGTCACGCTCGACAAGCAGCCGGCCTCGACGCGACCGCAGGAGGCGCAGATCTTCGTCCGCATGGTCGAGACCGGCGGCCGCGCCGTCGAACGCAAGATCGTGCTGCCGGTCGCGCCTGCTGCTGCCATGATCGGCATCAAGCCGCTGTTCGGCGACAAGAACGTCGCCGAGGGCGACAAGGCCGAGTTCGATGTCGTGTTCGTCTCGCCCGAGGGTGAGAGGCTTCGCCGCGACGGCCTGCGCTACGAGCTCCTGAAGATAGAGTCGCGCTACCAGTGGTATCGCCAGAGCAATTACTGGGAGTACGAGCCGGTCAAATCGACCTCGCGCGTCTCCGACGGCGACGTGACCGTTGCCGCGGACAAGCCGTCGCGGATTGCGCTGACCCCACGGCCCGGCCGCTACCGGTTGGATGTGAAGTCGAACGACGCCGACGGCCCGGTGACCTCGGTGCAGTTCGACGTCGGCTGGTATTCCGACGGCAGCGCCGACACACCGGACCTCCTGGAGACCTCGATCGACAAGCCGCAATACGCCTCGGGCGACACGATGACCGTGTCGGTCAACGTCCGCAGCGCCGGCAAGCTGACGGTCAACGTGCTCGGCGATCGCCTGCTGACGACGCAGACCATCGACGTCAAGGAAGGCACCGCCCAGGTGAAGCTCCCGGTCGGCAAGGACTGGGGCACCGGCGCCTATGTGGTGGCGACGCTGCGCCGTCCGCTCGATGCGGCCGCGCAACGCATGCCGGGCCGTGCCATCGGCCTCAAATGGTTCGGCATCGACAAGCAGACCCGCACGCTCCAGGTGAAGCTGACGCCGCCGGCTCTGATCCGGCCGAATGCGATGTTGAAGATCCCGGTCAAGCTCGACGGGCTCAATCCGGGCGAGGACGCCAAGATCGTCATCGCCGCGGTCGACGTCGGCATCCTCAATCTCACCAATTACAAGCCGCCCGCGCCGGACGACTATTATCTCGGTCAGCGCCGCCTGAGCGCGGAGATCCGCGATCTCTATGGGCAACTCATCGACGGCATGTCGGGCACGCGCGGGCAGATCAAGTCCGGCGGCGACGCTGGTGCCGCCGAGCTCCAGGGCTCGCCGCCCGCGCAAAAGCCGCTCGCGCTCTATTCGGGCATCGTCACCGTTGCCGCCGACGGCACGGCAGAAGTGAGCTTCGATATTCCGGAGTTCGCCGGCACCGCGCGCGTGATGGCGGTGGCGTGGACCGCGACCAAGCTCGGTCGCGCCAACATCGACGTCGTGATCCGCGATCCCGTGGTGCTGACCACGACCCTGCCGCGCTTCCTGCTCAACGGCGACCACGGCACGGTCAATCTCGAGATCGACAATGTCGAAGGGCAGGCCGGCGATTACGTCATCAACGTGAAGACGGGCGGGCCGGTGAAGATGACCGGCAATCCCGCAACCACGGTCAAGCTCGCCGCCAAGCAGCGCAACTCCTTCTCGCTCGCTATCGACGCGACGGCGGCGGGGCAGGCGACGCTCGACGTCGACATCAAGGGGCCGAATGGCCTGGCGCTGGCGCGCCATTATGCGCTCGACGTCAAGGCGGCGACGCAAGTCCTGGCGCGGCGCTCGATCCGGACGCTCGCGAAGGGCGAGAGCCTGACGTTGACCTCGGATATGTTCGCCGATCTCGTGCCGGGAACCGGCAGCGTCTCGGTCTCAGCCAGCCTGTCGACTGCGCTCGATGCAGCGACGATCCTCAAAGCGCTCGACCGCTATCCCTATGGCTGCTCGGAGCAGATCACCAGCCGGGCGATGCCGTTGCTCTATGTCAACGAGCTCGCTGTCGGCGCGCATCTGGCCATGGACACCGAGGTCGACCAGCGCATCCGCGACGCCATCGAGCGGCTGCTGGCTCGCCAGGGCTCGAACGGCTCGTTTGGGCTGTGGTCGCCCGGTGGTGACGATGCCTGGCTCGATGCGTATGTGACGGACTTCCTGACCCGCGCCCGCGAAAAGGGTTTTGTGGTGCCGGATGTGCTGTTCAAGACTGCGCTGGATCGTGTCCGCAACTCCGTCGTCAACGGCAACGAGCCGGAGAAGGACGGCGGCCGCGATCTCGCCTACGGCCTCTATGTGCTTGCGCGAAACGGCGCGGCGCCAATCGGCGACCTCCGCTATCTCGCCGACACCAAGCTGAGCAACCTCGCCACTCCTATCGCGAAATCGCAGCTCGCCGCGGCGCTCGCGCTGGTCGGCGACCGCAACCGTGCGGAGCGGGTCTATGGCGCAGCCCTCGACAGTCTCGCCCCAAAGCCGGTGCTGGAGTTCGGCCGCACCGACTATGGCTCGCAGCTCCGCGATGCCGCAGCGCTGGTGTCGCTTGCCAGTGAAGGCAATGCCCCGAAGGCGACGCTGACGCAGGCGGTGTCGCGGGTCGAGACCGCGCGCGGGCTGACGCCCTACACCTCCACGCAGGAGAATGCGTGGCTGGTGCTGGCGGCGCGCGCGCTCGCCAAGGAGAACCTGTCGATGGAGGTGGACGGCCAGCCGGTCAAGACCGCGCTGTACCGCAGCTACAAGGCTGCGACCTTGGAAGGCAAGTCGCTGAAGATCACCAACACCGGTGATGCGCCGGTGCAGGCGGTGGTCTCGGTGTCGGGCTCGCCGGTGACGCCGGAGCCCGCGGCATCGAACGGCTTCAAGATCGAGCGCAGTTTCTTCACGCTCGACGGCAAGCCCGCCGATATCAGCAAGGTCAAGCAGAACGACCGCTTCGCCGTGGTGCTCAAGATCACCGAGGCCAAGCCCGAGTACGGCCATATCATGGTGTCCGACTATCTGCCGGCCGGCCTCGAGATCGACAATCCAAAACTGGTGTCGTCGGGTGACAGCGGCACGCTGGGCTGGATCGAGGATGGCGAAGAGCCCGAGGATACCGAGTTCCGCGACGACCGTTTCACGGCTGCCGTCGACCGGGCCTCGGATTCCAAGGCGGTGTTCACGGTGGCCTATGTCGTGCGTGTGGTCTCGCCCGGCAAATACGTGCTGCCGCAAGCCTATGTCGAAGACATGTACAATCCCTCGCGCTACGGCCGCACCGGGACCGGCACGGTCGAGGTGCGGGCGGCGAAGTGAGTGATGGCAAGATGAGCGGGAGAGAAAATCTGGATGGCCGGGATGAGCCCAGCCATGATGGAGCAAGGGGCAGGGGCCATCGCCTCCTCTCCAGCCTCGCGCTCACGCTCATCCTCACCATCGTCGGCTTCGTCGCGTGGGTTTACTCCCTCGGCCCGCTGCCTTTCGACGAAGCCCGCCAGGTTTCCACCACCATCGTCGACCGCAACGGCAAGCTGCTGCGCGCCTATGCGATGGCGGACGGGCGCTGGCGGCTACCGGTCGAGACAAAGGCGAATGTCGATCCGACCTACCTCAAGCTGCTGCTCGCTTATGAAGACCAGCGCTTTTACGCACATGACGGCATCGACCCGCTGGCGCTGGGGCGCGCTGCGTTTCAGCTTGGGACGCGCGGCCACATCGTCTCGGGCGGCTCGACCATCTCGATGCAACTCGCGCGGCTGATGGAGCCGCGGCGGCAGCGCTCGCTTTATGCAAAGCTGCGGCAGATGGTGCGTGCGATCGAGATCGAGCGCAGCTTGAGCAAGGAGCAGATCCTCGACCTATATCTGGCGCTCGCGCCTTACGGCGGCAACCTCGAGGGCATTCGCGCCGCCTCGATCGCCTATCTCGGCAAGGAGCCGAAGCGGTTGTCGCTGGCTGAAGCCGCGTTGCTGGTCGCGCTGCCGCAATCCCCGGAGACCCGCAGGCTCGATCGCTATCCCGATGCGGCGCGCAAAGCGCGCGACCGCGTGCTCGACCGCATGGTCGAGGAGCAACAGATCAGCCGCGACGATGCCAAGCAGGCCAAAGCCGTTCCCGTGCCGAAACTGCGCAAGCCGATGCCGATCCTGGCGCCGCATGCCTCCGATGCGGCGCTCGCGACGGTCAAGGACGCCCTCGTCATCAAGCTGACGCTGGATGCCAACCTGCAGAAGGTGCTGGAGCCGCTGGCGCGCGATCGTGCCATTGCGTTGGGGCCGAACATCTCGGTCGGCATCATCGTCCTCGACAATGAGAGCGGCGACGTGCTCGCGCGCGTAGGCTCGGCGGATTATTTCGACGAGCGCCGGGCAGGGCAGGTCGACATGACCCGCGCGGTCCGCTCGCCGGGCTCGACGCTGAAGCCTTTCATCTACGGGCTCGCTTTCGAGGACGGCTTCGTTCATCCCGACAGTCTGATCGACGATCGGCCCGTGCGCTTCGGCTCCTACGCGCCGGAGAATTTCGACATGACGTTCCAAGGCACGGTGCCGGTAAAGAAGGCGCTGCAGCTGTCACTGAACGTGCCCGCGATCGTCCTGCTCGACCGCGTCGGCGCGAGCCGGCTGGCCTCGCGGCTGCGCCAGGCCGGTGGCAATCTGGTTCTGCCCAAGGACGAGGCGCCGGGACTTGCCATGGGCCTTGGCGGCGTCGGCGTGACGCTGCAGGACCTCGCCCAGCTCTATGCGGGCTTCGCCCGGCTCGGCACCACCAGGCCGCTGCGCGAGATCATAACTGACAGGGACGACCGCGAGCCGCTGCGGCTGCTCGATCAGGTCGCGGCCTGGCAGGTCGGCAATGTGCTGCTCGGCACCCCGCCGCCGGAGAACGCAGCTCACAACCGCATCGCCTTCAAGACCGGCACCTCCTACGGCTACCGCGACGCCTGGTCGATGGGCTTTGACGGGCGCATGACCATCGGCGTCTGGGTCGGCCGGCCCGATGGTGCGCCGGTTCCAGGCCTGATCGGTCGGGTTGCCGCCGCACCGATCCTGTTCGACGCCTTCGCCCGGACCGGCAAGACGGTCCTGCCGTTGCCGAAGCCACCGAAGGGGACCCTGGTTGCCAGCAACGCCAAGCTGCCGTTGCCCTTGAGGCGGTTCCGCCCGGTCGGGGATCTGGTGCGGACTGGGGGCGAACAGGCCCTGCACATCCAGTTTCCGCTGAACGGCTCGCGGATCGACGTCGATCGCTCAGGTGGCGATGCGGGCGCAGCCATGCCAGTCAAAGTCGCCGGCGGCGTCCTGCCCATGACCGTCATGGTTAACGGAACGGCGCAGGGCGAGATAGACGGACGGCGCCAGCGGCTGATCGATCCGCCCGGTCCCGGCTTTGCGCGGCTGACCGTCATCGACGCCACGGGCGCCGCGGACACAGTTGTCATTCGAATTCAATGACCCTGCCTCAAGCGGTTGTGGCGATGGCGGTTTCAGCGTAAGCGGAACCGATGGCCGAGACCTACCCAGCACCCCGTTTTGGAGCTCCGCGCGAGCCGAAATCCCCGGTGAATCCGGGCAGCCGGCTCGTGTCCATGTTCGATATCGCCACGGCCAGCCACGTCCGCGCGGTGAGCTTCCTGCTGCTGTGCGCGCTGCTGCTATTCCTGCCGGGCTTCTTTACGATTCCGCCGGTTGACCGCGACGAGGCGCGCTTTGCG
The DNA here is from genome assembly GCF_023073025.1 of Bradyrhizobium sp. 76. NCBI lineage: Bacteria > Pseudomonadati > Pseudomonadota > Alphaproteobacteria > Hyphomicrobiales > Nitrobacteraceae > Bradyrhizobium > Bradyrhizobium sp. 76. The sequence goes on from NZ_JADPIS010000015.1 coordinate 816,581, forward strand.
CAGGCCACCAAGCAGATGGTCGAGAGCGGCGATTATGTCGACATCCGCTTTCAGGAGGACGTCCGCTACAAGAAGCCGGTCGGGATCTACTGGCTGCAAGCGGCCGCGGTCGAGACGGCATCGGCGCTCGGTCTGCCGAAGGCCGAGTTGCGAATCTGGGTCTACCGGCTGCCCTCGCTGATCGGCGCCATCGGTGCCGTGCTCATGACTTATTGGACGGCGCTCGGCTTCGTCACGCGGCGCGCCGCGGTGCTTGCAGCGCTTCTGATGTGCGCCTCCGTGCTGCTCGGCGTCGAGGCGCGGCTTGCGAAGACCGACGCGATGCTGCTGTTCTGCGTGGTCGCCGCGATGGGCGCGATGGCGCGGGCCTATCTGTCGTGGCAGCGCGCCGAGGATGAGACGCATCCGCCCTGGAGCTGGCCCGCGATCTTCTGGACCGCGCTCGCTGTCGGCATCCTGATCAAGGGCCCGTTGATCCTGATGTTCGCAGGCCTGACCATTGTCGCGCTCGCGATCCAGGACCGCGATGCCTCCTGGCTATGGAGGCTGCGCCCGCTCTGGGGCCTGATGTGGATGCTGGTGCTGGTGCTGCCCTGGTTCGTCGCGATCTTCTGGCGCGCGGGCGATGCCTTCTTCGCTGATTCCGTCGGCGGCGACATGCTGAGCAAGCTGGGCGCGCAGGAATCCCACGGCGCGCCGCCCGGACTGTACCTGGTGCTGTTCTGGATCACGTTCTGGCCCGGCGCGCCGCTCGCGGCGATGGCGGCGCCGGCGGTCTGGCGTGCGCGGCGCGAGCCCGGCGCGCAATTCCTGCTGGCCTGGCTGGTTCCGTCGTGGATCGTGTTCGAGGTGGTGCTGACCAAGCTGCCGCATTACGTGCTGCCGCTGTACCCTGCGATCGCGATCCTCACCGCGGGCGCGCTCGAGCGGCGCGTGCTGTCGTGGTCCTGGCTGATGCGCGGTTCGGCCTGGTGGTTCGCGATCCCCGTTGGCGGCTCGATCATCGCCGTCGTCGGCGCGGTGATGCTGACGCGGCAACCTGCTTTCGTGGCCTGGCCGTTCATCGCGGCCTCGCTGATCTTCGGCCTGTTCGCCTGGTGGCTTCACGACAATAACCACGCCGAGCGCTCGCTGCTCAACGCCTTGGTCGCAGCCCTGATGCTCGCGGTGACCGTCTACGGCATCGTGCTGCCGTCGCTGGCTCCGGTGTTTCCGAGCATCGAGATCGCACGCGCGCTTCGTAACGTCACCTGCGTCGGCCCGAAGGCTGCCGCGGCCGGCTATCACGAGCCGAGCCTCGTCTTCCTGACCGGCACGCAGACGCTGCTCACCGACGGTTCGGGCGCGGCGGATTTCCTGCGGCAGGGGAGCTGCCGGTTCGCGCTGATCGAGCAGCGTTCGGAGCGCGGCTTCGTGCAGCGCGCCGAGGCGATTGGGCTGCGCTACAAGGTCGGCACGCGCATTGACGGTTATAATTTCTCGCAAGGGCGTGCGATCTCGATCTCGATCTTCCGCTCGGAAGGCACCGAGTAGGATGTCGGCACCAACCGACATCGCGCCGCGCGCGAGCTATCCCGCGCAATTGCTCGCCCTGTCGAGGCGCGCCCTGGCACAGCTTGTGCGCACGCCCTCGCATTCGCGCCGCGCCGAGGCCGCGCGGAAGCTGGCGCGGCATTCGCTGTGGCTCAGTGCGGCAGGTGCAACCCTCGTCATCGCGCTGATGGTCGTGTTCGACCTGACCGAGATCCAGCTGATGCCGGCGCGTGGCACGCCCGGGCTGTGGCCGATCCGCATCCTTACCGATTTCGGCAAGGACGAGTATGTGCTCTCGGTGCTCGGGGGCGTGCTGGTGGTGCTGGCGCTGGTTGCGGCGGGATTGCACGGCACGAGCCGCGCATTGCTGCTAGGCCTCGGCACGCGACTGCAGTTCATGTTTCTGTCTGTTGCCGTGTCCGTATTCGTCGCCGAGATCCTGAAATATCTCATCGGTCGCGGACGTCCGTTCGTCGGCGGCAAGGCCAATCCTTTCAACTTCATCCCGTTCGAGGGGACGGGGGCCTATGCCAGCCTGCCGTCGGGGCATGCGGTGACGGCGTTCGCGCTGGCGTTTGCGGTCTCGGCACTGTGGCCGCGCCTGCGCGTATTCATGTTCACTTACGCGATCGTGATCCTGCTGACGCGACTGGTGCTGCTCGCGCACCACCCGAGTGACGTGGTGGCCGGCGCCCTGGTCGGCATAGTCGGCGCCATGGCGGTGCGCTACTGGTTCGCGGCCCGCAGGCTCGGCTTTGCCATCCGCGCCGACGGCAGCATTGTGCCTCTTGCAGGGGCGGTCTCGGGCCGCCTCAAAAGGGTTGCCCACGGGGCATCCGCCCCATAAAAGCGGCTGCCTGCCGGGACCGCCGGCTCCCGAGCCAAGCCAATTCCAACCACGAGCTTCGATTTGTCGTCCCAGCCCTCGGTTTCCATCGTCGTTCCCGTGCGCAACGAAGCCGACAACATCGTGCCGTTGATCGAGGAGATCGGCGCGGCGCTCGATGGCCGCTGGGCCTATGAGATCATCTACGTCAATGACGGTTCGACGGACGCGACCGGCGAACGGCTCGGCGCGGTCATGAAGCAGCGGGACAATCTGCGCCAGCTGCGCCATGCCAAATCAGGCGGCCAATCCGCGGCCGTGCGCAGCGGCGTGCGTGCGGCACGCGGCGCGATCGTGGCGACGCTCGACGGCGACGGCCAGAACAATCCCGCCTTCCTGCCGGACTTGATCGCGGCCGTCGAGAACGGAAGCAAGGTTGGACTTGCCGCCGGACAACGCGTCGGCCGCAAGGATACCGGATTCAAGAAATTTCAGTCGCGCGTCGCCAACGGCGTCCGCAACGCGATCCTGAAGGACGGCACGCGCGACACCGGCTGCGGCCTGAAGGCGTTCCGACGCGAGGTGTTCCTGATGATGCCCTATTTCGACGGGCTGCATCGCTTCCTGCCGGCGCTGGTGCGCCGCGAGGGCTACGAGATCGCCTATGTCGACGTGATCGACCGGCCGCGCCGCTCCGGCGTGTCAAACTACGGTTTCTTCGACCGGCTGTGGATCGGCATCATGGATCTCGTGGGCGTGTGGTGGCTGATCCGCCGCAAGAAGCCGACGCCAGATGTGACTGAGGTGAAGGCATGATCATCCAATACGGTCAGGCGCTGAGCAACTATTTCTACGACGTCTTCGTGGCCAAGTTCGACTTCTGGCTCGCGTTCGGCCTCGTCGCGCAACTGTTCTTCACGGCACGCTTCCTGGTGCAGTGGATCGCGAGCGAGCGCGCCGGCAACAGCGTGGTGCCGATGGCGTTCTGGTTCTGCTCCATGGGCGGCGGGCTGATGACGCTGGTCTACGGCGTCGTCAAGCGCGAGCCTGTCATCATCCTCGGACAGGCGCTCGCGACCATCATCTATATCCGCAACATCATGCTGATCGTGAAGAACCGCAGCCGCACCTCGAAGACGCTGGAGCGCTGATCCAAGGCGACTAGCGCGGCAGCGCTGACGCCGCGCCTGTCGCAGGCAGGGCAGCGGTCTCCGTCTCGGTTCTGCGATGGGGCTCGCCGGCCGCGTCGAGCACGGGATAGGCGACCGAGCAGATATGCGAGTGGATGCGGCGCAGGTCCCGCAGTACGTCGAGATGCAGCGACGTGGTTTCGATGGTCTCGGGACGGCCCTCGCGCAGGCGGTCGAGGTGGCGCTCGACGGCGGCAAGCTCGGTATTGCGCAGTGCCGTTTTCTCCACCAGCAGCTTGCGTGCCTCGTTGGCGTCGCCCGACATGAAGACGCCGAAGGCGATGCGCAGCGAATCCATCGTGCGCTTGTGGAAGGCGGCGAGTTCCTCGGCGCCCTCGGGCGAGAACTGGAAGCGGCGCTTGATCTTCTTGGTCGCGAGCTCGCTCAGGCTCTTGTCGATGATATCGCCGATATGCTCCAGATTGATGGCGAAGGAAATGATCTCCATCGCGCGCCGGCCCTCGCTCTCGTCGAGGCTGCCCCGCATGAGTTTCGTCACGTAGAGCTTGATGGCTTCGTCGAGGCCGTCGACGATGTTGTCCATCTTCGAGACCTGGTCGACCAGCGCGCGGTCGCCGCTCATCATCGCCGCCATCACCTTGCGCAGCATGATCTCGACGAGATCGCCCATGCGCAGGGTTTCGCGGCCGGCATCGGCCAGCGCCAGCGACGGCGATTCTAGCGCGGTCTCGTCGAGATAGCGCGGCCGGGCCGGATCGGCCTCCTGCACACGATCGGGCAGGAGCCGGGTCAACAGGCGCGACATGGTGTCGAGCAGGCCGATGAAGATAATGGCGGTGCCGACGTTGAAGGCGATATGGAACGCCGCAGTCATCCTGGCGAGATCCGGCTGCCAGGCGTGCATGTGCTCGGCGATCGGGCCCAGGAAGGGTAGGACCAGGGCGATCCCGATCACGCGATTGACGAGATTGCCCACCGGCAGGCGATAGCTGGCGGGATCGTCACGCTTGGCGCCTTCGAACACGGGATTGATGGCGCTGCCGAGATTGGCGCCAAGCACCAGTGCGAGCGCCGCGTAAGGCGAGATGAACTGCGAATAGGCGAGTGACATGATCAGCAGCACGCTGGCGACGCTCGAATGCACCGCCCAAGTGACGAGCGCCGCGATCACGATGCACAGAACGGGATCGCCCGTGATGGAGGACATCACGACGCGGACGCCCGGTGCGTTCTCGGCCGGCGCCAGCGTGTCGAGCAGGATGTGCAGCGACAGCAGCATCAGTCCGAGACCGATCAAGACGCGGCCGACGTCCTTGATCCGCGAGCGCGGACCCACGCGGAAGGCGACCAGTCCGAGCACGAACAAGACCGGCGCGACGGCGGCGATGTTGAACGACAGCACCTGCACGATCAACGTCGTGCCGACATTGGCGCCGAGCATGATGGCGAGCGCGGTGACCAGGCTGAGCAGGCCCTCGGCTGCGAACGAGCTCGTGAGCAGCGCGGTCGCCGTGCTGCTCTGGAGCAGCGCCGTCAGCCCGAGACCGGCGGCAAACGCGTTGAAGCGATTGCCAAGCGCCTTGCCGAGCAGCCGTCGCAGGTCCGGGCCAAAGGCGCGCAGAATCCCGCTGTGGACCATGTGCAGGCCCCACAGCAACAGCGCCACGCCGCCCATCAGATCGAGCAGTACCAACGTTCCCATGCTCCGAGTCCGGATTGGAGTCGATTGGTGAGGCTAGCGCCAAATGCTTGAGGTTCAAACCATTTGTTGGCGCGTCGGCGTTAACGTTTGCGGGTTCTGCACGTTCCCCCGGCGCGCGTTAGCGCGTCCGGCGGCGCGCGTTGGCGCGTCCCGCGGCGCGATGCCTTGTGAGCAGGCTCACATTGCTGCCTTGAGGGCAGCGAAGCCGCGATCGAGGTCGGCCTTGAGGTCGTCGACGCTTTCGAGCCCGATATGCAGACGCAGCGTCGGGCCGCCCGGCGCCCACTTGGTCGCGGTGCGATAGGCGTCGCAATCGAAGGGAATCACCAGGCTCTCGAAGCCGCCCCAGGAGAAGCCCATGCCGAACAGTTTGAGCGTATCGAGCATGGTGTCGACCGCCTTCTGCGGCGCCGGCTTCAGGACGATGCTGAACAGGCCCGACGCGCCCGTGAAGTCGCGCTTCCAGATCGCATGGCCCGGATCGGTCCCGAGCGCCGGATGCAGCACGCGCGCGACCTCGGGACGGCTCGCAAGCCAGTGCGCCATGTCGAGTCCGGAGCGATGATGCTGCGCCAGCCGCACCGATAGCGTACGCAGGCCTCGCAGTGCCAGGAACACGTCATCGGGACCGGCGCAAACGCCGAGCAGGCGGATGCCTTCGGCGATCTGCGGCCAGGCCTTGGCATTAGCCGAGATGGTGCCGAACATGATGTCGGAATGGCCGCCGATATATTTGGTGGCGGCCTGCATGCTGATGTCGACGCCCTGTTCGAGCGAGCGGTGATAGAGCGGCGTGGCCCAGGTGTTGTCGTCGATGACGAGCGCGCCGCGCCCATGCGCGACCTCGGCGATGGCGCGGATGTCCGGCATCTCGAACGACTGCGAGCCGGGCGCCTCGACCAGAACGGCGCATGTGTTGGGCCTGAACAGCTTGTCGATGCCGGCGCCGATCATCGGATCGAAGTAGGTGGTCTCGACGCCGTAGCGGGTGAGCATGCCGTTGCAGAAATTGCGCGAGGGCCGATAGACGTTGTCGCAGACCAGGATGTGGTCGCCGGCCTTCAGCACCGAGAGCAGGGTGGTCGAGATCGCCGACAGCCCCGACGGCACGATGCCGACGCCGGCGCATTGCGGCCCCTCCAGCGCCATCAGGGTCTCCTGGAACGCACGGGTCGTCGGCGTGCCGTGCCGGCCGTACTGGAACTCGCCGCGATGGGCGTGCAGGTCCTCGGCGGTCGGATAGAGCACGGTCGAGCCGTGGAAGACGGGCGGGTTGACGAACCCCTTCTGCGCCTTGGTGTCGCGGCCGGAGGTGACCAGGCGGGTCTCGGCGTGCTGCTCGGACGGGTGTGAGGAATCCATGCGTCTGCTTTCAAAAGCGCGTTTCCACGAGGCGCGCTGCGCCGGCGGGCTGGCCGAAAGGCCGCTGTCGTTAATAACAGAACACAGAAGAGTCCCGTCAACCCCTTGACCCGGCACGCCAGTCGTTCTGTTATCGCAGGTGCTATTCAGTCGCCGCATGTTGAGGGGCCTGCCGCGACCTTCGATCCATCGCCTGACCGGACCTAGCGCCACAGCCATAACGGCGGGCGCCTTTCGGCGAGGATTAAGGCAAGGCCTCCCGGGATCGGCGGGTGATCGGCAAGGTTTTCCAGCATGACTCTTGCAGGGCTGGTCTTGATACGGCTAGCCCTGGCAGAGACGATCGCAAAGACAACGTTCCTGACCTTGAGACGACTTTGAAAGGCCCAAAGCCCATGAAACGCGTAACCCTGGCTCTCACTCTCGCTCTCGCCGCCGGCCTGACTGCCCAAGCCGCCCATGCGCAAACGCTCAAGACCGTCAAGGACCGCGGCATGCTGTCCTGCGGTGTCAGTCAGGGTCTGCCCGGCTTCTCCTCGCCGGACGACAAGGGCAACTGGACCGGGCTTGACGTCGATGTTTGCCGCGCGATCGCCGGGGCGATCTTCAACGATCCGACTAAGGTCAAATACGTGCCGCTCTCCGCCAAGGACCGCTTCACGGCGCTGCAATCCGGCGAAGTCGACGTGCTGTCGCGCAACACCACCTGGACCATCTCGCGCGACACCTCGCTCGGCGCCAACTTCACCGGCGTGACCTATTATGACGGGCAAGGTTTCATGGTGAAGAAGTCGCTCAAGGTGAACTCGGCGCTCGAGCTCAACAGCGCCTCGGTCTGCGTCCAGACCGGCACCACCACCGAGCAGAATCTCGCCGACTACTTCAAGGCCAACAACATGAAGTACGAGGTGATCGCGTTCGGCACCAACGACGAAACGGTCAAGGCCTACGAGGCAGGGCGCTGCGACGTCTTCACCACCGACCAGTCGGGCCTGTACGCCAACCGCCTGAAGCTTGCCAATCCCGGCGATCACATGGTGCTGCCGGAAATCATCTCGAAGGAGCCGCTCGGACCAATGGTGCGCCACGGCGACGACCAATGGTTCGACATCGTGAAATGGACGCTGTTTGCCATGATCACCGCCGAAGAGCTCGGCGTGACCGCGAAGAACGTCGACGAGAAGACGAAACAGGAAAATCCGGAGTTGAAGCGCGTCCTCGGTACCGACGGCAATTTCGGTGAACAGCTCGGCCTGAGCAAGGACTGGGTGGTGCGCATCGTGAAGGCCGTCGGCAATTACGGCGAGGTGTTCGACCGCAACGTCGGCGCAGGCTCGCCGCTTGGTATCAGTCGGGGTCTCAACAATCTCTGGAACAAGGGCGGTCTCCAGTACGCGCCGCCGATCCGCTGACCCCGCCTGATCCGCGCTCGCGGCGATGAGCATCGAGGCTCGCAAACCCCCGCCCCAGATCGCGCTGAAGATCAGGCGCGTGCTGGGAGGCAAGACAGGCTGGAACGGCATCGCCGTCCAGTTTGCCTTCGCTGCGGTCCTGGGCTGGATTGCCTATGAAATCGTCTCCAACGCCCGCGCCAACCTCGAGAACCAGCACATTGCGGCCGGCTTCGGCTTCCTCGCGAACAACGCCGGTTTCGACGTCAATCAGACGCTGATCTCGTATACCGGCTCAGACACGTTCCTGCGCGTATTCCTGGTCGGGCTCCTCAACACGCTCGTGGTCTCGGTGGTGGGCATCGTGTTCGCCACCGTGATCGGCTTCATTGTCGCGCTGTGCCGGCTGTCGCCCAACTGGCTGCTCGCGCGCATTGGCGAAATCTATGTCGAGATCATCCGCAACCTGCCGGTGCTGTTTCAGATCCTGTTCTGGTACCTGGCGGTGCTCGCGGCCTTGCCCAATCCACGACAAAGCATTTCGCTGCTCGGCATCGCCTTCGTCAGCAATCGCGGTCTCGTCATTCCCCGCCCGATCGGCGAGAGCGGCTTCGAGGCGTTTCTTGCGGTGCTGGCGTTCGGCATCGTGGCTTCGCTGGCGCTGCGCATCCATGCGCGCCGGGCGCTATTCCAGCGGGGGCAAATGATCCGGATCTGGCCCTATGTGCTGGGGCTGCTGTTCGGACTGCCGCTCGTCACCATGCTGGTAGCGGGTCTGCCCTTCACCTTCGAGCTGCCGCAGCTCAAGGGCTTCAATTTCGCCGGCGGCTCGCGCATCATCCCGGAGTTCGTCGCGCTCACGTTGGCCTTGTCGACCTATACGGCCGCCTTCATCGCCGAGATCGTGCGCGCGGGCATCCTCTCCGTCCACAGCGGACAGATGGAGGCGGGATCGTCGCTGGGCCTGAGCCGCGGCACTACGCTGCGCTTGGTCGTCGTGCCGCAGGCGATGCGCGTCATCGTTCCGCCGCTGACCAACCAGTACCTCAACCTCACCAAGAATTCGTCGCTGGCCGTCGCGATCGGCTATCCCGACCTCGTCTCCGTGTTCGCCGGCACGTCGCTGAGTCAGACCGGGCAGGCCATCGAGATCATCGCCATGACGATGGGCGTCTATCTCCTGATCTCGCTGATCACCAGCGCCGTCATGAGCGTTTACGGTTGGCGCATCAGCCGGAGTCTCGGCGCATGAGCGATATCAGCTCGTCCAGTTTCGTCCGCCAGGATCTTCTCGACGAGCGTCCCGCGCCGGTGAAGACCACGGGCTTCGTCGGCCTGGTGCGGACGCGCCTGTTCAACTCGCCGACCAACATCCTGCTCACGATCGTCGGCGCTTTGCTGCTGTGGTTCACCGTCATTCCTTCCGTCAAATTCCTGATGGTCGACGCAGTCTGGACCGGCAAGGATCGCACCGCCTGCCTCGCCGAGAACGCCGGCTTTGCGGTCGGTGCCTGCTGGCCCTACATCCAGGCCAAGCTGCCGCAACTGATCTACGGCTTCTACCCCGAAGCCGAACGCTGGCGGGTCGACCTCACGCTCGTCCTGTCAGTGGTTCTGTTGGTGCCGTTGCTCATTCCGCGGCTGCCCTCGAAAGGATTGAACGCAGGCCTGTTCTTTTTTGCGTTTCCAGTGGTTGCATTCTTTCTGCTGCATGGCGGCGGCATCAAGGGATTTGGCCTGAGCTGGACCGCTGACCTGCTGCAATTATTCGACGACAGCATCATCGGCGCCGGGCAGGCTCTGCTCAGTCTCGGCAAGACGTCCTCTGCCGCACCGCTGTTGCGGGTCGTCGGCAATGTCATCGTGCTCGTGGGTAACCTGATCTACTGGCTGATCTTTCCGCTGACCTGGCTGCGAGATCAGCTGCACGGGACAGGCCAGTCGGTCTGGGCCGATTTCGCCATCACCGCCGCGATCGTCTCCCTGATCGCCTTCGTTCTCGGCGGCGGCCTCCGCACCGGGGGGCGGGCCCTGACGTCCAGCATCGCCACCTTCGTCGCCATCGCAATCGTGATCAAGCTGATGGGGCTCGATCACGGCGGACTGCCGATCGTGCAGACCAACCTGTGGGGCGGGCTTCTGGTGACGCTGGTGGTCTCCGTGACCGGCATTGTCACCTCGCTGCCGATCGGCATTGCGCTGGCGCTTGGCCGCCGCTCGACCATTCCGCTGATCCGGATCTTCTCGATCGCCTTCATCGAGTTCTGGCGCGGCGTGCCGCTGATCACCGTGCTGTTCTTCGCAACCTACATGTTGCCGCTGTTTCTCCCGGGCAATTTCACGGTCGACGGGTTGGTGCGTGCGCTGATTGGAATTTCGCTGTTCACCGGCGCCTATCAGGCCGAGAACGTCCGCGGCGGGCTGGCCGCCATCCCGCGCGGGCAGGGCGAGGCGGCCGCGGCATTGGGGCTGTCCTGGTGGAAGACGACCTCGCTGATCGTTCTGCCGCAGGCGCTGCGCCACGTCATTCCGAACCTCGTCAACAGCTTCATCTCGCTGTTCAAGGACACGTCGCTGGTCTCGATCGTGGCGCTGTTTGATCTCTTGGGCTCGCTGCGGGCGTCGTTCTCGGATCCTAAATGGTCGTCGCCGTCGACCGCGTTCACCGGGTTTGCCTTCGCCGGGATCATCTACTTCATCTTCTGCTTTGGAATGTCGCGCTACTCGCTCTTCGTCGAGCACCGCCTCAACGCTCACCGCCGCAACTGATCGAGGTCACCATGTCCGACCCAATCGTCAAGATATCCGGCCTGAACAAATGGTACGGCGAGTTTCACGTGCTGCGCGACATCGACCTTGCGGTCGAGAAGGGCGAGCGCATCGTGATCTGCGGCCCCTCCGGCTCCGGCAAGTCGACGCTGATCCGCTGTATCAACGCGCTCGAGGAGTTTCAGGAAGGCGAGATCGTCGTTGACGGCATTGAGCTCGGGCCGAACCTGAAGCACGTCGACGCGGTGCGGCGCGAAGTTGGCATGGTGTTCCAGAGCTTCAACCTGTTTCCGCACCTGTCCGTGCTGGACAATTGCACGTTGGCGCCGATCTGGGTGCGCAACATCCCCAAGAAGGACGCCGAGGCAGCGGCGATGAAGTTTCTGGAGCGGGTCAAGATCCCGCACCAGGCCAACAAGTTTCCGGGACAGATGTCCGGCGGTCAGCAGCAGCGCGTCGCCATCGCCCGCGCGCTGACGATGAACCCGAAGGTGATGCTGTTCGACGAGCCGACCTCGGCACTCGACCCCGAAATGGTCAAGGAGGTGCTGGACACCATGGTGGACCTTGCCGAGGAGGGCATGACCATGCTGGTCGTTACCCACGAGATGGGCTTTGCCCGCGAGGTCGCCAACCGCGTGGTGTTCATGGACGCGGGCCAGATCATCGAAGCCAACACGCCCAAAGAGTTCTTCGCGGCCCCGCAGCACGCCCGCACAAAACTGTTCCTGAGCCAGATCCTGCGCTGAGCGCCTGCAATCCGGTGGCGTCGCGGGTCTAACCGGCCCGCCAGCTTGGCACCATGCGAATCGGCCAGCCTCTTTTCGGGCCATCCTCCGGAGAGAGACTTTGCAGAGCAGCGCCGGCGCGCGCGCATTCCAGAACGCGCGATTACAAAAGAAATTGAAGAAGCAGGCGGACGCGCTTATGTCCGCCGCGGTTCAGGCACTCGGGCAGGGCCGATACGCGGAGGTCGAGACACTCTGCCGCCGGATTTTGACGGAGGTTCCGGATCATTTCGACGCCGCTCACCTGCTCGGCCTGCGCGCGTATGATGGCGGGCGGCTCGACGAGGCGCAACAACTGCTCGAGCGCGCGACGGCGCTCGATCCGCGTTCGCCCGATGCCCATGGTAATCTCGGAGCAGTGTATTTCACCCTCCAGAAGTTTCAGGACGCTCGCGCATGCCAGGAGAAGGCGATTGCGCTGAAGCCGAATTCTCCGATCGCCTTGACCAATCTCGGCAATACGCTGCTGCACATGGGCCTCGCCGAGCAGGCTATCGAGCTGCACGAACGCGCTATCAGGCTGAAGCCGGACTATGCCGATGCATTTTGCAATCGTGGCATGGCGGAGCTGATCGAAGGCCAGTTCCAGCGCGCCAAGGCGAGCTTCGATCGTGCCCTCGCGTTTCAGCCGCGTCACGCGGAAGCGATCGCGGGCAAGGGCATGGTATGCATCGAACTCCGGCACTACGAAGAGGCGGCCGCAGCCATCGCGGCAGGGCTCGCGATCAAGCCGGATTCACCGACAATTCTGGCGCAGCGCGGACGGCTCAATCTCGATCTGTCGCGGCTGGAGCAGGCGCTCGCGGACTTCGATACTGCGCTGGCGCTTTCGCCGAGGCTCGAAGTGGCCTTGCAGGGAAAGGTGCAAGTCAACATTCTCAAGGGCAACACGGCCGAGGCGATTGCGGCGGTCGAAACCTTGCTAGAGGAAAATCCGCGGTCCGACATCGGAATTGCGCTACTGGCTTCCTGCTATGCGAGCCAGGGAGACATCGCGACTGCGCTCGAACATCTCGACGCGGGGCTGGCAATCGCACCTGATTATGCGGACTTGATCGGGCGCAAGATCTTCTTTCTGGACTATCTCCCCGACGCCGATTTTGCGGTTCAGCAGGCCGCACGAAAGCAATGGTGGAAAGCGATCGGCGCCAAACTGCCGCGAACGGCGTTGGCGCCCCGCACGCTCGATCGGGACAAGCGGATATTGATCGGATACGTCGCTTCCGAATTCAGGAACCACTCCGCAGCATTCGCTCTGTTGCCAGTACTGCGCCATCATGATCATGCCGGGTTCGAGATCGTCTGCTATTCGTGCTCGCCGTTACGAGATGAGATAACCGACGAATTCAGGTCCATGGCGGACGTCTGGGTCGATGCCTGGCAGCTTTCGGACGACGAGCTGGCCGATCGCATTCAGGCCGACGGGATCGATATCCTGATCGACGTGTCCGGGCATTCGACCGGCAACAGGCTCCATGTCTTCGCCCGCAAGCCGGCCCCGATCCAGGTCTCGGGGTTTGGTCACGCCACGGGCACGGGCCTTCAGACCATGGACTACGTGCTCGCGGACCCGGTCTTCATTCCGCAATCGGCGCGCCATCTGCTGGCTGAAAAGGTCTACGACCTGCCGTGCCTGATCACGATCGATCCCATTTTGGATCTACCTGCATCGGAGCCGCCCATGCTCCGCAATGGTTATGTCACCTTCGGCGTGTTCAACCGCATCTACAAGATCTCGGACGAGGCCATCCGGGTGTGGTCGAAAGTGATGCGCGAGGTGACGGGTTCGAAGATCATCATCAAGCATACCCTGCTTGACGATCCCATGCTGCGCGACAATTTGGTCGCGCGGTTCGTGGCACAGGGCGTTGCCGAGGAGAATGTCACCTGCCTGGGCTCGTCGCCGCGCCACGAGCACCTGCGGGCGTTTGCGAACACCGACATATCGCTCGACACGTTCCCGCAAAACGGCGGCGTCAGCACCTGGGAATCGCTCTATGCGGGCGTGCCGGTCGTAGCCAAGCTCGGCAACGGTGCATCGTCGCGCGCCGGCGGGTCGATCGTGGCTGCGGTCGGTCTCAATGACTGGGTCGCCGATAATGACGAGGGCTATGCCGCGATCGCATCCAAATATGCGGCACAGCCGGCGCATCTGGCGAAGCTGCGCGCGGACTTGCCGGCTCGGATCGCGGCTTCGCCCGCCGGCAACGTCGAAATCTACACGCGCGAGGTCGAAGCGGCTTATCGCCAGTTCTGGCGCGACTATTGCGCCGCGGCTTCGAAGGGCGGCGACGTGCGTAGGAGGCCAGCGGCGCCGGGCCGCTGAGCCCCGGGAAATCTCGGGGTATCACCGCGCCGGCTGACCGGCCGGCCAGGCCTGCGAATCAGTTAGACTCTCGCCGGGCTATCCCTCGGAGAGACACCTTGCAGACCAGCGGCGGCGGCGCGCGCGCATTCCAGAACGCGCGATTGCAGAAGAAATTGATGAAGCAGGCGGACGCCATCCTCTCCGCCGCGGCTGCCGCTTATGGCCAGGGCCGATATGCCGAGACCGAAGCACTCTGCCGGGATATCTTGAAAGGGCTGCCGGATCATGTCGACGCGATGCATCTGCTCGGCATGTGCGCGCATGACGGCCGGCACCTGGAGGAGGCGCAACAGCTGCTCGAGCGCGTGATTGCGCTCGATCCGCGCTTGCACGATGCCCATAACAACCTCGCGACCGTGCATTTTGACCTCGGCCAGTACGAAGAGGCGCGGCGGTGCCAGGAGAGGGCCATCGCGCTGAAGCCGAATTTCGCGGTGGCGCTGACCAACCTCGGCAATACGCTGATGCATCTGGGGCAGTACCAACAGGCGCTCGAGCTGCACGAGCGCGCCATCAAGATCAAGCCGGACTATGCCGATGCATTCTGTAATCGCGGCATGGTCGAGATTGTGCTTGGACAGATCATGCGCGCCAAGGAAAGCTTCGACCGCGCCCTGCTGTTTCAGCCCCGTCACGCCGAGGCCATCGTCGGCACCGGCATGGTCAGCAGGGAGCTGCGGCACTACGACGATGCGGCGGCCAAGCTCGCCATGGCGCTGGCGATCAAGCCGGGCTCGCCGCGGATCCTGGCCCAGCGCGGGCGGCTCAGTTACGAGCTGCAGCGCCTGGAGCCCGCGCTTGCGGATTTCGAGGCGGCGCTTGCGATCTCGCCCAAGCTCGAGCTGGCGCTCCAGGGCAAGGCTCAGACCTGTCTCGTCATGGGAAGGACGGCGCAGGGAATGGCAGCCGCAGCGGCTTTGATCGAGCACAATCCGCGCTCCGAGACGGGGCTGGCGCTGATGGGCTTCTCTTATTCGAACCAGGGGGACATGGACGCAGCGATCGAGTATCTCGATCGCGCGCTGGCAGTCCGGCCGGACTATGGGGATGCGATCAGAGGAAAGATCTTCCTGGAGGACTACCGCGCCGAGGCCGATTTCGTAGTCCAGCAGGCGGTGCGAAAATCCTGGTGGAACCAGATCGGCTCGAAGCAGCCGCGAAGGGAGCTGCCAAAGCGGCCGCTGGATCCGGAGAAGCGGATCGTGGTCGGCTATGTCGCTGCCGAATTCCGGCAGCACTCCGCGGGGCTCACGCTGCTGCCGGTGCTGCGCCATCACGACCACACCAAATTTGAAATCATCTGCTACTATTCTTGGCCGGGCGGGGACGAGTACACCGCCATGTTCAAATCGTTGGCGGACGTCTGGGTCGAAGCCTGGGGGCTTTCGGATGACGAGCTCGCCGATCGTATCCAGGCGGACAATGTCGACATCCTGATCGACGTTTCGGGCCACACGACCGGTAACAGGCTGCAGTGTTTCGCGCGTAAGCCGGCCCCGATCCAGGCCACTGGCTTCGGACACGCGACAGGCACGGGCATGCCGACCATGGACTACGTGCTCGCGGATCCCATTTTCATTCCGCCGTCGGTTCGGCATTTGTTTGCCGAGAAAATCCACGATCTGCCGTGCCTGATCACGATTGAACCAGTCTCGGATCTGCAGGCGTCAGATCTGCCGATGCTCCGCAACGGCTACGTCACCTTCGGCGTGTTCAACCGCATCTACAAAATATCGGATGATGCGATCCGTGTGTGGTCGCGCATCATGCGGGAGCTGCCGGGATCGAAGATCGTCCTCAAGCATGGTCTGCTCGATGATCCCCTGCTACGCGATAGTCTGGTCGCGCGTTTCCTCGCGCAGGGCGTTGTCGAGGAGAACATCACTTGCCTCGGCACCACCTCGCGTGACGACCATCTGGCGGCTTTCGCCCAGGTCGATATTTCCTTCGACACGTTCCCGCAAAATGGCGGCATCAGCACCTGGGAATCTCTCTACAAGGGCGTTCCCGTCGTTGCCAAGCTCGGCAACGGTGCCTCCTCGCGTGCTGGCGCCTCCATCGTGACCGCCGTCGGCCTCGGCGACTGGGTCGCGGAAGATGACGATGGCTATGTCGAGATCGCCCGCAAATTTGCGTCACAGCCCGAGTATCTGGCGAGATTGCGCGCGGATTTGCCGGCTCGGATCGCGGTTTCGCCCGCGGGCAATGTCGAGACCTACACGCGCGAGCTCGAGGTGGGTTACCGAAAGTTCTGGCGCGACTATTGTGCCGCAGCCTCGAGTGACGGCGGCGTTGCGTAGGCGAGGCCTGCGTTGAGCACCGGCATCTTCCGGAGATTGCCGGGCCGCCTAAACCGGACGGCCTTGGCCGCGAATCAGCTAGAATCCTCCCGGGCATCCTCCGGAGAGAATCCTTGCAGAGCAGCGGCGCCGGCGCACGCGCGTTCCAGAACGCGCGGTTGCAGAAGAAATTGAAGAAGCAGGCGGACGCGATCATTTCGACCGCGAATACGGCCTATGGCCAGGGCCGGTATGCGGAGACCGAGGCGCTCTGCCGCCAGATCCTGAATGAACTTCCGGAGCATTTCGGCGCCTTGCACCTGCTTGGCTTGGGCGCATTCGCGAGCCGACACTTCGAGGCAGCGAAACAGGCGCTCAAATATGCCGTGACGGTCGACCCACGCTCGGCACAGGCATTTTCCGATTTGGGAGCCACGCATTTCGCGCTTGGGGAGTATGAGGAAGCGCGTACGTCCTTGGAGAGGGCCATCGCGTTGAAGCCGAGCTTCCCCATGGCCTTGGCCAACCTCGGCAATACCTTGTTGCATCTCAACCGCGTCGAGCAGGCTATCGAATCGTACGATCGCGCGATCGGGCTGAAGCCCGATCATGCCGATGCGCTCTGCAATCGCGGCCTGGCAGAGCTTGCGCTGCGCCAGCTTGATCGCGCCAAACAGAGCTTCGAGCGCGCACTGTTGTTTCAGCCGCGAAACGTGGAGGCGCTCGTCGGCAAAGGTTTGGTCAATATCGAGCTCAAAAACTTCGACGAGGCCAAGGGCGCGCTGGAGGCGGCGCTCGCGATCAGGCCGGGTTCGGCGAAGATCTTGGCGAATCGTGGACGGCTCAATCTTGAGACGTCGAGCCTGGAACAGGCGGCGGCGGACTTTGATGCGGCCCTTGCGCTTGCGCCCAAGCTCGAGGTGGCCCTGCAGGGGAAGGCACAAGTCGCGCTTGCCATGGGAAACACGGCGCAAGCGATTCTGGCGTGCACCACGTTGCTGGAGGAATATCCACGCTCCGCGATCGCGATGGCGCTGCTGAGCGCTTGTTTTGCCAACCAGGGCGAGATCGCATCGGCGATCGAGCTACTCGATGCGGCGCTGGCCATTGTACCGGATGCGTCCTTGATCGGCCGGAAGATCTTCTTTCTCGACTATCTTTCCGACGCCGATTTCGCGGTTCAGCAGGCCGCACGAAAGCAGTGGTGGGACGCGATCGGCTCGAAGTTGCCGCGAAGGATTCTTGCCCCCCGGCAGCTTGATCCCGACAAGCGGATCGTGGTCGGCTATGTTGCTGCCGAATTTTGGCATCACTCGGCAGCGTTCGCTCTGTTGCCAGTGCTGCGCCACCATGACCACGCCAGGTTCGAGATCGTCTGCTATTCGTGCTCGCCGGTAAGAGATGAGATCACCGCCGCATTCAGATCCTCGGCGGACGTCTGGGTCGACGCCTGGCAGATGTCGGACGACGAACTGGCCGATCGCATTCAGGCTGACAAGGTCGATATCCTGATCGACGTGTCCGGGCACACGACCGGCAACAGGCTCCATGTCTTCGCCCGCAAGCCGGCCCCGATCCAGGTCTCGGGGTTTGGTCACGCCACGGGCACGGGCCTTCAGACCATGGACTACGTGCTCGCGGATCCGGTCTTCATTCCGCAATCGGCGCGCCATCTGCTGGCTGAAAAGGTCTACGACCTGCCGTGCCTGATCACGATCGATCCCATTTTGGATCTACCTGCATCGGAGCCGCCCATGCTCCGCAATGGTTATGTCACCTTCGGCGTGTTCAACCGCATCTACAAGATCTCGGACGAGGCCATCCGGGTGTGGTCGAAAGTGATGCGCGAGGTGACGGGTTCGAAGATCATCATCAAGCATACCCTGCTTGACGATCCCATGCTGCGCGACAATTTGGTCGCGCGGTTCGTGGCACAGGGCGTTGCCGAGGAGAATGTCATCTGCCTGGGCTCGTCGCCGCGCGACGAGCACCTGCGGGCGTTTGCGAACGTCGACATATCGCTCGACACGTTCCCGCAAAACGGCGGCGTCAGCACCTGGGAATCGCTCTATGCGGGCGTTCCCGTCGTGGCCAAGCTCGGCATTGGAGCCTCCTCGCGTGCGGGCGCCTCCATCGTGACCGCCATCGGTCTCGGCGACTGGATCGCCGAGGATGACGATGGCTATGTCGAGATCGCCCAGAGATTTGCGAAGCAGCCCGAGTATCTGGCGAAGTTGCGCGCGGAGTTGCCGGCCCGGATCGCAGCGTCCCCCGCCGGCAATGTCGAAATCTACACGGCCAGGGTCGAGGCGGGTTACCGCCAGTTCTGGCGCAACTATTGTGCTGCGGCCTCGGAAGGCGGCGAGGGCGCCTGACCGTGCCGGGTGGAGCGAAGCCTCGAATCGCGCCGGCCACCTTAGTCCTCCGGAAACCATGCGGCGCTGCGCGACCGTGCAGGTTCATGGCTCCGAAAGCTATCTCTGGGCATGTGGCGCCAAAAAGGGTGCGCTAATGCTCGGTTTCGTCTTCGGCTTGAACGCCCGGCTCGGGCGATTGCATTTCTTCCTCGCGACGGTCGCGCTTGCGATCGTGATGACGGCGATCTGCTTTGCAATCGCAATGGCCGTGCTGAACAACACCTCGCCCGGCGCGATCCGACCCGAAGACCTCACCAAGAGCTGGGCGATGATGGTCGCAATCGTGTTCTTCGGAGTTGCGACCGTCACGCTGCAATCGATGCGCATCCGCGACATCGGCTGGGATCCGGTCTGCGTGGTGCCTGCCTGGTTCGCGCTCATGATCGTCGACCATGTCGTCGCGGGCCGGTTTCCGGCCTGGGCAATTGGGCAGGAGCACCAGGCAACGGCGATCGGCGCGCTCGTCAACCTCGCGCTGATGCTCGCGCTCATGTTCTGGCCGAGCGGCGACAGCGAAGGCTCCTACGGCGCTCCCCTCCCGCCGCGCACGCGCGCGAACAAGCCTTCGCTATCGAACGAGCGCCTCGCGCGGGTGTCGCAGGGATCGTCGCGGCCGACTTGGGGCTAGACGAACGGCAGCTTGATGTTGCTGCGCTTCTCCAGCCATTCAGGCACCGGAAGGCTCTTGGCGCGCATGAAGTCGGCGTTGAACAGCTTCGACTGGTAACGGCTGCCAGAATCGCAGAGCACGGTGACGATCGTCTTGCCGGGCCCGAGCTGTTTTGCGAGACGCATCGCGCCGGCAACGTTGATGCCGGTCGAGCCGCCGAGGCACAAGCCTTCGTGCTGGAGCAGTTCGTAGATCACCGTAACTGCTTCCGCATCGGGAATGAGATAAGCGTCATCGACCTTTGCGCTCTCGACGATTGCGGTCGCGCGGTTGAGGCCGATGCCCTCGGTGATCGAGCCGCCCGGCGTCGCCTTGGCATCGCCCGTTCTGAAATATTCATACATGCCGGCGCCATGGGGATCGGCGCAGGCGATCCTGACGTCCTTGCTCTTCTCTTTCAGGAAGCGGCTGGTGCCGGCGAGCGTGCCGCCGCTGCCGACCGAGCAGACGAAACCGTCGATCTTGCCGCCGGTCTGCTCCCAGATCTCGGGACCTGTGGACTCGTAATGCGCCTTCGCATTGTCGAGGTTGTTCCACTGGTCGGCGAACAGCACGCCGTTCGGCTCCGTCTTGCGCAACTCGTCGGCGAGGCGGCGGCCGACATGCTGATAGTTGTTCGGATTGGAATAGGGCAGTGCCGGTGATTCCAGCAGCTCGGCGCCGCACAGCTTCAGAAAACCCTTCTTCTCCTGGCTCTGCGTTTCCGGGATCACGATCAGCGTGCGGTAGCCGCGGGCGCTGGCCACGACCGCAAGGCCGATGCCGGTATTGCCGGCGGTCGATTCCACCACGAGACCGCCGGGCTTGAGCTCGCCGCGCTTCTCGGCCTCAAGGATCATCCATTTGCCGGCGCGATCCTTCACCGACTGGCCGGGATTCATGAACTCGGCCTTGCCCAGGATGGTGCAGCCGGTCAGTTCGGAAGCGCGCTTGAGCTTGATCAGCGGGGTGTTGCCGATGGCTTCGACAACGTCGTTGTTGATGGTCATGTCTGGGCAAATCACTGGCAAAGGGGTTGATCAGGTTGGCCAGAACCTAGTGCTTGGGAGGCCAAAGGGGAAGGCTTTTGCGCTGCGGCGAAACCGGCGGAAGTGCCCGTCGAAGCAGTGAAATTCTTGCGAGGGACGATGGCCGATGATGCTGGGCTACGCGGCGCCGACAACAGTAGGAAGATCGGGTCGGACTCTGCCAAAACATGGAAGATTACGGCCGTCGTCAGCGCACTCGCGACAATTCATCGCCTTTGGGCGGGACGCGTCGATAACGACGCGCGTGGATAGCCTGCAGAAGCCGGCAGACATATCGGCACGACGAATGCCTGTTTATTTTCGACGGTAAACAACCTCGTGGACCGGCTCGGCCGGCTTCGCGACCAGCTCTGAAGCCGGATTGCGAGCGCTACGGACGAATTAAAGGCACTGAAGTTGGTGTGGCGGCAATATCACATGAAATGTTGGTAAGCTTGAATGCGCTCCGGAACGGCTTCGAGATGCAAGAAAGTACTGCAGGACAGAGACTTTTTTCAATTTGTTCGCCGCGGGATCGTCGCACTTTGGCGACCATCTCGCAACTGCGGGACTGTCCCGCTGTTCCGCACCCGGCTAGTATGGGTGTCCGGTTCCGTAGAAAGCCTCACCTTGTGAACGAGTTATCCAAAGCCCCCCGACTGTGCCGCCGCGAATCGGTTACTCCAGCTGCGCGGTGGCGGCTTGATCTGCCCGGCGGGGGGTATGTGTGACACAGGATGTTCCTGCGATCGCTGTGCGGCGGTCTCCAGGCGCCACGTCCCGGACGCGACATGCGGCGCGCTGGCTTGCGGTCGTTTGCCTTGCCGCCGGCTCGGGCGCTTGCGTGTTGACGCAGGATCTACCTGATCCCGCGCTCGACGTTCCCACGCAGTACAAATACGCGGGCAAGGCGGATGCCCCGCCGTCGCTGGATTGGTGGCGCAGCTTTCGCTCGGCGGAGCTGACACAGCTGATGGAAGAGGCGCAGACCGTCAACCTCGACATCGCCGCCGCCGTTTCCCGCATCGTCGAGGCTGACGCGCAGGCGCGGCAGGCGGGTGCGGCGCTGCTGCCGAGCCTTTCCGGCACCGGGCAGGAGGCCTATTCGCGCACCTCCGGCTCCTCCGCCTCGGGGCTCACCAATGGCGGCCGTGAGGTCGTCAACTACCAGGCTTCGCTGAGCGCAAGCTACCAGCTCGATTTCTGGGGCCAGAACCGGGACGCCCTGCAAACGGCGGAAGAGACGGCAAATGCCAACCGCTTCGATCGCGACGTCGTTGCGCTGACCACGCTCGCAGGCGTCGCTAACGCTTACTTCCAGGTGCTGGCCTCGCAGGATCGCATCCGGACGTCACAGCGCAACATCGCGAGCGCGCAGCGCATCCTCGATGCCGTCAGGGAACGGCGCAAGGCCGGCACCGGCACCGATCTCGACGTCGCCCAGCAGGAGAGCGTGCTCGCAAACCAGAAGGCACTGGTGCCGCCGCTGCGCCAGACGCTCGACCAGAACGTCAATGCGCTTGCAGTCCTGGTGTCGCGGCCGCCGGAGAGCGTGCGCGTGCTCGGGGGCTCGCTGAACCGGATCGCGATTCCCCGCGTGACGCCCGGCCTGCCGTCGGACCTCTTGACGCAGCGCCCCGACATTCGCCGGCAGGAGGCCCAGCTCGCCTCCGCCACCGCGAACGTCGGCAATGCCCGCGCGCAGTTCTTTCCGACCATCCAGCTCACCGGCAATGGCGGCTATCAGAGCTCAGCCCTGGTCTCGCTATTCCAGCCGCATGCGGCCTTCTTCCAGCTCGTCGGCAGCGCGACGCAGCCGATCTTCGACGGTGGCAAGATCCTCGGCAATTTCGAGTTTGCCAAGGCGCGGCAGGACGAACTGCTCCAGACCTACCGCAAGACCATCATCCAATCGTTCGCCGATGTCGACAATGCGCTGTTCTCGATCAAGCAGACCACGATCAGGCTGCAATTGCAGCGCGATGTCCTCAACGCCTCCCGCCGCGCATTCGATCTCTCCGAACAGCAATTGCGCGCCGGCACCGCCGACATCGTCACCGTGCTCAACACGCAACTGACCCTGTTCCAGGCGGAAGACGCGCTGTCGCAGGCGCAACTTGCCCGCCTTCTTGCTATCGTCAGCCTGTATCAGGCGCTCGGCGGCGGCTGGGAGCCGAGGATGGAGAAACCGGTCAATGCTCTTTAAGCCGGATACGAAGCAAGGCGCGAAGGAGGGAACGGCGAAGAAGTCGCGCGGGCGCGGCTTCATCATGACCCTGATCACGCTGGCGATCCTCGGCGGGCTCGGCTACTACGGCTGGACCACTTGGCATCAGCAGCCGCAGCAGGCGAACGGTCGCAATCAACGACCCGATCTCCCGGTCCCGGTGCTGGCGGCGACGCCGCGCATTCAGGACGTTCCCGTTTATCTCGACGGCGTCGGTGCGATCCGCGCACTCAACACCGTGACCGTTCGCTCACAGGTCGACGGCAAGCTGATCGCGGTGAATTTCACCGAGGGACAGGACGTCAAGAAAGGCGATGTGGTCGGCGAGATCGACCCGGCGCTCTATCAGGCGACGTACGATCAGGCCGTCGCGAAGAAGGCCCAGGACCAGGCCCAGCTCGCCAACCAGCGTATCGACCTCACGCGCTACGAGCAGTTAGCTGCCTCCAATGCCGGATCCAAGCAGCAGGCCGACACCCAGCGCGCGCTGGTCGCGCAGACGGAGGCGCTGGTGAAGGCCGATCAGGCCGCGATCGACAATGCGGCGGCGACGCTGAGCTACACCAAGATCGTGGCGCCGATCTCGGGCCGCGCCGGCCTGCGCCAGGTCGACCAAGGCAACATCATCCACGCCTCCGACACCACCGGCCTCGTGGTGATCACGCAATTGCAGCCGATCGCGGTGTGGTTCAGCCTGCCGCAGCAGCAGATCATGCGGGTCAACGCCGCGGCGGCGAAGGGCGCGCTCGCGGTCGACGTGTTCGGCAATGACGGCCTCACCGTGATCGACACCGGCAAGCTCACCGGCATCGACAACCAGGTCGACCAGACCACGGGAACGCTCAGGCTCAAGGCCGAATTCCCCAACGCCAATTACCAGCTCTGGCCCGGCCAGTTCGTCAATGTCCGCCTCAAGGTCGAGACCTTGACGCAGGCGCTGGTGGTGCCGACCTCGGCCGTGCAGCGCGGACCGATCGGCACCTTCAGCTATGTCATCGGCGAGGACAACGTGGTTGCGGCCAAGCCGGTGACGGTGACGCAGCAGAACGAGCATGACGCCGTGATCGCCAGCGGCCTCTCGGCGACCGACAAGGTCGTCACCACCGGCTTTGCCAATTTGTCCGATGGCTCCAAGGTGGTCATCGGGCGCGACGACCAGACCCCGTCGGCCGATCTGGCGCCGCGCAAGCGCTCGCGCGGGCCGGATGGTCAGAAGAAGGACGGCGCAAAAGACGGCCAGAAGGACGGACAAGACAAGGACGGCGAGTTCCGCGCCAAGCGCAAGAGCAGCGAAGGCGACCAGAAGGGCCAGACCGGACCGGCACCAGGGCCTCCGTCAAGTCCGGGTGCATCGGGAAGTGGAGCCAAGCAGCCATGATCCCGACAACAGCCGCCTGAGCGGCAGGCGCATCCCATGGGCGTCTCCGAACCCTTCATCCGACGGCCGATCGCGACCTCGTTGCTCGGCATCGCGCTTCTGATTGGCGGGCTGCTCGGCTATTTCGCGCTGCCGGTGTCCGCGCTGCCGCAGGTCGATTTCCCGACCGTGCAGGTGACGACGCAATTGCCCGGCGCGAGCCCCGACGTGATCGCCTCGCTGATCACCGCGCCGCTGGAGCGGCAACTCGGCCAGATCCCGTCGCTGTCGGCGATGAACTCGACGAGCTCGTTCGGCGTCAGCCAGATCTCGCTCCAGTTTGATCTCAACCGCGACATCGACGGCGCGACCCAGGACGTCCAGGCCGCGATCAACGCTGCGGCCGGCGTGCTGCCCAAGACGCTGCCTTATCCGCCGACCTACGCCAAGGTGAACCCGGCCGATGCGCCGGTGATGACGTTGGCGCTGCGCTCCGACACGATCTCGTTGCGGGCGATGAGCGACATCGCCGACACGCTTCTGGCGCAGCGGCTGAGCCAGATTTCCGGCGTCGGGCGCGTCTCTGTGCTCGGCGGACTGAAGCCAGCCGTCCGCATCCAGGCGGATCTCGCGCGGCTGGCCGCCTATGGCATCGCCATGGAAGACCTGCGCACTGCGATCGCCAATGCCAACGTCTCCGGGCCGAAAGGCTCGCTCGACGGCGCGCAGCAATCCTACATCATCGCCGCCAACGACCAGATCGCCGCCGCCGACGCCTACAAGCCCGTCATCATCGCCTACCGCAACGGCTCCCCCGTCACCATCGCCGACGTGGCGCAGATCGTCGATGGCCTCGAGAACGACCGCACCGGCGGCTGGTATCAAGGCTCGCCCGCCGTCATCATCGACATCCAGCGTCAGCCCGGCGCCAATGTGATCGACGTCGTCAGCCAGATCCGCGCGGAAATCCCAAAGGTTCAGCGCGCTATTCCGGCCGGCGTGAACCTCACCATCGTCTCCGACCGCACCGTCACCATCCGTGCCTCGGTCCGCGACGTGCAGTTCACGCTGATCCTGAGCGTCGTGCTGGTGACGCTGGTGGTGCTGCTGTTCCTGCGTTCGCTGCGGGCCACGCTGATCGCCGGCGTGGCGCTACCGCTGTCGCTGATCACCAGCTTCGGCATCATGTATTTCGCCGGCTTCAGCCTCGACAATCTGTCGCTGATGGCGCTCACCATCGGCACCGGCTTCGTCGTCGACGACGCCATCGTCATGATCGAGAACATCGTCCGCCACATGGAAAACGGCGATAGCGCGATGGAGGCTTCGCTAAAGGGCGCCAGCGAGATCGGCTTCACCGTGATCTCGCTGACGGTGTCGCTGATCGCGGTGTTCATCCCGCTGCTGTTCATGTCGGGCCTTGTCGGCCGCATGTTCCGCGAATTCGCGCTGACGCTGACGATCGCGGTCGTGACTTCGGCCGTCGTCTCGCTGACGCTGACGCCGATGATGTGCTCGCGCCTGCTGAAGCATGCCCATGAAGAGCTGGCAGTGCCGGGTCTTGCCGCGGTCAGCCGTTTCATCGACCGCACCGTCGAGTTCTATCACCGCACGCTGCTCTGGGTGCTGGAGCGCCAGCGCGCGACGCTGGTCGTGACCTTCGCCACGCTGATTGCGACCCTGGCGCTCTATGTCGTCGCGCCAAAGGGCTTCCTGCCGCTGCAGGACACCGCCTCGATCACGGCGGTGACGGAAGCCGGTCCGGACGTGTCCTTCGCGGAGATGCAGAAGCGGCAGGCCGCGGCGGCCGACGCCATCAAGGCCGACCCCGATGTGACAGGCGTGGTCTCGGTGATCGGTGCTGGTTCGGTCAATCCGACCACCAATGTCGGCCGTCTTGTCATGACGCTGAAACCTCGCGGCGAGCGGCGCGATGATGTCAGCGTGGTCATCACCCGGCTGAAGGAGCGAGTGGCCGCCATCCCCGGCATGACCGTCTATTTCCAGCCGGTGCAGGACGTGCAGATCTCGACCCAGTCGAGCCGCTCGCAATACCAGTACACGCTGACCGGCACCGACGCTGCCCTGGTGTCGGAATGGGCGCGCAAGCTGGTTGCCGAGATGCGGCGCGATCCGCTGTTCCGCGACGTCTCCTCGGAGGCGCAGGAAGGCGGTCTGCGGGCGCAGCTCACGGTCGATCGCACCCGCGCCGGCCAGCTCGGCGTCAGCCTCCAGGGCATCACCGACACGCTCAACGACGCCTTCGCGCAGCGGCAGATCTCGACCATCTACGGCCAGGCCAACCAGTACCGCGTGGTGCTGGAAGCGCTGCCGATGTACCAGCGCGATCCCTCGATTCTGTCGAAGCTCTATCTGCCGGGCGCGGCCAGCGCGACTGCCGGCGCGCCCAACGCACAGGTGCCGCTCTCCGCCGTGGCGACGCTGACCCGCACCACCGCGCCGCTCGCGATTTCGCACCAGGCGCAATTCCCGTCGATCTCACTCAGCTTCAATCTCGCCCCGGGCGCGGCGCTCGGCGACGCTGTCGAGGCCGTTAAGACCATCGAGACCCGGATCGAGATGCCCAACAGCATCGTCGGCGTCTATGCCGGCGACGCCGCCGAATTCGCCAAGGCGTTGGCGGGCCAGCCCTGGCTGCTGCTCGCCGCCGTCATCACGATCTACATCGTGCTCGGCGTGCTCTATGAGAGCTACATCCACCCGATCACGATCCTCTCGACGCTGCCCTCGGCCGGCGTCGGCGCGATCCTCGCGCTGATGCTGTGCGGGCAGGATCTCTCGGTGATCGGGTTGATCGGCATCATCCTGTTGATGGGCATCGTCAAGAAGAACGCGATCATGATGATCGATTTCGCGCTCGAGGCCGAGCGCGGGCAGGGGATGCCGGCGCATGAGGCGATCGTGCAGGCCTGCCTCTTGCGCTTCCGCCCGATCATGATGACGACGCTGGCCGCGCTGTTCGGAGCGCTGCCGCTGGCGATCGAGAGCGGCACCGGCGCCGAGCTGCGCTTTCCGCTCGGCATCTCCATCATCGGCGGCCTGCTGCTCAGCCAATTGCTCACGCTCTACACCACGCCGGTGATCTATCTCGCACTCGACCGCATCAACCGCCGCCTCGAGCAGGCGCTGCCGCCGGCGGAGTCCGGCGGGCCGCCCGTCGCGGGCGCGACCGAGGGGATGCAGTGATGGCATCGATCTCGGAGCCCTTCATCCGCCGCCCGGTCGCGACCACGCTGCTGTCGATCGGGTTGTTCCTGCTGGGTATTGTGGCCTACGAGTTCCTCCCGGTCGCCTCGGTTCCGAACGTCGATTTCCCCGCCATCTTCGTTTCCGCCAGCCGTCCCGGCGCCGACCCGTCCGTGATGGCCGCGACGGTCGCCTCGCCATTGGAGCGGCGGCTCGGCGAGATCGCGGGCATCAACCAGATCACCTCCACCTCGTCGCTCGGCACGACCAACATCCAGCTCCAGTTCGACATCGGCCGCAACATCGACAAGGCCGCACGCGACGTGCAGGCGGCGATCAACGCGTCGCTGGTCGACCTGCCCAGCGATTTGCCGACGCTGCCGCGCTTCCGCAAGGCCAACACTGCCGGCGCTCCCGTGTTCGTGCTGGCGCTGACCTCGAAGACGCTGTCCGCAAGCGCGATCTACGACGTCGCCGATACGGTTTTGGCGCAGCGCATCTCGCAGGTGCCGGGCGTCGGCGACGTCACGGTGTCCGGCGCCGATCAGCCGGCGGTGCGGGTGCAGCTCAATCCCGTTGCGCTGTCGAACGCCGGCATCGCCACCGACGACGTGCGGACTGCGATCATCAACGCCAACCCGCTCGGTCCGGTCGGCATCTTCAACGGCGAGCGCCAGAGTGAAACGCTGTCGCTCAACAGGCAGATGCGGACCGCGAAAGAGTTCCGCGACATCGTCATCAAGAGCTCGAACGGCAATTTCGTCCGGCTGGCCGACGTCGCCGACATCGAGGACTCCGTCCGCAACGCCCGTTCCATCGCCTGGTTCAACAAGCAGCCGGCGGTGCTGATCCAGATCACCAAACAGGGCGATGCCAATGTCATCGACACCGTCGACCGGGTGAAGGCGTTGATCCCCGCGCTGAAGCAGTGGATTCCGGCCGGCGTCGATATCTCCACTTTGGTCGACCGCACCAGCACGATCCGCGCCAGCGTGCTCGACATGCAGTGGACCTTGTTCGCGACGGCCATTCTCGTGATGGTCGTCGTGTTCGTATTCCTGCGGCGGCTCACGCCGACGATCGCGGCCGGAATCTCCGTGCCGCTGGCGCTGGCCGGGACCTGCGCCGGCATGTGGGTCGCCGGCTTCTCGATCGACAATCTGTCGCTGATGGCGCTGGCGATCTCCGTCGGCTTCGTGGTCGATGACGCCATCGTCATGATCGAGAACATGTACCGCAACCTCGAGCACGGCATGCGGCCGCTCCAGGCGGCATTGGACGGCGCCCGGCAGATCGGCTTCACCGTGGTGTCGATCAGCCTGTCGCTGATCGCGGCGTTCACGCCGCTGATCTTCATGGACGGCATCGTCGGCCGGCTGCTGCGCGAGTTCTCGCTGACGCTGACCTTCGCGATCCTGGTCTCGACCCTGGTGTCGCTCACGGTGACGCCGATGATCTGCGCGCACTACATCCGGCAGACCACGTCCGGCACGGCGACCCTGTTCGACCGGATCATCGAGGGCTCGCTGTCGCGCATCGTCGCTTTCTACACCCGCACCTTGCGCACCGTGCTGGAATATCCGCTGCTGACGCTGCTGGTGTTCTTCGCCACCATCGCGTTGACGGTGACGCTCTACATCAAGATTCCCAAGGGCTATTTCCCGACCGACGATTCCGGCTTCGTTATCGGGGCGACGCGCGCCTCGGCCGACATCTCGTTTCAGTCGATGTTGAGCCTGCAGCAGCGGCTCGCCGACATCGTAATGCAGGATCCTGCCGTGGCCGGCATCGGCTCCACCGTCGGCAGCGGCGGCGGACCGGGCGGCGCGACCTCCAATCGCGGCACCATGTTCATCAGCCTGAAGCCGCCGGAGGAGCGCGACCACGTCTCGACCCAGGTGGTGATCGACCGTCTCAGGCGAGCGTTATACCCGGTGCCCGGCATCCGCCTGTTCATGTTCGCCGCCCAGGACGTGCGCGCCGGCGGACGGCAGAGCGATTCCGACTACCAGTACACGCTGACCAGCACCGATCTCGGGTTGCTCCAAAAGTGGGCGCCGATCGTGGCCAAGCGCATGGAGAGCGTCGAGGGCATCACCGACATCTCCAGCGACCGCGATCCCGGCGGGCTTCAACTGACCTTGTCGATCGACCGCCAGAAGGCCTCGGCGCTCGGCGTCCGCGTCCAGGATATCGACAACGCGCTCAACAACGCGTTCTCGCAGCGGCAGATCGGGATCATTTACACCCAGCGCAACCAGTACATGACCGTGCTGGAGATCGACCCGAAATTCCAGGTCGACCCGTCCAACCTCGAACGCATCTACGTCGCCGGCGCGGGCGACGCGCAGGTGCCGCTGTCGGCCGTGGTGCATGCGACGCGCGGGCTGGCCGCGCTCGCGGTCTATCATTCGCAATCGTTCCCATCGACCACCGTGTCGTTCAATCTGTTGCCGGACGTGCAGATCCAGGCCGCAACGCAGAACATCCAGCGCGCGGTCGAGGAGCTGCACATGCCGGAAGGCATCCGCGGCAGCTTTGACGGCAATGCCGGGGATTTCGCCAAGACCAGCGGCCGCCAGCCGCTCCTGATCCTCGGCGCGCTGGTGGCGATGTATATCGTGCTCGGCGTGCTCTATGAGAGCCTCGCCCATCCGCTCACGATCATCTCGACGCTGCCCTCGGCGGGTCTGGGCGCGCTGCTGGCCTTGCAGCTCACCAACACGCCACTGACGGTGATCGCCTTCGTCGGCATCATCCTGTTGATCGGCATCGTCAAGAAGAACGGCATCATGATGGTGGATTTCGCGCTCGATGCCGAGCGCCAGCGCGGCCTGTCTTCGGCGGAGGCGATCTTCGAGGCCTGCCAGGCGCGCTTCCGGCCGATCCTGATGACGACGATGGCGGCGCTGTTCGCCGGCATTCCACTGGTGGTCGCGACCGGGCCCGGCACGGAGCTCCGCCGACCTCTTGGCATCACCATCATCGGTGGGCTGTTCGTGTCGCAGATCCTGACGCTCTACACCACGCCCGTGATCTACCTGCTGATCGACCGCCTGCGCCGACGGCGCGAGCCGCGCCCGCTGGCCGCGCAGGCGGAATAGGCGGGTTGTTGAACCGCCCTGCAAAGCGTATAGCGGCGACCATGTCGCACCCCACCGCCGCCGCGCCGGCCGATCCGATCCCCGAATGCCCGCACTGCCAAAAGCCGATGCCGCTGTGCATCTGCGACAGCGTCACGCCGCTCAAAAACCGCCTTGGACTCCTGATCCTTCAGCATCCGCAGGAGCAGGACAGGGCGCTCGGCACCGCCCGGCTGCTTGCGAAGCATTTCGCCGGTGCCACGCTGCGGGTCGGCTTGTCCTGGCCGAGCCTGTCCAAGGCGCTGGGGCAGCCGATCGAGAACGCCTCGCACTGGGCCGTGCTCTATCTCGGCTCCGCGCACGCCGCCGATCTCGAGGCCGAGGGCGAAATCCTGGCCCTCAACCGCAAGGGCGAGGTCGCGGACAACCAGCGCGCGCGCCTCGGCAAGCTCGAAGGTGTGGTGCTGCTCGACGGCACCTGGAGCCAAGCCAAGGCCCTGTGGTGGCGCAATCCCTGGATGCTGAAATGCCAGCGCGTCATCCTCAATCCGGCCGCGCCATCGCGCTACGGGCGCCTGCGCAAGGAGCCTCGGAAGGACGGACTGTCGACCATCGAGGCCGCAGCGACGATCCTCTCCGTTCTGGAGAAGCGCCCGGACATCGCCGAGACGCTGAATGCCTGTTTCGAACGGATGTTAACCCGCTACCGCGAGGTTCAGACCGAGATGCCCGAATTGGCGCCAAAGCCGCCGGTCAAGGACCGCCGGCGCGGTGTGCGGCGGGGCAAGCGAGCCTGAGTCCGGTCCGGATCATCCGTACGGCCGATTGTCCCGCGAGAGGCGGGCGAATAGAGACCATCGGCCAACAGGCCGCGATCTGCTATCCTGTGGCACCATCGGAACGCCGGAAGCGGAAAGGGCCGTCGCATTCAGCTTGCAGCCAAGGAGATCCTTGCCCAGGCGGCGCGGTTCGATCGTTGGGGCACGCTTGCCCTGATGGACATTTCGCTGCGCTACCGGCGCACTGTGATCGGCCCGCTCTGGATTACGCTGACGCTCGCTGCGACCATTGCCAGCGTCGGCACGGTCTATGCGGCACTGTTCAGGCAGGACATCGCGAGCTTTCTGCCGACCTTCGCTGTCGGCCTGATTGTCTGGACGCTGATCGCGACGACGCTGCAGGAAGGTTCCAACATCTTCGTGGCTTCAGGCCATTTGATCAAGGCCGTGCCGGCGCCGCTGATCGTGCATGTGCTCCAGATGATGGCGCGCAACGTCCTCATCTTTGCGCATCATCTGGTGATCGTCGTCCTGCTCTATCTCGTGATGCCGTGGCCGCTGCATGCGAGCATGCTGCTCGCGGTGCCGGGCATTGCGATCCTGCTCGTCGTGCTGCTCGGCGGCTCGGTTGCGCTCGGCATGCTCTGCGCGCGGTTTCGTGACATCGGCTCGGCAATCGTCAGCGGCCTGCAATTCGTATTCTTCCTGACGCCGATCATCTGGACCGAGGACACCGTGCGCGGCACCGCGTTTTATTGGCTGATCCGCGCCAATCCGTTTGCAACGCTGCTCGATCTAGTCCGCAGGCCGCTGCTGTCGCAGCCGACCGATGCGGAGCAGTGGCTGCTCGGGATCATCTATGCGGCCGTCGTGGCCGTCATCGGCCTCGGCTGCTACGCGAAATACCGCCATCGCGTGGCGTATTGGCTGTGAGGCGCGAGATATGACCCCCGCAGCTCATATCGCGCTTCGCAACGTCTCGGTGAGGTTTCCGGTGCTGTCGTTCCGCGACCGCTCGCTGCGCAGCCGGTTCGTCAGCGCCGTGACGCTGCGGCGGAACACAGCGGTCCCGCACATCGTCTCGGCGTTGAACGACGTCAGCCTCGATATCCGTGCCGGCGACCGCGTCGCCATCATCGGCGCCAATGGCGCCGGCAAGACCACGCTGCTTCGGGTGCTCGCCGGCATCTACCATCCGACGTCCGGCAGCGTGGACGTGCTGGGCCGCTGCCAGCCGCTGTTCGATCTCTCGGCCGGGTTCGACGAGGAAGCGACCGGCTACGAGAACATCATGCGGCGCGGGCTCGTGATCGGCGCACGGCGCTCCGAGATCGATGCCCGGCGCGCGGAGATCGCCGAATTCACCGAGCTCGGCGACCGGCTCGACCTGCCGCTGCGCACCTATTCCAGCGGCATGATGCTGCGCCTGATCTTTGCGGTCGCAACCGCCGTCGAGGGCGAGATCGTGTTGCTCGACGAATGGATCGGCGTCGGCGACCAGCAGTTCCGCAAGAAGGCGCGGCAGAGGCTCGACGAGATCGTCGTGCGCGCCGGCATTCTGGTGCTCGCCTCGCACGACGTCGCGCTGATCAAGAGCACCTGCAACCGCGCGATCCTGCTGGAGGAGGGGCGGATCGTGGCGGCCGGCGCGACCGATGAGATTCTCGGCCAATATCTCGGCGGCGCGAAGGCGTAGCTGCCCGGTCGGGGTTGCCTAAACCCGTGATCCCCTATATTGCTCCGCCCTCGTTGGGGCCACGTGGCGGAGTGGTTACGCGCCGGTCTGCAAAACCGTTTACTCGGGTTCGAGTCCCGACGTGGCCTCCATCACAACCTCCTGATATCTCAGCAATATTCGATCGGGTCGCGCCTGCTATGGGCCCGCGCGAGCGATGCATGCTGGCCGCGCACACCGGGTTTGCCCGGGGCCCGGTGGAAACCCGTCATTCAGCCTGCTGGCATAGTCTTCGCATCTGCGAAGTGATGCATCCCAACGATCGAGCGCTGGAGAGCACGTGAGCGAAATCGTCCGATTTGTCCCGAAATGCGAGCTGGAGCGGGCTCGCCTCATTCGCGAGGCCCGCGCGATCTATGACAGCATCTTTCCGCCGGCCGCACCCGACCAGGCGCCGCAGGACGGCGGAGAGCGCGTCAAGACCTGATCGCGGGCATGCCGAATCTCGCGGCGTAGGGCCCATAGCAAAACGCCCGCAGAGCGCGGGCGCATCGGCTCACGGTGAAATTGGCCTTAGCAGGCCGCGTACCAGCCGTCGGGAAACGGCAGCAGGGGCCATGCGCCCTCGTTGTCATTGGCGGCTTTGGGCTTCGCGTAATAGGTCCACGAGCGCGGCACGAAATCCTCCCCCGGCACGACCGCCAGATCGTCATGGACTATGGCGTCCTGGACGGCATCCAGCAGCAAGTTGAATTCGGCTTCGCTCATCACACCCTCCGGACCGGATGGCGCAATGTCGCAAAGCCGGCTTGTTTCCCGATTGAGCCGATCGTTCGCATTTTAACGATCGGCGAATCGGGTCCCGATTGGTTAGCGATTGATGAAATCCCGTTGGGAAACTTAGGTTCCTGCCGGATGCCCGCAGTGTGAAGGAGGTCACATCTTCGGCTGTTTATTTCTCCTACCCGTTCGCACACCGGCCAACACAGGCCGGCGGGCAGGGCAGAACGGGAGACTGGTCATGAAGGCGAGGTTCTTGCGGTTTGCGGGTGTGAAAAGCCGGGCGCGTCGCGCCTCGACGGTCGGGCTGTTCCTGACGCTGTTTGCCTCCGCCGCCCATGCGCAGCAGGGAACGCCCGAGCAGCGCCGGGCCTGTACCCCCGACGTCTACCGGCTCTGCGCCGGCGAAATCCCCAACGTTCGCGCCATCACGGCCTGCCTGCGCCGCAACAGGCCAAGCTTGAGTGAGGCTTGCCGCACCGTGTTCGATCAGGCCGGCGGCTAACATACCGGCCCTGTGGGTTTGTCCGCAGCAAGTGGCTCGCGCGGGCTCGCGAATCCGGCATAGTCGGCCTGTGGATATACCTGTGGGTATGCTGCGGACAGGCTGTGGAACAGCGATGATGTGCTTCGGATGCCGCCCGCAGATGCGTCCTTCGATTGTCATATCTCTTCTCTGCAAATGACTTCACCGCATGATTCCCTGATCGTGCAGATCGCGGCGTCGCGCACGATCATGTGGTTTCCCCGAATTCGGAATTGCGCGCTGCGGCGTCCGCATTCACGAACAGTTTTTGTGCAGCCGCCTGCCCAAATGGCGGGCTCCCTCCATCCAATTTTTTGTACGCCCGCGGACAAGCTTTCCAGTCCGCTCTCCTCCTAGGCTCGCTTCCGAGATCTGGAACATGGCCATTGCCATGACAATTCGAAGGAGCTGGAGATGGAGAGACCGGTATTGCCCCAGGCGCGGGGGAACGCGCGTGCATCGCTGTCTTGGCGCAAGGCCGCGGTCGGCGCCGCGGTCACTTTCGGCGCGCTGGCAGCCGCGCCCCTAAGCGCGCAGGCTGCGGCGCCTGCGGCCTGCGCCGCGCTCCAGGACAAATATCCGGACTGGAAGGGCAAGACCCTCGTCAACGCCATCAACCCGCACACGCCGGGCTATGAGACCATCGACCCGAAGGATCCGAGCAAATATATCGGCTTCGACATCGATCTCGGCGAAGCCATCGGTGAATGCCTCGGCTTCAAGCTGACCTACAAGCCGGTGACGTTCGCGGCGCTCCTGACCACGCTGGCCGCGGGACAAGCCGACATCGTCATTTCCGATATCTACGCCACCAAGGAGCGCGCCAAGGCCGCCGACTTCATCACCTATTCGAAAGTGTTCGACGGCGTGCTGGTGGCCAAGGGCAATCCGAAGGGCATCAACGGCATCAACATGTCGATGTGCGGCGCCGCTGCCGCAGAAAACACCGGTTATGTCGAGGTGCCCCTGATCCAGGCACTGATGCCCGAGTGCAAGAAGGCCGGCAAGTCCGAGCCGACCGTCCAGCTCTACGACAACAACGCCAACTGCATCCAGGCGATCCTCGCCGGTCGTGCCGACACCTATGTCAACGACGTCAACACCGTCGACAGCGCGGTCAAGGCCTATCCGGACAAGCTGGAGAAGGCGACCGCGGTGACGATCCCGTATTCCGTCGGCATCGCCGTTCCGAAGGATAAGCCGAAATTCCGCGACGCCGTGCTCGCAGCCCTGATCGAGGTCCAGAAGGCCGGAACGCATATGGAGCTTCTGAAGAAGCATGGGCTCGACGTGAACAACTTCAAGGAGCCTGACATTCTGACGGCCGACTGATGTCGCTGTTCCTCCATTACCTGAGCATGCCGTATCTGCTCGAGGGCATTGAGCTCACCCTCGAGGTGACTGCCCTCGGGCTCGGCGGAGGATTGATCCTCGGATTGATCCTCGCCGGCATGCAGCTCTCCCGCTTCTGGCTGCTGGCGGCGATCGCCAGGGCCTACACTGTGATCTTCCGCGGCACGCCGCTGATCCTGCAAATGGTGTTCGCCTACGACGCGTTGCCGCATATCGGCATCAAACTGCCGGCGGTGCTGGCCGCCGGCCTTGCGCTGGCCTGCAACGAGGCGCCGTTCATCGCCGAGATGCTGCGTGCCGGCGTGCTCGGCGTCGATCGCGGGCAGGTGACGGCCGGCCAGGCGCTCGGCATGACGCCACGGATCCTGATGTGGCGGGTGATCGCGCCCCAGGCGATCCGCACCATGATCCCGGCCTTCGGCAACGAGGCCGTGAGTGCACTGAAGAATTCCTCGCTCGCCTCCGTGGTCGCGGTCCAGGAGCTGACCTTGCGCTCGACCCAGCTTGCGTCCTCGACCTTCGACTTCTTCTCGATCTTCTTCGCCTCGGGCTTGCTGTATCTCGTGCTGACCTTTGCCATCAGCATCATCCAGCTTTTTGTCGAATGGCTGCTCGATCTCGACCGCGCCAAAGGTCGCCAGCGCAAGCTCGCCGATTATCTGCCCTGGCGCCGCGTCGATCTCGCCACCAAGCTCGAACTTGCCGCAGCGACCGTCGACGTCCCGGTGTCCGCACAGGCAGAGCTCACCGACACGCCGCCGCGGGCGCTGACCCGCGAGGAGCGCACCCGGCGTGCGGCAACGATCTCTCGAAACAACATCGCGGTCGAGACCAGGGACCTCACCAAGAGCTACGGCGCGCAAAAGGTGCTTGGAGGCCTCGATTTTACGGTGCGCGTCGGCGAGGTCGTCGCACTGCTCGGGCCCAGCGGCTCCGGCAAGAGCACGCTGCTCCGCTGCATCAATCATCTCGAAAGCTGGGACGGTGGCACGGTGCGCGTCGGGGGACGCCGTCTCGGTTTCGACGACAACGGCAAGCTGCTGCCGCCCCGCGCGATCGCCAATGAGCGGGCAAGCGTGGGCGTCGGGATGGTGTTCCAGCAATTCAACCTGTTCGCCCATCTCTCGGCGAAGGAGAACATTGCCGGTCCCTTGCGCTGGGTGCACGGCATGACCCGCATCGATGCCGATCGCCGCGCCGCCGAGCTGCTCGACCGGGTCGGGCTGTCGCACCGCGCCGACGCGCTGCCGCGGCATCTCTCCGGCGGTCAGCAGCAGCGCGTCGCGATCGCCCGAGCGCTCGCACCGAACCCCAGCGTGCTGCTCCTGGACGAGCCGACCTCGGCGCTCGATCCCGAGCTCATCAGCGAGGTCCTGGAGGTGATCCGGCGGCTCGCCATCGATGATGGCCTCACCATGATCATCTCGACGCACCAGATCCGCTTCGCGGACGAGGTCGCCGACCGTGTCGCTTTCCTGAGCGGCGGCACGATCATCGAGGAGGGGCCCGCGCATGAGGTTCTCTCCAGCCCCCGCAATCCGCTGACTGCGCGTTTCCTCAGCGTGATGGAAACCGACAAGACTCCGGAGGCGGTACGATGAGAGCCGCACACGCAACGTTCAAGACCGCGTTTTCAGAAGAGGCCACCTCATGAAGCATTTCACGCTGCCGGTTTCGCCGAAAACCGTCCACTGGGGCTATTTCTCCAAGAAGGTCGCGCCGGCCCTGACGCTGCGTTCGGGCGATCGCGCCACCATCGAGACGCTGACCCACCACGCCAACGACGATTACGAGCGCATGATCCAGGGCGATCCCGGCGCCGAGAGCGTGTTCCAGTGGACGCGCGAGCACAAGGCAGTCGCGCGGCGCGGCTCGGGTCCTGTCGAAGGCCCATTCATTCGTGGCGCAGGCGAGGGGATCGGCGTGCATCTCCTCACCGGTCCCGTCGCGATCGATGGCGCCGAGCCCGGCGATATTCTCGAAGTGCGCATCCTCGATATCAGGCCGCGGCCGAGCTGCAGCGCCTGTCATGCCGGGCGCTGCTTCGGCTCCAACGTCGCCGCGAATTGGGGGTTTCACTATCACGATCTGATCGAGGAGCCGAAGCCGCGCGAGGTCGTCACCATCTTCGAGCTCGACACCTCCGGCGAGCCCTGCGCCAAGGCGGTCTACAACTACGTCTGGACGCCGCAGACCGATCCTGACGGCATCGTGCATCCGACCATCGATTATCCCGGCGTGCGCGTCGATCACGCCACCATCACGAAGCGGGAGAACATTCTCGCGAGCGTCAAGGTGCCGGCACGGCTGCATTTCGGCACCATGGGGCTCGCACCGTCGGAGGCCGATTTCGTCAGCTCGATCCCGCCGAGCTATACCGGCGGCAACATCGACGACTGGCGCATCGGCAAGGGGGCGCGGATGTTCTATCCGATCGCGGTCCCCGGCGCCTATTTCTCGGTCGGGGATCCCCATGCAGCCCAAGGTGACAGCGAGCTTGGCGGCACCGCGATTGAGACCTCGCTGACCGGCGATTTCGAGTTCGTTCTGCACAAGAAAGCCGATCTCGCCGGCACCAGCCTCGAAGGTCTCGACCATCCGATGCTGGAGACTGATCAGGCCTGGTCATTCTACGGCTTCACCTATCCGAACTACCTTGCCGCGCTCGGCGTCGACGCACAAACCGAAATTGCCAATCACTCGAGTCTCGACCGTGCGATGCGCGACGCGTTCAGAAAACTGCGCCGTTTCCTGATGACCGTGCACGGCCTCAGCGAGGACGAGGCGATTTCGCTGCTATCGGTCGGCGCCGATTTCGGCGTCACCCAGGTGGTCGACGCCAATTGGGGCGTTCACGGCACGATCCGTAAGAACATCTTCCGTTGTGACTGACGTGCCGTAGCCCGGATGGAGCGAAGCGCAATCCGGGTTTCTCACAGCGAACTCTGAAGGTCCCGGATTACGCTTCGCTCCATCCAGGCCACGCATCGCGCTTATCGGCGATACCTAGCTCTAACGCTTTGAAGTGCAGTCTGTTTCCGGGATGTGGGAATGACCAAAGACGGTTATTTGCGGCCCGTCGCTGCGACGGATGACCAATTGCGTCTGGCACAGAGGTTGCTTCGATCCACTGCAATCTGGGTCGATCCGATGAGCTTCCGTCCCTTCACAAGCGAGTCCTACGCGCAAGACGACCGGCCCGAAGCCTGGCGGGACGTGCTCGCCGCGGTCGGCCTGCAGCCGGCGGCAGGCCATTCCTTCCTGGATGGGCACGCAACGGCGTCACATCGCCACGCCGCAGGCGTTGCGCTGACGCGTATGGCGGCCGGCGCCCAGACCATTGGTCCGCGTTCGCAGGCCAACGAAGACCTGCCGATTGCGCTGATGCCGGTCGAAGACGGCATGGTGCTCAACAGTGCCGGCGGCCATCGCATCGTTCCTGTGGGCCATCTCGTGCTGCTGCCGCGGAGCGGGGACTGGAGTATCGTGTTCCAGCGCGACATGCGCGCCATCGTGCTGTCGGTAACGTCGGACGCGCTGCACGGCCGCCTCTCGGGCAGGCCGCGGCTCGGCGAACCCAGGGTCGTTCCGCCCAGCGGCTTTGCCGACGTCTTCGCGCGCTTGATGGACGCGACCGCGCGCACGCTCGACACCCTGAGCGATGCCGAATGGAATGCGGTCACGCAGTCGCTCGTCGATCTCCTGCTGACACTCGCCCATCAATTGGCGGCTTCGACGTCCGACGCCGGATCGAGCGCGACGCAGTCGGCACTCCTGCACCGGCTCTGCCAGAGCATCGAACGCCGCCTCGACGATCCCGAGCTGGTGCCCGCGCGCGTCGCGCAGGCCGAAGGAATCTCCGAGCGCTATCTGCAAAAGCTGTTCGAGACGGTCGGCGACAACTTTACTCACTACGTGCGCGAGCGGCGGCTGCAGCGCGCCTGGGCCGATTTGTCCAATCCGTCCGAGGCGCATCGTTCGATCTCGGAGATCGCCTACGCCTATGGCTTCGGCGATTCCGCGCATTTCAGCCGCGCCTTCCGCCATCGCTTCGGACTGCCGCCGCGCGAGTTTCGCCAGCAGGAGGCGGAGCGGGCGACGACGCAGCATGGGATAACCGGTCAGCGCGGCTGGCCGCAGGATGCGCTGGCGCAGCTTCGCGTGCATCAGGCGAGTGCCGAGGCGCGCGGCAATCTCGCCCGTACCGACATCGATGAGCCGAGGACGGCCGAGCGCAAGCATCATCATCTTCCGGTCGAAGCCGACCGTGTTCATTGGGGATATTTCAGTCGCTCGTTACAGCCGCAGCTCGAGATCGCCTCGGGCGATACCATCACCATCGAAACCCTGACGCAGCACGCCTCCGACGATCCTGAGCTGATGATCGCGGGCGATGCCGCCGCCGAAGACGTATTCGGCTGGACCAAGGCGAGGAAGAACGTGGATCGCCGCGGCGCGGGTCCGATGGATGCCAGCATATTCGGGCGCGGCGCCGGCGAAGGCTTTGGCGTACACATCTGCACCGGGCCCGTGTCGGTGAAGGACGCCCAGCCCGGCGACGTGCTGGAAGTGCGGATCCTCGACATCGTGGCGCGCACAAGTCGCCATCCGAAACATTCAGGCCGCGTGTTCGGCTCCTCGGTCGCGGCCTGGTGGGGCTATCATTACGACGAATTTCTGTCAGGGCCGAAGCCGCGCGAGGTCGTGACGATCTACGAAATCTTCGACGACACCGATGCGCCGCACGCCCGCGCGCTGTATTCCTATCGCTGGGAGCCGCAGACCGACCCGTTTGGCGTGGTGCACTCCACTTACGACTATCCCGGCGTTCCCGTCCTGCCCGGCACGGTAAAGCGCCGCCACGCCGTGCTCGACGGCATCCGCATTCCCTTGCGCCCGCATTTCGGCGTGATCGCGGTGGCGCCGCGTGAGGTTGATTTCATCGACTCCGTGCCGCCGTCCTATTTCGGCGGCAATCTCGACAATTGGCGCTTGGGGAAGGGGGCGACCGTCTATCTTCCGGTCTCCGTTCCCGGCGCATTGCTGTCAGTCGGCGATCCCCATGCCACGCAAGGTGACGGCGAATTGAGCGGCACCGCGATCGAATGCTCGATGACCGGAACGTTCGAGGTGATCCTGCACAAGAAGGCCGATCTCGCCGGCCAGCCCTTCGCCGATCTCTCTTATCCCCTGATCGAGACCGAGACCGACTGGGT
This sequence comes from Bradyrhizobium sp. 76, assembly GCF_023073025.1. Taxonomy (NCBI): domain Bacteria; kingdom Pseudomonadati; phylum Pseudomonadota; class Alphaproteobacteria; order Hyphomicrobiales; family Nitrobacteraceae; genus Bradyrhizobium; species Bradyrhizobium sp. 76. Next base: position 857,047 of record NZ_JADPIS010000015.1, read on the forward strand.
CCTGACCGGATTCAGCCATCCCAACTACCTCGCCGAGTTCGGCGCTCAGGGCCAAAGCGAGGTCTACGCAAAATCCTCGCTCGACCTCGCCATGAAAGATGCGTTCCGCAAGATGCGGCGCTTCCTGATGAACGTGAAGGGCCTCAGCGAGGACGAGGCGATCGCGCTGATGTCGGCCGCCGTCGACTTCGGCGTCACGCAGGTGGTCGACGGCAATTGGGGCGTGCACGCGATCATCAGCAAGCGCCTGTTTCAAACCTTCCCCTAGACAAGCCTTCCCTTGAAAGAAGCGCCGTAACAAGGAACCCCAGTGAAATTCCACATGATCAGCGGCGGACCGAAGCCGGTCGCGCCCTTCAGCCACGCGGTGGAGACCGACGGTTTTGTCTTCGTCACCGGCCAGATGCCGGACACGCCGCAAACACCGGGCGTGTTGCCCGACGGCATCGTCGCGCAGACGAGGGCGGTGATGGAGAATTTGAAGGTCGTATTGGCGGGCGTCGATCTCGGTCTCGAACACGTCGTGATGACACGCATTTATCTCACACGTTTCAAGGAAGACTACACCGCAATGAACGAGACTTATCGCGGGTTCTTTCCGCCCGACCGCCTGCCGGCCCGCACCTGCGTCGGTGTCACCGGGCTTGCCTACGACGCGCTGATCGAGATTGACCTGGTCTGCCGCCGGCCGTGAGGCGACAGCCCGTAGCCCGGATGGAGCGAAGCGCAATCCGGAATTCGTTCCGCGGATACAGGGCCCCGGATTACGCTTAGCTCCATCCGGGCTACAAGACCTTGCGTTGCCCGTCAGCATGCGGCGCCCGCGCCGGAGACTGCAACCGCGCCGATCTATGAATGCCGGTTCATTGCTGCGGAGAATTCGAATCGGTAAGAATTAGCTCGTTGCGCGTCTCGCGTCGTGCAACGCGCCGGAGGCGGATCGATCGCGTCTTGAACCTTTCGATTGCGCCTCCGACGAATCCTTCGAGGCAACGCCATTGGTTGCCGCGGCGCCTGCGCCGATCGACGTCAGGCACCGAAAGCCCGTTTCGATCGGGGGAATTTCATATGAAGTATTTTCTATCTGCACTGATTGCGATCGGTCTATCGATTGCCGCCGCGCCGTCTTTCGCGGCTGACGCGCGCAACGTCACTGTCGTCAACGAGACCGGCTATGCGATCAAATTCCTGGGCTTCAACGCCCCGGATGACGGCATGGACGAATGGGACAACGAGCTGGACAAGGTTTTGTAGAACCAGGCGAGCACTTATGTCGAGTTCGACGATGACGACGAAGGATGCGTCTGGAACGTCCGCGTCGACTGGCAGAACTATGACGAGACCGTGCTCTGGAAGAACGTCAACCTCTGCAAGTTCACCGCGCTTCGGCTGCGCTACGATTCCGGCACCAAGACCACTTCGTTCGTCGCCGAGTAACTTGACCTGAGGCCAGGCGGAGGAGGGGCCAAGCGCCCTTCCTCGCCGCAATGTGCGAGATGGCGAATTCGTCCTTTGCAAGCGCAAGCGGCTTTGTTATACGCAGCCGCGCGCGAACGACGGGTTCGCCCTTTTCCTCGGTAGCTCAGCGGTAGAGCATCCGACTGTTAATCGGATGGTCGCTGGTTCGAATCCAGCCCGGGGAGCCAAATTCCGTTTCATTTTCAATAACTTGCGTCAAGACTCTGATCTGGCGTGCGATCTCGTTGCGGCAAATTCTCAATTAGATGTGTACCGTGGCGAGCCCGTGTTCTCCGCGGCGACGCCAAAACGACTCAATTGAAATCGAGCTTCCAGAGGCCGGTCCTTTACGGAGCTGATTCCCATGCGAGACATCCAGGTCGACCGTTCCCCGCTGGCTCCCTCCACTTTGCCGGCGGACATCCCCGAACTCAGCGACGACGAATGCCTCGCCTGTCTGGCGCGCGCGGTCGAGACCCACGATTCGGCACGGCTGGATGAAGTCGCCGCACTGATCGGCCGCCTCGCCGTCACCATCGAATAGGCCGGCTCACCCTGGACGTTGCGAGTTGCGGAAAGGCCCGGTTCGCTGGGCCAAAGCCATGTTGCGTTTTTGCAGGGCCTGCTCCAAAGATGCCGCCAACTTTCGTCCGCGGCATCGTCCGCCTTGCAGGGTCCGCAAATGTCCGTTTTCTCGACGGCGCGCCTAAAAATGGTCGATGGCCAGGTGCGCACCAGTGACGTCACCGACCGTCGTGTTCTCGACGCCATGCTCACGGTTCCGCGCGAGGCCTTCGTGCCGGCCAGCCGGCAGGCAGTGGCGTATCTCGACCTCGATCTCGACGTCAGCGAGGGCGGCGTCAAGCGGTTCCTGATCAAGCCGCAGCTGACCGGCAAGCTGCTCCAGGCCGCCGAGATCGGCGAGGACGACAACGTGCTGGTCGTCGGCTGCGCCACGGGCTATCTCGCTGCGCTGGCCGCCAAGCTCGCACGCCAGGTCACCGCGACGGAATGCGATTCGGCGCTGGCCAAGAAGGCCAATGACGCCTTCGCCGCCCTCGGGCTTGCCAACGTGGCCTGCAAGGCCGCGGCCTGCACCGAGGGTGATACTGCTGCTGGTCCCTATGATGTGATCGTCCTCAACGGCGCCATCGAGGTGACGCCGGCAGGGCTGCTCGGGCAGCTCAAGGAGGGTGGGCGCCTGTTGGGGGTTTCGGCCGAATCCAGGCCGCCGCGCGCCATGATCGTGACCCATACCCACGGCGAATTCGGCCATCGGGCGCTGTTCGATGCCGCGGCCCCGGTCCTTCCCGGGCTGGAACGGGCCGCCGCCTTCGTATTCTGACGGCCCGATAGCGGCTTTAGCCCGTTAAAATCCCGTTCTGAATCAGAAGTGTGGCCGGGATGCTGCACGTGAAGAGTTTCCACTGAGAACCACCCTCAGGTAGTTCCGTCGCGCTTGACCGCGTCCTATGTTGCGGCGGGGCAACGACTCCACTCGTAGACGGTAACCCAGCTCGCGGGCACGAGCCGGGCGTTAGAATGAACGGAATTTTTGGATGCATGGGGTGAAGCTCTTCACCGGAGCAGCGGTTTCGGTCCTGCTGCTGGCGCTTGTCGCGCCGACGCCTGCCTTGGCGGATACGATCGAGGCTGCGCTGGTGCGCGCCTATCAGAACAATCCGCAGCTTAACGCGCAGCGCGCCCAGGTGCGCTCGACTGACGAAAACGTGCCACAGGCGCTGTCGGGCTATCGCCCCAAGGTCGGAGTCAACCTCAGCACCGGCTATCAATATCAGGACATTCAGCAGCAGCAGAAGGGTCTGCCGATCCATAGCGACCCGCCCCTTCAGCCCAATAGCGCCAGCCTGACCATCAACCAGACGCTCTACAACGGCAATCAGACCGCCAACAGGACGCGCGCGGCGGAGAGCCAGGTCTCGGGATCCCGCGAGGCGTTGCGCGTGCTCGAGCAGACGGTCCTGTTGCAGGCTGCCACCAGCTACATGGATTATCTTCGTGACTCCGCCACCCTCGAAGTTCAGCGCAGCAACGTGCGCGTGCTCGAACAGACGCTCAAGCAGACCCGCGATCGCTTCAATGTCGGCGAGGTGACGCGCACGGACGTGGCGCAATCCGAAGCGCAGCTCGCGGCCGGCAGGACCCAAGCACTGACTGCCGAATCGAATCTCACGACGACGCGCGCGAATTTCCGCCGCATCATCGGCAATGAGCCGACGAACCTTGCGCCGGGCTCGCCCGTCGATCGTTTCCTGCCCGGGACGCTCGCCTCCGCCGTCGGTCTCAGCCTGGTGGAGAACCCCAACGTCACGGCCTCGATGTTCGGCATCGATGTCAATTATCTTCAGGTCAAGATCAACGAAGGCGCGCTGCTGCCGACCCTCACGGTTCAGGCTGGCATCACCCAGTCGTACCAGCAGACCCTGACGGTCTTCCGAACGACGACCGCTTCCGCCATCGCGACCGCCTCCGTGCCGATCTATCAGGGCGGCGCTGAATATGCGCTCATCCGCCAATCGAAAGAGAACCTGGCGCAGCAGCGCCTGAATCTCGAAACCACCCGCGACCAGACCCGTGCCAACGTCGTGCAGGCCTGGGGGCAGTTGGAAGCCGGCAAGGCGCAGGTACAATCTGCGCAGGCGCAGGTCACGGCTTCCGAGATCGCGCTGAACGGCGTGCGCGAAGAAGCCAAGGCCGGCCAGCGTACCACGCTGGACGTGCTCAACGCGCAGCAGGCGCTGGTGAACGCACGCGTTGCGCTCGTCACTGCCCAGCATGACCGCGTGGTGGCGTCCTATTCGGTGCTCAATGCGGTCGGCCGTCTCGCGCCGCAAGTCCTCGGCCTCAACACCACGGTCTACGATCCCAGCGTTCACTACCAACAGGTTCGCGACAGCTGGGCCGGCGTGCGCACGCCTGACGGACGCTAGAGTCCCGTAATCGTCCGGTCGGCCTCGCGAATAGTCGAAGCCGACCGGTGCTTTGCTTGCAATCAGCAAAATCCCTGACATAGCCTTGCCAAGAAGATGCGGGCCGATTCGCTCTGCATCCGATGCCGTGTGCGTAAAGCATGAGTGCCGAGGGCAGGGGCGCACCGCTGCACGTTGAGCCGTCATCTGGGGACAAGTCGGGCTGCCGTGACGAAAATGTCGGGCCACCCATCCGGAACCGGCCAATCCTGTCGTGCTTGGTGTAAAACAACGCATGCGAGGGCGTTGATGATGTGGAGTCGGAGATGACGCAGCCTGCAAAGGTCACAGAACCCTCGATGGAGGAGATTCTGGCCTCGATCCGGCGCATCATTGCCGACGATGAGGCCAAGCCGCCGCCGGCGGATGCTGCCAAGCCCGAGAAAGCTGCCGCCCCCGCCGCGCCACCGAAGCCGCAGGCGATCAACGATATTCCGCCATCCAAGGTCGCGCCGCCCAAAGCGGCCGCCGAGAAGCCCGCACCGGCTCCGGCTGCAAAGCCGGCAGCGCCGCCAGCCCCGGCACCCGAGGCGGATGCATCCAACAATCAGGACGATATCGACGCACTGCTAGCTGGCCTCGACACGGCCACCGCTGCGCCGGAAATCCGTGCTCCCGAGCCGGAGCCCGAACCTGAGCCCGACGTGCTGGAATTGACCGACGATATGGCGCTGGCGATGGAGCCAACGCCATCTCCGCCGCCGCCGAGCTTCCGCAAGGTCGAGCCGCGCGACGATCTCGAATTCGCCGAATCGCCGCCGCCGCGTCCGACGCCGGCATCCTATGCGCCGGTGGACTTCGATGCGCCGCCACTGCCGCCCCAACAGCCGATCTTGGCGCAATCGACGGTCTCCGCGGTCGAATCCGCCTTCAATTCCCTGGCCCACACTGTGCTTAGCAGCAATGCGCGAACGCTGGAGGATCTGGTCAAGGAGATGCTGCGTCCGATGCTGAAATCGTGGCTGGACGACAATTTGCCGGGCCTGGTCGAACGCATCGTGAAGGCGGAAATCGAGCGGGTATCGCGCGGCGGCAGGTAAATCGGGCCGCAGAGCCCTCAGAAAGCCCTGCTTGTCGTGATTCAGCCTCCCGACCGGACCCGGAAAGCTTTGTTGCCGCCTGGCTTCCCGTTGAGCTTTCCGTTGACTTGTCCGTTGACTTGGACCCCGTGCGCGGCTTTCTAACAGCGCCATGATCGAGAAAAATTACCAGCCCGCCGATATCGAAGCCCGCATGTCCGTGGTGTGGGAGGACAGCCTTGCCTTCAGGGCCGGCCGCCCGGACCGTCGCGACGCAGTGCCCTTTACCATCGTGATCCCGCCGCCGAACGTGACGGGCTCGCTCCACATGGGCCACGCCCTCAACAACACGCTCCAGGACATCCTGTGCCGGTTCGAGCGCATGCGCGGCCGCGACGTGCTGTGGCAGCCCGGCACCGACCATGCCGGCATCGCCACCCAGATGGTGGTGGAGCGGCAGCTGATGGAGCGCCAGCAGCCCAGCCGTCGCGAGATGGGCCGCGAGAAGTTTCTGGAGCGGGTCTGGCAGTGGAAGGCCGAGAGCGGCGACACCATCATCAACCAGCTCAAGCGGCTCGGCGCCTCCTGCGACTGGTCGCGCGAACGCTTCACCATGGACGAGGGCCTCTCCAAGGCCGTGGTCAAGGTCTTCGTCGAGCTGCACCGCGACGGCCTGATCTACAAGGACAAGCGGCTGGTGAACTGGGACACCAAGCTGCTCACCGCGATCTCCGATCTCGAAGTGCAGCAGACCGAGGTCAAGGGCAGCCTCTGGTACCTGCGCTATCCGATCGAGGGTAAGACTTTCAGCCCCGAGGATCCCTCGAGCTTCATCGTCGTTGCCACCACGCGCCCGGAGACCATGCTCGGCGATACCGGCGTCGCCGTGCATCCCGATGACGAGCGCTATCAGAAGCTGGTCGGCAAGAACGTGATCCTGCCGCTGGTCGGCCGCAAGATCCGGATCGTCGCCGACGATTATTCCGATCCGGAGAAGGGCTCGGGCGCGGTCAAGGTGACACCGGCGCACGACTTCAACGACTTCGAGGTCGGCAATCGCCATGGCCTCGCCCGGATCAGCGTCATCGACAAGGAGGGTTGCCTCGATCTCCTCGACAACGAAGATTATCTGCGCGACCTGCCGGCAGGTGCCGCGCAGTTCGCCGAGGAGTTCAACAAGCTCGATCGCTTTGCAGCGCGCAAGCGCATCGTCGAGCGGCTAGAATCGTTCGGCTTCGTCGAGCGGATCGAGCCCCACACCCACATGGTGCCGCATGGCGACCGCTCCGGCACGGTGATCGAGCCCTATCTCACCGACCAATGGTATGTCGACGCCAAGACGCTGGCGAAGCCGGCGATGGCCGCCGTGCGTTCGGGCGAAACCACCTTCGTGCCGAAGAACTGGGAAAAGACCTATTTCGAGTGGATGGAGAACATCCAGCCATGGTGCATCTCGCGCCAGCTCTGGTGGGGCCACCAGATTCCGGCCTGGTACGGTCCCGACGGCAAGGTGTTCGTCGCCGAGACCGAGGAGGAGGCCGTCAGCCACGCCCTCGGCTATTACGTCGAGCAGGAAGTCATCACGGTCGAGCAGGGCCGCGAGATGGCGCTCGACCGCAACAAGCGTGACGGCTTCATCACGCGCGACGAGGACGTGCTCGACACCTGGTTCTCCTCGGCGCTGTGGCCGTTCTCGACCCTCGGCTGGCCCGCGGACGCGCCGGAAGTGCAGCGCTACTATCCCACCGACGCGCTGGTGACCGGCTTCGACATCATCTTCTTCTGGGTCGCCCGCATGATGATGATGGGGCTGCACTTCATGAAGGAGGTGCCGTTCTCGACGATCTACATCCACGCCCTCGTCCGAGACGAGAAGGGCGCCAAGATGTCGAAGTCGAAGGGCAATGTCATCGATCCGCTCAGCCTGATCGACCAGTATGGCGCGGACGCGCTGCGCTTCACGCTGGCCGCGATGGCCGCGCAGGGCCGCGACATCAAGCTCGCCACCAGCCGTGTCGAGGGCTATCGCAATTTCGCGACCAAGCTCTGGAATGCGTCGCGCTTTGCGGAGATGAACCACTGCGCCGTGCCCGAGGGTTTCGAGCCGGCGAAGGTCAAGGAGACGCTGAACCGCTGGATCGCGCATGAGAGCGCGCACACCACGCGCGAGGTGACCGAGGCGATCGAGGCCTATCGCTTCAACGACGCCGCCGGCAGCATCTACCGCTTCGTCTGGAACGTCTATTGCGACTGGTATCTCGAGCTCGCAAAACCCGTGCTGCTCGGCCCCGACAGCCCTGCCAAGGCCGAGACCCGCGCCATGGTGGCATGGGCGCGCGACGAGATCCTGAAACTGCTGCACCCCTTCATGCCCTTCATCACCGAGGAGCTGTGGGAGGTCACGGCCAAGCGCGACGGTCTGCTCGCGCTGGCGCCGTGGCCGCTGAAGCCGGCCGGGCCGACGCCGGAGCAGCTTGCGATGCTCGCGGCGACGACGGGGCCGACCGACGCGCTCGTCTCGCCGGTTTGGGTGCTGCCGATCTTCGACCATGCCGACTTCACCGATCCCGCGGCCGAGGCCGAGATCGGCTGGGTGATCGACCTCGTCACGCAGATCCGTTCGGTGCGCGCCGAGATGAACATTCCACCGGCGACCCTGACGGCGCTGGTGCTCGCAGGCGCCTCGGCCGAGACGAAGGAGCGCGCGCCGCGCTGGAGCGACGTCATCAAGCGCATGGCGCGGCTGTCGGACATCTCCTTCGCCGACCGTGCGCCCGACGGCGCGGTCCAGCTCCTGGTGCGCGGCGAGGTGGCTGCGCTGCCGCTGAAGGGCGTGATCGACGTCGCCGCCGAGCGCACGCGTCTCGACAAGGAGATCGGGAAGGCCGATTCCGACATCAAGCGCGCCGAGTCCAAGCTGGCGAACGAGAAATTCGTGGCCAACGCGGCCGAGGAGGTCGTCGAGGAGGAGCGCGAAAAGCGTGAGGCTGCGCTCGCCCGCAAGGCCAAGCTCCTCGAGGCGCTGGAGCGGCTGAAGCAGGCCTCGTAGGCTTATTTCGGAAACGGCTTGCTGAGGAATTTCGAGCCCCTGACGCCATAGCGCCAGGGCAGCTCGACGGCCTTGGTGATGCCGATCCGGATTCCGGCCACGACCTCCAGATCCTCCGTCCGCGCATGCAGCGCGATCGGCGGGCGGTCCAGCGGCAAGGCATTGTGCGCGATGGTGATGCCGAGCGCTTCGGTCAGCTTGCCCGGGCCCGAGCACAACGCGTGCAAATCCTGGAGATGGCGCCGCCGACGCATCGCGGCGATGCCGTGGGTCGGCTCCAGCGCGCGGATCAGCACGGCGCTCGCCGAGCCTTCTTCCTCGCAGACGAAGTTCACGCACCAATGGATGCCGTAGGAGCGGTAGACATAGGCAAAGCCGGGCGGGCCGAACATCACCTGGCTCCGCGGCGTGGGGCCATTGTAGGAGTGCGCCGCCGGCTCGGTATGATGATAGGCTTCGACCTCGACGATGATCCCGCCGACGCCGTCGACAAGCATGGTCGCGCCGATCAAGTCGGGCGCGACCTCGTGGACGCTGCGCGCGAAAAAGGCACGCTTCAGGGCTTTGCCGAGCCGGGGTGTGGAAGGTTTCGAGACTGGAGCCATTCGAGGTGAGAATCGCCAGAGAACAGAGCAGGATATTGCCCATATCTGCCATGGACACACCAACCTCAATGATTTCAATGACTTCCCACAGTTTTTTGAGAGTTTTCCGCTCATAAAGCGCGAGGTGGTAGTATGTATAAATTACAATCGAAAAGTGTTTCCCAATTCGGTTGACTGCACATGACGCCACATGACGGTGTTGTGGGAAAAGCAACTGTGGGAAGTCATTGATTTTGCTCAACTGCCCCCATATCTGCCATGTTCCCTGAAGCGGGGCGAGCCGGGTTGCGATGCCCGGCCAGACCGATTAGGTAGGACTTGGTCAGCCCGGACACCCCATGGTCGTTATTGTCGATACCATCTCGAACCCGCTGCGCCCACGTCACCCCGAAAAGGTGAACCGGCCCGATTCCGCTTCGCCGCCGAAGCCGGACTGGATCCGCGTACGCGCGCCCAACACCCGCGGCTATGCCGACACCCGCAACATCGTGCGCGCCAACGGCCTGCATACGGTGTGCGAGGAGGCGGGCTGCCCGAATATCGGCGAATGCTGGGACAAGAAGCACGCGACCTTCATGATCATGGGCGACACCTGCACCCGCGCCTGTGCCTTCTGCAACGTCAAGACCGGCATGCCCAACGCGCTCGACGCGGCCGAGCCGCAGAACGTCGGCGAGGCCGTGGCCAAGCTCGGGCTTGCTCATGTCGTCATCACGTCTGTTGACCGCGACGATCTCGCTGACGGCGGCGCCGAGCATTTCGCCCAGACCATCCGCGCGATCCGCGCTGCGTGCCCCTCGACCACGATCGAGATCCTGACGCCCGATTTCCTGCGCAAGGAGGGGGCGCTGGAGGTCATCGTCGCGGCGAAGCCCGACGTGTTCAACCACAATCTCGAGACCGTGCCGTCGTGCTATCTCACGGTGCGGCCGGGCGCGCGCTATTTCCATTCGATCCGGCTGCTGCAGCGGGTCAAGGAGCTCGATCCCACCATCTTCACCAAGTCCGGCATCATGGTCGGCCTCGGGGAAGAGCGCCACGAGGTGCAGCAGGTGATGGACGATCTGCGTTCCGCCGACGTCGATTTCCTGACCATCGGGCAATATCTCCAGCCGACCCGCAAGCATCACGCCGTGATGCGTTACGTGCCGCCGGACGAGTTTTCGTCCTACGAGAAGGTCGCCTACACCAAGGGCTTCCTGATGGTGTCGGCGAGCCCGCTCACCCGTTCGTCGCATCATGCCGGCGAGGATTTTGCGAAACTGAAGGCCGCGCGGGCAGCAAGCGCCCGCTGAATCGCCATGCCCAATTTTTCGAGCAAGCGCCGTGTCGATCACAGCGCGTCCGAGATGTTTGATCTGGTGGCTGACGTCGAGCGCTACCCGGAATTCGTGCCGCTGTGCAGCGCGCTGAAGGTCCGTCAGCGCATGGCGAAACCCGACGGCACCGAGGTGCTGGTCGCAGACATGACGGTGTCGTTCAAGCTGGTCAGGGAATCCTTCACCAGCCGCGTGACGCTTGACCGCGCCAATTTGAAGATCCTGGTCGAATATCTGCAAGGTCCCTTCAGCAATCTGGAAAACCGCTGGACGTTCGAGCCCAAAGGCGAGAGTGTTTGCGACGTTGGTTTCTTCCTCGCTTACGAGTTCAAGAGCCGCATGCTGGCGCTCCTGATGGGCTCGATGTTCGACGCCGCGTTCGCGCGATTTTCCATCGCGTTCGAGAAGCGGGCGGATGCGATCTACGGACGGCGGAAGCTGGCGTCGTCATAGTGGTTGCGGACGGGCACGCTCTCTCCTCCGTCATTACGAGGAGCCCTTGCGACGAAGCAATCCAGATCCCTCCGCGGAGTGACTCTGGATTGCTTCGCTGCGCTCGCAATGACGATGGGGAAGGCAGGCGTGCCAAGATTTCAATCCACCGCCTTCACCACATCCGGCGGCTGCGAGGCATAATACGCTGCGGCCTGCTCGATTTCCTGCGGGGTCATCGCACGCGCGATGTTGCGCATCTGCTGGCTGATGTCATTGCGGCGCTCGCCGGAGGCAAAGGCCTGCAGCTGCGCCTTCATGTAGGCCTCGGACTGGCCTTCGAGCCACGGGCTGCCGGTTTTGTTGTCGAGGCTACCGTGGCAGGCGCCGCAGGGCGCGATGCCGCGCATCGGTGCGCCGTAGATCACGATGCTTGGCTTCGGCAGTTGCGGCGTCGGGTGATAGGCCGGCAGCCGCGGCAGGTAAGCGTAATAGTTCGAGAGATCTGCGATCTCCTGGTCCGTCAAATTCACGGCGAACGGCGACATCACGGCGTTGGCGCGCGCGCCGGTGCGGAAATCATGCAGCTCCTTGTAGATCACGGCCGCGTACTGGCCGGCGAGATTGGGCGAGTCCGCGCGGCTGACACCGGTCGGGCCATGACAGATCGCGCAACGCTGCGCCAGCGTGGCGCCGCGTCCGATCGCCTCCTGGTTCGGGCGTGCCAGCGTGTTCGACGTCAGCACGACCCCCGAGAGGCGCCTGGTCTGCTCCGGCGTAGTCACGCTCGCTGCGCGTTGCGGCACACCGGCAGCGCTGCAGATCGCGTCCCAGACGTCGGCGAACTGAACCCAGGGCTGTGCGAAGGGCAGCACGAGGAAGCCCGCAATCGCCGTGACGATCAGGATCGCGGCGGTGATGATCACACTCGCCTTGAAATGACGATTGGTGAAGGTGAAGAGGTCGCGCGTGCTCATCACTGCGCTCCCACATAAACGGCTGGCACAGAGGTGCCCTCGGTCAGCGCCAGATTCAGGATCGGATAGCCGTAATTGGTGAGGGTGAGCGCGATCATCAGCGCCACCCACAGCGCATGAGTGTTGAACGCGACGGGGACCGTTGTGGGCTGGTGCACCGCCAGCGCGAAGCGATAGGGGCCGGCGTCGACCTGCGGCGCGCGCATGCCGCGAGCAAGGATAACGATGAACATGATGCCCGACACCAACAGGATGAAGCCGCCGATGGCCGAGAGGGTGACCGAGAGGGCCTGCGGCGCGATCGCGGGGTCTCCGAAGTCGAAATAGGCCATGCGGCGCGGCATGCCGAGAATGCCGACCCAGTGCCAGGGAAAGGTCGTGACGATCATGCCGATGAACCACAGCCAGAGCTGGCTGCGGATCAGGCGGACGTCGATCAGCTCGCGCGCGGTCAGATGCGGCCACAGATCATAGGCGATCGCAAAATACATGATCACGATGGCGCCGCCGAAGATCAGGTGGAAATGGCCGGTGATCCACTGCGTGTTGTGGATCGACGCATCGAGCTGATAGCTCATGTTGATGAGGCCGCCGGCGCCACCGAAGCCGAGCATGACGAATGAAAAGGCGAGGGCCAGCATCATCGGATTGTCCCAGGGCAGGGCCCTGATCCAGCCGAACATGCCGCGGCCGCCGCGCAGGCGCGCCGCGATCTCGACGGAGGCGCAGATCGTGAACACGGTCAGCAGCGTCGGCAGCGCGACCAGCGCCGTGAAAGCCGAATGGATGAACTTGAAGCCGGCGCCGACCTGCGGATCCGCGAAGGTGTGGTGCATGCCGATCGGCATCGCCACCACCAGGAACAGGATGAAGGAAATGCGCGCCATGCTGTCGGAATAGACGCGGCCGCCGATCGCACGCGGCACGATGGTGTAATAGGCGATGTAGGTCGGCATCAGCCAGAAATAGACGATGGCGTGCAGCGTCCAGGAGAAGAACACGCGCGCAAGGCCGGCGTCGATGGTGGCCTTCAGCCCCGCCGCGACCGGAATGATCTGCAGCAGCAGCTCGAGCGCGGCACCGACCGCAGTCCAGGCCCACAGATACGAGCCCGCGACATTCGCGAACATCGCCAGCGGCACCGGCGCGCCGGGATGGGCCTTGCGCCAGACGCGCAGATTGATCGACATCAGCGCGACCCAGATCCAGGAGCCGACCACGACCAGCACGACGCCAAGATAGTAGAACACGTTGCCGATCAGCGGCGGGTAGAACGTGTAGAGCACCGAAGCGCGGCCGAGCCCGACCGGGACCATCGCCATGATCGCGCCGACCACAATCAGCCAGAATCCGGCCCAAGCCCAGCGCACACCGACCAGCCGCTGCTCCAGCGCGGACTCGCTAATGGCATAGCCAAACCCCATCGCGACCAGCGTCGGGAAGACATAGCCCATCACCGTGCCGTGCGCGGTCAGCGAGCGGTAATAGAGTTCGGGATTGGACAGCCAAGTGCCGATCGGGCTGCGGATGAACATCTGCCAGGCGCCGAGCGTGAGCGCGATGCCGAACACGGCGAAGGCCAGCCAGAAATGGGCGAGGATGAGCTTTCTATTGACCAACACAGCTCAGCCTCCCGCCACCCTTCGCGCGGTTCGCGAAGTCCGTCTTGTCGATCACTTTGACCTTGCCCCACATGCCCTCATGGCCGAAGGAGCAAAACTCCTGGCAGGGCATCAGATAGTCGCCGCTCTTCGTAAAGCGCATGAGCTGCTCGGAGATGTAGCCCGGCACCAGCATGGTGTTGACGTTGGTGCCCTGGATCAGGATGCCGTGGACGACATCGGCGCTGGTGGCGCGCAGCGTGATCGGCGTGTCGACGGGCACCACGATGCAGGCCGGCGTGAAGGAATATTGCTGGCCAATCGCGCGCACGGTGACATTGCCGTTGGCCTCCAGCACGCTGCCGAGATTGCTTTCGACGAATTCACCGCTCAGATGCAGCCGCGAGGGATCGGTGGTTTCGACGCGCGGCTGCGGCATGGTCGCGCGATGGATACCGGCGAATGCCGCCAGCAGCGCCATCATCACGACGATGATCACGGCGATGGTGGCCCAGCGCCGCTCGACGCGGGCTGCGACCTCGGCGCTGGCGCTACCGTTGCTGTGGGCTCCCTCGACGCTCATTGCAGCGAGCCGCGCGGCAGGAACACGAACAGATAGAAGGCGAACCACATCGCGACCACGCAGGCCGTGGCGATGCCGGCGACCACTATCGCGCCGGATGGGCCCTGCGCCACGACTTCCTCGATGGCCTGGTCGGCGACGGCTGGGCTGGTTGGCGGGTCGGAATTGAACATGGGGCCCTCAGTTCAGCGGTGCCGAGCGCAGCTCGTTGGCCTCGCGCGCCGAGACCGGCGTGCCGCGATTGCCCCAGGCGGTGCGGATGTAGGAGACGACGGCGGCGACCTCGTTGTCGGAGAGGAGGCCGGCGAAGGGCGGCATGCCGTAGGGCATCGGATTGCCCTTGGTGCCCGGCGGATAGCCGCCATTGAGCACCATGCGGATCGGGTTGACCGCCGACTGCATCTCGATGGACTGGTTGTTGGCGAGCGGCGGCCAGTGCGGCGGCTTGCCCTCGCCCTGGGTGCCATGACAGCTCGCGCAGTTCTTGTCGTAGACGGTCTTGCCGAGGCTGATCAGAAGGCTGCTCTCGCTGGTCGGCAGCGCCGAGCTCGCGGCCGGCGGAGGCGAGGGCTCCGCGATGCCCTTGAGGTAGACCGCCATCGCCCTGGTGTCCGCGTCATCGAGATATTGCAGACTGTTGTGCACGACCTCGGCCATCGGGCCGTAAACCACGCCGCGCATGGAAACGCCGGTCTGGAGCATATCCGTGATGTCTTTGATGCTCCAGTCACCGAGCCCGGCCTCACGGTTCGACGTCAGCGAGGGCGCGTACCAGTTCTGCATCGGGATCAGGCCGCCTTTGAACGCGTCCGATTGCGAGGTGCCCCCGAGCGCGTTGATCGGCGAATGGCACATGCCACAATGGCCGAGGCCCTCGACCAGATAGGCGCCGCGATTCCATTCCGCCGATTTTTTCGGATCCGGCTTGAACTCGCCCTCGCTGAAGAACAGCGTGCGCCAGCCGAGGATGAGCTGGCGGTTGTCGTAAGGGAAACGCAATTCGTGCGGCTTGTTCTTCTGGTTCACCGGCGCAATCGAGCGCAGATAGGCGAAGATGGCGTCGCTGTCGGCGCGCGTGACCTTGGTGTAGGACGCAAACGGCATCGCCGGGTAGATCAGCCCGCCGTCGGGAAAGCGGCCGCTGTGCATGGTCTTGTAGAAGTCGTCGGCTCTCCACTTGCCGATGCCTGTCTCCGGATCGGGCGTGATGTTGGAGGTGTACAGCGTGCCGAACGGTGTCGGCATGGCACGGCCGCCGGCAAACAGACGTCCTTCCGGCGCGGTGTGGCAGGCAGTGCAGTCGCCGGCACGGGCCAGATATTCCCCGCGCGCGATGATGTCGCCGGTCTTGTCTTTCTCCTGCGCGGCTGCTGCCGTGGTGAACGCGGCGATGGCGAGCAACTTGATGGACAGGAGCTTGATCGACAATTTGAAGCCCATCATCCGCCTCGTCAGTTGGGCTGGCTACCGCAGCCGAATGGCAGCGCATAGGTGTCTTTCGGCACGGGGGCTGGGTTCGCGGGGGCAGGCCGCGTCGCAAGCCAGGCTGCGATGGCGGTGACGTCCGCCTCGGTCAAGTGACCGGCGACGAGCTGCATGCAATCAGGGGATTTCGCGGTGCGAGTGCCATAACGCCAGCCGCCGAGCTGGGCGCTGATGTAATTGGCGCGCAAGCCGAGCAGGCCGGGGATGCCGGGCTGCATACCCGTCAGTCCAGGGCCATGACAGCTCACGCAAGCCGGAATGTTGCGGCCGGCATCGCCGCTGGTGGCGAGCAGCTCACCGTGCGCGAGGACGTCCTTGCTGACTTCGCTCGGCGCCGGCGGTGGCAGCGGCGGGTGCTCGCTGGCAAAATATTCCGCCATCGCCTCCAGGTAGGGATCGGGCAGGAATTCCAGCAGATAGTTCATCGGTGGGTATTTGCGCCGGCCGCTACGGAAAGCGAGGAGCTGGTTGTAGAGATAACCGGCCGGCTTGCCTGCGAGACGCGGGAAGTAGACGTCGCGGGTGCCTTCGCCCTTGTTGCCATGACAGGGCGTGCAGGCCTCCACCCGCGCCGCCATCGTATCCGGCGGCTGGTTAGCGGTTTGTGCGGCCGCACCATCAAAGGCGCTCAGGATGGCAATGGCGATTGCCGGAGCAGTGAAGCGAGCGAACACGCCGTCGCCCTCCAGAAAACAGGACCGGGTTGATTCCCGGCCGCAACGTAGCGAATCATTATTGCGCCAATAATTTTCCCACGCCAAGTTCAGACAGAAGCCATGACGTTTGGCCGCGGTCGATATCTGCGATCCCGATCGGATTCGACAAAGTTTCCGTGCTTTTTGAAAACTGGACATAACGCGGCGACCTCGCGACAGTTCCTGCCCGAGTCGGCGTGTGCGTACGCCCTCTGTCAGAGGGCGCAGGAAGGCCGGGTGCCGGCTGGCACCCACGGTCTACTGTGCGAAGGTTGCGCTACAAGAGGCTGCACAGCGGCATACAGGTGAAGCCCAACACACGGCCTTCCCTGCGCAGTGGTTTGACGGCTTATGCCGAGCTCTCCCCGGGGAGCGATGCACTATTGCCCCCGTCGCCTTGCGGATGGCTGATGCAAATGCCCGGTCGGGCCGCCACATCACCACAAGACTTGACGCACAGACCCCGGGCGTCAGGACGACACGGTTTTGCCGTACGCTAATAGCATCGGTCGTGTGCGCGATGCCTTCGCTCACGGTTTCCCGCCCGGCGAAGCCCTTCGCGCCAATGTGACTAGCGTCCACCGCAGCTCATCCCACGTTTCGTGACGATCGCGATACGCCCCTCTGACCGGGATGAGGTGGCGAAGGAATACGCAAAAGCCGAATTTCGGTAAAGTGGAATATCTTTGCGCGAGCGACCCGTTGTTTGTGTGTTTTGCCCGTCGGGGAACGCAAGGTCTTGTGGCCCGGATGCGCTTCGCGCCATCCGGGCTGCGGGACCGTTCGCGTGGAATGCTGCTCGGCCGCGTGACGGGCTTGGTTTCCCGATCTGGGATAACGTACAAGCGACAGCAACGGGAGACGGCAACATGATGGGCGACACGAACGTTCGGGCCGGCCAGTGCCATTGCGGCACGGTGCGTTTCGAGGCGACGCTCAGCGACGGCTTCAATTCTATCCGCCGCTGCACCTGCTCCTACTGCCGCATGCGCGGCGCCCTCGTCGTCATGGCGGCAATGGGCGGGATCAAGTTCCTCCAGGGCGAGGATGCGCTCACAAGCTACCGCTTCCATACCGGATCAGCGCAGCACTTCTTCTGTTCCCGTTGCGGAATCTACACGCACCATCAGCGACGATCCGACCAATCTCTCTATGCCGTCAACGTCGCCTGCCTGGATGGGGTAAGCCCGTTCGATTTCACTGAGGTGCCGGTCATGGACGGCATCAACCACACCAACGACACCGGCCAGCCGACGCGGCGGGCCGGCACGCTCCGCTTCATTTCGGCCGACTGACGGTGGTGGTTGCCTGGCTCAGCCGCGCGGCGACCGCGGCGGCCTGCGCTTCGCCACATGTCGGCGCGGCGAGCGTGTCACGCGGGGGCGAAGGCGGGTTACCGCGGCTTCACGACGAGGCTTGGTCTGGGCTGGACCGCGGGCAAGATCCATCAGCATGCGCAGCGCCTCGACCACCGAGCGCTGGCGCACGGCGGTGCGGCCGATAGCACCAAAACGATGCTCGCGGTGAACGATGCGTCCATCGCGCGCGGCGGCGGCGAAATGCACGAGGCCAACCGGCTTGCCGGGCGTGGCGCCGCCGGGGCCGGCAATGCCGGTGATAGCGACTGCAAGATCGACGCCGGCACGCTCCAGCGCGCCGACCGCCATGGCCGTTGCGGTCTCCTTGCTGACGGCGCCGAAATTCGCAAGCGTGCCGGCCTCGACGCCGAGCATCGCGCGCTTGGCGTCGTTGGAATAGGTGACGAAGCCCCGATCGATCACGTCGGAGGAGCCGGGAATGTCGGTCAGCGCACCCGCGACGAGGCCGCCGGTGCAAGATTCAGCGGTCGCGATCGTCAGCTTGCGCATCCGGCACAGATCGAGCAGCGAGCGGGAGAGGGCGCGTGCGTCGCTGCCGGCCATGGCCTAGACACTCCAGGGCAGGCGGATGGTAGCGCTCGCGGTGGCCGCGATGCCTTCCTCGCGGCCGGTGAAGCCGAGCCGCTCGCTAGTGGTCGCCTTGACCGCGACCCGGGAGATGTCGACGCCGGAGATCTCGGCGATGCGCGCGCGCATGGTGTCACGCAAGGGACCGATCTTCGGCCGTTCGCAGATCATCGTGACCTCGAGATTAGCGATGCGGCCACCGCGCTGGGTGACGCGCTCGATGGCGTATTGCAAAAACTGGTCGGAGGAGGCGCCCTTCCACTTCGCGTCGCTGGGCGGAAAGTGCGATCCGATGTCGCCGTCGGCGAGCGCGCCGAGGATGGCGTCGACCAGCGCATGCAAGCCGACATCGCCGTCAGAATGGGCCAGGAATCCCTTGGTGTGCGGTACGCGCACGCCGCAGATCATGAGATGGTCGCCCTCGCCGAAGGCGTGGACGTCGTAGCCCGTGCCGGTCCTGATGTCGCCGAGCAGGCTGGCCAGCCGCGCTTCCTCGCGCACGAAATCCTCGGGAGTGGTGAGCTTCATGTTGGCAACATCGCCTTCAAAGGTTGCAACCGTCAATCCCGCCCATTCGGCAATCGCGGCATCGTCGGTGAAATCGCTGCGGCCGTCCTTGGCCGCGCGACGATGCGCTTCGAGGATGACGTCGAAGCGAAAGGATTGCGGCGTCTGTGCGATCCGCAATCGCGCCCGATCCGGCGTGTCCTCGACATTACCGTTCTCGCCGGTGACCTTGATGGTGTCGGTGACGGGAACGGCGGGGATCGCGGCGCCGGTGCGGCTGGCCGCATCGATCGCGCGGGTGATCACGCCTTCCGAAACGAAGGGGCGCGCGGCGTCGTGGATCAGGACGATGTCGGGCTTGTGCCTGGCGAGCGCTTCGAGACCGGCGAGCACCGAGGCCTGCCGGGTTGCGCCGCCATTGACCGGAGCCTCGTGGCTGAGCCCTGCGACCGCCGCCGTGAATATGGCACTGTCATCGGGGTTCACGACCGGCTGAACCGCGAACACGTCCGCATGACGGCTGAAGGCCTCCATGGCGCGATAGATCACCGGCACGCCGCCGATCTCGCGATATTGCTTGGGGCCACCGGCGCCTGCGCGCAGGCCGCGTCCGGCCGCGACGAGGACGACTGCGGTGCGCTGTGATTTCGCCATAGGACTCAAATACTCATTTGGTGATGAAGAGAGTCGGGGGTGGGGTGATTGCCGCATGCCTCTAGCACGGCAGGCCCGCAAAAAAAGGGGGTTTCCCCGGATTGTGGGAAACAGCATTTTGCTGCACCGCACTTGAAAGATTGTCAGAACTGTCTAAACTGTAGGCATGACGCTTGACTGCACAAGAATTGTGCGCAAGATAGGTCATGGCAGGCGCGATGAGGCGCTGCCAACGCAACGAGACCCCTGTGACCGGCTCGGCAGTATCAGGCTCTAAGCCATTGAAGATAGGCGATATTGATGTCGCCACCCCGGTCTTCCTGGCGCCGATGTCGGGGGTGACTGACTCGCCCGTCCGCCGGCTGGCCGCGGAGTTGGGGGCGGGTCTGGTGGTGTCCGAAATGACGGCCAGCGACGAACTCGCCAATGGCCATCGGATGTCCCGGTTGCGCTGCGAAGCCACCGGGATCGGTCCGCACGTGGTCCAGCTCGCCGGTTGCGAGACGCACTGGATGGCAGAGGGCGCCCGGATTGCCGAAGCCAACGGCGCCGACATTATCGACATCAACATGGGCTGTCCGGCCCGTCACGTCACCGGCGGCCAGTCCGGTTCCGCCTTGATGCGCGACCTCGACCACGCCGTCAGCCTGATCGAAGCGACGATCGCGGCGGTGAAGGTACCGGTGACGCTGAAGATGCGGCTCGGCTGGGACGACCGCACCCGCAACGCGCCGGAACTGGCGCGTCGCGCGCAGGCGTCAGGCATCAAGCTCGTCACCGTGCACGGCCGCACCCGCTGCCAGTTCTACAAGGGCGAGGCCGATTGGGACGCGATCCGCGCCGTACGCGAGGCCATCTCCATTCCGCTCGTCGTCAATGGCGACATCACCACTTTCGAGAAGGCGCTCGCGGCGTTAGAGGCCTCCGGCGCCGATGCCGTGATGATCGGCCGCGGTGCGCAGGGCCAGCCTTGGCTGCCCGGCCAGATCGGCCGGCGCTTGAGGGGCGGGGCGGCGGAAGCCACGCCGTCGCTCGAGACGCAGCTGCATTACGTCCGCACGCTATATGAAGGCGTCTGCGCGCTCTACGGCCTGCGCATCGGCCTGCGGCATGCGCGAAAACATCTGGGCTGGGCGCTCGACGTCGCGGCCGATGTGAGCCGCGCGCCGGCCGAGAAGCTGAAATCCTGGCGCCAGAAAGTCCTCACCTCGGAGGATCCGCGCCTCGTCCACCGGTCACTGCAAGATGCCTTCGACGACTTCGCATGGAGCGCCGCTGCATGAGTTCAGCCGCTGAACATCGTCGGCCGTTTCCATCCGACAGCGATGCCATCCTGGATGCACTGCCCAATCCCGTGCTCATGATCGGACCGGACGGCAAGATCGTCGCCGCCAACATCGCAACCGAAGCCTTCTTCGATATCTCGACGCAGTTTTTGAAGCGGCAGTCGCTGAAAGAGCTGGTGCCGTTCGGCAGCCCCTTGCTGGCGCTGATCGACCAGGTGCGTTCGTCGAACGCGCCGGTCAACGAATACAAGGTCGATCTGGGCACGCCACGCATGGGCGGAGACCGCCAGGTCGACCTGCATGTTGCCCCCGTCACGGAACGGCCCGGCCATATCGTGGTGATGCTCCAGGAGCGCTCCATCGCCGACAAGATGGACCGCCAGCTCACCCATCGCAGCGCCGCGCGCTCGGTGATCGCGCTCGCCGCGATGCTGGCGCATGAAATCAAGAACCCGCTCTCCGGCATCCGCGGCGCGGCGCAGCTCCTGGAGCAGCAGGCCTCCTCGGAAGACCGCATGCTGACGCGGCTGATCTGCGATGAGGCCGACCGCATCGTGACGCTGGTCGACCGCATGGAGGTGTTCGGCGACGAGCGCCCCGTGGTGCGCGGCCCCGTCAACATCCATTCGGTGCTCGATCACGTCAAACGGCTGGCGCAGTCCGGCTTTGCCCGCAACATCCGCTTCGTCGAGGACTACGATCCCTCGCTGCCGCCGGTGCTGGCGAACCAGGACCAGCTCATCCAGGTGTTCCTCAACCTGGTGAAGAACGCCGCCGAAGCGCTGATCGACGTTCCCGACGGCGAAATCCAGCTCACCACCGCGTTTCGCCCCGGCGTGCGGCTGTCAGTCCCCGGTCAAAAATCCCGTGTATCCCTGCCGCTCGAATTCTGCGTGAAGGACAACGGACCAGGCGTGCCTGACGATCTTCTGCCAAACCTGTTCGATCCCTTCGTCACTACCAAGCAGACCGGCTCGGGTCTGGGCCTCGCGCTGGTCGCAAAGATCATCGGGGATCACGGGGGCATCATCGAATGCGAATCTCAGCCGCGGAAGACCACCTTCCGCGTGCTGATGCCGATGTATTCCACATCGGTGAAACATGCCGATCAAAGCAGTCGCGACGGCTCTGCCGGGAAGTCGTCGTCTGCGTCACAGGGGGCAAAATGAGGATTAACGATGCCCGCAGGTAGCATTCTCGTTGCTGATGACGACACCGCCATCCGCACGGTTCTCAACCAGGCACTATCGCGCGCCGGCTACGAAGTGCGGCTGACCGGCAATGCCGCGACGCTGTGGCGATGGGTCAGCCAGGGGGAGGGCGATCTCGTCATCACCGACGTGGTGATGCCCGACGAGAACGCGTTCGACCTGTTGCCGCGGATCAAGAAGATGCGGCCGAATTTGCCGGTCATCGTCATGAGCGCGCAAAACACCTTCATGACGGCGATCCGGGCTTCCGAGCGCGGCGCCTATGAATATCTGCCGAAGCCCTTCGACCTGAAGGAGCTGATCGCCATCGTCGGCCGCGCGCTGGCCGAGCCGAAGGAGCGGGTCTCGACGCCGAACGAGGACGCCGAGATGGAGGCGATCCCGCTGGTCGGCCGCTCGCCGGCGATGCAGGAAATCTATCGTGTGCTGGCGCGCCTGATGCAGACCGACCTCACCGTGATGATCACGGGCGAGTCAGGTACCGGCAAGGAGCTGGTGGCGCGCGCGCTGCACGACTACGGCAAGCGCCGCAACGGCCCGTTCGTCGCGGTCAACATGGCGGCAATCCCGCGCGACCTGATCGAGTCCGAACTGTTCGGCCACGAGCGCGGCGCCTTCACCGGCGCCAATACCCGCGCCTCCGGCCGCTTCGAGCAGGCCGAGGGCGGCACGCTGTTCCTGGACGAGATCGGCGATATGCCGATGGAGGCGCAGACCCGCCTGCTGCGCGTGCTTCAGCAGGGCGAATACACCACGGTCGGCGGCCGCACCCCGATCAAGACCGACGTGCGCATCGTCGCGGCCTCCAACAAGGATCTGCGCGTCCTGATCCAGCAGGGCCTGTTCCGTGAAGATCTGTTCTTCCGTCTCAACGTCGTGCCGCTGCGGCTGCCGCCGTTGCGCGAGCGCATCGAGGATCTGCCCGATCTCATCCGTCATTTCTTCGCGCTGGCCGAGAAGGACGGACTGCCGCCGAAGAAGCTCGACGCGCTGGCGCTGGAGCGGATGAAGCAGCACCGCTGGCCGGGCAACGTGCGCGAGCTCGAGAACCTCGCCCGTCGCCTCGCGGCGCTCTATCCGCAGGACGTGATCACGGGCTCCGTCATCGACGGCGAGTTGGCGCCACCTACGGTCAGCCCGGGTGCCGCAGTCCAGCATGGCGTCGACAATCTCGGCGGCGCCGTGGAAGCGTATCTCTCTTCGCACTTTCAGGGCTTCCCGAACGGCGTGCCGCCGCCGGGCCTCTATCACCGCATCTTGAAAGAGATCGAGGTGCCGCTACTCACGGCCGCGCTCGCCGCCACCCGCGGCAACCAGATCCGCGCGGCCGATCTGCTCGGCCTCAACCGCAACACGCTGCGGAAGAAGATCCGGGATCTCGATATCCAGGTGTATCGGAGCGGAGGCTAGCCTTCCCGTAACGGACGGTGGCTCAGCTCCCCCTACCAAGCGGAGCTGAGCCTGTCCGGATCGCGCTGGCCGTTGTGGCTGACGCGGTGAGCAGAAGTCCGGACCGGACTGAAATGTTCCGCAGGAACATTCAAATGATGATTTCAGCCGCGGGACGCGGCCTCACACCTATCTGACAAACCGGCCTGCTACCTTTATCGCGCTAGCGACGTTCGCATTTGGCTCCTGCACCCCGAGCCCATTGACCAGCAGGTCCGCCGCCACGATCAGCAGCAGCACGGCCGACACCATCATTGCGAGAAAGAACCTGTGCATGCTGGTCAAGCCGTGAGGGCCGGAATGCGTTCCCGCCCTCCGGCATGTCGCTGTGGATGCGCGGGTCGGTCGCGGCGAGGGCGCCGCGGAATTGTCGCAATTCGGCAACAATGTGGTACGAATACATCAGTATCCGCCCGCCGCGGACCCCGTTTTTCAGCACCCATTGCCGGAATGACCAGCGCAGACACCTCGGCCGCATCCTTTGACACGGCCCCAGCTGAAGAGCCCCGGCGTTGGTCGGCGCGACGCTGGCTGGCGCCGTTCGCCGTGGCGCTGGCCCTGCTGTCGGCCTGCCTGACATTCCTGGTCCTGACCGGCCTCACGTCAATCGAGCCGACCCCTGCGGTTGTCCGCTCGTTCTATCTGATCAATGCGGGCACGATCCTGCTGCTGGTCGGCATCATCATCCGCGAGCTCTGGCAGCTGATCCTGGCGCGACGGCGGGGCAGGGCGGCCGCGCGCCTCCATGTCCAGATCGTCAGCCTGTTCTCGATCGTGGCGGTGCTGCCGGCGGTGCTGGTCGCCGTCGTCGCCAACGTCACCATCGAGCGCGGCCTCGACCGCCTGTTCTCCGGCCCGACCAAGGAGGTGATCCAGAATTCGCTGACGATCGCGCGCGCCTACATGCAGGACCACGCGCAGCTGATCCGGGGCGACATTCTCGGGATGGCCAACGACATCGCCCACGCCCGGCCGCTCTACGACCAGGATCGCCGCTCTTTTCGCGAATTGCTGACGTCCAGCGCCGCCTCGCGCAATTTGCCGGGCGCGATGATCATCGACAAGAACACCAACATTCTCGAATCCGCCGATACCGGCATGCGGCTGGCCTATTCGCCGCCGGCGCCGGACTTCCTCAGCAACGTCAACGAATCCGAGCCCGAGATCGCGGTGCTGCCCGATGCGAGCTTCGTCGCCGCGGTGGTCCGCTTGCGCGCCTTCAGCGACACTTTCCTCTACGTCGCGAGGCCGCTCGATCCGAACGTCGTCAACCAACTCAAGCAGACCGAGGTCAGCGTCGCCGAATACGCCCAGATCGAGTCGCGCCGGCTCGGCATCCAGGTCGCGTTCGCGCTGATGTTCGCGGTGATCGCGCTGACCATCCTGATGGCCTCGGTGCTGATCGGCCTCAACTTCGCCAACTCGCTGGTCTCGCCGATCCGGCGACTGATGAACGCGGCCCAGACGGTCTCGACAGGCGATCTCCATGTGAAAGTGCCGGTGCACCAGTCGGAAGGCGACCTCGCCCAGCTGGGTGAGACCTTCAACAAGATGACGGAGGAGTTGCGCAGCCAGCGCGACGAGCTCGTCAACGCCAGTGACCTCATCGACAGCCGCCGCCGCTTCATCGAGGCGGTGCTGTCGTCCGCGAGCGCCGGCATCATCGGCGTGGATAATTCAGGCAGCGTCGGCATTCTCAACCGTTCCGCCGAAAAGCTGATCGGGCACTCCGAAGCCGAGACGCTCGGCCATCCGCTCTCCGACGTGCTGCCCGAGCTCGAGGAGATGATGAAGACGGCGCGGGAAGGGACCCAGCGCCTGGTGCAGGGGCAGATCACGATCACGCGGGACGGGCAGGAACGCAATCTGTCGGTCCGCGTCAGCGCGGAGAAGACCAGCCAGCCGCACGACAGCTACATCATCACGCTCGACGACATCACCGAACTGGTCTCGGCGCAGCGCACCTCGGCCTGGGGCGACGTCGCGCGCCGCATCGCGCATGAGATCAAGAACCCGCTGACCCCGATCCAGCTCTCCGCCGAGCGCATTCGCCGCAAATTCGGCAAGGACATCACCGAGGGCAAGGACAAGCAGATCTTCGAACAGTGCACCGACACCATCGTGCGTCAGGTCGACGATATCCGCCGCATGGTCGACGAGTTCTCGCGCTTCGCGCGGATGCCGAAGCCGGTGATGGAGGGTGAGGACGTCGCCGACGCAGTGCGGCAGGCGGTGTTCCTGATGAAGGTCGCCCATCCCGAGATCGATATCGAGGCCGAATTCAAGGAAGACCCGCTGCGCGCCCAGTTCGACCGGCGGCTGATCTCGCAGGCCGTCACCAACATCGTCAAGAACGCCACCGAGGCGATCGAGCAGGTTCCCCTGGAGGAGCTCGGCAAAGGCCGGATCGACGTCGTGGTCTCGCGCGAGGGCGAGGACGTGCTGATCGACGTCGTCGACAACGGCATCGGCCTGCCCAAGGTGGCGCGCTCGCGCCTGCTCGAGCCCTATGTGACGACACGCGCCAAGGGCACCGGCCTTGGGCTCGCGATCGTCGGTCGCGTGCTGGAAGACCATGGCGGGCGTATCGAACTGAAGGATGCCTCGGACTTCCGCGAGGGCCAACGCGGGGCCTGGATGCGGATGCGTTTTGCGATCTCCGGCGCTCCCGCGAAAACCGAGGGGGCCGAACCGGCGGGCGGGGCAACGACCAAGCCGGAAAGCGGCGAAACCGCCACGCAATCCGTCAAGGATCCGGAAACAAAGCAGGCGGCCGTCGAAACCAAAGAGCCGGCTGAAAAGACCAATGATTCAACGAAGATCGAAGCCTCAACAGGCAGCTGAGAAAACAGGCGACCCATGGCAAGTGAAATTCTGATTGTCGATGATGAGGCCGATATTCGGGATCTCGTTGCGGGCATCCTCGAAGACGAGGGCTTCGTGACCCGGACCGCGCGTGACAGCGATACGGCGCTCGCCGAGATCGCCAACCGCAGGCCGCATCTGGTGTTCCTCGACATCTGGCTGCAGGGCTCCAAGCTCGACGGCTTGCAGCTGCTGGAGCAGGTCAAAAAAGACAATCCCGATCTCCCGGTCGTGATGATCTCCGGCCACGGCAACATCGAGACCGCGGTCGCCGCGATCAAGCGTGGCGCCTACGATTTCATCGAGAAGCCGTTCAAGACCGACCGGCTGATTCTGGTCGCGAACCGTGCACTGGAGAACTCGCGGCTCAAGCGCGAGGTCAAGGAGCTGAAGCAGCTCGCGCCGAGCGCAAGCTCGCTGGTCGGCCGCTCGCCCAGCATGAACCAGCTGCGCCAGACCATTGAGCGTGCGGCCAAGGCCAACAGCCGCATCCTGATCGTCGGTCCCGCCGGTGCCGGCAAGGAACTGACCGCCCGCACGTTGCACACGGCCTCGGGCCGCGCCGACGGCCCCTTCGTCGTCATCAACGCCGCTGCGATCACGCCCGAGCGGATGGAGCACGAGCTGTTCGGCATCGAGCAGTCCAACGGCGAGCACGCGCGCAAGCCCGGCGCGCTCGAAGAGGCCCATGGCGGCACGCTGTTCATCGACGAAATCGCGGACATGCCGCGCGAGACCCAGAACAAGATCTTGCGCGTGCTGGTCGAGCAGTCGTTCCAGCGCGTCGGCGGCAACGGCAAGGTCCAGGTCGACGTCCGCATCATCTCCTCCACCGCGCGCAATCTGGAAGAGGAGATCGCGGCCGGCCATTTCCGCGAGGATCTCTATCATCGGCTCTCGGTGGTGCCGATCCGCGTGCCCGCATTGTCGGAGCGGCGTGAGGACATTCCGGAATTGATCGACTATTTCATGGAGCAGATCTCCGCGGGCAGCGGCCTGCCCAAGCGGCAGATCGGCCAGGACGCGATGGCGGTGCTGCAGTCGCATGTCTGGCCGGGCAATGTGCGCCAGCTCCGCAACAACGTTGAGAGAGTCATGATTCTGGCCGCGGGCGGGCCTGAGGTCATCATCACTGCCGACATGCTGCCGCAGGATGTCGGCTCCATGGTGCCGGCGATGCCGACCAGCAACAATGGCGAGCACATCATGGGCCTGCCGCTGCGCGAAGCGCGCGAAGTGTTCGAGCGCGACTATTTGATTGCACAGATCAGCCGTTTCTCAGGAAATATTTCTCGCACGGCCGAGTTTGTTGGCATGGAACGCTCGGCACTGCACCGGAAGTTGAAGGCGCTCGGCGTCGGCTGACGCTGCGACGTCGTTGGAATAGGCGAGGAAAATCATCGATTTCCGTAGTTTTTCGGGGCAATACGGCGTGGGCTGCCGCGTGAAGCGGCTTGCCTAATAAGCCTACCTGTCCTCTAATCGAACCGCTGTCCCTCCGAGGGGGATCTCATGAAGGACGGCACCGGACGAGGACCCCGAATTTTCAAAAGAGGGCCGCAACCGGCGCAATAAAAAGAAACTCAAAGCGAGAAAAAAACAATGGCGGCAGACCGCGCACAAAACCTGCAGGACACCTTCCTTAATCACGTTCGCAAAACCAAAACGCCACTGACGATCTTTCTGGTCAACGGAGTGAAGCTCCAGGGCATCGTGACCTGGTTCGACAATTTCTGTTTGCTGCTTCGGCGCGACGGTCACTCGCAGCTCGTCTACAAGCATGCGATCTCGACCATCATGCCGGGCGCTCCGATCCAGTTGTTCGAAGGCGGCGAGGACCAGCCGGCTTGAGAGTGATCTGATTGGAACCCCGGAATTTCGACGGGGATGCCGACCGTCCGCGGTCGGCAGGGGGTACGCAGACGGGGCGGGTGCTTGTCATCGGTCCCTATTTGCGGGTGCGCGCAGGCAATGCCGACGCGCAATCGGAAGCTCATGTCCTGCGTGACGCGGAAGCCCGGCTCGACGAAGCTGCCGGCCTCGCGCGCGCGATCGATCTCGTCGTTGCCGATGCCATCATCGCGCCGATCAACCAGATCCGCCCTGCGACCTATATCGGCAAGGGCAAGGTCGAGGAGATCGCTGCGCTCGCCAAGAGCCTCGACGTCGAGCTCGTGGTGATGGATTGCGCGCTTGCGCCGATCCAGCAGCGCAATCTCGAGAAGGAGCTGCAGGCAAAGGTGCTCGATCGCACCGGGCTCATTTTGGAAATCTTCGGCCGCCGCGCCAAGACCAAGGAAGGCTCGCTCCAGGTCGAGCTCGCGCATCTCAACTATCAACGTTCGCGCCTGGTGCGCTCATGGACCCATCTCGAACGCCAGCGCGGCGGCTTTGGATTCATGGGCGGTCCCGGCGAGACCCAGATCGAAGCCGACCGCCGCCTGATCCAGGAGCGCATCTCCAAGCTCGAGGGCGAGCTGAAGAAGGTGCAGGCCACACGCCGCCTGCATCGCGCAGGCCGCCAGCGCGTGCCGTACCGCGTCGTGGCGCTGGTCGGCTACACCAATGCCGGCAAGTCGACGCTGTTCAACCGCCTGACCCGCGCCGACGTGCAGGCCGCCGACATGCTGTTCGCCACGCTGGATCCGACCCTGCGTGCGCTCACCCTGCCGCATGGCGGCAAGGCGATGCTGTCGGACACCGTCGGTTTCATCTCCAATTTGCCGACGCAGCTCGTCGCCGCCTTCCGCGCCACGCTGGAGGAGGTGCTGGAAGCCGACGTCATCCTGCATGTGCGCGACATCTCGCACGACGACGCCGAGGCGCAGCAGAGCGACGTCGACGCCGTGCTGCGCCAGCTCGGCATCAATCCCGATGATTCAGGCCGCATCATCGAGGTCTGGAACAAGATCGACCGTTATGGTCCCGAACAGCGCGAAGAGCTTTTGAACATCGCGGCGCGCAGGCCGGAGGATCATCCGGCGATGCTGGTGTCGGCCGTGTCGGGCGAGGGGGTCGACGCACTGCTCGCCGCGATCGAGGAGCGCTTGGCTGCCAAGCGCATCACGCTCGACCTCTCCATCGATGCCTCCGACGGCGCCGGCATCAGCTGGCTGCATCGGAATTCCGAAGTGCTGGCGAAAGAGCTGCACGACGGCCGCTTCGACATGACGGTGCGGGTGGACGAGACCAAGCGGGACATCGTGGTGAACCGGTTTGACGCCGTGCCGCGACTGTCGGCATAACAGGTGTCGTCCCGGCGAAGGCCGGGACCATACCGCGTGATCCATCGAGGCAGGGCGGTCTTCATACCGACGAACATTTTCACTCCAAGCCTTCGCCCAACCCCTCCCTGTGGTCATGGGTCCCGGCCTTCGCCGGGACGACGACGGAGTTAGCCGCGCGCCTGGTTGCTTTTCTCGGCCGGTGCGGCGCTTTTCTCCTCGCTTTTCGCCGCGTTCCACAACGCGTCCATCTCGGCGAGCGACGCCTGCTCCAGCGTGCGGCCCTGCGCCTCCAGCGCCCGCTCGATGAACCCAAACCGGCGCTCGAACTTCGCGTTGGTCGCGCGAAGCGCGGCTTCCGGATCGGCATCGACATGGCGGGCGAGATTGACCAGCGCGAACATCAGGTCGCCGGTCTCTTCCGCCAGGCCCTCGCTGTCGTCGCGGTCGAGCGCGGCCTCGATCTCGTCGGCTTCCTCGCGGATTTTTGCCAGCACCGCGCGTGGATCGTTCCAGTCGAAGCCGACAGTGGAGGCCTTGCGCTGCAGCTCCATGGCGCGCGTCAGCGCGGGCTGGCCGGCCTTCACGCCTGACAGCAGCGATTTGTGCGACGACGCTTCCTGCGGCGGCCGGCGCGCAGCGCGCTCGGCTTTCTCCTCCGCCTTGATGCGGTCCCAGACCTCCTTGACGTGGGAGGAGGCGAGGTTGCCCTCCTTGTCGGCGAAAACGTGAGGATGGCGCCGGATCATTTTTCGCGTGATGGCCTCGACGACATCTCCAAACGCGAACGCGTTCTGCTCCGATGCCATCTGGGCGTGGAAGACGACCTGGAGCAGCAGGTCGCCGAGCTCCTCGCAGAGATCGTCGAGGTCGCCGCGGCTGATGGCCTCGACCACCTCATAGGCTTCCTCGATCGTATAGGGCGCGATGGTCGCAAAATTCTGCTCGAGGTCCCAGGGGCAGCCTGTCACCGGTGTGCGCAGCGCCGCCATGATCTCGATCAGGCGGGAAATGTCGCGGGAAGGGGTCATTGCGGGGCAGTCTCCTGGCTCCCAAGCCTTATGCCAAAAGCGAGCTCCCGTTCCCAGCGCAGCGCGGCGGAACAGGGTGATTTCCACCGGTTGGCGGGCCGGATTGGCGAGCAGCGTGCGCAATGCTAAAGCGCGGGCCATGAGCGACGTATTTTCATCCGGAACCGCATTGGTGCTGTTCTCCGGCGGCCAGGATTCCACCACCTGCCTTGCCTGGGCGCTGAACCGGTTTGCGCGCGTGGAGACGCTGGGGTTCGATTACGGCCAGCGCCACGCCATCGAGCTTGCCTGCCGTGACCGACTGTTCGACGGCATCAAGGATCTGCGCGCGGATTGGGCTTCCAGGCTTGGCGAGAGCCACACGCTGTCGATCCCAACGCTCGCGGCCGTATCCGAGACGGCGCTGACGCGCGACGTCGCGATCGCGATGGGCGCCGACGGCCTGCCGAACACGTTCGTGCCCGGCCGCAATCTGGTGTTCTTGACATTCGCCGCGGCACTGGCCTACCGGCGCGGCATCAGTCACATCGTCGGCGGCATGTGCGAGACCGACTATTCCGGTTATCCCGATTGCCGCGACGACACCATTCGCGCGATGCAGGCCGCGCTGTCGCTCGGCATGGCCCGCAAGTTCGAGTTGCACACACCGCTGATGTGGATCGACAAGGCCGCGACGTGGAAGCTCGCCCATGAGCTCGGCGGCGACGGGCTGGTCGATCTCATCCGCGAGCAGTCGCACACCTGCTATCTCGGCGAACGCGGCGCGCAGCATGATTGGGGATACGGCTGCGGCGAGTGCCCTGCGTGCAGCCTGCGGGCAAAGGGGTGGCGGGAGTACGTGGCGGGCCGGTGAGGTGCCTCACTCCGCCGTCATTGAGAGGAGCTCTTGCGACGAAGCAATCCAGACTGCCTCTGCTGAGGGATTCTGGATTCGCTACGTTCGCAATGATGGGTGTGCGCGATCTTACCGAAAATCCTCCGCCTTCAGCTCGATCGGCTTGCCGTGCGGGGTGCGATCTGCCGCGTGATCCCAGGCGTCGCGGTAGCGATGCAGCGTCTCCGCAGACGCAACGCCCTTGCGCGCGACGAGACCTTCCAGCGTGGCGAGCCAATGGAGATAGTAGGTCTCGCCAGTATCGGGATCGCCGGCCGCCTGCGCGCGCTTGATCTCGGAGGCCAGGGCTGCCGCCCATTCGGGCCAGGTGAACACGCCGCGCTCGTGCAGCGTCAGCGCCATCGCGAAGGCGTGCGCTTCCCAGGGCGCGCGGAACACGGGGCCGTCATCGTCGCGCGGAATGCTCGGGATGGCTGCCGTCGCGGCAGCAGCAGCCGTGCTGCTCATCACGCCGGGTCCAGATACGGCTCGAACGCATCGATCGAGACTTTCGAGGTCGGATCGCCGTCCGCGCCCCAGAGATCGCGGCCCTCGAATACCACCGTGTAGAGCCATTGCGGATTCTCGCCGAGCTCCATCGCCGCCGAGTCCGGAAATACGTGGCAGCCATGGTTGAGCTCGACGACGCCGACATGGCCGCGCACGTAGCGCGGCAGCCGCGTGTGGGTCGCCGGATGAATGTTCTTCGCGCGGACCTTGTCACCGATCTTGTATTTCGCCAGTGCCGGGGCAGGGCGGGCGAACTTGCCGCGCACCATGATGCGCTCGACCTGGCCGAGATCGAACTTGCCGTGCTTGAGCGCCTTGGACGGCTGCATCGCATGGCCGGCGGCGACTTCCTCCCGGGTGAGGTAGCCTTTCTCGATCAGCATCTCCTCGAGCCCGAGAAACCATTTCTTGTAATAGGAGCTCGACAGGTACACGTGCGGCGGAATCGTCTCGCGATAGAAGCGCGAGGTGTCGATGTTGAAGGCGCCGGCCGCGCCCATCGCGCGCACCATGGCGAGAACACGCGACTCCCATTCCTCGTGGAACACCGGCTCGTTGGGCTCGGGCTCGACCTTGCCGAAGCCGTCCATGCCACCCATGTCGTGCACGCCGTTCATGACGGCGCTCCGGGCACCTTGGGAAAGCCGGTGCCGATCATGGAATCGCGCGTGACCAGCTCGGCGAGCTGCTCCTCGCTCCAGCCGTCGGTCCCCGCGGGGCGCATCGGCAGCACAAGAAAGCGCGTTTCGGCGGTCGAATCCCATACCCGGATTTCAACGTCCTTGGCGACCTGCACGCCGAAATCGGCGAGCACGCCGCGCGGGTCCTTCACCGCGCGGGAGCGATAGGGCGCGGCCTTGTACCAGACCGGCGGCAGCCCCAGCATTTCCCAGGGATAGCAGGAGCACAGCGTGCACACGACCATGTTGTGACGCTGCGGCGTGTTCTCGACCACGACGAGGTGGTCGCCGACGCGGCTGACATGGCCGAGCGTGCCGATCGCCTTCGAGCCGTCCTCCAGCAGTGCCGTCTTGAAAGCCGGATCATTCCATGCCTTGGCGACGACGCGCGCGCCGTTATGGGGACCGATCCGGGTCTCATAGGCCTGGATGATGGCGTCGAGCGCGGCCGGCTCGACATAGCCTTTTTCGGTCAGGATCGTCTCGAGCGCGCGCACGCGCAGCTCGGTCTCCGACAGCTCGGAATGGTCGTGATCGTGGTGATGATGATGGTCGCTCATAGGGCGAAGATAGTCCCAGAATCCGGGCGTTGTCGAGGCGAAGACTCTGCTAACATCGCACCATGGCCTGGGCTGCAAGAACTGGGATAACCGCCGCAATCGCGGCTCTTGGCGCATTCGCGGCGCAGGATGCGCGCGCCGCGAATGGCGCCTATGCGGTCGATGCCGCCGACATTTCCGAGGTCGGCTCCTGCAAGGTGGAGAGCTGGCTGTCGATGGCTTCCAACACCGATTTTTCGGCGGTCGCCAATCCCTCCTGTGTCGTCGATCCCTTCAGGCCGATCGAGCTGAGCCTGCAGACCATCCGGGCCCGGAGCGATGGCGACTGGAGCACGACGGTCGCTCCAAAAGCCAAGACGAATTTCGTCCCGACCGGAATAGGCCGGTGGGGATTGTCGGCCTATGGCGGCGGATCGTTCGACGCGGCGACCGGCGAGGCGCTATCCGCCTTTGCCGTCATCCCCGCGACCTTCCGCCTGTCCGAGACCATGCGCATCAACGTCAATGGCGGCTGGCTCTGGGATCGCGCGGTGGATCGCCATTACCTGACCTACGGCATCGGCTTCGATTGGAAATTCACCGACACCCTGCAATGGACGATCGAGGCGTATGGGCAGGCCGGCGCGTCCGAGGTCGCAAGCGTCGTGCAACCGCGTTTCCAGACCGGCGTCCGCTACCGGCCGAACGAGATCTTCTCCGTCGATGTGATCTACGGCCGCAACATCACCGGGGAAAATGCCAACTGGATCACCATCGGGACCACGGTCCGGTTTCCGGTCCATGGAAGCGAACCCGAACATCGGCGTACCGGGCATCTGTGAGCACCAGGAAGACCCAAGAACAAGGGAGATTGCGTTGCCTGACTATGTCAAGGTCGAGAAGGGCCTCGGATCGGAGGGGCGGATTGCGGTGGTGCGGTTCGACCGCGGCGACGGCATCAATGCGCTGTCGCCAGAGGCGTTACGCCAGCTCACCGCGGCCGCGCGCAGTTTCGAGGATGACGCCGCAACCTCTGTCGTGGTGCTGACAGGCAGCGCGGCTGCGTTCAGCGCCGGCTTCGACCTCAAGGATGCCGAAGGCCGCGCGCGCAAGGACATGGACCTCGGCACGCTGCGGCGGCATCTCAAGCTCGGACCGCGCCTGACCCACGCCTGGCAGGAGATGGAGCAGATCACGATCGCCGCCATCGAGGGCTTTTGCGTCGGCGGTGGCGTGGCGCTCGCCGTCGCGCTCGACTTCCGCGTCATGGGACGCGATGCCCATCTGCGCGTGCCCGAGATTGGGCTCGGCATGAACATGAGCTGGCAAAGCATTCCGCGCATGCTGCATCTGATCGGCCCGGCTCGCACCAAGCAGGCGGTGATCCTGGCCGATCAGCGCATCAGCGCGGATGAAGCCTATGAGTGGGGCCTGGTCGAGCAGGTGGTCGATCCCGGCCATGCGTTCGATGCCGCGATGGAGCTTGCGCGCAAGGTGGCAGCGCAGCCGCCGCTCTCCGTTGCCATGACGAAACTCACTGTCAACCGGCTGGCGCATGCGCTGGATAATCTCGCCAGCCACATGGACGTCGACCAGTTCGCCCTGGCAAGCCTTAGCGAGGACCACAAGGAGGGCGTCGATGCGTTCCTGACGCGACGCAAACCGAAGTTCAGAGGGCGGTAGAAGCAGGCTCGGGCCATTGATTGCGCCGCGGACTATCCGTATACGCGGCGCTGGGACAAAATAGGCCCGATCAACGGGCCGGCAGACGACAACGACGATCGAGGGGGAGGGCCCATGGCCACTAGCTCGCAGGCGCCTGAGGCGAAAGGGTTTCGCTGGAAGCTGATCGCGCCGCTCGCGGTGTGGCTGGTGATCTATCTGTGGCCGGTGCCGGCAGGGCTCAACGTCAATCAGTGGCACTATTTTGCCGTCTTCGCGGCCGTCATCACCGGGCTCATCCTGGAATCGATGCCGGTCGGCGCGGTCGGCCTGATCGGGCTGACGGTTGCCGGCGTCGGCGGTTATATCGATCCCGATCCGACCAAGTCGCTGCGCTGGATGCTGGCGGGCTTTGCCGAGAGCACGGTCTGGCTGATCGTCGGCGCCTTCGTGTTCTCGATCGGGTACCGCAAGAGCCACCTGGGCCGGCGTATTGCGCTCGTGCTGGTGCAAAAGCTCGGCACCAACACGCTCGGTCTCGGCTATGCGGTGGCGATGTCGGACTTTTTGCTGGCGCCGGCGACACCGTCCAACACCGCGCGCAGCGGCGGCATCGTCTATCCCATCATCAGCAACATCCCGCGCATCTACGGCTCCGAGCCGGGACCGACCGCCGGCAAGATCGGCACCTACGTGATGTGGACCGCGTTCGCGTCGACCGCCGTCACCAGCTCATTGTTTTTCACCGCGCTCGCGCCCAATGCAGCGGCGCTTGCCATCGCCAAGAAGACCGTCGGAATCGAGGTCAGCTGGGCGCAGTGGTTCATCGGCTTTGCGCCGCTCGGCCTCCTCCTGATGGTGCTGGTCCCGCTGCTCAGCTACGCGGTCTGCCGCCCCGAGGTGAAGAGCAGCCCGGAAATTTCCGAATGGGCATCGAAGGAGCTCGCGGAGATGGGCCCGATGTCGCGCAACGAATGGATCATGCTGGCGCTGATCCTGCTCGCGATGTTCCTGTGGATCGCGGGCTCGAGCCCGGACATCCGCGTGCCGCTTCTGGGCTCGAATTTCGTCAACGCCACCACCGTCGTGTTCATCGTGATCTCGCTGATGCTGGTGACGGGCGTGATCGAGTTTGCCGACATCGTCGCTGAGAAGGGCGCCTGGGAGGTGTTCTTCTATTTCACCTCGCTGCTGACGCTGGCTTCGGGCCTCAACGAGATCGGCTTCATCAAATGGTTCGCGACCGAATATGCAAAGCCGCTCGCCGGGCTGTCGCCGTCGACCGCAATGCTCCTGCTGGTCGCACTGTTCTTCTGGATCCACTATTTCTTCTCGAGCATCACCTCGCATGCAGCCGCCGTGCTGCCCGTGGTGCTCGCGGTCGGATCCGGCATCCCCGACCTGCCGGTTACGACGCTCGCCATGCTCTGCATGTATTCGCTCGGCCTGATGGGCGTGATCTCGCCTTACGCGACCGGGCCGGCTCCGATGTATTTCGGCAGTGGCTATATCGGCAAGGGTCAGTTCTGGGGTTTTGGGCTGATTTTCGGGGTGCTCTATTTCGCAGGGCTCCTGCTGATCGTATGGCCCTGGTTGCGGGTCACCTGAGCCGGGGCGAGGGCCAAGACGGCGGCAGATGAATCTTCTTCAGTGGGGAGAAATTCGGAAAACTTCGTCCAATTCCCCACAAATATCTGACATTGCCAGAGAGACCTGAAAGGGCGATGGTGCCTGCTGCGGTGCAGCGCGCTCCAGCTGAGTCCTCATCGCGGTTTCACTCTCCGTCGTTTGATGCGACCAGTTCCCGGATGCCCCAGAGGCAAGCGGAACTATTGTGCATGAAGGCCGCCTCCATGAACGTCCACCCGTCGCTCGCGATCGGACAGCCGATCGAAAAACCTGACGCGATCTCAGGTCACGCGATCTCGCCTGCCGCGACTGCGCCTGACGCGATGGTCCGCTTCGAAGGCATCTCGAAAACCTATCCGGCCTATCGCGGCAAGCCCGGCGTCAATGCCCTGCAAAACATCGACTTCGCAATCCCGCGCGGTTCGATCACCGGCGTCATCGGCCGCTCCGGCGCCGGCAAATCGAGCCTGGTCCGGCTCATTAACGGCCTGGAGAGGCCGACCACGGGCCGCGTCATCGTCGATAACAGAGATATCTCGACGCTCGCGGGCCGAGACTTGCGGCTGGCGCAGCGCTCGATCGGCATGATCTTCCAGCACTTCAACCTGCTGTCCTCGCGCACCGCGGCCGCTAATATCGCGCTGCCGCTCGAGATTGCCGGCTGGGCCAAGGCCGACATCAAAGCCCGCGTCGCCGAGCTGCTAGCGCTCGTGGGCATCGCCGACAAGCACGACCGCTACCCGTCCGAACTCTCCGGCGGCCAGAAACAGCGCGTCGGCATCGCGCGAGCCTTGGCGACGCGGCCGAGCGTGCTGCTGTCGGACGAGGCGACCTCGGCGCTCGATCCGCAGACCACGCGGGCGATCCTCGATCTGCTCGCGAACATCAACCGCGAGTTGGGCGTGACCATCGTGCTGATCACCCACGAGATGTCCGTGGTGCGCCAGCTCGCCAAGGACATCGTGGTGCTCGATGCCGGCCACGTCGTCGAGAGCGGCCAAGTCGCCGACATCTTCACTCACCCCGAGCATCTGATCACGCAATCCTTCCTGGCCGAAGTGATCGGAGACAGCCTGCCGGTGTCGCTGGCGAGCCGGATCGTTTCGGAGCCGCCTGCGGGCGGACAGGCGGTGATCCGCGTCCAGGTGCGCGGGGCAGGGGCCGGCGACACGCTGGTGGCGCGGCTCGCACGCGGACTCGGCCTCGACGTGTCGCTGCTGTCGGCCCGCATCGACGAGATCGGCGGCCAGCATGTGGGCTCGCTGACGCTTGGTATCCCTCTCGGCATGTCCAGCGGCCAGGACGCGACGACGCGCACGCTGGCCTGGCTTTCAGAATATCAATTCCCCGCGGAGCGTCTCGGCTATGTCGCCTGAACTCATCAACCTGATCGTCCAGGCGACCGGCGAGAGCCTGTACATGGTCGGGCTCGCGGCGCTGATCGGCACCGCGTTTGGACTGCCGCTCGGCGTCTTTCTCGCGACCAGCCGGAAAGGCGAGCTGTTCGCCGCGCCCATCGTCAATCGCGTGCTCGGTGCCGTCGTCAACGCGACGCGGTCCACGCCCTTCATCATCCTGGTCGTCGCCATCATCCCGTTCACGCGGCTGGTGGCCGGCACCTCGATCGGATCGACGGCCGCGATCGTGCCGTTGACGATCGCATCGGCGCCGTTCATCGCGCGCCTGGTTGAGGCCGCAATCCGCGAGGTCGATGGCGGCCTGATCGAGACCGCATCCTCGTTCGGGGCATCGCCGATGCAGATCGTGCTCAAGGTGCTGATCCCCGAAGCGTTGCCGGGTCTTCTGCTGGCGCTGACGCTCGCGGTGGTCAGCCTGCTCGGCTACTCCGCCATGGTCGGTGCCGTCGGAGGCGGGGGCCTGGGCGATCTCGGTATCCGCTACGGCTATCAGCGCTTCATGCCGGAGATGATGCTCGCCGTCGTCGTGGTGCTGATCGCGCTGGTGCAGCTGGTGCAGAGCGCTGGCGATTATCTCGCGCGTCGGGTCAACCGCCGGCTGCGACATCGCTGACGCCGTTTCAGACATTTCGAACAAGCAGGTTCTTGTCGGTCTGGAAACATTCCAAACTTCCAAACACGACTGAGCGCATTCGTCGCACGCGTTGCGCACGCGTCTGGAGAAATTCTAACGCAGTTCCTATCGCACTCCGAAATCGCCTGCGTTAGGGCGAGGCATCAAAAACGATACCGGCGAAGCCGGCAGTGCGTGGGGCCTCGACGTGACCAACTTCCAACTTGCTTCGCGTTCCGACACGCGTCGTCGACAGATACAGACTCTCTTCCTCGGAGCGGCCAGCACATTTGCTCTCGTCGTACCCTTCGGTGCCGTGGAGGCGCAGACGCAGATTCCCGCCGTCACCGTCGAAGCCCCGGCCCAGCGCGCCCGGCCTGCGGCGGTCGCATCAACGCGACGCTCAGGGGCGACACGCACCGCACGCGCCAATCGTCGCTCTCCGGCGCAGCAAGTCGCGCCGACCCAATCGGCATCCTCGAACGGTGCCACGGGTGAACGCGCCAATGGTCCGGTGCGCGGTTTCGTTGCGACGCGCAGCGGCACCGCGACCAAGACGGATACGCCGCTGATCGAAACCCCGCAGTCCGTCTCGGTCGTCACGACCGACCAGGTCAGGAACCAGGGTGCGGTCTCGATCGGCGAGGCGTTGCGCTACACCGCGGGTGTCAGCGGCGACGTCAACGGCGGCTCGGATACCCGTTTCGGCGCCCTCCAGATCCGCGGCTTCGACACCACCATGTCGGGCCTCTACGTCGACGGATTGCGGATTCCCTCCAGCAATTACGTGCACTTCAACGGCCTCGATCCCTACGGCGCAGAGCGCCTCGAGGTCCTGAAGGGCCCATCCTCGGCGATGTATGGCGGCAGCGGCACCGGCGGCATCCTCAACTACGTGACCAAGCTGCCGACGGCGCAGCAATTCGGCGAGGTCTCGATCTCCGGCGGCAGCTTCAACCGTTATCAGGGCCAGTTCGACATGGGCGGTCGCGCCAACAAGGGCGGCACCGTGCTGTGGCGCCTGACTGGCGTCGTTCGTGACGGCGAGACCCAAGTCGACTTCACCAAGGACAACCGCGTCTTCATCGCGCCCGCCGTCACGTTCAAGCCGAACGAGGACACCACCATCACGATCCTCGCGAACTACCAGCGCGACCGGGCAGGGTGGGGCCTTCAGTTCCTGCCGGCCTCGGGCACGGTGTG
The DNA here is from genome assembly GCF_023073025.1 of Bradyrhizobium sp. 76. Taxonomy (NCBI): domain Bacteria; kingdom Pseudomonadati; phylum Pseudomonadota; class Alphaproteobacteria; order Hyphomicrobiales; family Nitrobacteraceae; genus Bradyrhizobium; species Bradyrhizobium sp. 76. Next base: position 896,561 of record NZ_JADPIS010000015.1, read on the forward strand.
GCCGAACAACGGCCGCACCGTCCCGGTCTCGTTCTTCGCGGGCGTGCCGAGCTTCAACGCGTTCAACACCGAAATCGCGACCGCCGGCTACCAGCTCTCCCACAATTTCACCGACAACATCACGTTCCGGCAGAATTTGCGCTATGCCTATCAGCACAACGAGGAGAAGGTGTTTTTCGGCGGGGGCTATACCGACGAGGCCGCGGGACAGCTCGCGCGGTTCGGCAGCTACAGCAACTCCTACGTCAACTCCTTCGCGGTGGACAATCAGCTCCAGGGCAAGTTCACCACGGGTTTCCTGAGCCACACCACGCTGGTCGGGATCGACTATCGCAACACCAGATTCCGCGACACCGCCTTTGGCGTCACGACGTCCGCGCCCGAGATCAACGTCTTCAACCCGGTCTACAGTTACGACTGGACCATGGGCGCCATGAGCGACGACACCGGCGTCAAGCAGTCGCAAGTCGGCCTTTACGCGCAGGACCAGATCAAGCTCGGCCGGCTCTCGTTCCAGCTCGGTGGCCGCCAGGATTTCGTGACGACGCAGGTAGACAGCGGAATCTTCAATACGACCGTCGCGAAGGATGCATCGGCCTTCACCGGCCGCGCCGCATTGATGTACAATTTCGACAACGGCATCGCTCCTTATTTCAGCTATTCGGAATCGTTCCTGCCGGTGCTCGCCACCAGTCCGAGCGGACAGCTGCTCAATCCCGAGACCGGCGTGCAGTACGAGGTGGGCGTCAAGTATCAGCCGATCGGCTGGAACGCGCTGTTCACCTTCGCCGCCTTCGACCTGACGCGTGACAACGTCGTCACCTTTGCGCCTCCACTCAACATTGCCGAACAGACCGGGCAAGTAAAATCGCGCGGCCTTGAGCTCGAAGGCACGATGTCGCTCGCCAACGGCTGGAACCTGCGCGCGGCCTACGCCTATGTCGATGCAACGGTCACGCAGGACCCGGTCAATGTCGGCAAGGCGCCTGTCACCGTGCCGCTCAACCGCGCCTCGCTCTGGAACGACTACACGCTTCAGACCGGGCCGCTCGCGGGGCTGCAGTTCGGTGGCGGCCTCCGCTATGTCGGCGCGACCTGGGGCGATGACGCCAACACATTCAAGGTCGGATCCGCGACCGTGCTGGACGCGCTGCTCGCCTACACAAGGGACAATTGGCGGCTGTCGCTGAACGTCACCAACCTCGCCGACACCCGCTATGTCGCCGCCTGCTACAGCCTGTCGGGCTGCTTCTACGCGGAGGGCCGCAAGGCCATCGGCAAGCTGACGTATCGGTGGTGAGTTCGAATGAAAACAGGCCGTGATGGCGGCCGGGCCCGCTTGATGAGAGAAGACGATGAGAGCGATATTCGGCAAGCTGCATCGCTGGGCGGGACTGCTGACGGCCGGTTTCCTGTTCTTCTCCGGCATCACCGGGGCGATCATCTCCTGGGATCACGAGATCGACGAGGTCCTGAACAGCCATCTGTTCGACGTCAGCAGCAAAGGCCCGGCCATTCCCTCGATCGATCTCGCCAAGATGATCGAGCAGCGCGATCCCCGCGCGCGCGTGGTCTACCTGTTCATGACGCCGGAGGCGGGCCACTCGCTGTGGTTCTTCGTCATGCCCAGGATCGATCCCGCGACCGGCAAGCGTTACGCGCTCGACTACAATCAGATCTTCCTCGATCCCAACACCGGCGCGGAGCTCGGCCGGCGCTATTGGGGCGCGGTGTGGCCGGTGACGCGAGAGAACTTCGTCTCGTTTCTCTACAAGCTGCACTACACCATGCACATCCCGGAATTCTGGGGCAGCGACCGCTGGGGCATGCGCCTGCTCGGAATCATCGCCATCATCTGGACCATCGATTGCTTCGTCGGCTTCTACCTGACGCTGCCCTCGCGCCGGCGCGCCAAGGCTGCACGGGCGCCCCAGGTCAAGCGCCAGCTCGAACGCGGCTTCTGGGCGCGCTGGGCGCCGGCGTGGACCATCAAAACCTCGGGCAGCGCCTACCGGATCAATTTCGACCTCCATCGCGCTTTCAGCCTGTGGACCTGGGGCCTCCTGTTCATCATCGCCTTCACGGCGTTCTCGCTGAACCTCTATTTCGAGGTGTTCTCGCCGCTGATGAAGATGGTGTCGAATTACACGCCGACACCCTATGAGCAGCGGCCATATCGCGATCTCGACGATCCCATCGAGCCCAAGGTCGGCTTCGCCGACATCGCCGCGCGCGCGGCGGCCGACGGCAAGGGGCGAGGGTGGACCGTCCCGGTCGGCTCGGTCAATTACGGCCCGGCCCATGGTGTCTATGCCGCCGCCTTCTTCCATCCGGGCGACGATCACGGCGCCGGCGGCGTCGGCCCGGCGCAGCTCTATTACGACAGCGAGGACGGTCGTCCGATCGGCGAACGGCTGCCCTGGGTCGGCACCGCCGCCGACATCTTCGTGCAGGCGCAATTCCCATTGCATTCGGGCCGCATCGTGGGACTGTTCGGCCGCATCCTGATCTCGATCATGGGGCTGGTGGCGGCGGCACTCTCGGTTACCGGAATCGTGATCTGGTGGCGCAAACGCCGCGCCCGTATCCGCGTCCGCGAGACGGCGGCGATGCGCCCGAGCCGGCAGCAACTGACGCCGGCGGAGTAGGGCTCCTGGCCGCTCGCGGATGAACCTTCCCGCACGGCACCGGCACAAAGACTGGAGATCAGACCCAGCCCTGTCGGAAATCACATGAGATCGCTCGCCTTGCTCTGCCTGCTCGCTTTCGCCACGCCCGCACATGCGGCTGGCCCGGAGCAGCATTATCTCGATTTGCGCGATCGCTACATCGCAAAGTTCTCGAAAGCCACGGAGAACGACGAGACCTATAAGCAGCACGATGCGGCGCTCAAGGAATTGACGGGCGTCCTGCGCGGCATGGTGGGCGCCGTCGCGATCAAGGGACTGCCGGCCGACGGCAAGACGAACGCGGACACGCTTTTCAAGGGCGATTCCGGCTTCGGTCATCTCGACGGGCTCGGCTTCGCCTCCGAGGGCGACAAGATGCAGGCGGTGGTGACCACGACTGGCCTGCTCAAGCACTGGCTGCGCGAGCACCGCGACGACGGCATGCCGCAGGAGATCGGCGCGGCATTCAAGTCGGACCGCTTCTACTATCAAGCCATCCAGGACTCCGCCTTCGCCAAATATGCCGAGCTGCCGATCACGAAGCCCGCGGGAGCAAGCGCTGCGGTCGCCGTACTGGGCGTGCGCGGCAATGGCGATTTGAAGGGACCGCCGCATGAAATCGACGTCGTGGCGATCCAGGGCGACAAGGTCTTCTTTCTCGCCGCAAGCGACGCCGTGAAGCCGGCTGAGATCCCGGCCTGCGAAAAGGTCTGGAAGCAGATGATGGCCAAACCCATCGACAAGAAAGACCCCCGCGGCGACATCACGCGCGAAGACAACGCGATGACCGCGTACACGGCGTGCTTCGCCAGGGAAGCGCCAAGCCAGAGCTGGTATGCGACGGCGGTCAAGAAAGCGCAGAGCCAGCTGGAGTTGCTGCCGCTGCGCTAAGGCGATCATCCAGTTGCCTGCGGGGGCTGCAGCGTTGTGCGGCGCCATGGCTCGAGAATGCTCAATCGGAAATTGCAGCTCGTTCTGCAGGCGCAACCGAGGCGGATCAGCGCGATGTTGCCAAGTCCGCATCGACGAGCTCGTCGGCAACAGGGTGCTCGGATTCGGCCGCGCTCATGGAACTCGTTCGCGACGAGGGGGTTGCACTGCGGTTGGAACCGAACGGGTAGCACAGTTGAATCGCCGACAATTCCTGGAAGCCTCGGCATTGACGCCCTTGGCAACACTACTGCCCGGCGCACTCTCTGCGGCATCGGCGGCGGAGTTGCCGTTTGGCCCCTCTTATGTCCGCGAGCTTGCCCGCAATTTGGCGAGTAAGCCCTTTGAGCCACCAGACGAAAAGGTTCCGGACGCGCTCAAGGATCTCACCTACGATCAGTACCGGTCAATTCGCTTTCTGCCGGAGCGCGCGGTTTGGCGCAGCGAGAAGCTGCCTTTCGAGGTCCAGTTTTTCCACCGCGGCTTTTTCTACAGGAACAAGGTCGACATTTACGAGGTCTCCGGCGGACGAGCCGTACCGATCAAGTACCGGCGCGACGATTTTGCATTCGGCGACAATATCGGCCAGGTAGCGGACGCCGATCTCGGATTTGCCGGGTTTCGCATTCACACTCCGATCAATCGCCCCGACTATTACGACGAGGTTTGCGCGTTTCTCGGCGCCAGCTACTTCCGTGCCGTTGCCAAAGGCGAGACCTACGGCCTTTCCGCGCGCGGTCTGTCGATCGATACCGGCGAGAGCAAGGGGGAGGAATTTCCCTTCTTCAAGGCCTTCTGGCTGGAGAAGCCCGCGCCGGGTGCCACATCTGTCGTGGTACACGCGCTGCTTGACAGCAAGAGCGCTACGGCAAGCTATCGTTTCACGATCAGGCCCGGCGCTCCGACGGTCTTCGACGTGGAGATGTCGCTCTATCCGCGAATCGAGCTGCAGCATGCCGGCCTGGCGCCCATGACGAGCATGTTCTTTTTCGGTCCGAACGACCGACACGATGTCGACGATTTCCGCCCTGCGGTGCACGACTCCGATGGGCTCGCCGTGTTCAACGGAAAGGGCGAGCAACTCTGGCGTCCTCTCAACAATCCGCGCGATCTGCAGGCCAGCACATTCAATGACCTCAATCCTCGCGGCTTCGGCCTGATGCAGCGGGAGAGAAACTTCTTTGCCTACGAGGACATCGAATCGCGCTTTGAGCGTCGCCCGAGCCTCTGGGTCGAACCGATCGGAGATTGGGGAGAGGGCAGTGTGGTCCTCTTTGAGATCCCGACCAAGGAGGAAGTTCACGACAACATCGCCGCCTTCTGGCGCCCGAAAACAGCTCTCCAGGCCAAGAGCGAAAACAACTACACCTATCGTCTGCACTGGGGTCCGGACGCGCCGAAGCCCAATTCACTGGCCCGGTTCACCCGCACAGGCGTTGGCGCCCGGGGCGACGACAGCAAATTGTTCGTGCTCGAGCTGCTCGGTGACAAGCTGAAGGAGGTCGATCCTGACAAGGTGAGGGGCGCCGTCAGCGCCGACAAATCCGAGATCAAGAACGTCGTCACACAGCCAAACCCGGAAACCGGCGGCTGGCGCCTGAGTTTTCAATGCGCCGTGAAGGACGCGCCTATTGAGTTGAGGGCGGTCTTGATGCAGGGCGACCAACCGATCTCCGAAGTCTGGGTTTACCGATGGGCGCCCTGACGCCGTCGCCCGCGCTTTCGCCTGAGCTTGGCATTCGGTATCTTCCCGACGAAACGCCTCTCCCGATGCTGCCCTGCCGATTGGACGGGACAAATCGTGCCTATCCGGCGCGACTGCGGACCGCCCCTGCCGTTGCAGCGCGGCGCCTGTTCATTCTTGGCGGAACGGTCGCGATTACCGCTGCGGGCGCTGTTGAGATGTACGACGTTCTCAAGGTTGGTGGCGTCACGGTCCTCGAAGGCATGGTGTTCGGGCTATTTCTCGTGCTGCTCGCCTGGATCGCGTTTTCGTTCGTGTCTTCAGTCGCCGGTTTTTTTGTGCTCCTGCGGGGCCGACCGGATGTGCTGCCAATTAACAGCCACGGTCCGCTGCCCGGGATCACCGGCCGAACGGCGATGCTGTTGCCGACCTATAACGAGGACCAGCACCATCTCATGGCGCGACTCCGCGCCATGTACGAGTCGGTCGGCGAAACCGGACAGGCCCCGTTGTTCGATTGGTTTCTGCTCAGTGACACCACAGATCCGGACATCTGGATTGCCGAGGAGCTTGCGTTTCTGGAACTGCAGCGCAACTGCGGTTCGGGCCATCTCTACTATCGTCACCGATCCGACAACACCGCCCGAAAGTCCGGCAACATCGCCGAATGGGTGAGGCGGTTCGGTGGTGCCTACGACTACATGATCATTCTCGACGCGGACAGCCTGATGAGCGGAGAGACCATCGTTCGGCTGGTGGGCGCGATGGAAGCAAACCCGCAGGCCGCGCTGATTCAAACGCTTCCGATCGTCGTCAATGCGCGAACCCTGATTAGCCGGCTTCAGCAGTTCTCGGGTCGTTTGTACGGTCCGCTGATCGCGGCCGGGAACGCCTGGTGGCACGCCTCAGAAGGCAACTACTGGGGACATAATGCCGTCATCCGGGTGCAGGCTTTTGCGCAAGAGGCGGGTTTGCCAGAATTGCGCGGGAGGAAACCTTTCGGCGGCCACATCCTCAGCCACGATTTTGTCGAAGCCGCGCTGATGCGGCGGGCGGGGTGGGGGATTTTCATGGCTCCAGGCCTCGGTGGAAGTTTCGAGGAGGTGCCACCGTCGCTGCTGGATTTCGCGGCGCGGGACCGCCGCTGGTGTCAGGGCAATCTCCAGCATCTTGCCGTTCTGCCTGCTCGAGGCCTGCACTGGGTCTCCAGGCTTCACCTGTTGACCGGCATCGGCTCCTATCTCACCGCGCCCCTATGGCTGCTGTTTCTATTGCTCGGAATCCTGATCTCCCTGCAGGCCTATTTCGTCAAGCCGGAGTACTTTCCCAAGGGCTTTTCGTTGTTTCCAACCTGGCCCGCACAGGATCCCGTGCTTGCCGCCTGGGTCTTTGCCGCGACAATGGGGCTGCTCATCCTGCCCAAATTGCTGGCCTACCTCGTTTTGCTCACCAGGCGTGCGGAACGGCAGGCATTCGGCGGCGGATTTCGCGTGCTGCTGGCGGTAGTCGCCGAGAGCCTGCTTGCCGCCTTGATCGCCCCATCCATGATGATCTTTCAATCCACCGCCGTTGCGGAGATCCTGCTGGGCCGTGACGCGGGCTGGCAAGTTCAACGGCGAAGCGATGGCAGGATCACGCGCGATGAAGTCTATCGCAAGTTCACGGTGCCGACCCTATGCGGTCTGGCAATGGCGGCAAGCGCCTACGCCGTGTCGCTTCCGCTGCTGCTCTGGATGTCGCCAGTGATCATCGGCCTCGTTTGCGCCATTCCGATCGGTCTCGTCACGTCGACGGCGCCGCGAATGGCGCACCTGTTTGCGACCCCCGAGGACAATCGCGCGCCGGCGCTGTTGCAGAGGGCGAGAGAGCTTGCCAGCCAGGCTCGGATCCAGGCACATGGAGCTCTGATCGAACTTCGACAGAACCCCGCGTTGCTAGGACCGCACATGCAGTCCCTCGAAACGCCGCCTCGCAAATCGGGCCAAATCGACATAGACCTCGCGATCGGCCGGGCCAAGATCGAGCAGAGCGACGACTTCGAGGAAGTCGTCAGCAGCCTCAGCGCACGCGAGACCCTTGCCGTGCTGAAGCACCGAAATGCCCTCGAGCAAGTCATGCGAATGCCGAGAGCTACCGCTTCCGTCTAGGTCATGGCAGTGTAGGTGAGGGCGCTGACCACCCAGTGGTGCTCGGGCAGAGGGCGAATGTCTGCCGTAAGCGCCGTGTGTGGTGCCGGCCTAGAGCGCACTGCCCCCCAGATTCCAGCCGCGGCCACCCTCGCCAAAGATCTCGTAGCCCGTCGCCGTCACCGCAACCGTGTCCTCGAGCTTGATGAACCCGCGCTTCGGATGCTTCATCGTGGTCTCGATCGACACCACCATGCCTGCTTCGAGCGGCAGCCGGGCGTCGGTGTCATCGTAGGGGATTGGGCCTTTGGCGGTCAGGCGAGGGGCCTCATGGCTGACGAGGCCCATGCCGTGGGCCAAAAACTCCGTGCAGTCACTCTGGCTGATCTTCGCGAGCTGCCGCTCGGCCGCGACGTAGATGTCACCGCCCACGGCGCCGGGCCGGACCGCCGCGAAGGCCGCGCGCTGGACGGCTTCAATCTCGGCCAGGCACTCCTTCAGCTCGGTATCGGGATCGCCGAGCACCGCCATGCGCGCGAGATCGCCGATATAGCCGTGATAATTGCCGCCGGAGTCGAGCGACAGCACGTCACCTCGCTCCCAGCGCTGCGGCGACGGCGCCCGGTTGTGGCTGTTGCCGCAGGCGAGCAGGCAGTATTCGAAGGTCAGCCCGCGATTGGCTTCGGCGATCCGCAAAGCGTCCGACAATTGCTGCTTGGTCGTTCCAGGCCCGTGCCCGGCGATCACCTCCAGCATCGAGGCGATGACGAGCTCGGAGGCCGTCTTGAGTTTCGCCAGCTCGTCGGCCGACTTCACCGCGCGCAGCCGCTCCAGCACCAGCAGCGCGTCCTTGAGCTCGGCGCCGGGCAGGGCGTCGGCGAGCGCCCGGCCCGCATCCATCGGCAGGAACGCCATCTCGACCCCGACCCGCTTCAAGGGCACGCCGGCATCCCGGATCAGGCTTACGGCCCGCGTGATCGCATCGACCGAGCCGTTGGACTCGGTCCGGACCTGCGCAATCCATGGCGGCGCGACAGCGCGCTGATGGGTCTCCAGCCGGTGCCCGACATAGACCGCGTGCTCCGGCGCGCCCTTGGGATAGATCAGGACCGGCAGATAGCGGCTGACGCCCAGCGCATCCATGTAGTCGAAGAAGATCGCGCGCTCGGCACCGAGCATGTACTGCACATTGTGCTTGGAGGTCGCGACCAGGACGTCGAGGCCGGCGGCCTCCATCAGACGATCGAGCTTGGCCGCATCGAATGGAATGGCGCGCGACCGATCTGCGCGGGCGACGTTCTCCTGCATGACGAACCTCCAATGCTGCCGTGGGCATCAACCGCTGCGTCGGTTTGCCCGGGGCTTGTTTGGCGGCAAGTGTGAGCCGAGAGAGGGCTTCTGAGTAGGTGCGGAATGATCTGGCTGATCTGCACGGCTATATCCATGATTCGCATAAGGTATATTATGGAATATATTTATATACAATCAGATCAGTTATTTAGCCAGAACTCCTCTCATCGGACCTTCGTTCCTCGTTCTCTTCCGGGCCGGCCGTCGCACGTCGTCCCGACTTTCGACGGCTACTGTGCATGGGGTTGTTTTTCAGTTTTTTAATCCGGCCCATGCCTCCGAAAGCCGATATTGCCGTGAGGATGTCCGGCTGCAATAAGCGAGGCTTCGCGAGATCGCAGATGACCTTCTGACCTTCCGTCCGTATAGATTTGCATCTCAGAACAACAACAAACTTTCCGAGGAAGCAGATCCATGAGCTTTTCCCGCCGCACGCTTCTCAAGGCCTCCGCCGCCACCGCGGTCCTGGGCGGCCTCAGTGCGCCCCATGTGGCCCGCGCCCAGAGCGCCGAATTCACCTACAAATACGCCAACAACCTGCCGGACACCCATCCGCTGAACGTGCGCGCCAAGGAGATGGCGGCGGCGATCAAGGCCGAGACAGGCGGCAAGTTCGACCTCCAGATCTTCCCGAACAACCAGCTCGGGTCCGACACCGACATGCTGAGCCAGATCCGGTCCGGCGGCGTCGAGTTTTTCACGCTGTCGGGGCTGATCCTGTCGACCCTGGTACCGCCGGCCTCCATCAATGGCATCGGATTCGCGTTCCCGGACTACGGCACGGTCTGGAAGGCCATGGACGGCGATCTCGGCGCTTTCGTCCGCGGCGAGATCAAGAAGGCCGGTCTCGAGGTCATGGACAAGATCTGGGACAACGGCTTCCGCCAGACCACGTCGTCGAGCAAGCCGATCACCGGTCCGGACGATCTCAAGGGCTTCAAGATCCGCGTGCCGGTGTCGCCGTTGTGGACCTCGATGTTCAAGGCGTTCGATGCCGCGCCCGCCTCGATCAATTTCGCCGAGGTCTATTCCGCGCTGCAGACCAGAATCGTCGAGGGCCAGGAGAACCCGCTGGCGATCATCTCGACCGCCAAGCTCTACGAAGTGCAGAAATACTGCTCGCTGACCAACCACATGTGGGACGGCTTCTGGTTCCTGGCCAACCGCAAGGCCTGGAGCAGCCTGCCCGAGGATGTGCGCACCATCGTCGCCAAAAACATCAATGCCGCAGCGCTCAAGGAGCGTGAGGATACCGCCAAGCTCAATGCCAATCTGCAGCAGGAGCTCGCGGGCAAGGGCCTGACCTTCAACCAGCCCGCGGTCGCGCCGTTCCGCGACAAGCTGCGGTCCGCCGGCTTCTATGCCGAGTGGAAAGGTAAATACGGCGATCAGGCCTGGGACCTGCTGGAAAAGGCGGTCGGCAAGCTGTCGTAACGCGTTGGAGCCGTCATGGCTCATATTGAGGTCGAAGTGAACGGAGTGGCGGGCGAGGCGACTGTTCGGTCCCCTCGCCGACCTTCGTTGCTGGCCTCGACGGAGCGCGCACTCGGGCTCCTCGTCGAAATCCCGGCGGCCATTTTGGTGGTCGCCGAGATCGCAATCCTGTTTGCCGGCGTGGTCGCGCGCTACGGGCTGCACAGGCCGCTGATCTGGTCGGACGAGCTTGCCTCGATCCTGTTCCTGTGGCTCGCCATGCTGGGCGCGGCGGTCGCGTTCCGCCGCTCCGAGCACATGCGCATGACCGCGGTTGTCGCCAGCACCAGGCCGGCCACGCGGGCCTGGCTCGATCTGGTCGCGACCTGCGCGGCGCTGGCCTTCCTGGCGCTGATCGTCTGGCCGTCCTGGGACTACGCCTACGAGGAAAGCTTCATCACCACGCCGGCGCTGCAGATCTCCAATATGTGGCGCGCCGCGGCGCTGCCGGCCGGAATCTGCCTGATGGCGGTGTTCGCGCTGTTGCGGCTGCTGCGCGCAGCCGATTACCGCATGGTGCTGACGGCCGCGGTCGCCGTTGCCGTCGTCGTCGGCTTGTTCTGGCTGGCGCAGCCTTATCTGCGGCCGCTCGGCAATCTCAACCTCGTCATCTTCTTCGTCGGCGTCGCCGGCTTCTGCGTCTTTGCCGGTGTTCCCATCGCGTTCGGCTTCGGGCTCGCGATCTTCGGCTATCTGGCACTGACCACGCGCACGCCGGTGATGGTGCTGGTCGGGCGGATGGACGAGGGCATGAGCCACCTCATCTTGCTCTCGGTGCCGCTGTTCGTATTTTTGGGGCTCCTGATCGAAATGACCGGCATGGCACGGGCCATGGTGGCGTTCCTGGCGAGCCTGCTTGGCCATGTCCGCGGCGGGCTGCATTACGTCCTGGTCGGCGCGATGTATCTGGTCTCCGGCATCTCCGGCGCCAAGGCGGCCGACATGGCGGCGGTCGCGCCCGTGCTGTTCCCGGAGATGAAGCAGCGCGGCGCCAAGCCCGGCGACCTCGTCGCGCTTCTTGCCGCCACCGGCGCGCAGACCGAAACCATTCCGCCGAGTCTCGTGCTGATCACGATCGGATCGGTCACGGGCGTCTCGATCGCCGCTTTGTTCACCGGCGGCCTGCTGCCCGGGGTGGTGCTGGCGATCACGCTCTGCATGCTGGTGTGGTGGCGCTACCGCCACGAGGACATGAGCCATGTCCGTCGCGCCACAGGCGGCGAGATCGGCAAGACCTTTATCATCGCCCTGCCCGCGCTCGCGCTGCCATTCGTGATCCGCTACGCCGTGGTCGAAGGCATCGCGACGGCCACCGAAGTCTCCACCATCGGCATCGTCTATGGCGCCCTGGTCGGCCTCCTGGTCTACCGCCGCTTCGACTGGCGGCGGCTGTTTCCCATGCTGGTCGAAACCGCCGCGCTGTCGGGCGCGATCCTGCTGATCATCGGCACGGCCACCGGCATGGCCTGGGGCCTGACGCAATCAGGCTTCTCGCGCGCGCTGGCGTCGGCCATGACCGGACTGCCGGGCGGCGCGGCGACCTTCATCGCCGTCTCGATCCTGGCCTTCACCATCCTTGGCAGCGTGCTGGAGGGCATCCCGGCGATCGTGCTGTTCGGGCCGCTGTTGTTTCCGATTGCGCGTGCGGTCGGCGTGCACGAGGTGCACTATGCCATGGTGATCATTCTCGCCATGGGTATCGGGCTATTCGCCCCGCCCTTCGGGGTCGGCTATTATGCCGCCTGCGCCATCGGACGCGTCGATCCGGCCGAAGGCATCAGGCCGATCTGGGGTTATCTGCTGGCGCTGCTGGTAGGATTGATCGTCGTCGCCGTGTTTCCGTGGATCTCGATCGGATTCCTGTAAGCGGCGTAAGGGAGGTGTCGATGAGCGAGCGGCAGAACCAGTACAATATCGGTCTCGACAAGACGCCCGCCAACTACGTGCCGCTGACCCCGTTGAGCTTCCTTGCTCGCAGCGCCGCGGTCTATCCCGATCACGTTAGCACAGTCTACGAGGGGCGCAGCTTCACCTGGCGCGAGACCCATGAGCGCTGCAAGCGCTCTGCTTCGTATCTTGCCGGCAAGGGCATCGGCGTCGGCGACACCGTCGCGGCGATGCTGCCGAACATTCCGGCGATGAACGAGGTGCATTTCGCCGTACCCATGACGGGTGCCGTGCTCAACGCCCTGAACATCCGGCTCGATGCGCCTTCGATCGCATTTCAGCTCGACCATGGCGGCGCAAGGATCATTCTGGTCGACCCGGAGTTTTCCGGCGTGATCACCGATGCGCTCACGCAGATGAGTGGTCCAAAACCGTTCGTGATCGACGTCGACGACGCCGCCTTCAAGGGCGGCAAGCGCATCGGCGAGATCGAGTACGAGACCGCCGTCGCGCAAGGCGATCCTGGCTTCACCGCCATCCCGCCGAAGGACGAATGGGACGCGATCGCGCTGAGCTACACTTCTGGCACCACGGGAAATCCCAAGGGCGTCGTGACCCATCATCGCGGCGCCTATCTGAATGCCGTCAGCAACATCCTCGCGGGCCAACTCGGCCAGCATCCGGTCTATCTCTGGACGCTGCCGATGTTCCACTGCAACGGCTGGTGCTTCCCCTGGACCATTGCGGCGGCCGCCGGCATCAATGTCTGCCTGCGCAAGGTCGAGCCGACCAAGATTTTCGAGCTGATCAAGCAGCACGGCGTCACCCACATGTGCGGCGCGCCGATCGTCTACAACACGCTGATCAACGCGCCCGATGCACCGAAGGGCGGCGCCGCCCGCCGCGTTGTCGGGCTGATCGCCGGTGCCGCGCCGCCGGTCGCGGTGCTCGAAGGCGCCGAGAGCATCGGGATCAAGCTGACGCACGTCTACGGCCTGACCGAGGTCTACGGCCCCGCCTCCGTCTGCGCCGAGCAGCCAGGCTGGGATGATCTGCCCGCAGCCGAGCGCGCCAGCTTGAAGCGACGGCAGGGCGTGCCCTACCCGCTCGAGGAGGGCGTCACCGTCATCGATCCGCAGACCATGAGGCAGGTGCCGCGCGACGGCGAGACCATCGGCGAAGTCATGTTCCGCGGCAACATCGTGATGAAGGGCTACCTCAAGAACGACAAGGCGACGAAGGAAGCCTTCGAAGGAGGCTGGTTTCACACCGGAGATCTCGGCGTGCTCGACGCGCACGGCTACGTCATCATCAAGGATCGCTCCAAGGACATCATCATCTCTGGCGGCGAGAACATCTCCTCTGTCGAGGTCGAGGACATCCTTTACAAGCACCCCGCTGTGCTGTTCGCCGCCGTGGTCGCAAAGCCCGATCCGAAATGGGGCGAAGTGCCCTGCGCCTTCGTCGAGCTGAAGGACGGCGCCAGCGCGAGCGAAGCCGACATCATCGCCTTCTGCCGCTCGCATATGAGCGGCTTCAAGACGCCAAAGGCCGTCGTGTTCGGGCCGATCCCGAAAACGTCGACGGGCAAGATCCAGAAATTCCTGCTGCGCAACGAAGCGGGATCGGCGAAGGCGATCTCGGCCTGAGCTTGTCTCGACCTCCGCGGCGGCTGCGTGTCGCCGCGAAGTCATTGTGCAGTTTCGACGCGGTCGGGTTTGCCGAGCCCCTTGGCCCTCACATCTTCTTATAGGCGTCAACCAGGGCCTGGCCGTCGGCTCCCGCCTTCTTGAGCCAGTCGGCGGTGAGCTGTTCGCCGATCTTCTGGAAGCCGGCCTTCAGGGCCGGGCTCGGCGGCTCGACCGTCATGCCCTTGGCCTTGAGCTGATCGATGTACCAGGTGCTCTTGTCCTGCCAGGCTTTCCAGCCGCGAGTTTCCGCGGTCGCGGCGGCCTTGACGATGGCCTCCTGGGTTGGCTTGTCGAGCGCCTCGAACGCGGCCTTGTTGACGAAGGTGTAGTCCTTCGGGATCCACGCTTGCACGTCATAGAAGTATTTCAGCGACTCCCATGCCTTCGCATCGTAGCCCGTGCCGCCGGACGACATGAAGGAGTTCACGACGCCGGTGGCAAGCGCCTGCGGCAACTCGGCGGCCTGGATGGTGACCGACTGCGCGCCGACCAGCTCGCCAATCCGCGCGGTCCCAACGTTGTAAGCCCGCCATTTCAGGCCCTTCATGTCTTCGATGGTCGCAAGCGGCTTGCTGACATAGACGCCCTGCGGCGCCCACGGCACGACGAACAGCAGCTTGAGCCCCTGCGCATCGAGCTTCTTCGTAATCAGCGGCTTCGACGCCTGATAGAGCTTCATGGCGTCCGGAAAGCTGGTCGCCAGAAACGGCACCACATCGACGCCGTACACCGGATCCTCGTTCTCGTGGATCGACAGCAAGACTTCGCCCATCTGCGCCTGCCCGGTCATCACCGCGCGCTTGATATCGGGCGCCTTGAACAGCGAGGCGCCGGGATGAACCGTGATCTGGAGCTTGCCGGAAGTGGCAGCTTCGACGTCCTTGGCGAAAGCAACGAGGTTCTCGGAGTGCGGATTGTCGGCCGGATACGCTGCCGGCAGATTCCATTTGGTCTGAGCCAAAGCGGGTGTCGCGGCCAGCACGGCGCCGGCGATCAGGGATGCGCGGAATAAACGAGACATCATCGGGCTTCTCCTCACAGTCAATTTCAAAACGGTACGCTCAGTCTGGGAAGGCGAGCTTGGGCAAGAACATCACGATCTGCGGATATTCCGTGATGATGAACACGGCCGCGAGCAGCAGGACAAAGAACGGGAACGCCGCCCGCGCAACGGTGAAAGTGTCGCGCCCGCTCATGTTCTGGAGCACGAACAGATTGAAACCGACCGGCGGCGTGATCTGCGCCATCTCGACGTGGATGATGAGATAGACCCCGAACCAGACCAGGTCGAGACCGGCCTGCCTGACCATCGGCAGCACGATCACGGCGGTCAGGACGATCATTGAGATGCCGTCGATCAGGCATCCCAGGATGATGTACATGATACTCAGATACAGCGCGAGCATGCCCGGCGTGAGCTGCTGGCCCTGGACCCAGGTGGCAAGCGCCGCCGGAATGCCCGTATAGGCCATCGCTGCGGTCGTGTAGGCTGCGCCCGCCAGGATCAGCATGATCATGCAGGTCAGGCGCGTCGCGCTCATGATGCTTTCGAGGAAGTTCTTGCGCGTGAGTGTGCGGCTCCACCACGCCAGCAGCAGCGCGCCCGAAACGCCCCAGGCGGCGCATTCCGTCGCCGTCGCAAAGCCGAGCACGAGCGAGAGGAAGACCGCCAGGATCAGCAACAGGCAGGGGGCAAGCCTGGCCGACTCCCGCAGCTTCTGGCGGAACGGCATCGGGGGATCGCGCGGCGGAATCTTCTTCGGGTTCAGCAGCGACCAGATGATGATGTAGCCGGAATAGAGCACCATCACGAGCACGCCGGGCAGGAAGCCGCCGAGGAACACCTGAAGGACGGAGACATTCGCCGTGACCGCATAGACCACCATCGGGATCGACGGCGGGATCAGCAGGCCGAGCGTACCGGAGCCCGCGAGCGAGCCGAGGCTAAGGCTCTTGTCGTAACCACGCTTGTCCAGTTCGGGCAGCGCGATCTTCCCGATGGTCGCACAGGTCGCCGCCGACGAGCCCGACACCGCCGCGAAGATGCCGCAGCCGATCACGTTGACATGCGTCAGGCGCCCCGGCAGCCACTGAACCCAGGGCGACAGGCCTCGAAACATTTCCTCGGATAATTTGGTGCGGAAGAGGATCTCGCCCATCCAGATGAACAGCGGCAGCGCGGCCAGCGTCCATGACGAGCTTGCGCTCCATGTCGTGGTCGCAAGCACCGAGCCGAGCGGCAGGCTCGTGGTCAGCGCCATCGCCACGAAGCCGACGAGCCCGAGCGATACCGCGATCCAGATGCCGCTTCCCAGCAGCACGATCATAACGCCGAGCAGAATGAACGACAGTTCGATCATGCCGAGATTGGCCATCGTCAACCTCCGCCGCCCTGTGATATCCGCTCGATGAATTCGTCCGGGGTCTCGTCCGGCGAGCCCTTTTCGTAGCTCGGCCGGTTGCCGCTGACGACACTGATCATTTCATCTATGAGCGCGATCGAGAGGATCACGAGTCCGCCGGAAAACCCGAGCTGCGGAATCCAGAGCGGAAGCGCGACGACGCCCTGCGCCACGTCGTTGAAGCGCCAGGAATCGTAGGTCATCTGCACGGCATGCCGGGTGAAATAGAGGATGAAAGCGGCGGCAATACCGAGGGCCACGACCTCCGCTACCTGCTTGGAGCGCCCATGCAGACGCTCCAGCAGCAGGCCGACCCGGATCATCTCTCCGCGCTTGAAGGTGTGAGCGAGGCCGAGGAATGCCATCGCGGCCATGCACCATGAGGCGAAATCATCGCCGGCGGGAATGTTGACCGCAAACTGGCGCCCGATCGACATGATCATCATGATTGCAAAGATCGCAACCATGAAGGCGCCGGCGGCATAGCCCGCACCGAGATAAAGGAGATCCAGCGCGCGTCGCACCGGTCCCCGGCTCGTGACATCGTCCCCTGCCAACGCGATCCCCATCCTCACACGAGGCGATTCAGACAGTCCCGGCGATCGTACGTCACACGCCGGTCCTGCATGAATATCGCCTCTGCCAGCGCCCTGTCTTTCAGACGTTAGATCAACATGATGGGGCTAGCGCAAGCAAGCAGTATGCCGGCTCTCGCCGGAATTTCCACCGCAGGTTCAGCGGGTCTCCAGCCGCAGCCCATCATACGCGGGCACCACGCCCGCCGGCAGCGACTGCCGGATCACCTCATAATCGACGTCGGCCGTCATATTGGTGATGACGGCGCGCTTCGGCTTGAAGCGCTCGATCCAGGACAACGCGTCGTTGATGCTGAAATGACTGACATGGCTGGTGTAGCGGAGGCCATCGACGATCCAGAGATCCAGATTTTCCAGAGCGCCCCAGCTCTCGCGCGGGATGTCGTTGAGGTCGGGTGTGTAGGCGGCATCGCCGATGCGATAGCCCAGCGCGGGAATGTTGCCGTGCTGCACCAGGAAGGCGGTCATCGTCACTGCGCCGCCCTTCCCCTGGATGGTCTGGCTTTCACCGGCCTCGATCGAATGTCCCGTCAGGATCGGCGGATAGTCGCTGCCCGCCGGCGAGACGAAGCAATAGGAAAACCGCGACATGATGTCGTTCGCGGTCGTCTGATTGAGATAGGTCGGAATCCGCCGGCGCATGTGCATCACGACCGAACGCAGATCGTCCATGCCGTGGGTCTGATCGGCGTGCTCGTGGGTCAGGAACACTGCATCGATGTGGTCGACATTGGTCGAGAGCAATTGCTCGCGCAGGTCCGGCGAGGTGTCGATCACGATACGCGTGGTGCCCTCGTCCGATGTCTGCTCGACCAGCAGCGAACAGCGGCGACGGCGGTTCTTGGGATTGGTGGGATCGCAGGCACCCCAGCCGAGCGCCGGGCGCGGCACGCCGGCGGAGGAGCCGCAGCCCAGGATCGTCAGCGTCAGCGTCATGCGGCTCCCAGTTCTAAGCTTTCACCCTGGAGAACAGGCGAAAGAAGTTTTCGCTTGTCTGGCGCGAGATCTCGTCAAACGACACGCCGCGTGTTTCGGCGAGCACTTTTGCGACCTCGACCACATAGGCCGGTTCGTTGCGCTTGCCCCGGAACTTGCCGGGCGCAAGGTAGGGCGAGTCTGTTTCAACCAAAATGCGGTCGGACGGCAGTTCGGCCGCAAGCGCGCGCAGGGCCTCGGACTTCTTGAAGGTCAGGATGCCCGTGAAGCCGATATAGAGCCCGAGCGAGACCGCCTTCAGCGCCAGCTCGCGCCCGCCGGTGTAACAATGCAACACAGCGCGAAACGATCCTTTTGCCGTCTCCTCTTCTAGGATACGGCCGCAATCCTGGTCCGCCTCGCGGGTGTGGATTACCAGCGGCAAGCCGGTGGCGCGGGCGGCAGCGATGTGGGCACGAAAGCCCCTCGCCTGCGCCTCCGGCGAGCCGTTGTCGTAGAAATAGTCGAGCCCGGCTTCGCCGAGCGCGACGACCTTGGGGTGCTGCGTCAGCGCAATCAGCTCGTCCGGCGCGATGCCGTCTTCCTCATCGGCGTTATGCGGATGGGTGCCGACCGAGCAATAGACGTCGTCATAGCGCTCGGCGATAGACAAAAGCTGGTTCAGCTTTTTCACCCGAGTCGAAATGGTGACCATGCGGCCGATGCCGGCCGCTCGCGCCCGCGACACGATCCCGTCGAGATCCTCCGCAAAATCCGCAAAATCCAGGTGGCAGTGGCTGTCGACCAGCATGGTGCGAACGCCTTTAGGCTGCCGGCTCGATGTAGCGCGGGAAGGCCGGCGTCGGCGGGGGCAGCGTCGTACCGGGTGCGATGCGCGTTGCACCGCCGAGCGCGGCGAAGTTGCGCTCCCCTTCGGGGATACCGAGGCTGTTCAGCAGCAATCCCGAGGCCGTCGGCATCGCCGGCTGGGTCAGGATCGCGATCTGGCGCACGACTTCGGCGGTGACGTAGAGCACCGTCTTCTGCCTGACAGGATCGGTCTTGGCGAGCGCCCACGGCGCTTCGCCCGCGAAATAGCGGTTGGCTTCCGCGACCACGGCCCATACGGCGTTGAGCCAGTGATGGATTTGCTGCGTCGCCATCGCTTCGCGGGACGCCGCGAGCATGCCGTCAGCCTGTGACAGGATCGCTTTGTCGTTGTCGCTGAATTCGCCGGGCTCCGGGAGCACGCCGCCGAGCTGCTTTGCGATCATCGACAGCGAGCGCTGCGCGAGGTTGCCGAGATCGTTGGCGAGATCGGCATTGATGCGCGCCACGATGGCCTCGTGATTGTAGTTGCCGTCCTGGCCGAACGGCACCTCGCGCAGAAAGAAATAGCGCATCTGGTCGATGCCGTACTGGTCGGCGAGGTTGAAGGGATCGACCACGTTGCCGACCGACTTCGACATCTTCTCGCCCCTGCTGAACAGGAAGCCGTGGGCATAGACCCGCTTCGGTAGTGGGATCCCGGCCGACAGCAGGAACGCCGGCCAGTACACCGCATGGAAGCGGATGATGTCCTTGCCGATGATGTGCACGTCGGCAGGCCAATAACGCCAGTTTTTGTCGCTCTCGTCGGGGAAGCCGACGCCGGTAATGTAGTTGGTGAGCGCGTCGACCCAGACATACATCACGTGCTCTTCGTCACCGGGCACCTTGACGCCCCAATCGAACGTCGTGCGCGAGATCGAGAGATCGCGCAGGCCGCCCTTGACGAAGCTCACCACCTCGTTCTTGCGGGAGTCGGGGCCGATGAAATTGGGCTGCGTCTCGTAGAGCTTGAGCAGCCTGTCCTGATAGGCCGACAGGCGGAAGAAATAGCTCTTCTCCTCGACCCATTCGACCGGCGTTCCCTGCGGCCCGAGCCGCACCCCGTCGTCGTTCAGGCGCGTCTCGTCCTCGGCGTAATAGGCTTCGTCACGCACGGAGTACCAGCCGGCATAAATGTCGGCATAGATGTCCCCGTTCGCTTCCATGCGTCGCCAGATCTCTTGGCTGGAGCGATGATGCTGCTCCTCGGTGGTGCGGATGAAACGGTCGAACGACACGTTGAGGCGCTCGTCCATCTGCTTGAAACGGCCGGCATTGCGGGCCGCGAGCTCCGAGACGGACATTTTTTCGCTGGCCGCGGTCTGAACCATCTTCTGGCCGTGCTCGTCGGTGCCGGTCAGGAAGAACACGTCCTTGCCGTCGAGTCGTGCGAACCGCGCCAACGTATCGGTCGCGATTGCCTCATAGGCGTGGCCGATGTGAGGACTGCCATTGGGATAGGCGATCGCAGTCGTGATGTAGAAGACGTTGTCGCGCGCGGGGACGGTCACCGGCGTGGTGGCCTGCGGCGTGGCGACGGACTTCGGTGCGCGCGGAGCCTTGGGCTTCGATACATCGGGCTTCACAACTTTCGGCGGCGTGGGGACTGGAGCGGGTCCGGCGGCCACGGCGGGCGCAGCCACCCTCGCCGTCTTGGCTATCATCTTCGCCGGGGCCTTGTTTTTCGCCGAAGCCTTATTTTTTGCCGAAGTCTCGTTCTTCGCCGAAGCCTTGGCTGGCTTTTTGGTCGCTGTCTTCACCGTCTTCTTGGCAACGACCTGCTTCTTCGCTGCCTTCTTTGCCGTCTTCGCGGCGCTCTTCTTCCCGGCTTTTTTGGCAGCCGTCTTTTTGGTCTTCGTGGCTTTCTTGACCTTCTTGGCAGCTTTGCGCGCGAGCGCCTTCACGGCCTTCTTCGCGGATTTCTTGACGGCCTTCGTGGCGGCCTTCTTGCTGCTCTTGCCCTTAGCGGTTTTCTTAGCTCGCGCTGCCACGACGAATTCCTTTACCGGCTTCTCGAAATTTGGAAACGAACCTGCGTTAGTTTATTGTCTTGAGCATGATCCCATTGGAAAACCGCTGCACACTTTTCCGGATCATGCTCTAGCGCGTTGCGTCCGCCAGCCAGCCGAACACCGAGAAAACCAAGGGCTTTCGCTCCAGATTGTAGGTTTCGGTGTCGCGCGCGGCGCGGACGATCTTTTCCCATACCTCAGCTAGGCGCGCAAGGCGCGGCAGGTTCTGGTTGGCATTGGCCTCGTCGGCGTGCAGGCGTTCCGCGATCCAGCGATCGATGCCGTCGATGAAGGCGGCAAGCGCAACACGGTCGCTGGTACCGAGCGATTCGCCGAGCGTGTGCAATTCGCGCGGATCGACCTGCGGCAGTCGCGCGAGCAGCGCGGCCGTACGTTGCTGGAGCTTCAGGGCGTCACCGCCGAGCAGCGTCAGCGCCCGCGCGACGCTGCCCTCGGACGCCTCCGCCGCCTCGCGCAACGCCGGATCATTCGGGTCGAGATCGGCCGCGGTGGCGGCTGCAGCAATCACGTCGTCGGTTGCGAGCGCGCGCAGTCGCAGTTTGCGGCAGCGCGACTGAATTGTGGCGAGCACGCGCGCCGGCGCGTGGCTCACCAGCAGGAACAGCGATTGCTGCGGCGGCTCCTCGAGAATTTTCAGCAGCGCGTTGGCGGCATTTGGATTGAGCTCGTCGACAGTATCGACGATGCAGACGCGCCAGCCTTCGGCCGCCGCGGTCGAGCCGAAGAAACCGATCGTCTCGCGCGTCTCGTCCACGGTGATTACCGTGCGCATCACGCCGCGATCGTTGGCGGTGCGCTCCAGCGTCAGCAGGCCCCCATGCGAGCTCGCTGCAACCTGCCGCGCCACGGCGTTATCAGGATTGATAGCTAGATCTTCGGCGCGCTGCACCGAAAGCGCCAGCGGCTGGCCGTGAGCGAGCACGAAGCGCGCCATCCGATAGGCCAGCGTCGCCTTGCCGATGCCTTGCGGCCCGCCAATTAGCCAGGCATGCGGGATGCGCCCGCTGCGATAGGCGGCGAGCAGCGCGGTCTCGGCATCGCGATGGCCGAACAGAACGCTGGTCTCGCGCGGATGAGAAATGGCGGTTTCGCGCTCGGTCTGACGCGGGCTCATATGGACACCACCGATGCCGGCGTCGGAAGCAGGCGATCACGCAACGCGGTCCAGATGCGTCCGGCAACCGTATCAGGGTCGGAATTGGCGTCGATCAGCACGCAGCGCGCAGGATCGTCCGCTGCGATCTTGCGATAGGCCTCGCTCAGACCCTGATGGAAACCGAGCTTCTCGGCCTCGAACCTGTCCGGCGTGCCGCTGCCGCGGCGTGCGGCCGCGCGCTGCAAGCCGATCTCGACCGGCAGATCGAGGATGATGGTGAGGTCCGGCTTGAGATCGCCGATCGTGACCCGCTCCATCGCGTTGATCAGCGCCGCCGGTACCCGGCCGAGGCTGCCCTGATAGGCCCGCGTCGAGTCGGCGAAGCGGTCGCACAGCACCCAGGTGCCCTGGTTGAGCGCGGGCTGGATCACGGTGCGGACATGGTCGTCGCGCGCGGCCGCGAACAGCAACGTCTCGGCCTCGGGTCCGAGCAGCTTGCCCATGCCTGACAGCACCAGATGGCGCATGATCTCGGCACCCGGCGAGCCGCCCGGTTCGCGCGTGACGAGGATGCGCATCCTGGCTGCCTTGAGACGATCGGCGAGCTTCTTGATCTGGGTCGACTTGCCAGTGCCCTCGCCGCCTTCAAAGGTGACGAAACGCCCGCGTCCGGACGGCCACTTTACCGCGCTTTCACTCATGATCAGAGCTTCTCGGCGCCCGCACGGAACATGCCGATCACGAGCTCGCTGGCGCCGTCGATCGCGCGGCGCACGGTCGAGCCAGTGCCGATCGCGTCTGCGGCATAGACCGGCGTCTCCACCGCGATGTTGCCGCTGCGCCAGACCCTGACCAGCCCGACCTTCTGCCCGGCCTCGACCGGCGCGCGCACCGGGCCGCTATAGACGACGCGCGCGATCAGCTTGTCGCTGCCGTTCTTGTGCACCATCACTTTCACGGGCGTCTTGGCGACCAGTTTCACCGAACGGCTCTCGCCGCCGAACACCTTGGCGTAGCCGACGGGCTGATCGGCCGCGATCAGGGCGCGGGTCTCGAAATTGCGAAAACCCCATTCCAGCATCTTCTTGGCTTCGGTGGCGCGATCTTCGGGGTCTTCCAGCCCGTTGACGACGACGATCAGCCGCGTGCCGTTCTGCACGGCCGAGCCGACCATGCCGTAGCCCCCTTCCTTGGTGTAGCCGGTCTTCAGACCGTCGGCGCCTTCCATGGAATTGAGCAACGGATTGCGGTTGGGCTGGCGGATCTTGTTCCAGGTGTATTCCTTCTCGCCGAACAGTTTATAGAATTCGGGCAAATCGAGAATGATGTGCCGGGCGAGGATGCCAAGCTCGCGCACCGTCATCTTGTTGGCGGGGTCGGGCAAGCCGTTGGAATTGCCGAAGGTCGACTTCGTCAGGCCAAGCTCGCGGGCGCGCTTGGTCATGAAGTCGGCGGCGAAAATCCGCTCGTTGCCCGCCATGGCTTCGGCGAGCGCAATGCAGGCGTCGTTGCCGCTCTGGATGATCGCCCCGTGCAGGAGATCGTCGACGGTGACCTTGCTGTTGATCGCGGCGAACATGGTCGAGCCGCCGGAGGGGGCGCCGCCTCGGCGCCAGGCGTTCTCGCTGATCCGGTATTCGTCGGTCAGCTTGATGTCGCCCTTCTTGATGGCGTTGAAGACGACCTCGGCGGTCATCAGCTTCATCATGCTGGAGGGCGCGCGCAGTTCGTCGGCGTTCTTCTCGAACAGCACGCTGCCACTGGAAGCTTCGATCAGGATCGCGGTCGGGGCGTCGCCGTCGAAGCCGGCATCATCTGCTTTCTTGGCGCCCTGGACGCTCTGGTTGGCGGCGTAGAGCGCCCCGCCCCAGCCGATGGCCGCGACCAGAGCCGTCGCGATCAGCCCACGCGCCAGCGCTCCGGCGGTGAACCGGCTGCGCCCCAACGAGGAAAGATGAAATTCCATGGCCAAGCCCTGAGAGCGGCGTTCTAACAGTTGGAGCCAGTGCGAACAACACGGGGTGGCCGCTTGTCCCGAGATTGCACGATTCTCGTCCCGCCCCTATCGTGGCACCTCAGATTTTCTGACCAAACCCCTGAAACAAGGCGGAAAAGCGATGTCCTCCACCCGCGCGATCAAGGCCAATGGCATCGACCTGTTTATCCGCGAAGCCGGTCAGGGGCCGCTGGTGGTGCTGTGCCACGGCTGGCCGGAACTCTCCTACTCCTGGCGCCACCAGATCCCGGCGTTGGCGCAGGCCGGATTTCGCGTCGTCGCCCCTGACATGCGCGGCTACGGCCAAAGCTCAGCGCCGCCTGAGGCGACGGCCTATTCGATCTTCGACACGGTCGGTGACGTCGTCGGCCTCGTGCAGGCACTTGGCGAGACCAAGGCGATGGTGGTCGGCCACGATTGGGGTGCTCCGGTGGCCTGGCACGCGGCGCTGTTCCGGCCCGACATCTTCACGGCTGTCGCTGGCCTGAGCGTGCCGCCGCCCTTCCGCGGCCGCGGCAAGCCGCTCGACCTCCTGCGCCAGAGCGGCATCAGCAATTTCTATTGGCAGTATTTCCAGGCGCCCGGCATTGCCGAGGCCGAGTTCGAGCACGACGTCGCGCGCACCATGCGCATCGTGCTCGGCGGGCGGGGCCTTGCCGATCCCTCCGCGGCAATGTTCGTGCAGGAGGGCAAGGGCTTCCTCGGCCACGGCAACCCGGAGGAGCCTCTGCCGGCCTGGCTCAGCGAGACTGACCTTGCCTATTTCACTGAAGCCTTCCGCAAATCCGGTTTTCGTGGCGGGCTGAACTGGTATCGCAACCTCGACCGCAATTGGGAGCTGACGGCGCCCTGGCAGGATGCGCAGATCCACCAGCCCTCGCTCTTCATTGCCGGCTCGAAAGACGCCGTCATCACCGGCCTGATCGGAGCCAAGCGCGTCAACGAGCTCGAGCGCGTGCTGCCCAATCTGAAGCGAAAGCTGATCATCGAGGGCGCCGGCCATTGGGTCCAGCAGGAGCGGCCCGACGAGGTGAATGCGGCGCTGGTGAGGTTCTTGAAGGAAAGCGCGGCTCAGTAGAGGCCGCGGCCGCTCAGGATGCCGCGGGCCTCAGCAGCCCCGTCCGAGGCGTAGGCGCCGGACGGCGCGCTCTCGGTCGCATAGCGTCCGTCCCCATCATAGGACACGGCGCGGGCGTTCTGGAGCGCCCGGCCCCGGTTACGGCTCGAGGCTGACATTTCTGAGGTCGCACTGAGTGAAGCCATGTCGGCGGAGGTGTTGCCGAGATTGTAGGGCCGTCCCTCCGGCGTCGGAACTTCGCCGCGCATGGCACCGCGGTTCGACGACGGCAGCTCCGGCACGAAGGGTCTCGCGGAGGCGACCCGGACCATCGAAGGTGACGGCGCCGGGGTCCCGGTGCGCAAGGTCGCCATCAGCTGGCGGTCGTCGGAGCCTTCCAGCGGCGCCCGCCCGACATATTCGACACGGACCTTGGCGATGCCATTGCCTTTGAATTCAAGCAGTTCGGCGGCCTTGTTCGAGACGTCGATGAGCCGGTTGCCGTGGTAGGGCCCGCGGTCATTGACGCGGACGATCAGCGACTTGCCGTTCGAGACGTTGGTCACTCGCGCATAGGACGGCATCGGCAGGGTCGGATGCGCCGCGGTCAGCGAGCCCATGTCGAACACTTCGCCATTGGCGGTCAGGCGGCCGTGGAAATCGTCGCCGTACCAGGACGCCATGCCTTCGGCGCGGTAGTTGACGTCCTCTTCGGGCACATAGGTCCGGCCACCCACCACATAGGGCTTGCCGACGCGGTAGGCGCCGCCGCCCTTCGGCACCGGATCGCCCAAAGCCACCACCCGGGGGCTCGAGGACACGCCGTATTTCGGATCGACGCGGCTGGCGAATTTGTTGGAGGAGGCGCAATTGGCGAGCGCAAGGCAGGTCGCGGCCATCGCAGCAGCGCGCGCGACCCGCAAAACCGAATCTGACCGACGGATCCCCATTCGCCCCAAATACCATTTCGCCGGAGGCGTACCTAACCCGCTTTGGCTACGGGCAGCGCTATCCGGTCCTTTGCTCCGAGGCGGCCCACCACCGCGTCGGAAGTGGTAACGATAACGCAACCCGAACACGGCGGAAATGGGGAGCCCACAGCGTTCACGCCGGGATGGTAAACGGGGCGTATGCGTTCGCCCCGTTGAACTACGGGGCGCGGGCGCCCTGCTCTGTGCCGTGGCCGGACATTCTGTTGCGCCAAATCCTCACTCCACCCCCATTGTCGTGCCGCTCACTGGAATTCTTTTGACTGTGCAAGGCCGCCCGCGTTTTCTCGCGTGCAGGGCGGAATGGAATAAGACGATGATCGAGACGGTTTCGGCACTGATGGGTTTGGTAAGCGCGGGGATCTTCCTGGCCCATGCGTTTGAAGGTTACCGCACGAGGGCCTGAGGCACTCGCGCGGGCGGCAAGCATCACCCTTTCAAGACGGCGCGTTCGGACATTTTTAAGCGATCCGATCGAGCATCGAAGACGAGAGCGGCAGGTGTCCCATGCGCAACCATGACCTCGTATCCGATGGCTTCCTGGCATTGACCGCCGGTGGTTTGGTCCTGCTGTGCTCCAGCCTCGTGGCCTTGGCCTTCGCCTGAGCACCCGGCACTTCCCGAAAAATACGCTTACCGCAGTCCAAGCAGCGAACGCCGGTAGAGGCTGTCACGGGCTTCGCTCAGGCAGACGAAGCTGCCGTCAAATCCCTGGGCGTACCGCTTCTGGCCTTTGCCGTAGTAGACGCCTTTGCTGAAATCGAGCCAGACGACCCGGTCGTGCGGGCAATGACGCTGCGCCTGCGCCTCGTAGCGAAATGGCGTCAGCGGCGTGGCCGATACTTCAGCGCCGCTGCAGCCGACCAGGATCGCAGCAGCGAGCGCGACCGCGCCGGGCGACGTGCCGAAGCTGCTCCAAAACACTCCTCCGCAAGACACCACCCGCCTCCCGATCCCAGCCGTCGAGGGCCGGCTTGCTTCACTTGTCCGCTTCGAGTTGCTGCAACGCCTGGTGCAAGCATTCCTGAAGCTTGGCTGCGACCTGGTCGCGCGCGACGCCTTTGGCGGCGAGATCGCCTGCCACCTTGTCGAGGATCTCGCCCATCGACTGGTTCTCCAGATGGTCCGTCACCAAGGCCGTCGCGTAGCTGGCCACGGCATCGCCGCTGAGGCCGAGTTGGGTTGCAGCCCAGAGCCCGAGCAGCTTGTTGGACCGGGCCGTGGCCTTGAACATGAGCTCCTCGTCGTGGACGAATTTGGCCTCGAAGCCCTGCTCGCGCTTGTCGAACGTGGTCATGGTCAGCTCCAATGTCGTTTTCGCTGATCGGGATCGGACTGGCTGGAAGCGAATGTCTCCGTGGTTCACGTCAGGGTCATCTGAAGCTTCCGGCGGAAGCCAAGCGTCGTCAAGCCCGCTCGGCTGCGCCCACCGGGCGTCTGCAGGGCACCGAACAGCTCTACGCCAGCCAGCTCAGCTAGGGAGGGATGTTTACTATTTGTTAAGCAGACTCAGCGCCGCATGGCCCGGGGACATCGAGAGCTGACGCATGAACAAAGAACTGCGGGAGTTTCGACGGCTTGAACGGGTCTGTCTGGAGCAGGCAGCCCTCTCCACCATGGACCTCGCGCGAGGCGGGTTGCTCAAGGTCGCTGATGATTGTCGCGTCGCAGCCGAAGCGATCGAGGCACAATCGCCTCGCAGACCTTTCGCAAGTGCCGTCCAGGCGCTGAAGCAGGCGTTGAGCGTGACGCGCGTCCCTCACCGGCACTGAGGTCGGCGCTCGCGGGCAAGGACATCGTTGACGGAGCGACCGCGTGCGGTCAGCCCTTCGCCTCGGTCTGCTCACGTGCCAACCGTTCGGCTCTCAGCCGTTCCTTGTTGGCATAAAACGCCTTCTGCGCCGCTTCGTGCTCGCGCATGGCTTTTTCGGCTTCGATACGGCGTGTCGCATCGCGCGCCTGCCGCTGCTCGGGGGTCAAGGGCTTGCGCCGGTAGGAAACATCTTCCGTCATGGCGAAATAACGCGGACGTCAGGAAAGAGTTCCGCATGGTCCCGCTGGGCGGCACGGCGGGCCGACTGCATAATCTGCGAAAACAACCCCATGCACAGTAGCCAAGTCCTTCTGCGGAAAGAACTTTTTTTTATCGCGCTGACGGTGCGTTTGACCCGGCCGGGATCTCGATGTCTGCAATAACAGGCAAATGGTCCGAATACGCCCTCGCCCCTTCGTCGGTCCAAACTTTCCCGATCCGGCTGTCGGACGTTGCATAGATCCGGTCAAGCCGCAGAAGGGGCAGATGCGACGGGAAAGTTCGCAGCCGCGTCCGGTTTGGGCAGACCTGCGCGAGCACGCGCCGCACCGATTTGATCCAGAACCAGTCGTTGAAATCCCCGAGGACGACGGTCCTTCCAGGTTTCACCAGGCTCACCAGCGCCTGAGCCTGCGCATGGCGCTCGTAGATACTCAAGCCGAGATGCGTGGCCACCACGCGGACATCGCCAACCGGCGTCAGCAGTCCCGCTGCAATCGCCCTGCGCGGCTCGCGCTCACGATACGACACGTCGACGATCTCGGGCGGGCCGGAGAATGGAAACCGGCTCAGGAGCGTTTGGCCGTATTCGCCATCCGCCGTGACGATCGACTTGGCGTGAACACCGTGATCGCCGACGACACTCGCCAGCTTCGCAAACGGATCGTCTGATCGCGATCGCGAATCCACCTCCTGAAGCGCGACGACATCGGGAGCCCATTTGCGAATGATCGAACAGATTCCCTCGAGATCGAACTTCGGATTGAGATTGAAAGTGCCATGCACATTCCACGTCATGAAGCGCATCGGCGCCATCATCGCCTCCCGGCGAGCCACGTCGCGACGAATTGCGCGCCTGCGCAGATCGCGAGCCAGCCCAGGAACGCCAGTGCGAGCAGCACTATGTTGAGCCAGGACGCATTCCTGGCGAGATCAGCGATCTGGGCACCCAGAACTGCCATGGCGAGAATGCCGGGCGTCATGCCGAGCAGCGTTCCGACCAGGAAGTCACGCAGAGGCAGCGTGCTCGCGCCAGCCACGACATTCACCACCGAGAACGGCGCGATCGGAATCATCCGGATGACGACGACAGCCAGAATGCCCTTGCCGACCACACGTTCCTGGATGCGCGCGGTACGTCGTCCGAGCAAACGCTGCAGGCGTTCGCGGCCGAGTGCCCGTCCGATCGCAAACAGGATAAAGGCGCTGAGCACGACGCCCGTCATCGCGGTGACGAAGCCTAGCCAGGGTCCAAGTGCGGCGGCAGTTGCCGCAATGAGCACGAGAACCGGAAACACGACCAACCCGCCGACGACGAAAGCCGCTATCGCGAATGGCGGCCCCCAGACGGACTGCGAATAGGCAGACAGAAGCGTCGACATCCGGCCCGCGTCGGCGAAATCGCTCAAGGACGTGTACGACCAGGCCATCGCCAGTCCAAGAAGCGCCACGGCTATCGAGACCATCCCGATGATCGTCTTCGTGCTCCACATGCGCGATGCCGCGCGCTCCAGATGTAGAGGCCGCTCGGGGTCCGCCACGGGCTGAACCATCGTGGCCAGAGCGCTGGTCAGCACGGAAGATTCCACGTCCCGCAGCGCCTTCGTCGCACCTGCCCTAGAGACGTCGTCCAGGAGCGCAAAAAGACGATCGTCGTTTTGCGCAACCGTCTGTTCATCGAGACCGCAGAAATGGGCGATCAGGCGACGGCGGACCGAGGCGATGAAATTCCGATGCTCGTCTGAGGCGGCTTCAAAGATTAGGTCGCATTCGCTGTCGGCGCCCATCGATCGATTGTTCAAATTGGCCGAACCGATCCTCAGGATCCGGTCGTCGACGATCATGAGCTTGCTGTGCACCATCACGGCCGCTTCCGTGTCCCCATTCCCCGACACCGGATAGACGAAGCGGATGCGATCGGCGACGCCGGCCGAACTGAAGCAGTCGATGAAGGCGCCCCGGCCGTTCTGCATGGCCTGGGATTCCAACCATGAGGAATGCAATTTTGGCGTGACGACCACAACCCGAAGCGAAGGCACGCGCAGCATCTGCTCCGCCAATTCGCGCGCGATCCTGGTGGCGCTGGTGAACTGGTTCTCGATGTACACGAAGCTCGTCGCGGACCGGATCGCTGCGATCAACGACCGTTCCACCTCCCTGATTGTCGAACCTGCCGGACAAACCACCTCGGTCCTGGCGATACCCACCGGCATATGCCGGGCCTCGACCGGCACATTCGTTGGCCAGCGCAAGCTTGTCAGCGGGCGCCGATCATCAATCTGTTGGCCCGCCGCGCGCCAGCGTTGCTCCACGAGGTCGAACAGCCACGCCGCCGCATCCCTGTCGACCACGCATTGAACATCATGAAACGGCAAATATGGCTTGCCCTGGGGATCGCAGCGCAAGGCGTGATCGGCGCTATGATCACTTGTGTCCCAGCGCCTGATCGTCAGATCGAGCCCGCCGACGAACGCCAGTGAACCATCGACACAGACGATCTTCTGGTGTTGGGCCGAACCAAATGGAAGTGTGGAATCCAGGTGAAACCGGACGCGGCTGTCGGTGTCGGCGCTGAATTTGGCCGCGGAATTCCATTCCCTCTCGGAAGCGTAGAACGAGACGAAGTCCCAGACGAGAATGTTGATCCGCAAGGTGGGACACCGTTGGACCAGCGCGCGCAGCAATGGGCCGAGCTGTTCCGGCAAACCATCATCCGCTCGCCCGGACTCTCCGACCAGCCTGGTTTCACTATGGATATCCCAACCGACGATATAGACGAGATCCTGCGCCTGCAGCAGGGCCTCGCGCAGGGCCGCGAAATACGCGGCAGCATCGTTCAGAACCGCCACACGCTGCGCCTCGCACCGCCGCCAGACGGTGTCGCCGGGGATCAGGGTCGATGAGCTCTGAAGCAGGTCAACCTCGCCATTCGCATTCGCGTCTAAACGCACCGAACGCGCGAGGGGTTCCTTGTCGTCATGGCCACGATTCGCGTGCGGCCTGCCCGCATGCTGAGCCACGGCGCTGACCCGCACGATTGCCGCTACTTGGTTCGGACCGCCTTTGCACCTGCGCCCTTCAAGGCGTCCGCGATCTTCTCG
Organism: Bradyrhizobium sp. 76; assembly: GCF_023073025.1. NCBI lineage: Bacteria > Pseudomonadati > Pseudomonadota > Alphaproteobacteria > Hyphomicrobiales > Nitrobacteraceae > Bradyrhizobium > Bradyrhizobium sp. 76. The sequence continues at coordinate 927,458 of NZ_JADPIS010000015.1, forward strand.
GGCGCATCGCCGTGAAAATCCACGGAAACCTCGATCCGGCCTTCCAGTTTCTGATGCCCCTCCGGCGCGGGCGCGGCCTTGGCGTCAGGACCGGCCGGGCGTGTCCCCGACGTGTTCGCGCCACCGACTGCCTGGACGAAGACGTCCGTTCGCGGCACGCCGCATTCCTGCACGACATGCTCAACCGCAAGCTCGGCGCCGCGGCGCGTGTCGAATTCTCCGATGATCGTACTTTCCAAGGGCGCCCTCCGTGGCTGGACCAGCGTGCGAACAACTGGTCAGCGAGGGCCAGGTTCCTGAACGCGCGGGCGTTTAGAACCGAACGATCCCAAACATGAACAGCAGCGCGAGAGTGATCAACCCGGAGACCAGCAGCGAGCCGAGACATCCCAGCCGGTTCGAGAAAAAGAAGAACATGCCTCGCCCGTCCCATAGCTTCGTGCTTGGCTAAGTTCTCCCATTCGACAGCGTTCCTGGAGACGTTTTTGGACGCGCGAGCAAGAACAGATCCAAGAACCAATCATCGAGCGGAACGTTATGTCCGCGATGTCAGACGCTTTTGATTATTTCCGGGCGCATGCGGTCCGAGCCCTTTGCAAGGCCCGGGCGATGCCGCGCGGACGCATGAAACATCTGCAAACCGTCGTGGCCCGGATCTACCACCTGCTGACCAAGGAGGCCGCGTACGGGCCGAACCTGCAGCATATGGACGACTTCCGCGCAGCCCAGAAGCTCGAGAAGTCGATCGACTGAACTGCAATGACGGCGATGCTGCACGCCCTCCCCGACGCGTTCAGCGTCCTTTGGGAGTGGTCCCCGACTGCGACTTGCCAAGCCCGGGATTGATGGCGAGCGACGCGCCGGCGGCGCCACCGGCTTCATAGGCCGTCATCGACACCATCCGGCTGGCGCTACGCTGGGTCCGCATCTTCAGGTCGAGCTTGTCGAACTCCGCATCGACCACCGACGTCTCGAGAACCAGCAGCCCGCGGCCGGTGCTTTCGTTGACCTGATCGCGACCGGCCTTGATCGCGACCAGCTTGTCCGCGATCGACGCCACCATCCCGAGCGCGAAGGAGGCATTGGCCAGATGCCGCTCCTGGTGCCGGAACCTGCCGTAGTCGACCGAGGTCTTGAAGCGGCCAAGGTCAGCGCGCACGGCACCGTCGATCAATTCGGCCAGATAATGCGCGACCTCGACATCCGCGCCGAGACCGAAGAACACATAGCGGTTGTCGCCGGCCGCGTTCTTCTCGCGCCAGACCCGACAATCGCAGAAATGAGCGATCGCGCCGACGCAGTCGTCCAGCGGAATGCGCTTCTTGCGAAAAGTCTCGTACACCCTCCGCTCGCACGAGGACGCGCGCAGTTCGACGTCGGAGAGCGACAGATCATGTCGATCCAGCAGCTCGGCGACCTTGGCGGCCGCAGACAGTGCCTCGTCCTCGGTGCAGCCATTGGCAATGGTCTTGGAACGCAACGCCTGAATGCGGAGCTTCAGCTTGTCGAGGGAGGCCGGAGTGGAGGTCTGATGCACTGATTACCTGCCGGGTAAACGCGACGGATAGAACCGGTCGGATAGACCGGCGGGAGGGGTCTCTTGTCAACTGTATTGATCTTCGACTTTTTTCGAACGGACCTCACTCCTTCTACGTGCGGTGCACGACTCGCCGCACTGACTATAAAATGCAGAGACGAGGATTCACTACAATCGACGTTCTCGCTCTATTTCCACCGCAGCTGACAAATCATTGTCGGGAGCAGACCACCACAAGCCCAACGAGGTTGCGTTGGCGCCTTGGCGTTGGCGGCTGCGTCTTGTTCACAGTATCGCGAGCTTGCAGTCAGCCGGCTTTGATCCCTGCGCTTGCTGAGTAGTCGGCAGCAGACTGGTGGATTGAAAGACACACTGATCAAGGCCGTCGATCGGTTTTGTGCCGCGACACATTCCTGAAGGGACTGGAACACTGTTAAGGTTTAGCGGTCAGGTTAACCCCAGCGAACGTTTTGCTGAGAGCGTCGAATTCGATATGACCTCGAAATAGAGGAATATTCGAATGTCCAATAGAACCGCATTTCAAACTGCAGATGCAGACGAGCCCCACAACTTTTTTGATCTCGTCATCCCCTCACCTTCAGCGCTGTAGCCCTCCTGGCCACAGCTGTTTCGCTGGAGGCGATTGGGTTCATCGCTTGGCAGCCAGCCACCTTTTTGGTTGCCTATATCTTTGGCTGACGCGCGATTGGCTGGCATGAGCGAATTCGAAGGCCTATCTGACCAGTTCATTCTGCGGATGCACGAGTTCATTCGCCAAGAGGTGCAAGCAGATAGGCTAGCCGGCACGCGTTTTATCGGATTGCCAGCGAGGCTGCGCGCGGAAGCTCTTGCAGGGGAAATCAAGCGACGCGGCTTGTTCTGCACGGCAATTGAATGGCCTCAGCATCTTGAGCCTGGAGCGGACAAATACGCACCGACCATTGGACACCGGAAGACGATCTAAAACTCATCGTGCTCACGGCGCGACGCGTCCCGGCTGACCGGATTGCTCGCCTGCCAGACCGCAGATCGCAAATATCGATCCGCGATCGATTGCAACTCCCGCGAACCTGCATCGTGAACAAGAGAATGCCAAAGCTCCCGCGTCGCGGCCTCGGTCTAACCAGTCCCCGGCCCCTCCGACCCGGGGCCGCCTCTCCATGAGCCTACCGCCTGGTTGGCGCCTCGCGCAGCTAACTCCCGGTCCAGATCTTTCAGTCGCCCGAGCAGGTTCTCGACGATCTCCATGCAATCGGAATGTCCCAACGATTGCACGCCGCGCGCTGTGAGCTCGCGCTCCAGCATGGCGGCTATAATAATTTGAATGCTCACGAACTCTCCGCCGACTTCGCCTCAGAGACGGTACGGCTCAACTTAGAAATGGGTTTCGCTAAAGCGAAAGGCCGCAGGGTGGTTCCAGCCCCCACTGCGGCCATCCCGGTCAAATTACAAACTGGTACTTAAATCTCGCCGGTGTTCTCACAGTAGAACACCGTGTTCCGAAAAAGGATTCCGTAAGACTACCGGAATCCCAAGCGGCCCGGATAGTCACTCGGATGTAGAAATGGCACCGCTTCCTTACCAGCCCCCATGCTCCCGGCTGCCGATCAATTGCGGATCAGAGCGCCGGGAGCGACGCTAGGACTTCCCAGATTCCGGGGGGCGCTATCGCCACAGCCGGCGCGTGATGTTGAACAACGCCGCAAGCGGGACGCCCGCCAAGACACCCAGCATGCCGTACGACGTGACCAGCAGCGCAGCGCTAAGCGGCCCCGCGCTTGTCGCAAATCCATAGGCTGCGCCTAAGCCTCCCAGCGTTCCGGCAAAGACGACCATGTTGCGGTCGTTGCGCGCCTCGACGTTATAGATCGGGGGCCTTTTGCGGTGAAGAATGGGAGGACCGAACGGCACCTTCGAGCCGCAATTTGGGCAGGCCGACGCACTCGGTGAAACCGGGTGGTCGCAGTCGTGGCAATCGATCAGCTTTTTGGTCCGTCCCATGCCGCAAATCGTAGCGGCGGGGCGGCCAGTCCACAAGTTCGGCAGCTACTCCCAGCACACCGTCGCATGACCACAGCAGGGCCGCTCTGATCCCCGCATTCCCCGCGTTTGACTGGCGTTGAAAACCTGCGCGCCGTGCGGAAAGTTGACCAGCTCGGGACCTTTCTCGCCGACCATGGAGAGTCCACCCGGCGCCGAACGGGTGCCGCTTGCGAACATGGGAATGGAGAGGCCGTTCGTTCCGGCGCCGAGCGGCACCAGACCACGTGGGCACGCTGCCGGACCGCGCGCTGCCACCAAGCCCAACCAACGAACCCGGCCGATTTAGATCAAGCGCCTCTTCGATAGAGAAAGACGGATTAGGACGCCATCGGACTAGAAGATGGCGGAAGGGGTGTCTGGTCAACCCCGTTGTTCTAACATCGATTTATGTGAGCTGAGCGGCACTAGCTACGGTCCTTACAACGGTCATTTTCATAGCATCAGAACCGTAGTTTTTAGCGCAAAGCGCGGCTCGGGTGGCGCCGCCTTTTTACTTGGAAGCGGCCGCTGGGGGTGAATACCGGCAAAGCCGACCGGGGCGGCCTCGATTTGAACGTCAAAGGACCAAGGTCCGAGCCCCAGCGCGCTTACCAACTAGTCCGCCGCAATCACCGGTACCGGCCATTGGACACCGGAAGACGATCTAAAACTCATCGTGCTCACGGCGAAACGTTCTGACGACCGCAGACCGCACATGTCGACCCGCGACCAATTGCGACGCCTGCGAAACATGCTTCATGAACGAGAGAATCCCAAGTCCCAGGTCCATCGAGCCGGGCTCTCTCGAAGAGACCAATCAATTGGTTCGCAAATGATATTTGTTGTTCAGCTCAGGCGGGTGCCGGGCATCATGGCGCCTGTGAACGCTGCTTTTCGCTCGAAGTATCGGAAACTGCGGGATTGGCGGGGCCTTGGCCCACGTCGTTGCGTTTGTGCAGGTCTCCAAGCCAAAGGATGGGTCCTCGCAGCTTTTCGCTGCGTGGGCCGTGCCGAATGCCGAACTGTTCGACAAAGCCCCTGAACGCATTCGTGAGGGCCACGAGCTTCACCCCCATGATCCGGATATTTCCGGGTAGCCATCGGCTCGCTGGTGTCCTGGGTGAAGAGCGGCTCATTGCGCGTTCCTGGCGTCATAGAATCAAGAAACCACGAGCGCCGGATTATTCCGCGGTCGAAGAAATTCTGGGCGGCAGTTCCAGGTGCAGTTTAGTTTTCACAGCGTTTCAAGCTACCGTTCGCCCTCGCTTCGGATCAGGATTGATCGCGCGGCCGATGAGATCGTCTTCCCACCCGAGACCATTTCGACTTGCAGTCCATACTCCCCTGCTCGTTGCGCGGGCTTCCCTCCGGCATAGGCGATGTAGTTCGCCTTCCGCCTTTCGAGCGGTTTGGTTTCGATTTGCATCAGCGTTTTTCCGTCGGGGTCGACGATGCGCATTCTGAAAACGCTGTCGCCCTCGACGTTGATCCCCCAGACCCAAGCGATGACCGGTTGCGACGTATTGGGCACGGCTGGTTCACCTTCGCGAACGAGCCTCGGAAGCTCGGGCGGAGCGTTGGCGAGCCCGACCAGCAGGATCGCCGAAGCCGAACGGGAAAGTGCATCCCGGGCGGCCGGTTCGAACAGGCTTCCGCCGGTTGCGCCGCAGGTTTCTCGACCGATTCCAAGTGGCCGGCCCGTCAGGGGCTCGATCGTCCTGCCATCCTTTCGGACCGACAAGTGCAGATGGGGAAATTCGGCCAAGCCCGATGCCCCGATCGACCCCAGGCGGTCGGCTTTCTTCACGTGCGCTCCGGGCCGGACGACGATGCTGCCTTCCTTGAGGTGGCAGTATTGCGAGGCCAGCCCCCCGGAATGCTCTACAAGGACGCCGTTACCGCACTCCTTTCCCCCGGTATCTTTATCTTGTGCCCGATCGTAGATGCGGTCTGGAATGCCGTCCCTCACGCGCGCGACGGTTCCTTCGGCGATTGCGATCACGGGCGTTTGACGATCGATATCCTTGAGCGTGCGGATGCGAATGTCCCAACCGTCGTGCCCCTGGTACGTGGCGTTGCCGCAGAGCGGATCCAACGCCTGGTCGCCTGGATCGACGTCCGGCATCTGCTGCACGAAGCAGTCCACGCCCAGGCGGCAGTCGACAGGCAGTCCCAGGTTGGGAGACAACTGGTCGTCCGCGCGTGCCGGCTGGATTGCCGCCGATAGAATCATGATCAACGCCGGCGCCAGCCGGTATCGGCTGTGCGTCGCGCAATGGGACTTGAGCTTGAACATTTTCGCAGCAGGGAACAGAACTCTACTCCTCCCGGAAGGATTTCATCATCTGATCGGTGAACGGCTTTATCAGATAGGAAAGCGCGGTCCTATCGCCGGTGGTGAGGAAAACCTCGACCGGCATGCCGGGCACGATCGGCTTGCCCGCCACTTGCTTTTGGCCACCCGCGATCGCGATGGTGCTGAGATAGTACGTCTGGCCGCTGGCCTGGTCCAAGCTGGCCGCCGCCCCGATCGTTTCGACCGTACCGGCGACCTCCGGGGTGTTCCGCTGGTTGAAGGAGGAGAACCTTAGGCGTGCCGGCTGTCCGGTCGCGGCCTGGTCGATGTCGGTCGGAGACAGTTTCGCTTCGACGACCAGGTCGGCGCTTTCGGGGACGATGGACATAAGCGTTTCCTTGGGGGAGATCACGCCGTTGACGGAATTGACCGCGAGCTCGTTGACGGTGCCGGAGATCGGCGAGCGGATCACCATGCGCGACAGGCGGTCCAGCGACGCCACGATCCGTTCCTGAAGCTCCGCAAGTTTGCCATCCACCTCGCGCAAGTCCCGCTGACCGTCGGTGCGCGCCTGCTGATCGAATTCGATGATCTTGATCCGCGACTCGCTGATCTGACCTTTCACGCGCGCGATGTTGGCGTCGATCTCGCCCTTGAGCCCGTCGATCTTGACCAGATCGCGCTCCATGGTGCGGATCTTGCCAATTTCTATGAAGCCCTTGTTGTAGAGCGGCGTCAGACGTTCGAGATCCTCCCTGACCATCTTGCGCTCGCTGGCGTTGGCCTCTTGTTGTGCCGACAGCCCGCGGACCTGCTCCTCGAACTGCGCGATCTGCAGCGACAACTGATCGCGCCTGGCCTCACGTACTGCCAAGTTCTCGTTGAAGAGCCGGATCTCGCCCCGCGCGATCTCCGCCGTGAACGGGTCGTGCTCGAACCGGGAATCGAACCTGATGGCCGTGGCCCCGTCGCGCTCGGCCACATGCCGCGCCCTGCGACCTTCGAGCTCCGCGCGCTGCCCCTTGAGCACGCCGAGTTCCGCCTTGGTCTGGGTCTCGTCGAGCCTGACGAGGACGTCGCCCGCCTTTACGGCGTCGCCGTTGGCGACCAGGATCTCGCCGACGATGCCACCGTCGCGGTGCTGGATCAGCTTGACCTGTTTCCTGACCGTGACCTTGCCTTGCGCGATCACGGCGCCGGTCAGCTCGGCGTGCACCGCCCAGCCGCCGCATCCACCGATCAGCACAATGGCCAGAAAGCCCGCCATCGCCACGCGCGAGCGGATGCCGAACGACTGGTCCACACCGCGCGCGGCCTGTTCCGGGGACTTTAGGTTCATCGCTCAATCTCCATGTAAGAACCGGCACGTCCGCCGTTTCGCGTTCAGTGGTGCGCGTTCGTTTGCTGGGAAGCCGTGAAGACAAAATTGCTCTCGTCAAGATCGAGATTGCCATCCAGCACGATCTCGAAGTCGTGCTCCGCGTCAGCGTCGAGGTGGCCGGAGAGGATCGTGATCTCCTGGTCGGAAACGATTTCATGGCGGTAGCCGACGGCGCCCACCTCGTCGAACGTCGCCTGGTCGGCGCCGGCGAAGAACAGCTTTTTGCCGGAGAAATCGTCGAGTTCCTGTCCGACTCTGGACAGGTCGAGCCTGTCGCCGACGCTGAAGTCCAGGATGTGATCGCGCGGCCCGCCGTCGTTCTTCAGAGAAGCCAGGTCCTGGAAGACGAACGTGTCATTGCCGTCGCCGCCCTCCATGATGTTCACATGGGCGTCGGCAACCAGGCGGTCGCGACCGTGGCCGCCCTGGACATTCTCGATCTCAAAAATCTGCGCGGTCTGCCCGTCGCAGATTTCGACGATGCCGTCGGGCAGGTCTACGTTCTCGTCGAACACGATCTGGGACAGATCCAGAGTGTCTTCGCCGTCCCCACCGTGAATGACGTCGTGGCCAGCCTCGACGCCGAGAACGATCACGTCGTCCCCACAGCCGGCGTCGATAAAGTCGTTGCCCGCGCCACCCGCCAGCACGTCGTTGCCGGCGCCCCCGTCGAGATGGTCGTCGCCGGCGCCGCCATGCAGGGTGTCTTCGCCTGCGCCGCCCGTGAGGACGTCGTCGCCGGTCCCGCCGTCCAGGTCATCATTGCCTAGCCCGCCCGTGATGTGGTCGTCGCCGGCGTCTCCGCGTAGGGTGTCATTCCCGGCACCGCCGTCGATACGGTCGTTCCCTTCCCCGCCGTGGAGGGTGTCGTTGCCGGCACCGCCGGCGATGCAATCGTTGCCCGCGCCGCCGAGCAGCACGTCGTTGCCGCCGCCGCCGTCGATATGGTCGTCGCCTTGCTCGCCGTCGATCCTGTCGTTCCCCACGTCACCCTGGAGGGTGTCGTTGCCGGCGCCGCCTAGGATCGTGTCGTCGCCCTGCCCGCCGGAGGCAAAGTCGTCGCCTTCGCCGCCCAGAATGAGATCATTCCCGTCCTCGCCGTAGAGCGTATCGTTGCCGGCTTCGCCGAACAGCGTGTCGTTGCCTGTCCCCCCGAAGATGACGTCGTTGCCCGGGCCTCCGAACAGGGTGTCGTCGCCGTCGCCGCCCACCAGACGGTCGTCGCCCTCGCCGCCGTAGATCGTGTCGGCGCTTTCGCGACCGTAGACGATGTCATTGCCGGCGCCGCCATCGATCACGTCGACCAGGGGCGTTCCGATCAGGAAGTCGTCGCCCTCGGTGCCGTGGATCTCTTCGTCGGGAGCGCTATGCAGATCCGCGTGCGCCGTCTGGACGATCGAGGCGGTGCCGTCGGAGATGCGGTAGCTGAATTGGACCGGACCCACTTCGTCGTGCTCGGGCGTGTAGAGCCAACGGTCCGCTCCCAAGGCCTGTAGCGATCCGTGGTCGACCTGAAGGGCCTGCACCGAAAGCCGGTCGCCGTCCGGATCGCTGGCGCCGTTCAGCAATTGGGCGAGCGAGATGATGAAGGCTTCATTGACGAGCCCACTGCCGAGATCGACCGCCCCTGCGCTCACCGGGGCATGGTTGACCCGCTTCTGCGGATCGGGGTCCTTGCTCGTCGGCGGCGGCTTTTTGGGCTCGTCGACGTGGGGCCTGGTGTGGTCGTCGGAAGACCCTCCTCCTCCGCCGCCACCACCGCCTCCGCCCCCAGCGGCCGGTGTGGCCTCCGTCGCCCTCGGCAGCGGATGCGCGGGAGCGGGCGCGTTTTGGTTGGCCGGGACCAGCGACAGACGCGGCTCCTCGGTCCTTGCAAATCTGAGCCTGTCCGGATCGACGGCCGGCTCGAACGCCTCGTTCATCGACACCGCCTGCAGTCCGGAGGCGCGGACGAGCTCGGACGATCCTGCGTTCCGCTCCGCGGCGATCGAAGGCGTAGACGACGTATCCGTTTCCGACTGTGTTGCCGGGTCCCCGGAGTCCGGCTTCGGCTGATGGGGCGCCTCCTCCTTGCCGCTGCCGAACACCTGTTTCAGCAGAAGTCCCCACGATGCGAGCAGTATCGCGGGTACGATGGAACTGACGCGAGACCGTTCGTCGATGAGCGCGAACCGACGCGCCGGCGCGTCGAGCGCGCTGCGGTCCGGAATTCCCAGCGACAGCCGTTCGTCCATAGCCACCTCCCGCTGATCAGGCCGTCGCTGCGGTCGGGAACGGGATCGGCGCCGCCGGCGCGCCGACCACCTTGTCCTTCGGTCCGAACGCAACCAGCTTGCCGCCCTGGACAACACCGACATAGTCGACCGCCGCCAGCGCCTTCGGACGGTGCGCGATCACGATGACGATCCCGCCGCGCGCCTTGACGCCTTCGATGGCCTCGCCCAGCGCCGCTTCGCCTGGCGCGTCCAGGTTCGAGTTCGGCTCGTCGAGCACGACGAGGAAGGGATCGCCGTAGAGAGCGCGCGCCAAACCGATGCGCTGCCGCTGGCCGGCGGAGAGCGCCGTGCCGGAGGGCCCGAGTTCGGTCTGGTAGCCGTCCGGCATGCGCGTGACCATCTCGTGGATTCCGGCTGCCTTGGCCGCGGCGATGATCTTGCGGGCGTCGGGCTCCGTCTCGAAGCGCGAGATGTTCTCGGCGATGCTGCCGTCGAGCAGCGAGACATCCTGCGGCAGGTAGCCGATATGCTCGCCGATGGCATCGGCGCGCCACTGGTCGAGATCCGCCTCGTCCAGCCGGACTTTGCCCCTCAGGAGTGGCCAGACGCCGACGAGACCTTTGGCCAGCGAGGTCTTGCCGCCGCCACTGGGCCCGATCAGGCCGAGCGCCTCGCCCGCCTTGAGCTCGAAGCCGACTTCGCCGACCAGCACCGTGCCGCTGCCCGGCGCGACCACGGTGATGCCTTCGACCTTCAGGCTCGCGCAGGGTTTGGGAAGCGGCAGGATCTGGCTGCCATCTTCTGCCGCAGCGAGCGTCTGCTTCAGACGATTGAAGCTGCGCCGCGCCGCAGCGATCACCTTCCAGTTGCCGATGGCAGAATCGATCGGCGCCAGCGCCCGCGCCGAAGCCACCGAGCAGGCGATGATCGCGCCCGCCGAAAGCTCGCCCTTGATGGTGAGGAACGCGCCTAGCCCCAGCAGCGCCGATTGCAGCATCATGCGCATCACCTTGGCCATCCCGCCGAAGCTGCCGCTGATGTCGCTGGTTCGGGTCTGCAGCGCCAGATGGCGGGCGTTGGCGGCTTCGAAGCGGGCCACGGCGCGGCCGCCGAAGCCCATCGCCCGCAGGATGTCGGCGTTGCGCGCGTGCGAATCCGCCAGCGTGGAGCGCAGCACCGCCGCCTGGTGGGTCTCCTTGCCGGCCCGCCGGGTCAGCAGTTCGGTCGCCACCGTTAGCGACATCAGAACCACCGCGCCCGCCAGCGTGACCAGCCCCAGGACAGGGTGGAGCAGGTAGACGAAGCCGAGGAACAGCGGCATCCACGGCAGGTCGAAGAAGGCGATGGGAGCCTGGCTGCCGAGGAAGCCGCGCACGACATCGACGTCGCGGCCGCGCTCGAGCGCCTCGGAGGTCGAGTAGCCGTAGCGGGCCATCTCGATGACGACGTGGTGCGCCAAGGGCGCCAGCTTGGCGTCGAGACGGGCCCCGAGGCGAACCAGGATCTGCGAACGCAGGATGTCGAACATGCCCTGGAACAGATAGAGCCCGATCGCGAGCGCGGAGAGCGCCGCCAGGGTCGGGATGCTGTGGCTCGTCAGCGCCCGGTCGTAGATCTGCAGCATGTAGAACGAGCCGGTCAGCGCCAGCAGGTTGATGATTCCGGACACCCCCAGCAGGACAAAACCGATGCCGCGGTAGCTGCCGATCGGATTCTCCGTCGAATTCTTTCGCTTCGAGTTCTTGCTCATCTTGTCCTGCCCTGCCCTTGGCCTCGATGACATCGTTCACCCGGGCGACGGTTCGCCCGGGTGATGGTCGGTTGCACCTAGTGCACGCCGTTGAAGTCGGCGGTCGTCAGCGCATGATTGCCGGCGCCGAGATCGATCTTGAAGTCGGCCGCGGTATCGCCGTTGGTGTTGCCGGAGACGAAGGTGTGCTCCGCGCCGTCCTTCACCTCCTGCGTGACAATGACCTGTCCGGCCGAGGTGAAGACGTTGCCGGCGAACAGCACGAAGGACTGGTTGCCGGCCGCCCCCGTATTGGCGTCGATGGCCGACAGGTCGATCTTGTCACCCGGCTGGAAACCCTTGATGGTATCGCCGTTGGCGTCTGCCGCGGAGCCGAATACGTAGGTGTCGTTGCCTGCACCGCCGTCCATGACGTTCGCCACCGAACTCGCCACGATGGTGTCGTTGCCGGAGCCGCCGATGAAGTCCTCGAACCCGAAGATCTGGTCGGTCCCGCTCTGCGCGCTCGCGACGCTGCCGTGCTGACCGATGCCGTTGCCGAGATCGGCCGTGATGTTGGCCGAGATCGCCGAGTAGTCCAGCGTGTCTTCCTCGGTGTCGCCGAAGTAGGTGTCGTTGCCGTCGCCGACGGTCGCTATGATCCGGTCGTTGCCGGCCCCTCCGTAGACGGTATCGTTGCCGGCGCCGCCTTCCAGGGCATCGTCGCCCGCGTCGCCGAACAGGCGGTCGTCACCGCCGTCGCCGGTGATCAGGTCGCGTCCGGCGCCGCCGAAGAGGTCGTCGTTGCCGTCGTTGCCGAACACCACGTCGTCGCCTGCGCCGGCCTTCACCAGGTCGTCTCCGGCGCCGGCCTTCAGCGTGTCGGCACCGTCGTTGCCGAGGATCACGTCGTCGCCGTCGAGACCACTGAGGACGTCGTCGCCGGTCGTCCCGACCATCACGTCGGCGGCTGCGGTTCCGATCTGGCCTTCAGCCATGCCCGGGTTGACCGCCGGAGGTTGCGGCGTATCCGGGTCGCCCTGCCCGTCGTGCTGATGGTCGCCCGACGAACAATGCTGATCGTCGCCGCCGGAGTTGCCGTCCTGGCCGTCGCCGCCGGAGCCACCTTGGCCGCCGCCTTGGTCGCCCGGAGGCTGAGCGGTCTGGGTGTCGACCACGTCCTGCGGCCGCAGCGTCCCGACCACCTGATCGTCACCTCCCCCGCCGTGGAACACGATGCGGTGGTCCGACGTCAGTCCGGAGATGTCGACCGTGTCGGCGGCCGCGCCGCCGTTCACCGTGATCGTGCTGTAGTTCAAACTGGTGCCGGTGAAATTGCCGACAACCTGGACGGTGTCGCCACCGATGGTGCCGGTGCCGCCCGGGGGGACGCCGCCTGGCGACGTGACGGTCGCCGCATTGATGACAATCTCCTCGATGTTGTCGAGTTCGGCGATCACCACGCCGTTGCGGGCGACGACGATCTCCGTGTTCGCATTCAGGCCGGTGAAGCCGAAATGCGCTGCGCTGCTGGCCGTCCCTGACCCGGCACCGTCCCAGTCGTCGGTGTTGGAATAGATACTGAAGGTCTCGGCACCGGCTACTCCGTTCAGCACGTAGGTATCCGGCGTGGTGTCGCGGCCGTTGATGTCGAGCGCCGTCGTGCCGCCATCGACGAAATCATGCCCGCCGGTCGATCCGGTCTGGGTCACGGTGTCTGCGCCGGAGCCGCCGTTGATATAGTCGTCGCCAGCGCCGCCGTTCATAGTGTCGTTGCCGTCGAGGCCGAAGATGGCCTGCGATCCGGTCGTGCCCGCCGCTCCGTTGAGGTTGGCGTTGTTGGCGTTGGTACCCGTGACGACGCCGTAGTTCACGCCGTTGAACCGGAGTTGCTCGGTGCCGCTGACGGTATCGGTGCCCTCCGCCCCGGTGTTGTCCGTCACGGTGATGGCCGCGGTCGTGGCCGCAAGGGTGAAGTTGGCGACCGGACCGGCGTAGACGGCCGTATCGGTCTGGGCACCGCCGTTGATGGTGTCATTGCCTGCCCCGCCGTTGATGGTGTCATTGCCGCCATTGCCGTTGAGGATGTCGTCGCCGGCGTTGCCGTTCAGCGTGTCGGCGCCGCCGAAGCCGAAAATGGTGTTGGAACCGTTGGCAATGTCGTTGCCGGCGGTGCCGTTGAAGGTCGCCTGGATCGGCGAGGACCAGTTCGCGCCGACGGGGCCGGTCGGATTCGAGATCACGGTTTCCGGGTGACCTCCCGCATCCGTGAAGGTCGCGACGACGCGGAGTTGCAGGCCGGCCTGCGCGTCGAGCCCGTTGAAACCGAGGATCGAAACGTCCTGCGGGGTAAAGGCTGCGTTGGTGGCGCCCGCAATGTCGTTCCATGCCGTGCCGTTCGGCGAAGACTGCCATTGATAGTGCAGAGCCGCCGGATTGAAGCCGTTCCCGTCCTGGATGCTGCTGATGTCGAGCGTCAGCTGCTGTCCTTCGGTCGGGGTCGCGTCAGAGATGACCGGCGCACCGGTGGCGGGAATGTTGACCAGTTGGTCGACGTCGACAGTGCCGTCGGCGAACTGCAGCTTGTGAATTCCGATCAACAGATCGGTGCCGTCGCTCGGCGCCCGGGCTGAGCCGTCCGGATTGAGCCCACCATGGTCGGTGATCTTGTAGGCGACCACGGCGCCTTCGTGGGCGCTGGCGTAGTTGATAGCGGCGATGGAGTAGTCGAGCCGGTTACCGCTGAGGATGACGGTGTCCGAGGTACCGTCCGCCCCGCTATCTTTGCCCAGAACGAGGTCCTTGTTGCGCTCGCTCATCAACAGGTCGGTGTAGTGCTTGGCGAACAGTTCCGTGTGGATGCCGGCGCCGCTGTTGGCTAAGAGCCCGCCAGTGAGGGTCCCCGTCACGCTGTGAGTGGCATTGCCGTTTGCATCAAAGCCGTCCGTATAGCCGCCGTAGGTGCCGATCAACGTGTCGAGGCGGATGTGCCCGCCGATAATGACGTCGTTGCCGCCGCTACCGACGAGGCCGTCGGTGTTCGCTAACGTTGTGCCGAAGGTATCGTTGCCGCCGCCGCCGATCAGCCAGTTGTCGCCGTCGTCGCCGATGATCCTGTCGGCGAATTTCGATCCCACCACGCCCTCGAGGTCAGCCCAGAGCTGGCTGAACGGATTGTAGGGCGCGGCCCCGCCGGCCGCTACCAGGTTCTGGTTGCGCAGGTCCGCGGCCGCATCGAGCACGATGTTGGTGTCGGAGAACACCGACATGTCGAAGCCGACGTCGCCGAGCAGCTCGTCGCTGTCGCCGTTGAGTGCATTCTGGCCGATGCCGCCGAACAGGAGGTCGTCGCCACCCTCGCCCTTGAGTACGTCCGCACCCGAGCCACCGCTCAGCATGTCGTCGCCGAGGCCGCCGCGCAGTTCGTCCGGCCCGTCGCCGCCGAACATGATGTCGTTGCCGCTATCGCCGAATGCCAGGTCGGTGTCGCCGCCGGCGTCGATGTAGTCATCGCCCGACCCGCCGTAGATCTCGTCGATGCCGGCTTCGCCGTAGAGCTTGTCGTTGCCGCCGCCGCCGATCACGACGTCGAGCGCGCCGGCGCTGGTGCCTGCATAGATGATGTCGTCGCCCTCGCCGCCGTCGAGGAAGTCCTCGATGTCGCCGCCGTAAAGCACGTCCTGACCGTCGCCGCCATAGAGATGGTCGGCGCCGGCTTTGCCGTCCAGAACGTCGTCGCCCTTGTCGCCGTAGACCGTGTCGTCGCCGTTGCCGGCGTCGATCCAGTCGTTGTAGTCGGTGCCCGCGAGCGTCTCATGGGAGTTGTAGCCGGAGGCCGGCGTGCCGTCGGGATTCTCGCCCAAGTCGGGCCGGAAGTCGGCAATGTAGGCCTGGTTGACGAAGCCGAGATCCGTGTTGCTCTTGTGCAGGACCGTGCCGTTGCCGGCGGTTCCGCCGCCAACCCCGGAGTAGATGCCCATGTGGATGCCGTTGGCATCGTTCGCCGCCAGGACATCGCCATAGGCGTGGGCGGTCTTGTAGTCCTGCATGATGAGGTTGTGGCCGAGGTCGTACTGCAGATCGCCCTGGTTGGCCATCACATGGTTGCCCGTGATGTCCAAGATGTCCTGCCCGCGCACGGCGGTCAGCGCCGTCCCGGGCATCACCTTCCGCGCCAGTTCGAGCGTGCTGTCCGAATAGCCCATGACGTCGCCGTTGAGGTGCATGACGCCGGTGGTGCGCTCGATGATGTCCTTGAACTGCTCGGTCACGATCGCGTGGCCGAGGTCGGTGTCGATGTTGAGGGAGTCCTGCAGGCGGTAGATGTAGTAGAACCTGTCGCCGTCCATCAGCCGTTCCATCTGGTCTTCGAAGATGGCGTTGAAGGTGGTGCCGAGTTGACCGGTGAAGACGTGGAGCTCAGCCAGGCCGCCGATCCAGAAGTCGATGTTGTTGAACGCGCCCTCGCCGGTCGCCAGTTCTGCGTTCGGACCGGTGTAGTTGTTGTTGAGGAATCCGATCGCATCGTCGATGGTGTATCCGTGCGCTCCCGACCCGGAAACGATCACGCCGCTCTCGATGTCGATGAGTTCTTGCGCCTTGGTCAAGTCGCCGTCGAAGGCGTAGGCAGCGATGAAATCGACCAGCGATTCCGGGTGCTGCATCTGGGAGCCGTATTCGGCCCAGCTAGTGTACGGGTTGAGAGCGTCGACGATCAGGTTGGAGTGGTGAGGCGTGTTCGGATCGGCGGCGCGCTCCGCGACCAGCGCGTCGTGCAGCTGCTTGCGCACCTCGTTGAGCGTCGGCATGCCGACGTCGCGGCCGCGCGCGATGTTGATGGCGCCGAGGTCCAGCGCCTGGCCCAGCAGGGTCTGCTGCATCGCTGGCGTGACGAACTCGTCGACCTCGTTGGAGACCTGCTGGGACATGCCGCGCAGGATGTTGGAGGCGCCAACGGCGGCGAACTGCTCCGGATTGAGGAACGCGCCTTCCAGCGCGAACTTGGTGACCATTCCGCTGGGATCGATGGAGTCGATGGTCTCGCGCAGCTGGGAGTGGCCGAACCTGAAGGCGGCCTGCGAATATTCCAGCGAAATGTCCGCGTTGATGTCGCTATCATAGGTGACGAACTCGGGAAGGTCAGGGGTCACCAGACGCGCGTACTGGTCGATCGCGGTGTGCTGGTATTCCATTTCATTGATCAGCTTCACGGTCTCGAACATCTTGTCCGGGTCCCAGGAGACCTTGTCGATCGAGGCGACCGCGACTCCACTCTGGTCGGTCAGGGTATAGTTACCCGCCTGATCGTGGAAGAATCCGCCATGGCCGTCGTCGACGCCCAGCTGATAACCGTGGCGCGCCGTGGCGTCCGGCGAGGTCAGGATCATGTTCTCCAGGTTGACGAGCTGCACGTTGTGGTTTTCGTGGAACACGTGGTGCAGCGCAGTCAGGCCGAAGTTCTCGTTGGCACGTCCGTCGCCGGCGATGTAGTGGTCGCCAACAGAGGCCATCATGATCTCGCCGACCGCGCCGTAGAAGCCCTGATCCGTAACGGTGATGCTGAAATTAGAGAAGTTGACCCAGGGCGCCAGCGCGAAGGCGCCGTGGAGCACTGTGCCTGCCGGTAGCGTGCTTCCCGGCCCCATGTTGAGGGAGGAGCCCAGGGTAAGCTGCAGCGCGTTGAGTCCAGTCTGCGGGTCGATGGCGAAACCCAGCACGTCGCCGGAGCGGCCGACGTCCGCCATATGAGAGTTCATGTACGCGATCGCCGTCGTGACCTTTGCGGCTTCGTTGGTATCCCAGACCGTGGCGGCGTTTCCGTCGTTCGGCTGGAGGCGCGCTGTATCGAATCGCGGGTTCATGTCCAGCAGCAGCGCCTCGCCGGTGTAGACGAAGCCGCCTACCGCAGCGCCGTTGGTGTCGACCACTTGGCCATGGTCGTCGCGGGCCCGCAGATTGTTTATGTCATCCCACGTCAAGTCGGCGCGGCCGGTCTCCCGGATGTGCTCGCGCATCTCGTTGAGGGTGGGCACTGTGCGTGTGGTGGTGCCGACGCCTAGTCCGGTGGGACTCGCGTCGTCAAAGACTTGGCTGTTATAGGCTTGGGTGCGGTGGCCATCGAGCAGTTCGGCCCCCGGACGGTACACGCCCGTATTGGGATCCTGTACCCATTCGCGCAGCAGGTTGGTCGTCTGGGTGTTCGAGCCGTAGCTCTGCGACTGGTCGATGTAGGGCGAGGTATGGTTGGTGTAGCTTGTGGTCGTCGGCTTGACCATGGCACCATGCACGTCATCGGCGGTGCCGTAGACGCCGTCGCCGCCTGGCGCCTTGACGTCGTCGGACGTGCCCCAGAGGCCGTCGGGACCGGCGATTGAGACGGGTCGACCGTGCTGGTCTGTCACCGTGTAGCCGTCCGGAGTGGCCCGCGAGATAGTGATCGTGGTGTTGCCCGGGTCCTGCCCGCTGGGCGCGCGATAGAGCGGGTCGTCCGGCGCCAGCGGAATCACGATCTTGGAGCCCTGGCCGCCCTTGTCGATGAAGTCCAGGCCGTGATCGAAGAACTGGCCGAACAGGGTGAAGATGCCACTCGTGGACGGATCGCCGGGCAGCGTGTTGACGTTGCGAACGATCGTCTCGGTCTGAGTGGAAGTGGTTCCGTCCCTTGCCGTGACGACCTCCGTGATCGTGTCGGTTGCCACATCCATGCGAGTCAGCGCGCTCTCCGCCACGCCAGTGGCGTGGTCCCCGTAGGACGAACTGATCGTCTGGGTGATCATGCGGGGCGTGTAGTCCACGACCGTCTTGTTCAGATCGGCGTAGTTGGTGCTGTTGTCGGCGACAGGCACAAACGATGGGTGCGCGGCCCCGTACGTCGCGAGTGCGGGATTAGTTAGCGACTGCTCGACGTAATGGTTGTAGTCGGCGGCCGTAAGGCGGGGGAACGGGTCGTTGGTTGCCCCCCAGGTCCATGACGTGACGCTTACCAAGTTGTTGAAGAAGCCCGTGGGAAGGCGGAACCCACTGGCCTCACGCGCGCCGTCGTAAATCGAAAGCCCAGTTACCGCATCCGTTACGGCGAGCGGATCGAAGGTGCCGAACAAACCGAGATCGTGAGAGACGCCGGCTGAGTCCACGTAACCATAGATCGGCTGACCGTTCGCGTCGAAGCGCACGATTTTTATCGCATCGCGCAACTGGTCGAGCAGATAGTTAACGTCGCCCATGGTGATGACGAAAGGCTTCGAAGAGGGCATGTTCGGTCTCCCTTACGTTGCACGATGCTCCGACGCGGGCCTGTCGACTGTTGCTGCCCGATCGGCGGATTCTCTCGAGGCCATCATGACCGCCCGGGGCGGCCCGGGTAGGTGCGGAAGTCGAGCGAATTTTGGGGCCGAACGGGGTAGTCGGCAGGCAGGAAAGTCCGATATGGCCATCCGACCAAAGTCCGACGCGGTGAGGCCTTTGGTCCGCCAGATCCGGGTTTATGAGAGTCGCCATTCCGGCACTTGCGCGGCGTTTTCCCTAGTGATGACATTCAATCGCTGGGGTGGGCGTGTGGGTGTGTGCTGCTGCAACAGCTGCGCACTGTCTTGCAGGAGGCGCTCAAGGAGCTAGAGCGGTGTCGGCCGGCTTTCCCCGATGTTGGGAACGTCGCCGAGGCGGGCGGAGCGCTGCCGCTAGAGGATTGTGCGTTGCGGCCCGCGCCGCATGACCTAGGAGGCATTAACCGATACCTAAAAAATCCCTCGGCGATGGTTGAACGTGCCGCAGCGGGACCAATGCCCCCGCCTTCGGACTTAAGTCCGAGCCAGCTGGGCCTTTCGGCAGACCGGCCCATCGGCGGTGGAAAGCAATCGACGAGTGACTTCCCAATGGCTGGCGATGGATTCGCGTGCGATCTCCACCATGTTCATACGGAACGTTGAAAGCCGATCCGATTGGAGCATATAATGCTGCTATTTGAGCATCAGTTCATCGATGGCATTGCTAGAGAATGATCGCCAAGAATCCACCAAGTGAGGAAGCCTCTGGCGCTGGTGTAGATGATCGGCGCATTCGGCGCATCGAAGTTGCTTCCTTGAGAATCAACGAACGCGAGCCGGCCGCTGAAGACGTCCCATCGAGGGCAACCGGAAGAACCACCGGCATTCGCCGACCTCGATTGCGTTGCTGGTGGAGTCGAAGGTCGCTCTTCGAGCAGTTCGCACTGCTGTCTTCGCTGGTGCTGTCGCTTTCTGTGGCGACAGTCGGAGGATGGGTCGGCAATCGTATCGCCGATGGCGTTCTGCGCGGAACGAGTGGCGCCGCCGCGCTGTACATGACGAATTTCGTGGAGCCGTACGTTCAGTCGATGGACGGTGGAGGCACACTTAGTGCGGAAGACCTCCGCCGCCTCGATGGCGTCGCCGAGTTGCTCAAATCCAGACGGCATGTCGCCTCCGTCAAGATATGGGCGCGCGACGGTACCATCGTGTACAGCACGCAAAAGGCGCTAATCGGAAGAAGATTTACGGCGACGGACCTCACGCCTTCGCTGCAAGGAGAAATTCGTGCGGGCATGGCCGACCTTCAGGATGATGACAGCGAATTCGAACGCTCTCTGTCGAAGCCGCTCTACGAGATGTTCCTGCCTCTCTACAAGAACGAGACGGAAAGGATCGTCGCGGTCGCCGAAATCTACGAAGACGCCGGCGCGCTTCTCCGCGACCAGGCCAGCGCCATCCGCGGCGCCTGGCTGGTGGTCGGGTCCGTGGGTCTCGTCACCCTTTTGGCCCTCTTCGTCGTCGTCCACCGGGGAAGCACGACGATCAAAAGGCAGCGCTCGGCCATCAAGCAGCGATTCCGGGAGAAAGTATTGCTGCATCGCAAGAACGACATTCTGAAATCCGAAACGGAAGATGCTCTTCGCACGGCCGCCCGCATCGACGATCTTGTCCATACCCGCCTTGGAACCGAGCTCCACGACGGCCCCGCGCAGCTGATATCCTTCGCGCTGCTGCGGATCGAAGGTCTCGAGCAGGAGCTGGGCGGCCGGACACCCAAAGCGCGAGCGCTCCTGACGGAATTCCGGAGCGCCCTCCAGGACGCGCTCAAGGAGCTGCGCGCGATCGCCGCCGATCTGTTTCTTCCCGATCTTGGTGACAGCGGCGACCTCGCTCAGATGCTCCGGAAAATCATACGTGCACATGAAGGCCGCGCCGCCTCCATCGTCGATTTCGAGATGACCGGGGTGCCTGAGAGACTGCCTCGCGACGCCGTACGCTGCGTCGTTCGGGTGACGCAGGAGGCGTTAAACAATGCCTTCAAGCATTCGGGGAGCGATCGCCAGACCGTAATGGTTAATTACTGCGCCGGGACGCTGCGGCTCTCGGTGCGCGATCGCGGATGCGGCTTTTCCGGCACGACCGCCAAGCCCCTATCAGGTCTTGGGATTATGGGTATGGCCTCCAGAGTGAGAGCACTGGGCGGGACGTTCTCCGTGATCTCCAATCTGGGCCAAGGCACGGAGATTTCTTGCGAGCTGCATCTCCGAAGTTCCATCGCCGGAATTGACGACGAACACCTGAGAGATGCCCGACCCATCAAAAGTGATTGAAACTTTATCCTTACGAGGCCTATGCTCGCAACATTCTAGACTGCCATTTTTCTGCAGCGTTTTTATTTGTGAGAGTACGCATATGGAAAACTCCAGTGGGCAGGCTACTATTGCAATCGTCGACGATCATCCGATCTATCGCCAAGGACTGGCCGCCGTTTTTCGGGCGGAGGCTCGCTTCAAGGTCGTAGCCGAAGGCGCCTCAACGGCAGACGCGCTGGAAATCGCAAAAACGCATCGCCCGAGCATCCTCGTTCTCGATCTCGGAATACCAGGTGACAGCCTGGAAACTCTCAAGCAGCTGTGCGTCGAATTTCCCGGAACGCACTGCGTCATACTCACTGCCTGCGACGATCCGCAGACTGGCATCGCCGCCCTGAACGCGGGCGCGCATGGCTACATCCTGAAGGGTGTCAGCGCGAGCGAATTGAAAGCGGCGATCTGGGCGGTGTTCAAGAACGAGACATCGTTCGTCTCGCCGGAGTTCGCGGCGCGGCTACTTTCGGCGGTTCAACAGAAGGAGGCGGCATCGATCGAGGTCGGCCTCAGCCATCGCGAACTCCAGATCATCGCAGAGGTCGAGAGCGGCGCCACCAACAGGATGGTCGCCGACAAGCTCAAGATCAGCGAAAAGACCGTCAAGCACTACATGAGCAGCATCATGCAGAAGTGCGGCGCGACCAACCGCGTGTCCGCGGTCATGGCGTATCAGAGGATGCGCCAGTCCGGCCAACACGCTTGAAGGATGACAATCCATATCACGCTGCGAACCGCGCTGCGCTGGCGTTAGATCACCTGGGCAGCGCCTCATGCTAAGGCCCACGCGGGTAGTGGACCAAATGTCTTACGGAGACCAACACCGCAGCCAGTTGGAGTCACCTTACTCGCTGGCCCAAGCAAGTGGGACTTCTGCGCCTTCGGCCCCAGATCAGAAAATTGGTCGCTGTTGTTCTGAAAGCATGTCTGCTTGGTGCGGTCCCAATTGAAGTCTCGACCGCCGCAAGGCGGACGGGACCGAGTGGTCGCCGGGCATTGATTCCACCTTGGCTCCCTTATCCCAGCCATTAACGACACACGCGCCACCGCTTGTCCTATGACATCCAGCAACAGGCCACCATCATCAGCTACATACACGATTTCAAGATGATTATGCTTCTGACGTTAGCTGCCATCCCCTGCTGCTCCCGCTTCGGAGCGTGTCGGCATCGGCACCCGGCGACCATGCCATGGTGATGGGCTAGCAGCCGTGGCGCGGCGTCCGCGCTGCCGATCCCGGGAATTTTTCAAGTTGAGGTCGACCGATCGCTCTCCGATGGTATGAGCCGTTTGGTGATGCGTAGGTTTGCACCGTAGCTTGTCGAAGCGAACCTCTCCGCTGGTCAGGATTCGATCGAGACTTCAATACTATCGCCCATAGGATGTGGAGGAGTGGATATCCTCGCCCAGGCAAGAGAGCCCGAGTAACTCGCCTCTCCATGGAGCCGGTAGCGTATAGCTACGTCTCGATCACAGCTTTCCACAATTCCAGCCGCGCCGTTCGCCGCCCCTACTCCGCTCGCCAGATCTTGACCCAGCTACTCCGTGCTCGCGAGCTCGTCGATAGCTCCAGAGCCGCCGAGTCTGTTGCATAGAGCTTTATCGTCTTCGTCAACTCGGCGGCGCACTCCATTAACGAGGACCATTGTTATCGCTTGCAACAGTGCAGAAAGAAACGCGCAACTTGCCGCTATAGCGTTTAACTTGGCGATTTTGTTCATGGCTGAATGAAACCGCCCTAAGTTATCAATATCCCGTATGACACCGCTCAGATCCGGGAGATTGACCAACGGGGCAATACTCCCCAAAAGGCTGCCGCCGGCGCTGCGAACAACACGCTGGCCGAGCATATAAATCATTGCTTGCGCCGTATCCACAGCGGGCATCTTGCCTGATCAACAACCTATGAGACAAGGGTCGGATAATCCTGTAAGACGCTCGCAAAGGGAGCTTTCTGCATGCGGCCGGTTCGTGAATGGAATGAGAGTGATCTCGATGAGCTGCATCGGGGGCAAATCATGGAAAGCCTTACGCTCGAATATAAAGACTCGCGGGCGCTCGGGAACACCGATCACCAAAAGAGCGAGCTGTTCAAGGATGTC
Source organism: Bradyrhizobium sp. 76 (assembly GCF_023073025.1). NCBI lineage: Bacteria > Pseudomonadati > Pseudomonadota > Alphaproteobacteria > Hyphomicrobiales > Nitrobacteraceae > Bradyrhizobium > Bradyrhizobium sp. 76. Next base: position 950,372 of record NZ_JADPIS010000015.1, read on the forward strand.
TCGGCAATGGCTAACTCGTCGGGCGGCATCATCATCTATGGCATGAAGGAGCGAGGGCATCTTCCAGAGGGGACCGATGATGGCGTGGACGCAGCCCAGCTCAAAAGGGAATGGCTCGAAAATATTCTGACCGCGAACATAGATCCTAAGATTGAGGACCTCTACATTAAACCGGTGATCCTGGAGAGCAAGAACGCCGGGCGCGTGGCATACGTCATCGAGATTCCCCAGGCGAAGTCTCGCAGTCCGCACCAAGGGCCAGAGCACAAATACTACAAACGGTACAACTTCAAAGCCGAGTCGATGGAAGACTATGAGGTTCGCGACCTCATGCGGCGCGGCATAGAGTACGGCCGCAAGTACGGTGCGGCATTTGATCTTTACATCGAGATCTCCCGGCTCGGGACCGCTGCTAGTGCGAGAGCAGGCGCGGGAATGGCGCATATAGATGCCAATAAGGCTGTGATCGGCGTATCGCCCGATCTACGGTCGGCCGGTGCGGTACTCGTGCTGATGACCCGATACATGAGAAACGCGGTCGGCGAGATCATACAGAACGTCGATAGCTACAACTCGAAGGTGGAGGCCAGAGGCGGCGTTGCCGTTATCATCGATGCAAGTTTGAGGGGAGACTTAGTTGCTATCCGAGAGCTGTCGGATGAAATCCGTGCGCATCTCAGCAACATTCTCGACCAAGAGCCGTAAATTTTCGCGTGCGTCGCTTCGATCAAAAACTGCCTTCTTTTTGTTCCCTTTAAGCATGCTCTAGCTTTGAAATTCAGGAAAGTCATGGCAGTCGATCGCACGCTTTGGCACGCATCTTTTCTACCCACCGAGATTCCCCATTTTCCGTGCCCGAGGTGCAGCAAGCCCTTTCTTGGCATTGTCAAAGACACGCTACACATCGAGGAAACCCGTTCCTCCAAAAACAATAAGAAGTCTCCGGAATGGGAGCCTGAGTGGTCAGATGAGAAATTCGTCTGCCTACTTTCATGCTCGAAGTGTGGGGACATCGTAGCTGTCTCCGGAAGGATTTCCGTAGAACCAAACTATGACGATGATGGCGACTGGCAGTTCGCCGGCTTTCTTGAACCGATGAGCATGTACCCGGCTCCGCACATTATAACGTTGCCACAGAAACTACCGTCCGAGGTACGATCGGAAATGGAGCTCGCATTCCAGTTGTTCTGGAGCGACTTCGGAGCCTGTGCGACAAAGATCAGAACCAGTGTCGAAAGGCTGATGGATCACTTCAAGGTAGCCAGGTTCAGGCGTGCCAAAGATCCGAAGAAGCCTGCTGCCCCAGGTAAACTAAAGCCCCTAGATTTGTCGTCGCGGATCGACAAATTCATTTCAACAACTGGCGCGATTGTCCACAAGGAACATCTTCATGCTTTGCGCATCGCTGGTAACCTCGGTACCCACAACAACACCCTTACTAGAACCGAGATGCTTTGACGCATTCGAGATCTACGAACACGCGCTCGGCGAGCTGATCGATAAAAAGTCCGACCAAATCAACAAGCTGGCAAAGAAAATGACTTCGACGCTCAGCAAGACGTCAAAAAAGTCAGCCAAGCTCCCCTGACCTCTATCGAGGCCGTGTTCCATGCTAGATCTCAGAGCTAAGGGCGACCTTCAACGGCTTGTCGATGAGGGCTTAGAAGAGAGCCTCACTCTTGATTATAAGGCATCGCCTGCACTTACCCGCGACGGCAAAGGCCCGGACGAACTCTGCAAGGACGTCACCGCTCTAGCCAATTCCGCCGGCGGTCAACTCGTGTATGGCGTGGAAGAAGACAAGGTCACTAAGAAGCCCAGCCGCGTAGATGACGGCGTGATCGATCCAAAGGTTACCCGAGAGTGGATCGACCAAGTGCTCAATTCTCGTGTCCAGCCGAGAATGAATGGCGTCCAGACCGCCCGAATCGATATGGGCACCGGCCAGTTCGGGTATGTGATCTCAGTACCGCAGACCCAGACTGGCCCGCACCAGGCCCCAGACGGGAAGTACTACAAACGCTTCGATTTGCAATCGGTCCCGATGCATGACTACGAGATCCGCGACATCATGCGCCGGTCAACGACACCAGACCTCTACACTGAGCTATGGTTCGATGGACGACTAAAGACCCACACTCCCCGCGTCGATCAAGGTACGCAGAACTCCGAGACAGTCATGCTGCATTGTGTCGTCCTAAACAAATCCCCGACGCCCGCTCATCATGTCGTGGTCGATTTCTTCGTTGACTACGACTTGCCGATACCCTTCCAAGTCGGTCCGTTCAAATCGATCGGCGAGCGGGACGAGGCTCCCCGCCCCAAGATGAGAATCTTCCGGCGTGTCATCAATTCTCCACCCGACCTCCCGATCTTTAAGGATGGCGAAGTCGAGCAGCACTCCGGCGTCGTGCCCGTTCAGATCCCGATCGAAGTTCTGGAAGGCGGAAACATCTACCTCGAAACCAGCATCCAAGCACCTGGCTTCACGACCACAGAGGAATGGTTGATTGTCGCGAGGACAGGGCAACTCAAGCTGGTGTCACCCAAAGAGAGGCGCACGCCGCGCACCCATCCATATGGATGGAGTGATGATTAGTTGCCAGAGCCAACCGCACTGAACGGAACGACCTCATACAAGCACCCTTCCATCATCCAGCAGGAGGAAGGCGTGCCCCTCTCCGCTCCAGGTTGCAGCCAAACATGATGCAGTGGATGCGGGCTTTGGCAAGTTCCGCCTTTTTGGTGAAGGCAATATCGGTGCAGTTAGGCAAACAAGTTCGTAGCTTGTGACCGTGGCTACTCACGTTGTTCGAAACTTTTCATCTGGTAATCGCTGTTAGCGCAACGTGTTGGCTATTTTGGTGCGGAGGAGCGGTGATCCACCGCGAGTAGCGTGAAGGCTCAATTCCCACCGCTGACGCTGCTGACGCAGGGCAAGGAACTGCCAACGAGCTAGGGCCACCTTAAGGCGATTTACTCGTAGCGGTTGAAGATGCCCCCGGCAGCAGCTGCGCTCTCGGCCAACTTGTCCCATTCGGCCGCGAGACGCAGCCAGCCTTCCTTGTCCCCGTCGCCCTCGGCTTCCGCTGCCAGACGGCGGCATTCCTCAGCCTTGCTCTTGAACCGGTCGGCGTTTGATTGGGACACAGCATCTCCTACGATCCCGTAACTTCCCATCACCCTTACCGTTCCGCTCGTCAGTAAGCGGAACGACAAAGCCCCCGATCGCAGTTTCCGTCCGAATACCTGTAATCCAGTGCGGCGCCCCGTCGGATGCTCCATGATGCAAGCGTTTTACACTTGCCGGCTCTCAGGCCATGAACTCTCGAAAGTCCGTTTACAACGCACTGCATGTACGGCTGTTGAGCGAGCCCGGACCGATCGTCCGGCTGACGTTCGCCGAGATCGAAGAAGTCCTAGGACGCAAGCTCCCGGCGTCCGCTCGCAATGGGACACGCGACCCCGCGCAGCAATCGGGCTTGTCTCGGGCGTAATGCTAATATCCTTTATTTGCCGCGCTCTCCCAAGCTACCCGAGCAGCCCCTTCAAGCCGGCGTAGATCGAGCCGACAGCCGTCGCCGCGACGCCGACCAGCGGTCCGACCGTCTGCATCAGATCCTGGATCAGCCGCGCCCGGCGGCGCAGCTGTTCCTCACCAACATGCTGGCCGAGCAGGCGCGCCACCCCGAAGGCGAACGCATTCGGCTTGCCGCCTGGCTCAGCAATGCGGGCCGACGTTCGCGGCTGACGAAGCGCGCTACATACGCCGAATGAGCTCATCAAGACACGCGGAGAAGCCGCACTCCTAATGACTTGGGTCGCCGGCCGCGCGGCGAGCTCCTGCACCACTTTTCGCGGCCGGCTGTGGGCGTCGTCACTAGTATCCGTAGCTTCACACCGCAGTTAAGTGCGAGCCTTTCTAGTCGGTCCCTTGAATTTGGTCCAGATTTCATCCACTTGGGACTCTGAATTTGGAGGAGCCCCGTTCCGCCGACGCCTTCTTGACTAGTCCCCTACCCTCATTGACGAGCCTACAATCCGTATGCGGGCCGACGCTCCGCCGCCGCCGAAGGCGCGATTTCTCAAGATATCTGTACAAGCTCGGGCCAAGTCGATGTCAGATCAGGAGAAACGCCAACGGAAGGCTGCAATCGGTTACACGAGAACGAGTTCGGCCTCTAATGTCGGCGAGGACAAGGACAGCTTGGTTCGCCAGCGGAAGGCTATCCAAGCGCACGCCAACCGGGCTGGGTACAAGATCGCCGCCTGGTTTGACGATCCCGCCGTGGCGGGAAGCGACATGATCGATGTGCGGCCGGGCTTCATGGCCGCCCTTCAAAAAATCGCAAGTAACGGCGTTCGCACGATCATCGTGGAGACTGCCAATCGCTTCGCCCGCGATCTGATCGTGCAAGAGACGGGATGGAAGCGACTACAGGCGGATGGCATCACCTTGATCGCCGCGGACTCGCCTGATCAGTTTGTCGATGACACCCCCACCGCTGTGCTGATCCGGCAAATCCTCGGCGCGGTTGCTCAGTTCGACAAGGCCATGACTGTTGCCAAGTTGCGAGGCGCGCGAGAACGCAAGCGACGCAAGAAAGGCGGCAAGGTTGAAGGTCGCAAAAGCTGGGTGGAGAGAAGCAGCGAGGACTCGGACGAGGGTAGGAAGATCGCAGCGATGATCGCCTCGGCGACGCGGTTAGCGGACGATGGCCTATCGCTTCGCGAAATCGCGGCCGAACTTGACAAGCTCGGCTATCGCAACGAGCGCGGCTCGACCTTCTCGCCTTCGTCCGTGCGATCGATTCTGGCGTGACACGCAACATCGAGGACAGCGTCCTGTAAACCACTTCACAATACCTGTCGCCACGACCATCTCGTGGTTGAGACCAGCCTAGATCGAGGAACCAACGCAGGGCAACAAAAACCCGCAAGCGTGAACCGGCGGGCATATGATCCCTAGCCTCTCAAATTCCGGTAAGTTGTTTGACGAAGTCTTACTGAAACAGGAGGCTGCTAAAGCACGAAGCAACGGTCAAACAGCTATTGCGCCGGGCAGTCAAGCGCACCCGACCAAGCCAAGTCTCTTCTGTAGTTCCTCACACCCGCGAGACAGATCCGAACCGGGAGTTTGCGCAAGATCGCGAAAGGGCACGCCATTATATGGTTTCTGATTGCTTCCGGTATTCATGTTCGCCCATGCACTCTGCCTGAAGATTGGCGCGATTGACGCCCCGCAGAGAGGTAGTGGGCGGCGGATTCACATCGTCGATGGTGGGCAATCAGGATTGCAACGCTGGCCGCGACTGATCATCACGTCGTTGCTGGTGTCGGTCGCGCGCAGCTGCGCCTTGGCCTCGGCCAGGGTTACCGGATAGCTCGCCGGCAGCCTGACGATGCGGAGCATGTTCGATTTTACCTTGGCGCGATCAGCGGCTCGCGCGGGCCGATTGTTTGGAAGGGTCGGCACTTCCGCGCTGACCCTGAGAGATGGCCATTGACCACCCTCGCCGCCGCGGAATCATGCGGCGTTAATAGTTGTCAAGAAGGTTTTTTCGCGACGCGCCAATGCTCGGAGTTGTCCAAACTGGAGGTTGAATCTACGTTCGAACAGCGCTTGATGAAGGGATCGTGATGTTCGGCCCAGCAAAACTCGCCATAAAAAATGTAATCCGCCCTCTGATCTATCGATATCCACCTATCATGATCCGGCCAGAGCGGCTTCTTCTTTGGAAACAGACTGTGATCGATACGGCGGATGTGCCTGGCGAAGTTATCGAAGTTGGGTGCTATTTGGGCGGAACGTCGGCCGTTACCGCCAAGATGATGGCGAACCTCGGCATCAAAAAGAAATACAGCGCGTACGACACCTTTTCAGGATTTGTGGAAAATCAGGTAAAGACCGACAACGCTGCATCTGTGCAGCATCATTTTTCGGCAAATTCACCCAAGTTAACACGATGGGTGCTGAACAGACATGGAGGCGAGAACGTAGCCATCATTCAGGGCGACATCGCATCTTTACCAGATACAGATTTGCCCGACGCCCTCTCTGCATGCCTGCTTGATGTCGATCTGTCTGAGCCGATTTATCTGGGACTCAAGCGGATCTTGCCGCGGCTGAGTGCTGGCGGAATAATTTTGGTGGACGACTGCGAAGATGGCGGGTGGTACAAGGCCCGCGTCGGTTATGAGCAGTACATGCTCGAACTCGGCCAGCCGCCTTTGTACAAATACGGGATGGGCATTTTGAAGAAATCGAATTAACGCACGCCGCGAGCGTCTGCTGCGTCTGGCCGACCCAATCGACATACCAAATTGCTAACGTCCTCCGCCCCGGAGGGATGTCTTATGTTCGGCCCGAAACTCGTGATTTGGGCTGGGGTGATCATCACCCTTGCTCGCGAGCACGCTTCTATCTCACGTCTCATATCTCGTCGGCATCCGGCCATTCTTCGATGACGCAGCAAATCCATTCGGATTGGCGCTTGGAGCGTGCCTCATCGAGCCTAAAAGGGCGCGGCCGGACCGCGAGTCACGACCGCAGTCCCTTGAAGAGAGCGAGCCGACATCCCTGAGGGAGTGAGCCAGACACCTGCACCCGCTACTTTGAAGGTGATTGGAACGCTCCCGGGTCAATAGGTTTTGCTGGCCTATACATATTTTATACAATTGACTCAACCCTTGCGGGCGCCCTTCAATTAGAATGATCGGGGGCCACATGAAACGTCTAATAATTTTGTTCTTGTCTCTTTTTTGCGTGCACTCCGCACACGCTTCGTCGTTTTTTTCGTTTTCTGGATATGTATCCGCAGATACCACGTTCTTTCCGCCGCTCTTCCCAGGCTATACTTTTACAGAGCAAACGATTTTTGGGGCTCATTCGTTGGTCGGCACACCGTTTCAGATAACCGAGACGTTCTATTCTGTGCCTCCGCCCACCCCCTATGATGTTGGATTTGCCGACATCACAATCGGAGGAGTCACGGGGAGACTTACGGGCAATTTTGGAAGCATCATCCCTGTTGCAGGAGGCTTCTCAACGGGAATGATAACAAAAGGCGATTTTACATTCTCTAGTGAGACGTTCGCGGAGCTGTATTACTCGTCAACTTTCGGAGCAAACGGCCTAACGTCGACAGGACAGTTTACTGTTACAAATGGAGCGTTCGGCCGGACGTTCGATTTCGCAATAACATCCCAGTCCCAGACAGTTTCGGCTGTCCCACTGCCGTCTGCTTTGCCGCTCTTCGGCGCCGCGATTCTTGCCCTGGGCGCGGTTGGTTTTTGTCACCGCAAAAAATCGATTCACAATCTGGTTATTTCAGAATAGCGAAAAGCCCCTGCGGCTAGCGCGCTCGCGCCGATCAAAGGGACTGCACGGTGGCAGCGAATACTCGCTTGAGTTCATCAAATGCCACGAAACAGAACTAGATTTTGTGTTGACGTAAGAGGGGAGCCACGGGAGCTCTTTTCGATCAGCGAGGAACCCTGCGGACGACTAACTCTGGTGATGAAGTCGGCTGAACACATCGGCCATGGTCCCGAGCTAATCCCGACCTTGGCTCATAAAATGTCGATCCATACCACTTCGAACAGCGATACCTATAATCTAATCCACCTGACCCAAACGGTCGCCAACGGAGCCCCCGTTCCGAGGCACCTTCTAACCGATGCCATAAAGAAGAAAACGGGTTTCTGTCTGACTTATATTAGGAGATGCACCAACCTAGAAGGAAATCGGTACATCCCCAAAGACGCGAGCCGCACATCGACAAAGATTGTCACTGTGAACCAATACAATCCCGATCTTCAAATGTTCATTCACAGTGTGCTGGTCGGCAGCCCCGACATGAACTTCAATGTGCCGCGAAGCCCCTCATTTAATTGGGTTGAGTACACATTCGCCAAGTTCAAAGTTGTTATTCTGAGCACCTCTTTCCAAGGAGTGCCGTCTCACGTCACTGGAACGTTCATCTATCCATTCAGTGTCGATAGCCAAAAGGAGAGGTTTAATCCCGACACGAAAGCGATAGTCGACGAACTGGTAAAGGGCCAGTCGGCAGCAACCTGCGTTCAAGAATTTTGGTATGGTGCAAATTGTCTAATGGAGGCATTTACGTTGGACCGACTTGAAGAGCACCAGGTGATGCCGCCAGATTTTAAACTACACCTAGAAAACTGTTTGAAATTGTTCAGCACCGCCGCAGACTCATATGAGAGAAAACTTCGCCCAGCCTTAATATTAGCGTACCGGGATCGGCGTCGCTGGCACCCCATTCTTCAACAGGCGCTATCGCCGCCTGGCAATTCGAGGAAGTAGCTTCAGGGTGCTCATCAACTTTCGAAGGAAACGGCCTGACTTCAACCGGACATTTTACTATTGCGAATGGATCGCTTTACGATCAGGTCATCCAATGCGAAGCCTTGATCGGCGCCCTGAAAGTGCACGCCGATTATCTTCACACCCGGCATTCCCCGAGCTTCCGTGTCGGCCAGCATTGCCAAGAGATGATAGGCACCGAGCTCGCCCTCGATGTAGACTCCAGCGCCACCGCGGGAGGCGGGGCTGGATCCCCTCCCCTTATCCTTTTCTTCTGGTATGGCTCGAATGTGAGAACCGACCGACCGTCTGTCAATGGATCGGCACCTTTGGCTCGCGCGGCCTGAACAAGGAATGCGCGCAGCGCTTTGATCGGTGTCGTTACCTAGCCGCCGACTCGCCCGATCAGTTTGTCGATGACACGCCCACCGCTGTGCTCAATTCGGCAAATCCTCGGCGCCGTTGCGCAGTTCGACAAGGCCATGACGGTTGCCAAGCTGCGAGGCGCGCGCGAGCGCAAGCGGCGTAAAACAGGCTGCAAGGTGGAGAGTCGTAAGAGCTGGCTCGAGAGAAGCGGTGAGGACTCGGACGAGGGCAGGAAGATCGCGGCAATGATCGCCGCAGCGAAACGGCTGGAGAACGACGGCCTTTCCCTTCGTGATATCGCGGCCGAACTTGTCAAACTCGGCCATCGCAACGAGCGCGGCGCGACGTTCTCGCCTTCGTCGGTGCGATCGATGCTGGCGTGACGGGCCAAATCGACGCCACTAGCCGAAAGGAGACCCTCCTCCGGGCATCGCTGGCCGCCAGGTTCCGCAACCACGATCAGCACCTCCATCGCTGATTGCCAATCCGGCGCGAAGTGCTCTTTTCTTCGGCAAAGGCATGTAGCGGCGAGGACATGGTCGAGCTTCCCAGTGAGCCATTGATTTAAGCAGCCAAACGTTCAATCTTCTTTTCGTAGCGCTTCCACCTCTGTTCGACTACGGCGGCGCCGGGCTTCTTAATAGCAAATTTGTAGAACCAATCCGGGTGCCATTTCATATCGCGGGATCCAAAGTACGTCCGGTTTAAAGGATCAACCACGTCGTGCTCGCGGGTAACAGCGGTCGCCCTAATAAAATTATGATGAAGGCTGTGAAACCTAAGAACGAAAGGATCAATATCCTTCGGAGTTGCTGAGGCGTTGTACGCCTTGAAAATAGTTCTCGAGATTGCCAATGGTCCGGCCAACTCGTAAGCGCTTGTCGCCATAAGCAGAACATGGTGCCCAACTTCAAAGTCAAACGCCCAAAAGAGACACTCCGGATCGAGCCCAAGTTTTTGCATAGCACTCAGAAATTCAGCGCCTGCTTTTTTCTGCTGCTCCGATAACCTCAACGGATCTGTGTCTTCAACCATTTTGATACTCCGTCTTGGCCGAAGGCCGCTTCCAGGAAGGATTTTGCGACAGATCGTGGCATTGGATCTGGATCATAGCCCTGATTTCTATCCCACTGTAGCACAACCGACCATTCGGCAGCGCAGGGCGAGGTAGGCAGCAACGCTATTTTGGCAACAGCCGAAAGGGATCTCAAGTTGTGAGTGTAGACTTCTGGCCGAGCAGATCGTGATGGCCATGCATTCAGGCGCTCAACCCTAATTATTAAGGCCTTGATTAAGCATTCAACGGCCAACCCAGCATGGAACACAGCCTGTTGCGATGTATGTCGGCTTTTACTGAGACGTTCTGCAGCCAGACGATGGGTTCGGCCCAACGCAATCCAGTCTTCAATTGATACTGGATCAGTCACACATGATCCTCACGCTTAGGTAACTCTATCCGTAATATTTCAACCACTACGCAGGATGTCAACGCGGCACCAGATTGTCGCCTGAACCGCCACGGGGCTGCGCCCGAAGGGAGTGGATGCATGAAGAAGTCAAGGGACAAAATTCAGTCAGAAACAACTTGATACGATTGACTCAACCCATGCTTGAAGTGTGAAACTTCAGCCTTCGCACTGGAGGGGCTGAAGTGAAGAGAATTGAGGCAGTGGTAGCTGCGGCATTTTTGCTACCGAGTTGCGCATCCGCATCGTCTTTAATGAGCGGACCTTTCGACTACTCGCTAGATCTAATCGTTGGTTTCGCCAAGGTCACATCCTCGAATGGCGGGCCTATTCCGTCTAATTTTTTCCTTATCACGTCCTTTTATCAACCCGTCGGTCCGATAACGAGCAGCACGTTTAATGGACCACTCAGTCCAGCGCAGAGCGTTGGCGTCCAAGCAGACCAGCTAGATGTCACGTACACTTTGGTGGGGTTTGGACCGGGTGGGGCAGACGATCCGATTTTTACCACGACGATAACCCCTGGTGCCGCTGTTTTCGGTTTCAGTGCGACTTCCACAACGCTCGGTCTATCACCAGGCCATATTTCTGTTTTTGAACAGGGGGCGGCTTTTGGTGCTCCCGCGACTTTCAGTCTCGCGCAAACCAGTTCGGGATATGACGGCAGGTTCACGTTCGGCGAGGCCGGCTTCGCTAACTTCTCAAGTTCGGCAACCTTTTCGGTGGTCTCCGTTTCGCCAGTTCCACTCCCGTCCACTTTCTATTTGTTCGCTGTTGGGCTGGGGCTTGGGCTACTCGGCTTGATGAAGCGCAAGCTTAATGGCGGCGTCCGCAAATACCTGTCGAAAGCGGCATTGAAAATTCCGCTATTCTCCACCGCAAGATTGTCTGCATAATTTCCGTGAAGCGTTCATCTTAGCGCCAAACGTCTGGGATTATCGACACCGCGTAAAAGCTGAGCGGCGCTGAGCGAGCGAAAGAGGACGAGGAAGACAGGCGGGAGATGAGCGCTTAGTGAGCTACGCATCAAATGTAGAGTGGCCTGACGGCACCGCATTAAGTAATTCCGATGTTGGAACCGGCTAAGCACGACAACCGACTACCCGATTGCGCGATACGGGATGATGCGGTTCGTTGCTCCGGTGCCAAGATAGGCACCCGAAATATCTATGCCGCCGATTTAGCAACTGGATCAGCCGACCCGTTGCGGGGCTGTCGAACGGCTGCTTGCCAGTGCTCGCGTGGAGATCGTCGGCTCAGAGGTGAAACTGAAAACACCCCGCCGATAACGCGGCTCAACCGAGCTCGGAACGATGGGCCGCCAGCTCCATTGCTATCGTCGTAGTGCCCCAAGGCTGTCGCAAGCAGGATTGGCTGATCGATCGGGTGTCGATCGGTCTTGAGTGAGCGGACTTGAGCTTGGGACTCGCAACGCGACCATAGTGACGTCCGCCAGGTCGGCTAAGCCCTAGGCGTGAGCTTTCAGGAAATCTTCCCTGAAGGGACCAGGCGGCCTCGAAGATCGAAGGGAAGCTGACTACCTGCCATCTTGGCCTGAACTGGACAAACGATAAGCACGATCTGAGCCGCCCTGATCAGGATCACCCACTGTGCTCGCGGGGGTTTTTGGTGGTTAGAAAATTTGAGCCCGAGTATTACATCCGGCTATGCGCGGATAGGTATGCTCAGATTACGGAGAACATTGCGGCAAGCTCATCAGCTGACGAGATCACCCAGTTGAAATGTAAGCTCGCGATTATCAGGGACGGCGCCCTGGAAGAGGCCGACGCTGAACGTCGATGCCGAATGTGGAAACTCCCAGACGTCTGGAAGGTCATCCTTGATCGAGGGGGCGCGCCGGAGAACCCTATACCGAGGGCGGACGCACTTCGCCTGATTGATTTCTTCGCTGTACCTCCGACAGGTACACTAGGCTTGCTGTCGAGCTCGCAGATGCAACATCTTGCCGACCAATGCGAAGGATGGGCGTGCACACCGAATTTGCACGATTATGAAGCGGCCCGCCTGAATGGCAAGGCGATAGGATTGCGCCTGCTGGCAGAGTACCTAGGACCGTTTCACCGACCTCATGAGCCACCTGAGTCACTTCATGGGCTTTTGGCAGGAAAAGACTGATTAGCCGTGCTTCTCGCGGGCGCTTGACGAACGCTGACGCTCATAAATTCCGCCGCAGACGGAAGCTTGCGGCGAGCTCACCACAGCCGCAACGGACAGTGGCTCATCCTGGTGGAGTCCAGGATAGATTCGCGCAGGGGTAGTTGGAGTCATTACAATGACGGAAGGGCTCAGTTCCGGGCCTCGCTCACTGTGACCGCTTGGTTGGTCACCCACCGCAAAGAGGCGCAGCGATTGGCCGGAACGATCGGCCAGCCCGGCCATTGCTCCTCTATTAGTTGGAGTTGCGTCATGCGTCATTCGCCGTCGATCGTGCCGCTGGATCGTCTCGACCGGGAAATCTACTTGGTCCTGGAGGACTTCGGCGCACGCGCCGGCTGCTCTTGGCGCGAGACTGACGAGCAGGACACCGATTTGGAGACCATTATCAGCGACCTGATCTCGGGTCAGTATGCCTATCCGGTCCGGATCGTTGCGTTGAACCCGATCGAGGGTTGGTCTCGTGATGCGACCAGCGAGATCGCGGACGAGCTCGCCGAGCGCGCCCTCGACCGGAACGTCGAGATCAGCCCCGCGCTGCGGGCCTTCATCGAGGCGAACGCGATCCGTCCCTTTGCCGTCCAACTGGCGCTGCCTCTCAGAGAAGCTGCTCGACCTGGAACTCTGAGTTCGTGATCTGGCGTGGAGTGTGTCAGTGGCGTCCCCGCGCAAGAAAATCGTGTCGATCGGGGTCAAGACGCCCTACCCCGGCTTCATCGAGCCTCTCCTGGCCGAGCAGGTCGACCGGGTGCCACAAGGCGACCGTTGGCTCCACGAGATCAAGTATGACGGCTACCGAGCCCAGCTTCACATCACTGGCGAGAGCATCAAGGTCTTCATGCGACGCGGGTACGATTGGACCAGGCAGTTTCGGAAGGTCGCGCAGGATGCCGTCCTGATTAGGGCCAACTCCGCCATCATCGACGGTGAGATCGTCGTGCCCGGCGAAGGCGGCAAGACGGACTTCTCGCAGCTTCAGAACAGTCTCAGAGGCAGCGCCCAGAACATCGTCATGATTGCATATGACCTGCTGTACCTCAAAGGCCGGGAGCTTCGCCAAGAGCCGCTGGAGGCGCGTAAGAAGGCTCTTCAGGCGCTGATCGAGGATACGCCCATCCAATACAGCGAGCATTTCGCGATCGGTGGCGCCGAGCTGTACCGGCGCGCCCGCCAAGCGGGGCTGGAGGGCATCGTTTCCAAGATCGCGGACTCGCCCTATGTCGGCGGGCGTGGAAACTACTGGGTGAAAACCACGTGCGCTCACCGAGAGACCCTCGCCATCGCCGGCTTCGCGCTCGACGGCAACAAGTGGGACGGCATCTTCCTCGGACGGCGGAAGGGCGACGACCTGATCTTTGCCGGCAAGGTCGACCACGGCTTCGACAAGTCGATGGAGGCCGAGCTGCGGAAGCGGCTGAAGCCGCTGATCAGGAAGACGCAGCCCTATGCCAAGCGCGTCGCGCACAAGGGTATCTGGGTGGAGCCGACGCTGCTTGCCGAGCTCGAGTATCGGGGCAAGTCGGCCGAGGGGCATTCTTCAGGGGCCTGCGGGAGGACTTGTGATGGCCCGCCTGAAGCCCGCTGAGCAGATCGAGCAGAGCTACGATCTCGCCATGATGGCATTGGCCGACTACCTCACGCGCGAGCGAGACGCGGCGGAGACCATCGACCGGCTCATCCGCATTCTCGATCGGGACAGCCTGCGCGAGGCGATCACCGAGGTTTTGGTCGACGCGCGGGTGCACCCGAGGCCGAGAACGGATGCCCCGAAGGCTGGCCGATGAACTGCGGCGCTTGCGAAGACACCGGCTGGGTATGCGAAGACCACCGACCGCCCCTGGAATGGTCCGCACGCCTGCGGCTGCGGCGCGGCGGGTGACCCTTGTTCCAGGTGCAATATTTCGTCCGAAGAGAACCCGCCGCGCCCACCTGCGCGCTTTCAGTTCAGGTTTGGGTGGTTGGCGGATTTGGCCCGGTTCTTCCGCAAGACGAGATAGGCAGCGCATCCGGCCGGGCGGCCTTGCTCGAGTCAAACTACCCTCGGTACGACGGGGACCATGTGAGACACCTGCAACGACTGTCTCAGCCCGCTGATTCACGGCCTGTCCGCCCGCGCATAGAGGCTTGGGTTGCGGTGCCACTTTGTACAAGAGCTCAGTGTCTCGCTTTCTTGCTTCAGTGTCTCAGGCTAAGCAATTCTGATAACGATGCTTTTTCGCAAGGTGCGTGAGACACCCGACGCTGTGTCAGCTCGCTGACTCACTGTCCCGCTCCTGCGGTGAGGAGCTGGCACGGGCCATCGGCCAGCTGTTGAGGTCGTCGGGGTGCTGTCGCCGTGGATGCCCCCGCCTCACGGGCGAGGCATCGCGGATGTCAGAGATTAGTTCTTCCCGCGGGTAGTAGCTGCCGGCCATTTTGCCGATGCCGCCGCCTCTCCTATGCCCGATGTCGTCTCCTCCTGATGCGGTGCCATTGGCAGACGCATGCGCGTGCTAATGCGCTTGCTATGCGGCTGCCATATCTCGCCGCGGTCTCATCGGTCGGGTCTCTCATAACGGCCCTGTCTCAGCTCGATCATGTAACGGGCGAGATCGCCAGCGCTACGGCCATAGCCGGTCTGGGTGCCAGCCTCGCCGCGCGCCGCATACTTCATTGCTTGCATGTCTCACCTCCTGTCTCACAGGCGTGAACTGCGACTAAGTTGCCGAAATGAGAGCTGGATGGCTCGTCGCCCTTGCGCCAACTGTCTCATGAGACAGGGTTGAGTCAGCGTGGTGGCTCACTGTCTCACGCATCGTTAACCCATGAAGCCATTCCGCAGCTCGGCGAAGTGTCCCTGAAACAATCCGTCTTTACCGTCATTGCTAATCCACAAGGGATGGCGATCATGTTGAACGTGCTTCTGGACGCGATTTACGGGCACGTGATTTCGGCCTCGATTCCGGGCATGAAGAGCCAGGGTGCGGGCAGAAGCGCACACTCCAGCACCGTCGCCACGAGCGCTGCTTGGCTGCCGGAACTGATCAAAGCACTGGATCTCGTCGCTGAGCTTCCCGCGCCCAATCAATCCCAAATCGACGCATGCCACGCTCGGCTGCTACTTCCAACCGCACCAGCTCAGCCGACGCTGCATTGAGTTGCATCTGATGCCGCCCCAATGCGGCCGATCAGACTCCCGATCGCCTACCCGCCGTCAAGAATAGACGTTTTCCACAGCCAAGCCCGGCAGGGGCTAACCGCACCATTCAGCACCGGAACCGGCTCGGCCGGAACGGAACAGCGGGTCTTCTCTGCTCACCCTCGGTCCCCGGCAGATCCGCCTTTAGGCGGTCTTTTTGCTAGCGCGAGGACACCTACGGCATTGACCCGGCCATTAGCTGAGAAAGGCTAGTGTCTTTCCAGATCAAGGGTTGTTGCGTCATGGGCATTGAAACCTTGAACGGCGAGAGCGTCCTCCGCTTTTATGAAAACATCCGGATCCAAGTAGCCGCCGATCGCGCCTCGGGAGGCCGGTACCACCTCCTTGGCAACACCGCCAAACAGCACGCCGATATCCTGCGCGAGGAGATCGATCGGCGGCGCCTCAGAGCGGATCGGATCGATTGGCCGTAAAGGTGCGGGCGTTCATGGTACGTCGATCGACAAGGCGCGGCCGCGCTTGTTGACGGGCACCCAGCGATCCGCCGTGCGTCCCGAGCAGCCTCACAGGCTTGCCAGAAGCGTGCCGGACTGCGCCCCGATCAGCTCGCCGGGCGCCGCTACCTGCCGAGTGCGACGTTGTGCTTCAGAGCTATCGTCCAGCAGCATCCAAGTCTTGGATAGAAAATGGTGTGGCTTCTGGTCGGGGATCGCTCCGTCTGAGGATCGATCACGCTTGGCGCCCTTACGCCGAACTATCCGCCCCGTTCCTGATGTCTTCGGCGTCGGTAGTCTAAGGGGCCGACATGCGACCGGCGAGACCGATACTTGGGCAAGGTCCTAGGCGGCGCTCCTCCCTGGCCCCAGATGGATGCTCGGGAGTGGAGTGAGGGCGAAACACATGAGCGCAGCGTCAGCGCAGCGGTGTTTCGACTGGAGCGCCGCGCTGAGGAGATTTCCCGCGAGGGGCGAAACTAGATCGCCCTCTCCCTTAGGGAGTGATTTCGGTTGTTTCGGTCGGCTTTTCGACAGGAGAGAAGCGAAACCAAACTGGTGAGTTTCGGTTGGTTTCGGTTGGTTTCGCTCGATTAGGCTCGTCATGTCAGCCAAATCCATTCCTTGTCAAAGCCGATCAGGTTGGCGGCGCGCAGGGTGTTGAGCGTTTTGTTGAGCATCGCTCGAAAGGAATCGGGTTTACCCCTTGGATCCTGCCAATCCATGGAGGCGCAATACCTTTTCAGGTTCTCGCGGCCGACGGCTGGAACGTTATTTGGCACTGCGAGGCTATGTACATTGCGCTCGCCGGCCTCCTCGATCGCGCGTCGAATGACCTTCAGCAGATCGCCTTTTACGCCCTTGGGCGGCTTCTTCGATTTGGTTTCGCTCGGTTTCGAAGTGGTCGGTTCTGACACAATTTCGACCACGCACGTCGAAACCTCCGGCATGGTTTCGACGGGGTCGGAAAGGTTTTGCTCCAACACGTGCGAAAGCAGGCGAAACTGCCACGTCTGGCCCTCGCGGCCGTCCTTCATTTCCTCGATGGTGACGGTACTGTGGGCCTCGCCTTTCTCGACCAGCATGGTCACGTCTACGGCGCCGTTGAGCGCATTGGAGCCGCGGCCGCCCCGGGACGGATCCTTCCCGACGTGGTGGACGACTACGACGACACAGCCAAAATGACTCTCGATGACGCCACATCGGTTCACGAAGCGGCCCATGTCGCGGGCGCTATTCTCGTCGCCGTCGCCCATGCACCGTGCCAGCGTGTCCAAGACGATCGCCCGCGGGCCGTCCAAACATCGCTGGGCGATGAAAGTGTCGAGCTCCGCGAGCAGCTGCGCGAGGTCGGTGGCCTGGCTGCCGAGGTCCGGCACGTCCTCGATCAGGTAGAAAGGCACGCCCTGCCCCTCGATGCCGCGGTGCTGGCGTATCGCGACCAAGCGCCGCTTGAAGCCACTGACGCCCTCGCCTGTGAGATAAATCACCGGCCCTTTAAGCGTCGCCCGGCCGGCATACGGCGCGCCCTGCGCCACCGTGCAGAGCATGTCCGAGGTCATGAAGCTTTTGCCGCACTTCGGTTCGCCAATGATACAGGCGAGCCCGCGGGCCGGTATTAGTCCCTCGATCAGCCACGGCGGCTCCGCCGTGATCGTCACCTCGTCCAGCGCTATGGGCGTGAATCGCGGTGCGACCGACGAGCCTAGTTGCCGTCCGGGCGAGTGGTCAGGAATGCCATCCGCGCGCTCCGGATAGCTTCCATGCGAGGGACCGAACTGGCCTTCCAGCGTCGAGTCGCCCGGCGAGCTCGCCTCCACGAGGTCCGCGGAGTTGCGGGCGTCCAATCGATCGTGCAGCATTCGGAAGGCTCGCGCCATGGCTTCTTGGACGCGGGCTTGTGCTTTGTCGCCGTCAGAAATCCCCCATTGCTCAGCGAGAGCCTGAAGTTGGTCCACGGCCAGCTGCTTCTCTTTCCAGCCCGCCCGGACGAATCCAGCTTCGATCAGGCAAATGCCGGCGAAATCATCAAGGTCGCCCTCGGAGGCGCGCTCTGCAAACTGAGCCGGTGCGTTCACGAGAGAGCGCCAGCATTGGGGGCGTCTTGAGAAGACACCCCTTTGAGCGCGGAAGGCAAAGCCGAGACGGTCGCCTTTACAGCGGTTTCCCTCTGCTTAAGAGATTGCACCGCGCACTCTCCGGTTCCGTCGCTCTGCTTCCCCCTCAAGCCTACGTTTCACGTATGCGTCGATGCTGCGCCAGGTCACCTTGCGCGACGCCCCTTCTAGATACGACTCGAGTTCCCCCGAGTTGAGGAGCTCATACGTCTTGGCGCGGGCGATTTTGAGAGCAAGCATCGTTTCCTTGACGCTTGCAACCAGAGCGAGCCGGTCTCGACTGCCAATGCCAAGCTCTTCGTCGTCCCCTTTCATTCTTCCCGCGCCTCACGTTGCTCTTGACCTGCTTCTTTTGAGCGCGCGGTCTGCCCTTCGTTCAGCAGCCGGTCCCACCTTGCAGCGGGTACTCGCATCTTCGATCCGAGGCGAATGATAGGAATCTCGCCGCGACGCGCGGCAGCATACGCAGCGTTTCTACCCAGCCCCGCGCGCTTACCTGCTTCAGGGATGCTGTACGTCAAAGATTGGTTCGTCAGACTGTCATTGCTCATGTCGGACCATACCCATTTAGCCCGACTTAGCCCTTTCGCAGCCGTTCAGTAACGGCTAAACTTCGTATCCATTACGTAGCCGATGCAACAATGACTGCCCTCAAAATTGAACTTGAATGGTGCCGGGATTCAGCGGGCTACAAGCTCATTGACGTTCCCAAGCGAGGTAAATGGATCATTGGTAGGGGCGGGTCTCCTCGCCGGTATAAACCGTTCGAATTGAAGGACGTCCTCCTACTGAACTTCGCAAATGCCCGCTCGGAAGAGAAGCTCCGCGACTTTGTGGTTCAATACGGCTACCTGACCAAGCGCGGCTATTCGGCCAAAGGGGAAGTACGGCCACCGATAAGAAGCGTCCGGAGCTTTCTCTGGGATCGTGAAGGCACACCAAGGCTCGATCCGGACAGTAGTGTTGAGTACTTGGAGGGTGAGAGCGTTGATGAATTTGTCGCAGTGGCCAAACTGTTCAAACGAGTCCTAGCCTCCACGTCTGAGGGACTGTCTCGCTCACTATCAACGGAAGTCGAAGATCTTCTCTCTGGTTATGGGGCGGCCGGCGATGTTTCTTTTAGCTTCAGCATAGACCCGATGCGCCATTTGCGCCCGGTACTATCGCCCGGAAGTTTGATCTCGGGCCTGGTAGTTCAGCTGGCTCAATCGGCAGGTGGGAGCTCTTTCAAAACTTGTCAGCTAGCCCGGTGCGGAGTTTTGTTTGCCGCGGGAGGCCGGGGCGGGCTGCGAGCAGACGCGATATACTGCTCGAAAGCACATCGTATGGAGCACAACAGCAGAAATCGCGCAAAGACCGGTCCGAGTCGGTCGAGGTAAAGTGTTGCGGCCCAAGACAGACCTGCGCGGCGAATCCAAAGCGGTGACGGATACTCCCTCCCCCAAATCGCCTTGATAGCGTTCGTTCTTTTGCGGCTCAGCTTGAAAGCTACGGTTGAAATCTACGACCTGGGTCGCCAACCAGCGTCCCGCGTCGAGGGGCGCCGGAATGTCGGCTGTCCAGCGGGGAGCGGACTAAGGTCTCAAAACGCCCGGATCCCCGCTTGTGACCCGTAGCTGATGTGCAGACCACGGTCGCTGCAATTTCGCTTCCCAATGAAGACCGGACATCGCGGGCGTTGCCAGACCAACCCTTCTGACCCCGAGCCGTCATTCATCGCCGTGCGATTCAGGAGGGCCCGGTCCGCTAACGCTTGCGCACCAGCAAAGTCCAAACAGGCGACGCACCGTCCCAGCCGCGAAGGCGCCCCGACAGCCGCACCTTCAGCCCGGCTTCCGTGATCCGCTCGACAACAAGATGCAGCGCGATCACGTCGCCCTCTGACAGCTCCACACAGCCACGCTTCCGCGACCACACCGCGCCCGGGAAGCGAAACAAGTTCGCTTTCAGCCATCGGCCGCTGCGCTCCGACAGCGGTTGTAAGTCGACCTGAGCACCGGCCCTGGGCCGCAGCGTGACATCTGCCCGTCGCAGCCAATTCGGAAACCAACCCATGCGAATGACTAGCCGTTACATTTCACGTTTGTCTAGGCGTCGTCCGTCTGAATGGATTCGCCGCCCGAAGCCGAAGGACGTCCGCTCTTTCAAAGTAGACTGGAAGTTTGCATCCCTGCCGAACCAGCGCCTATTGGCCCGAATGCGAAATCTAGGCGGTCTCCCCCCCGGTGGTCGGCTCATAGGCGTGGACCGGAAGCAACCGGCCGGCCCTCCGAAGCGGCGCTCATGACCCCGTAGCGGACGTTCGCGACTGGCGATGAGCGCGTCTGCTTTGGCCGATGTCAGCTGCAATGTCGCTGAACGACGCTACGGCTCGCCCGCATAAGCTTTTCTTCGTCCTGAAGGCCAAAATGCCGAACTTAGCGGGTCCAAAGCTGGACCGCATTGACGCAAGTTGTGGCAGCTATCATCCCAAGGAATGCGTTACAGGTTGGGCAGTCGTCCACGCGCAGGCCGCAGCTTCAGATAGCAGGTACTTTAATACGCCGCGGAGCGCCGTTCAGTTGAATTATAACAGCCTCTCGTATGTCACGGTTTGGTATATAAAGGAATCTTAACAACTTCAGCGCGTAATATGTTTGATTTGACGTGACGATATTAAATGAATTTGGGCCAGCCAATGAGGGCAATTTCTGCGGCCGATCTCATTACTGAGTTGGATGCCACCATCGCGAGGAGCTCATCCGAACGTTGTGCGCGCATGCTCTGGCGCACCACCGAGCTCCTCGTCGACCCTAATAACCGATTGCAAGAGCCGCAGGTCGGCCTGCTTGACGACGTTCTAATTCGCTTAGCCCGGCGGATCGCGCCCGGGACGCTCGCTGAGCTCAGCACGACGCTCGCCGAGCTGCGTGCTGCTCCGATGAATACCCTGCGACGTCTCGCCTCAAGCGGCGATCCCGCGATTGCAGTCCCGATCCTTACGAAATCTCCCGCCCTATCGCCGGCTGATCTCGTGGCGATCGCGACGTCCGGCAGCGAGGATCACCTTCTCGCCATTGCTGGCCGGCGCAGGATAGAAAGCCCAGTGACTGAGGCAATA
Organism: Bradyrhizobium sp. 76; assembly: GCF_023073025.1. NCBI lineage: Bacteria > Pseudomonadati > Pseudomonadota > Alphaproteobacteria > Hyphomicrobiales > Nitrobacteraceae > Bradyrhizobium > Bradyrhizobium sp. 76. The sequence continues at coordinate 971,558 of NZ_JADPIS010000015.1, forward strand.
TTGCAGCGCGGCAGCAGCAAGACTTGTCTGGCCCTCATCGGCAATCCGGGCGCTGAATTCTCAGGCACGGCCTATGCCCACTTAATCGGTAGGGCTGTGGAGGACGACGAGATCACGAAGGCGCTGACGTTGAGGCCAGACACCCCGGACATGGTGGTTCGCGAGCTGCTGTCGGCATCGCCGAGGCCGGCGATTAAGGCTTCCACCGCAAGCGCGGCTTCGCAAGTATTAGCGACGGCAAAGCCACCTTGCGACGCTGAGTACGCCGCCGCGAGGCCGGAGATCATATCGCTTAATCGGAGCGGAAAGCTGAGCGACTCGACTGTCAATCGGTTCGCGATCCGGCGTGAGACAGCCAACCTGTTCACGGCGTTGTCGGTGCTGTCGGGAGCACCGATTGAGGCCATCGAGCAAGTTATGGCAGAGTCCAGTTACGAAGGCTCGGTTATGGCGTGCCGGGCATCGCGCTTGAACTGGCAAACCACGCTGGCGGTCCTCAACACTCGCGGCGCGGGGCTTTCACTAGGCGAACGCGCACGAGCACAGGTGCTGTTCGAAACGCTTCACCTCTCGACCAGCCAATGGTCCGTTCGTTGGGGAGAAATCTCCGCGGGCGCCCACGGTCGCACTGCAAGATCGGCAGGAAACCAATGAAATTCGATGGTCGCAAGGCGTCTCGAGTGCGCATGGACAACAGACAGCCCGTGAACCTGATGGGCTCCGACGGCACCTGGCGGCGAAGCTGCGTCTTGCTAGATATCTCGAACACCGGCGCCAAGATTGAAGTTGAAGGGTCGCTCGATGTTCTCTCGGCCAAGGAGTTCTTCATGCTGCTGTCGTCGACGGGACTGGCCTATCGACGCTGCGAGCTGGTCTGGATCGACGGAACCACGGCTGGCGTCCACTTTATCCAAGCAAATGGCAAGAAGGCCCAAACCACAGCGAGCGACAGAGGCGCGCGCAAAGCAACTTGAGCCGAGCAGTGTCATCGCAGTGAGCCAATGACATTGCACCACCGACGAGGCCCATTCAGACCGGCACCGGACGATCGAAGGCAGTCATGCTCGTGCACGTATTGGCAGACACTTCTGAGAAGCTCTTCGGGCTCTGCTCGCTTTTCGGAGGGCAGTTCACGGTTGCCGGCGAGCGGCTCGATGTAGAAGCAAAGCTTCCGCACGCTGCTGCTGCGGTCGTCGTTCGTGCCGACCTGCGGGCGGTAGAAAACATTGCTGCACTGAAAAAAAGAGCTGCGCGGTTCGCCAAAGCAAAGAAGCGCATCTTCCTCGTCGAGCAAACCTCCCACTTTTGCATCTCGCAAGCTTATGCGCTGGGCGCAACGTTGGTGCTGGCTGGCAAGATCGAGGCAGCCAAGCTCCTGGCCGCTTTGGTCGATCCAGCCGCCCACGGAACTGGGTCGACGAGCGGCATCTCGAAGTCTGACAATGCGGTTGAGGCCGCAGCAACCGCCATTGCGTCGATGTTCACTTCGATCACCCTCGGGGAGCGGGTCGACGTCGCCGGTCCCAAAGAGGCCGGTCGCAAGATCACCAACCGAATTTCCGAGCATGGGCTATCCGAATGGCTGGCCACTGTGCGGCGCCATCACGAGGGAACATTCCAGCGCTGTCTGCTCGTGACCGGCGTCGCCGTCGATTTCGGCCTCAGTCTCGGTTTTCGTAAAAGTGACCTTGAACGGCTCTCCACCGCTGCCATGTTCCACGACATAGGAAAAGCGAGGGTGCCCTTGGCGATCCTGGACAAGCCAGGACGCCTCGACGACGACGAGCGAGCGTTGATCGAAACCCACCCAGCGACCGGTTACGATGTGCTGAAGAGGCACGGGGACATCTCACCCGAAGTCCTCGATGCTGTGCGGCACCATCACGAATATCTCGATGGCAGCGGCTATCCTGACCGCCTCTGCGCCGAGAACATCACCGACATCGTTCGCATTCTCACCATTTCGGATATCTTCGGCGCTGATCGAACACCGGCCCTACAAGCTGACCATGCCGCGCGCGGCAGCGTACGAGATTCTCTGCGGCATGAGGGGAAAGCTGGACAGGGCGCTAGTCGTCTGTTTCAAGGATGTCGCGCTTACCAGATGAATTCTGCTCGAACCTATGCAGGAGTAATCCACGTCTCCACTCAAGGCGTGATCGGAGGCGGTCTCATTTTTGTGCACTTCGGCTTCTGGCCGATTTTGTTGCAAAAGTCGGCTGCAATGGATTTGGCCGCTGGGCCTTTCGTTGAGCCGCGCTCTGAAGCGCTGGCCCTGACGCATTTTACGCAAC
>NZ_JADPIS010000142.1:0-28846 GCF_023073025.1 Bradyrhizobium sp. 76
CCCGGACGGGAAGCGGCTCCAAGTGCGTAAAAATAGTCTGGGGGTGCTGCAAAGTTATGTGACTTGTGACACACTTCCCGGGCGCGGTTTTACGCGATCGACCTCAATCCTTAGCGCCACAGAAACATTCAGACCACGTCACCGCGTGGTCGGATCGTTCTTCACATGGGATGAGCTCGGCCGTCATGCCAAAAATGAGCCCGGATCCGTTCCTGCTTGCCGGTCATTCGCAAAAGAGCCCGCCTGGCACCCAGGCGGGCTCTTTCTCAAATCCTTCACAGGTGAAACAACGACCGTTGTGTGCGGTGCGCGCACACAACGGTCTGCAATTTCTCAATCAATGTCGTCAGGATGCACCCGGCGACGCCGGCGCAACGGTTCCGTTCGACGGGACTCAGCGTTCCGCCCCTCGCGAAGCAAGTCGCCCAGCTTACGAAGAGGTGTATCGACCATCCGGTTTGTAAAGCCGGCCATCATTCGGTCGGCGAACCGACGACCTTCATCAAGATCGATGTCAAAAAGATCAATGTCTAACAAATCATCACGGTACTGGCGCTTGCGGCGTTGCCGCTCGGCATCAGCCCATGCCTGTCTTTCTTCTTCATTCGGGCCCTCAAGCCATGCTTGCCGACGCTTCTTCTCGCGCTCGGCCCAAGCTGCAACATCACTCTCAGAAACCGACCACGGTTCGTGTTCGGTAAACGCATCGGAAGCGCTATCGGAACGTCGGGACTCCGTCGAAGCCTTGCTCATGAACAATCTCCAATATCGATAATCAAAAGATAGCATGTCTTAAGAACTTGTCCATCCGCTCCCAGTCGAGTGGGCACGGATCGAAATTCGCAGTCGCGCGCTGCTTGGGGCTATTGTGTGGCCTCGGTCACATTTCTCTGAGCGCTCTGATCCGCCCTGGGACGCCCTGCTGCTCCTGCCAACCGCTACCTCAAGATTGTGGCGACTTGATTGTGCTGAGAAGCCTACCGCACTCGCCCAAGACTGCGTCGGCTCACCTCTTGCCCGACCACAGTAGAGTGCTCGATCGCGGCAAGCTTGCGCCCCTGGCGGAGCGCCAGAACCATAAAAATAAAAGCACAGAAAAGCAGCGTTCCGGGAATGAAATATTGCCCGACCCCGAGTGCGGCATTCAGGCTCGCGAAAGCGTTCTCTCGAAATCCTAGAGATGCGATTGTGCCGATCAAGGCTGTCCAAATGCCATACTGCAAGAGGCGAGTTTGCAACATTCGGAGTGATACTTCGATCGAGCGGCCGGACGTAAGGAGCTTGCTCAGATTGGCTACGATCTCCTTGGTTTCTCCCCAAGTCTCGGTAACGCTTCCAATCAGTTCCCTTTGCTTGAAGACTTCGCCAACGTCGATCCGGGCGGCGCGTACCATAAATTGCGCTTCGTTCGCCAATGGATCGCAATTGGGCGAAAGTTCAAAGACGATTGCGTCCCGTGTCAGCAAAGTCCGCAAGTACAGCGAAACCGTAGCGGGAACAGATAAGCCGTGTTGTCGTATGACAGACATCATCCGAACCACGATATTTCTGGCGGCCAGCCAGGTCACGCTTCCGACGGGGCTGCGAAAACCGTCCAGATAGTCCTCGAAAACGACGGACATATCCCGGCGGAATCCCGCAAGATTCCTATTCGATGTGCCTTCGATCCACCGCAATAGCTCATCCATTGCGTCGTCGAATTGTTCACGAAGCACGTACTGCATGAAGAACCGAAATGAATCCTGATGCTCCTCGGTGAACCGTCCAACAACGGCAAAATCAACATAGGCTATTCGATTGTCCGGCAGGACCAGGATGCCGGCAGAACTAAGGTCGGAATGGAAAAGCCCGTCCCGATAAATCTGGTTGAGCGTACTCCAGTAAATACGACGTGCGATGAGACGCAGATCGTAGTCCTGGTCTTTGAGTTTCTCGAGGTATTGCCGATCGTCCTGTTGGATTGCGTTCAAGATTTGTCGCACGGGTATCCCATCAACGAATTCCCAGGTTAGAATGCGTTTGCCGGAATACTCTTTTCTGACCGTGAAACTGAACTCGGCGTCATCGTCCTTGGATAACTCCGACATGACGGTCGCATTGCGCGCAGCCTCCGCGAGATCGAGTTCCGAAAATAGAGCGCGCGCGAACTCATCGACATAGGCGGCAACTGAATTGGCTCCAAAAGCTCCTACCCAATCCAAAGGGGCGGCAAGCCACTGCATCAAGCGGATATCCGTGATGTATTTTCTTCGTGTAGCCGGATTCTGTATCTTCACGGCGAGCCTGACCCCACCGCGCGAAGTCGCCCGGTGAATTTGTCCGCTTGACGTGACAGAAAAGGGGGTGCGTTCGAACGCGCCAAAGATCTCTTCGGGAGGCCGACCGAGATCTTCAATGACGATTTGATGAATTTCTGAATAGTCTTCTGCGGCCACCTCGTTGGTGACTTGTAGGAGTTCCAGGCAATAATTTGCCGGCAATAGATCAAAGCGAAGAGCCAGAGCCTGGCCGAGCTTGACGAAGGTGAAATCCAGTTTTTCAAACACTGCGCGCAGGGCGCGCGCCGATTTCTGTGGCCTCGACTGAAAGGTCAATATCGCAGGCAATTGATACCGTGCCAGCAAGATCAACAATTGGAAAAGGCGCGCTATCGTTCTGAATAAATCGGGCATCTGCTCCACTGCGTGTTATCCGCGCAAGCGGCCGTTGCGGGACTTGGAGGCGGGCCCTCGCCGCCGTAATCCTAGGTTCCGCTGCATGTGCGTGCAAGCCCATTGTGGTCCGTCGCGTGAGGCGTCCTCGGCTGGACTGTGATGCACACTGTCTCGATCGTCACTCAACTCGCTGCCGCGATTGCCCGTCGGGGCAAAGCCTCAAGACTGTACAAATCCGCCAGCATCGTGCTAAATATTGACATTGGCTTATATTGTTTGTCGTGATCTGACTCGTGATGAGTGATTAGCAATTGATCGATAGAATTGGTCACGTGTTTTTGGGCGCGCGCCGTCTGTGCCAAATCATCTCGGCTGCTTGGCGTTTCTATATCCGTCCCAGATTTTGGCCAGGGAAAGTAGCGGTTCCGCCCGAAGTGCGCCTGCGCCTTGTCTTGGAAGACTTGGGCGGCGCCTGGATAAAGGTCGGACAGGCACTCGCGTTGCGGTTCGATTTGCTGCCGAGGGAATATTGCACCGAACTGTTGAAGCTTCTCAACCGGACCCGGACCGTTCCATACGAGGCGATCCGGCAAGTTATCTTGCGCGAGTTTGGTTCGTTTCCTGAGCAGATATTTGCGTCGTTCGATCCTGTGCCGCACGCGACCGCTTCGATCGCCCAAGTCCACATCGCAACTACGCATGATGGCGAAAAGCTCGCAGTCAAGGTGCAAGGGCCCCGCGTCCAGGAACAATTTGAAGCCGATTTTCGCATTTTTCGGATGATTGCTTCGCTGGTCGGCCTCGTGGATTCGTTGGGCGGGACCGCGCTCCGCTCCTTCGCGGAAGAATTCGAGAAGTGGAGTCGAGAGGAACTGGATTTCACGACTGAAGCGAGAAATTCCTTTAGAATACAGTCTCGATCCGAGCACGATCCAATTCAAGTCTGTGCGGAAGTTCGTTTTGAGTTTTGCACGCGGCGCGTTCTGGCTACCAAGCTGCTGACGGGCATCTCGCTGCTGGAGGTCAGCAATGCGGCGCGAGCGCAGAACTCCCAAGCTTTGCGCGATCTGAACCTGGAGCCAGACGACCTCAAGAAGATCGCGCGAAATTACTTCTGGTCGATCTACAATCAAATTTTCCGCGATGGCATCTTTCACGCAGATCCTCATCCGGCCAATGTTTTCGTGCTTGGCGGCAACAGGATCGGATTTGTAGATTTCGGTGCGACCGGTCGACTGTCCAGGGAGTTCCGATCCGCACTCTCCAAGGTCTTCATCAATTTGTACCGGAGGAACATCGAGCAGGCCGTCGTTGAAAATTTCAAGCTGCTCGTTCCGTCGGAGGATACCGATCTGCGCCAAGCGCGAGAAGAGTTTTTCATCGCGTATCAAATGTATCGCCTTGCCCTGGATATTGAGGGGGCGGATATAAGGCGGCTGACCACCGAATTGCTGACGGGCACCATGACGATTGCGCGGCGTCACAGGATCCTCATGCCGCAGGAACTGAGCATCTATTACAAGACCATCATGACCGTCGACGCGGTCGTCTCTGATCTGGCGCCCGATTACGATTGGCTTTCCGATTTGCCTGAATTCTTTACGTTAGGGTTGGTCTCAGATGTAAGAGAGGGGATTCATCGCTGGCCGGAAGTCGTGCTGGCCTCCAAGTATCGTGCGGGTCGCTTGTTGACGGATGCAGCCAGCCTCACGGCATCGTTTCGATTCTTCAATCCTGCTTTGAAGAGCATGCAAACGCGGGCTGCGCTTTACGGAATCTGGGCCATAGCCTTTTGTGTCGCGGCTTATCTGGCTGCGAAGGGTGACATGTCGCTCTTGAACGACATCGTGGGCGTGAGCAGTCGCTGGATCGTTTTCGGCTTCATGGCGGCTGCAATCGTTTCGATGCTTCTCATGCAGCGGCAAATCCGCGACATTCGGAAAGTCAAAACGTGATCTGCCGCACGGAACTTTCCGTCCGCGATGTGTTCGAGTGAGGTCCATGGTAGAGAGCATGAACATTTCAGCCCCGAGCGCTCCCGATCTGGACATCGACGGCAGCGCGGATATGGCCATCCCGCGTCTTTACAACTTCGCTGAAGATGTCCTTACCCGAAACCTGAATGCGGGACGTCGCGACAAGGCCGCTTATATCGACCAGCGCGGGACCTGGAGCTATGGCCAGCTTGCCGAGCGGGTCGCCCGATTCGGCAATCTGCTGCGCGGTCTTGGCATTCAGCGCGAGCAACGCATCCTGATTTGCCTCACCGACACGATCGATTGGCCGACGTCGTTTCTTGGCGCCGTCAAGGCAGGGGTCGTCGCGATACCGGTCAACACACTGCTGGGGGAGGCGGAATATCGTACGATACTGGAGGATAGCCGCGCGCCCCTGCTGATCGTGTCAGAGGAGCTTTATCCGCTGTTCGCGAACCTGATAGATGCGGCTCCGGACCTCGAGCACATTCTCGTGTCAGGCAACCAGGGTTTTGGGCGCGCACTCTTCGAGGATGCCCTGCAGGCGGCCGTTGCAACCGATTATACCGCGCCGACGGTCAGCGACGAGGTGTGCTTCTGGCTTTATACTTCGGGCTCGACCGGGACGCCGAAGGCTGCGGTGCATGTGCATGCCACCCTGGGATACACCGCCTCTTGCTACGGCGCTCACGTACTCCGCCTCACTGCGGACGACGTCGTCTATTCGGTGTCGAAACTTTTTTTCGCTTATGGGCTTGGCAATTCAATGGTCCATCCTCTCTCGGTCGGCGCGACGACGGTGCTGGCATCGGAGCGCCCGACTCCCAACTCGGTCGCGGACCTGATGCGAATGCATGGCATCACCGTGTTCTTTGCGGTGCCGAGTTTCTATACGGCGTTTCTTGCGGCGGACCCGGTGGAACGCGAAGCGCTGAGGCTTCGATGTTGTCTTTCTGCCGGCGAGGCGCTTCCGGTCAATGTCGGGCAGACCTGGAGCGAGCGCTTTGCCGTCGATATACTGGATGGTCTCGGGTCTACTGAAATGCTCAGCACGTTCCTGTGCAATCGCATGGGAGAGGTGCGCTACGGCACCAGCGGCAAGCGCGTGCCGGGTTTTGAGATCCGTCTCGTTGACGACGCCGGCGCCGTTGTCGCGCAGGGCGAGGTGGGTGAGTTGCAGGTACGGGGGCCGACAGCAGCGATCATGTATTGGAACGATCGCGAGCGATCCCGCTCGACTTTTCTAGGCGGGTGGCTTCGTTCGGGAGACAAATACGTCCAAGACAAGGACGGCTACTATTCGCATTGCGGGCGTCGGGACGACATGATGAAGGTCGGTGGAATTTATGTGTCGCCAATCGAGGTCGAAGGTGCGCTGCTAAGTCATCCCGACGTGCTCGAAGCGGCCGTCGCAGGTTGGCCCGACGAGGACGGCCTGATCAAGCCCAAGGCATTTGTAATTCTGAAGCCATCCGGCAAGCCGAACGAAGAAATGGCGCTTGCCCTTCGAGAGCACTGCCGCAAGCAGTTAGCGACTTTCAAATACCCCCGCTGGATCGAGTTCCGCACAGAACTGCCGAAGACTGCGACGGGTAAGACTCGGCGCTTCAAATTGCGAGCGGAGGCGGCTCAAGACGGCACGGGCTCCGGCTCGGCGGAGTAGAAGCAGTGCTCTCGATCGGCTAAGCGGCAAAGGCAGCGCTTCTCGAGCCCGACTGGCGACGCGAACGCGATAGGCCTGAGGGTCGTCTGGCACAGGTCCGTTATGCCAGAGCTCTCAAGATCGTCGCGCGCAGGCGCTCGACCGCATTATTGATGAAGAAGTGATGTCCTGCGACAGTTTCGGCAGCAAATGATCCACTCGTTTCCTTTTCCCAGCCAGCCATTGCAGATGGCGTGCATACCGGGTCGTGGTCCCCGGCCATTGCGTAGATGGGACAAGCAAGTGCCGGCGCGGGCAGGTACTGGTACGTTTCGAACATCTCCATGTCCGCCTTGAGTATTGGCAACAGCATCTCCATCAGGTCTGCTTCAGCAAGAACAGCCGGAGAGATTCCGCCAGGATACCTATCGATGTGCTTCTTGATAAAGTCGGCATCGGGCAGGGCGTGCAACTTTGGGCGGCTCGGCTTCTCCGAGGGTGCTTCTGCTGCTGCCACTATTAGGGCTCGTGGTTGTTGCAGCTTGGTGTCTCTCGCCAGGATACGCGCCGCTTCGAATGCAATAAGCCCGCCGAGGCTATAACCGAACAAGGCATAAGGCATCGGCGACAGGCGTATTATTTCGTCAGCCAGGTGTCGAGATGCTTCGCTAACCCTGGTCAATAGGGGTTCCCGCCTACGATCCCAACGCCCGGGCAGCTGGACCGCGCCAAGCTCGATGTTTTCGGGCATGCTGCGCGCCAGCATGTGGTAAACTTGTGCGCTCCCTCCAGCATAGGGGACACATAGAACACGCGACTGAGCATCGTGACGTTTCGGACGAAATTCTATCCAAGGACTATGCATTGCAATATTGAGGGACGAGATATGGGACTATAATTAAGACTCCCAGACGTTCATTGGTCAACCGCAACCTGCGGGACGAGGGGTCGCTTCTGGTGACAACAGATTGCTCTAAGGCCACCGCCGAATAATCGTAGGACAAATCTATCGCCTCGGAGAGACGCACATGGATTCTCATTCAACGGACGAAGAAGTTCGCACGCTTCGGCGGCTGCTCGCAATGCGTGAGGCTCAACTTGCCGAAGCAATGAATGAAATTGAGCGGCTTAGGAGCCAGTTCGTCCCTAAGACGAATGAACAGAGCACTGCAGCCTCGTCTAATTAGCTCCGCATCAATAGTCGCTCAAAGGAAAGCTGGTCGACCTTCGATGATACTTTCAATTGTGCAGATGATCCGCCAACCGGGATCCTGAACCGAAGAAAATCCTTCTTGTTCCCCGGGCAAGCGCAAATGGAACAAAGCAGCGGGGGAAGCATTACAGAGAGTTGGAAGCAGCCAGAGAGAACTTCGCCGTGTTGGTCGCCCATAAGCCACCTCGCATCGCCAAAGCGAACGGCGTTGACATCTGTTATGAAATTTTCGGCGAAGCCAGCGCCGAGCCGTTGGTACTGATCATGGGGCTTGGCGGCCAGATGGTGCAGTGGGACGACGCCTTCTGCGAGCAGATTGCGGCACGCGGATTTCGTGTCATTCGTTTCGACAACCGCGACATCGGCCAATCTTCCAAGTTCACCGGCGGCAAGCGCCTGACACTGTGGGAAATGCTCAAGGTGCGCTTTCTGAACATCCCGCCTGAAGCACCCTATACACTACGCGACATGGCCCAGGATACGGTCGCGCTGATGGACGTGCTCGGCGTTCGCTCGGCCCACTTGGTCGGTGCTTCCATGGGCGGAATGATTGCCCAGGAAATCGCAATTGTTTTCCCGGAGCGCGTGCGGTCGTTGATCTCGATCATGTCGACTACGGGCGATCCCGACTTGCCGCAACCAAGCAACGAGGCCGTCTCGTTGCTGATGGAGCCGCAGCCGAAGAGCCGCGACAAATTCGTCGCGCGCTTTATACGGAACTGGAAGGTGCTGCGGGCGGGCCGTTTTCCCGAGGATGAAGCCCTCGACCGCTCCCGCGCCGAACGCGTCTTCGATCGCGGGGTCGATCCGGCCGGCGTCGGCAGGCAAATCCGAGCGGTTCTCGCATCGGGAAGCCGCAAGGAACGGTTGAGCAAGGTCAGGGCGCCGACGCTGGTGATCCACGGCACTGCGGATCCGCTGGTTGATCCGAAGGCCGGTGAGGATACCGCGATTTCCATTCCGGGTGCCAAGCTGATGATCGTTGAAGGCATGGGCCACGCACTCCCCATGCCGATCTGGCCAGACATCATCGACGCCATCGACAGGCACGCGCACGGCGCAGGCGCGAAGGCGGCCTAAGCAGTCGTCGGTTGACAGCATGCGGCTTGATAGGAGCGTCGCTTAGCTTTGCATGTACCGGGGAAGGCGTTCGAGGATGTCTGGAACGAAGGCGCTTGTCGTGTGTTCAAATTTCCGCACAAGAATTCCGACACAGTCAATTTGGAGGATTACGTGAGCCAAGACAAAGCGATGGTTAGAGAACTCGTCGAGCGTATCGAGGGCGTGACTCGGACGTATTTCGAATTGGAAATGAAAGGGCGTAATCGCAAGAAGACGCTCGTTGTCGAGGTCAACTTCGATCTCGATTCCAACAGCAGTCACTATTCGCGGGCAAAAATCGAGTCGATCGAGGACACCTTCACGACAGTGCTTCGCGAGGAAAATAGCGATGTTGTCTCGAAACTGAAGATCGTGAGCCGAGCGCACCTGTCCACCGACAAGAGCGCAAATGCCACGGGGCATGGCGCAACATCTACGAAGAACGTACCGACCGACGTTCGCTCGTCACCGAACTGATTGACACGATATTCAAACGGCGCCCATAGTCACCGCCGGGATTGCAAAGGCTTTCAGCTGGTTTCGGCGTTCCGCAGAACCTCTGCGGAGCGTCATGCAAGCAAGAGGCCGCAAGCCGCGATGAGCGGAATACCAGATGATCATCGGCGATATCATTACTGAAATCGTTTGCAAACTTCATGAGCTGCAGGCAGAGCGGAAGTGGCGTCGTGGGCGCGCGGAGCGCAGAAAAAGGGCCGCGAGAGAAAAGGGTTGGAACGATCTATTCGACCACATGTCCAGGAATCCTGCACGCGCCGCTCCGGGCGAGAACTCTCAACCGGAATCCCTCATCACACGAGAAGCGGCCCTTGAAGCTGAGTGAGATGGGCCCTTGATTCATCGGGAAGAACGGTCAGTCGAAAGTCTCGGAATTCTCCCACTGGCTCGCCCGCGTCCATAGGTGACGTTTGGGGTCGCCCCGTTGCATGAAATATGGCCCCGCAAGTGCGGGGTCGAGTCCGTTATCTGCTATTACTTTGACATTGCCACAGCTGCGATGTGACAGCCTGGAATGCTGATGACATCGCGCCGTGGGCTTATGCCGCCGGCAGGGCAGCGTCCGCCAGAGGACGAGGCAAGCGGCCCAGCTCCGGCCACCGCAACCCTGCTTGTTCTGCTCATCTTCGGGAGCGGACCTGCATTCGAATTCATTCTGCCCTACATCCTCGCGATGCTGATGGTTCCCAAGGGAGTTACAGGTCAGTGGCTTGACGGTGTCTACTGGACTCTGGCAGCCGAGACGGCGTTTTATGGCCTTGTGTTCTGCGCAATGCTCGCGAAAAAGATCACCTTGCGGCACCTCGCTTGGGGTCTCACGATTATTCAATGCGATCGCGTTACTGGTGTTGTCGTGCACGACGCCGGGCGACTTGCCTTGCCTGATCGTTCTGATGTTTCGGGTGCTGTGCGCGGCATTCCTGCTGACACATGGCTGCTTCTTTGCCCTGGGAATCTGGCTGTTCATTCTGCAAACAGAGAACTGACGGGGCTCGAACAGGTCGCAGTTGCCGTCACGTGTCTTTCAGGCGCCGCAGAAATCTACTTCTTTGCCTCTTTCTTTCTGTCGTCCATACCCGCCATCTCGGATCAATTGGCCCTCGTACCGATCATGGTCCGGGCGGTCGCGGTGCTCCTCATTGCCTTTGTGGCGAACAGGAACAGGCGCTCCGTGGGCATCGTTTCTTCTGAAGCGCCAGCTTATTGGAGAACGCTCGGACTCATCACATATCCGTTCTATCTCCCTCATAACGTCGTCGGCACAGCGATCATTCGCTTCCTGGTCGATGCTGGCTTAGATGCACCTCGGCTCTATGGATTCAGCTGGGCATGCTTGTCCTGGTCTGCTGGTTTATTCCGCCAAGGTCGAGCCGGTCGTCAGATCCGCGATGACGCAAACCCTTTCGTATTTCGGACAGCTTCCGAAACGACGGCCGGCATCGCGGCGTCCGGCATTTTCTCGGGGGCTGGGCCTTCCGCGGCCTGTCCCGGCAAGGTGAACGTCACGGCGCGGTAGCCCACTCTCAATCGAGAGCCTGCTGCTGGTGAGATTTCGAGCGAAGCATTCGCGTCGCTCGCCGGTCAGTTGCATCATGCGCGTGATGGCCGTCACAGTCGACGGCGCACGGTCCTGATGCGGCGTCCGAAGTGTTGCCCGGTGGAAACACTACCTGGAAAAGAGCTGTCCCAGAACCGAAGTGCGCTTCTACTCGATATCAGTTCCCGCCGTTCGGGCTTAACATTGATTCTAATTCAGCTTTTCCGTGACCTTTCCGTTTGGGGCGATATCAATGAATATCCGATCTCTTTCAGGGCTCATTTTCGTGTTCGCGTTTGGCGCGGTGGAACCGGTTCTTGCCGCCGATATGCAAGTTGTTCCAAAGCGAAAGGCGGAACAGACGCAAAATGCGAAGAGCAAATGGTCCGGTGGACAGGTCGGTGGATCCAACGGCACCAGTTCGGTGAACAATAACTTCGTTGAGCCGGGCGCCTATGTTTGCCCGGCAGGTTTTCCGTTTGGCGTAAGCTGCTTCGAATCGGACTTCCGGTTTGGCGGTCATCCGCTGAGTTATACGATCGGCCCCTTCATTGGATACCGCTGGCAATTCGGGGACAGCGTGCTCGGCGTTGAGGCCGATTGGTCATGGAAGAAGGCCGAGAACACCTTTGCTTTGACATTGCCTGCAGTCTGTTTCGACGGCGGCTGCCTCAACTACCGATTTGACGACAAATATGGCTCGGTCAAGCAAACCTGGGACAGCTCGTTCCGTGTTCGTTACGGATGGCTGGTGACTCCCGATACGCTGGTCTACGGCACTGCCGGCCTGGCGCTCGGGCAAATCAGCGGTTCGTTCCGGTATCAAGGCATCCTTAGCACGACCCCGATCCCGCTCACCGGAAGCACGGCAACGTCCTCGGCGAGCTGGTCCGATACCAGGGTCGGTGGAACGGTCGGTGCCGGCGTCGAGACAGCCATTTGGGGGGGGTGGAAAGCCAGGGTGGAATACCGCTACACTGATTTTGGCAGCTACACCAAGACCGTCGCGGTGAACACCATTTGCGTTGCCTCAACTGGATGTAGCGTACCGTCCAGCAGTGCGACGATCAATCTGCGCGAGTCTTTCCACACCATTCGGCTGGGCGTTGGCTTCGACTTCTGACGCAGGCCGGGCATTGACGCCATTGAGGCGTTCTAACGACCCCGCTCCGAAGCGCGAGAGATTGAAACCATCTCATCGCGCTTTAGGCGTTTTTTATCCTATTGCTTGGCGCCTTCTCCAATCAGCGAGAACGGCCCCCAGATCGCGGGATGAGCATTGGTCTGCGAGGATTTGTCGGCGAGGTAAGCCAGCATCGCGCGTCGCAAAGCTTCGGCGCGCCCCATTGTCGGGTCGGCTTTGAGGGAATCAAACGCCGATGTGGTCAACCGCGTGGCCGCATCGGAGGCGACAGGCCAATGCGACACCAGTAGGGCGCGCGCACCCGCATAGAAGAATGCCCGAGCAAGGCCGGAAAGCGCCTGGGCGCCTGGCTTCTCGCCCGCCGCCGTGTTGCATGCCGATAGCACGACCCAGTCGGCATTGAGCTTGAGTTGGGCGGCTTCGCTTGCTGTCAGCAATCCGCTGTCGCTCGGGCTCGGGTTGACGGGCAGACTGAGGAGCAACGCCGGTTCGGCAAGGCCCTTGATATCGCCTGCGACGAGACCGTGCGTGGCGAAATACACGATACGGAACTTGTCCAGCGGCGCATTCTTCACGGTCGTCACGCTCGCATCACGACCGAGATGGATATCGGAGGCAGCTGCGCCAAGGTCCCGTGCCACCGCATTGAGTTCATCTGCGGTGTCGGGGAGAGGCGGCGCGGAAGCAAGCGCCGAGCGATCGAGACCGGCCCCCCGCCAATAATCGGCATAGGATCTGGCTACTCCCCTCGTATGGACGGTGCCCCTGTTGCCTCCGGGTGCTCGTTCCTGACTAAACACCGGGTCGCCAAATCCGATCAGCGGTTTCTGGCTGGAATCCCTGCGAGTAAACGACCGTAGCGTCCGCAAGCTTGCGACCGAGGGGAGAACGCTGACCGCCTGACGTTTGATCAGCCATGCAGCGTCGCGATACTGGGCGCTATCTTGTTCGGGCGCTCTGCCATTGAGCTGTAGCGATGTCTTCGTCGGACTTTCCGTCACCAACAGATGAAACGGAAGGGCCGTCAGCGCACCTGACGGCACAACAAGCAAATTCCGCTTGTTCTTGATGAGCCCGTCGACGGGGCCAATCAGCTGCCCAAACATCTTGTATGCTAGGTTGAGGTCGAACGGCCCGAGCCGGTCGACGTCCAATCCCTTGCGGAACTTCTCGATCTCAGCTGCAAGATCGCCTCCCCGATGGGAATCGCATGCCAGTCGAAGCCGTCGGCAGTCAGCGCAAAAACATAGCTCTCCCTGTCACCTGCCAGAAGAAGAACCAGCGCCTCGTCGGCCCCCAGTAATTTCTGCGTGTCCTCGGCCGGCGAAGGCCTGGGGGTTGCGAGCTTCGCGAATTCAGGGAATTGCTCTTGCAACTGCGCCGAATTGGCGGCGAGCCTGGTCTCGGTATCGGCAATATTCTTGCGGATTTCGCCGACCAGCGCCGCATTTAACTGACCATCGGGTTTCGCCAGTGCCGCGACCAGCGCCTTGTTGCGATCGCGCAAACTGGCGGATAGATCCTGGTTCGTGCGCACGAGGGAGGCAAGCGCGTCATTGCCAGCGGCAAATCGGGGCCCAAGTTGCTGGAGGGCGGCTCCCGCCGACGACTGGATGGCCCGCTGCGCAATCTCGAACGCCTCCTGGCCGAGCGTTTGGGCATCGCCGCTCCCGGCGCGCGCCGCAGCCGCGAGAGCGGTCACATGCGTCATGAAGATGGCACTGCGCTGCTCGACCCCACCGTCCGAGCCGTCGCTCGATTTTCCCGGCGATACATCGTCATCGACATGCGCCAGGATGGCGGCGGTTGCCTTGCGGGAATAGGCGATCGCATCGCCGGGGTTGTTTCGCGAAATGCTCAACAGGGCAAGATCGTTCAGTCCTCTCGCAACCTCTGGATGGTTCACGCCGCGCGCTCTCTCATTGATCGCGAGCGCGCGCTTATACGCCTGGTCAGCTTCCTCGTAGCGGCCTTGGTGTTCGAACAGATGGCCTTGGCTGATCAGGACAGTGGCAACGAAACGATGACTGGGTCCGAGCGTCTTCGTGAAGATGGCGAGCGCGCGGTTGAAATGCATCGCTGCCTCGTCGTAACGGCCTTTCCCGTCGTAGGCAACGCCAAGCTTGCGGAGCACCTTCGCGGTGTCGGGGTTCTCCGCGCCGAGGGATTTTTCGACAATGGCCAGTGCCCTCTTGGAGTAGGTTTCGACGTCGCTATAGCGCTCCTCGGATTCGTAGATCGCAGCGAGATTGTTGAGAATGGTAGCCACTTGAATACTGTCCGATCCGAATACCAATTCCCGGATGAGAAGAGAACGTTTGTAAAGGGCCTCGGCGTCGTCGAACCGGCCTTCGTCCGCATACACGCTCGCAAGATTGAGCAGCGAGGTGGCGAGGCGAGGATGGTTCGGGCCCAGCGCCTTTTCCCAGATTTCGATGGCGCGTTGATATAGGCTGTCGGCCTCGGCATAGCGGCCCACCCGCTCGTAGACATGCGCCAGATTGTTGAGACTTGCGGCCACATCGGGATGATTGGAACCAAGCGCCTGTTCGCGAATCGCAAGTGCCCGCTTCGTCGCAGTCTCGACCTCGATGAAACGGCTCTGGTCTTCATAGACCTTGGTGAGATTATTGAGAACCAGCGCGACCTGCAGGCTGTTTGGCCCGTTGATCTTCTCGGCCATTTCGAGCGCCCGCTTATACTGCGCCTCCGCTTCTGCGTAACGCGCCTGGTTCGTGTAGACATCCCCGAGATTGCCGATCAACCTGACCACAGCGGGGTCGCTCGGTCCGAGCGACTTTGTCGCGATATCGAGAGCCCGTTTGTACAACCCCTCGGCCTCAACGCTATTGCCTTGCAGCAGATATGCCGTAGCAAGGTTGGCGAGAGCCTGCCCGGTGCGTGGATCGAGCGGCGGAACATTCTTCTGCAGGGCATCGAGCACCTGCTTGAACATGGCGACAGCTTCGGCGTAGTGACCCAACTCCTGGTGGGCACGACCGAGATCGTTGATTGCCAGAATGTAAGTGATGTTGTTCGTGCCGGCTCGCCTGGCCGCCGCTTCGGTTGACTGCGCTTGCATCAAGGCTTCGGAATATCTGCCGGCTGCATAGAGTTCCGTGAAACGCCTCTGCGCCGCTTCGATATCGTTTTTCTGCGCGGAGGCAGGCGCCACAGCGATACTCGCTGCAACGAGAAAGACAGCCAGTCCGCACCACCAGCCTGATCGTATCATCAGCCTGCGTAGCTCGAGAAGGAACAAACGTGTGGGAGACGTCACTATTTTGCCCCTTGCTAATTCTCGTCCAGCGGACGCCGCGGATGCAAGGCCCGATGTGCTACGGTGAATAGACTGCCTGGATCGGGACCGCGGTTAAATCTCCAGGCAAACCGCGCCCATCTAGGCTTTTTATTTGTGAGAATCCCAGACTATTGCAAACGAAGCCTGCATCCGGTTTTCGAATCATGTCGGCGGAAATGGACGCTTCGACGGCTCCGAGTTCTTTGAGGAAGCGATTGCGCGCCAGTCCAGGCAATATGCCGTCCGCTTCTGGCGGTGTTATCCAGGCGCCGTCGATCCTGAAGAACACGTTGCCGACAGTTGCGCATGCCACATGCCCTTCCGTATTGAGCATGATGGCGTCGTCGACGTCGCGTTCGATTGCTTCCCTCCGGGCCAAAATATTGTCTCCATAGCCCAATGACTTGATCCTCGAGAGAGGAGAGTGTTGATTTCGGCGCGTGGATCGACAGACGACGAAATCTTGCGGATGTGTGGCGGGGCTGGGTGCTGCGGTCAACACGCAAGTCGGTTGCGAAGCGGCGTCCTTCGGCCAGAGCCCTCTTGCTGCCGATCCTCTCGTGACTGTCAGCCGGATTGCGCTCGGAGTATCCACGGTTGCGCCCGCCAGCAGCCGATCGATTGCATCGGAGATGCGATGCTCGCTGAAGGGGATCGTCAGACCGATCTTGACTGCTCCGGCTTTCAGCCTCTCGAAATGTTCGGACAGCCAAAATGGCCTAGGGCCCACAGCCTTGATTGTCTCGAAAATGCCGTCTGCCAGAGTGAAGCCGCGATCCGCGACAGGTACGCGAGCTTCGCTCTGATCGACAAAATCTCCATTGAGCCAAACTACGCTCATGCGAACATCTCGCAAATCATCAATTCGGATTCCTTGATGAGCCGACTGTTTCGTCTGCACCTATTAGCTCATATCGATCCGGGCTGAACCCGCCGGTGAGCGCCACGACGATCGATTTAATCGAAGCCGACGCCTTCAGAAGCATTTCGTCGAATTCACCTTCCGCGGTTGAAGCAGCTACGACGCCGCCTCCGACGCCCATCGACAGGCGTCCTCCGCTGGCAACGATGGTCCTGATCACAATGCTCAGGTCAACCGCCCCATCGTTACCTATCCAACCCAACGAACCCGAGTATACGCCTCTGGCTCGTCCCTCCAGTTCATCGATAAATCGTAGGGTACGGGTCTTGGGCGCGCCAGTCATTGAGCCGCCTGGGAATGCATTCCGGATCAATTGGACCGGACCGGCAGAAAGTTCCAACGTGCCGGTCACGGTACTCACCAATTGATGAACCGTGCGATATGATTCTACATCGAATAACTTTGGCACGCGAACAGTGCCGGGGCTACAGCTCCGCGAGAGGTCGTTTCGCAGCAGATCGACGATCATGACGTTTTCTGCGCGATCCTTCTCGCTCGTTCTCAATTGCTCCGCGAGTTGATCATCCCTGACGGGATCCTGGTCGCGTTTGATCGTGCCCTTGATCGGCTTCGTCTCGACGTTCCCGTTTGTGTCGATGGAGAGGAAGCGTTCAGGCGAGGCGCTAAGAACGGCGCCTTCAGGCCACTTGATAAACGCAGCATGAGGGGCAGGATTGACCTTCCTCATGGTTCGATAGAGCGTCAACGGGTCTACATCGGAACTACAATGCAACTCGTTCGTCAGGCAGACCTGATAAGTTTCGCCTTGCTCTATCAGATCCAGGCATCGCCGGATGTCGGATAGATAAGTCTCCTTGTCGCGGTCCAGAACAAACTTTATGGGTTCATTCGGCATGTTCCGAATCTCAGGCATCTCCGGAGGAGAAGCACGTTCGATTGCAGCAATGGTGTGATCGATCCACTTTTTCGCCCGATCCGCATTTGACGGTTCATCGATCGCCAACACATAAGTTTTCTTCTCGACATGATCGACTGCGATGAAACGGTCAGAGCGGATGAACATCGCGTCCGGCGTCGCTGCACGTCGGCTCGTCGGTGAACCGCAGTCGTTACGAAGCTCATAGCCGAACCACCCGACGTATCCACCTACGAACGGGCAGGGAGGGGCCGGTTCCGGGCGGCTGGGTTCTGTCCGCTCCAAATATTCGAAAATTCCAGTGTGCCGAATGTGAGTCCCCGAGCGGTCGGATATTTCGAGGCTCTCATCCGAGCACCGATATTGAATGCAGGCTGCGTTTGGACCAGAGGCATCGCCTGCATAGGACCAGCGAGCCCGACCTTGTTCGACGAGACTGCTGTCGAGCCAATAGGCATGGGCGGATTCGGAAAAGAGCGTGGTGAATGCGCCTTCCATGTCGATCTCGCGGGGAATTTCCTTCCAGAACGTTCGCTTGCGAGATACCGCCAACTCCTTCCTGGCAGGGGAGCCATTTAATGACTTGCCGTTCAATGGCCTGCCATGACCGTTTAAGTGGCTTCTTGACGGATCAATCATCCGACAGAAATTTTCCAGCAACGTCCGGCCGTGCTCGGTAATGATGGACTCGGGGTGAAATTGAACACCCCATTGCGGCCGATCGCGATGGGAAACCCCCATGATCAAGCCATCCTCCGTCCAGGCGCTCACTTCCAGGCACGAAGGAACAGGCTGCTGCGCGACCAACGAATGGTACCGGGCGCCCCTGAAGGGAGAGGGAATTCCGCTGAAGAGCCCAGTGTCGTTGTGATGAATCAGAGAAGTTCGTCCGTGCATGGGCGCAGGCGCGCGAACCACTCTGCCTCCGGATAGTGCGGCAATGCCTTGATGACCGAGGCACACGCCAAGCAGCGGTACCTTAGCTTCTTCAATGACATTCCTGCAGAGGCCGAAATCATCCGGTCGCTCTGGATGACCGGGCCCGGGCGAAATCACGATCCCATCGAAATGCTGCTGCTTGAGCTCATTCCAGGAAATCTCGTCATTCTTCACGACGAGCGGAATTTCGTTGCAAATTTCAGCAAGGAGATGAACGAGATTGTAGGTGAAAGAGTCGTAGTTATCGATGACCACCAATCGCATGCTGCACCAGACCATTGAAAGTTTTTATATCAAAAACGAAGGTCGTGAGATGGAGAGTGTTTTAGGTTCTAGTCGAAGATGCTAACCGGCGATGTGACGTAGGTCTCATAGTTCTCTGTAAGAATATACGCAGCAGAATGAGCACTGGCTAGTTTTCGATTGTTGCCCAATCTTGGTCCGGCGAGATGCATCAGAAAAGCAATATCGATTAACAAAGTGGCAATCTCGGTTTCTGCCGCCGACGCTTTAATAAGCATTGCGGAATCGATGCCGATTTCCGGTCCCGTCGGACGGCTACAATTTGGTCTGCTCTACTGGCGCCAAGGTTCGGGATTTAAGCGTTGAGGCGCGATCAAGCTGTCGTCAGTTCGGGTTTCGTCGAAAGATAGCTTCGGATCGATGGCGGGCCGCGTCTCGCAGCCGGACAGGATCCTCACGAAGTGAGGTTTGGGGTCTGGTAGCGTCGGCAGCGAGACGGGAAAGTCAGTGATCAGTCGGCGCAGCCACCACCGGTTCCGGCGCGAGCTTTTGGCCCTCGAACGTCTGCGCGATCTTTCCGTCCACGACATGCAAGCGGCGGTCGGCGCGGGCCGCGAGCGCGGGGTCGTGGGTCACGACTACGACGGTGCGGCCCTGATCGGCGATCTGCCGCAGGATGCCGAATACTTGTTCGGTGGAAGACGTATCGAGCGCGCCGGTCGGCTCGTCCGCGACGATGATCTCGGGCCGGTTGGAGAGTGCACGTGCGATCGCGACGCGCTGGCGCTGGCCGCCGGAGAGCTGGTTCGGCCGCTTCTGGGCGTGATCCTGCAACCCGAGAGATCCGAGCAGGTCGAGCCCGCGCGCCTGCATGTCTTTTTCGCTCATCCTGCCCTCGGCGCGCATCGGCAAGAGCACGTTTTCGAGCGAGGTGAATTCCGGCAGCAGAAAGTGAAACTGGAATACGAAGCCGCACTTCGTCAGCCGCACATGGGCGCGGTCGTCCTCGGACAATTTCGAGGTCGGCTGGCCGCAGATGATGATTTCGCCATCGGTAGGCGCGTCCAGAAGGCCGAGCAGATAGAGCAGCGACGATTTGCCCGAGCCCGAGGGCCCGGTGATGGCGACGAATTCGCCCTTGTTCACCGCGAGGTCGATCCCGTTGACCAGCGTGTGTGAGACCGCGCCCTCGATCCGCCGCACCAGTCCGACCGCCTGCAACGCAATCTCGCTCATGAGGCGCCCCGAATGATTTCGACGGGATGGACCCGCGTCGCCTTGTGCGCGGGGAAGAAGGCCGCGCCCGTGCAGCAGAGCAGCGAGATGCCGCCTGCAACGATGTAATGCAGCGGCGAATAGTAGATCGAGATCGGGACGTTGGTTCCGGTGAACGAGTTGTAGATCGTGATCTGCGACCATCCATAGCAAAGCGCATAGCCGATGGCCCACCCGGCAATCATGCCGACAAGGCCGATGATGGCTGCCTCCATGATGAAGATGCTGCGCACTGATGTCGCGCGCATGCCGAGCGATTTCATGATGGCGATGTCCTGGCGCTTCTCGTTGGTGATGGTCGAGATGATGTTGTAGGTCGCAAAGGACGACGTCAGCAGCATCGCGCCCATCACCGTCAGCACGATGAAGTCGCGGACCGCGAAACTTGAGAGTAGGTCGGAATTGGCCTCCTGCCACGACACGGATTTGTAACCGATCTGCCCCTCGATCCGTTTCGCGATCGTATCGGCGAGGATGGGGTTGTTCAGCCGCACACGCAATTCGTTGACGATGCCGCTCTGGCCCATCATCACTTGGGCCGTACCGAGCGTCGCGTAGATCTGTCCCTCATCGACGCTTTTGATGCCGGAGCGGAAGATGCCGACGATGGTCGCGCTCACCTGCGTGCCTTGGCCGCTGATCAGGCTGACGGTGTCGCCGGTCTTGATCGCGAGCTTTTCGGCCAGTGCGAGGCCGATGATAACCGCGTTCGGCGCACGCTGCAGGTCGCTGACCTGGCCTTCCCGCATTTGCGAGCCGAGTTTCGACACCCTGACCTCCAGCCGCGGATCGATGCCGATCAGCGCGATGCCGACGCGACCGCCGTGATCGATGATCGCGTTGGTCCGCGCCGAGGGCGCGACGTCGCCGGGAAGCCACGAGCGGAGCGAGACCATCAGCGATTCCGGATAGCGGATGCCGGGGCGGTTGTTGACGTTGGCGACGCTCGACATCTGTACCGCGCCGTATTCGCGCTCGGCGGGCTGCACCGGCGCCGCGCGTCGTTCGTCCTGCACGGTCACGTGCGGCATGGTGTCGACGAGCTGGCGCAGGAAGTCGATCTGGGAGCCTTCCATCAGCCCCGCCATCATGATCGTGAAGCCGACGCCCATTGCCCCGCCCGCCATGCCGACGAGCGTTTGCCTGACCCTGGTCGTGACGTGGGTCCATGCGATGTTGACGAGGAGATTGCTGGCCATTCCGATTGCGCCCGATCAGCGGTTGGCGAATTTTCCGACGTTACGGCGGGCGTCGTTGACGACGGAGTCGATATGGGCGGAAATCGCCGACGAGAGTCCCGCATCATCCGGATTGGCGCTGGGGGGGGCCACGAGCGCGGGGACCGTCATTGTGACCTGCGGCGGGCTGCTTGGGATCTGATTGCTTTGGACCGGGTCGGGCGCTGCGGCGGGTTCCGTCTCGTGCGGCGAGGCTACCTGCTTGCTCGTGTCGATGCGGACCCGTGTCCCGTTGGCCAGATCGGGTCGGGCCGGCGAGAGTACGGCCATGCCGTGCGAGATATCGCCAATGACTTCGACATTACGGCTGCCGCGGATGCCGACGCGCACAGGCACGCGCTCGAGGCGGCCGTTGTTGACGGTCTGCACGAAATCACCCGAGACCGACTCGGCCGGAACGATGGTCGCCGACGCCTTCTCACGGAAGATGATGTTGGCCTCCACCGACATGCCGATCCGCAGCGGGGTATCATTGGGGAGCAAGAGATACACGCGGAAGGTCTTGCGGGTCGGATCGCCCTTGGGCGTGATTTGCGAGACGCTGGCGCGCAACGCCTGTGCGGGGAACGCTTCGCTGCGCAGAAGCGCCTTCTGGCCGACCGCAATGCGGCTGATTTCCTCTTCATTGACCTCGGCGACGACCTGCATCGGCAGCGGTGGCCCGACCCAGAACAGCACATCGGTGGGGCCCGCGATCTCGCCAACCTCGCCGTCGCGCCGTAGCACCATGCCATCGAGCGGCGCGCGCAGCACGAGCTGGTCGATCCTCGTTTGCTGGGCCGCAACCCGGCTCTTGTATTCCTGGACACGGGTCCAGCGCTGCTCGTATTCCTTCTGCGTCGCGTCGTCCTTGGTGCGGTCCTTCGTGGCGCGATCGAGATCGCGGTCCGCCTGCTGGCCTGATATCTGCAATTCGTTCAGCGCGTTGCGCTCTTCGGCGTCATCCTGGCGACCGAGCACCTGGCCTGCCTTCACCGTCTTCCCCTCGCAGATGCAGAGGTCGATCAGGCGCCGCCGCTGAAGCGGCACCACCTTGGCCCAGCGAGCAGGCTCGACAGTGCCGGTGCCATAGATCGCTTCCGAGACGGGGGCGATAGTCGCAATGGTGGTCGTGACCGTTTGGAGGTTGTAATAGTTGGTATAACCATAATAGCCGCCGCCCGCTGCGGCAGCGAGGACGGCGATTCCCAATATGCGAAAGATGCTCATGGCGGTTCTCTTGCCTAATAGCCGAATTTCTTGCGCAGCCCGGGCATCTGCTTGAAGAAATCGTTGATGTCGTCCTTGGAGATGTTCTTGCTGAGTGCGTCCATCCGATTGTCATCGCTGGAGGGCTTGGATGGTTGCGGAGGGGAGGCCGTTGGGGATGGGGCTGGGGCCGCGCTAGTCATCGTTTGGGCAGGAAGCACCGGCGCCGTGCGTGAATAATCCGCCGCCGGAGGCGCAACCGGGGCAGGCGTCGTGGTTACCACGCCGCGCCACTTTCCGGCGTCGCTCTTGGCCTTGGAGACATCGTCCGAGTTCATCCGCTTCTCCAGGACACCCATGAGCTGGCTGGAACCGTTGCGGAACTCATCTACTCGGGAGGCACCATTGACGATGTAGGCCCACTTATAGGCCTCGACATTGTTTTTCTCGACGCCTCGCCCGGTGGCGTAGAGGCCGGCAAGGATCAGCATCGCGTGCGAATGGCCCTGATTGGCGGCGCGGCTGAACCAGCGGAACGCTTCTTGGTCGGACCGCGGCACGCCGACGCCGGCCGAATAGAGCGCACCAAGGTAGAACTGAGCTTCGTCGTCACCGGACTGCGCCACCCGTAGATAGCGGCTCGCCATGTCCTGGTCGAAAACTGCGTCCGCCCTGGCCGAATGCGGACTTGCCAGCAAGGCGCAGCAGATGATCGCTAGTACGGCTCGCTTCATGGCTGATGGCCTCAAAACTTATAACGCAGAAAAAGCATCTCGACCTCAATCGCCGAGTTCCGTCGCCTCGGCGGCTACATATGCGTCGATTCTACTGGCGCCATGGTTCAGGGATCGGGTCTTGAGCAAGGTGCTGCAGTATCGGAAGGCACCGTCACTGCAGTCGCAATGAGGCCGTGCGCAATTACAAAATGACCGCAAAACTCAACGAGCGGTGGACAATCGTCAATTCTGGAGCCATCGACGAGCAGCTTGGCAGCGAACCTGCCTACCGGGTCGATGGCCAGTCGTACATCTTCGAAGCCGAGCCAGCGGCCGGTCAGAGGATACCAAGCCTTATAGACGGATTCCTTCGCGCTGAACAGCAGCCGATCCCAGTGCGTCGCCGGAAATGCGCGCGACAACGCAGCTACCATCTCGCGCTCTCCTTGGACGGTGATCGATTCCTCGACGCCATCGGGCAGCCGGCCGTTCTGTTCGGTATCGATACCGATGCTCGCAAGCACGCTTTGGGAAGCGACTGCAGCAGCACGGAACCCTGTGGTGTGAGTTATGCTGCCGACTACGCCCGCGGGCCACAGCGGCTCGCGTTTCGGGCCTGCGCGAATTGGAACCGGTGCGTATCCAAGCTTGGCGAGTGCATCGCGGGCGCAGCGTCGCGCCGTTATAAACTCGCGACGACGGGTTTCGACTGCATTTGCAACAAGAGCTTCCTCTCCCGGGAAACTCTGTTGCCCCGGCACATCCTCAAAGGTCTCGACCGCTACGACGCCGTGAGGCAGCAGTTGTTCGATCATGCCGGCAGCACCTTTCGGGGCGTTGGCGGCTTGCTTCGCCTACTCCACTCGCGCGGATAGCCGATTGATACCTCCTCAAAGCGGACGCCGTCATAGTGGGTTGTCCGCGGAATGTGCAGGTGGCCGTAGACAACGACGCTGGCGCGAAAGCGAATATGCCAATCGGCGGTACGGGTCGTACCGCACCATTGTGCGAATTCCGGAAATCGCAGCGCGTGGGTTGGTTGGCGGATAAGTGGCCAGTGCCCAACAAGGATCGTCTTCACTTCGGGCCCCAGGTCGAGCAACCGGCGTTCGGTATCCTCCAACCGCGCGCTGCACCACGATGCTCGATCCGGATAAGGCGCCGGATGCAGCAGCACCTCGTCGGCGCAGACCACGCCGGTCTCGTGCGCGTATGCGAGAGACTCCTTCTTTGTTCTTGTTCCGGGCGCAAGCCAGGAATTGTCATAGAGCAGGAACAGCGGCACGACAGTTACAGGACCGCTCTGGTCCTGCCAGATCGCATACTCGTCTTCTGGCGTCAGAATGCCGTTGTCACGGCACATCTCGATGAGAGCTTGGTAACGGGCCACGCCTTTAAGTTGGACCGGATCGTCACGAAGGGTCCACAAATCGTGGTTGCCGGGCGCCCAGATCACTTTCGCATACCGGCTCCGCAGTAGCGAAAGCGTCTTCTCTATCTTGCTGAACGTATCGTCCACGTCACCAGCCACGATCAGCCAATCGTCGCTCGATTCCGGGCGCATTTCGTCGATGATGCGTTTGTTCTCCGAGAATGAACCGTGAAGATCACTGGTGGCAAACAGGGATCCTGGCACCTCGACTCCTCTCAGCCACGCTTGTCGTGCCCGATCGAACGGCACCCGCCCAGTCTAGACGCTCGGAATAAGTATAATTAGACTGGCAATCCATTAAAGTGGAAATCTATCCTGCGAATTTGGGTGCTGAAAAAGATATTGAGATGATAACCGCCATGGAAGTGGAAAAAAGTCCGGGTTGAAGCAGATTGTTGTAGCTTTGGGCCGCCGTCAACGAAGCGGGTTCACGTGCGGAGGGTTTAAAATTGCGGTTCCATCAGTTTGACCAGCCCACTCGACGCCATGTGTGGCCCTCGTCACATTCGCATTCGCAGCGCCGTATTAGTGTGCTTCTGATGTCGGCAAACTGCACTCGCTTGTAAAATTGTTGACGCCCACGTGCGCCTTGTGACCCAATCGGGGCGGTTCTTGGTTTTTACAATTTTGTAAGACCGATCGCTGACAGGCGCGTCATCCGTTCGGTTGAGGACATCGAGCAGCATTTTAGTGTCTCGTCGAAGCTTGCAACGGATGTGAAGGAGGAATCGCCGGGACGAAGTCGAAAGTCCAGTACTGCGCGTCAAAGGACCACGCTTGGTGGTCAGTGATTTCTGGCATACCCGTATGAGTTGTAACTTACTTGTTTTGACGTGATTGGTCGCCATGCAGCATCTCAGCTCAACGTATGACCTGTTAACCGGTTCGGCGTTGATCAGTTACCGACTGTCGTTGTCGAACTATCCCTGGTCGGCGCACCACAAGGATTTCGATCGCGTCTCCTTGGTTGGCACCGGATTATTGGAACTGGCTCTGACGGCGGGACTCGCCGTGGGCAGCCCGCGGATACTGGAGCTGACGCAGACCGCTCCGCTGTTGATTTCGACCGCGAGCAGAACGCGGGTGAAGATTCAGGTGCAGGCTGCCGACGCTCGGGGGCATCGTGCCTTTTCTCTCCATGGTCTGGATGAGGCATCGGGCGCGGGCGGCTGGATCCTCCATGCGACGGGCGTGCTGGCGGGGTCCGAAGAGGGGAGCAGAGAAGAATCTGCTGTGCTGCTTTTGGCGGCGTGGCCCCCGGAGGGAACGACGCAACTCGACATTTCGAATCTCTACGCGCGATTGAGTGCGCGGGGACTCGATTGCGGGCCGGCATTGCAGGGATTGACCGGAGCTTGGCGCTGCGGCGAGACGATCTATGCGGAGGTGGCTCTGCCCGCCGGCACGATATCCGGCGCCGCAGAGCACGGCATTCACCCCCTGCTTTTTGATGCGGCCTTGCATGTGTTTGCTGCGGAGGGTTTTGCCGCCACCGAAGGCGGTATGCCGCTTCCGTTTTCGTGGTCGGATGTGACGCTGCACACACACGGGGCCAACAAGTTGAGGCTACGCCTTGATCTGAGCGGGTCAGAAAGCTCGGAGCAGAGGTCGGCCTCTATGGTGCTGTGGGATGAGAAGGGGCAACTGGTCGCAACGGTGGGGTGTGTGACGCTCCGTCGGATTGCGGGCGAGCCGGTGCTCGAGCGGAACGTTGAACGAACGCCGTCTCCCGCAATTTTGCATGTGCGGGAAAGCTCGGAGCCTCCTCGCATAGCAGCGCGAGGCCCGGTCTTATCAGCCCTGCGCCATCGCTTGAGCGGGCTACCCGAGAATGAGCGCTTCGGAAGTCTCGTTGGTTTGGTGCAGGAGAGCATCGCGGCGATTTTGGCGTTGCCCAATGCCTCGTCTGTGCCTGCGGATGCACCGCTCAAGGGGCTTGGGCTGGACTCCATGATGGCGGTCGAACTGCGCAACCGCCTGTCGGTGCGGGTGGGGATCAAGCTGCCGACGACGCTGGCCTTCGATTATCCGACTCCGGAGGCGATTGCGGCGTTGCTTTTGCGCCAGATCTTTCCGGAACTGGATGTGATCGCTGGGACAGCTCCCACGCAACCGCGCGCCAAGGACGAGCCGATTGCAATCATCGCAATGTCATGCCGCACGCCTGGGGACGTAAAGGATTCGGAGTCCTACTGGACGCTGCTCGCGGAAGAGCGGGATGCGATCGGACCGTTCCCGGCGCGCTGGGATAGCCATGCGCTGTATGATCCGGATCCGGAGATGCGGGGTAAGAGCTACGCACGTGAAGGCGGCTTCCTGTACGACATCGATCAGTTCGACGCGGGCTTTTTTGGGATCGCGCCACGCGAAGCGGTGTCGATGGATCCGCAGCAGAGGCTGGTGCTGGAAGTCGTGTGGGAGGCGCTGGAGAAGGCCGGGCTTCAGCCGGAATTGCTGAATGAATCGAGCACGGGTGTCTATCTCGGCGCGATGCGAAGCGATTACAGGCAAAGCGGCGTCTCTCTGGAGTCGATGGATGGCTACGTTGAGACAGGCCAGGCCAGTAGTGTGCTCTCCGGGCGTGTGTCTTATGCACTAGGTCTGCAAGGCCCTGCGATGACGATCGATACGGCCTGCTCGTCGTCTCTGTCGGCGCTGCATCTGGCGTGCGCGGCGCTGCGTCAGGGCGAGTGCGACCTAGCACTGGCGGGTGGCGTGCAGGTGATGAGCACGCCGTCGGTATTTGTGGAGTTCAGCCGGTTGCGCGCTGTCGCCCCCGACGGCCGCAGCAAGAGCTTTTCGGACGGCGCGGACGGTGCTGGCTGGAGCGAGGGCTGCGGCGTGCTGGTGCTGAAGCGGCAGTCGGATGCGGAGCGGGATGGCGACGAGATTTTGGCGCTGATCCGCGGTTCTGCGGTGAACCAGGACGGCCGTAGCCAGGGTCTGACGGCACCAAACGGTCCGAGCCAGCAGCGGGTGATCCGTGCGGCCTTGTCTGCGAGCGGGGTGAGCCCAGACGAGATCGACGTGGTGGAAGCGCACGGGACCGGGACCAGCCTCGGTGATCCCATCGAGGCGGGTGCGCTGGCCGCAGTGTTCGGGCCGACGCGACGCGCGGATCGTCCGCTGTGGCTGGGTTCGTCGAAGTCGAACCTCGGGCATACCCAGGCGGCGGCGGGTGTTCTCGGCGTGATGAAGATGGTGCTTGCGCTCAAGCACGAGGTTCTGCCGAAGACGCTGCATGCGGAGCATCCCAGCCACCAGATCGAGTGGGATGGCAGCGGGCTGTCGCTGTTGCAGCAGGCGCGCGCGTGGCCGCGGGATGCCGCGCGTGTGCGTCGTGCGGGAGTGTCGTCGTTCGGCATCAGCGGGACGAATGCGCATGTCGTGATCGAGGAGGCGCCGGCGCGATCTGGGGCTGTCAGCGATGAGATTAACGGCGCTGCGGTCGGAGACGAAGCGTCATCGCAAGCGTTGATCCCGCTGCTAGTGTCCGGTCGTGACGAGGCGGCACTTCGCGCGCAGGCGGGCCGGTACGGGGAGTGGCTGTCGGGTCATCCGGACGCCGACTTCAGGTCCGTGCTGGCGACGGCGGCGCTGCACCGGACGCAGTTCGGCTCACGGGCGGCGGTCTCGGTGCGCGATGTCTCGGAGGCGGCAGACGCGTTGCGATCTCTGGCCGAGGGTCGCCCGCATGCGGCGGTATCGGTTGGAGAAGTCCGCGATCGCGGTCGTGTGGTGTTCGTGTTCCCGGGGCAGGGCAGTCAGTGGCCATCGATGGGCCGGGCCCTGCTGGCGGAATCGGCGGTGTTTGCGCAAGCGATTGCGGCCTGTGAGGCGGCGTTGTCGCCCTACACGGACTGGTCGCTGACATCGGTGCTTCGCGGCGATGAGGATCTCGAACCATGCCTGCTGGAGCGGGTCGACGTGATCCAGCCTTCGCTGTTTGCAATGAATGTTGGCCTTGCAGCCGTCTGGCGCAGTCTCGGCGTGGTGCCATTGGCTGTGGTGGGTCACAGCCAGGGCGAGATCGCAGCCGCAGTGGTTGCCGGCATCCTGTCGCTCGAGGATGGTGCCCGGGTCGTGGCGCTGCGCAGCCAGCTGTTGCGCGGCCTGAGCGGGCGCGGGGCCATGGCGGTGACGGAGCTCGCGGCCTCACTCGTGGAAGAGCGGCTGAAGGCATCGGAGTGGTCCACCTTGTCGGTGGCGGTGGTGAACACGCCGGGCTCGACGGTGGTCTCGGGGCCGACTGAAGCGGTCGAGCGCTGGGTCAACGATCTCGGCAAGGAAGGCGTGTTCTGCCGGCAGGTCAATGTGGACTACGCCTCGCACAGCGCGGAGATGGACCCGATCCTGCCTGAGCTGGAGGGCTTGCTGTCGGACCTCGCACCACAGCCAGGTCAAGTCGCGATGATCTCGACGGTGACGGGAACGCGCTGTGAGGGACCATCGCTGGACGGCTCCTATTGGTGCCGGAACCTGCGGCAGACGGTGCGGCTGGACCTTGCGCTGGCCGAGCTGATCGGTGGCGGGCACGGCGTGTTCGTGGAAGCGAGCGCGCATCCGGTGCTGGCGATGCCGCTGTCTGCGGCAAGCGGTGAGCATGGCGTGGTGGTGGGATCGCTGCGCCGCGATGGCGGCGGGATGTCGGAGCTTTTGCGCAATCTCGGCGCGCTGCATGTTCATGGCATTGTCGTAGACTGGAACGCCGTTGGCGATCTGGCCAGGCTGCCTGTTGCGTCACTCCCGACCTATGCGTTCCAGCGCCAGCGTTACTGGCTGGAGGCAGAGAAAGCGAGCGGCGACGCCTCGACGATGGGGCTGTCGGATGCGTCGCATCCGCTGCTGGGAGCGGCGACGCCGCTTGCGGAGAGCGATGGGTTCCTGCTGACGGGGCGGTTGTCGTTGTCGGAAGCGGGCTGGCTTGGCGAC
>NZ_JADPIS010000085.1:0-641 GCF_023073025.1 Bradyrhizobium sp. 76
GCCAGATCGATCGCGGACAAGAGATCGTTGACGGTCGCGGTGGCGAGATAGACGGTGGTGTTGCCGCTGCCGTCGGTGACGAGGTTGCCGCTGACGCCGGAACCGCTCGGAACGGCGGTCGACGCCGGAGCCGCGCCGCTGCGGAACGTGATGGTCTTGCCGTTCACGGTCACCGTGTCGCCATCGGCAGGCTGGGCGTTGCCGGCCAGGCCGGTCGCGGTCGTGCCGTTGGTGGCGATCAGGGTGATGGCGCCGGTCAGGGCCGTGGTGCCGTCACCGGCCGTCGCGCCAGTGCTTGCAAAGGAGCCGATGGTGGCGCCGAGGGTCGTGGTGCCGGTTGCGGCCGTGGTGCCGCCGGCCGTGCCGTTATACACGACGTTGCTGCTCGCGGTCGCGCTGGCGAAGCTGGTCGTGCCGCGCAGGTCGGCCGATGTCGCACCTGCGATGGTGGTGGAGACGTTGGACTTGGTGGAGTAGCCGACGGTGGTCTGCAGCGCCTGGTTGGCGATCGACTTCGCAGAGTCGATCAGCTTCTGCAGCGAGGTGATGCCGGTGTTGGCGGCCTGCAGCACCTGCACGCCGTTGGCGATGCCGTCGAGCAGATTGTTGATGTCGCTGGCGCGGTTGTCGAGCGACTGTGC
>NZ_JADPIS010000098.1:0-25428 GCF_023073025.1 Bradyrhizobium sp. 76
CCTACTTCAACCAGCCGCCATTCCGCTTGGCGGCCTAACCCCGGCAGACGCTCCACTTATCGAGGCGGAGATTCTGTTCAGACAACCGGGACCAGCTCTCGTTGTCGTCTTATCCTGCTGCGAGCGATAAGTCTCTGCGAGTCGCAAGAAGTTTTTAAGCACCACGTGCCCGTCTTGGGTAAGGATCGATTCCGGGTGGAACTGCACACCAAAAGTTGGGTGATAACGATGTGCGAGGGCCATGATCTCGCCCTCGTCGGAACGCGCTCTCACCGTAAGATTCGGTGCGCATGACTCATCGAGCTCAACAACAAGAGAATGGTAGCGGCCAACGGAAAGTGGCGACGGTAGCTCCCTGAATAGCCCTCGGCCGTCATGCGTTACATACGAGGACCGACCGTGCATAGGGCAACGTGCACGCGCCACCCGTCCGCCGAATACGCTCCCAATACACTGGTGTCCGAGGCAGATGCCGATAATTGGAACGCGACCCGAAAGTTCACGGACGACGGCCGTAGATACTCCGGCCTCAATTGGAGTGCACGGACCGGGGGAGATGACCACTGCGCACGGCTTGAGGTCAATGAGGTCGCTGACGCTGACCACGTCGTTCCGGAAGACTTCCGTTGCTTCACCAAGCTCCTGGAAATAGCGGGCAATGTTGAAGACGAAGGAGTCGTAGTTGTCGATGATGACAATCAAAGTGCACCGGATGTTTCAGCACGAAATGCGTCAAAGATTCGCTGCGCCTTGGCAAGCGTCTCCTCGTATTCTGCCGCCGGGTCCGACATCGCCGTTATACCGCTGCCTGCATGAAACACCGCCATATCATCGTCGATCGTCACAGTGCGGATCGCGATGTTCGTGTCCATCTGCCCGTTGAAGCCGATGAAACCGATCGCCCCGCAATAGACCTCGCGCGCCACACGCTCGATTTCAGTAATTATCTGCATCGCTCGCACCTTTGGCGCCCCCGTAATGGAGCCACCAGGAAAGCAAGCTCGCAGTAGCGTAACCGCATCTTCGTCTCCCGCAAGTGTACCCGTAACGATTGAGACGAGGTGATGCACTGAGGCATAGGACTCGAGATCGCACAGGGCTGGAACGTGGACTGAATGTGGAGTGCAAACACGTGATAGATCGTTGCGCAGGAGGTCGACAATCATAATGTTCTCGGCACGATCCTTTTCGGACGCAGCGAGCACGTTAGCCCGGCGCTGGTCTTCGTTGGAATCAGCCGAACGCGCGATCGTGCCTTTGATCGGTCGTGTTTCGACCTTTGTTCCGTCGAGCTTCAGGAATCGCTCAGGCGAGCTCGATGCGATGGTCAGCTTTCCGTACCGTAGGAGGGCCCCAAAGGGTGCCGGGTTCAATGACCGCAGTTGACGATAGAAGGTGAGCGGATCGAATATAGTCGACAGCCTGGCCGTGAAGCGCTGCGCAATGTTGGCTTGGAAGAGGTCTCCGGCCAGAATCAAGTCGATGACGCGCTGTACCGCCGTAATGTATGCTTCTCGGCTGAAGTTTGAATTCCATGCACCCGCTGTGCCGGGGAGCACGATCCGCGGCGACTTTGGGTTGGCAAGCAGGGCTGCGAACTCATCGGCTCGACGACGTGCGCGCTCGCCGCGACGTGCGGGATCCTGCTCCGGCCATCCGGTCGAGACGATCCAGCATCTGTTGTTCCGGTGGTCGTAGCTGACGACCACGTCGTAAAGATGCAGAATGGAATGGGGTAAACGCTGACCGGGAATTGCCGGCGCCGGCAATCGCTCCAGCGTCCTGTTCAAATCGTAAGCGAAGAAGCCAGCCGCGCCTGCCTGAAATGGCGGGAGATCGGGACGATGCTCTTGCGGATAGTTGGCGAGAAGAGTGCGAAGAACTTCCCATGGATCGCCATCGATATCTTCGCCGTTGCAACTCGCCCGTCCACCCGCGACTATGTAGGTGCTGAATGGATCGCAGGTCACATATGAGTAACGCCCGAGCAACTCATGCGTTGCTGCGCTATCGAGAAACGAGAGGTGCGGTCGATGCGCGAGACATTGCACCGCTTTGATAGGCTCAATCCACTGTAGTTCACGGACGTGCATCGCCTATGAGTCACCGCTGACTGGCGTGCTGTTAGACACGCTTCGATTATGATCTCGACCACAATGAGAGCGACGCTGGTCGGAGCGCCGCAAGCTCTCGAGATTGACTGTCAGACTAAGCCCCGTCGGGGGATACGATGCGCGGACTAAGTTGGACTACGCCTGCCGCTGAGACGAAACGCGCATCTGTTGATACGTCATAGTCGGCCGCGAGGCGCAGCTCGCGCAGTGGTCGTGCTCGCCTGATCGATTCCTGGTAGAGCTCATGCGCTTTGTAGGCTGCGAGCTCCGTCTCGTTGTCGAACTCACCGTAGACCACGACGTCGATATCGTTGCCGAACTGGTCGGCCTTGCGATTGCGAGCAATCTCGAGCCGCCGGGCATGCGAGATCCTGGTGAGAAGCGATAGGCCTTCGATCATTTGGTCGATATGGGCCTTATCTTTGGCGGTAAACAAGACAATGTGACGGATCATGATTGGCCATAGGTTAAAATCGCGAGCAGGTCGCATAGCTATCTTGGAATCGAGCCCGCTGCAACGCTAGCGCCACATGCCGCCTCGCGCGGCAAACACAGAGGGGTTTGACACTCTTGCGATGGCCTGCGGTCTGAAGCGGAGCCCGCCAATCTCATTCTGGTCACGACGCGGGAAGGGCAAGGCGCTCAATCGTTTGAATGTGGCGTGCGAGCAGGTTGCAGGCTTGATCGACGTTGCGCGCTCGCAGTGCCTGCAGAATCAGGCGGTGATCCTGATTGGATCGCGGTCGCCCCCCAGCATTGCGCGCCATCGCGAACACCAATCGCGAATTTGCAAGCTGTAGTCCGTCGAGACTGGCGAGCAGGCGCGGCATCGCGCACGGCGCCACCAGCGCCTGGTGAAAGGCGCGGTTGGCCATCTCAAAATCCTGAATCGTCTGGGCATTGTCTCCTTCAATCAGAGCGAGCTCAATTCGTGCCAAATGGGTCGATGTGAACTTTGGCGCCGCATTGCGCAATGCGACCACTTCGAGCGCGGCACGCATCTCGGCGATCTCTTTCACTGAAGTGGTATCAAGCGGGGCAACCCGAACGCCGCGACGGGGCACAGCAACGACAAGATGTTGCGCCTCCAATTGCCGAAAAGCCTCGCGTACCGGGACGTGGCTCGAGTTGAACTCCCGCGCGACATGATCCTGCCGCAGCGGGGCATCTGGCGGGATCGCGCCGCTGATTATGCGCTCTCCGATTGACTCGGCAATGCGCCAGGCAACGGTCGTACTCTCGCCGTCGGTCATCATAGATTATCTATCAAAAAAGCGGGTGCGTTCGCAGGCGGCGTGGGTTAGCATCAAGACGAAGATCAACGATCATAGATAATCGCGGGTATTATCTATGATCAATCATGGATGGGAACGCAAGCCTTAATGATTGCCTCTGGGAGAGTAGAGCGGAACGACAGTAGAAACGGCGCACACGTGCGCAGTAACTGGGAGCGCGCCGAGGCCCAAGCGCTCTACAGCCTGCCGTTTGCCGACCTGATGTTTCGGGCGCAGAGCGTTCATCGCGACAACTTCGATCCAAACCACGTCGAAACCGCAAGCCTGCTCAGCATCAAGACGGGCGGCTGTCCGGAAGATTGCGGCTACTGCTCGCAGAGCGCGCATTACCAGACCGGTCTGAAAGCGACCCGCCTGATGGATTGCGCCGATGTGGTCGCTAGCGCACAGGGCGCCAAAGATGCCGGCGCGAGCCGCTTCTGCATGGCCGCGGCCTGGCGCAGTCCAAAACACCGCGATCTCGATCAGGTCTGCGATATGGTTAGCGCGGTCAAAGGTCTTGGAATGGAAACCTGCGTCACGCTCGGCATGTTGACTCCGAACCAGGCCGTACAGCTCTTTGAGGCTGGACTCGACTTCTACAATCACAACGTCGACACCTCGCCGGAGTTCTACGGCAAGATCATCAGCACCCGTACTTTGCAGGATCGCATCGACACACTCGCACATGTTCGAGAGGCCGGCATCAAGGTGTGCAGCGGCGGCATTATCGGCATGGGCGAGCGCGTCGAGGACCGTCTTGGCATGCTCGTGCTGCTCGCCAATCTCCCCAGCCATCCGGAGAGCGTTCCAATCAACATGTGGAACGAGGTCGAGGGCGTGCCGGTCAACGACACCGCGGAGCGTCCCGAACCCTTTGCGCTGGTCCGCCTGGTGGCGACCACTCGGATCATGATGCCGAAGAGCGTCGTGCGGTTGTCCGCTGGACGGCAGTATATGACCGATGAACTGCAGGCGCTGTGCTTTTTTGCCGGCGCGAATTCGATCTTCATCGGCGACACGCTCTTGACCACGAAGAACCCGCAGCGCGATCGCGACACGAACTTGCTGGACCGGCTCGGCATCGCGTCCAGCCTGGCCTGAATCAATCAGAGCAGCGCGCGCCGCGCACAAATCCAGCTTGGGCGAGAAATGCAGATTACGTTGATGAAAGGCAAAATCCATCGCGCCTCGGTCACCGAAGCCGACCTGCACTATGAAGGTTCGATTTCGATTGACCGTGCGCTGCTGAATGCTGCGGGATTCTTGATCAACGAACGCGTTGAAATCTACAACATCGACACTGGAGCGCGGTTTGCCACCTATGTGATCGAAGCGCCTACAGGGTCAGGTATCATAGGTCTGAATGGTGCGGCTGCCCGTCTCGCCATGCCCGGAGACAAAGTTATTATCGTTGCATATGCCTCCTTTGACGAAGCCGACGCAAAAACGTTCAAGCCGCACGTTGTGCTGGTCGACCGAGACAATCGCATCTTGCCAAGCTGAAGCCGCGGGCCCGAAGTTCTTCCCTGCCATCAGAACCCTTGAGACACCAATCATACTGTCCGAGTGAAGAATGAATCCAATCCATGCGACCAAAGTTGCCGATTATGTCGCAGCCTTGGATGCCCTGAAAGAAGACGACCGGCTGCGCGGCCTCAAGCCGCGCGCGGGCATTGATTTCGCGTCGAACGACTATCTCGCGCTGGCGAGCGCGCCGCGCATGAAAAAGGCTGTCTTGGACGCGATCGAGGCCGGTACACCGATCGGTGCCGGCGGGTCGCGGCTTTTGCGCGGCAATTGCGAGGAGCACGAACGTCTCGAAGCAGAAGCTGCAAGTTTCTTTGGGGCGGAGACAGCGCTTTTTTTTGGCGGCGGTTATGTCGCAAATTTCGCCGTCCTGACAACGCTGCCGCAGCGAGGCGATTTTCTCGTTCTTGATGCTCTGGTGCACGCGAGTATTCATGAAGGCGCGCGAGCTGGCCGGGCCGACTTTCGGACAAGCGCGCATAACGATCCGGAGTCGGTCGAAAGCGCGATTCGTGACTGGCGGGCCGGTGGCGGAATGGGCCGCATTTGGATCGTCGTCGAAAGTCTCTACAGCATGGACGGCGACTTTGCGCCTCTCAAGGATATGATCGCGCTCGCCGACCGGCATGATGCGTTCCTGATGGTAGATGAGGCCCACGCAACAGGCGTTTACGGCGAGCAGGGACGAGGACTCACCGCGCCCTATGAGGGACGCGAAAATCTGCTGGTCGTTCATACCTGCGGCAAGGCGCTGGGCGCGGCCGGCGCGCTCGTCACTGCGTCCGGCGTGCTGCGAGACTTTATGGTCAATCGTTGCCGTCCATTCATCTTCGCGACCGCGCCGTCGCCGCTGATGGCTGTCGCCGTGAGGGAGGCGATTCTGATCCTGCAGCAGGAACCCGAGCGACAGCAGCGTCTCACCAAGCTGGTCGCGTTCTCGCATCGGGAGATGAGAGAGCGCGGCTGGAAAAGTCCTTCGGATTCGCAGATCGTACCATGCATCGTAGGCGACAATGCGCGCACGATGCGGCTCGCCTCTGCATTGCAGGCTCGCGGGTTCGATATCCGCGGAATCAGGCCGCCAACCGTCCCGGCGGGCACCGCCCGGTTGCGAATTTCAGTGACGCTTAACGTGAAGGAGGACGACGTGCGTGCAATGCTCGATGCCTTGATCGAGGAGACGAAAGGCGAGCTTCAATGAGTGCCAAAATCATCGTAACGGGCACAGGTACCGGAATTGGAAAGACGGTGTTTTCCGCGGGGCTCGCCAATCTCCTCGGAGCGGACTATTGGAAGCCGATTCAGGCTGGCCTCGAGGGAGAAACCGATACCGAGGTCGTCTCTTGTCTTGGCGGCCTCTCGGCCGATCGCATCCTGCCGGAACGCTACCGCCTTCGGACCCCCGCTTCTCCCCATCATTCTGCCGAACTTGACGGAGTTCGCATCGAGGCGGATTTGCTCGATGTGCCCGATACCGGGGAGCGGCCATTGGTGATCGAGGGCGCGGGCGGGCTGATGGTGCCGCTGAGCGGCGACACACTCTACATTGATGTCTTCGAGCGATGGCGGCTTCCAGTGGTGCTTTGCGCAAGCACAGCGCTGGGCACCATCAATCACTCGCTGCTGTCGATAGAGGCTCTCCGAAAGCGTGAGATCCGCATTCTTGGGATGGCCTTCATTGGCGAAAGAAATGCTGAGACTCAGGTTGCAATTCGCGAGATGGGGCGGGTGCGCTGGCTAGGGCGATTGCCATGGCTTTCTCCCCTCACGGCAGACACGCTGCAGGCCGCCTTCCAAGCCTCATTCCGTGCTGATGATTTCGAGCCGTGATGCCGACGACAAAGTCGCCAATCTGGCATCCGTTCACGCAACACGCGCTTCAAGGCGAAATGACAAAGGTCGTGCGTGCTGATGGTGCTTATCTCCACACCGCAGATGGGCGCCGTATTATCGATGCAATCTCATCCTGGTGGGTCGTAACGCATGGTCATTGCCATCCCCATATTGTAAGCGCCATTCAGGAACAAGCCGGTAAGCTCAATCAGATCATCTTTGCCGGCTATACCCACGATCCGGCTGAGGAGCTTGCTGCGCAACTGTTGAAAGTCGCACCCCGTGGTCTCGACTATGTCTTCTTCTCCGACAGCGGCTCCACCAGTGTCGAAGTCGCCTTGAAGATGGCACTCGGGTATTGGCATAATATCGGTCAGCAGCGAAGACGCATTGTCGTAATGCAACACTCCTACCACGGCGATACGGTTGGGGCGATGTCCGTTGGTGCCAGAGGTGTGTTCAACGCGGCGTACGGGCCGCTGCTGTTCGATGTTACCTCGATCCCGTTCCCAGCGAGCGGTCGTGAGCAGGCGACACTCGCTGCGCTCGAGTCCGCGTGTCGAAACGAAATGCCAGCCGCCTTTCTTGTGGAGCCTCTGATATTGGGGGCGGGCGGGATGCTGATGTACCCAGCCTGGGTGCTAACAGCGATGAAGCGGATCTGCGAGGCGTCGGACGTCCTGTTCATTGCCGACGAGGTCATGACGGGCTGGGGCCGCACCGGTTCGCTATTTGCTTGCGAGCAGGCCAATGTCACGCCCGATATCGCTTGCTATTCGAAAGGTCTCACGGGAGGGGCGCTCCCACTCGCGGTTACGCTCTGCAGTGCGCACATTTTCGACGCGCATTATTCGAAAGATCGTATGCGTACGTTCTATCATTCGAGTTCATATACGGCGAATCCGGTAGCCTGTGCCGCTGCAAAAGCGAACCTGGATCTTTGGTGGCATCGGGACTCCCGCGAGCGCGCCGCTTCGCTCGCCGCCATGCAAGAACGGGCAATTGAGCCATTCCGCGCCGACGCGCGCTTTGAAAACGTTCGTCGTTCCGGGACCATCACAGCGCTTGATTTGAAAACCGGCGATGGCGGCTATTTGGCGGACATCGGTCCGACGCTTCAGGCTTTCTTTAACGACCGAAATCTGCTGCTGCGCCCGCTCGGCAATACCATCTACGTGATGCCGCCCTATTGCGTCACCGCGGCAGATCTCGACGAAATCTACGCTGCAATCGGCGATGCAGCCGATGCGCTGGTTTGAAGGCGCGCTTTTCGAGTTCGGACTCGCGCTCCTCCTCGGTAGCGATTCTCATCATCTCAGAAAGAAGGCCGAAAGACGGTCTCCGGTACAAAGCACGCTTGCGTTAATGAAGTCCGTGACTTCCCGGGAATTGACCAATGAAGCTTGGGAGTGACGGACCATGTCGGTAGCGCAAGCCGGCTTGATGGCTCGCAGTTCCTGATGTCAGTCCGCATCAGATTTTTGATCTTGCTGCCGCCGCGGGGCTTCCGGCACGATCACGAAGCAGGACCAGTGCTGACCGCAGGTCGCCAACAGCAGAGGCGTTGAAATCCACCGAAGAAGCCGGAGATCCAACAGCATTTGGGCGCGATCACGGGACTTATTGGATTGATCGATTGTCTGAAGTGCTCCAATGTAATGCTGAAACGACGCAAATGTGATGCCGAGACAACACTCTCATTTGATCGAGACTGTTCGTTGCGTACAATGTCTGGGGAACAAAGGCGCAAGATCTGGCAAAGTCAGCGTGCCACAGCCAGAACATGGGGCAACGCCGCTGGGAGATATGATGTTGGACCGCGACGGTGACTTGATCTTTCAGCTTCTGCTTTACCTTAGTCTAGTGCTTATTGTTGCGTCTCTGATGGGCTTAAGCGCGGCGGGGATTGCAGCATGGTCGAGCGAATGACCGTCAGCAAGTATCAGTTCGCGGGCGAGCTGCGGCAGTTGATCGAGACGCACATCGGCCCGTCGAGCACGTTCGAAGACTACGTCCTCATAATCGGGGAGCTGGAAGGGGCGAAGAACAGGCTGGAGCTGGAGTCCGAGAAGTTCTCGGACGAGGAGGTTGACGCCTGCGAACTATAGCGAGCGCTTTGCACTGCACAGATCCGGTAGGCGGAGGTGGTCACGCACGATATGTCGATTGAGCAATTTGCGCCAGCCGCTCATCCTTCGCCGTGAGATGCTGCGCATTCTGAGCCCGGTGGACTGACCGCGAGCAATCATAATCGGGTGGAGTGGCGGCGCTGCGCCGGCAGCGCGCCTCAGAACCGACCTATATCACGCGGCTGAATGCCGGAATCGAGTAGATATCCAAAGTGGATAGACGCCGGGGGGCTACAATGGCTAAGGACAGGCTAACTGCGTTTGAGATCGATGACACTCAAACAGTCGATGAAAATATTTCTGCATTCACGAGCGAACTCAAGACAGTCGATGATGCTCTCGCAAGAGTTTTGTCTGCGTCGCTCTCCAAGATCAGCCTAGAAATCCCATTCGATCAAGGCGAACTGCTTGACGCATTGTATGCGGCGACCGCGCCCGTCGAGCCCGAACAACCTTTCTCCAGCGAAGGCGCCGCACAATGAGCGGTTGGTATCTTCAAAGGGTCTCCATCGAAGGGTTTCGCGGCATCAACAACGAGGGCGCACCGCTCGTACTCAAACTCAAACCGGATTGCGTCAACTCGATTTCCGCGCCCAACGGGGTCGGAAAGACATCAATCTTCGATGCCATCGTTTATGCGATTACCGGTCGAATTCCGAAGTTGGAGGATCTACCGGCAGCCGAAAAGGGACCATCCTACTATCTTAACCGCTTCCATACTGGTGGCGTCGGGACCGTCGCTCTGACCTTGGAGCCGGCCGCCGGTGGCGCGGAGGTCACCATAACCGTCCAGCGCGATGCCGCAGGCGCCCGGACTGTCTCGGCGAGCAACGGCGCAGATGGAGACGCCATTCTCGCCGATATCAATCGCGAGTTCGTCCTCCTTGACGGAAAGACCTTTCAGGACTTCATCGACTTTTCACCGCAGAAGCGCGGTCGATCGTTT
The DNA here is from genome assembly GCF_023073025.1 of Bradyrhizobium sp. 76. Classification (NCBI taxonomy): domain Bacteria; kingdom Pseudomonadati; phylum Pseudomonadota; class Alphaproteobacteria; order Hyphomicrobiales; family Nitrobacteraceae; genus Bradyrhizobium; species Bradyrhizobium sp. 76. Next base: position 9,827 of record NZ_JADPIS010000098.1, read on the forward strand.
GCCGGACTGCTCGGTCTGAAGCGTTACTCCGCCTTGCGACAGGGCCTTGCGTCACTTGCGAACACGAAGGCATTCAACAACCACTTCGGCGTGGCCGCCAAGGAGGCCACTCAAAACGGCGCGACCGTTACCGCACAGCGCGCCCGGGCCAACATCAAGGAGGCCTACACGGCCCTCGTCGCAGACGAGTATGATCCGGCGGAAGCCGAAAGGACGATGCTCGCGAAGGCTCATTCCGCCCTTCATGGCGTCGAGCTGCTTAGGCCGATTTGCGAGGGTCGCACGTTCGAGGAGATCGACCCGTCGGCTTGCGTCGATGCCGCAAAGACCGCCGAGGGTGGTGAGGCAAGAGAACAGCTCGCGAAAATCCTCCGCGATCAAACGAGTTGGATTGACGCGGCGAAAACCGCGCCAAGCGAAGAGGATGCCGGGCGTTTGATCGAGCTAGCGGACGCCCGCGACACTGCGCTGCAGGTCACCCAAGGGGATCTGTTCCATCAGCTCTACGGCCTCAGCGAAACCATCCTTGCCGATGACTCCTGGGCGGATAAGTGCGTCTGCCCGGCGTGCGACCGATTGGACACCAATTCGGTTCTCAATCATGTTCGTCGTAAACTCGCCGACTTCGAGGCGGTTGAGGCGGCTTCGGCTAATCTGGTTCAAGAGTGGACCGAAAGGGGCTGGAATCAACTCGAAGACCTGGAGCGGTTGGGTCGCCGACCTGAAGAGGTGGCCCACCTTGCCGAGGCAAAGGACATCGGCGTCAAGGGAACCCTCGACGGCACGCGTGCACGTGCCGTTACTGAATGGCTGAAGACGCTGACCGATCGCGCCGACGCGAAGGTCGCAGAGCTCACGGATAGCAAGATGGCTCTGGAGAAGAGCTTGCCCGACAAACTCACGGCCGTTGTCGAAAAGGCTGAAGCCGCACGTCGTCTTCAGACGAATCTGTCGGACTTGCGCGCCGCCATGAAGGTGTATTCCGCCGTCGGCGCGGAGCTTGCGCGTATCGCCCGGGTAAAGACCTTTCTCGACGCCGCGAGCTCATCGTTCGCCAGCTCTGAATCCGCTACAAGCGCGCGTCGGCTCATCGCCATAGAACCGGTCACGCGGACCATCTTCGCGGCGATCATGTTCACCGATGTCGTGCCAGCACTGAAGAAGCGTGTCGGTAGCGAGGATCTCTCTATCTCCCTCGCACAATTCTGGACCCTGCCAGACATTTCAGCTCAAGCCGTTCTCTCCGAGAGCTATCGCAACGCCTTTGCGATCAGCGTCTACTTGGCGGCGGCGTCGCTCTACGGGGCGGGGGCCAAGTTTCTCATTCTCGATGATGTAACATCGAGCCTCGATTCCGGGCACCAGTTTCATTTGATGAACGTGATCAAAGGACAATTTGCCCGCCCCGGCGTCCCCAGCGGTCCACAGGTGGTTCTGCTGAGCCATGACACCGTTCTCGAAAAGCTGTTCAACACTAACGCGAATGAGGGAGAGTGGTGGCATCAATGCATCCAGGGCACCGCGCGGACGGCCGTCCTGCCGCAGTCGGGTGCGATCCACAAAGTCCGCGATGCAACCCACGCCTTTCTCGACACCGGTAATACGGACGATGCTGCTCCGCGGATCAGGCAGTATCTGGAGTTCAAACTCGAGGAAGTCATCTCAAAGGTCGGCGTACCCGTACCGATTGCCATTGCTTTTAATGACGACAAACATATGGCAAAGAACCTGATCGACGCCATCAAGGCAGCTGTCGATCTCCACGATGCTGCTCGCCGCCTGGTGTTGGAGCCTGCCCAGATCACCGGTCTCGGCACCGCTGTAGCGACCATCGTGAGCAACTACCTGTCCCACTGGTCCACTGGTCAGACCCACGCCTTCACTGCCCCTTCCTTGAAAGGGGTGATGCAGGCGATTGAGAGTTTCGCAAGCTGCTTTGAGTTCGAGCACCCAGCCGGCTCGGGTCAGTACCGCTACTATCGCTCGCTTAGCCAAAAGTTTTGAACATCGGTGGTGAGGTCCTCTTGCCGGCACCGATGAGCCCGGCCTGATTAGCGGTCAACGTCATCGAAAATAGATCGCCTCGCAGGAGCCGCAGATGCAACCGGCTTCGGTTCTTGTTCGCGCGGAACTGGAGACATGTAGTTCCACTCAGCCTTATGGTCAGGTTTGTCCTCGGCCTCCTTGCGGAGTTTCACTATCCCGAGCGGCCTGCGAACCTGCCAGCGCTGTAGCCACTCGCGAACTGGCCGAAATCCAATCCGCGAGATTTGCGGTAGCTAGAAGGTCATTGGAATGCGTCGAACCTCTGTCGCATTGATTATCGCCATTCTGTCGAGCGTAGCGTTGGCCGACGATTTTGTCAGCCAGGCCAGTGTTATCGACGGCGACACATTGGAAATACATGGAGTGCGCATCCGGCTCTGGGGCATCGATGCGCCGGAGAGCAGCCAGCTGTGCCGTGGCGACGACAGCTTACAATATCGGTGTGGTGCTCAGGCGGCGAACGACCTTGACGTCTTCATTGGCCGCAGTGCCGTCAATTGTGTTCTAGTCAGCCTCGACCCGTATGGCCGCACGGTCGCGACCTGCTCGGTCGCAGGCAAGGATCTCGGTGATTGGCTTGTACGCAACGGTCTTGCGCTGGATTGGCCCCAATACTCGAAGGGCAGGTATCACGAAGCTCAGCGCGAGGCTGAGCGCGCGGGCCGAGGACTCTGGAAGGGCAGCTACGTCGAGCCGTGGCTCTATCGTGCATGCATCCGCGCAAGTGGAAAGCCGTCCGCCTGTTCGGACGATGCAAATGCCCATCCTTTATGCGATCCCTGCAAGGCACCAATCCAGAAGGGGCGTTAGCCAATCACGGCACTTGGGCAGGTGGCTCTGGCGCCGTTTGGGCTGCTCACGCTACCCATCATTTCCAATCCCCTCACTGCACAACGCGAATGAAATGGTTGCAGCCACCGGTGAATTGCCGGCCTCTGGTTACGCGCTTGAAGTGGACGGCCGGCTCAACGCTGAATTTGCAACCAGAGACGGCGCCAGGGCAGGTGGAAGAACTAAAGAAGCGTTTTTTTCCATGCTTCAGATCAGGATCGACGACGCGCAGACCAATGCGCGCGAGGAAATCTTGGTCCTCCGACTTAAGCCCTGGTGGAGTTCTTCCGCTTGTGCGCGTGCGGCTTCCGCCGCATCGGGCTCTCGTTGAACCGAGCCGCTTTGCGTCTCGGCCGTCCGGCTTCGATCCCTCGCGCAAGAGCTGCGGAGCTCCTCGCCGGGGCACTCGGAAAAGGGGCCCCCCTGCGGCGATCGCTATCACTGCCCCGTTCCCGGGTGCCACTATTGAACCGGTCTCGTCGCTGCACTCGGACCCGCGTGCCCCTTTGGGTCGCTATGCTCACGCTCTCCGGGTGCCATTTCCCGTCGAGGCGATGCGCTCTTGGCGCACGCCCGGTCGGGCCTGCGGCCCCAGACATCTCAGTATCTAGTCCTGAAAGCTTGGGACGGAAGGCGGACCGGGTCGCAAATGTCGCATTCTGAATTAGAGACTGAGAGTAAGAGTTCGCGCGGTTTTGCCGTGACGGGTTACAGGCTGCGAGAGAGGCTCGCGGTGCCCGTCGCGGAGATCTGCGATGTCCAGACATTATCTTCGGGCGAGCACCGGTGAGGACCGGACGAGCCTTTATGACGACATTACCAACAAGATCATCACCGAACTGGAGGCGGGCCGCGTGCCGTGGGTGCAGCCTTGGGGCTCGGCGGCGCCGCAGGCGCCTTTGGCCTTACCGAAGAGTGCCGCGACCGGCCGCCAATATAGCGGCATCAACATTCTAATCCTCTGGGGGGCCGCCACTGAGCGCGCGTTCACCGCTCAGAGCTGGCTTACATTCCGCCAAGCGCTGGCGCTCGGTGGCCATGTCCGCAAGGGCGAGCGCGGCACGACCGTCGTCTATGCCGATCGCTTTGTGCCAGTCGACGAAAAGCGGCGCGCGAGCGAGAACGGTGAGGAAGCGCAGGCCATTGCGTTCCTCAAGCGCTTCACAGTCTTCAACAGCGATCAATGCGACGGCCTGCCCCCGGAGATCGCAACAACAGCGCCGCCCCCGCCGCCAGGACTGATTGAGCCGCAGGTCGAATACCTGATCAAGGCGACCGGCATCGACTTCCGCATTGGTGGTAACCGCGCCTTCTATGTGCCGACAGAAGATTATGTGCAGGTGCCCCCACCGCAAGCTTATTTCGAACCGATCAATTGGCACCGAACGGCCCTCCACGAGCTGGCGCATGCCAGCGGCCATCCGTCACGTCTCAACCGCGACTCGTCGGGCAGCTTTGGGACCAGGAAGTATGCCTTTGAGGAGTTGGTTGCGGAAATCGCGTCGGCGTTCGGTTGCGCCTCGCTCGGTATTGTGCCGACGGTACGACACGCCGACTATATTGGCTCGTGGCTGGAAGTGCTGCGCGAGGACAATCGTGCAATTATCCGGGCCGCTTCCCAGGCCAGCAAGGTCGCCGACTATCTCCTCGGCTTTCTGCCAGAGCCCGCCGCCGATAAGCCGGAGGACCAGCAGGCGGCGTGAGGCTCTACCCGGTGGCCGCGGCGACGAGAGTGAGAGGGCAGGGTCGTTTTCCGCGACGGGTTGGAAGCCGAGAGAGACTCCCGGCTGCCCGTCGTGGAGAATCGATATGACGAAGGCTGTCCAAACAGTCGCGCTCTCCCCCTCGCGTGACATTCCGTTCAGCAAGCTGGTCCTCTGCCCGTCCAACGTCCGGCATGTGCAGGCGGGCATTTCCATCGAGCAGCTCGCCGAAAGCATCGCGCATCGCACGCTGCTGCAAAGCCTCGTGTGCGGGCGGTTGTTCGTGCGTACGGTTGCGAGCGGTGTGGAGGTCCTGTCGAAAGTGCTCGACCCCTATCCGATCACGCGCATCAGTGAGCGGGAGGCCGCCTGATGTTCAGCAAGCCTTGCGAATTAGCACGCCGCCTCGCGCGCGAGGCCGAGGCGGTGTGCCGACACTATCTCTCCAATGGAAAGAGGGAGGGGCGGTACTGGCTGGTCGGCGATGTCCACAACGCCCCAGGGCGCTCACTGTTCGTGCGGCTCCAGGACTCACGGAAAGGCTCCGCCGGAAAATGGACTGACGCCGCAACCGGGGAACATGGCGATCTCCTCGACGTCATCCGTGAAACCTGCGGCTTGCGCGATTTCCGGGAGGTCGCAGAGGAGGCGAGGCGCTTTCTGAGGCTGGCTCGTACTGAACCGGAACTCGTCCCGAAACCCGTTCGTCCGTTAGGACCGGCCGGATCGCAAGACGCGGCAAGACGGCTCTTTATGAGATCGCAACCGATCGAGGGGACGCTGGCCGAGACATATTTGCAGCGTCGCGGGATCGCCCACCTGCACCATGGTGGCAGCCTGCGTTTCCATCCGCGCTGCTATTATCGGCCCGACGAACACCTGCCAGCCGAGACCTGGCCGGCGATGATCGCCTGCGTCACGGATCTCGAAGGCAGGATCACTGGCGTGCATCGCACCTGGCTCGACCCTGACGGCTTTGATCGCATTCGGCTGGGCAAAGCTCCGATCGATACGCCGCGACGCGCGATGGGCGATCTCCTGGGGAACGCGGTTCGCTTCGGCGTGCTGGACGACGTGCTCGCTGCCGGCGAGGGAATCGAAACCATGCTGTCGCTACGTTACGTGTTGCCGATCATGCCAATGCTGGCTGCGCTCTCGGCCAATCATCTCTCCGCCATGGTTCTTCCGACCGGGCTGCGCCGGCTCTACATCGCCCGCGATGTCGATGCCGCTGGCGATGCGGTGCAGGCGACCCTCAGCCAGCGCGCAGCGGACGCCGGCATTGAAGCGGTCACGCTGTCGCCCCGGCTGGGCGACTTCAACGAAGATCTGCATGTCTTCGGTGTCCATGCTCTCCAAGCAGCGTTGCAGCTCCAGCTCGTGCCAGAGGACGTCGTTCGCTTCCTGCATCCCTCGACTGTACCCGCGGAATAGCTTCCGGTCCTTGATCGACGTCGATCGGCCAGTCATAGGCGAGGCCAATACCGGAAGAGGACGCGACCTCGGCCTTCTAGAGAGCGATCGGACGGCAGGCGGAGCGCGCCGGCAATGGCTACGGCCGGCTATTTTCCGCCGCGCGCCAGTGATGTGAAGACACATCATTGGGTTCGCCGCGCGCTTTGCATCGCGAAGCAAAATAGCCGGCCTCCGCCATCCTCCGCTGCCGCTTCGGCCCTTTCGGGTTCTGGCACGCTTCGGCCGCCGTCAGAGGATCGCCACGAAGGCGGCGATAGTCGCGGCCGATCCGGCAAAGGACCTCTTCCCATGACCGACCATGACGACGTCGAACCGCTGCACAACTCTTCTCCGACCGACCAAGTCATCACCGAACTCCAGCTCTTCGGCTATCACCCCTTCGACGACCAGCCCGATCCAAGACCGCTCCCAGAGGGCAAGATGGTTGGCGGCGCCGTCGCCGATATCTTCGACGCCCTGGTCGCGACCTTGAGCGACACCCGGCTTGAGCCGGACCTTGACGATCTGCTCTGGTCGACCGTCAACCTGTTCCATCGTGCCGTCGAGCGCGTCGAAAGGCAGCTCGATAACAACGAACAAGCGCAGCACAAGAGCCAACGCGAGCAGAACGGGTCCGAGGTGCGATCGGTCGAACTCGAGCGCCTGACCGCCGAAGGCGTCACGCTGATCGAACGCCGCAACTGCCTGGAACTCTTCCGTGACCAGGCCATCGAACAATTTGAGGTCAACACCGGCGCATCCTGGCGCCCGCGATCGGGATCATTGGTCAACCACCGCACGTTCACCGCAGCGATGATCGACTCCCGCGACTTCATTGCCGCCAAACGCCGCGCCGAAACCGAGGTCTTGTTGCCACCCGGGCCGAAAATCGCACTCACCGGCGGGCTCGACTTCAATGACCACAACCTCATCTGGGATCGCCTCGACAAGGTTCATGCCAAGCACCCGGACATGGTCCTCCTGCATGGCGGCTCTCCCAAGGGCGCCGAACTGATCGCCTCCAAATGGGCGACCAATCGCAAGGTCCCACAGATCGCTTTCAAGCCGGACTGGACGAAACACGCCAAGGCGGCGCCATTCAAGCGCAACGACGCGATGCTCGAACTCCTGCCGATCGGCGTCATGCATTTTCCGGGCACGGGAATTCAGGACAATGTCGCTGACAAGGCGAAGCGGCTCGGTATTCCCGTTTGGAAGTTCGGCGGCTCATGAGCGCCGTCTACTCGCCTGGAAGACGACGAAGACGGAGTTGCGCGCCGCAACTCCGCCTACTTCCGATTTTCGGTCCGAAGCCGCGCCGCGGTGGTGGTGGAGGCGCGACCAATACCTCTGTGCATTGGAGCCACCACCATGCTCGCCCTTGGGCTTGCCCTCAACACGCTCGGCATCGGTTTGTTCTGCTGGCTGATCCTTGCGCTGGCGCTCTATGCCTTGCCGTTTTTCGTCGCGCTCAGTGTCGGAATATCGGCATTTTCGCGATGGCGCGGGCCTCTTCGGCGCACTGCTTATCGGAATTGCTTCTGGCGCGCTGACGCTTGCCGCTGGTCAGCTCACTCTCGCGGTTAATCGGTCCTTGACCTTGCGCGTCCCGGTCGCAACCGTCTTCGCGGTCCCGCGGCAATCGCCGGCTACCATGTGGTGTTTGCCCTGTCCCAGATCGGGGTGCGTTCGCCGAGCTGGCGGGAGGCCTTCGCTTGCGTAGGTGCGCTTTGCATCGGCGGCACGGCATGGGCGCGTTTGACCGCTTCGCGAGGCCCCCCACCGTCTCACTCGGCCGGGGTGGTGGAGAATACACCTCGACCAATTCTTCCAGCCGCCACGCTCGAGCGATGAGGCTTCGTCGTCATCAGGTCGAGCAAGCTCGCACAGAGACCAGGTTGAACGAGACGGCGTCGAGCTCGAGCGAAAGGCAACCGCGTCTCCCTTCGAAGCCTTTATGCAAGGCCCACCAATCTCTGTCTGGCTCGCATAGCTGGGTGGGGCGCGCCGCGCTCGATCATTCCTGCGGGAGACGATACCGCCCTTTGCGGCAGATTGTTTCTCCTTCTGCGCCGGCCCGTCCCGACCTCTTGCTCAGAACAACCGAAATTTGCCACTCATCTCCTTAGGATTGCGGTTCAGCGCGCGGACGCACGTGGCCTCCTTGATGGCTCGATCTGGCCCAAGAGCGGCTGCGCCTCGATCGTCTGAGCCGCAACGCCGTTGATGCGACTTTCTTCCCCTGGGCTTGCGCCCATTCCTCGCGAGACAAGAAAGTCGCTCCAACGGCGTCCTCCGCTGCGCTCCGGCCTGCTAGCGGGTGCGTCGCCGATCGTCTTCGGCCTTTAGATCGCCATCGAGGCCGCGGTGGTCGCGGGCTCGAAACACAACAGGAGAAGTGACATGGCTAACATCGGTTCTTTCAAGAAAGTCGGCAACGATTTCCAGGGCGAGATCGTCACCCTGAGTTTGCAGGCCAGGGGCGTCCGCATCGTCGCCGAGACCAACCGCTCCAACGATAACGCTCCCAGCCACCGCATCTATGTGGGCCGGGCGGAGATCGGGGCAGCCTGGTCCAAGCGCTCCGAGGAGGGCCGCGATTACCTCTCGCTCAAGCTTGACGACCCGTCGTTCAACGCGCCGATCTACGCGAACCTGTTCGATGACGAAGGCGGAGAGGGCTACACGCTCCTCTGGTCGCGCCCGCGCAAGAACGGGGAGTGAGGCTCGGTCCAAAGCCCCGCCTGAGTTGATCGGGCGGGGCTTCTTTTCCAGCCTAAGGCGGCAAGATGATCACGCTGCTGTTCCATTGGAGCGGTTCTCACATCACCTCTCGTGGGTACCGATATCTATTTTGGTCTGGTCAATGCCGGTATCGTAGACAGCTTGCTCTTGGGGCAGCGAGGGGCTTTGCGGAGCCCGGGGACCGAGCGCCTCAACCTCATAAGTCACCGCTGCGGCGCTAACGCTTTGCTGACCTTGCATCGGGCGTCTAATCGGGCGGAGGCACAATCGGAATGGCAAGTCCGGCGTCTACGCGGTCCCGTTTTGACCATCATCTTGAAGCCCTTCACTCACGCTTGAGCATTGCCGGATGGATTGTAAGGGCAGGAGGCTACACCCTCCTTAGGTCCGACCGCATAAAACCGGCAAGCAGAGCTCGAACAAAAACCTCGTCGAACCGCTCGTGCGAGGCTTCTTGCAGGCGCAGGGGAACGTCTCGCCGCGGTACGATGCTCTACTGGTCAATCTTTTTTCCTCTTCGGTGCTTTAGGACGCTCTTGGAGAACTCCTGGTCCGGCAAGACAAGATTCACGTGGCTAACACCCAGTGTGGTTGCGAGTTCGAACAGCGTCACCACGGTGGGATTGCGCCGACCTTGTTCCAATCCGCTGATATATTGTTGCGTGAAGTCGGACGCCTCTGAGAATTTCTCCTGCGTGAAGCCTTTCTGCTTCCGCAGTTTTAAAAAATTCCGACCCACCAACTTGCGCATATCCATCGGCGCAAGTTGCTTCTTCACATTGAACTGAGGAACCGTGCCTGCGCACGTCTATTGTCATTCTTGCGAGATTTATCATGCAAACACCGCCCCTTGAGCCGCATGTCGCCGCCTGCGCCCCCACAGATCCAGCGCTCACATCCTATGATGAGGAGCATCTGGTGACGTACTGGCGCCTTCTCGACGCCGCGGCAGATGGCGCCGACTGGAAGGAAGTGGCCCGAATCGCGCTGCACATTTGATCCGGACCGAGAATCGATGCGGGCGCAAACTGCATTCGAGAGCTATTTGAGGCGCGCTAGATGGCTGGCAGATCACGGCTACCGTCATCTGGTTGCGCGGTGGCGCAGGTAGATAGCAGGATTTGGCCATCCGAGTTGAGAAGTCAATTCTCTCCGACCATCATGGATCTTCTTGAGCATCACTTGGTGATCGCTTCCACGGCAACTTGGCACTCCCACAGCCCTTATTGACCGGCTATCGAGTCAATCGCGCTTGGAGAGTTCAGCCCGGAGTAGATGCGGTCGAGCGCACAATCACGCACGAATTTTGCTCGCCTTCTCCTCGACCAGTTGGGCGGGTCGAACTTCCAGAGCCTGCGAGACTTGCCAGATCGTAAGCAGGGTCACGTTTTGCAACCCTCTCTCCATTGATGAACGCGCGGTCGACACCCATGCGCTCTGCCACCGCCTCTTGGGTCAGGCGCAGGTCTAACCGAAATCGACGCGTGTTTGCTCCAAAAAGCTTGCGGATGTCCATCCGCAGGATAGGAAGCATTCGCGTATTTGGCGCTGCTTTCACCCATGACCCGCAAGGGTCTTTCTACGAGCAGACCATCTTCTGGGCGCCCGAGGCGATGCCAACGGTGGTGCCGGTCGTTCGGAGCGCGTCCGGCCGTCAAGGTTCGGACGTAGTACTTCCGCTTGCTGACCTCACGTCGGCCACCATGAGGCAAGCACCGGACGGCTGGCATGCCCTCTTGCTGGTCCAGGGCACGCAGCATCGATTATGGCTCAGTGAGGCCCCGCACCTCGGCACCGGATATGCCACCGAATTGCCGCTTGACGAGAATTCGTCGCGCGCGCCCACGCCGCGCATCGCTTATGGCGAACGTTGAACGGCCGCCCGCCGGGACCTGCCTTTCACCGGCTTTCGGCCCAGCAGCGGAAAAGGCTCGGCCTGGCTCTGCGAGCGCGGGATGGGCATGAGGATGGCGCATCCTATCGAACGATCGCGGAGGTGATGTTCGGCAAAAAGCGACTCATCGAGCGCGGCTGGAAGACCCACGACGTGCGCAGCCGTACCATTCGCCTGGTCAAAGCCGGTCGCTTCATCGTGCGCGCTGGCTACCGTTCATTGTTTCGGTCGAGATCCCGCCAGAGATAGATCTGCATAGCGTACAACTGATGCAATCAGGTCAGGTTTGGCGCCTCTAGCCCTCCCGCTGACTGCACCGGCGGGCGGCCCGCGATTGGATCTTACGCCTCATGCGCGCCGATCGCCTGCGTCGCATCGGAGCGCTTCGAGCTCCCCCGCACCACGCCTAACAACTGAGACGTCCCTGGCTGCGCAGCAGAATCGTCGGCCGATTGCTGGACTACCAAGCCTGCATTCCTCTTTTGCCGATCGCAGCGCGAAAGCAAAGGAGGGGTGCCGAAATCGCCCTAACAATGTTCGGCATCCCCTCACGTGCGTTCGCTCCTCCATGGTGTCCCTTGACGCGCGATCAAACTCCGTCGCGCTCCATGACATCACGGGAGCGATCCGATGCCCGACCCGAACGCCGGCACGCCGCAGCGCTATCTTCGCACACCAGAAGCGGCACGCTTTCTTGGCCTCTCCGGCCGCACCCTCGAAAAGCATCGCACCTATGGCACAGGTCCGACCTACCGCAAGCTGGGCGGCCGCGTCGTCTACGCGCTCGAAGACCTGAAAGCATGGGTGGACCGCGGCGCCAAAACGTCGACCAGCGATCCCGGGGTTGGCACGGTCTTGCCCGCCAAGCGGCACCCGCCCATCCCTTACGCTGGCAAGGAGCGGCGCTGACCCATGCCGGACAGCAACTCCTTTGCGCGCTCGCGGCGCAACTCAGAACGGGATCAGCTCGATCTGTTTCGCGCTCTTCCCGGTGATCTCGCGCCGCGCGACGCGCAAGACTTAATGGCTTATCCGTTCTTTTCGCTGGCGAAGTCGAAACGGACCGTTCCCATCGATTTTGGGGTCGGGACAATCAAGATCCGTGTCGAAGCTGTGCCGGAACATGGCATGGCGACCATCTGGGATGCGGACGTGCTGATCTGGGCCGCCTCGCAAATTATCCAGGCGCGTGATGCGGGTTTGAAGACGTCGCGGTTGATGGCTGCCACCCCTTACGAGATCCTGACCTTCGTGGGACGCGGCACAAGCGTGCGCGACTACGATCGCCTCAAGGCTGCGCTCGACCGGTTGCAATCGACCACTGTGATGACATCCATTCGCCAGCCGACTGAGCGCCGGCAGCATCGGTTCTCGTGGATCAACGAATGGAAAGAGACGGCGGATATGCACGGCCGCGCCCGCGGGCTCGAGCTGATCCTGCCAGACTGGTTCTACACGGGTGTTCTGAACGAAGCGCTCGTGCTGACGATCGACCGCGCATATTTCGATCTGACTGGCGGACTGGAGCGCTGGCTTTATCGCCTCGTGCGCAAGCACGGCGGTCGCCAAAAGGGCGGCTGGAGCTTTGATCTTGTGCACCTCCACGCCAAATCGGGCTGCCTATCGCCACTCAAGCACTTCGCATACGACCTGCGCCAGATCGTTCGACAGCAGAGATTGCCAGGATATGAACTGGTCATCTCGCACGACCCAAATGGGACGGAACGGCTGAACTTCGCTCCCACTCCGGTCGACCCGCTTACCCACCGGCTGCGCAAGCGCGGGCTTATCTCCGGCTCGGGGGAAAACCTGTGAATCCCGCCGTGCTATCAGGGACCAGCGCCACCGTGCCATCGGGGACCGAAAACGCGTGCCATCAGGGACCGCTATCGCGGAAAAGCCCTTGCCACAGACGAGCTTCCGCTTCCTCTAACTTTCCTAACCAGGAATCCTTCGGATTCCTTCTAACGGACCCCCAGTCCACGTCGCGGCAGAGTTCGTGGCTGTCCGGTCAGCCTACCGCCTGCGCCAACCTCCGCACGACAGCGGCTGAGCTGCGTCTTGCTTCCTGGAAATGGATCTTCGCAGTCCTGGACCTGCAGGAGCGTTATCTCCTCCCAAGGCGCGCTTGGCGTTCTGACGCGGCCGTGAGCGCGGAGCAGTCGTGCTTCGCCCCGCCTGTCGTTTGCCTATCACGCCTCCTCGTCCTGGACTTCAGATCGCCACGTCTCAGCACCGCGCCTGCCGTCTTGCGATATGGAATTTCAATATGAATGATCTCACGACCGTTGAGCTCCTGTGGCTCGAGAAACGCATCGAAAACCGCATTCGGTTCGGCCGGCCTACATCGGAAACGATCATCGACCATCACCGGCGTGTTCTTTCATTTGCGCCTGGCAGCATTTTTGCGTTCGTACGCTGGAGCTCCAATGACTTCGGAACTGTACTGTCACGCATCGATATTCTGCGCGCGTGCGCGCCGGGGCAACGCTACTCGACCGTGCCTTGGATCAGTCCGGGCGGCGAGAGCCTGCTGAGATTGTCAGGTTGGCCGAAGGTCGAACGTGTCCTGCAGCTGATCGGCGCGGTGGAAGCACTGGGCATCGATCCTGCCGACGCGGCGCCCGACTACTGGCACCACGCGCACAATCGCCTTTCCGTGAATGAAACTCCGCGAAGCTACACCCGTGCGCGTCACCAGGCGTGGCTCCGGCGCCAAAGGGCGACACTCTGATGGGCCGGCTCATAACACTTCTTGCCATGTGCGGTGGCACGGCTCTTGCGCTCTCCGCCGACCGGTGCACAGCGCCATGGTATATTTGGAACGCTTCGCATAGCGTGCCGATCGGTCTTTACCGCTTGCAGCCGGTAGAGCGTCTCCGTGTCACCTCGCTCGTAGCCGTTCGCCCGCCTGAGCCGCTTGCGTCGTTCCTTGATTTGAACGGCTATCTGCCGCTCGGCATTCCCATGCTCAAGCGGGTGTTGGCGCTCCCTGGGCACACCGTCTGCAGACGAGAACTCACTATCCTCGTCGACGGCATCGAGATGGGCGAGGCCCGCGAGCGCGATGGCCGTGGGCGGCCTTTGCCCGCATGGCAAGGATGCCACGTCCTGACGGCCGACCAGATCTTTCTGATGAACTGGGAATCGGCCGATTCTTTTGACGGCCGCTATTTCGGGCCGATCGCGGCCTCCGCCGTCATCGGCCAGGCCTTGCCAGTGTGGACAAAGGACGAATGACCATGCTTGCCTTGCTTCATCGACTTGCAGCTTCATCATGCTTCCGCGGACCGCAATCCCCTTGCTCCTTCCCGGCCAAGCTCGTCAGCAGATGCGGGCGCGCCGATGATGATCAGCTGCAAAGGCCGCACGTTGACTTCTCCCAGGCTGCGCTCGAGGCGATGCGGGCATGCCGTCCGTCCTTCCGTATCATCGTGGCATTCCTGGCAGCTTTGGCAGCTGTCGAATTGCCGTGGAGCTGTCGAGCCCAATCCGAATTGCAGGCGCCTGCTCCGCCCTCAACGTGCCTTGGCAAATTCGTCCCATATGCGGCCTTCATTGCCGAGGCGTCCCGCCGGTTTGCAGTTCCCGTGCAATTGGTTTGTGCCGTGATCCAGGTCGAAAGCAGTGGCAAAGCGCACGCCGTGTCATCTCGAGGTGCCCTGGGCTTGATGCAAATCATGCCAGGGACGTGGGTCGACCTGAGCGCCCGCTACAATCTAGGCATCGACCCCTTCGACCCCCATGACAACATTTTCGCGGGGGCCGCCTACCTGCGAGAGATGCTGGACCGGTTCGGCTCGGACGGATTTCTCGCTGCCTACAACGCAGGCCCCCAGCGCTACGCGAAGCATCTGACGACGGGGCGCGCGCTGCCTGAAGAAACCCTGGCCTACCTGAACAAACTCGAGCCATTGACCGGCATGATACAGCGCTGGCGCGATACTTCGGTCCCTGGTCACGGCACAAATTGGAAGCAAGCCAAGCTGTTCGTTCCGCGATTTTATCGCTGGTCGCGCGAACGGAGCTCGGCATCCGCTCTGCACGAAACGCCTTCATCGAAAGACGCGCTGAATTCCCACGCGACTGAACTTTTGCCCCATGCGAGTGGCCTGTTCGTGCCGCGATCGGGGAGGTGAAGTCTCAATGACGATAATCGCATCTCCTCGCATGCCATCGCAAGGTCTCGCATTTTGGAAAGTGATGAGGACACGGGCGGAAGGAGCAGGCCGGGGATGGCCGCCCGTAATCGGTCTCCTGCAGAACTTGCGGCGGCGGAGCAGATGGTCTGCGCGATGAATATTGCGCACACTGCACCGGCTCAGCAACGCGGGAGGCGTGTGATGGAATTCTTCTGTGGTTTGGACGTCGGCATGGACGAGACGGCGATCTGCGTGGTGGATGCGACGGGCAAGGTGATGCTGGAGACGGCGGTGGTGACCGATCCGGACGCGATCAAGGTGGCGCTGACGCCCTATCTTGGCCGCTTGCGACGCCTTGGTCATGAGGCGGGATCGCTGTCGCCCTGGCTGCATCCGGAGCTGCTCAGGCTTGGCCTGCCGGCGGTCTGCCTGGAGACTTTGCATGTTCGCGCGGCGCTGAAGGCGCAGCGCAACAAGACCGACCGGGCAGATGCGCTCGGGATTGCCCACATCATGCGCACCGGCTGGTTCCGGCGCGCCCATATCAAGAGCGAGGCCTGCTACCGGCTGCGGCTGTTGTTGACGCACCGGCGCAATCTGAAGCGCAAGTTTGTGGACCTCGAGAATGCGATCCGGCACTCGCTGAAAGTGTTTGGCATCCGGCTGAACCGGGTCGGGCGCGGCGGCTTTGCGCAAGCCGTACGCGAGGCGGTCGCGGGCGATGCGCTGGTCAGTGAGCTGATCGACGCCATGCTCAATGCGCGCGCCGCGCTGTGGAAGGAGTAC
>NZ_JADPIS010000126.1:0-617 GCF_023073025.1 Bradyrhizobium sp. 76
GGAGAGCTCTACATTGGCGGGGCGGGGGTCGCGCGTGGCTATCTGAACCGGCCCGAACTGACGGCGGAGCGGTTCTTGGCCGATCCGTTCAGTGGTGAGGTCGGCGCACGGATGTACCGGACCGGGGATCTCGCGCGGTACCTGCCGGACGGCAATCTGGAGTTTCTGGGCCGCATCGACGACCAGATGAAGATCCGCGGCTTCCGGATCGAGCCTGGCGAGATCGCGGCGCGGCTGGTTGAGCACGCGTCGGTGCGCGACGCGGCGGTGGTTGCGTGCGAGGATCGCAGCGGCGAGAAGCGTCTGGTCGCCTATGTGGTTACGGCTGCGGAGCATGCCGGCGAAGCCGAGGGGACTGAACTTGCCGGCACGTTGCGCACCCATCTTGGTGCGCGGCTGCCCGAGTACATGGTGCCGAGCGCGTTTGTGCGGCTTGCGGCGCTGCCGTTGACGCCGAACGGCAAGCTGGACCGCAAGGCGCTGCCCCCGCCAGAGGATGATGCGTATGCGCGGGCAGCCTATGAGGCGCCGCGGGGCGAGATCGAGATCGCGCTGGCGCAGATCTGGGCCGAGCTTCTGGGCCTGGAACGTGTCGGCCGGCACGACAACTTCTTCGA
>NZ_JADPIS010000141.1:0-24929 GCF_023073025.1 Bradyrhizobium sp. 76
CATCCAACCGGTCTTGCGCTGCTCATCTCCGAGCAGACCTTCCAGGAACAGGCCTGCATTCGTCGCCACACGCTCTTGCGTGAACAACGGACGTATCCGCTGCTTGATCTCTCGAAGCGACGCCGCCCACAACGCAAGCGTCTCCTCAACCGACGCGGCCCGCGTCCACGACATTCGAATCATGGTTGCCCATGGATTCAGAAGCGCGCAAAAAAGGCAACTGTAATGCTAGGCTAGGCGGCCGCAATGTTCCCAGCGCGGCCGCCCTCCGGTGCCGGAGGCGAGATTCTGCCGTTCGATGTTATTGCCCTCGGTACACTTGTCGTTGTCGTGATAGACGCTTCGCGCACCAGGCTTCGTTGAATGAAATGGTGAAACTTTCGACATAAATTGGTCCCCGACGGAGATGGGTGCATTTGTTCGTATGTGGTAGCAAACATGGAGGTTTGAATTTGTGCAATGACTCTCAAGCCAGCGCTTAAATTTGGCGCTCCATCGAATTTTTCGACGAATTTCACCATCGATGACAGCAGACCGGCCCTTGCGGGACGCAGATCGAGCTTGAGTTATGTCAGGTGTTGGGACGCCCCACGACGCCAGCAAAATCAACATAGACTGCCTCACCGACCTGCACACGACGAAGGTGCTGCCGGTATGCACCCGGGAGCCCGATATTTCCTCGCACGATTGTGGGACTGGCGCGCCAAAGACGATGGCAGCGATCAGCTTTGTCGATCGGCAGTTGCGCCGCGTGCTCGATGGGTGGGAGGCTGAGGACGTCTCCCTTGGCGTGCACCTGATCGCCGCCTCCGATCATGGACATGTGACGGTGCATGCGCGGGCCGATCTATTTGAGACGCTCGAGGCTGCCGGGCTGCGCTGCGGCCCGGCACCGGCGGCCGGCATCGATGCCATCGTCATACCTGGCCAAGTCGGAGCAATTTACCTCGCCGAGCCATCGGACGCCGTTATCCGCCGCACAGTAGGATCGATGATCGAGCGGCCCTGGTGTGGTCCGGTGTTTACCGCGGGTGGCGCGGCCTATGGCATTGCGGCGGGCAGCTTTGCCCGCCATTTGGTGTTCGCCGACTATGCCCGATCGGCGGACATTCTGTTCTCGTTCCGGTCGGATAGTCTCGATCCATTTGGCCTTATGGGCCGCACCTGGAGTGCGGATGGGGCGGTCGGCTTCGGAGTGCACGGCGGGTGGCATGCCAATGAGATGTCGTCGGTCGGCATTTTGGCGGGACCGCTGATCGAAAAACGACTTCGTCTCGCAAGTTCCCTCAGGCATTTGCGACATTGCGCCGACAGTGCTCGGTCTTCTGGGCCTTTCGCGACGGGCAACGATGACCGGTCGTGCGCTCGCAGAGATCTTTATCGATGATGGACAGGACGTACCTCGCACGATTGAAAAGATATACGAGACCAGCAGCGGAAGGAGAGGATTGCGAGGTCGGGCCGAATTTGAGGCCAGATTACGTCGAGGAACGCTGAAGGCAGGAAGGCTTGAGAGGCAAGATCTGGGTTGCCGGCGGGCGGCGGCGCAGGCGTCGGCGCCAGCAGGGTCTCCACTCGTCTGAGCATCTCGGCGGAGGTCGCGATGCAAGGGAAGTGGCCGGAGAGCGTCACTTGTCCGAGCTTTCGAGCTTTATGGTTCAGCAGGCGCGTTGCCCCCGCCGAGTTGGAAGCGAGGACTGAGAAGGTCCTGCCGTTCGCCGCGAGGATCTCACCAAGTGATGGCACACCGACTAGATGGCCCTCGCTCGCGGCTTCAAGGTGCTCGATCAGGCGCGCGTCGCTCGTGTCGACAGAGCGCGGTATGGGCGACTGCCTGTCGAGATATTGATCTCAATAATGCCGTGGCGATCCGGCGTCGCGCCAGTGACGAGGCTCGTGAGCGCTATTCGCGTTTCGCTGGGCGAGACGGTGCGCTGCCTGGCCAGCACCGCACCGCGGCGCTGCAGCCTGACCAGATTCGGCGTCAATGATGGTTTGACGAGATCGGGTCGAAGCCCATCGAACAGCACGATGAGAACCCGATCCCGGTTCGGTCGGTCGAACATGTAAAGCTTTCGTCTAGCTGGAACGTAGCGGACCGGGAGCGACCAGGACCTGGCTGGCGCAGCCCAGCGCCATCGACTTGGAGCCGAGGCTGATCGCTAGCGCGAGCGCAATGCGGGTATGGCGCTCTCAGCCATGCTGACCAAAGCCCGGCCAGCGCGACGGCCGCTCCCGAGCCGGGATTAGCGGCGTGCGAGCGCCAGCAGCTCTCCTCAGCTGTAGATCGGCCCGGCTTGTCTTGAACGGAGGCTGCGGGGTCAGTGGTTTGGTCTGATCATGATCGCCTGATGCACCTCTGCGGGCACAGCGTGAAGCCACGGAATTCATCACAGGCCCCGAGGATCGCCCAATTCCGGCGAGGACGTCAGGTAGGATGTCCAGCAACGTCGATAGCATGGCCTCGCAAGCAAGGGTAGCAAATGCCGCGTCCAGGAGAAGCTGCTCGGCAGCCCTAGCCGATCCTGGTCTGGTCGACGTCGCGATTGAGCCAGGAAGCGTTACTGATGCTGCCGGCGGATCGTTTCGCCTGGCGGCTTGCTTCCTGCGAATGCGATGCATCTCGTGTGCTTGGCATTTCACAGCTGTGGCGCTCGCAGACACCGGTCGGCGTCTCGAAAATTGATATGCCCTGACTAAGCGTGATCGTATCGACGCCGGGTGCGCGCCGCTGGGCTGCTCGATTTGCCGGCGTTGCTCTCGAAGGGAGGGATCCGTTGAGCCATTCTGGCAGGAGTGACATGTTGGAAAGCCTGCAAATCGCCAGGGACGCCTTGAGGATTCCTACTCGCACTCAAACGAGCTAACCACTTTGGCTATCGTTTTTGAAATGAAATGATCGAAAATTATGATGCTAGTCGAGTTACTATCTCTTGTTATGTTATCCTTGCAGTCGCGCCGTGACGCGAAACCTTCAATTTTCAGTCCGACTTGCGTTCGCCCCGGTCACAACCGCACGGGCAAGCACCCGGGCATATCGTCGCCGCGGGCATCAGTGATGCGCGCGCATCAGAGAGGGCGATTTGCTAAGTGGCGGAACCGCAGCACGAGGATCGCCGCATAGATTGTGAATCCGGTCGACAAGCCAATCCATATACCGACGGCGCCCAAACCGATCTTCAGACTGAGCCAATAGCTGAGGGAAAAGCCGATCGGCCACCAAGCAATAGTCGCAAACAGCAGCGGCACCCGCGTGTCCTTCAGCCCGCGCAGGCCGCCTGCCGTAATGCACTGGGCGGCGTCAGTGATAAAGAGGGTTGCGCCGACGATGAGGAGCGTTGCAGCGAGGCTGATCGTTGCCTCCGAATCGCGAGCCGCTCTGCCCAGAAACAGCTCCACGATCTCAAAACGCACGGTGATCAACGTAAGCGTTAGCGTTGTAGCTATGACCATACCGAGCAACATCGCCGCCAGATTCGCCCGCTTGACGCCTGCACGGTCGTCGCGGCCGGCGGCATGGCCAACGCGCATGGCAGCGGCCGTCCCAATGCCGAGATAAATCATAAACAGGGTCGAGGAAACCTGAACAACAATCTGGTGAGCGGCCAGTGCGCTGTTGCTGATCGAGCCCGCAACGAGCGACGTGGCTACAAATAGTCCCGACTCGATCGATGAAGCGATGGAGATCGGCGTCCCAAATGCGATGAGCTGCCGCATTGCGCGCCAATCGAAACGCCAGAGATCCGCAAGCACATGGTACTCACGGAACGGCCGGCGCAGTGCAGCGAACCACAAGCCCGCCAAAAACATGCCGCAGTTGACCAGCGTGGTCGCAAGACCTGCCCCGAACAGCTCCAACCGGGGCAGCCCAAGCTTCCCATAGGCCAAAATATAGACCAACAACGCATTGAGGGGGATGGCGGATAGCGTAATCCAGAAGACTGGCTGTGGCCGATTGACCCCACCCATGAAATTGCGGATAGCCAAAAACGCCAGTGCCGGAGCCGTGCCGAGGGCTAATCCGAAGAGGTATTGCTGGGCGAGCTGCGCCACATCTGGGGTCTGGCCCAAGGCAAGCAGTATTTGCTCTGCTCGCAGCGCCACAGCAATGATCGGGAATGACAGGATCAGGGCCAGCCATAGGCCCATGCGCAGCGAGCGCTGTACCGCGCCTAGATTATTTTCCCCAAACGCCCGCGCCGCCAAAGGCGCAATGGCACTTAGTAGTCCCACGCCGAATGTGACGCTAATGAGATAGAGCCGGCCTGCCAGCGCTGCCGCGGCGAGCGCCTCAGCGCTGATACGCCCGATGAAGGCAAGATCAGTCGTCATCATCGCAACCTGCGCAACCTGCGTCAGCACCATTGGCAACGCGAGCTTCGCGGTTTCGCCGAGCTCGATAGAGAAGCTACGGATAGCCGCCCGTCTCGTCCCTTCTGGTCGCGAGATTAATGCCGGCTTTGTGTTGGCTATCTTGTCCATATCATCAGGCCGCCGTTTGCGTCGGCGAACGAACTTCCGCTTCTTTCACGGGAGTATTACGTTCTGACGTGAATTCGCGGTCAGCCTGCGATGCTGCTCGCGGGCAGCCTCGTGCGACCGCACGTTTAGACGCAAAAACGGACCACGGCTTGGCCGCTGGGCTTCGACCAGCGCGGCGCCGATTTTCACATGCGATAAGCGCCAAGGAGAGGTTGCAAATGCCGCGCCAGAATTGGCCAATCACCGCAATCGTGCAATGGTAGCGCCGCGCATCGGGATGGAGCCAGGTCGATCATGGAGGCGATTCATGCGCAGGCCACTGCGTTGATGCCAAAGATTGGAGGCCCGAAGCGGACCCGATCTATGCCACGAACTGAAGACTTATCATCACGCAAGCCATCCCTGCACTCCTGAGCAATCGATGGGATCTCACTCTTCAAAGCCCCTCTCACTCTTCAAAGCCCATGCCAACTGCGACGGATTGAATAGATGCTCGCTCTTCTGCAAGCGGACTTGTCGGGAGATCGACAGCACGTCGCAAACAAGACAAGCGGCATCGCCCGCTCACCCGCGGGAAGGCGGCGATGCGACCACAAGGCGAGCGTGATTTCATCCGTTAGGAGGACCTAGCGGGATTGACTCGTTTGCTCGACTGGATCACAGATATCGATATGCAATCACATTGATGAGCTGCGTGGCCTCGATCCCAGTCTTGGCACCTTGGAAAATGAAGTGCTCTCGACATTGGTGGCACAAGTTAGGAAGCCATAGACGTCGATCGTGACTTCCCCTTCCTGGGCCTTGCGCAGGGTTGTCCAGGAAAGGCTGCATATGAATGCGGTACTGTGCTGCCTCGTTAGCCTTATCCGGCAAGGTTTTCGTTTGAAAGCGCTAATGTGCGCTACCCGGCCGTGGCTAGCGCCGGTATCGTCGGGAGTTCCTTGAATCTTTTCGTGTGCATGTGAGCTTTCCGCTATCCATACTGAAGATACTTGCAGGCCAGCCCGGCGGCCGAGCCGCTCTTGAAGTCGTCAAACAGCACTTGGCCATCTTTTACACCAGCGGACCCGAGTGGCCAGCGCGCATGAAGCGCATCGCGAGCCGCGAGCCGAACCTCGATATCTTCGGACAAAAGCTCATCGACCGGGAGGTGGGATACTGGACCATCACTGAGGAGGGATGGACGGTCCTCGAGGCCCTTGAGAAGCTCGATCGATGTGCGGCGCAAGGCCAGCCCGAGGCACAGGCCGATGAGCCAGCTGGCGATGAGCGACAGCCATTGCCGGCTGCGCCGCCACGACCGATCGCCCGCAGAAAACGTCCTAGGCGTAAACGGTTGTAGACGCGTGACGGGCGCTCAACGCGAGGGGTCGCGCGGACGTCCTTATGGTCAGGCAGTTCTTCGATTAGATCGCGGAACTTCAGTTTGGAAATAATGCAATGGCATTGGGGACTGTGAAGTGGTTCAACGCGGCCAAGAGATACGGCTTCACGAGCCAGAAGACGGGGGAGCTGGCATCTTCGTTCACATCAGCGCGGTCGAGAAGGCCGGCTACACCAATCTCGCGGAAGGCGTTCGGGTCAGCTACGAGCTGATGGCTGATCGTTCGGGCAAGACGAGCGCCGAAAATCTGCGCATCGGCTGATCGGTAGCCCTGAGGAATCTGCCAAGCTTTGGCGTTTCTGAATTAGCTTCTGGCTTGCGCGAGAAGCATCGACTCAGCAAATCTCCCGGCCCGCTGAGGCCGTTTTCTGTCCGACGCACGATTAGCGCTGCGCATCGGAGCGCCGTGCGAAGCGCTTATCGGGATCGCATTCTCAAGCAGACATTGCAGCGAGGGATGCGACAAATCTCTCGGCTGCTTCAACGCGCGAACACTGGATCCGCTGGTTCACTCCGTTGGACGAGCGAAGATCGATTTCACCATATAGGCAGATCGGTAGTTCCCGGGTGTTGTTGAAGCGCCGGTCCGGGCCGCCCTTACGATTCACGTAGCGCCAGGTCAGGTCTACGACAGTCGCGTCGGCGGGCGGCGTCTCTTCCTCGATAAAGCGAGCGCTTCGAAACATGAATTCAACGTCTTCGTAGCCGAACCTGGCAACAGTCTTGCCGGCGGTAACCACGATCGCGTCAGGTGTCAGATAGAACGTCTCTTTTCCGAGTGGCAACTTCAGGAAATCGACGTTGCTTTTGACCAGCGGTGGCTTGTCCCTGCCTAACAAAATCTGGTGTCTTTGAATCAGCTTCGAGGCGCACGCGTTGCGTTTCCAGTCCGCTTCTTGTCGCTCAAGAGGGACATTCCATATGCGACCACAACCGCCAAGTCATGGAATGCGCGGGTTAGGGCCTCGCGCTGACTGCTCCGCTGAGAGCTCGTACACAAGCGACACGGTACTCGTTTCGCGGCAATGGATGGCCAGAGATCCGAGGACAAGAACCACCCCAGCAGTCAGGACAAAGGCTGCAACAGGAGGAGCGGCCGAAGCTGAACCCGCGAGCATGAGGGCACTGACCGCGAAGAGCGCCGACAATATCGCGATGAGTATCTTGTATCGGCGCCAGCGGGATCGGCCGACTGCCAAGGTCTGAGCAATCTCGATGGTCGAGTTGGCGACGAGTTCAACGATCGAAGCACTGTCAATGACAGTGCCGATTGGTTCACGGGTTGGGGAATTGGGCGCTTCCGGCAGAGGGGGCAGCGATGCGCCGACCGATGCGTATGGCTGATAGGACGTCCACGAAACCCCCGAGCCTGGCAGGCCGACGGTCGTTCTCGTGCCGTGCGGCCCGATGGTGTAATGCAGTCCGCGCGGGCCAAGCGAGACGCTCGCTCCACTGCCGCTTAGATCTAAGCGGACGCCCGGGCCAATCTTAAAACTACGGCGAAATCGGAAACCCATCTGGAAATCGGTCTTGTTTGTTTGCTTCTTATCGCGCATAGATCGAACGCCTTCAAGAGCGCGAGACAGGAGACTACAGATCATTTGAAAGCCGCCCGGACTGGGAAGCGCAAGCCGCTCAGTCCGCAATATAAGGGATCTCCGAGCGCTTGATCGTCAAGCGCATACGATGTGTGGTCAGCAGGGCTTCCACGGCGATTGTTTGCTGTCGCCCCAACGCGGGCCCGATGATGATTTCTTCGATGCCGCAATTATTGGGATGAAGAGCAGCATTGTTGATGACGACTTTGTCGAACAGACAAGCCCGGTAAGGAACAAGTCCGGCTGGTGAGACACGTGTCTTCAGGTCGCCAGGCCAGGAAACTCCAACCCAAATCAGGCGCGACTCCCGCTCCTCTTGGAAGTGTTGGTTCTTGAGAACAAGAGCAGTCTTCAACGCATGCGGCCACCAGGTCCTGACTTGCGCGCGGGCGCCCTCCGGCTCATCCGTTCCTTCCACCAGGCGTCTGATGAGCAGCGTCACCGCCTTGTCAGCCGCCGCTCGCTGTTGCTCTGTGTCATAGAGGACCGGCGTGATATCAAAGTCCTGGGCGCAGCGTTCTGCAAAAGCCAGTCTGCACTGAAGCCGATTGAGAAGCCTTGTCCACGATTGTAGCCTCGCCATTGCGAGAGCAGATCGCCTTCAGATGTCAGAGATCCGACGAAGCCATGAATTTCTCTGCTATGTTGACGAAAGAGTGCGACCGTCTGCCAGGCAAGCGATGAGATATCTCTGATCTCTGCGCCACGACGGTCGATTGCGTCGAGGACGATCTTCCAGCCGTGCAGAAACTCCGATGTATCGTTGAGAAAGCGATAGTGTGACGTCCATAGCGAGCGGCTGGCCACGATGTCATGGAGACCTACGGCGGTTGTGTAGTGGTACAGAATCATTCGTTTCCCTCGATAGCCGAGCAATGGATTTCAAACAAACGCGATGCCGGACGCTTGCGGCCAACTTCGACAGCAGATCGCGAACATCTCAAACGCTGATCTTCATCGAGACTGACCGAAGAAATTCCATTGAGAGCTTGACGGAGCTTTCTGGCTCCTCCTGTTGCGTGTTCCTGATAGCAGCACCTCAGCAGATAGAATGTGGGCACACTGTATCTGCAGCTAAAATCTCAGCCGCCTCTGTCGGGTTTAGCGCGACTGCAGCGCCGAGATGGCTTGGTCAGAGCTAAGGCTGCGTTGGCCGATACTTTGTGAGTACTATGGGGTCCCCACGGAGCTTTACTATTGCCGGTCGCGCTGAAGGCCAAAGGAACGACCTTGAAGTTGAGTCCGTTGCCGATCAGGTGAGGCATAGTGAGCGTCGCAGGTGGCGGTCACCGGGAATCGGCCCGCCAAAAACAGGCCGAAAGTGAACCTCGGCTCTTTCTGCCAGCCGACTTCCGGCCTGTATGAGCTTGAGACAGGCAGTGCTCGATCAGATCGCCAAACGCGACCCTTTGGTCATTGAGTAGCCAGGTCTTAAGACGGCCTAGACTCAGTGCAAACTGCACGCGCGAGACTTCACCCCCCAGCACCGATCGTATGTCGCGTCACAAGCCTGGTCTCCCGGGTTAGGTCGTCTTCCCGATCCCGCGAACAGCGCGATCCGTATCCTCTCTCGTTCTCCGACCAGAGAGATGAAGCTCTGCCATTGTCCCGCCAGCCGCAGATTCAAAATCAAGAATCCAAACGTGATGCTCGCGCGCAGCGCCGTCGTCAGCTGCCGACATTTTATCCCGAGCTCATCATCAAGGCCAGAAGATTATGGCCTGCTCTGAAGTTTCGCCTTCACGCCAATGATGGTGCGTGTGTACGTCACCACATGATTAGCTCATGCAGCCGATTGGTGATATCGCCACGCTCGCGAATGCTGGCAACACGATCTTGGCGTCGGCGAGCAACAACTCACATGCCCATCTGGTCCATCAAGCCCAGCCGGTCGGGCCACCTTGGGCATCGTGCCTCCGGTCAATAAAGCGCCCTTCCCTATTCGTGCGGCCGCCGCGAGATCGCTGCAGCTTGTCGGAAGGCATGATGTTGCGGGGCTGAGGGATCGAAAGCAGGGTTCTGGAGGGCTATGATAATGTCTTATCGATCCGATCGCGTAGCCAATCGCCAACGAGCGAAATCGACAAAGTGGTGAGCGAGATGACCAGCGAAGGGAGCACAAGGATCCAAGGAGCACGGGTCAGATAGTCACGACCGTAGCCGACCATATTGCCAAGCGAGGTCAGCGGCGGCTGCACTCCAAGTCCAAGAAAGCTAAGGCCGCTCTCGAGCAAGATGACGTCCGGAAACGCGAGCGTCATGGTGACGATCAAGGTCGACGCGATGTTCGGCATGACGTGGCGCAGGTAGACGCGCCATGGCCTTGCGCCAAGCTGGCGTACGGCGATTACATAGGCTTGCTCGTTGGAACTCATGGCAAGCGCGCGGGTGACACGCGCGTAGCGTTCCCATCCGTGCAGACCAATGAGCGCCACGAAAAGGAGCAGAGAGTTGCCGAATAAAGCAAGCACCGCGAGCGCCAAAACGAGAAACGGCATGCTCGCCTGGAAATCCACGCAACGGAGGATGACCTGCTCTAGCCAGCCGCGGAAGTGAGCGGCCAAAACGCCAAGCGTGATGCCAAGGACGGCGCCGAGCAACGTCGCTCCGAAGGCAATAAGTAGGCTGATGCGGATGGATATGACCAGGCGCGCCAGGACGTCCCGGCCGAGTTCGTCTGAACCAAAGGGATGCGCCATGGTTCCGCCGAGGCCAAGAGGTGCAGCGAGGCGATGATGAAGGTCGAGGGCTGCATAGTCATAAGGGGCGAGGCGGTGAGCGAAGATTGCGACAAGAAGCATAAGGCCTAGCCACCCAACCGCTATTACGACCCCGCGGTCGCGCCACCACCACAATCTGCGCATCCTCGAAGTCGGCAGAACTCGATCTGCGGAAATGCTCGACAATTATAGCCTCCCAGAGCGCAACTCACGCATACGTGGATCGAGCACGCCATAGAGCAGATCGATCGTGACATTGGTGGTAATCATGGCGGCGGCTACAACGAGCAGGATGCATTGGACGACAGCCAAATCACGACTCGCAACTGAGACGACCAGCAGGCTGCCAATGCCTGGCCACGAAAAAACGCTTTCGACGAGCACGGTTCCCGCGATGAGATTGCCAACCATGAAGCCGACGATGGTCAGCACCGCTATCACGCCGTTGGGCAGAGCGTGGCCGGTCACGACTCTCGCCCAAGGCACACCCTTGGCGCTGGCGGCACGGATGTAGGGCTGTCCAAGCACCTCGAGCATGGCGCTGCGGCTGAAGCGGGCCAAAACGGCTGCGCCGCCCAGACCGAGGGTGACGACAGGCAGCACCAAATGCTGCCAAGTGCCGGCGCCGCCCGAGGGGAACCAGGGGAGTTCGACTGCGAACGCCAGTACGAACACGAGGCCAAGCACGAAAGATGGGACGGTGAAGCCCACGACCGCTACCATCATCACCAATCGATCCGCGATGCTATCTCGTTTGAGGGCCGCGTAGATGCCGGCCGGAATGCCGATCAACAGGTTGAGGATGAGTGCCGGCGCGGTCAGCATCAGCGTGACAGGAATGCGCTCGGCCACCACAGTGATCGCGGAACGCCCGTCACGCATCGATTGGCCGAGATCTCCATGAACGACCGCGAAGAGGTATCTGAAGTATTGCATCCAGAGTGGCGCATCGAGCCCCCAAGCCTTTCGGAAGGCCTTGACTGCTTCCGCCGGGGTTTCCGGCGACAGTAACGCACGGGCGGGATCGCCAGCGGCGCGCAGCACCACGAATGCGAATGTGACCACAACTGCGATGGTCAGCAACGCGCGCGCCAAGCGGACCACGATGAAGCGAGCCATCATGCCTCGTCGAGTTCGGCACCACGAGCGCCGATCAGATGGCAGGCGACGCGGCGCCCGTCGGGAACGGATCTGAGCTCAGGGGCGAACCGCGCGCAAAGTGGAAGCGCTACCGGACAGCGAGGATGGAATGCGCAGCCGCCCGGTCGCGCAGCCGGATCGGGCGGATCTCCTTGCAGGATCGTGCGAGACCGATGTCTCCCCGGCCTGGGCACCGCGGAAAGAGCGCCCGCGAATAGGGATGCAAAGGATCCAGAAGAACCGCCTCAGAGGCGCCTTCCTCGACGATGGCGCCGAGATACATCACAGCAATTCGATCGCTGATCAGCCGGACTACTCGCAAATCATGTCTGATGAAGATCATCGCCATGCGCCGCCGCGCCTGCAAATCCTGCAGAAGATTGATCACTTGCGCCTGGATCGAGACGTCGAGCGCCGATACTGGCTCGTCGCAGACAATGAGATCTGGATCGGTCGCAAGCGCTCGGGCCAGGACAGCACGCTGGCGCTGGCCGCCTGAAAGCTCGTGCGGAAAGCGCCTGAGGTGATCGGCCCTAAGCCCCACATCCGCGAGAAGCGCATTGACCCGCCCCTTTCGTTCCGACTTGCTGCCAAGCCGATGAATTTCGAGCGGCTCGACTATTTGCGCGCCGATCGTCAGGCGGGGATCGAGCGCGCCTAGCGGATCCTGAAATACCATTTGGATTCGCATCCTGAGCCGGCGCCATCGAATATCGCCGATAGCAGGCAAAGCTTGTCCGCCGAAGGTCACCGAGCCGGCATCTGGTCGGTCCAGGCCGATCAGGAGCCGGCCCGCAGTAGACTTACCACAGCCGGATTCGCCTACCAGTCCGAGCGTTTCGCCGCGAGCCAGCTGCAGCGAGAGCCCATTGACCGCGTGGACCATCGCTGGACGCTGGAAAAGGCCCTGTGGCAAGCGATATCGACGGACAAGCCCATCAGCTTTGAGCATCGGCGGAGCAATCGTGGTCATGCAGCCACGACCTCGCCCGTGGGCACCTCGCTCGTGACATGCAAGCAGGCAGCCCTGTGTCTGATGTCGCCATCCAGCGAGGCGATCTCAATCGCCCATTCACTGCAGCGTCCGATCCGCCGATCGCAACGAGGAGCGAAAGGACAGCCTGGTGGAAAATCGGCTGCGTTTGGCACGCCCCCCGGAATGGGGAAGAGGCGTTGCCGCGGCGCATCTAGACTTGGAAGAGCCGCAAGAAGACCTCTGGTATATGGATGAGCAGGTTGGTCAAAGAGACGGTCGGTGGGCAAGTCTTCGACGATGTGCCCCCCGTAAAGGACCAGTACGCGTTCACAGATCTCACTGACGATGCCGAGATCATGCGAGATCAGGACCAGCGCCATGCCTGTCTCGCGTTGGATCTGCCGCAGAAGCTCAAGAATCTGCGCTTGAATAGAGACATCCAAGGCGGTGGTAGGTTCATCAGCGATCAAGATGTCGGGTTGCCCTGCAAGGGCCATGGCGATCATAACGCGCTGGTTCTGCCCGCCGGATAATTGGTGCGGATAGGCGCCAAGCCGGCGCGCGGCATCGGGTATACCGACCTGGTCGAGCAGACGTCGCGCCTCGGCAAGCGCCGTGCGGTGGTCCATGCCGCGATGAAGCCGCAAGGCCTCGATGATCTGATTGCCCACCGTGTGCACAGGATTAAGCGCACTCGCCGGGTCCTGGAAGATGATGGCGATCTGCCCGCCGCGCACCTTGTCGAGGCGAGAGGCTGGCGCATGGAGCAGCTCCTCTCCGGCCAGGCGTACGCTGCCCGTTATGTTAGCACGCCGTGTCAATAGACCGAGCGCTGCAAGCCATGTCACGGATTTGCCGCAACCGCTTTCGCCGACCATGCCCAGCGATTCGCCACGCCTGAGAGTGAGATCGAATCCGCGCAGCGTCGGCACACCGTCGAACGCGACACGCAAACCTGCGATCTGAAGAAGCGCCTCCATGCGAGGTCCCTGCCCTTCCCGCATCAAAGGGGCCGCATCAGCTCGGTTTGAACGAAGCCCTTGCCACGGCAGGAGAGCAACGATGCGACAGCGGCATCCTCGAGTGGCAACTTCGCTGACATTCGGCGATCGGCGGCACGCGTGCTTACCCAGCGGGGCAATTGTGCGACAGGCATGCGCGCGCCTGGAACTGCTGGCATGGACAACTTCGGCAAAAGAGCACGAATGCTCCCGAGATGATATCGTACCATGCGCCTCGGAATGGCCGATGTTCATGCAGCTTTCGAACATGGGCCGGGCACCTCCGGCAGGCTTGACCTCGCATCCGATCTCAAGGCCCTCCATCATTGGCCGGCGCGCTGTCAGATCGTCGGCGCAGTTCTGAGCCACGCTTTGATGAATGCGGCGCAGCGTCCGCGCCTCGCAGGCAACGCGGCTGTCCTCCCGAATCGACTGCGAGACCTTGAACAGGATCGCATGATCGCCAGCGGCAAGATTGTCGTCAAACCAGGTCATCGCCAAGACACTCTGCCCGAGGGCTCGCTCCAAGGGCGGATTGCTGTCGGATAATGGTCGATTCAAGGTGTGCGTCATCGCGATCAGGTCCGGATCAGAGCTCTGTTGAACGGGCCGAAATTGAGGTCAAGCGTCAGTCCCGGCAGCCATGGCACATCGCGGCGCTTGCCATAGAACTGGCCCGAGACGTGCAGGATCACGCAAGGCGGATCGATCTCGTTGATGATCTCGAGCATGCGACGGATGATCGGCCGGCGCTGTTCGGCCTCGACGGTATCCTGGAGCTTGGCCCCGAGCGCGAAATATTCCTCGTTTCTCCAGACTCCGATCGACTTTGGCAGGGTGCCGCTCGGACCGAATTCACGCCAGGGATGGCCGAGATGATCCAAAAAGAGCGCCGTATTCGACGTATCAAAGATGGCACGCACCGGCTGGCGCTGAATTTGCGCGAAGTTTTCCATCATCTGGATCTTGACGTTCAGGCCAATCGCACGCCACATCTTTGATCATGGTCTGCGCACCAGAGACCTGATTGGGGTAGTAATTGTTGAGCAGACGATAGGTGATCTGCTCTCCCCTGTGGCCCGCTTTGGCCAGCAGCTCCTTGGCTTTGCCGGGATCATAGGCAAGGGAGGGAAATTCGTGGATGTAGCCTTCGCCGTAGCTCGGCAGCTGGTAGCCGATTCGGAATCGGGAGCCGGTCCTCCCACAAGCTCTGCACGATCAGCTTGCGATCGAGCGCAAGGCTCATGGCGCGGCGAACACGCGCATCCTTCAAGATGGCATCGGTCTGATCGAAGACGAGCGAGCGGATATTCTGTACGGCACCACCCACGACCTCGAGATCAGCACGCTTCTGGATGCTCGCGAACTGGTCCGGCGGAATGTCAGTGGCGATGTCGAGCTCGCTGGCGAGCAGGCCGTTCACGCGCGCGGAAAGTTCGGGAATGATGCGATATTCGATGCCATCGAACGGCGGCCGCCCGCCCCAATACGCATCGTGGGCGGCCAAAGAGACGCGAATATATCGAGCTTGTGCTCAACGAGCTTGTAGGGACCGCTTCCGATAGGGGCTGTGGTCCAGCGCTCCCGCGAGCCCGCCGCCACGAAGGCGCGCTGACTGACGATCTCCGATCCCCAAGCAGCCAGGCGCTGATCGAGGAGCGCGTCGCCGCCCTTGGCATGCACCATGACGGTGTAAGGATCGACAATTTCGACCTTCTCGAGCCGATCAAGCGACTGAAGCGCCTCGGACATTCCGCTGCGTCCAGGTCCCAGCAGGTGGTCAGGACCAAGGCTAAAGGCGACATCTTCGGCCGTCAAAGGCGTTCCGTCATGGAAAGCCACTCCCTTGCGCAAGAACAGCCGCAGTGACTGCGCATTGATCCGCTCCCAACGCTCGGCCAAGCCGGGCCGTAGCGCCATATCATGGGCACGGTCGAAGGTGATTAGCGTATCGAAAAGCTGCGGCATGATCCGGCGAATGGCAGTATCGGTCGCGATGACCGGGTCGAAGGACCGCGGAAATCCGGACATGCCGACTTTGAGGCGGCGACGCGTCAATGTCTTAGGCTCACTCCCAGCAGCGCCGGCGCCTGTGCTGGCCAACACGCTTGCGGCAACGGCGCCTGCGATGGCTTGCCGTCGCGTCAGATCGATATGGGTCATCACCGTCTCCGTTTCCACTTCCATTCATACGAATGCCACGCCCGCGAATTCTAAGATCGGCACTGACCTTGGCGGACCACCGAAATTGGGCGCTTGTGTCATCAGGCATATTCGCGATTGTGTGCGACCTTAAAAACCTGAACTGCTACGGCAGGATGACATTAATCGAATAAGTCGATGTAAGCTTGCGAAGATGCGATGGTTGGCACTCCTGGCGCAGGCTAATGAAGAAGGAGAGCTGAGACGCAACGCACTGCGAACGCCCAACAGAGCCGCACGAGAAAGCGATATAGTTATCGTAATCTTCGATGATTTTATCCAAAGCCGCGATCATCCGGTTAGTTTGGTCGTTCGCGTTCGGATAGATCCCCCACGAAACCGCTCATTCGAACGCGAAGGATATTGTGTCTTGTCTCTCGTTTCAGAACGGCTCAAGCTCGTCCGTCCCTCTCAAACCAAGGTCATGACTCTCGCGCCGCCGAGCTGCGCGACCAGGGCGCCGATGTGATTACGCTCAGCCAGGGTGAGCCGGATTTCGACGCGCCGTCCGCTATCTGTGAAGCTGGCATCCGAGCCATCCGCGACGGGCAGACGAGATACACGGCGGTCGCCGGAATCAAGCCACTGCGGGCAGCGATCGGCGAGAGCCTCCGTCGCGATCATGGCCTGGATTACGGTATTGACCAGATCACGGTGGGCGGCGGCGCCAAGCAGGTCGTGTTCAACGCACTATTTGCCAGCCTCGATCCGGGCGACGAGGTTGTGATCCCAACGCCATGCTGGGTCTCCTATCCCGACATGGTGGCGCTGGCCGGCGGCAAGCCGGTGCTCGTCGCCTGCAGCGAACTCGATGGCTTTAAGCTCCGCCCCCAGGCGCTGGAGAAGGCGATCACGCCACGCACCAAATGGTTGATGTTGAATTCGCCATGCAATCCGACCGGCGCAGTCTACAGCCGAGGTGATTTGCTCGCGCTCGCTGCGGTGTTGCACGAGCGTACCCATGTGCATGTGCTATCCGACGACATCTATGAAAAGCTCACCTACGACGCCGACTTCGCAACAATGGCCGCAGTCGCGCCGGATCTCTACGAGCGCACCTTAATAGTCAACGGTCCAAAGCTGACGCAATGACCGGTTGGCGCGTCGGGTATGGTGCCGGACCTCTGGCGCTAATCAAGGCCATGAACCTCATCCAGGGCCAGACCTCTTCGCACACGAGCTCGATTTCTCAACATGCCGCGCTCGAGGCGCTGTCAGGGAGGCGGGACCATATCAAAGAGTTCGTACGCGCGTTTTTGGAGCGCCGCGACCTTGTCGTCGCCAAGCTGAACCAGGCCAAGGGGCTTGCTTGCCGTGTGCCGGACGGTGCCTTTTATGTTTTCCCCTCCTGCAAGGGAGTTATCGGCAAGCGCACGCCGGACGCCAAGCTGATCGAAACAGACAGTGACTTTGCGATGTATTTGCTCGACGCTTTCGCCGTGGCTGTCGTGCCCGGCAGCGGCTTCATGGCCTCGCCCTATATCCGGATTTCCTATGCTTCCTCGCTCGAGGACCTCAACCGCGCCTGCGACCGAATCATCGCCGCCTGCGCGACCCTGTCCTGAAAGATCTTCTGATGTCCCCTGCCAAAAGCCTGCGCGCCCGCATGGCCGAGACTGGCCTGGTCCACATCATGGCCGCCCACAGCCCATTTTCGGCGATTCTCGCGGAAGAAGCCGGATTTGACGGACTGTGGGCGTCCGGCTTACATGAGCCTCATCTCAATGACACAACATCTCGACATGCTGCGGGCGATCGCCGGACGCACGAGGCTGCCGATCGTCGCGGACATTGATACGGGCTATGGCAACGCGATTAACGTCATTCACGCTATCACGGAATATGAGCGGGCCGGCGCCAGCGCCGTTGTGATCGAGGACAAGACTTTTCCAAAAATAACGAGCCTTGTTGCCGACGGCGGTCAGCACCTATTGCGCGTTGAAGAGCTCCAGGGGAAGATCGAGGCCGCCATCACGGCCAGATCGGACCCGGATTTCCTCGTCATCGCCCGCACCGAAGCCTTGATTGCCAGCCTCGGCGAAGCGGAGGCCCTGCATCGGGCGGCACGCTTATGCGGAGGCTGGCGCGGACATGATCCTGATCCATTTGAAAAGGGCAAATCCTTCCGAGATCGAAAGCTTTTCGCGCGCTTGGACCGGAGCGGTGCCGCTGGTGATCGTGCCGAACGCCTACCCTGACCTCGACTCCAAGCGGAGTCAAAACGTTGGGCAATGTCAGCATGATGATCTATGGCAATTACGGCATCCGTGCTGCGACCGCCATGCAGGAGACCTTCCGCCGGATCATCGCTGACCGCGGGGTCCAGAACGTCTACAAGGATATTCTGCCGGTGGATGAGATCTTCAGAATCCAGAATATGCACGAGGTTAAGGCGGCTGAAGCTCGCTTCCTTCGCTGAACGCTGCGACTGATACTGCTGTCGAGGTTTTGAGAAGGAACTCAGGACCGCGCTCTGCTCCGGCGCAATCATAAACGATCTTAAGATGCGGGCCTGTCGTCTAGACGGCCCTCGATGACGACTGGGACATCAACGGTTAGCCCCCTTGGCGGCACCTCGAGATCCCTTTAAACCGTCGACGGGAATCGGTAGTTGCGGGCCAGACCTCACGAACCGTAGCAAGAAGGTGGATTTTGCGCGTGAGATATGGTTTATAAGCGGCAATCCGGCTACACACATCGAATAATGTGATGGAGTATTTATTTCCGGCAATGGCCCGCCGTAACAATCAGTGGACATTCCAGGAGCTACCGGAGCAGAAAATGGCTGCCGAACACGATGAAGTGCCCCTCAACGCTATCCGGGTGTTTGTGACCATTGCGCGCGAGGGAAGCGTAACGCGTGCAGCGAGCACATTGGGAACGACACAGAGCTCGGTCAGCCGCTATTTGGCTGTGTTACAAGACTACTTTGGCACCGATCTTGTCCAACGGCGAGGCCGACGGAGCGAATTGACAGAATTCGGAAGGCTCTTCGCGAACGCGGTTGCCGAACCGCTTGACACAGTGTGTTTCACCGCGAAGAGGATGCGGCGTCGGAGCCGAACGGACGCTAATCGAATCGTGGTCCACACGTCTCTTTCCACCTTCGCATACTCCTTTCTGATTCCGAATCTCCAGGCGTTCTCTGCCGAGATGGGCGGCGTAGTCGTCGATGTGATCAGTTCATTGTCTCCGCCGAGATCCTCCGACAATTTCGACATCTTGCTCACTCGCGATCTTTGTATCGCTGAACCGGCCGACGACTGGGCGATCTACAATGAGACGCTCGTATGCGTAGGTTCTCCAAATCACGTCATGGAAAAAACGCTCTCAACTGTCCGCTCGATGCCAATTCTGAACATCACATCGCGGCCCGACATACTGCCAACATGGCTTAGGGCCATGAACCTTTCCGCAAAGGACATCAAGTCGGGGGCGCGATACGATCATAATTACCTTGCTTTGCCGGCCGTCATAACCGGAAAATGCCTGCTGGTGGCGCCTGAAATTATTGTCAGCGATCTCGTGCGTACAGGGGCGCTCCATGTGATACCAGGATCGCGCACTTCAAGCGGCATGCAGTATCGGGCGTATGCTGTGGACCGAAGTGAGAATCCCGAGATCGCTCGTGCCTTTTGCCGATGGGTCGCTCGGCTCTGCAAAAGGGCCGCAATTCCGGAAGCCGCCTAACCGCGTATTCGGTCCGAGCAGAAGTTCGATCGATGCTTTGAATAATGCTACCACGTCCATTTGCACGTGCAGACCTTCCCGATCGACGGCGAGGCTCGTTTTTAGGCGAGTACCGCGGCCAACCCGCAGTCCAAAACGCTAACCACGCCTTGCTAGAACCCTCCGCCTTCAAACCGACCGACTACAATCGTCTTGTGAGATATCAGGGCCGCTCCATCAACCAAAAGCTCAGGACGCCTCGCCCCTGCCTTTGCGGTTGCGACGGAGCAATGCGCGATAGCCGCCTCGCATGAGACGCAGCCCCGCCCGGACCAGGCGAATGGTCCGGCTGCGGAGATGGTCTGTTTTCCAGCCGCGATCGGGAATACGATGCTTGCCGAATAGGCCTTGCGCGATTTCGCGATAGCTGTTTCCTTCCAAGGACCCATCGACTGCACGCAAGGCGAGGATAAGCCGATGACGGGTCAAGATTGGCAGCGTCAGAGGGGATGGTCCGATGGGCCGCCGTTCGAGCGCCAGCCAAAGTCGATGAGCTGCCCGCACACGAACCTCGAAATTGCGATCGAGCGGCAGGTCGACAGCAACCGATGAGCCCACCGGTGGCAGTTCTGCTAGCCAAAGGCGATGCTTCGCTCCTCCGAGCGCCACGACGGCATGCCATCCATCCGGCGCGCAACGAAGCTCGCTACCCGCTAGTTTGCTGAAATCCAGGTCATACCGTTTGGACGCCGCCGAGCGGACAGCTGCGCGCACGGGCAGCACGGTCGACAGCACTTCAGGCGCCCAGAAAATGGCTTGTTGCTCGAACGTCTTTTGCGGATCAGCTGCGAAAAGACAGCCCCCATCGCTGTCGGAAGTGATCCGTCGTCGCGCTGGATCGTTCGCTGGCGGCCAGGGCCATATAGTCCCTTTGGTACTCGCAATTGCGGCGCAGCCATTCCCAGGCTATGTCGACAGCTTCTGCTTTCTTGGCGTCAGGATAGGCTTCCTCTGATTTCCAGTCAGCACCTGGCATCGTACCACTTTCCCCGTATGTTCTTAGCGCACATGCAAGGAATTGCAGCCCGACAAATGTGACCATTTATGGTTGCACAAATGCAGATATTCGCTCTTAAATGCAGTTACGCGATGGGACGATCTAATTTTGCGATCGGACATCAACAGAAGTGACGTCCGTTTCGAACGCATTCATTCCTCGCTGTTCGGCCAACCGCGCTGCAGGAGATGCCGAAAGCCGTGACGCGCCGCCCATTTGGCGCGAGCCAGATGACTTTCAAAAGTACGGCGGGCGCGATCCGGATCCAGGGTGGGATCAATACCAAGTACAATGCGCACAACTTCGCGCCAATCGGCGTTATCGGCCTCGGCATCCAGGAGACGCATATAGGTGACGGCATGTTGCTCGTCGTACGACGTGAGCTGGGACGCGTTAGGCGCGGAATCTGCGATCTTGGGATCGGGCGGCACTGGCTGAAAGTCCTACGAGATTGAGAAGCATCGATTTAGGCGAGGGTAGCCGTATTCAGAGCCCGTTCGTAGCGAACCGATTGTCGCGGTCTGCAGGAATATCCCCTGCTGAACCGTCAATTGATGGTCGGCGGCGGATACACCGGTCGTTCACCTCAATTTCGTTCAGTGCGACTTTCGTCAGAGTACATTTGATCGCAGTCCGTTTCGGTCGGAGTATGAACAGCAGGCTTGCGTCTAGCATGCGGCAGCTTCGAATCTTGCTTGCCCCGAGGGATTGCGTGGGGTTTGGCGGGCAAACGCGGCCGGCTCGTTGGTCGATGTCTTGGCTGCATCCAGCTAGGTGGCGAGAACTCTGTTCTCAATTGGAACTCCGGCCACAGAGATAAGAAGGAACACACATAGTCTAAGGGTACAGCTGGCCAGCAAGTGCCTTCCTGAAGGCCCTCCCGCGTGCATCTTTACTATTCCGCGGCGATTTTGTCGATTTAAAGCGGTGGGTCAATAAGCAGCAACTCGCTCAGTTCGGCGCATGGACTGGCGCCAGGTTGTCGCGACGAACTTGCGGAGGATTCGGCGGGAGCGTGGCTTCTCGCAGGAGACGCTTGCGTATGAAGCCGACATCAATCGCACCTACATCAGTAAGCTGGAGAAAGGGGCGACCTGGGCCGGTCTGGAGGTTCTGGTGAAGCTCTCAACGGTGCTTCAGGTCGAGCCGAGCGAGTTCCTACAGCGTCCAGCTCGAAGGGCGGCCGGGAAAAGTTAAGCCAGCTGTGTTCTTCTCCGGAGGCCGGGTCCGAAGCAATAATGGCAGCATGCTTGTTGTGAGCTGCAGCGCCATTGATGGCCAGCAACGCGCTCCCCTCCGACCACCGCACCAGCATAAACCGCCTACGACAACCAGACCCGAATGTATGGTCCGGCCGCGCCGAGCCGATATGCAAAGCGAGGGCGGCCGCACTCCCTTCCAGAATTGGTAGGGGACTCCTTTCCCTTTTCCTGTATTCTTCCATCGAGATAGATTGGCGTGCGGGTCGAGATCTAAAGCGCCGCGAAGCACCGCGATTTGTGAGTAGTAATACACGGAAAACGATGGTTCGTGAGATCAGAGATCGTGAAAGCTCGCCATGGATGTATGCGAGCCAGGTGTTGAAAAATTCAGATTGGGGCGGCACATGGCACGACCGAAAAACAGTTCACGCCTGCCAAAAGCATTGCCAAAATGCGATCAATTACCAGCCGGCGGCTTAGCTTTCGTTGAGCGTCCTTTATCGACAGAACGTCGCACACCAATGACGCTCGTAGCAGCCGCAAGACCCTACTTAAAGGAGTTACGGCAAGCCATCGGTCAATCCCGTATTCATGCGGTTACGGGTGAATTCGAACGCACTATATCGTTGGCCCTCGAACATCAGCCGGATCTCATCCTCGTTACGGGCCCGCCAGTCGCAGACGCATTGAAAACCTGTAAGCGCGTCCTTGAGAATCCCTCAACGAGAAATATTCCAATTTCCCTTATCTCGTTGCACAACATGAGCGATAATGCTTCTTCCATTTTTCTCAAGCCATCCGCTCAAGGGATGCCTGGCGAGTTCCAGTACCGGCAAATTGTGCGAGGCAACAAAGGGGCGTTTGCGGCGGACGACAA
Source organism: Bradyrhizobium sp. 76 (assembly GCF_023073025.1). NCBI lineage: Bacteria > Pseudomonadati > Pseudomonadota > Alphaproteobacteria > Hyphomicrobiales > Nitrobacteraceae > Bradyrhizobium > Bradyrhizobium sp. 76. The sequence goes on from NZ_JADPIS010000141.1 coordinate 22,309, forward strand.
TCAATATTCGGTCGACGGCAAACGGCAGAAGCAGCTGATGGGCATTCTTGACCTGCTTCGCTATGCCGAGGCTGAGATATCAGAGCTGGATCTTGAAACATCGGCCGTGCTTTTGGGAGCGGCGATCGCCGATCTCGCTCGAAATTTCAAGTAGAGCACGGCGGACGCGACACTCTGAAAGCCGCCCGCCTCGCTGGGTACACCAGCCGTGAAGGCCCCGAAGCTGCGGACTGGCTCTGGTGCGCCATCTGCCCTCACGGCAGCTAGTCGCTCCGACGTCGATGGCAGCCGCGTCCGGGTGCACAATCTGCATCTTACCTTCGTTCCTCGACTTCGATCTTTTGGGGTTCATTTCTAATCCTCCTGCTGACGCCGGCGGAAGGACTGGGCTGCGCTGTTCGTCAGTTTCCCGAGAACCCCATGGACCAGGCTTTTTAACGGGGTCACTTGCCACCAAAATCGTGTCGGCCGCTCCTTTCCGGTCAGCAATCTAGCGCCGGTCCGTTTCTATTCCACAGGGGGAGCGCAGCGCCGCGCATATTTTTTGGAAGGAGCGCTCACCAAGGCGGATTTTGCTGAGCGCAAAGCGATGATCGACCGCGAGCATGATCTGTAGATCACCCGGCAGGCGGGCGTCGGCACGGTTTACTACCTGCCGCGACCGGTACGCCGGGCTCGCGATCATGCGGCGTCTCGACTGGCTGCAGCTAAGAGGCCTGCTGGCTGCCGAGGGGTGCAAGATCGGCCGCCCGCATGTGAAAGACACTGATACGGCGTATGGGGGGATAAGGGCCAGCTGGTGTCGATGTACCGGCGAGCCAAGGCTTCTTCCTTCTGAATTCCAGCCATCATCGCCGCAAAACTCGTGAAAAATGGGCCTGCGCGGAGTTGTTAAGGAACCCCTCTGCATGAATATTCTTCGCGATAGGCGCGAGCTCCCACAGCCCAGCAATAAGGGAGCGATTTACAGACTCCTTCGTTTGCCGATAAGTGACGTCCGGAGATGCGCCAAGGACTGCAGCACGCGAAATAGCCCTCTCGACGACATCCTTCGCATCGGCAACCTCATTGAAAAGCTTGTGTTCTGCGGCCCATCCAACTGGCACAATTTCGCAGCCAAAGACAATGTCCGACATCGCTGCGCGCCCAAGCGATCTCTCAAGCAAATAGGCGCCGATTGGGCAAGCCAGGCCATGCTTGAGCTCCCAACCGAGCGCCTTCGTTGTTGGTGTTCCCACACGCCAATCGCAGCAAAGGGCCATCTCGAGTCCGGCGCCTATGGCATATCCGTCAATTCCCGCGACGGTAGGTTTTGTCACGCTTAGAATCGCAACGAATAACGCTATTATGCGATCTATGAACTCCTCAATGTCGGCTAGCGTTTTAAGTTCGCTTGCTTCGTTTAAATCGTCGCCGACGCAGAAGGACCGGTGCACCCCGCCAGTAAGAACCATTGCCTTCACGGCAGGTTCTTCCTGGGCCGACTGACAAGTCTCGACGATGGCTCGCTCAAGCTCTCGGTTGAGTGGATTAACATGCTTCTCGCGATTGAATTGTGCCACAAGAACGTCCCCCCTTGTGTAAACACTTAGTGCTGCCATGCAGATCTCCCGTTAGTGGTAGTCATCATTTCGACTATTGAACGGCTTACGTTTCAAGACCGCGTGAAACTGACACCAACTCCTCAAGCGCCACGTCCAATTACCTCTTACTGGCCGCGATCGCTTCTCGCGAACAATTAAAGTCTCCCCAATCTTTCGAGCCAAGGCAAGGATTAATTTCTCATTATGGGTGTCATTTCTAAGTTGACTGCTCGCATAACACGTGTACTTCCCTCTCTTGACCAATCAGCCACTATCGATCGAAACAAAACATCGGCAAAGGGCTTTGCGATCCAGTGGCTGGAGCCGCTCTTTACGATCGGAGCATCTTGGGAGACATCGCCGAGAATCGGAGGAATGACGTTCTGGATCGAGATATTGAGAAGAAGGACACAGGCGTATCGTTACGCGTGTCAACCGTAGAGACGGAATGCGCTCGGTGGGGAAGAGACCTTGTATCTAATTGCGCGCCTCGCCAACCTCCACAGCGAGATCGGTTGCTATTTTTGGGTCATTGAACCACCCGGGACCCGGCTGCCGCGCGTCAGGAAAGTAAGTTGCGCGCAAGGGCCTGCCCTACCCGGCGGTTAGAGCGGTGCGAGCTCGGCGGTCAGAGCCGGCTCCGGAAATCTGCACAGGACGTTAAGTGGAGTTTCTGCCTGACGACGGGCACGATAGGCCCGCGAATCAGGAGAGACGATGAGCAGACGAGCACGCCGGAACCACACTCCGGCTTTCAAGGCGAAGGTAGCGCTTGCCGCCGTCAAAGGCGATCGGACCATAGCCCAACTGGCCGAGCATTTTGACGTTCACCCCAATCAGATTACGGCGTGGAAATCGCAGCTTGAGGGCAATGCTTCCGGGATTTTCGGACCAGGGGGCGGGCCGCCGGCCGCGCCCGCAGTCGATGTGAAGTCGCTACATGCCAAGATCGGGGAGCTGACGCTGGAGAACGATTCCTAAGAAACGGCAGCACCTACTTTCGGTTCCAAGGGCTGGAGAACAAAGCCGAATGCCTTA
>NZ_JADPIS010000063.1:0-24115 GCF_023073025.1 Bradyrhizobium sp. 76
GTCGCGCCTGGCCGAGAGATTGCCAAGATAGAGCGTCTCCTCCAGCCCGACCTCGATGCGGGCGACAGCGCGCGTGATCTTGCGGGTGACGAAGGTTTCACCGCGGATCGGGCTCTCATGGTTGAACAGGATGCCGTTACTCGCGAACATGCCGTAGGCTTCGCGGTAGTTCACCGTGATCCAGTAACCGTAGAGCTTTGCCACACCATAGGGCGAGCGCGGGTAGAACGGCGTCGTCTCTTTCTGCGGGATCTCCTGCACGAGGCCATAGAGCTCAGAGGTCGAAGCCTGGTAGAACCGCGTCTCCTTCTCCATGCCGAGGATGCGGATCGCTTCCAGCAGGCGCAGGACGCCGATGCCGTCGGCATTGGCGGTGTATTCCGGGCTCTCGAAGCTGACGGCGACGTGGCTCTGGGCAGCGAGATTGTAGATCTCGGTCGGCCGGATCTGCTGCACCAGGCGGATCAGATTGGTCGAGTCCGTCATGTCGCCGTAGTGCATCAAGAACGGCACGTTGCCGACATGCGGGTCCTGGTAGAGATGATCCACCCGAGCGGTGTTGAACGAAGACGAACGCCGCTTGATGCCGTGCACTACATAGCCGAGCGACAGCAGATATTCGGCCAGATAGGCGCCGTCCTGCCCCGTAATGCCGGTGATGAGAGCGATCCGTTTGGTCATGGCCCGACTTCTTCCCCCAGGATATGAAATACGATGAACGCCGACAGTGCGCCAACCGAAGCATGCTCTTCCGCTTCTCTTTGACATATCGCCACTCGCGGTCAACCCCCGGGTGCGCCAACGCAATTCTCCGGCCCCAGGGGCGGTCCGGGAGACAACCGCCCGAGCCGCCAATCCAATGATGGCGCTTTCCAAACGAAACCTGGAAGCACCGAGCGATCGGGCCGCAACGCCCGCTCGCCGCCGAGAGACAGAAAGTTGAGCCGGAACCCGAAACCAGGACCAAGTGCTGCGCCCGCAGTTTCTTCGGTCGTCGACAGCTAATATCTCTTCGAGACCGACAGGTTCGTCTGGATCGATAGCGCGATTGAAGCCGTCACGGCCATTTACGACGCAGGTTGTCTCGCCTATGTGGGACGACCAGGCGGGCTTGCGCAGGGGCGGTATGAATAGACACCTACAGATCCTGCACGATTAACATCGGCCAACTAGCCCACGTGGCGCACGCATGGATGCCCGAATATTGTTCGTTTCATCCACATCGCTTGATCCAACCTGACCGTTGCGCAAGCAAAAGCCGCAGCCGGGCATGATCGTTGACTCTCTGAACCGGCTTTATGGACGCAGCGCGCGCCGCGGGGCTGGCCCGGCATCTACTTCAGGGCGGCAATCTCTTTAAACGATTTCCTCCCTGCCAGTGAACCTCCACGGAAATGATCCGAGGGCACATGTTGCGCCAAGCTCCACCGAAGCACGACAGCAACCGTCGGCGAGCGATCGCCGCTCCAGGGTGCGCGGACCCTCGGGATAGAACTCAGGTCCGCAGAATCACCTGTAATCTGCTCTATTTCCGAGCTATCTTTGTCCGACCGAACAACAGACGCGGCTACGCGTGAACGAGCTACGGAACTTAAACCATGATCTACGTCCTGATAACTGCCTGCCTCGGGGTTTTGGGTTCATACTGCTATTGGGCTGGTTTTCAGAATGGACGTGATCAAGGGATCAAACAAGCCGGAGAGCTCTGGCCTATTGATATGAGTGCAAAACACGACGCCGCGCGACAACCATAAACCCGATGGCAGGCTCGGTATCCCCAGAAGCAAGGTGACTGACTATGACGGTCTCGCATCAAGGCTATCAGCTCTCTGCGCTTGGTGTGCAAACTTGAGCCCTTCGGGCAACCGGCGCGAAGTTTGCTCAAACCAAAGCGGATGTGCCGAGGGCCAGCTTTAAACCGGCATCCATGCTGAAGGGAGCTCTCCATCCGATCGATAGAGCTGCCGAGGTGTCAATCTCCAGCGAACCCAAAAGACTGTCACGCAGTCCGGGCCTGGTGGCGTTAACTGCAAGTTCCAGGAGTGCTGGTGGGATGGGGACCAAGATGGGGGATTTCCCCATGGCGCTCCCCATTCGCCGAATAAAGTCCGAAAGAGATACCTGTTCAGCGTCTGCGACAAGATAAGTTTTGTAATTACTGTCAGTTTCGAGCTCGGTCACCACTGAAATAAATGACGCTAGATTTTGAACGCTGACGAATGATCTTCGGTTTCTTACAAGGCCGAACGGAAGCGGGATTCCAGTTCTGATCGCTTTAACTAAATAACGGAAGTTGCCGACTGCGTCACGCCCATACACGAGTGGCGGACGTACTATGGAGACACTCATTTGGGACTCTGCCGCGATTCGTTGAAGACCAGATTCCGCGGCAGCCTTTGATTGGCCGTAAACACCCCGGGGGCTGAACTGGTCTTTGCCTGTGAACGGAGCTTTCCCATCGGTGCAGCTTCCGTTTACAAGTATCGTGCTCAGGAACACGAATCTCCGAACGTTCGCGCGCGCAGCGGCACGCGCCAGCTGGAGGGTACCTTCCGCATTCACGGATCTGTATAGCTCTCCAGCGTGCTCTTCGTTCGGACGATGGACCCGCGCCGCCAAATGAATTACCACATCCACTCCGGCGGTCGCGATTTCCCAATTAGTTGCAGGTCCGATCGACCCGACCTCTATATCATTCTCGAGCGTCGCCCCTGTGCGGACTGCGCGGCGAACGACGTAACCTCGCGCTTCAAGGATCGGCACGAGATTGCGTCCGATAAAGCCATTCGCTCCCGTAACGAGGACAGTCCGGGCCGTCATCGTGTCGGGTCAGGTTGGCGCTTGCGCGGCATGCAATAGCTCATCGACTACTCTCATATACTCGGCCAAGGCGGACTCTTTGCTGAACTCTCTCGCGAGTTTGACCGCGCGCTCGGCGATCGAATTATGGTCCAATGTCGACGTTGCGAGAATTGCGTTCGCCAATGCAGACGCATCTTCGGGAGGGACGACCAACCCTACCTTGTTCTCCACAATGGTCAACGCAGCCTCAGTTTCGGGTTCCGAGACTAAGATCACTGGCCGTCCGATAGCTAGCAGATTGTAGAACCGACTCGGCACAGACATGCCCGCAACATGCTTCCGGTACGGAATCACCCAGGCATCAGCGGCGGCCAGGAGCTCCTCCACTCGAGCATCTTCGACGCGCTCTAACAATGTGACGTTCCGCAATTTAGCTTCCGCCTGGAGCTGCCGTAGCCGATCGAACCCCGCTCCCCAACCGGATAGCAGAAAGTGTACTTGCGATTCGTCCAGGAGCAACCGGGCGGCATCGAACACAATTTCTGGATCATGTGTGAAGCCAAGGTTGCCAGACAACCCCACGACGAAGCGAGCGGAGATGGGGCGCCGGTAATGGTTCTGGGCTGTAACGGGCCGGTGGCCAGGAGGTAACGTACACCAGTTAGGTATGAGCCGAATCTTGTCTTGTGTCATGCCGGGATAGCGCATCAGAGGACGCTCCGCGTCGCGTCCGATCGTCACTACCGCGCTCGCCAAGGCGAACATCATGTTGTTGGCTCGGCGGATTGCCCTCTCCAATAAAGAGTGCGGCTTGATCACACCAGCAGTGACAAGAACTTCAGGAAACAGGTCATGCAAAATAATCAGAGAGCGAGCCCGCTTCAGCCACGCGGCCAGGACAACTGCATGAGGCAACACAAAAGGAGCCGTTACAGCGATGACGACATCTCCCGCACGCAACTGCTTCGCCAAAGCAAAAAACATGCGGCACGCGAACAGGATTTCGTTCGCTGCTCGCCTGATAAGTGCCTGCTTCGGCGACATACGGTTACTTATACTGATCACGATCGGTCCGCCGTGCCCCGGCGGCGAGTACATCGCCTTCGAAGCGCTCCCCGAAAGCACCCGCACCTCGTGCTTGTTTGCCAAAGCTGATGCAATTTCGCGCATTATTGCCGCAGTTGTGCTTTGGTCCGGCGGATAGTGTTGCGTCGCCACAACGATCTTCTTCGGGAGTGCCGTTGACCCCATGTTAGCCTTCTTGCCAACATCCGAACTCGGCTGCGCTCTATTCATCGCTTCAGAAGAACGCGTTCAATCGTGAATACAAAACTTCCAGCGAATTGCCGCACCCGCTCCCCCAGCTCTTTGTTCATATCGCGGATCACAAAGGCCGGCTTCGTAAAACTCTGCAGATGATCTGCGAGACCCTGGGGATCGTCCGGCTGGAAATAGAGCGCCTTATTATCGGCCTGCTCGAGATGCACATCGATGTTGGACAGGATCATTGGAACGCCGAACGATTTCGCTTCTTCCACCGTGGTGCTCCAGCCCTCAAAGCGTGACGGATTAATCAGCGCGGTGCTGGCGCGCAGTAGGGCATAGACTTCCGACAGCGGAATCATTCCTAGATAGCGGAATTGCTGCGCCAGCCCGCGATCCGCTGCCTCGCGAACAATCTCATCCAAACATTCCGGCTCGTTCGGATCGCGGCCACCCGAGGCGATGACCACAGGATGGATACCCCGCTGTGAGAGCATGGCGAGCGCGTCGAGTACGATCTTGTGGTTCTTGTGCCGCCAGAACTGGTTGGGTAGGTAAAAATACGTGCTTGGCAGGTCGTGCTTCTGCAGCACCTGTACCGGATCAAGCCTAAGCAGTTCAGGCGAAGGTTCGCTTGCAAACTTAACGACCGCCGTTCTGCCCTTGGTCCGGGGATAATAGGCACGGCAGTGGCGCTCAGCGCTAAGGCTACTCAGCACGATGGTGCGGCCCGAAAGCACCTGCAGCTGAAAGCCGATTTCGCGGCGTCGCCAAGCCTTACTCGAGAACAGATGCGGCAACTGCCGATGCTGGAGGTCAGGGATCCAGGCAACAGTCGGATAGGGAGACCTCCATCCGAAGAAGCGGGCGTTTTCCCAGACCGCATCGATCTTGTGGCTGCGAAAGCTCGATATCGCGCCACGATCCTGCGCGAACAGCGTCGGCAGCAGCGCGGCAACCGCGGGACGATCGAACTGCGGCGACGGAACGACCTCGACGGCATCAACCTGACGCATAAGGTCGAGGTCATCGGAATCGTGAGTTTCTCCTGCGAATACGACAGGCGCAATCGCGCCTGGGCAATACTTGGCGAGCGCGTTGAACAGGTTGAGCTGATAGTTATAGCCGCCGGCCCAAGCCTTGCGAGAAATCAAGGTGAAGGCGAGCCGGATCGGGCGGGCAACGCTCATGAGCCGTGTCCCTTGAACCAGCTCACATACTGGCCGATGCCTTGCTCGACTGGAATGCGCCACGTGAACGGCAACGCGGCAAGTTGCTGCGAGTCGGCAACCAGGCTAAACGGATCGCCGGCACGGGCCAGTCCGGAAAAGCTCACATTGATGTCGCCGCCCCAGGCAGTGGCGACGAACCGGGCAATCTCCGCAACGGTGGTTCCGATGCCGCTGCCGCCGTTCAGCACCTTAAGGTGCCGGCTGTCATCTTGCGCGAGCCGCGCTAGCAGCCGCACGACGTCGCGCACATCGATCCAGTCACGAGGCTCATCGCCGGTGCCCCCGAGCACGAGCTCCCGCTGGCCTTGCTCCAGTCGCAAGCAGAGGTCCCAGAGCAGCTGCTTGCGCAGCAAGGGACCGTAGACGGAGAAGAGCCGGACAATAGTGGCGCGAATGTTAAATGAAACAGCGTAGCTGCGGCAGAGCTGCTCCATCATCAGCTTGTGATGACCATAGGGCGACATCGGCTGAGTTTCGGCCTTCTCCGAAATCGCGCCGGCATGATGGGCGCCATAGACTGCCGCGGTGGACGCAGCAATCAGCCGACAGTCCGGCGCGGAGCCTCGCAACCATTCTAGCAATCGGGCTGTACTCGAAACGGTGCGCGAAAAATCCTCAAAGGGCTGCGCGATGGACAATCCAACCGATGATCCGCCTGCGAGATGGAAAATCGTTGATGGCAACCCAGACCGGCCCGCGAGCGCGTTGAGATTGGCCGCGTCGATCTCACCGTTCAGCCATTCACTCAAACCCATGCGCTGCCGTTCAGCTTCTTCGATGGGGCCATGGCCGATCCCATGGACGCTATGACGCTGATCCGCGAGCACCCGAACCAGATGCCGGCCGATGAAGCCGTTAGCGCCCGTGACCCACGTCGTCATGTTTACGCCTTGTGGCAGACGAATGAATAAAGCCGGCCCGGGCGATTGTCGAACCGTTCCGCCAGCGACAGCAGCGAGGTAAAGAGCGCCTTGGAACCGAGTGCGGCGCGCCACAATGGCCCTGCGGCAAACTTCCGCGATAATTTCTCTACAACAGCGTCTCGCAGGGTTTCGATCGTATAGGGAAACAGATTGATCGGGCTTTGCAACGGCGCGATGATCTCGACCCGCTCGAATCCCGCTCCGCTCAGTGCACCGGTATAGCGATCAAGGAGAAACGCATGCTCGCCGCCATAGAGGTGATGCAGCGGATGCTCTTCGAGGAATTGCCCGAGATCGGCTTCCTTGCTGATCACATGTTCGCGCGCGGCAATGAAAATTCCACCCCTGCGAAGCACGCGAAACATTTCGCGGCAGGCGCTGTCGAGATCGCGGGTGTGGTGCAGCACGGCCCGCGCGAATACGACATCGAACACGTTGTCAACGAACGGCAACCGCTCGGAAAACTCTTCGACCACTTCGATGGGCAGTGTGGCCTCGGCGGCAAGCGCCCGGATCGCCGACGCGCCGACGATGGCGCTGGGGTCGGGTTCGAGGGCAGTGACCGCAAACCCCTCCCTCGCGAGGCCGTAGCTGGCGATGCCGCGCCCCGCCCCGACGTCGAGCGCCCGGCCGGTACGGCCGCGCAGCAACTTTGAAACCGCCTGCCATTCGTCGCCGGCGAAATAACGTTCCGCCGCGGCGATCAAGGGGTCGTCATAAAACGCATCCAGCACCAGCTGACGCTGGTCCGGCTGGTTGCGAAGCCAGACTACCGCATTTTCCCAAGTAGTGATTTCAGGATTGGCGGACATCGGCCGGCAACTCCCTGATCAATACGGCAGGATTGCCCGCCACAATGGAAAACGCAGGAACATCCTTGGTGACCACAGCGCCGGCAGCAACAACGCCCCCCTCGCCCACGGTCACGCCGCGCAAGACCATGGCTCCGGCCCCAATCCAGGCATCATCGCAAAGCCGGACCGGGCTCTCGCCAAGCGAGATGTCGCGAGGATGACCATGCGTGAAAATCTGTCTTATCTGCTGGTGTCGCGCCGCCGCCCCGAGCGGGTGAGTCAGGTTGTCAAACACGTTCGCGGAATGCGAGATCAGGACGCGATTGCCGATGATGATGGAAGCCGCAGACCAGATGCGGCTGCCCTCGCCGACATAGCACCAGTCCCCGATCTTGATCTCGCCGCTATGGGCGAAGGTCAATAGCTCGCCCAAAATCCGGGAGTGCCGGCCGATCGTAATCTTGTCCGAATCGCCGCGAATATTCCTGATCCTTGCGCTGGAGCCGAGCGCCGCGTCCGGTTGCAGCCGGCAGGTTGCGCGCCCGATAAGTCGCTGTATCAGATAATCGACGTTCATGCCGTCAACTGCAGGCACGCCACAGCACGGGACGATGCCGCCAGGTCAGTGCTCCATCCCTTACCCGTATGAACGTCATATACAGTGGCGTTCGCCAAGGCATCCGCTGACTTCCGCGACCAGCCATCGATCGAGTAACCGAAATAATCGATTTGGTGCGAAACCGGGGCAAATGTCTCGACGATCTTCTCAATCATGGCAAGATCGAAGACCTGATACCACCCGAGATTGTCTCGTTTGCCGAAAGGCACCGAGATGAAGCAGGTGCCGCCCGGCTTGAGGATGCGCTTGAATTCCTTCACCGCGGGAACGAACCCGTTCTCATCGGATTCCGCGTCCGCAGGATCTCCCGTGTACAGCATCGTGTTGTTCAGGCCGATATGCTCAATGGTCGAAATGCTAGCGATGGTATCGAAAGCATGATCGGCAAACATCGTTTTCCTGAGATCACCGAACACATACGAATAGCCGTTGTACCAGTAACAGCGCTTTTCGGGCGCCAGCGTCATGACGGTGAGATCGGCGCCCCGCAACGGTGGTCGTTCCAGAAGAAAGTCGTGATTGAACGTCGATCCGGCATCAAGCATTTTGCCGACATTGGCCAACCGAGCGAACACCCACGGGTATTCGACGACGCGTTCATCCATGGCGATGCCGTAGCTAGGTGGCAGGTCCTTGCCGTCGCGAAGCAGGCCGCTGTCAACTGCCGACGTTATGATCCGGCGCTTCACTGTCTGATAGCCCGCACCAAAGGGCCGCGGTCGCATCTTGAATACAGGCGCAGCGGCGCCATCGAGCAACCACTTGATCGCCTGGGCCAGATTGTCCGTTCGCATCCTCAAACCTTAGTTGTCTGGCCAATATTCATGTCGTGACCGCTTTAGCATGCCTAGGTCCGTCCGACGAGATCGACGAAGCGTTCCCATTGCGCAGCTTTGCCATAGGCCGCCGACATCTGCCTCCTCCCCCGAGCGGCCATCTCGGCCGATCCCGGCCAGCTCTCCAGACACTTTGAAACGACGTCTGTAGCCTGTTCTGGGGAACCATAAACTTCCATTGTCAGACCCGCTTCCATTGCGTCTGGGTATCTGCCGGCGTCGGACAAAAGCAGCGCACCGCACCCCATGGCCTCGAAGCAGCGCATATTGCCGCGGTCGTTCCCAGCCATATCGATGGCACCATTGAGCACGATCTTCGACGATCCGAGAAGTTCGTAGAGCGATTTCCCGAATACCGGCGACCTTGCGATGCTGGCGATGGCTTGGGGACGCCGATGCTTTTTCAACGGCAGCAAGCTGCCGAGTGCGCTCTCGGCAAGCCGTGTCAGCCGTGACGAGTCAAGGCAATACACGATCCGGCGGGTATCGGCCAACCTGGCGACCTGCTCGAGTGTTTTTGCCCGCGTGGTATGATGCCGGGAATAGCCTCCGACAAAAAGCACGTCAATCGGGCGATCGCCCTGACCATAGTTTTCCATCAGCGGGTCGAGCGCGGGAAAGAAAATCTCAGCTCGACAGCCGGTGCGGCGCCAGGAATCCAGGATCGAAGGAAAGTTTCCGAGTACTGCACCAAACGCCGTCAGGTCGGCCTTTCCTGACGGTGCAGCCCGCCAGCACAGGGTTTTTTTGACGCAGCCCGGAAGCTTCCGCACGAACGCGCTCGGATAACGTACTGGATCGAGATTATAGAACACCTCGGTCCGGTGATGCTCAATCTGGGCCAGCAATATGGTCTCGAGCGGCGGCTTGCCCTGAACTCCCTGCTCATGCGCCCAAAGCCGTTGCAGAGTTTCATCGTCACCATTGGTGAAGAAAGCCTCCGGCGCTTCTTCGAGCACCGGCTGCAAGAAATGTAGAGCGCCAAACCGGTCATCCAAGAAAATGCGGCGCCGCTCCGCGAAACCTGACGCTTTCGCCGCAAGCTGGTTCAGCCGCGTCAAATAGGACGGATAAAGCCCGCCATTTTGAAACAAACGCATCATTCACCCTGCATTGAAGGATTTGCTCCTCCGGTCCGTGCGAAGCCAGATTCCGTCAACAATTACCTGCAGGCAGCCACGTCAAGCGACCGCTCGATCGCTGAAATGAGGGCGGGCCGCCACATACCGTATCCAAACCTGTTAAGATGAACTCCATCAATCGACAGGCTCGCCGCAAGTTCTCGACTTTCGTTCATCATAGGCCTCGCTAAATCGAAGAAATCCAGGCCATTCCTCTCGGCACAAGCCGCGATCTCGTTGTTAAACTTGCAAATGAGATCACCATCGTAAAATCGGGATCCGAGTAGTTTCCCTTTTTCAACCGGCGGGATCGATGTCAGCATTATACACTCGGCATTTGGCGCAAGTTTCTTGATAACCGTTTCAAGGTTATTTCGAAAATCAGAGACACTGTTTGTCGTGCGGTTCTCGATCTTGGCATCGTTTACGCCGGCAGACAGGACCAGGAGGCGAACCCTGTGGATAGCAATTATTCGGGCCACTTCCTCCCCGATGAGGGAAATGGTCGCGCCACCAATTCCGGCGTTAACGACCGGAGTTCCCGCTATGCTCGATGGCAGGAACGCCGCCTCAACCCGGCTATCTCCACAGACAAGGATCGATCCGGCACCCGCCTGTTCGAGATGGAAACCGATCATTTGGCGCCGGATATCAAGGTGCAGGTGACCTCGCCATCCGATTGACGTCAGCTTTCTGACCAACTTCTGGATCAAAGCGTTACCCGACTCATTTCGGTGGAGGCGATGGTATGCAACGAATGGTCAGCAAGTAGGACAAAACCCAAGGCGCAATATTGGGAGCGATCTTCAACGCGCCTCGCCGCACGGCGCTCTTGATTGTGCCTTTGAAGCCTCCGTACAGATGTCTCTCATAGTCCGCTGACGACGTCGTAACCATATGTTCAACAGGTTCAATTCCCACTGTGCGCAGCAAATAGCGAAATCCCGGCACCGTATAGTGGTTGATGTGACCGAACCTGGCGGTTTGCTTGATGCTTTTCGCCAACGTCAGTCCGCCTTCAAGGGGCACTTCGATCACTATTTCCTTGGCAACTCTTGCGAGTTCGCGAAGAAAAATCCGCTCATGCTCAACGTGCTCCAACACGTGGATGGAAATGGCCAAGTCAAAAAACTTGTCAGGATAGGGGATGGTATAGCCATCGAACACGCGCGCTTCCTTGAGTGTGGGCAAACCGTGTTCACGAATGGTGCTGACGCCGCTCTCCGATATCTCGACAGCGTACAATTCATCCGCCAGGCCGAGGGCACCGATCTTGGCGAGGACCGAGCCGTTTCCTGCGCCCACATCCAACAGGTTCTTCCATTTCCGGCCCTGTGCTACCGCTTTAATATGTTCGACTGTTGAATCAGCCGACAAATTGCGTTTGTGCTCAAGCGCGCTGTTCGGCTGGTAGTAGTCAGAATATAGCTGCTTGTACCCCTCATCGAGAAGCGGCATTGACAATCTCCAACCTTTCCACGGCGCTGCTCATCCCAAGTAGCCTGAACAGGGGCACAGTACCCTCTTTACCAATCCGGTTTCAGGCAAGCCGGCTCAGCTGCCATTTCAAACTAAGATAAGGCCAGATTCGCTGGGCGGGAACCCAATCCCAGGTCTTTGAAGCCGTCAGCCGGTTGACCGCCTCGCGCAAGGCAACTTCGTTCACCAGTTCGGAAAAGGCCGGGACCTTTTTGTCGAGCAACGCGGCGGTCCAACCGGAGAGCGGTCCGTTCAGCCAGTCTGGCATCGGCGACCCGAAACCGATCTTGCGGCGGCCCATGCGGATTGACTCAGGCATGTGATTGGCCATCGCTCGCCGTGCGATCATCTTGCTGTAGCCGTCGGACGACTTGCTCACGTCAGGAAGCGCCATTGTATAGGTGACCAAGCGCCAATCCATGAAAGGCATCCGCACCTCGATCCCGTGAGCCATAGAGAGACGGTCGAAGTTTCGCAGGATCGTCGGCAAGATCGTGCTGTGAAACATACCATAGAGGCGCCGGTTTAGTGGCCCCCATTCGCGCGGCAACTCGTCTCGATCGCCGACCAACGAAAGCGGGGCCGGAACATTGCGCAGTCCACCATGCAGAAAATAGTGACCCTGGCGCTTGATCATCAATGCGCGGAACATGTCGACCCCGCGGTGGGCAGTGGCCGACCTCGAGGAAACTCCCGCGAGCAGATTTCGCATGATGAACATTGCCGATTGCCCATCCTGGCGATAGGCGCCCATCAGCTCGTCGGCGCCATGGCCGTCGAGCGACACTGTCACTTTCTGCCTGCTCAGCTCCCGATAGGTCTGCCAAACCGCACTTTCCAGTCCGATATAGACGTCATCATTGTCGTCGATGATCTGATCGATGTCCGTGAGCGCATCGTCCTGACCGATTTCCACAAAAGTTGGGTTCACCTTCGCCCATCGCGCCGCCTCCTCCGCCATTGGCCGCTCGTCAAACCATACGCCCGGAAAGGACGCGACGAAGGCGTGCCGCCATGCGGCACTGCCGCGCGGGCCCATACCCGCCTGTTCGTGCGCGGCCATGGTGCAGATCACGGCCGTCGAATCGAAACCGCCCGACAAACAGGTGCCGATCGGCACGTCGCTGCGCATCCGCAAGGCGACGGAATCCTGGAAAAGCTCGTAAAAACGCTCCACGCGCTCGGCGTCCGTCTTGGGCAGTTCCGGCAGATGATCGGTCGTGCGCCACCAGCGGCGTATCTCCAGCCGTCCTTGGCGCAGCCACATCGAATGACCGCCTTGCAAACGCCGGACGTTGAGCCAGAGCGTGCGTTCGCTTCCCTCGACCCCAAAAGGATCGAGCAACAGGCGCCGCGCGACGTCGGGGTCGACTGACGGCGCGATCAGGCCGCTTCGCACGAGAGCGCGCTGTTCCGAGGCGAACACAAAACGCTCTGGCGAAAGCGCGTACAGCATCGGCTTGATACCGAATCGATCGCGCGCCAGAAACAATTCCTTGGTCTGGGTATCGTAAATCGCCAGCGCCCACATACCGTTGAACCGCGGCAGCATCTCCTCGCGCCAGACACGCCACGCAGCTAGGACGACTTCCGTATCGGACTGGCTGCGGAACACCTCCCCCTGCGCCTCAAGTTCGCGGCGGAGCTCGAGAAAATTGTAGATTTCACCGTTGAAAACGATGGCGTAGCGACCGTCAGCAGACAACATCGGCTGATAGCCGCCCGCGCCGGGATCGATGATTGCAAGCCGGCGATGACCGAACGCCACGTCGCGCGCCGCGCTGAACCAGATCCCTGTTCCGCTCGGGCCGCGATGCGCTACGAGCTCCGTCAAGCGCTCGATTTCGGCCTGCTCGACAGCACCACCGCGGATATTGACGATACCTGTAATTCCACACATTTAGATCGCCTTCAGGGGCAGAAACCGATTGGCAATGACCCGAAGATCCCGCCAGCAGGGGTCCCCATAGGGACCAACACGTGAAACGGCGACCGCGACGACGAAGATGATGGCGGCCGTCAGCAAATAGAGGCCCGCCACGTACCACACGGGCGGAGGATGGTCGAATTGCACGTTATGGAAGCAGTAGCGCAATGCCAGCGCCGCTGCTATTCCGATCCCGAGTGGCACCAACACCAGGTGGATCACGCGTGACCACATTCCAACCAGGCTGAAGCGCCGCCGCAGCAGGATAACGGTAACGACCATTTGAGCGATCATACCGACGCAGGCGCTCCATCCTGCCGCCTGCCATCCAAAGTACGGCAATGCAACCGCGCTGGTGACCAAGGTAACGGCGCCCGTCAGAAGGGAGATCAAGGCATTGGATTGAGACCGTCCGCGCGCCAGCAGATAGTATGCAAATACGTTCGTGCTTGACCCGAGTATGCCGCCAACCGAGAGCACCACCAGTACACTCTGCGCTTCCGCAGCCACTTCGAGGCCAGTCCACAGATGAAGCAGCGGCCCGGCGACAGGAATGAGCCCACCGAGCGCGCTGGCGGCAAGTACGTTCATAATCCAGGAAGACCGGAACAGCAGATCAGCCTGGCGATCATCCGTCTCCTTTTGCTGCGTGCTAAAGAATGGGAACAGGATTTCGCCCACTTTCAAGATGCCAATATACATGGCCTCTTCCAACCGCTGCGCGATGGTATAAAATCCCACAAACTGCGGCTGCAGCAGCGCGCCAAGCAGGTATCTGTCTACCTGCCCGGCGAGCAAACTGCCGCCTTGGGCAGCGAGTTGCCACGATCCCACCTTGAGAAGATCGCGAAGCGGGCCGCGATGAAGCGCGGGACGTGCCAGCCATTCGCTGAGCCGCAGATGCGACAGCACGAACACCAAGAGTAAGCCCGTCGCAAAGCCCAGCGCCTGGCAGCCAAGAAACGTCGACGCCTGCGGCCAGTATGGGACCAGCACTCCCATCGAGCCCGTCGCAACAACGGCGCTGGTGATGTTGATCGCGGAAATCCGTCGATAATCCTGGCGCGCCGTGAACAGCGCGAGAAAGACGGCCGAAAGGCACTGGCACAACCAACCGACCGCGCCCAAAGCAAAAGCGCGTCCGAGATCGTTGGCAATGTCGCCGCTCAGACGAAACGCCAGGCGCGCGAGCGGCGGCCCGGCCAAGACGAGTCCGATCACGATCAGACCGCCGATCCCGACGGCCAGCAGCAGAGCCGTGGCGAAGAAACGTCGGGCATCGTCGCGGTCGGGTCGGGTCAGGCGGTGGGCAAGTTCACGTGCAGTCGATAGTGCGAGGGCATTACTGAATGCCAGAGCGGGCGCGAGACAGGCGGTCACCAGGCCGGCGACGCCAAATGCTGAGAGGCCCAGACGGAAAACGACAAACGGCAGGACCACCAGGTTCAAACCCACACCGATGACAAAAGCTGCCGCATTCCATGCGGAATTTCCCAATAGTCGAAAACTGCCGTCCGGCTCAGCCATTTGGGCGATCAGGCTTCAGGTTGTCTCGGAGTTGCGGAATTCAGAACCTTCGAATCAGATCGATAACTTCGCTCTGCTGCTCCCGCGTGATCTCCGAGAACATCGGCAGCGACAATATCTCACCCTGATTCTGATGTGCGTTCGGAAACTGCTCGGGAAGGTGCTTGAGCCGACCATAAGCGGCCAGGAACGGCAGCGCCGTCGGGTAGTTGATCGCTGTCTGAATGCCCTTGGCGCCGAGATATGCGGCCAACGCATCACGGCGCGGATGCTTGATCGTGTAGAGGTGATAGACGTGGGTGCGGTCTCCCGCGACCGAAGGCACAAGGACGTCCTCGATCTGGTCGAGGCCGGCATCGTAAACCTTCGCAGCCTCCTGGCGCGCCCGGGTCCAAGCAGGCAAATGCGGCAGCTTGGCCGATAGGATCGCGGCCTGCAGACCATCGAGCCGGCTGTTGATGCCCTCGATCTGATGCTGATGTTTGACGAGGCCGCCATGGCGAGCCAACATGGTCATGCACTCGGCCAATGCATCATCATTGGTGACGATGGCGCCGGCATCGCCCATCGCGCCCAAGTTCTTTCCCGGATAGAACGAATAGGTCGCTGCTTGCGCGAAGGTACCGATCTGTTGGCCCTTGTAACGCGCCAGATGCGCTTGCGCGCAGTCCTCGATCACCCATAGCTTGCGCTTGCGGGCGATCGCCATGATCGCGTCCATATCCGCCGGCTGTCCGTACAGATGCACCGGAATGATGCCGACCGTTCGCGGTGTTATCGCAGCTTCAATCGCTGCCGGATCAATGGTGAAGGTTGTCCCGTCGGTGTCGCAAAATACCGGTGTTGCGCCAGCGTGCGTGATCATCGCCGATGTGCTGATCCACGAATGGGCTGTGGTGATGACCTCGTCGCCGGGCTGCACTTTGAGTGCCACCATCGCGATATAGAGCGCGTCGGTCCCATTGGCGCAGGAGACGCAACGCTTGACATCAACGGCTTTGGCAAACTCCCGCTCGAAGCCATCAACGTAGGGTCCGCGAATGAAGGAATTGTCGCGAATAACTGCGGCTATCGCCGCATCGATCTCGCCTTTGATGTTTTGATACTGCATCTGCAGATCCGCATAGGGTACCGGCATGAGTCCACCTTCTAACTCCGGGGCGCTAAGCGGCGCGCGGGGTTTCCAGCATAACTGCCGGCGGCTGCAATGTCCTTGGTGACGACCGAACCAGCCCCGATCACCACATCATCGGCAATGCGCACCGGCATGATGGTGGCGTTAGAGCCGATCGACACCCGGTTGCCAATCACCGTGTTCCGCCACAACGTCTTGTCGCCTCGGGCCGGTCCGCCGGCGGCGAAGGTATCATTGATAAACATGACGCCGTGGCCGACGAAGCAATCCTCCCCGATTGTCACCAGTTCGCAGATGAAGGCGTGCGACTGTATTCGGCTGCGCGCGCCGATGACAACGCCTTTCTGGACCTCGGTAAAAGGTCCGACAAAACAACCGTCGCCGATCTCACAGTCATAGAGATTGCAGGGTTCGACGATCTTTACGCCGGCGCCGAAAGTCACGTCACGCACGGCGACACGATTTGATTGCGGCTGGTTCACGACGCCATACCGAGGCGGCACAGCCGCGGCGTGAAATGCAGCGGGACTTCCTGGCCGGTCTCGATCGACTCATAAAGCGCGGAGATCAGCTCTAGGCTCTTGCGTCCCTCAAGCCCGTCCACGAGCGCCGCTCCCTGATTGATCAGGCAATCGATGACATGCTGGTAATAGGCCTGATGGCCGAAGCCGTAGACATTCGGCGGATTGACCGAAAATTTCTCGACCACCTCCTTATCTGACGCAAGCTGGTCGACAAAACGCCAATGCCTGATCTGATTGACCGCGAAGCCCGCGATTTCAACCGTGCCTTTCTCCCCGAGGATCGACAGCGAGCCTTCGAGATCGGTCGGCCGGGCCGCGGTAGTCGCCTCAATGACGCCGAGCGCCCCGTTGCGAAATTTGAGCGTGGCGACCGCGGTATCTTCAGTTTCGATTTTGGCAAGCGCAGTAATCGCGCGAGCATGAACGCTGACGACGTCGCCGAAAAACCACTCAAGCATATCGATATGATGGCTGGCCTGGTTGGTGAGCACACCACCGTCCTGAGCCCAGGTTCCGCGCCACTCGTCTTGATCGTAGTAAGACTGATCGCGACACCAGCGCACCCGGACCGTCCCCAACGTCAATCGGCCAAACCTGCCGGCGTCCAGCGCCTCGCGCGCCTTGACCACAGGAACGTTGAAGCGATTCTGCTTAACGATGAACAACTTGACCCCTGCTTCATCGCAAGCCCGGATCATCGCATCGGCATCCTGAAGACGCAGCGCCATAGGCTTTTCGACCACGACATGTTTGCCTGCCTTGGCGCAGGCGATGACGTGTTCGGGATGCATGCCGCTCGGGGTCAGGACCGCAACAGCATCGATATCCTTGCGGGCAAGAAAGTGGTCGATGTCATAGCTTGCCGGGACGCCGAACTTCGAGGCAACAGCATCGGCGCGTGCGCGAATCGGGTCGCAGACCGCCACGAGGCGCGCTCCATCGATTTGCCCCCCCCCCAGCAGTTCGGAATGGCGCTTGGCGATGCGTCCACAACCGAGCAGACCGAACTTGATCATGAAAATTGTCCTGCAAACCCCAACCCTCACCAACGATCAGCTCTGTTGGTCAACCAGTCAACTCGAAGTCTCGCAATATCTAGGTCTGAATACTAGGAAAAGCGTAAAACAATCAAGAGGGTTGAGTCCTTCTGATAGGATCAAAAAAAAGCCCAAGTCTGGCCTAATGAGCTATTGTCCCGTGCGAACTGCTCGAACGGGTTAGGCTGGAGGAGTCGCAGGACACGCGTTTTGGATCAGGAACTCCGCAAAATGGCATCGAATCTCAGATCCGGCCTTCTCTGACAGTGACCGCCCCGAACCTGGCGTTCGACGCATGACCGCCGCGACTTTTCTGCTGGCCACCTTGTCCATGCTCGGCGCTGCCATCTACCTCGTCAAAAAGACGCGAGGCTTTATCTCAGCGACTTCGATGCTGCTCGGCTTCCTGCTGCTGCTCTATGGTCCCGCTTATCTCGTTTACATGCTCTATTACAATCAGAATTCCCTGATCTATCGGGAATTAATGAAGACGCCTCACTTTGTTGAAGCAACCGCATCTCTTAACCTTGCGATCGCGATCACGTATCTGGGCTGCATCTTCGGAATCGAATTGATCGATCGATTAGCGCCACGAAAAGCAAAAAAACTGGTCCAAACACTGGAACATTGGAATGCGGATCCAATTCGGAGCACATCCTCGGTCGACCGCTGGTTGATTGCTGCCAATGCAGTCTTGATTGCATTTATGGCTTGGACTTCCATCCGGGAGGACCATGTTGCGGTCATATTGGGGTTTCTCGAAACGGCCAATTCGCAATCTGCGAAGGACCAATATCGACTGCTGCATGCCGGAAGCGCCTCCTACGCCTACCGAGTCGCGCTTACCTCGATCGCTCCTTTTCTCCTGACATGGAGTGCTCTCGAAGGTCTGATCAAACGCAACTGGCTATTGCTCGCGAGCGCCTGCGGCGTGTTCGCACTCACATTGCTTGGTCGCATGGAAACACTAAGCAAGGTGCCTATAGCTCTGCTGGCTGTACAGCTTGGTCTTGCGGCGCTGCTTTCCTTTCGGAACCGAAACGGCTTTCGTCTCGGCGCCGCCGCTGTGGCTGCAGTGGTTATTTTGTTTTATCCCCTAGTCGTAATCTCGATTCCGGAGGCTTCGCGCGCGACGTCGGTCATTGACTTTTTCTTCTGGCGCACATTCATTATTTCGAATGAAGTGCTGCTGGAATATTTCAGCGCGATTCCATATTACATCTCGCATACTTGGGGCTTGAACATTCGTGTTCTCGCGGCTTTGTTGAACGAAGAATTCACGCCGGCTTACGAACAGGTTTCCTTGTTATGGCGGGGGCAAGCCGGCTCGACCAGTAATGCGATGTTCATCGCCGACGCCTGGACAGATTTTTCCTTTTTAGGCGTCGCCGTGACCAGCGTGCTGGCGGCAGGACTCTGCAGAATGATTGACGTCATCTTCGTTGCCGAAGGCAAGTCGCCAATGACAATCGGGCTACTCGGCTGCTCATTTGCCGGCATCGTCCAGCTCATGCTGAGCTCGATACAATCTGCAATGCTCAGCGGGGGTTTAGCGAGCATCCCGTTGACGGTGCTTGTTCTGTCCGAATTAACGAACAATCTTCGACTACGACGAGAGCTGTCGCCCGGCAAAGAGACATTGAGCCCGAAAAAATGACTATTGTTCGTAACAACTTGCGTTGATCGCCCTGCTGTTCGGACTTGTTATCTTGCACGAATCTGCGAGCAGGAGCCAGTCGATCGGCAGAATGACCTCAGGCCGCCGCGATGAAGTAGAAGGCCATTGAGCCGGGCGCACCTGACACGATGATTGAGATTCCAACGCGGCTGCTTACGGCGACGCCCTGGGCCCGATCGAGTTAGTTAATGCTACGAGGATCGAGCAACATGAAGCACTGCGAACTCGATTTCGTACGCCTTAGCGGCGACGATTGGGCGAGTCGAGCGCCGGATACCCTGTGGCCCTACCAACTACGGAAATGATTTGATTTTTCTATCGGCAAAGCCGTTTCCGTTCTCGTTCGGTGTGGCAATTTCAGGTACTTCCGCGCAGCCGCCGACCCGTCATTCCGGGACAGCACACTGACGGCAAAACCGAAAACCAGAAAAAGCGGGAGGTCTCTTGCAATCTGGCCATAGATCATGCTCAGCATGATCATAAACGCGCTGAGCAAAAGCAGGAAAAGCATATCGTCGTCGCAACCGGCCGACTTGAGGAAGGACAAAGGGATCACAGCAAGCAACAGGGAGAATGCTATTCCGCCTATCCAGCCGAATTCGACAAATACCTGTGCAAGATCGTTGTGAGGTGACATACCTTCGAAACATCCCAACTCGCCGAAAGACATGAATCCGGAACCAAACAGGCCAGCACGTGGAATGAGATCGAAAGCATCTGCCATGAGCTGCTTTCGAATAGCGATTGAGTTTCTCGTATTTACCTTCTCGCAACTAGGCGTGGTCGCTCCAGCATTTCTTTTTGCCTCGTGGGATGGGGGATAAATGCCTACAGTGCTGAATCTCTCATCTCCCGTTTCCTCGAGCATGTAGCGCAGATATAGATTTGCGTTGTTGGATCTGGAAATCAATCCAAGAGCGATTGACGCGACGAAAATGACCAACAGGCTCAGGGCAAAGCGACGCTGACGTCGTGAGAACAAGGCACCGAGCGCAATGCACGCCATAATCGCCAACAGAGAGAACCTGACCATCGAAGCAGCGAACACTGCTGTCGAGATTGCGATCAAGGCCAATGATGCGTTTCGGATCCAGAGCGGCCAATTCTTTTCCGACGACAATAGGGCAATAACAAAAATACCCAGAGAAAACGAAAAGGCTGTTGTTGCGCTATCAAACCCTAGAACGAACGGACGCCCGAATGTGCCATGCAGGGATTCTGAAACGAGGTATGGAAACGTCACAATTGTACCGGCGCAAACGATGGCCGCGGTTGTCCAAAAGGAGGTCGTGCGCACGATGCCCAAATTTTCTTTGGCAAGAAAACGCCCCGCAAAATAAGCCGATGCAGTAAGCGCTAGTAGTACAAGCTCCCGAAGGTCTGCACGAAACGGATTTTTGGCAAAAGATACGCCCGCGCAAGCGATCAGAACCAACAGTGGAACATCTAGGGTTGAGAAGCGAAAATCTTGTGAGCCAAAAACCACGACGGAAATCAAAGTCAGACCCAAATACGACGCCGTCAAAGCGCCAAATCCACTTAATCCCAAAAATCCATATATCAGGACGAATACCGAAGAACCGGAAACGGCTAGGGCAAAGGCCAAACTCGCTGCGTTCGGTATCCTGATCAATTGCCCCGCTCCTTCAGCGTACTGGCAATATTACGTCCCGGTCCGAAGCGCAATCGCCATTACTTCCACAGATCAGATCGTCGGTAGCCACCCCGCATTAACGTCCCAAGCGCAGGCGCGGATCCTCAATCAAGCCCGAGCAAAATTATGATTCAAGTCAACCTCGCTCTGGGATTTGAGACTATCTAATTGCATCAGGCGCTTAAGCCTAGGCAACCCGGGATCTTTAGGGAGCAGGAACCGGGCCTAGCCGCTCCGAGGCGATCCTCACAGGCCGATTTGGCGCTCAAGGCGCAGGCCAAGCCGGATTGCGGCGAGCAACTGGGCTTTAGGATCGCCTCCTTGATTCATCGGTTGTGGCCACGTCGGCACCTGCTTCTCGCGGCGCCCAAAGCGGTCCGATGCAAATCCGAGCCCGACGCCAAGCCCGATCGAAGTAAGGTCAACAGCGTAACGAACTGAGCCGGCCCCCCTGGCGACGATGCGGGTCATCAAATCAGTCGCGCGATCCGCTGCAGAGCGCGCCTTTGACGCCGTCTGCCCACAGATCTCGCCAGACCGAGCGCGGTAAGTTGTTCGCCCGCCTTCGCCTCCTCAAGGGTAAGGCCCCCTTTCTTCAGCGCGCCCCGGGCGCATCTCATAGCTCGCACACCATCTATATTTATCCAGATGGATGCACTAGCGTCTGCGGCTTTCTTGGCACCATTGACCTGATAGCATTCGAGGGCTAGGCAGCGACAGGCCAAGCCCATTTGGGTTTGCGCCGGACGGAAGTCTCGTTCAGCAGCAGGAGATAATCCCCTGCCTTATCCTCAAAAAACGATGAAACTCTTCATGCACTCCGCAAGCGCCCCCAATGTCAGGAAAGAGGCCACCTATTGGAGCCACCGTTCAGACAACATGATCCGGCGGCAGTTCGACGAACTGAGCATCCTGACTCTATTGAGTTGAAACTCAACGCCCGGGTAGCTTGAATAGTTGCCTAGTACAAGCCCGCCGCAGGTCAATTTCGGAAAGAGACTTTCAATATGTGCGCGTGCATTCTCGCTTGGTGTTGCCGAGAACAATGGTGATGTTCAGAGGGCTACGGATATTCCTCTCGCCGTACCGCGCGTCATTAGTTTTGGCGGCGATCACAATCGTCGGCCTCCTGTGCGTAATTAATCGCGGATTCGATGTTACTGACGAGGCAATGTATATCTATGATATGAAATATCCGGGTCCAAATTCCGGAACCCATATCAACTTCATCGTTGGAAGAATTGGTGCCGTCTTCGACAACAACATAGTTGTTTGGCGTGTGATCGCATTGCTCGTTCTGGCGGGTGCGTCGATTATCTTCGCTACTGGGATTTGGCGTTTCTGCCTACGATTAGGCCTAATTAACTCGTGTTCTATTCGTAGCCCCGAGGCAGACCGCATCGGCTTTTCTGCTCTGGTACTCACGGGAAGCCTTGGGTATTTTGGCTTTGGCCCTCCCACGCTTTCATCAAACACCGTTGCGGCGGGTGGAATGTTAGCAGCCCTTGGCGCCCTCTCTTGGGCAATTACGACGTCCAGCTTTGCATCTCGGTTGTCGTGGGCTGCATTTGCTGCGTTATGCGCCGTTCTCATGGAGGCCGCTCGAATAAGTGCAGCAACCGCCTACCTGTTAGCCTTATTGCCGCTGATGTGGCTCTCTGCTGAACTTATCGGCTGGCGCGCTACCGTAATCGTCGCCGGAATTCATGCGAGTCTTAGCTTGATATGGTTGGCGATAATAGCTACCGGCTTCAGCATAGACACATGGGCCGTGACACAGCTCATGCTTCATACTGGAGCCTCGTCGAAATCGTCATATGGCTTCACTGTGTTGCTGCAACAACATTTGCAAGACACGGCGAACTTTGTTGAACAATCGCTTCGCTTGGGCGGCCAGGTAGTCGGCGCCGGCCTTGTTACCGGAACGGTTTTTTTCAGCAGTAGATCCCTCTACAATTCCAGTCCGCTTTCTTTGCAGAAAATGATCCAAGCTGTGGGTTCGAGCACAGCGATGCTCGCAGCGTTACTACCTCTCTGGCCTTTATATCATTACCTTGCCGGATTGGATTCAATCGTCGGAGCTGCGGCGGCCGATTGTCGTATTATCGAAATGATTGTCTGCGAAGGGCCTAATTCAGGCCTCGACGGTCATCCGTTTATGTATGTGGTTGGAGCCCAAATAATCGCCGGCGCAGCTTTGCTGATTTGCGATTTCCTTGCCGCGACCATTGCGACACAAGTCCGATACCCATCCAACGCTCGTGCTATCTTGCGGTGGTCCGCATTGCTCGTCTTTCTCATTGGAGCAACGACAATCGCATCAGTGGGAACTAACACGGGCCTACTCTATCATATCGCCGTAAGCATGGGCCCGCTGTTAGCCGCCGGGTTCATCGCTGTTGGGCTTCTACCATTACGGGCCCTTCGAATCACAAGCGGCGTGATGCCATTGCTGGTTTTCTGTTTTGTTGTTCTAATTGCAGTAAGCATTGCGCACAATCGACTGTTCTTTCCCTATCGCATAGAAGGAACCATATTTTCGCAGAGTGTTCGTTTGAATGCTCCTCCAGAATTGAAAGGGCTGAGGACGACATATAAACTTTCTACCATTATTGCTGGCATCAAAGCTTCTTTAGAAAAAGCTGGCTTCGATCGGCGCCATGACATCGTCGTCGCGCCCTACAACATGCCTGGCCTGATTGTTGCGATCGAAGCACGTGCGTTCGGTTTCGCCTGGCTGAGTAACGGTCCCGCAGCCGAAGAATTGAATTGTTATCGGTTCGAACATGAGCCGACCGATGTCAAGGCAATTGGACGAGTTTTCTTAATATTGAATTCCAATCCAAGCGCTGAGCTGAAAGAATGCCTAAAGGCCCGCGCAATCAACTTCGATAACAGCGAAGTGCTGGCCACTCTACCAGTAGATTCGATGCGCACTCTAACTATCGCGATCGTCAAAACCCCTTAATGCTGGATGTGCAGGAGCGCATAATCTTCACCACCAAGTCGGCTTGCGAAACCTCGATCAGAACCTGTGGGGTTGGCATTGAATAAGCGTCAACGATCGCGGCCTAGCGCGCGTTCCGCTGCAGCTCCGCGGCGGTGCGTGACCTTGCCCCACGGGCTTAATCCAGTTTGAAGTTCGCTCTGGCCCAAGACGAGGACCAGAGCATGAAGCGCAATCGTTTCACGGAAGAGCAGATCATCGGGATCTTGAAGGAGCACGAGGCCGGGGTTCCGGTCGCCGATCTCTGCCGCAAGCATGGTGTCAGCGACGCCAGCATCTACAAATGGAAGGCCAGGTTCGGCGGGATGGACGTCTCTGAGGCCAAGCGACTGCGGTCGCTGGAGGACGAGAACACGAAGCTGAAGCGGCTTCTGGCAGACGCCATGTTGGACAACGCGGCGCTGAAGGATCTCCTGGGAAAGAATGTATGACCCGCCCCGCCCGTGCAAGGTCGTTTAATGAGGACGATGCAGTCTGCACAAATGTATCCGGCCTCTTGCAAGTGGGCCGCTGTTGCGGCCAGGCCATGATGAGATCCGCGCGTGCCGTGCGCCGAC
>NZ_JADPIS010000119.1:0-597 GCF_023073025.1 Bradyrhizobium sp. 76
GCACCATATCCCGCGCTACAGCTGCAGCCGCGCCTGGATGGACAATGGCGGCCCTCACTGCATCGCCTTCGGCGGATTGCGCGTCGATGATGCAATCGAAGAAGCACTGCTTGGCGTCGTCGGTCCGGGCGCTATCGCCGCTGCAACCGCGGCCGCCAAGGAAGCCGGGGAACGGCGGGATCAGGTGCGCGATGCTCTCAGTCGTGATCTCGAAGCGGCGCGCTATGCCGCCGACCGGGCTTTCCGGCAATACGATGCCGCTGACCCCGCGAACCGGCTGGTGGCGAGTGAGCTGGAAGCGCGCTGGAACAGGGCGCTCGCTCACGGGGTGGAGGTCGAGGGCAAGATCGCTATGCATGATGCGGCGACGCCCGCCCCCCATTGCTGATCCAGCTTCGCTCGGTGTTCTGGCATCGAACCTCAAAACGGTCTGGGATGCGCCGACGACGGATGCTCGCCTCAAGAAGCGCATTGTGCGCACCCTCATCCATGAGGTCGTGGCCGATATCGACGACGCGGCCTCCGAGATCGTTCTCATCGTCCACTGGGTGGGTGGCGCCCACAGCGAGTTGCGCTTGCCCAAGCGCCGGCGCGGAC
>NZ_JADPIS010000125.1:0-20541 GCF_023073025.1 Bradyrhizobium sp. 76
CTCACCACTGAACGGATCGGCCAAGAACCGCTCCGCCGTCAGTTCGGGCCGGTTCAGATAGCCACGCGCGACCCCCGCCCCGCCAATGTAGAGCTCTCCGATCGCCCCAAACGGAACAAGTTCGCCATGACCGTCCAGCAGATAAATCCGCGTGTTCGCAATCGGTCGGCCGATCGGGACAACTGACCTATTAAATCCAGCGGAATAATGCCAAGCAGCCGCGTCAATCGTCGCCTCAGTTGGTCCATAGAGATTGACAAGCGGCTGAGATGTCAATTGCAACCATCTGCTCGCTAATTCTTTTCTAAGAAGCTCTCCACCACAGAATGTGAAACGCAAAGAACCGATATACTTTTGCTCAACGTCGGTAAGCGCAAGCAATGCTGCAAGAAGCGACGGGACCAATTGCAGAACAGTGACACCATACTTATCCAGTAGCTCTAAAAGTTTTCGAACATCTAATTGCAGGTCGCGAGGAAGAAGAATTGAACGCGCCCCAATCGACAAGGCTGTCCATAGCTCCCATACGGCGGCATCAAACGCGGGGGAGGTTCGCTGCAAGAAAACGTCGTGGGTAGTGAAATGGAATTTATCCGCCTGCCAAATCGTGTGGTTGACCAAGCTTCGATGCTCGACCATGACGCCCTTTGGAGTGCCGGTAGATCCCGAGGTGTAGATCACATAGGCGAGATGGCGCGAAGTCAGGCCAAGCGCACGCGGGTCGGGATCCGAGGCCGGCAGCTTCGCCCAGGCCGATGTCGCCGTCTCGAGATCGACCACCGTCAGATCGGCCAGCGCATCGGCGCCCAGCGCGGATCGTCCCGCAGCATCGGCCAGCAACAGTTGCGGCTGCGCATCCTCAAGAACCTGCTTGAGCCGTGCGCACGGATAGGCCGGATCCAACGGCAGATAGGCGCCACCCGCCTTGAGGATTGCAAGCAGCCCCACCACCATCGCCACGCCGCGCTCAAGGCAGATCGCCACAGGCTGGTCCGGCTTCACCCCGAGCCCGATCAGATGATGCGCCAGCCGGTTCGCCCGCGCATTGAGCTCGCCATAGCTCAAGCGCTCGTCCTCATGGACCACCGCCACCGCGTCCGGCGCCTTGGCGACCTGTGCCTCGAACAGCTCGTGGATGCACCGATCCGACGGATAGGCCGTCGCCGTCCGGTTCAGCTCCTCTAGCAAGTACACCCGTTCGTCGAACGGCAACAGTCCAATCCGTTGCACCGGCCGATGCGCATCGGCAGCCACCTCAAACAAAAGGCTTTGCAGATGCTGCGTGATGCGGTCGATCTGGTCGGCCACCAAGCGACTTGCATCAAAGTGCAATCGAAAGCGCCCGTCTAGAGCACAAACCTCAAACGTCAATAATTCACCGGATAGGATTGCCTCTGAACTCAGGCTAACACCGGTAGCAGAACAGCTATTTGCCACAACCGTGATGCCAATCGGCCATGGTCTGCGCGATCGTAGCAGCTCAATACCCCCCAACGACGGACAACGTGCGATAAGATCCCGCGCAAAGCTATCGTACTCCCTCAGCTGAGCGCACTCGGCCGCCACCACTTTGCGCACCGCAGCAAAACCATGACCGAGGTCAATGGTAATTTCCATTGGCACGACAGAAGCGACAAGCGCGTCTATGATCTTCAACCCGGCTCGCGAACTTTTCGGTGCGGGAGTCCATCCCAACTGAAGCTCTGATTGGCCGGTGACGCGGGCGAGATAGATGAGCCACGCGCTTATCAGGTATTCCGCACGATCGGTCGGCGACAGCTCGGCCAAACCACTTGGAACGAACCACGAGCTCGACTGCCATTTGTAGCGAGCTCCAGCTTCTCGAGACGACAAAAAAGGAAACTGCAATGCCTTGAACCGCTCAAACCGCTGTCGCCAAAAACGCTCTTGAGGCGCCAACATTTCGTGGGCGACAGTTATGCTCCGCGCCTGATCATCGCCTAAAACTGGCAGACAATCCCCCACATCCAGATCGAAATCCCTCGCAAGCACACGCGCGTCCAACGCGTTACCATCCGCGCTGCCAAACGAGACATCAACATCCTCCGTATCTGTTGCCACACGCCAGTGGCTGGGGTGGATTTCGACTAACGTACCTGCCGGACAACCCGTGCGTCGAGCCGACACCTCCAAGCTCCTAACTACGACAACGTCGTCGCCTACCAGAGCCTTGGACAGACATAGCGGATTTGAATGATACGGCCCAAAGTCTAAGGCTCGCATCATCGCTGACAAATTTTCCGCAGCACGATTCCACCGCATGCAGCCTGCCGCATCTGGTGGTCGAGACCTCGGAAAATCGCTTCTCGCCACTACCGCCTGAGGACGAACACTGAGCTCTCCGTTCGCCAAGCCAGTTAAGAGCTCGCGGAAGCCCACGATGGCGGCTTGATCACATTTACGGTTGAGAGTTAGCGCAGTATCGTTGGGCGCGATCGATACCTGACGTTCAATCACCAGGTCATCGGTATTCACACCATGATCGATCCGATGCCAGCTAATTGCGTATTCGACCTCTTGCGCCAGCAGCGCCCAGGACGTGGCATGAGTTCCTGCATATCGTGGCAGCGGGCCGTCGTGGTAGTTGAAGGCGCCTTTGTGGACACGACGAAACACATCCGCTGGCAATTTGAATGGATTGCCGACAAGAAAAATCAACTCGACCGATTGGGCATTCAGTAAGGCGGAGAGCTCTTCAACACTCGCTGCGCGCAAGATATTGGCGCGTGCAGCCCAATCGCCGAATATGACATCGGCACACAGCACCCCTCGGATGACATGGCCCATCTCCATTGCTAGCTGAGCGCACCTGATAGCTAGCGTCCCACTGCCAACAAAGACGCTAGACGAGGTTGATGGGGCTGCAGATTGCTGTCTATCACAATCGCCTATTTCGCAACTCGATGAGACTGGCACAGATCCCTCCTAACGTGCGCCGTGCCCATAACAAGCAATCCGCGAGCCGCGAACGAGGCACACTTGTCTTCAACGGTCACGCGGTCGATCACTTCAGAACAATCCCCCGGGACTCAGGATCTCGCGCCAATTGACTATTTACGTACTGTGGCGCGTAACCCGATCGAGCGTCTGGTGCTGCGTCTGAATACCGCCATAGGTGCGCGGCTGGCGTCCACCAAAGGAAAGCGATCGACTATCTTCACCCCCGGGCCCCTCCGTCGCGCAGCCTCAGCAATTTCTGCTCCAGGCGCCGCGCTACATAGTGACCCAAACCTGTCACACTGGTTCGGATTTGCTCGGGAGTAACCGCGCTAAAAGCTAATCGTATCCTGCAGTCTTGAGAGTTATCCAACGCGAAGAAGCTCAACGGCGTAACGATGACATGGTCACGCCTTGCACACTCGTCTGCGCAGTCCGCGCCAAATCTGAAAGGAAGATCAAGAGTTAGAAAGAAGCCACCGGAGGGACGGCTCCATCGAATTTGATCAGAGAAAGGCGAAAATACAGTGTCCAGCTCACACAACATAATGTCGCGATTTTCACGGTACCAATCCAGAGCCGGTCGTATCCAATCGCCTAAACGTCCTCCGTTTTGAATCAAGAGCCCCGCGACGATCGCTTGGGCAATTTGGCTCGTATTGACGGTAACGAAGCTCTTGCGCTGGACCAGATCTTCCCAAAGCGACCGACGAGCAGCAACGTCTCCAAACATCGTGTCGGGCAGGCTTGCAGCTCCGACGCGAAGAGCTGGGCTTATTGTCTTCGAGAATGTGGAAAGGTAAATAACACTTCCGACCTCATCCAAAGCGGCCATCGGGGGTACCGGATCGCCGTCATACCGAAACAGCCCATATGCGTTGTCCTCTAAAACGACGAGCCGGTGTCTGGCGCACACTTGGAGGATGTTGCGTCGCTCGTCTGCATCGAGAACACGTCCGGTCGGATTGTCAAAATCGGGGATAAGATATATTGCCCGGGCCTGTTGACTTTTCTGGCGCAATTGCAGCACGGCGAGCTCGATCGCGTCAGCAAGGCAAGGTTCTGAATTGGACAACGCCGCGACAGCGACTCCTGTAGCCTTGGCTGCACCGATCGCACCGATATAGGTGGGATTGCAGACCAGCAGCACATCCGACGGCTCCGGACAGAGCGCCGGCAGGCAGAGGGCGACTGCTTCCTGGCATCCTGAGGTGATCAGTACGCGGTCCGCGCTCGCCGGAACCCCCTCATCGCATTGCACCTGTTGCGCAACGAGCTCGTTGATGATGCCGGCCGTTCGTCCATACTGCAGCAAGTGAGCCCATCCGTGGGCGCCCCCGTGACCACCAACTGAATCGTTTTGATACACGTTCACCGCGTTCAACAAAACCTGGGGATTGAGCCTATCGAAGAACCGGTCACTCGGTCTGCCTGACGCTAGCGAGACAGCTGACGGAAACAGACTGGAGACTTCGTTCAGGAAGTTCATTACTGATTTTTGCGACCTGACATTCATCCTGGACTCTTGGAAAAGCGTGGAAGGATAAAATCACACCGGTGTCCGACATGACTCATCGAGGTGTACACGTCCTATTGCTCAATATTTTCCAGACTGCTCAAGTTGGTCGAAAAGCTGCTGGACATTCGATTCGAGAAAGCCAGTCTCTCCGCCTCGATGAATGATTTCGAAGCTAAGCCCCGTTTCAATGGACCGACTTGAGAAGGCCTGCGTCAATCCAGGACCTCGAATCACACTCGTATCGAATCCCAAGCCACGAGATTTTAGAGCCTCTACAGCAGCATCGACGTCATCGACCTCAAGAGCGATATGAGCAACTCCAACGCCGTGATGGCGCACGAGCTCTGAGACCTGAGACGTCGGTTCAGTGCCCTGGCACAGAACAAACCTGATTCCTCGGGTCTCAAGCTCGGCAGATAGCATGCCGGTCGCTCGACCCTTGATGTGAAACCGGCATTTCAATTCAAAGCCCAGCACGTCCCGAAAGAACTCAATAGAGGCTTCAAGGTCGAGCACAGCAATCGCAATATGATCGATCCCGCGAAATTGTGACAGCGAACTCGCGCTTGTTCGGTTGCCATCTATAACGGCACCCTGTTTGGCCTTACCACCGGTGGTCTTGGGCATAACATCCTCGCTCTCACTCGCAGAATTTGAACAGCGAAGCGACCCATCGCGAACGACGCTGCTACCAACAGATCAGTTCCGTTCTAAGATCAAGATCCCTCACCATCCTTTGCTCGAGTTCCGACAACTCAGCCTTATACCTGGCCACATCCAATTGAGCGCGAAGGAGCTTCGCTTTGAGCTCTTCTCGTAGCCTTAGGGCTTCTCGGAATTCCGGCGACTCCAGCATAAGTAAAGAGCACATGTACTAACCAGTGAAATGAAGGCAGCCGACCAGCGCGGTCTTTCGAGACCGCGCGGGGCAGAAGGTCGACTGTCGGACCGCCTCATCCGGCTCATCGCAAAACCTACATTATATCCGGACTTGGCGGGCGTCGCTGCCGCCCTCCAAAATCCGCAGCAACCAACGGCTCTGCCCCGCGTCCCTAGCAATCAGTGTGCCGCAAAAGGGGTGGTGCGAGTGTTGCTTAAAGAATGGCAAAAACCTCGTGCTTCGCACTGAGGCGGCGGGCTACGCGCCAGCCTTACTGTCGGACGTCCTACATGCACGTCTTCAACCGGACACGGCTCATCACAACGACACGGACCGTCAGTGAAGAGATCACCTCTGGTGCCGTTGGAACGTGTTCCCGCAACCATGATTGAAATGGACCCCGATTTTAGGACCAGAGGCTTAGTTGGAAAAGGGCCGCTCCGTTTGATAGACGGAGGGCATGATGACGAAAAGACACGACGGAAGATCGACGCGGCGTTGAAGGCAAAGATCGCGCTGGAAGCCGTGCGGGAGCAGGCGACGGTGGCCGATCTGGCCAGCGCCATGAGGTTCACGCGAACCAGATCTATGCCTGGAAGAAGCAACTGCTGGACCAGGCGGCCCGAGCTTTTGACGCGGGTGTCCGGCGGGAGAGCGAGGACGTGCGCGAACGCGAGGCCACAAGATCTATCCCAATCTGCTGCGCAACATGACGATGGTGTTGAAAATCTCCGGCGTGCCGTACGTCGCCAGCGGCTCTTCCAGAGCCGCCACGCAGAACGAGACGTCCATCGTGTTCGACAACCGCCACGCCAGAACCGCACGGCTCGCCCAGTCGATGACGGCGACGAGATAGAGAAAGCCACGGCCGATGGGCAAATACGTGATGTCGGCCGCCCACACCTGGTTTGGCCGGTCCCGGCGCCGGCTTCGTCGTGTTCGGCTTCGGTCCCAGCGCCGCGATGCCCATCTTGCGCATCAGGCGCTGCACGCGTTTGCGATTGACCTGAAGCCCCTCAGCCTTCAGCATAGTGGTCATTCGCCGCGAGCCCAGGAACGGCCAGGCGGTGAACAGCTCGTCGATCCGCTGCATCAGGGCAAGGCCGTTGTCGTTGGCCGGCCGTGGCGGCCGGTAGACCCCAGAGCGCGCGATGCCAAGCAACATGCATTGCCGGCGGATCGACAGCGCCTGGGTCGGCGCGATCGAGCATTCCTCGACGGTCCGGCGTGCTCATCTTCCGGACCTCCGTGCTAAAAAATCGCGCTCGACTGTCAGTTGTCCGATCTTGGCGTGCAGCTTCTCGATCTCCGACCAGGGCAGTCAGTTCACCAGTGCGCCTTCACCCGGCGCGTTGGCGGGCGCAGGGATCAAGATCTCCATGGATGGCCGCGGTCGTTGGATGGACAACGTCTTCATCGAGCGGCTGTGGCGGTCGCTCAAGCAATGAGGACATCGTGTGCTGTGGAAGTCAGGCTTCGGCATGAAGCCTTGCGAAGCTTTGTCAGAGATGGAGGAGGGCCCTCCGAGGTCGGCCTGCAGGGGAAGACTTCAAACCAGTCCGAGCTGCGAGGGTAAAGAGCCCTGGTGGTGAGCGTTGGAAGAAAAGGCGGAGGAAACTCCGTCAGGTGAGGTCCGAGGAGACGAACGTAAGTAAACCGCTGATGACGTGTCGTAACATGTTCTATCGACGTCGAAACCGGGATCAGGATGTCTATCCCGCGAGCAAGGGTTGGGGGGAGCCTGCTGACTGCCCAACCGGCGTCCGGCATGAAGGCGGCGTGACCTCGGATCAGGCTTTGACAAGGAACACAGGAACCTGTCGCTCCGATGTGAAGGGAGGACTCCAAGCGGCCCGTCGCCGCAAGGAGCAGAGTACCGATGCGGAGCACAGGGGCGGCATCGAACCCTCGCCTATCCAGCTGAAACTACATCAATTTTTGATCGAAGGCGTTCCAGTGTACCTGCCAGTGGACCCAGCGCTCTTGGCGTCGCTGCCGCGGTGCGACACTGTGCCGCCGTACCCAAGTCGCGTGCGTATCACGCTCTGCGAAAGAGATCATCAGCACCGTGCTGTGCGCTATCCCACGCGAAGAGGGTCGCCCGCTTCTGGCCTTCGCCGGCCTCTGGACAAATTGGACGGGCGTCCGAAAGGCAAGGGCAGGCAAAGTTACCATCGATGTGTTCGGCTTCTTGACGTGCGATCCGAACGCCGAGGTCAAGCGCGTTCATCCCGAGGCAATGCCCGTCATTCTGATGACGGAAGAGGAACGCGACATCTGGATGCGGGAACCGTGGGACGAGGCGTAGCGTCCCATAAGATCGTCGCGACCGGCGAGAAGGAAGATCCCGGTCCGGAGACTTGAAGCGGAACGATCTACGACGTCGCTTCCTGGATCTGGACCGACGGCTGGCGAGAAGCGGAGTTTCCAAAGATTAGCCGCAAATAGGACACGGCATAGATCAAAGCTCCAATGCCGAAAAGCAACCACAATATGGGCTGCCAAACCGGCACGTAGGTGAGATTTCCGTCGTAACGATAGGCCGTCTTGGAAACGTCGGGGAGGCCATTCGCCGGCCAGAAATGTGCCAATACACCGACCTCCTCCTTGCAGTTTTGAGGACAGCTAAAGTTGCCGTCGATCGCAAAGTACAAACTTCTGCGCAAAAATGTTCCCTCGAGGATAGCCAAACCGAGAAGGGGCAGCGCGACGAACAGGATCAACGACCAGATCGCGACAGTGCGGGCCTTATCCGATATCAGTCGAAGATCGGATTTGGTGGCCACCTATCGAACCAGGCCCCGTCCGTATGTCGCCTCGCAAAAGCCTTCGCCCACCACAGCGACCAGACACAAAGCGTGGCGACAACGGGACCACCGAGAAGGGCAACAGCATGAGCGTTGAGCGAAGACCAGTCTAGTCCGAGGATTTCGAGAATCTTGCCCGCTCCGGACTTCGCGCCGCGCGTCAGAAGAAATAGCGCAACGGTGCCTGAAAGCGTAAGCCGACGCCTTGCCCCACTGTTCGCGGAGCATGTCGTCTGGGCTTTTTTTATCGGCCATGTATTCGCGCCCTTCTTGCTACAAACCCAGACGTCTGCCGAGCTTCCTTATTTCATTGTTCGGGCCTGGCCCGTGCTCGAGATCGTGTTTTGCGTTATCAAGGTTTCTTACAATGTCATTGTTCGGCCCGAGCCCATGCTCGAGATCGTGGAGCGCATTCGTAAAGGCCTTCACGATCTCGTTGTTCTTCCCGAACTCCGCGCCTCCGAACAGAACTTTCAATATCCGAGTCGACCGATGGGCACGCCGCAGCGGCGCGTGATGCCGCCTTGACGCTGTCGGTCAGCGCGTGACGCTGAGCGATGATTTCCGGCGGCAGCTCTGCGGCGTCGGCTGAATTCATCTCGAGCTTGGCACTCACGATGTAACCGTTTTGCGTCGCCTTTAGGAGCGCGCCTTCGACAATCGTTGTCGTCTGACGGTGAAAACAACGTGTTCGCGACCTATTTCAAGAAGTACAGGCCCAGCCTCGGAGATCATCTGTCGGCGTTGCTGCTGCAGGTCTATCTTCACTACGACCCCGCCATCGTCAAATTGCTACGCCACCGCCTACCTCTACCACGACAACGCATGGACTTTCTGTTGCTGCTCCCGGACCGCCAGCGGATCGTCATCGAGGTCGACAGCAAGCATCATTTCTCAGAGGACGGCAAACCCTCGCTGAAGGTCTACGCCGACATGGTGTCGGCCGACCGGGAATTGCGGCTTGCCGGATATGAGGTATACCGCCTCGGTGCGAACGAAGTTGTCGGCGACGGCTCCGAGGCGAGAATTGCGGATTTCTTCGACAAGCTCTTCCGACTCCATCGAGTCGGCAGTGAGAACTGATAGTGCGAGGTTGAATTGAAGCGCCACACGCTCGCACGGGCGCTTCGTTCGTAATTCTGCGGGATCTGCGATCATGAGCGAAGGGCGGGAATTTCAGGAGATCGCTCATTGCGGTGGGCAGGTGATCTTCACCGTCGACAGAGGCGACGAGGCGGCGCGTCAGTGACGAGAAACCCCTCCCTTAGATGCACCAGAAACGCATCCTGGCAGGTCTCATCATCCGGGCCCGCTGCGTTGCAGTTAATGATGCTCAGCGAGCTCGCCTACCTGGCCCAGCAATCAAACCGCACAATGCATGCGACAGCCACGCAGCCAACCCGATCAGCGTCCAAGAGCCCCAACCCTGCACTCGTTCTATAGCGACATGCCAAGCTTTGCGCGCCGGTCAACTACCAACGCTGGTGATTGATCGAGATGAACGATACATGGCAATTCTTGGTTAATGAACGTTAGGCTGGTTAATGAACGTTAGGCTGAGCGTCGCGTGCCAAAAGTTGGCGCTAACGGACCTGATCGATTCCACTCGCTCATCGCCGGTAGGAATTCTGCGCACTAAGGCCGCTCCAGCCATGATGACTGTGCAAGGGATTAGGCCACTCGCGGCGGGAAAGAAATATGGCAGCAAACGGGGCAGGCTCCGAGAGATCGGTGATCCTAATCGACAACTTCGACTCATTTACATTCAACATTGCCCAGATGATCGGTGAGGTGAATGGTAGAGACCCCATCGTCCTCGATAACACCGTGCCATGGAGAGAAATCCGCAAGATCCCCCATGATCGCATTATCCTCTCGCCGGGGCCGGGAAATCCTCATACTCCAAAAGATGTCGGCGCTACGATGGATGTTTTGGCCGGCAGCGCCGTTCCGGTCTTGGGAGTATGCCTGGGGCATCAATCCATCGCCCATTTTCATGGCGCATCCGTCTCCCGCGCGCCGGAGCCCCTCCACGGCCGGATCCGCACCATCACAACCTCCGGGACGGACCTGTTCCTGGGGCTGCCCCGCTCCTTCGATGTGACAAGATACCATTCGCTGGCAGTGACCGGTGAGCTTCCGGAATGTCTTAAATGCACTGCCATGAGCGAGGATGGCGTCATTATGGGACTCCGGCATCGGCACCTGCCGCACTACGGCATACAGTTTCACCCGGAATCCATCTGCTCACAATACGGACGAGAGATGTTTGCTAACTTCCTCTCCGATGTATGCGCCCCATCGGTAGCGCGGTCCCCACTTGTGCGCCTGGAGGTGGCCTGATCATGCTGGGCATGCCCCGCCTTAGCGACTTTCCCTTCGAAACGACCAAGTATGACGCGAGAAGTTCGACGATCTCATGCAGAGCCAGCGCTGAGGATGTATTCGTGCACCTCTTCCGGGGTACACAGCCTGCTTTCTGGCTGGACAGCAGTATGCTGGTGCCCGGGCTGTCGCGTTGGTCGTTCATAGGAGGGCTTGGCGGACCGGGCAGCTATCTTGCATCCTACGATGCGTCTCGACAGGAAATCGAGATTACTCGCGACGGCCAGGCGCCCCAGCTGACCATCTCCGGATCGATTTTCAAGTTCCTCGCCGATAACCATGCCACCTGCAAGCTGCAGGATGAGGGCGACGTGCCAGATATTCCCTTTAAAGGGGGCCACGTGGGCTATTTCGGTTACGAACTGAAATCTCTCACCTGCGGCGTCAGCTCCCCACCCTCTAAATGTCCAGATGCAACCTTCATCTTCTGCACAAGATTCCTCGCCTTCGATCATGAGAATGGCAGCATCCATATCGTCGCACTCTACCCCAAAGCCGAGGCCGCATTGGCTGACGAGGTCGCCCCTTGGATCAGCAAGAACGAACGTGACATTCGGCGCATCGAAGCAGCCCCCAGCACTACCCCATCGTCACCAAACGCAAAAAGCGCTCCGCTTCAGTTTAAGCTTCGTCAGGGGCGAGCCCGGTACCTAGAACAAATCGAAAGATGCCTTTCCGAGATCCGCGCCGGCGAGACTTACGAGGTCTGCCTGACAAACGAGATTACTGTTGCGGCAGAGATCGACCCGCTTGATCTGTATCGGGTCCTAAGGCGGAGAAACCCGGCCCCTTACTCGGCTTTCCTCAGACTTGGAGATCTCTGTGTTGCCTGCTCGTCCCCGGAGCGATTCCTCAAGATCGATCGCAACCTCATTGTCGAGACCAAGCCCATTAAGGGCACTGCGGCTCGACATGAGGTCCCAGCCGAAGATGAGCGGATCGCAGAAGAATTGCGTCTGGACGAAAAGAGCCGGGCCGAAAATCTCATGATCGTGGACCTGATGCGGAATGATCTCGGCCGCATCTGCCGCACCGGAAGCGTTCATGTGCCAAGCCTCATGCACATCGAAAGCTACAAGACCGTACACCAGCTGGTCAGCACCATTCGTGGCGAACTGGTGTCGCCTGACGATATCATCCCCTGCATTTCTGCGTGTTTTCCAGGCGGGTCGATGACGGGCGCACCTAAGATTCGAACCCTAAAACTCCTCGATGAACTGGAACAAGCGCCGAGAGGTATCTATTCGGGGGCGATCGGTTATCTGTCTCTGTGCGGCCAGCTTGATCTGAATATCGTCATCCGAACGATCGTCTGCCGGGGACGCCAACTGAGTATCGGTTGCGGCGGGGCCATCGTCGCGTTGTCTGACCCCAAGGCGGAGTTCGAAGAGATTCTCCTCAAGGCGCGCCAACCGATCCGTGCGATTGCCGAGGCCATGACAGGCAACCCAGATCATGACGTGGCGATCGATGGCGCAGACGATGATGCAGGCGCGGAAACAGTACCCGATTCTGCACATCGTGTCCGTCTGGCGACATTCCAGGACAGGGACACGATTGCACAATGCGTGGGAAGGCTTCTCACGGAGCTCGGAGGACCGGGGCCGCAATTCGACCGGCAGACGGCGGTCAGCGCTGCTGGGCAAATCGCGATGGATTCGCGGCTCGGCTTCGGCCTGATAATGGAGGATGTGCCGGCAGCCGAAGTGATCGGCATTGCTGTCGTCTCCCAGGTCACCGCAGTAAGGGCTTCAGGCCACTATGGCATCCTGCAGGAGCTCTGGGTCGATCCCCGCTATCGCTCGGCTCAAAATGGGAGACGGCTTCTGGCCGCCCTGGATGGCGAGGCGCGGGTGCGGGGCTGGCCCATGGTCGAAGTGTCTCTTCCCTCGACCGACCGTTCCGGCGCCGAGAGGCTCGTCGCATTCTATGAAAGCATGGGCTTCGTATCGGCGGGAGAACGGCGACGAAGGAGGCTTCTGTGAACTGGCTAACCGTACACACGACGCCGGTCTCACCTAGCCCTGGGGGCCTTATCGCCGATGCGACGGGGACGAGTAAGCCTTCAAGGGAAGTGGGGGATCGAATCAACGAGATCCGAAGCGGATTGGAAAGCTCGCCTGGTGTCCAATTTATCTCGACCCCTGAGACCGTCACGGACGAGGTCGTATCGATCCTGGGCAGCCTTCATGATCCGGGCTACCTTGAGGCACTCCGCTTCGGGCCACATCCACAAGAGCCAGAGATCACCGAGCTTGCTAGAAGATATACCGCGCCCGGTGTGCCGCAAAACACATCCGTCGACGCGGGGATATATCAGCGCGCCCTTTTGTCCGCCGCTACCGGCTTCGCAGCCGCGACCACAATCGCCTCGAAGCGAACTCTAGTAAGTTACGCACTATGTCGGCCGCCAGGGCACCATGCTGGGCGCAGCTTCATGGGTGGGTATTGTTTGCTGAACAACGTCGGAGTCGCGGCGCTGAGCCTGCGCGCATCGGGCTTCCGCAAGCTGGCGATCCTCGACCTCGATTTCCACCCTGGCAATGGAACAAGCGATGTGCTGAGCACACACCCGGATATCGGTTTCGCCAGCCTGCACGCCCGGACTGACGTCAATTTCCCCTGGATCCCGCAACTTCAACCAGCACTCGGCAGCCACAGGTATCTTGAATTTCCGACCGATCCGAGCCCGGCAGCATACACATCGGCGCTTCGCGGGCTCTTGGAATCCGACTGGGCCGCCACGCTGGACGTTCTGGTTGTCAGCTTGGGGTTCGATATCGTCGTCGGAGATCCGCATGGTGGTTGGACACTTCCGCCAGAAATCTACCGAGAGATCGGCCTGGCATTGGCCTCGATCGGCAAGCCGATCTGCTTCGTACAGGAGGGCGGCTACCGGCTGGACACGTTGTCGGCCTGCGCCAAGCATCTAGCCGCCGGCCTGCGACTTGGAATGCAGGAAATGGGCAGGAGCCATGCATGACTGATACCTTCACCCCCGACGCGGGCCTTCTTCCATTTCGGGAGATCATCAACAAGCTGGACAAACAACTGGTGGACATCCTCAGCCGGAGGCTTTCCGTCTGCGCTGAGGTTGCACGCTACAAGAAGGAACGCGGGATCGCGATGATGCAACCCGATCGCGTTACAGAGGTAAAGGCGCGTTGCGCCGAGATTGGGGCGGAACGCGGCCTGCGCAGGGAATTCACTGAAGATCTTTATTCGCTGATCATAGGAGAAGCCTGCGAGCTCGAAGCCATGATCATAGACGAGCAGATGGACGTCTCCTGATGGTCCGCATCTACACGCTCGGCCCAGCGAGAAGCTGTCACCATCATGCGACCTTGAAATATCTCGAGTTCCAAGGGATCGAGCCGCAAGACATCATACTCGTCGACGATCTCGTGGCTGCCGCGGCCGAGGCCGCAGATCGCGGCGACAGCTATGTCCTCCAATGCAGCGCGCACCTGAATGTCCATCTCGTGACCGAGAAATTCCGCGACCGTCTGCAGGTCGTCGACACCTTCATATTGCCCACCCAGAGCATCGCGGTCGTCAAACGCAAGGACGTAAAGGAGCCTCGGTCGCTGGGTCTCCCCGAGCCAACGATGGGGTATATCGACAAGAATGCTTGGAATGAGCTGATTTTCGAAACGACAAAGCCGGTTGTAGAGAAAAAACTCCTCGAAGGCGTGTATGATGCGGGCGTTGCTTACAGCAGATCGGCGCTCGAACATCCCGAAAAGCTCGAGATCATGCAGGAGATTGGCGAGGTGGTGACGACCTGGCTATTGTACGGTCCCCGCCCTCGCTACTCCGACACGATCATCGCCAGCCCCTATCCTGAGTTGCATGACGTGCTGCCTTGAACACACGAACCTGAACGAGCACCGTCATGACCTCCTCCCCTCCTGACGCGCGAACGAAACTCGTCATTGCCGCTCTGACCATCGCCGCCTTCGCTATCGGCCTGGACACATTTGTCATCATTGGGGCGCTCGATGTGATCTCTCGTGACCTCGGGATTTCAACCGGCGCGGCGGGCTGGATCATTTCGATCTACGCACTCTGCTACGCTGTCTTCGCGCCGCTGAATGCCTGGATGTTCAAGGCCATGAGCCGTCGCAATGTCCAAATCCTGTCCGTTTCGATCTTCATCATCGGTAACCTGATCTGCGCGGTCGCGCCGAACTTCCTAATTCTTGCTGCTGGTCGCGTCATTTCGGCCTACGGCGCGGCGATGTTCACCCCGGCGGCTACCGCACTAACCGCCGAGCTCCTGCCGCCTACCCGCAAAGGTTTCGCGTTGTCCCTCATCTTCGGCGGCATGACCGTTTCACAGGTTGCTGGCGTCCCGGCCACCAGCTGGATCGCAGGTGCTATCGGCTGGCGCTTCGCATTCGGTTTCGTCGTCATTGCCGGGCTTCTCGCATTGATGATCTTCGCCCCGATGATGTCTGGAATCCCTGCCAAGATGCCGGAGCGCGGAAACGGACCGACCTCCAAAGAATTCTCCAAAATCATCTACGGTATCCTTTCCGTGACACTATTCGTCGTTGTTTCCGAGTTCATCGTTTATTCCTATGTGAGCGTCTTCATCACCGGT
Source organism: Bradyrhizobium sp. 76 (assembly GCF_023073025.1). NCBI lineage: Bacteria > Pseudomonadati > Pseudomonadota > Alphaproteobacteria > Hyphomicrobiales > Nitrobacteraceae > Bradyrhizobium > Bradyrhizobium sp. 76. The sequence goes on from NZ_JADPIS010000125.1 coordinate 15,156, forward strand.
TTTCTGCTTGCCGGGGTTCCGCTGCTCTCGGCCGCGCTCTTTGCCTACGGTTTCGGAGCCGTGACGGGAAACGCAGCGTGTGGCGTTCTGACTGACCGTTTCGGCCCCTATAAAGTCCTCATCGCAGCCATAGGCGCACAGCTAATCCTGCTCGTAGGTTTGGTTGCATTTGGACACCATGGTGCCCTCACCGTGCTCTTCGCCTTCCTTTGGGGCAACGTCAGCTACATGTATCTGGTGCCGATCCAGCACCGGCTCCTCGGCCTAGCCGGGGATAGGTCGAAGCTGGTCCTGGCAATGAACAGCTCGACTACCTTCGCAGGGATCGCCATCGGCGCTTTTCTCGGCGGCATCCTCGTCGAGATCAGCGGAGTCACATCGCTGGCCGTGGCGTCCATCCTGATTGGTCTCATCGGCGTCGGGCTGGCTGTTGCCTTCATGCGTGATGCAGCGCCTGCGGAAGCTGCGAATGCGGCATGAACGGGACGAAATCGAGCACGATCGACCACCAGGATGCTTGTCGGGTCTGCTTGGTCAAGCGCGGAGCAAGCCGCATACGCCCTTCGTCAGTCTAGACTATGGACATCACCATGCAGCACGTGGTCGATAGCGCTTGTCAGCCATCCATCTGGCTCGTGCCAGATGACTCTCGTGCGCCCGCTTCGCTCGCCCTGATTCGCTCTTGCTCACGCGGCATTGCGCTCAGCTTTACCTCACCTGCTAAGTGCAGTTGACCTCTCCCGCCAAATGAGGCCAGTCTGAACTGGAATTTCCAATTATGATCCCGTGTCGGGACGAGGAGAGCTCCATGAAGCATCGAAGTTCAGCGAGGCCCAAATCGCATTTGTTTTGAAGCAGGCGGAAGACGGTGCGCCGGTGGCCGAAGTCTGCCGCAAGGCCGGGATCAGCGACGCCACCTTCTATGATTGGCGCAAGAAATATGCAGGACTCATGCCGTCCGAGATGAGGCGGCTGCGTCAGCTCGAGGAAGAGAACGCCAAGCTGAAGCGGATCGTCGCCGACCTGTCTTTGGACAAGGCCATGCTGCAGGACGTGCTCTCAAAAAAGCTCTGAGGCCTGGCCGCAAGCGCGAACTTGTCGACAAGTTGCGCAGCGACTGGAAGGTATCGATCGTGCACTGTACGTCTACAAGTCGAAACGCGGCGACCAGGCCGACCTCAAGCATAGGATCAAAAAGCATCTGCGAGATCCGCGTGCGCTACGGATATCGTCGCATCCATATCCTGTTGCGCCGGCGGCGGGGCGAGATCACGGTCGCGATGATAAGCGGCCTCGCCTCGAATCTCGTTCCCAGCAACGTGAAGGAGTTTGGCGCCGCCAATCCTAGGGTCAAGCTCAACCTGGCGCTGTTCAATACCGGAGCGGAGATCTAGCTCGCCGTTGCCAGTGGCGAAGCCGATCTCAGCCCGAAATCTGAAATACATGCGCGCTTTCGCCGAAGCCTGGCCCGACGGCGAATTCGTGCAACAGGTTGTTGCACTATTGCCCTGGGGCCATAACGTCCGCCTCCTCGACGCCCTCAAGGCACCCGAGGAACGCAGCTGGTACGCCCGCCAAGCGATCGAGCACGGCTGGAGCCGGAACGTTCTCGTCCATCAGATCGACAGCAATCTATTCGCCCGTCAAGGCAGTGCGCTGACCAACTTCTCACGGATCCTCCCGTCCGAGCAATCCGAGCTTGCCCAGCAGATACTCAAAGACCCCTATACGTTCGACTTCCTCTCGCTTGGCCCAGAACTGTTGGAGCGCGATCTCGAACGCGGTCTCATCGAGCACCTACGCTCGCTCATCCTGGAACTCGGCAAGGGGTTCGCCTTCGTTGGCAGCCAATACCACCTCGAAGTCGGCAGACAGGACTATTATCTCGACCTACTCTTCTATCATCTCCGACTGCGCTGCTTCGTGGTGATCGAGTTGAAGATCGAGGACTTCAAACCCGAATTCGCGGGCAAGATGAACTTCCACCTGTCAGCCGTGGACGAGAAATTGCGCCATCCGGATGACAAGCCGACGATCGGCATCATTTTGTGCAAGGGGCGCAACGAGGTGATCGTGGAATACGCCCTGCGAGATTCCAGCAAGCCGATGGGCGTCGCTCAGTATCAACTCTCCCATGCGCTCCCACCCCAGTTCGAGGAGGATCTCCCAACTGCGGCGGAATTCGCCCGGGAGTTTCCGCTGATGTCCGTGGTCAAACTTCGCATCGAAATCGAGCGCGCGGTTCGCGACCTCGCCTCGGAACGAGGCCTCGTCTTCGATCGGCCCGTTGGCATCATAAACATGCTGCGCGATCTACGACGGCAGGGACCGGTGCCCGCCAGCACCGAGCAGATGCTCGGCGCGCTGCGGGTCATGAACGAAGCCTCGCATGGCGTAGACGTCGACTCGGACGCGGCGAAGCGGGCCGTGGAGATTGGGACGGTCTTCCTCGCCGATCTCAAGGCATTGAACGCCGATGATTGAGACGCTCAACGACGAACCTATCGAGCGTCACAAGCAGGCGCTGATCGAACCGGCCGCCACGCTCTATGCCGTTCAGCAGGTGTACGGAGATCAGGCGAAGGCCAAAGCCATGGTCGCCTTTGGACGACTAATCGACGCCCACATGCTCGTGACTGGCGTGCTTGCCAGCGGTCTGCTGCGCATCAATGGGGCCATTGTGGAAGGTGATCAGACCTCCTTCGAACGCGATGCCCTGTTCGCGGCCTTCGTGATCGGCCTGGAACCATGTGAGAGAGCGATCGCAGAGGCGCGCTATCTGCAGGCGCACGCCATGCTGCGCCAAGAACTTGAAATCCTCGCTCAGCTCAAGGCTGCGCGCGCGCTGGATCAGCGCTTCAAGCTGGTCGCGAGTAATCTTGAACGTGTCGTTTCCCATCCAGCTCGTGATCTGTGCGGAACGAGCAACTAAGAGCGGTCGGTATTTGCCCTCATCTTCGATCGCTCGAAGTGCGCAGCCGTGAAATTTGTACAATTTGGCCGCCGCGGCCGCACCGCGCAGATCGTCGCCTGTAACAGTGACGCGGTAGAAGGTATCGGAATGGCCCAGAGCCTTCATCGCCCCCTCGAGCAGGCCGTCCCAGTTTGCGGTGGCGAGTTCGGTGACAGTGCCTTCGAGCGCAAGCATCCCGATTGCCAAATGCTCCGCATCGGATTCTGATTTGAGAATGTATTCCTAAAATCGACGCCAACCCATAGAAGATAGTCAAGACTTTCCGCGGGTATCTCGACTGATAGAACCTTTGAGTATTGGTTCCAGAGTCGGCCCAATAAAGCTTTGCGGCAGGCCCAAGTTGCCACGGGCTTAGCCAAATCAATTTCCTTGCGCTCATCGGCGGAAGGCGATGCCATTCCAAGGATTTTCTCTAGCGCCTTACCGTAAGGGCACGCGGGATCAGCGGTGGTATGTGTCCTTAGAAAATCAATCAGCTTCTCCAGAACCCCATCGAGCCCAACAACTCGCTCACGGGAGATCCCCGACCCAAGCAAGAAAGCATAGCCGCCTTGGGCAATGCTATCGCTCAACCCCTGGAAAGCCCCGTCCAGCGGATCTAGAGTTTCTTTGACCGTGATGGTCCCAGCCGTCGGCAATCGGTGTCTCCCCCCTTATTCACGCCGATGCCAACGGCTTCAACGCACGCAGAGATACACAGTCTGCGAATCCCTCTCAACCTTGGCAGAACGGCGTCGAAACATAAAGCCCGCTCGACAAAGCAGCGATAAATACAGCTGCTTCCACAAGTAGTATTCGAGCGCTCTCCGTGAGATGACAGGCTGTCATTGCAGGCAGCGCAGCCAAAACAAAAGTAGGCGAATGACGTGTCACTAATGCACGACGTCGATTTGACCGACGAAGAAGTTGCCTTGGCGCATCGCCAGGGCTCGGCCGCCCGCGACGAATTCAGTGAGACACTCGAGACCCTTACCGAGGAGGTCAGCTCGGTCGACGCTTTGGAAATCCTTGCGCGGGCCGGCTTCTCCTTAATTATGCGGGGTCCGGATCGGATCAAGCAGATCGGTACAAAGGCTCTCGAACTGTTCCATATCGAGCTCGTTCAGGCACTAGCCCTTGCACGTCCCCGTGGTGTGCCCAATGATGAAGACGACTATCCCGCAGTCACACAGCGCGTGATCGACCTGATCGAACGCAATGGGCAGGCCTACCGCGGTAAGGCACAGTGCAAAACAACCAACGATTTCCGCGCAAACCAACAGCGTGAAATGCTCGCCCTGATCCAGAGCTGGACGCTGGCAGTTCGGGGAACACGGCGCGGCTATCAGACCCAGGACTATGCGGAAGGCCTTGCCAGCGCGGTAAACGCATCGTTTCGCCACCATTTTGGATGCGATGCTAGCGCCGTGGTCGCGATGCTGTCATCGATCATGGAAAGATCGGAGTTTCGTCTCCAGGCGCATATCGGCCACCTTCGCTCGTGGGCTCAGAAGAAGTCTGGGACTGCTATGATCGAGGCCTACGTGAAAAGCTTGGAGCCCGAAGCCGCGGCAAGGGTCACAGCGGAAACTGTGCCGTGGCACCGTGACAAACGCCGCCTGCATGCTCACTTCTGGAATTTGAGTGAGCAAAGACTTCGAGAGGCCTTCACTTTCCCCCTAGACGAACTGGTCGCCGACGCACCGGCTGAGCAGCGTTCCGCATTGAAAGAGGTTGTGACATCCGCGCTTATGCTCCGCTTCGGAGATGTCACAGAAGGCGTTCTGCAACACCTCCACCTCAGCAACCCGGTCCGCCTGAAGCCGTTCATTGAGATCAATGCACACAAGGTATTCTGCAGCGGTCCGCAGATTGTCGGGACGCATCTTGCTGAAATCCTTGAAGCGCTCTGCGCTACAAAGCCCAACCTAAAAAAGCTTGCGGAGAAGGCAAGAGCGGATTGGCTCGAGGCGCGCCTAAGTGCCGTGATCCGAGAGTTTCTGCCGAGTGTGGAGGTACGTGACGCCGTTAAATGGAGCGAAGACGGGGGTCAAAATTGGTGGGAGTCGGATATCGTTGCGGTGATCGATAAGACGATGCTTATTTTCGAGGCAAAGTCCGCAAAGATCAGCGCGCCGGCAAGCCGCGGCGCAATCGGGAGTCTAAAGGAGGTTCTTCAAGCACTCGTCGTAGCGCCCTCCGAGCAATCACTCCGGTTGAAGAAACACGTAAATAATGCAAGCGGACCGATCGAGTTTGAAACCAAACAAGGGTCATGGTGAGCTGCACCCGGTTCCGAAGACACCAAGTTAGGTGTTTTATGGAGCCGGAGGTGCGTCATGGAGAGAAGGCAGTTTACGCGGGAGTTCAAGCTTGAGGCCGTGCGGCTGATCAAGCAGCGCGGCGTGTCGTATGCGCAGGCGTCCAAAGACC
>NZ_JADPIS010000138.1:0-595 GCF_023073025.1 Bradyrhizobium sp. 76
TCTCTGGGTAGGCATCAGGCTTCCTCATTGGTTGAATGAGAAACCCGTAGCCCGGTTGAGTTGTCGGCCGAAGCGTCCGGCACCGCCAAACGGTGCTCACGATCGCCTGAAATCGCTGCTCACGATCCTCTGAAATCGTTGCTCACGATGCGGTGAAATCCGTGCTCACGATCCCGCGAAACACGCACCAAGACGAGGACCAAAGCAAGAAGCGCAATCGTTTAACGGAAGAGCAGATCATCGGGATCTTGAAGGAGCAGGAGGCCGGGGGTTCGGTGGCCGTCTGTGCCGCAAGCACGGCGTCAGCGACGCCAGAATCTACAAATGGAAGGCCAGGTTCGGCGGGCTGGACGTCTCCGAGGCCAAGCGGCTGAGAACGGAGGACGAGAACACGAAGCTGAAGCGGCTCCTGGCCGACGCCATGCTGGACAATGCGGCGCTGAAGGACCTCTTGGGAAAGAATGTATGACCCGCCCCGCCCGTGCAAGGTCGTTTGATGAGGACGATGCAGTCTGCACAAATGTATCCGGCCTCTTGCAAGTGGGCCGCTGTTGCGGCCAGGCCATGATGAGATCCGCGCGTGCCGTTCCCAGAT
>NZ_JADPIS010000092.1:0-18654 GCF_023073025.1 Bradyrhizobium sp. 76
GGGGACTTCGATGCGCAAAGGACTGTTCTGGCTCAACGACAAGCAGTGGGCTCAGATAGAGCCGCATCTGCCAACGAACCAGACCGGCCCGGCGCGCGAAGACGATCGACGCATTATCAGCGGTATCATTCACATGCTCCAGTGCGGCGCACGCTGGCGCGATTGCCCGTCCGACTATGGCCCTTACACGACGATCTACAATCGGTTCAATCGCTGGGCTAAGCGCGGACATTGGCAGGCGATCTTTGAAGCGCTCGCCCGCTGCGGCAAGGACCGAGTGGCTTTGTCGATCGACTCCACCTCGATCAAAGCGCATCGCTCGGCGAGCGGCGGAAAAGGGGGGAGTGTGAACAGGCGATCGGCCGCTCGCGCGGTGGGCGGACCACGAAAATCCACGCGCTGAGCGACCCTGATTGCAAACCTTGCGCATTTCATCTCACTCCGGGACAAGCCGCAGACATTGCCGCAGGGCCGGCCCTTTTGAAGCTCGCGCCGCCCATGTCTTCCCTCATTGGGGACAAAGGCTACGATGGCGACGGCTTTCGCGCCGAAATCGTCAATCGCGGCGCGAAACCCGTCATTCCAAACAAATCCAACCGGGTAACCCTCCACAGCTTCAGCAAGCGCCTCTATAAAGGGCGCAATGTTATCGAGCGCTGTTTCTGCCGGCTCAAGGATTTCAGGCGTGTTGCTACTCGCTACGACAAACTTGCCAGAAACTTCTTGGCCGCCGTCCACCTCGCCGCTCTCGTCGCTTATTGGATCAATTGAGTCTGAACCCTAAGCCGACGACATCGGGTGCGAAGGCTTCTGGGCGCTTCGGCAAACAGGACTTTGCTTATCTGCCAGATGAGGATGTTTATCGCTGCCCGGCCGGTAAGCAACTCAAATAATATTATACCAGCGAGGAAGACGGCCAGAAGCTGCGCAACTATTGGACGAACGCCTGCAAAACCTGTCCACTCAAATCGAAGTGCACGCCGAGCCCGCAACGTCGTATCAAGCGGTGGGTGCACGAGGACGTTCTCGAACGCGCTCAGGCGCGGCTCGACAAGAATCTAAACGCCCCCGACATTGCGTCAGGATGAGTTCTGGTCGAGTGGCCGTAAAATTTGCCCAAATTGATCGGATTGCGGTAGCCTGAGCTCAACCGCGCTGGTCCGCGTCATGCAACAGTGTTTTTACACGACCAAGACCCGATCCAGGCGTTCAGCCCTGACGACATCGTTCGCGGCATGGCGCCCCGCGGCTGCCAAGGAGATTCTCGAACTCCATTTGAAGCGGCCTACGCCATTCTACGCGCAGGTGGCGGTGGCGCGCGATGCTCCACATTGAATGATTTCACTTCGCAGGGAATTGCGAGGGGTCGGCCTGCTTCTGGAGTAGCAATCCGAGCTCGCGTGCCTTCTTCCTTACTGAGGTGACATGGCGATCGAGCCCCGGCTATGTCAAAGGCCACGCGAATGGTCAAAGCAGGAGGCGCAGCGATTGATAGCTCTCGCGCGTCAGAAAACCTGCGCCGTCGGACCCGGTATCTGGGTTGGACTCCGCCCGGCGCCGACAGTGCGGTCGCGATGTGTGTCTCTGTCCTAATTCCCACATTTGCGAACAAACGCGCAGCCGTTTGTCGCCCCTCGGACAGACGGGCCAAATCCGCTCGGCTCCAACTTCACTATTGGAAGCAGTCATCGGTTGGGGAGACGAAATGGAACATTTCCTATTAATTGAGATGACGCGCGACAAATATGTCGAGCGGTGCAAGCAGCGGGCTTTCGATCATCTCGACCGAGCTGATGTTAGGAACTCGGTCGCCTCGTTTGTGCGCAATATGAACGCGCTTCCCGATTGCGAGTTGCCAAACTACTTGGCAATGCTTGGCGGTTCGCTTCTGACGGCGAACGATGCGCTCGGCCGGAGAACGCTCATTGAAGGATTGAGGTGATGGTCCGATGATCAAGCCAGCGAGGGTCTGGGCCCGGTCAATTTCTTGGGGAGGGGATGGCGCACTACCGAGCTTACCTTTTGGATCACGACCGCCACGTTATAAGCGTGGCCAATTTGCAGTGTGCCGACGAGCAAAAAGCACGGGAACGTGCTCAGCAGCTAGTTGATGCCAACGACATCGAGCTATGGCAACTCGACGGACGTATTGCGGTGTGTTTGAAGCCGCCACAAGCCGAGCCTCGCACGTGGCAGGACAGGCAAGACCGCGGCGCCCTACAGACAAACGAAACGTGCGTGAAAGTTAAGCGCGCGTCTCAGTCCTAGGCTTCGGTTGATTACGGATCACAGGCGCGGGATAGCTGGGGAAGACGCTCGGCATGGGCTGCAAGTTGCCGACATAGCGATTGACCACGCGGAAGATGACTCTTGAGCACTCCGACACGGAGCAGGTTTGCGGGCGCGGTCAACTACCAACCCTCGCAATTGATCTAGATGACGGAAGCATGTCACCTATCGATTGATGAAACGGCCGGTCTACACGTTAGGCCCGTCATCACAAGGAATTGGCATGCAAGACCGATTAGCATCTGTTCGCGCCAACGGCCCTGATCAATCCGCTGGTTCCTCACCTGCTGAAATGCTGCGGGCCGAAATCTGCTGCCGCAGAGAGCTATCGTTCCTCATGGAAGCGCATGATGGTCTCTCCGCCGCAATCGCTGAGCGCGCGGGGTTCAAAGGCCTCTGGGCGTCCGGCCTGTCAATTGCCTGCTCCCTGGGCTACCGCGATGCCAACGAAGCGTCGTGGAGCCAACTCGTAGATGTAGTCGAGCGGATCGTGGACTCGAGCGGACTGCCTGTGCTCGTTGACGGAGATGGCGGCTTCGGGAATTTCAACAATGCGCGCCTCGTGACACGCAGGCTCCGTCAGCGTGGAGCAGCCGGCGTGGCGCTCGAGGACAGTTGCTTTCCTAAGATGAACTCGTTTGTTGGGCATCGGCACCCCCTCGCCGATATCGACGAATTCTCTGGCCGCCTCCGGGCAGTGAAGGATACAGTCGCGGACGACTTGATCTTGGTGGCAAGGATCGAGGCCTTGATCGCTGGGCATGAGATGGACGAAGCACTTTCGCGCGCTCACGCCTACGCTGACGCGGGAGCCGATGCGATCCTCATTCATTCGCGAAGGAGCACCGCGGACGAAGTCCTTTCGTTCGCGCGCGCTTGGCAGAACAGACTGCCGGTCGTGATCGTTCCGACGAAATACTATCGAACACCGATCTCTGTATACCGAAAAGCCAGCATCTCTACGGTGATCTGGGCCAACCAGTCTATGCGAGCGGCAATAGCGGCAATGCGTCAAGTCTGCGGTCGCATCATCGCTGAGGAAAGCACCGCGAGCATTGAGCCGCACATCGCTACTCTCGAGGAAGTCTTCGAACTGTTCAAGTACGACGAACTCGCCCGTGCGGAAACGCGATATTTGCGTCCCGACGCTGAACTGCGCAAATAGGGTTTCATCGACACAGGAGCGCATTTTCGTTGTCCACCTACTGTCCTGGACTTCCTCCGAGCTGGCCAAGTTCGACTGCAATCTCAAATGCCTATCATTGCACTGAGATGCCCTGAGATAGCGTATCCCGCCTCACTCAACCTAAATGCGCACTTTCCATCTCGGCAGCTCGAGGCACCGGATCCAGCGCCTCCCTTCTCTCTGGTGAAAGGACCGACGAGAACCATTTGTCTGTCTTAACGCTTGGGCTCCATTTTCAGATGGCTCCGGCAGACCTGATCTCGCTTCAGCACGCCTGAGCCGGCGCAAGAAGTCCGTCGGTCTTTCACCTTAGAGGCGCGACGAAAAAGGAACTAAACTGTGACCGATGCTCCCAAGAACGCCATCATTCTCGCCGCTGGCTGCGGCTCTCGCCTGCGTCCTCTGACAGATCTGCGGCCGAAGTCGCTGGTCGAGGTCAACGGAACTTCGATTCTTCACAACGCTCTGCACAATCTGGAATCTGTCGGCGTGGAAGAGGTGACGATCGTGGTGGGTTACCGCAAAGACGCCATTCAATATGCCTGCGGTAGCACCTTTGGCGAACTCAAAATCAAATATGTCGAGTCGACCGTCTTCGACCGCACCGGAAGCGCCTATTCTTTGTGGCTAGCGCGCGACGCTCTTCTCTCCGGAGACTGCTTTCTTCTCGAGGGCGACGTCTTTTTCGAAGAGGATGCGCTGCGACACTTGATGGTCTGCCAGGGGACCGACGTAGCTGCAGTCGTTCCCTTCGATGATTCAATGGAAGGGTCGGCCGTTCTGTTGTCGAAGAGCGGCTTCATCTCAGGTTTCCGATTGAAGCAAACCGCGGCAGATCTTGTTGCGGACGGCCCAAAGCTTTTCAAGACGATGAACCTCCTACGGCTTTCAGCGCCGACACTCAAGGCAACGATCGTTCCGACACTGGACGATATCATCGCCGCTGGAGCTCGGCAAACCTACACCGAAGAACTTTTGGGTTATCTGATAGAGAGGCGAGGCCTACAGCTCGCCGCGGCGCGATGCGATGGCCTCAGCTGGTACGAAATTGATAACGCGGACGATTTGGAGATTGCCGAGCGCATTTTCAAGGACCGAACGAATGCCTACGCGGCGAGACGTGATTTGCAAACGAGGTGAGAGTTCAATGCTGAAATACCTTTGGGATCCAGCGAACGCGATAACGATCACAGGTCTTCTCTTTTCCTCCGCCAGCCTGTTTTTAGCTCTCTCTGACCGCCTGGAGCTATCTGTGGCAGCGGCGCTTTGGGCTGTTCTATCGGACCACCTGGACGGGTTTGTGGCAGGTCGCACGAAAGGTCGGGATCCAGATGTCGCAAAAATGGGAGCGAGCCTCGACGGGTTTGCAGATATCGTCTATGGAGCCGTTGTGCCTGCGGCAGTTGTGGTGCAAGTCAGCCAAGCTTCACAAGTCGCGTTTGCGACCGCAACCGCTCTACTGGTGACGGGAGCAATAAGGCTTAGCTACTTTGCGAACTTTGGCAGGTCGCGTGATGGACAGTTCTTGGGCATCCCCTTATCATACGACGTGCCGCTCCTGGCGCTTCTATTTCTTTTTAAGCCTCTTATTCCCGCTGAAGCATTTCCGGACGTCGTGAACATTGCCTTCTTGCTGCTCGCTATAGCGCATGTCGCGCCTCTTCGCGTGCCACCACTCAGCGCAACAATGTATACGGCAATAAGCATCTTCGCCGTCGCGTCATCGGTGGTTTTAGCCAGTCGCTCCTTTTGATTGCGGATGGAAGTATGATCCAGCGACTGGCCTTCTTGGGCTTGCAGGCTTCACTCCATGCAGCTCACATGATGACGTGTAGTCTCGTCAACCGTGGCGTGCACCAGACTTGTTGCCGAGAACATCTCCGCACGGATCGGCACTGCTCGATGCTTGTTCGCCGGGAGCTTGTCGGGAGATCGCGACCATCCTACGATTTTCGTTTGCCCTGAAATGTTGAGCTAGTCGCACTCATGAACACCGCAGCACAAATCGCCGTAACCCTTAGGCCGGACGAGGTTTCTGACCTGGTCAACCGATTCCCCGGCGGCTATTGGAAATATGACATCAAGGACTTCGTCCTTCTGGTAAATCCATATTTTCCGCCGCAGGCGTTCCTTGACGAACTTAAGAACGCTCTACCGCGGCTTATTACTTGCTATCCCTCTCCTAATGCGCAGCTGGTCCAGCTTCTTGCGGATGCGGTAAAGACGCCGGCTAATAATCTTGTCATTTGCAATGGCGTGGCTGAACTGATTCCCATCCTCCTTGGCCGACTGGGTATGCGGATTGCTGTCCCGGTCCCAACCTTCAATCCCTATGAAACCACAGCCTTGCCCGGGCGGTTGTCACGCTTTTTCCTGTCACCGCCAGATTTTGAACTCGATGTGCACCGCTATGCAGCATTTGCGCGTGCAAATGGTGTCGACGGCGCAGTCGTGATATCGCCGAATAATCCCACTTCGCGGATGGTTCCCTATGCGGATTTACTATATCTGGCTTCCGCGCTTCGAGCTCAACAGCAACTCCTACTGATCGATGAGTCATTTATCGAGTTTAGTGAGCTCGGGCGAAGTGCAAGCCTGGAAAATCACTTGCTGGAATTTCCCAATGTGATCGTTCTCAAAAGTCTTGGAAAGATTTACGGGACATGCGGTTTACGGATCGGGTATGCGGCATCAGCAAATGTACAGACGATGGACGAAATCAGAGCCGCCCTTCCCACGTGGAATGTTAATACGTTTGCTGAGTTTTTTCTAAGCAAGCTTCCTTACCTGGCGCACGCTGCAAAGCAGAGTTGGGTGAGGGTGGGCAGCGACAGGGACAAACTATACGCAGACCTGCGCAGCATCGACGGAATGAGAGTTCTGAAGCCCGACGCAAATTTCGTGTTCTGCGAACTCCCGCCCCATTGGCCGGATGGGGACGTGATCGCCTCAACACTTTTAAAAGATAGACGGATATTGATCAGGCACAATGGCGGCAAGACTCTTCAGAATGGCAAACGATTCCTGCGCATCGCAAGCCGCACTGAAGACGACAATAGGCTTTTGGTGGAAGCACTGAAAGACATCTCTGATTAGCGCAACCGACGCCGGTACTAAGCCTTCTCATGGCTGATCCAGAAGGAAAGAAACTTTAGTTTGGGGCCAGAGCTGCGATCACAGAAAACTCGATTACGCTTTTCTTCTATCTGGTCGGTCGAGCGGAATCAAAGCAGATCAAGGCGCCCCGGCAACCACATCGCGGGTCTCTTCGCGCGGTCGGCGACCACAATCTTCCAGCGCGGATCGGCTATGTACAGCACTTTTCATGCTTGCCTAATCTGGTATGTGACACAAGAGCGCGTCCGCGCTGGCGGACGGAAGTCCGCCACGCTCAATAAGGCGCGAAACTTGCCCCATCGGGTCACATGCCCATCCTCAAGCCACGCACACTGAGTCTGCTGTCCAAGTGCGAGCGTCGTTCTCCCGGACAAGCCTCATCATTTCCACCTTCGCGATGTTCTACCTCGCCCACCGGGCGTTGACCGTCTGAAAGCGGGTTCTCCCGATTCTCGGAACGAGGTATCTGCATTAAGTCGTCATGCGCTCGTCTATTGGTGTTGCCATCTCGTAGTCCGCCTGCCTCATGCCGCGAGCGACAGCTTCCGTTCCTTGTAGTCTCGCCCCCGACAATCGATAATCCTTAGTAACTCCGCTGTCCCGTTGCGCCCCTTGGCCGACGCGATGCCGAGTTCGGCCAGGTGCTCGCGCAGTGCATTGCTCAACATTGGTACGCTGGCGCACCAGCGATTGTCGGGTCCGGTGCAGCATCAAAACGGCTGCTGCTCCGTCGTCTCCTGACCGGGACAAAACCCATCGGCGGCCGCGTCACAGCCTCACAGATTGCAGCCGCATCATTCGCGTCGTTCTTACTGCGGTTGAGGTAGGCCTTCACATAGCTCGGAGGTGTCAGTCTGACCGTATGTCCAAGCGCCTGAAGTTCGCGGCCCCAATGATGCGCTGACGGTCATGCTTCGATCCCAACCAAACAACGTGGCTGCTGGCAAAAATACTCCAGCACCTTTGCCCGACTTACCCGCTTCATCAGGACCGCGCGCGTGACATCGATCCAATGCACCTGGAACAGCGACTTAGCCAAATCCCGACCAATCGTGCTAACTTCGCCCATGGACGGCTCCCTCAACGGGCAGATCACGCTTCCCAGCACGCCCGGCATGTTCCGGCGGTACCAACTTGGTCGGCTTGGCGATGTCAGGCGTGCTGAGCAACATCGCCGATGTCCCGACTGGTCACAAGTATGAACTGCAGATGAGGCAGTGACGACCATCTTCGAGACCGGCCGGTCCAGTGGCCCGCCGCAGCCTTGAGCAGCGGCATGCCATCGAGCGCCGGTTCGTCGGGCTCGACCAGATACGTCAGCAAGGCGCCAGGTGTATTGCGTTTGATTTTAGCCAGATCAGCGCGGCGTTACAGCATGATGCACCGCCGCGCGCCACGCAAGGCACCACCAGATGGCTTGCTACGACGACAAGCTGGGTGACAGAAACGATTACGGGAGACGACGAGGTATCACTGTGAGTAATCGTCACCACCCAAAGCCTCGAGGCGGGCTGCGATGCCGCTCATCCGGCGGGCCGCGTGTTGAAGCGCTACTATGTCGGTCGGCCCGGCGCCGGTCGCGAGATTGAGTTCGTTCTGCAGGTGCTGAAATTCCGCCTTGCACCGGTGTTCATCCATCATGGTAGCCGCGCGGGGAAGTTAAATGCCCGCACCAATCGAAGGCCTTTCTTCATTTTTCGTTTTGGTGGCCCTCATCGCTGGGGGAGTATTCCTTTTTGCCGTTGTTGCTTATGTCCTTAATCACACCAATATTGTCCGCCTGGCGATCAATGCTGGGTTGGTCAGGCTAGGAATATGGGCAATTGTGACTTGGCCGCATGATTCCGGCGCGTGGTTCATTGCCTTCTGTGCTTTTGCGATTGGCGGGTTCAATCTCTATTCAATGTTGTCGGAATACACTTCTCTTCTTCGTTCCGGTCGAATCGAAGCCTTCGACATGGCGGGTCTCGGGCGACCCGCAACGGCTCGAAGATTGTGATTGCAGAATAAGACTTCTCCCGGTGCTGAGATGACTTCGCTCGACCAACGACGTGATGAGGATGGCGGTCATGGAATTTTGCGCCCCTCTGGAGGTTCAGTGACTTGAAGGGAGTGAAGGCAACCGTCGAGAAGGCGACCTACGAACGCCATTACGGGGCTATGACCCGAATCGGGAAGAATAGAGCCACAATCACGAGACAAACGCCAAGTCCAGAGATCGCAAGGTTCATCGCAATCCAAAACTGATTCAGACGTAGAACACTCAGTTTCGGAAATTCTCGCGTGTTGTCATCATCCGCGATCCGTCTGATGCTTCTCAGAGGTGACCCTGGAAGCAGCGCATCATAGGCATCACGATAGCCCCGTGCGCGCCGCGTGTGTAGCTGTATCCGCTCGTATTGCTTCGCGGAAAACACTGCTCCGAACATGCCGAGCAGAACGAGTAGCAGTGCAGGCGGCAGGTCCAAAGGACTCAGCGTCTTGTCCGAAGTCATGAAGGCGATGACTGCGCCCGAAATGCCTATGAATGTAGATGCTACCGCCGCTCGTTGCGTCTCGTGATGACGCGCTTGGATCGAATTCTCTGAGTACATTTTCCAATGCGCATCGCGCAAAGTGGAGTCGTGTTCATCAGGCACTGGACCCTCCCGGCGTAGGAGCGAGTTTCCCAACAAATGAACGGGAATTAATGCTTTAGACCACAACATTAGCAGAAATGCCACGGGTTGATAGGCAGTCCCTATGTGCTCACCCCTGAAGGGAGTCTAGCCGAAAATCTGCGCCGGAATAGCGCCGCTGTTATTGGGGTCCACCCGTATACTTGTCAACCGTCGACATGAGCGGCTTCGAGGTCGACAGATCGAACATCAGCCCGAACCGACCATCGGGACCAGTCTTGTCCGGCTCGTCGATCAGCTCGTAGAGATCGATCCACTCGATGAACGAATACTGAGAGAACTTCGCCAGCATCGCATCCAGGTTTGAGTTGCAGGCCGACATCGACGCAGACGTCGAGGTGTTGACGAACGTTGAGTCGTAGATCTCGGCGCCGTTCATCTCATTGATGGCGACTGGAACGCCGTAGCTCGACAGCTTTGTGAACAGGTTGAAATTGGGACGAACTCCGCCCCAGTAGTTCGTCGGGTCCACGCCGGCATGCTCGTAATAGTGATAGCCGAGCACATCGACCTTGACGCCATTCGCCTTCATGAAGTCGATGTAGCCGAACATCGTCGATGTGGTGCCGACGATGCGCCGAAGGTTTCTGCCGGTGTCGCGGCGTACCTGCTCGATCGCGTCCGACATTCCCCGCAAGAGATTGGCGAAGTCGGCCATCGACGGATATGCAGCGAACTCGGCAGAGGCCCACCCCTCGCCGAACAACGGAGAGCCGTTGGCATCACGGACGGTCAGATTGATCTCATTACCAAGTTCCCAGTCGCCAACTGAAGATGCGAACTGGCGAACAAACGCCAGGGTCCGATTGTAGCCCTGGGAGTAGATCGCAGCAGCTTCGCCGGCAGGATACTTGCCGGCATCGGTCTTGTCGCCCCACATTAGCGGAAGCGCCAGAACAGGTTCAAGAGTGACGCCATAGTTGGCGGCAAGGCCCACGATCGAGGTGAAGCGCGTCGCTACCCATGGATCAGTGTCAGCCGCCAGAGGAATGGTCAGGCGGTATCGCTTGAGTTTATGTGCGGCGAGCGTCTTGAAGACGTCCTCGTCATTGATCTGGCGGTACGCCCCGGAGGCGAACATGGAGTGGCCATTGACGCCGATTTGAACTGTCAATTCTGTTCCTTGATTGCGCGAGAAAAGAAGAGGATGCCGTTTGCAGCAGATCTGATTTCGGGCGCGGCGGGGTAAAGGAGGAGAAACCCCCGCCGCAGTCGGGCCGTAGCAGTCGGCCGGCGCTCTGTGTCGCCGCTCTCTGTTCTGTACTCCGAGTATGGTTGTATTTTGGCCAACTCTCCCTGAGGGAGTGGAAGGACTGCCATTGCGCGAACCAAGTCGCATCGACAGTCGCGCAGATGAAGACAATCTTACGGAATAACCTTTACGAACAAACTATGCGTCTAACTACCGAGGAGAGCGAACCGCATGTTGCTAGCCACATAGATTGCGCCGAAAACTAACGCCGGCTGGAGGCAAGGCCAAGGGAACGGCTGATGCCAAGAACTATCCAGGAACAACTGGACCAGGTGGAACGTGATATCAAACTTTACACAGAATACGGTAATGCCGAAAAAGCACGCTTCGATCGCGAGTGTTACCTTTGGACCGCGGAAGATCGCATCGAGTGGCAGGAGACGCAGCTTTCCAATGCTCAATATCTTCGCGAATTAAACGACGAGCGCGTTGCGTTGCTTAAGCGGCTAAGGGGGTGAACGGCTGTTTGAGAATACGCGCAGCGCGGCTCCCTGATTGGATGAGAAGTGACCCGTGTGTTTTAGTGGCCACTTCGGAGGGGCCGCCAGATGATACTTAGGCCGATGTCGATAGGCGAAACACCCAAGACATGCGTTTTCTGCGGAGGGGGGCCGTTATCTCACGAACACATTTGGGCCGAATGGATACAAACCTACGTCTCACGAGCCTTTTCGAAGCGAATGCACACGGCTTCATTCAGTGGGACTTTGCACGCCGAACGGATTTGGAATGGCGACATGCTAACCGCCACGATCCCTTGTGTGTGCGAACGTTGCAACAGCGGCTGGATGAGCAGGTTGCAGACAAGAGCAAAGCCGCACATCGTTCCTTTTCTGCAGGCTACTTGGCCCACTCTAGATCGCTGGGCTTCAAGGTCTCTGGCGGCATGGATCACCATGTTCACAATGGTCTACGAATTCCGCGACCCCCGTACAGCAGCGATCCCTTCCAAGCAGCGTGATACCTTCCGAAGAACCAGAGATCCCATCGACGGCTGGGAAATCTGGATTGCGAAGATAAACCCCAACCGATGGAGAGGTCGCATCACGCACGTTGCAGGAACCCTCTACGACGTGAAGCATTCACCACTCAACGCAAGGCCCGACCATCAAATCACGACCGGTGTGATCGGCAATCTGCTCTTTCACAGCTACTACTTTGCCCCAGAACTCGATATGTCCATGCCGGAGATCGAGGAGTACGGTTCAGCCCTGGGACTTACTCGCATCTGGCCGACAACCGAGACGCCTCCGCACTGCCCCGTTCGCGTTCTATTCGATGCTGATGCGGAGAACGTGGCTTATTCCTTGATCAACGTACTCGCCAAAGTTTACGGCATCCAACCTCTTGTCCCCGTCCGAAATTAAAGTTTCCGAGCGGCAATGCCGGGTCCGCAAAATTGGCCCGCGTAAAGTCCAGCACCTGGCTGTCAGAAAGCCCGCTGTTCAGAAGCCGCGGCACCAGGTTGGTACGTACGCGGAATTCAAAGCGGCATAGAGCTCCACGAAGTCGGCCTGCACTGCCGCCCGGATCTGCTCGCGGGAGAGCCCGATGTTTAAATTTTGCTGCGCCTTTTTCTTAAGCGGCCGATCTCAGGATGTCGTTGAGCGACGCAAACCGAAACTGCTTCAGCGCGCTGCCTTCAGTCGCGTTGATGACTTCGACGCCGACGGCGCGTGCGGCCTCGTCCCAGCCTGCAAAGCCCGGAACGAATTCGCGCTGATAGATCTCGGAATCGCGGGCCGAGCCCTTCTCGTCGTGGCAGTGCTCCCGGTCCGCGACGATGCGCATGTCATAGCCGAGCAGCACTACCCGCGTCGCGCCGAGCGCGATCGCCAGGCTCACCGCGGTGTGGCGAGACGACCTCCCTTGCTGGATCACGTGCGGGCCGCGGCTGAAGCCCGGCAGCGCCTGGGGGTCGCCCTCGCCTTGTACGCGCTTGACCTTGTCCGGCATCTCGCGCTTCGCCGTTTGCGACATCGAGATCACCAGGCCATCCCAGTTCGCCACCAGCTGGCGCCGCGGCTCGTACCAGCCGGAATCCGTGAAGAACAGCACGCTCGCCCAGGGCGCCAGCACGGCCGACGAGTTGATGGCGATCGACCGCCGGCCGCGCACACGCTGGCAGATCTCCGCCGTGAGGCTCGGGCCCGACGCCAGGCAGAAAATCGCCTCGCCCTTGAACAACCAGGCGTAGTTGTCTTTTCCGGTATGCTTCAACCCAGGAATCCGTTTCAAGCGGCCGACCGCCACGATGTGCGAGCACGCTTGCCCAGTCACGTGTTCCAGCAACAGCGCATGCATCACCTCCCGGGTGTAGGGCGGGCTGGCGGGCGGGGGCGTCTTTTTCACTTCCGCACGTTCCGATCCCTGTACTGCCGGAGAAGCGCAGAGCGTCGCGCCAGAGGCGCCGTGCCTAACTATTGACGAGCTCCTGGCACAGATCGGGAGCACACGCCTGACCACACGAGCGAGCTAGACGATGCCCTTTATCAAGGAAGTAAAGTGGGAGCACGTTCCTAGCAGCACCAGCGGCGAGGATAGTAAATGGTGAAGCCGCGGCGGCCAAGGCCGTGCTTGGATCGGATCAGTTGGTTATTTGATGGCGCGCAAGGCGCCGAAGGAATTGTAGCTTTGGTCTTTGACATGCCGCTGGAACATTACCCAAGCGCCGTCCAAACATCTCCATCTTCTGTTTGATTGAACGCGCGACCGCGACCACCGCGTTGGTCCCCTGCCCGATCGCGTTGTTGAGATTGAGCATGCCGAAGTCAGGCCCTATTTCGCAGCGGCCACAATTCAAGCGGGCCGCCGCGAGTCTTCCGCAATGAGACGTGGCCGACTCATCTGGCGGCGTTCCGCTCGCATAGACAAAGTGGCGGCGATCTCGCTCCTGCCGGAACTGGTAGGGGCCGCCGCTGAGTTTTTTGAATATTCTTTGCCGCTTCGGCGAGACGCTCTTCCCAACTGAAGCACTCGGCACGCAATCCATGCGGTTACGACCTGTCGAGATCGGGTTCTCCAAAGAGAAAAGACCAAATGGACACGGTCATGAAAACGCCCTTTAACGTGCGCGGAGGCGAAGATGTGCGCGGCATCCCGTTGAGAGATCTAGATGTAAGCGAACCTAGACGATTTCAAGATGATAGCTTATGGCCCTGCTTCGAGCGGCTGCGAAGGGAAGATCCCGTTCACCACTGCCAAGACAGCCCATACGGACCATATTGGTCGATAACGAGATACCGCGATATCGTGGCCGTCGATACAAATCATAAAATATTCTCGTCAGAGCAAGGTGTCACGATCCTCGACGTGCCCGAGGAACATTGGACACCGAGTTTTATCAAGGCAGGTCCTCCCAAACATGCCGCGCAGCGCAACACCGTAAGTCCGATACTCGCACCGGACAATTTGGAAAAACTCGAGGGATTAATCCGCAGTCGCGCTAGAACAATCCTTGATGGCCTGCCGCGCAATGAAGCCTTCAACTGGGTCGATATGGTCTCGATCGAGTTGACGACGCAGATGCTGGCCACACTTTTCGACTTTCCGTTCGCGGATCGCCGGCTCCTGACGTACTGGTCGGACGTAGCCGTTGCAGCGCCGACGGTTGGGCAGGCGATCGACAGCTGGGGCAAGCGAAGCGCAATCCTGTCCGAGTGCTTGACATATTTTACTCGGCTTTGGCGGGAGCGGATAAATGCCGAGCCACGATTTGATCTCATTTCGATGATGGCGCACTCGTCCGGGACTCGGCATATGGAGCCACGTGAGTTTCTTGGCAATCTCATTCTACTGATCGTGGGGGGCAACGACACCACGCGCAATTCGATCACCGGTGGCCTGCTGTTCATGAACCAGCACCCCTCCGAGCTACGAAAGCTACGAGATAATCCCGCCTTGGTGTCGAGCGCTGTGTCCGAGATTATTCGGTACCAAACGCCCATCGCACATATGCGCCGCAACGCCACCGCGGACATTATCATGGGAGGCAAACAAATCAGGCGAGGCGACAAGGTTGTAATGTGGTACATCTCTGGCAACCGAGACGATGAGGTCATCGAGGACGCCAACAAATTTACGATCGATCGCAAGAACGTGCACCAACATCTCTCGTTCGGATACGGCATCCATCGTTGCCTTGGTCGACATCTCGCGCGGCTGCAGCTTAAAATCCTCTGGGAGGAGATACTGAATAAGCGCATGGAGGTCGAGGTCGTTGGCGATCCGGAACGCGTTGCATCGAACTTCGTGCACGGTTATTCCGCACTCCCGGTCCGAATCATAGTCTAGGCTGTGACGCCCTGAAATGATGCGTGAGCTACACGGCAGGACCGTCGTTGGGCTCTCTGATGACCAGTTACGCCATTGCACGCGGACTGGCGCGCGCCGCTGAAGATCGCCATCCCGGCTGGAGCCCGCACCTCTTGACCAACTTGGTCCGCCACTACGCTTCGCGTGACGCATCTCTCAAAGGCATCAAGTCCATGTCCGGGAACTCTGTCACAATCGGGTTCAGACCGGAGCACGGGCGTATAAGGTGATAGGTAAGCGGCAACGAGACCCGCAAGCCGGAACCTTTCGTCGCAGCGGTCCTCCGGTGCCGGCTTATCGCTTCGAAGACAGCCGGTCCGGCGAATGCACTGTTCGCGATTCAGTGGCCTTCTGCCCGCGCAGAAGCCGGCCGCCGACCGGCGTGCGGCCTGATCCTGAACCCCTGCGGCCATTATCGTCGGCACCAACCCCAGGTGCAGCGCCCATCATCATAGCGGTGTCAGGCCACAATGAATGCGCGATCATCGCGATCCGTCATCGGCGCTGCCGGTCGATCCAGAGCCCGCGCGGGGCGACGAGCGGACCAACTTCACCGCATGGTCCGGCCTCGAGGGTGCGTGGCCACAGGTTCACATACACGCGTCAGCGACGGTCTGGGCCGGGCGAGGAGCATCAGTTCTTCTTCGGCACGAGGTTGAGACTGACAGCGCTGCAACTGCAGCGGAGCACTTCCTTGTCACCCTTGATAGGCGAAACGCAGAGGAATTCGCCGCAATCGGTGTTGGGGCACTGCATCAGTTGAAGCAATTGTTGAAACGAACTCACGACCGCAGCGAATTCCTTCGATTGCAGGTCCGCCCAGGCGTTGTAGTGAACCGCCTTGTTGATCATCCACTCTTCGGACTTTGTCGCCGCCACCCGCTTTTTGGATTCTATCTGGAGCGCTTCGGCATCCTGAATATTTTTCCCCCACGAGGAGGCGGAGTCGCGCGCCTCTTTGAGACGGGCCTTCCATGCGGCTAACACCCCGGGCCAGAGATCGCCCAGGTCGTATTGTCCGTTTCCATGATATTCGATGCGAGCGCGCAGATTATCCGCAAGGATCGTCGAGGTGAACTCCAGATAGCGTCGCAAAGTCCCTGCCGCCAAAAATACATTGTCATTGGCGAGGTGTTTCTGGATCTGCGTCCAGACGTGACCCTCGTTCCAGACCTGTGGGCCACTGTCGACCGTCCAGCCGCCAAAGCTAAGAGTGCTCTGAACCAGCTTTTCGCTCTGCATGAACTTGAGCCACACGCCGTCGTGAGTGGTCAGGACAAACTGCGTGTTTGGAAATTTCTGCTTCAGGAGCGCGCAAACCTCACGACGATGGCCGGCGTCGACCGACATCAGCACATCGTCGAGGACGGCAAGCGTAAATCCGTCGCCGAGCGTGTGCTTCACCAGTGCAAGATAGAGGCAAAGCCCCATGCCATCCTGATGGCCCTCGCTGTGGTAGGCCCCCGGAGGAAATCTGCCTCGTCCGTAAAAGTCGACATCGAAGGCCAGTTTGCCCAATGATGCAGAGAGCTTGCCCTCGAACTTGGCCTCATCGTCGCGGTTGATGAAACTGTAGTATTCGGTGAAGTCCTTCTGCACCTTGTCGTAGATGCCTTCCAACATTGCGGTGCTGACCGTACCGTAGTGGCTAAACACTGCAGAAGCTGTTTCGGCCTGCTGGGCCACGATATTGAGGGTCTGCTGCGTCCCGCGGCATTGATCGTATTTCTCTTGGGCGACGATCAAGAATTCCTTGGCTTCTTCCTCCTTTGAAGGGTCGGAGAGCGTTTCGATATAGGCCGCCAGACGATCGGCGGGCTGAAGCAACTCGACCGCGGGCGATGCCCCCAGTCGACCAAGGGCTTGCAGCGCCTGGGCGATCGCTGCCGGGTCCCGGACGACCTTGTCTAGTGTGTCGCGGTCACCGTCGAGGGCCTTTGCGTGGGACCGCAGCGACGCGGCATCTATAGGAGGATTGGCCTTTTCGCACCATTCGGCCACCTTGCCCGCGTCAAGCGCCATCGCCCGCAGGTGAGCCGCGAGGGGGTCGATCGCCAGCGCCAGTTGCTTCAATGCCGTCGAGGCTGCATCTGCCTTTGCGATCTTCTCTTGAAGATGTGTTGCCAGGAGGGCCATCTCCCAGGGACCGTCGCACAGTGGACAAGCGTCTCCTTCGACCAGCTCAAGACCCCGCTCAACCAAAGCGCGCTGCTTGACAACCCTTAACAGAGCCGGATCGTCCGTGAGCTGGGCGAGAGCGGCGACTGCATCCGACTTTGCGCCAGTTATGGTTGTTTCCTGTGAGACAGCCAGCCTCTTCAGGAAGCTCGCAAGGTCATTCTTGGCGCCGAGCTTGGAGAATGGCTGCGGCGCCTCGTGCTCGGCATCTGGATTGATGCCTACCTTCAAGGCATTTTCCGGCGCGAGGTCCGCCACAGGATCGAGCTTCAGCACAGCTCGACGAGCATTTACAGAAGCAAGCAGATCAGTTTTGTTTGGAGTGGCAATGCCGAGATGGTGCAAGAAATCGGACTTGGTCCGCCGATCCTCCACCTCGGCCCTTCCGTGGTCGCGTTTTGCATCGTTGGCGACGCGTTGGAGTGAGACCCGCAGCTTTTCGAGCTGATCAAGGCGCAGCAGCTCTTGGACGTATTGTGATCGTTTGCCTGCAGGAACGAGAATATATTTGATGATTTCTCGACGAGACAGGGCAAACTCAGGATGGGTTTCGAGCTGCGCCAGAAGCGCCCTGGTTTCAGCACTGCTCGGCTTGAGTACCGCGGCGCCTGGATTCTTGACGCTCCGCTCGATTATGAAGCTCTTTTTGAGAGCGGGCGCATAGACCTGCAGGCGAACGAGCGCGGTTTCGGGCTTTTTGCTCGCGTCGACATGTGGAGCGTGCGCCTTGACACTCAGCTCCGCCGTGCCCGCACCGCCGAGACGAGTGATGTTTCCGGTGAGGGCAAATTCGATCGCATCCACGATGCCGCTCTTGCCAGTACCGTTCGGCCCCGCAATGCCAAAACTCCTTCGGCCCAACGAGCGCTTGAGATGACGAATTCCACGGAACTCGACAATTTCGATTTCTTCAATCTGGATCATTGCTCGGCTCAGCAGCATTGAAAATGGCCGCCCGTAGGCTCTCGGCGTCCAATTGATGATCCGCCAGTGCCTTTCGCAGCGCCGACAAAGACGCCCGCGAAAGGGTTTTCTGGTCCTCGATCTTTTTCAAGAAGGCATCGACAACGGATGAGACCGTAGATGAAAAGGGAAGATCGTCAGCGGCCATATGGTTGCTATTCCTGGGCTGGCCACCTGCTTTTGTGCGGCAGCGTCAATCGCGAGACGTCTCGACAAACGCGATTCCGGACGTGGTCCTAGTGGTTGTGCACAATGCGCCACTATCGCTTACGTTACTAGCCCTGCAAAGCCGCCCAGAACGCTTCGCCAAATGAATTGAGATTAGAACTGAGCCACCCATCTGGCACGATGAAGCCGACTTGAAAGCGCTACCTGAAAATCAATCAAGCCGACCGATCACCATCGAAAAAAACTGCGGTGACCTCGGCTTGAGTTTGACTTGAACTGAGTCAGCGAGCACACCGCGGAGGCCAAGCCGACGCGAACGAAGCAAAGAACGCTGCCCTCTCAAGCTTGACATATTATCCTGCCCCAGACCCGTGGCGGGGCTCGTTTTTACCCGCCACGGCAGCTGCGAACTAGGGTCTGTTGGGATTCATCTGGAGTTTATCGCGGCCGCGGCCAGATAGATCATTGAAGTGAAGCTCTGGTCGGTCTTGTCGGCGCGCATTGCGATG
>NZ_JADPIS010000051.1:0-583 GCF_023073025.1 Bradyrhizobium sp. 76
TATCTCGACTTCTACAATCGCGCATCAGAACACCCATCTGTCTATGTTGTTGAAGAGAAGAGGCTTTGCTGATCGGGATGCGATCCCGTGGGGTATTTGGGGTTCAGCCGTGCCCGTTCGGTGATGGATTTGGCAGCGGACATTGTGAGAGCGGCGCGGGCGAAGATCCAAGGACCATCCGACAGAGGATGGATGGCTTCGATCTCGCCGGCTTCAGCGGCCAGCCGAAGCGTCTTGGGCGCGATCTTCAGGAGCTTTGCGGCGTTGCCAAGATTGAGCCAGGGTTCGGTTCCGTCCTCGGCGGGCTTGAACACCGCGATGTGGTAGTTCGAGCGCATTGATGTGACGCGCTCGCGGGTCCAGCGATTGCCGTTGCCGGTCTTGAGGCCGTTGCGGTTGAGGATGCCGGCAATCAGGTCATCGCTGGCGATCAGCACCAGTTGACGCACGGCTTGGATGATATCGGCAGAGGTGCTGTTGCGCTGTCCGCGCCGGCGCTTGGGCAAGCGCAACTCGCTGTGGGCGCCACCCACCCAGTGGACGATGAGAACGATCTCGGAGGCCGCGTCGTCGATATCGGCCA
>NZ_JADPIS010000005.1:0-581 GCF_023073025.1 Bradyrhizobium sp. 76
CTAGAAGAGTCGCTGGTCTGAATCGGTCAGGCTCCAGATTTCGAATCGTCGACCATTCTTCTTTTCGACGGATCGAACAAGTTTAACGTGTGCCGTTAACACCTTCAGGATGCCGGTAAACATCGCGAAATATGCGTCAAACATCTCGTCAACTTCATTCTCATGAAGGGGCGTAAATGTGGATCGCGTGACCTGATATGCGTCGTCGTTCTTCGTAAGCTCCGCCTCATCGCCAAGCGTGTGTAGAACCTTGAGAAACATCTTAGCGATCGCACTTGCGTTTCGCTCCGAAACTCCCATTCGGTCTGCGATCGCTCGGGCATATTGGGTCCCCAAGCCCAGCATCGCCTGCCCAGCCAGATATGAAGCGTACGGCACACCGTACAGTTCAATGAGCACTTGTGCGGGCACTGCCGCATAACTCTCCGCATACCGGCGACGGGCCTTGAGCAGCCGGGCCTCGGGCCACTGTGCTGGATCAAGTTTAGGCGCGGCATCCCTTTCAAACGCTGGCGCGATTGATACGGGTTCAAACTTGAACGCTAGTTCTACTGGGACATTCGCATCATGCTCGATGAAGT
>NZ_JADPIS010000160.1:0-15953 GCF_023073025.1 Bradyrhizobium sp. 76
TCTGTTCCGACGCCGCGAGACTGGCGGTGCTGATCCATGATCACGACCCCTGTGGGTGCTGAGTTCCTTCAACACAGCTTCGATCCGGACATCGCAGGCTGATGCCTTCTCGCGATAGGCGTCGTAAAGGGCGAGTGCCTGATCGAGCGCATAACAGATGCTCGGCACGGTAGCTACCGGTGAGCGCCTTCGCGATCGCCTCGGCGCTGGAGTGGCAGCTGTAATGGCGTAAGCACGCCAGCGCCTCAGGATCGCGCTCGCCGGCAAGGATCGCGCGAATGATGCCCAGGCCGGTCGCACCGGTGATGTCGGCCACAACGTGGTGGAGTTGAAGATTCATCTCAGTCAATGCTTTCTGCATATGCTGGATGTGTGAAGCCGCGTACTCCAGCAGAAGCTCCCGCTGACGCACGTAGGCTCGCAGTTCGGCAATCTGCCCTTTGGGTCGAAAGCTGGCTCGCAGCAACCCGAACGAATGGAGCCGCTGCAGCCACTGCGCGTCGCTGACATCGGTCTTGCGCCCCGGCACGTGCTTGGCATCGCGCGCGTTGACAAGAAACACAGTGAACCCCCGTGCATCGAGAAGCTCGAAGATCGGGATCCAGTAGACACTGGTCGATTCCATGACGGCGGTCTCGACGCCGCATTCTGAAACCAGTCGACCAGCCGATGCAGATCAGCCGTGAAGGTACCAAAGCTGCGTACTGGCTCAGGTGCGCGATCTGCCCTGACGGCAGCCATGTGCATGGTCGCGCCAATGTCGATGGCAGCCGCGTTCGGGTGCACCATGGGCATCGTGCGGTCGGCCCTGGATTTCGATTTGTTGCGGTTCATCTCCAATCCTCCTGCTGACACGGCGGAAGGGCTGGGCTGCGCAATTTATTCATATTCCTAGACGGGATCGCCGGGACGGCGTCACCACTCTCACGTACGCAACAGCCCATGGACCAGGTTTTCTAGCGGGGTCACATGCCACCAAAATCATATCGGCCGCTCCCTTCCGGCCGCAGTCTAGCGGCAATGCGTTTCTATCCCACAGGGAGCGAGCAGCGCTGAGACCAGTTTTTTAGAAGGCGCGCTCACCAAGGCGGGATTGCTGAGCGCAAAGCGATGATCGACCGCGAGCACGATCTGTCGATCACCAGGCAAGCGGAAGTTTTGCAGATCAGCCGCGGCAGCATTTATTACCTGCCGCGTCCCATGAGACTTGGGCGAGCAAAGCATGCCGTCACCGCCGGGGTAGTCAAGAGGCTTTCTACCAAGAGGTGTGAGTTGCTTCACATCGCGCTATGCAATGTTGGGTCGTCACGCTAGAATGCGCTCCTTGGACACATTGCGATGTGTGAAGTGGGATCACGCTTTTCACTTGCGGCCCAGCGTTGCTCTAATAGCGGGGCCGTCTTCTTAATTTGTCGCAATGATGCCCGTGCGCCGACCATGGCAGTCTGATTGAGCAGAGGGGGTAACATGCAGAGGATGGCCGTAGTACGCCTGTCACTGCCGAGCACATCTCCCAGTGCAACAAAGAAAGATTTTTGGACCAACTATTGGCAGAGCAGCAGCCCGACTCGATCTCCCGCACCCGATGACAATGAACGGGCGCTCATTCAAGAGTTCGGGACAAAGCTCGCGCAGAAGATTTCTCGTGTGGATCGGAGTTGGAGGGACGTCCGCATCGAAGTACGCGGCGTGCGGTATGGCTCCATCGAACTGTTACTACTCGTCATCGGCGGGGAAGAGCTATTAAGCGAGATGTTCTGGACGGTGCTCGAATTCAGTGCGCCGGAGGCGTTCAACGACACCGTGAATGGCAACGTAGCCTTGCAAGCGCACGTCTCGCCAGGGCAAGGGGGACTTGCCGGCGGCGCAGGTGGGCATGGTGGGGGCGCAGGTGGGCATGGATTTAATCGGGCTCTTGCGGCCGCGAGGACGCCACTGACCGCGCTCATACTCGGCGCAGTGATCATCATCTACCTTTTGATGTGGAGGGTGGAATCGCTCGAAAAAGAGTACACCGCGTTGCACCACGACCACACGTCGGTGGTGAACAAACTGACCGAGCAGAACACCGTGCTGACCACAGGACTAATGCTAAGGCTTGGTATTCCCGTGCCGCCCGGGAAAGACGAGCACAAGCAGGAAGGCAAAGCTGAAACTTCGACGCCGTCGCACAGTTCGCAGACGCAGGCTCCTCCCGCCTCTTCCCCGCTGCTTCCTCCTCCGGCTGGATCGCCACACACGAAAGCGGAGCCAGCGCCGCCGACACAGATATCACCATCTCCTACCTCTGAGCCACAGACGGGAACATCATCGTCCCCACAGCCAAACGTGCAGTCATCTCCACAAGGCGAGAAGCGCGGAGAGTCCCACTAATCTCTAAGATGTTCGTTGCCGTAGAAACTCGGTGGGCTGCTTGCAGTCCTGGCGTTGCCTAAGGTGCGGAATTCCTCGCATCTGAACCAAAAAGGAGGCTCAAGGTCCCATCTTCCCATTGTGAGTGAATCAGGAGGTCAACCATGTCCTACCCGATCTACCGCAGACCGCAAAGAGAGGAACTTCTCAGCCAAGGTGACATTCTGGATCCCGAGCCCTTGCGGACAACCTTGAAGAGGCATCAGCGCCGATCATTTACCCTATCGATCTCCATCGCGACGGTGGCATCAATCTCCGCGGGTTCGTGCGTGGTTGCCGGAGGACCGTGAAATTCGAAATGACTAGGCTTCCCAAGCTTGGGCGGAGGAATGGGGGACTTGCGCTGGGCGCGGATTGCGCCATCGTCGCCGGCGCGACAGACAGAAAGGCGACGGCATGAACGGCCTCGGTCTCTCAGGACGCATCACCGTGATTTCCGGCGGTTGCGGCGACATCAGCCGAGCCGTGCGCGAGCCGCAAGTCTCCTCGTGCGCGAACTAAGGTTGAATCTGATGCTTCGCCTCGCTGGTCAATTTGAAGGCACAAGCGACGCTTTCGCGGACAACGAAAGAATTGGGTTGGAGGCGTCGCGTGCAAGAGGTCGTGATGCACGCCAATCTCCGCCTCGCCCGGATCGGCTATTCAGCCCACCCAGTCAATGGCCGTGCACTCGACGAAGTTCTAGTGATGAACGCGAACTATAGACTATCTCAACGAACTTCCACGCTGAAGGCAGGACCGTCTCATCCCATGTGTTACCGAGTGGGTCCGGGTCCACATCGATGCGGGTTGCCACAATCATAAGGTAGTGTCTTACATATGCCGAGCGAAGCTCGGCAGCTTGCACACGTAGTCAACTTCCATTTTGGAACCCTGAACCCATGCTCCCTTGCAGAGTCGGTAAACCGGGCGTACCGCTGAGGTTGATGTGAAGATCAAAAAGAACTGGTTGAGTGTCGGCGGGACGTGCTCGAGTAAGGCGCCACTTTCGCCCGTGTTCAGCACGAGACAGCTTGCCGCCGAGGCTGCCGTCAACGGACATGTATTTTGCTTCAAGCGGAGGATTGAATGGGACACGACGGGCCCCGTCTTTTGCAGTGTCTGTGACCACGATCGAGCCTCGCCGGACTTAATCTCTTGGAGAGCGACAATTTTGGTCGCCCTTGCCCGATGAACTCAGCACGCAATGGAACGAACAATCTCGCTTCTCACCTGAGTGTGTCGTCTCGGCTTCCGATCGGAGCATTTCGTACCCAACACTTGACCATGCGCCTTTCGGACGTCTAGCTCTATTGTAGTATTATACCGATGTCGATTGATGCAACTCTCAGCGCATTCACGCTGAAATCTCGCGTTTGGCCCCCTTTCTTCGGCTGATTCCAGCGCATGCGCCCGACTGCTAACGCAGCGGAATGCCGTTTTGGTGGGCGGCACCGAGCCCGCTTCATAATGCTCACCTGTCCATGTCGTTAGAGTTCCAGCACTTTTTGCAGCGGATCGCCGGACGGCGGACGCCGCAGACGCCGGGCGGTCGCAGCGCTCTTCACATCGGCACGTTCCAGATCGGCCGCCTTGATGATCCACGGCGCGCCCTTACAGAGCTGACTCGCCGCGAGTTGGCCATCCTTGATCAGACGGCGCACCGTCGACGGGCTGACGGACAGGACTGCAGCGGCCTCGTCGAGCGTGACCTCGCCGCGCTCCCGTCGCTCGCCCTCCCGATAGGTCGCAATCGCATTGTGACTTCGCAGGCTGCACACGCGTGACTGTGTCCAGCCGTTGCCGCGCCCTGTCGTCTTGCCGGCGCGATTGAGCACCGAAGCGATCGCCTTGTCCGGCATCTGCCGCGCCAGTACACGGACCAAATCGATAGTCTCGCCCGCCGCACTCCAGCGATGTTGCCCCGAGCGGTTCTTCCTGACCTTGAGCGCGGAGTGGTCGCCGCCGTGCCAACGTATCACGAGATTGAGCGCGTTGTCCTCGACGTGGACGATGATCTCATCAATCAGTGTTCGCACGATCCGCTTCCTGGCCTCCGGCGTCACACCCGGCCTGGTCCAGGCCAGCTGTAGATCGGCGCCGAGCGTCATCAGCCGCTCGCGATAGGCCGGCGTCAGTTCTGTCGCGGGTGAGGCTGTCAGCCCTTCCAGCTCGGTCTCCAGATCGCGGACGATGGCCAGCCGCTCGTTCCATCGCTTCTCCAACTCGGCGGCAACGAGGCGGTTGTCGGGATCGACGGCATCATATTGACGCCGCGCATGGCCGACCTCGTAGCGGGCCTGCTCGAGCGCCAGTTCCAAGTGCCGCCGCTTGTCCTCGCTGGCACGGCTGCGCACCGCTTGCGCCGCGAGTGCGGCTTCGATTCCGAGCGGTTGCAGGCGCTCGATCACCTCGATGCCGACCTCGCGATCGATCCGCATGCCGCCGAATGAGATGCAGCGATCGCCACCGTGATTGATGAAGCCACCCTGGCAGTGATAACGGCCGGTGTTGCCGTCCTTGCCGGAGTAGGCGACATGCAGCTTGCGCCCGCAATGGCCGCAGCGCAGAAGGCCGGCCAGCAGCGCCTCGCCACGGCGCAATGCGCCGCGGCTCATTGGGTTCTTGCCATTGGCGTTGTCCGCGATCAGGCTGAGGTTCCTTTCGTAATCCGCCCAGCTCAGATAACCCTCGTGGTGACTCGGGATCAATACCTCCCAGTCGTCGCGCTCCTTCTTGAAGCCGCGAACGACCTTCTTGCGGCCGGCCTCGATGCTGACGCGGCTGCCCGTACGTCCGAATGCATAGGCACCGGCGTAGATCGGGTTGGTCAGGATGTGCAAGAGCGTGTTGTAGACTGGCAGCTTCCACTCAATCCGTCGGCCTTCCGTGCCGTAGGCGACGGCCGGCAACGGGATGCGCTCGTGCCTGAGCCACAGGTGCACCTGACGCACTGACTGCATCTCGGTAAACTTCGCGAAGACAAGTGTGATGGCTTCCGCAATGCGCCGATCCGGATCCTTCGCGATGCTGTTGTTGCCGATCCGCACGTACCCGATGGCAACCGTCATGAACAGTTCGCCGCGGCGCGCCTTCTGCTTCAAGGCTTCCAGCGAGCGCTGTCGTAGGACTGATAGCTCCATCTCGCTCATAGTACCCTTCATGCCGAGCAGCAGGCGGTCGTTGGGATGACGCGGATCGTAGACTCCGTCCTCGTCGGCAATCAGCGTACCCACGAGACCGCAGAACTCCAGCAATGTGTGCCAGTCACGGCCGTTACGAGCCAGGCGCGACGCCTCGATCGAGACAACGGCGCCGACACGCCCGTCGCAGATGGCAGCCAGCAGCTTCTCGAAGCCGGGCCGCGCAACGCCACCGCCAGAGCGGCCAAGATCGTCATCGATGATGGCGACATCGCTCCAGCCGAGCTGCCGCGCCCGATCGGCAAGTCCATATTGACGGCGCTTGCTTTCCAGATTGCTGGCGACCTGATCAGCCGTCGACTGACGGATGTAGACGACGGCCTGACGGGCGAGGTGCTCAGGCGCGATCTTGCTCATCAGCGACCTCCCTTGCCTTGTCGCTGGCCGCGTCTGTCGCGATGTCGTCGTCGGCTAGGGCCTCGACCAGCATGCGCTCGATCAGGCTGACAAGCAGAGGCTTCTGCGTGGTCGGAATGTCCAACATCTTTTGATCGACTTCGAACAGGTCTCGCTGCCGGCTCGGTCGTGGTCGCATGATCGCCTCCTTGGTGCGGGGCTGATTCCCCGTCAGGCGAGGCTAGAAGCGCATCGAGCCGGACGCGCAGCTCGACGAGCCTATCGACAGATAAACAAGGAGAGCCGGTGATTGCCGTGGAGCGAGCCGTCTCCTCACTCATCCATGCCGGAATCAGGGCGAGCGTGCCGTCGGGCTGAACCACGACCAGATGATCCTCGCCGGCGAACCGCTTGCGGTGCTCGACCTGCACCATCTGCCCGGCCCGTGGATGGAACGGATAGAAGATCCGCACCTCGAACGCCGGACACCCGGCATTGTGACGCTGGTTCGGCCGGTACCGGCAAGACCCATCTGGCTATCGCTATCGCCACAAGCTGTATCCGCGATGGTGCCCGTTGTTGGCGAGCGGAAGCTTAGCGATGCTGAGCTGGTACTTGATCGATCTTGCCTGCTTCTCGCTGATGTCGGTGGTGAGCAGATCGCCGACAACGCGCTGCGACGCGGCTATCAGGCCTCTGTCGAAGAACGGCATACCTCTCTGGCGCCCGCACGCATAGGACGGCATCGCAGCGGAAGCGGCGGGCGATTACCTGAAGCTGGACGACCGCACCGAGAGCGGCAGATGGGTCAGCCTCGCGACTACCGGCTATGGACACGTCGGGACACCGTTCCGGACGATGGACACAGGACCGACGCTTCACGCGTCAAAATCGAGGTCCAGCGCACCTCGCATCCGGGATCTTGGAGCTGATCGAAGCAACAGCCACCTCTCCCCGATATGTGCTCCGATATGTGCTGAGATGTCAGCACACTTCTCGTTCCAGCTCTCCAATAAAAAGAAAGCCACAACCTCGAAAATCCTCCTTCGGCAACCTGATTGTGGGGCGCGGCCATGATCACCTACATAGTCGGAGAGTGCGGTGCGCACGATCGGCTCTTAGAGGACCGGCGCCGCCCCAGTCGTTCGGGCTCGCGCCGGCGTAGTTCGACAGAAAGGGATCGTGCCGGCACTGGCGATGGCAGCTCAGGAGCTCTCGGGTCCTCTCGCTGGACTTGGCCCGTGCTCGGCCGCGGCTCCATCAGCTCGAGCACCGCTCGTCCCTTGTCCGTGATGCGCCACCCTCGATTCACTCGCTCGACGAGTCGCTGCGAAAAAAGATCGAGCTCGGGCACGCGGGCGCCCATTCTCTTGGTGCGCGCCGCCCAATCCGGACCGCTCGTGGCCAAAATGGCCATGTCTCGCTTGAGATCCGGCATGGATGCGAACCCGTCCGGGTAGCCGACAAGGATCGTCAACACCGTGACCTGGAAATTCACATGAGCGCTATCAGAGTTGTCTGCATCTACCGCCACATCGTTGGCGCGGAGCGAAGAGCTTCCATGCCGACCTGCCGAAGGCGGTTCACCGTGATCTCACCTCTGTTGGCGGCCTCCAAGATCTTGGAAGCGACATGGGCCCGAGTGCCGGTTTCGCTGCGAGGCAGACTGTCGCAAACCTCCTCAAGAACAGCACGCAAAAGCGCAGTGGTCGTTGCGTCCAACACTTGGCGACTCCGGAAGGCGCAAAGAATGGTAGCAGAGAAAGCACGGTGAACCCCTCAAAGAGACTACTAGCTGATTCCAAAGTCGAGTATGAACTTCACCACAGTCGTCGTTGCTTGTTGATTGTCCAAGACGTTGCCGCCATGCCGTCGAAGCAGGACAGTTGTGCTGGTCTGGCTCCGCCACGCCAGCGCTGGAGGAACCGCCTCCGTGATGGTATTCAGCGCTGGAGCGGCTCTTTTTGACGATTTTCGCCGCGATGTCCGTGCGATGTCTCGCCACTTGCCAGAGTGTCTATTTTCCCGCGGCGAATCCATCTCCGGGGCAGCCGCAGCGGGCGTTCCGGTCCAGACAGACCGCCGGTGTTTATGTCCGATCGTTTTTCTTTCTTTGAGATTTCCTTTAAGCGCCGTGGGCGAAGCTGGTCATGGTCCGTCAGCACGAGCGAGGGCACGCCGGTTATAGCAGGCTCACGAAGCAGTCGAGCCGCCGCCGGATAGGAAGCGAACAGGGCGATATTTCTGCTGCTAAGCACGCCAATGGGCCCGCCTGTGTCAGTTTCGTCACGCCGAGCTGGCGAGCGGTGTCGGTCACGGCGTTGGCTCCCGCGCCATTAGGCCCTGGTCTGTGAGTGGCCATGTCATGACCATGTCCCAGTCCTCGTATTTTGCTGAATGCATCTAGGGAATGTCGCTGGCCGCCGTAACGGTGAGGTGATAGCGCGCATGCAGGGCCACTGTCTCGGCAACGATCGCGACCTCGCGCTCGAGCCTTGCCATCTGACCACTGAACCGGTCCGGAGTTTCACGAATGAGCCCTTCGGCCGCTGGCGCAGGAGCCAGAAAACGCTGAAGCGCCGTGTCGACGACCATGCTCTTGCCGGCTCCCGCGCGTTCGGTCGCGGCTTCAAGCCGCTCGAAGATGCTTTCGGAGAGCTGAACGATGATCTTCTTGGTTCGCAGACCTTCGTTCGAGCTCGGCTCCACCTGCCATCGGAACTTTTTCCAATCGAGCTGGCCTGACCTTCAGCCTCACCATCGATCTGCATTGTTTCTTCAGCTCCTCAATTGCGACCGCACGAAACGGCACACGCTATCCGTGCGGCGTGGCTTTCCGGTCGAAACAGATGAATCGGCCCAGCGATGATGCGTCGACAGAAGGGTCAATCCGACCACGACATCAATCGCGCCGACATCGGCGTCGTAGTCTGGCGTAGCCAAAGAAAGACGAGGCGGGCTCAAGATGAGCCGGATCTTTCAGCCTCCTGCGCGGCAGCTAGGGGCGACTCGCGATGGCCTTCTGGGACGTCAAGAAAGCTCCCCGCGCTTCACGACTCTGTGTCGGTCTGCCTTCGCGCGCGCCCGCTCGGCTCACCTAGGCCCGGCGCTCGATCGCCAAGGAGCCGTCACAGGCACTCTGCGCGGAGAAGTTTCTATTCGGGCTTCTTGGAGGCTTGCACGTCGATGCTTACCTCCTTCAGGACGCTGGATCCGCTCGCAAGTCGTCGTCCCAGCGCTTCGACAAAGCGGTCGTACCGCTCACCGCCCTTGGCGCGGGCGGCAGGGCTCGAATGCTCCGGCAATGCCGGAGTTGAGGTCAGCCAGAACCGGATGAAGAGCGCGACGGTCTCAAGCGTGATGCCATCATTGCGTTCAAGACGCTCGAGCACCCGCACAATCCGATCCAGCCGTTTTGCTATCACAGCCTCGCGCCGATCGGAATCGTCCGGAGAAAGGAAGGAACCTATTGCGGCCTCGACCACCAGCGACTTGGACCGGCCACCGCGGCTTGCGAAGGCCTCAAGCGTTTTGAACGTTCCGGGATCGAGATAGATGCTGAGCTGGACCTTTTTCACGCTGCCTCGCTCACAGGTCCATTCCATCGTCGGGATCGAGGGTGACGGTTCGCGCAACTCCCTGCATCGACCGGCTCATCAGTTGCGCCTGGACGGCATCCTCGTCACCCTCGTCGAGCTCGGGGTCGAACTCGTGCTCGCCGGCCGGCGTCTTGATCTCGATTTCCTCATGCAATTCCGGCTCGCGGCGTAAGCCGCCGTTCGCCTCGTCGCTCCTGCCCGTGCGCCTGGTCAGCAGCTGGCCCGACGGCGATATTTGGGCGCGGGCTGACCAGTCATCTGGGCGGGTGGGCTGCTTGTTCGGCTCCAAGCGGGGCGGCTTCAAGACACGTCGCTGGAATTGCGGATCCTCATAGTAGCGGACCTTGTTAGCACGGACCGGGTGCACACCGGAAATCATCACGACCGCGTCTTGCGGAGACAGTTGCATGATTTCGCCGGGAGTCAGCAGCGGACGAGAGGTCTCCTGGCGGCTGACCATCAAGTGCCCAAGCCACGGGCTCAGGCGGTGGCCCGCATAGTTCTTCATGGCTCGCAATTCGGTCGCAGTTCCGAGCGCGTCGGAGACGCGCTTGGCGGTGCGCTCGTCATTGGTCGAAAAGGCGATCCGGACGTGGCAATTGTCAAGGATCGCATGGTTCGGACCGTAGGCGCGTTCGAGCTGGTTAAGGCTCTGCGTGATGAGAAAGCTGCGGATGCCGTAACCTGCCATAAAGGCGAGTTGGCTCTCGAAAAAGTCGAGCCGGCCGAGGGCTGCAAACTCGTCAAGCATCAGAAGCAGCTTCTGCCGGCGCCGGTCGGGATCAAGGCTCTCGGTCAAACGCCGTCCGATCTGGTTCAGGATGAGCCGCATCAAGGGTTTGGTGCGGACGATGTCCGATGGCGGCACCACAAGGTACAGTGAGACGGATTCAGGACGGTCGACGAGATCACGGATGCGCCAATCGCTTCGCGCGGTGATCTTGGCAACTACCGGATCACGATAGAGCCCGAGGAAGCTCATCGCCGTCGAGAGCACACCCGAGCGCTCGTTCTCGCTTTTGTTCAAAAGTTCGCGTGCCGCTGATGCGACGACTGGATGGATGCCTGTCCCAAGATGCGGAGTCGCCAGCATTGCGTTGAGCGTAGCCTCGATCGGGCGAGATGGATCCGAAAGGAAATTTGCAACCCCAGCGAGAGTCTTATCGGCTTCGGCGTAGAGGACATGCAGAATTGCCCCCACCAAGAGTGAGTGGCTGGTCTTTTCCCAATGATTGCGGCGCTCGAGTGCACCCTCAGGATCGACGAGAATATCGGCGATATTTTGAGCATCTCGCACCTCGCAGTCGCCACGGCGGATCTCGAGGAGTGGATTGTAGGCGGCGCTGGCCGGATTGGTCGGATCGAACAACAGCACGGGCCCAAATTGCGCGCGCCATCCGGAGGTCAACTGGAAGTTCTCACCCTTGATGTCATGGACGATGGTGGAGGCCGGCCAGGTCAGAAGAGTCGGAATGACGAGGCCAACACCCTTGCCGGAGCGCGTTGGCGCAAAGCATAGCACATGCTCGGGCCCGTCGTGGCGCAGATAGTGACGTCCGAACCGGCCGAGCACGACGCCGTCAGGGCCTAACAGTCCCGCCCGTTTGACTTCGCGTAGATCGGCCCAGCGCGCCGAGCCGTAGGTGGTGACGTCCCGCCCTTCATGGGCCCGCAGGACCGAGAGCAACATGGCCATCGCTATGGCCGCGATGCCGCCGCTTGCAGCAATCGCGCCACCCTCCAGAAAAACGACGGGCGCGTAAGCATCGAACTTGAACCACCAGCCAAAGAAAGCTGCCGGCTGATAAATTGGCCAATGTCCGAGCTTGAACCAGGGAGCCCCAAGCTGCTGCTGGAAGGCAAGCCGCCAAGCTGTCCATTCGGTCGCCGCCCACAGGAACGCGAGCACGATGAGGCAGACCAGGATGACCTGGTGCCAAATGATTTTTGTCGCCGACATGATCGGGTTATCTCGGCATATCGACGTGCGCACACAACTAAAATGGTGCTCGCGTCGCAGTGGCGCGCGTGGCAGCGCAGAGATCGGCGGGGACAAAGCCGAGATACGTAGCCAACCCATTCAAGTTAAGCAGGATTGATCGATCGAGGTTTGCATCACGAGACGGCGCCGAAACGCCGATTATGTGCGTGAGAGCTCATGGATAGGCAGAAAACGCTGACTTTGCTCAAGTAATGTGAAGCGTTCCTGAAGATTGCCCCTCCTGGAGCATTCAAACCCTGGTGTCGCTGAATGCGTCCCGGAGTTCTGACGATCGCGCAATAGATAAGCTCACCCGCGGCCAAGCGACCTTCCCCAAGAGCCACCTGAATCGCATGAGGTTATCGTACTTCGGCAATGCTGGTGGCTCAGGTAAGGTGGAGGTGTGGCGCATTCAAAGATGCGCCTGCTCAGATTGACCACGCCGCTTGCTGGTGCTGTGACCCTGCTACTTGCCGGGGTGGTCGTGACAGACGCGGCCGACTGCCCGCGGCAGGATGTGCTCGGCACCTCCCGCGTCCTCGAGGTCGATGCAAAGGCGTACCCGCGCGTTGGGTTGAACAGCTTTCGGGAAACGCTCCCTTTGGCCGACCATGAGGTCGTCCTCACCTTTGACGACGGGCCGCGGCCGCAATCACGCAAAAGGTACTGGCGGCGCTCGCCGAGGAATGCGTGCGGGCCACGTTCTTTCTGGTCGGCAAGTCCTCCGCAAAGTCTCCAGAGCTTGTTCGCCGAATAGCTGCCGAGGGCCACCATCGCACACCACAGCTGGTCGCATACGATGATGTCGAAGATGACCTTCGAACAGGGCAAGAGGGATATTGATCGCGGAATTGCCGCTGATGAGACGGGCTCAAGGGCGTCTCCGCCCCAAGCCCGCCATCCCGCTTTTTCCGGTTTCCGTATTTCGACTCGAGCCCAGTGACGCTCGAATTGTTGCGTTCGCGCGGGATGGTCGTGTTTGGAGCTGACCTTCCGGCGGGCGACTGGGAGAACCTAACCCCAGAACAAGAACTAAAGACCGTTACCGGGCGATTGGAGGTCGCAAGCAAGGGTATCATTCTCCTGCACGATGCCCAGGCCCAAACGGCCGCAATGATGCCGGCGTTCTTGCGCTATCTGCACGAGAATGGCTATCGCATCGTGCATCTGGTGCCGGCTGGCGCGATCAAGAGCAACGCTGAAGTCATCCCAGCGGCAAGCCGCAGCAGTTCGCGGCAATGACAGCGGGTAGATTGGGTTAATCTAACCAGCTGGTTCTCACGGTGAGCCCGGGTCCACATCGATACCATGGCACGGCCGTATCGCCCACTAGCGAAGCTCTCTTTCTTTGGCGAGATCGGGTCTCATTTCAGGAGGGATCCCGATCCAACCGTTGCCGCCGCGGTCGGTGATGTCGGCCTTATCCAATCCGGAGATTCTCGGCTGATACTTTGCCGGACCGACCAGCCTTGGCCTCGAAGCTGATCCGAGCGCCTTCTGCCAAGCCGGTGTATCCGGCCTTTTCAACGGCGCTGATGTGCACAAAGACGTCGGGGCCGCCGTCATCCGGCTTGATGAAACCGTAGCCCTTGGTCGTGTTAAACCACTTTACAGTACCGATCGTCACCGTCACTTCTCCTAAATGAACACATGCGATCTAGCGAAAACTCGCACCGGCATCAAGATCTCCAGGAGGAGACAGTTGCTCGGAACCGGGCACGCAGAAGGGTCGAACCAGCGAACGTCCCGGCCCCCGAGACCCGCTGGGACATGGTTGCAGTGAGCGCGACTACGGCGAACTTCTTCTAGCGACAAAAGGATAGCGGGCTTCACTTGTACGTGGGTGAGCGCAGCCCAGCTAGGGCGGCAGTCTTGCGTCGTAGCCCAGCAAAGAGACTGCCAGTCAAAGTGACAGGCCCCGTTTGCGGTTCCAGGACCAATCGACATTGCCTGGACCTGCGATCCCGCTCACCTGTTTGCCCAGTTCCCGTTCTAGTGAAGGAGCCCATGGCACGAGCTGAAAGCCGAGTCCATTGTCGATCATGGCAAAGCGCCCCGAGGCGAGGGAAAGCCGCTGACGATATGTCCCCGAAACCTGTTCACCTGATTGAGCAGGTAGATGCGTAAGCCCGGTCTCCTCCGCAAGGCGCCGGCCGGCGCTATCGAGCTCGCGGCTTCGCAAGGTCTCGATCAGATCGCGGCCAAGCCGCACTCTGTCGCCGTGCCGCTGGGCAAGTCCGTACTCTGCCAGCACATCAATTCGCTGTTCCAGGGCTGCCCGGACCTCTGCGCCGAAACCGGCGCGCGAGAACTCAGCAGGTTCGCG
The DNA here is from genome assembly GCF_023073025.1 of Bradyrhizobium sp. 76. Lineage (NCBI taxonomy): Bacteria > Pseudomonadati > Pseudomonadota > Alphaproteobacteria > Hyphomicrobiales > Nitrobacteraceae > Bradyrhizobium > Bradyrhizobium sp. 76. Next base: position 13,837 of record NZ_JADPIS010000160.1, read on the forward strand.
CGCCACAAGCTGCCGGTCGAGCCATGTGGCGCCTTCCGCGGTGACCTGCTTGTCGAGGACGAGTTCCGATCTTACCGCGAGTGCGATGCGTGTCCGTCCCTTCGCATCCTCAAAGCGGCGGAGCTCCACGACGCCTCCAATCGGTCCGTCGCCAGCCGCCTCGATATCGGGGAGTTTGAGGTGATGGACGCGCCCGTCTATGCCGTCGACAATGGCAAAGGCATTGCCCCTCAGCTCGTCGTCGTGTCCGCGGGCGACGAGACGGCCAATGATCGGTTCACCGTGATGCTCGCCTTCGAGCGCAAAGGAGGACGGTGAGCGTGCGATACCATCCTTGGCAATCGCCTTGTGCAGCCGCTTGATGATGTCGCCGCGCTCGCCAAGCGCCCTCAGGCGTGGCTCGGCGTCTTCGGCCAAGACCCAGCGAGCGGGCCCCGCCGGCTCTGCCACACCCAGGCGCTCCAGCATCCGCATCCGCCCGATCCGAATGTCTCGTAACGGGTCCCGGGCACCATCCCGTTCCGGCCTTAAATCGATGACCCCATCGGCCGATCCCGCTTGCCGCGCGAGCACCCGGTCGAGCCTGGTCCAGCGTTCGGCGGTCACCTCGGCTTCCAGCCCTTCCCGGATCTGGAGCTCGGATCGGGGACCCAGTTCGCGGGTGACGAGATCGCCGGCCCGGGCGCGCAAGCCAGTTGCGATGTAATCGCGGCTGATGACGAGATCTTTTCCATCATCGGCGCGTCCGCGCACGAGAATATGAATGTGCGGGTGCTCCGTATTCCAGTGATCGACCGCGACCCATTCGAGGCGCGTTCCAAGGTCGCGCGAGGCCTGATCCATGAGCTCACGGGTGAAGCTGCGCAGGCTGGTGAGCTCGCCTGCATCATCGGGCGAAACGATGAAGCGGAAATGGTGTCGGTCACCCTCGCAGCGTTCGGCGAAGGCGCGGCCGTCTGCTTCATCTCCGAGAGCGTCAAAGAGCTTGCCTGGCGCTCCGTCCTGGGTGACCCCGTCACGCTGCAGATAACCAAGATGGGCCCGCAGCGCCCCGGGCGTGCGCATTCGGCGAACCACCCGCGCCTTGACCATGGCGCCGCGAGCGCGGTTGTTGAGCAGTCTGGACGCTGCAAGGCTCGCGGCGCGCCCACGCCCGAAGTTTGTTCCACGACGATAGCCGCGTGACAGGCCGCCGGCCTTCTGCGCGGCTCTGAGGGCCTGCGCCAGAAACGGCTTTGCCCGCGGCGCTCGCGTAGAGCGAATGCGGCCAGGGCGGATTCGGAAGTCGTCCTTACCGGCCATCGTTTGCCGGCAGAGTGCAAAAAGCTGAGCCGCGGCTGCAATTTGGCAAAACTGAAAATGTGCGCTCAAGATTCGCAAGTTGCACCGGATGATTGAAACTAAGGCAAGATTTCTCGCAACCGACCGGCCGCACCTTGCGGCTTTTATCCTGCCGTCTTAATCGGTCGTGTCGTCTGTCTGACCTCAGCCATTCTCGCTTCCTTTCTCGCTTGCGACAAGCCTCTCTGATCCACGCCATGACACGATGCGCCGCGAGGCTTGCGAGTCCTGATGCGCCGTGCAGTCTTCCGCGCTCAGCGACGGCACAGTTTCGCTGCAGCAAGGCAGCGCGGACGCCGTCGCGGCGCATCTTTCCATCGGTGTGACGGAGCCACATCACAGGCAATCCGGCGCGATCGGTCGGCATCCGAAGATGCATCGTCGCAGGCAAGATAACGTGCGTTCCGTCTTGTTGGTGCTGCACCAGTCCTCATCCGCCGGCGGCGGAGCTCCGTGTTCAGGTCGCGGCCATCACCGCGTCGTTGCCAGGTTGCAGGATCACGCGCCTCATGCGTAGGGCCCGAGCAATTTGCGCTGCTTAGCTGTTGTTTCGGCATGCATCTCCGCCGCCGAGGCGTCCGGATCGCCGCAGTAGAACGTGCCGCTGGTCCACATCGCATGCATGATCACGGCGAGCTTGCGCGCCACCGCCACCGTCGCCTTGCGGTGCGAGGAAGGCTTCGCCAGCGCCAGCCCCCAGGCCTTGACCCTGTCCTTTTTCTTGTAGCGCGTCAGCAGCGCGCTCGCCGCCTCGTACAGCGCCCGCCGCACGTCGC
>NZ_JADPIS010000024.1:0-15882 GCF_023073025.1 Bradyrhizobium sp. 76
GACGCGCAGTGGTCAGGCGGCTGTCGCAACGGTGCCGAGCTCTGGCGCCGCTTGAAGGGACAAGGCTTCAAGGGATCGCTGCGCGTCGTGGCGGAATGGACGACGCGACGGCGGCGTGCCGAGACTATCAGCCATCAACAATTGCAGAAGGTCCCCGCCGCCAGGACGATAGCGCAGCTGATGACGACGAAGCGCGACCACCTAACCAAAGCCGAGACCGTCACGCTTGCGGTCATCGAACAAAACGTTCCTATGCTGGCCGATGCCCAAGCTCTCGTTGGCCGCTTCCACGCGATGATCCGAAAGAAGGCCGAGATGGAGCTCGAACCTTGGATTGAGGAATCCAAGCGGAGCCTCATTGCCTCGTTCGCGAATGGCATTGCCAACGATAAGGGCGCGGTGCACGCGGCAATCACGCAACCATGGTCCAATGGCCAAGTGGAAGCTCAGATCACCAAGCTCAAGCTGGTCAAACGGCAAATGTACGGGCGCGCCAAGCTCGATCTCCTTCAGGCTAGGCTGATTGGCGCGCCATAAAAACAATCACGATCATCGAATATGCGTCAGAGCCCCTTTTGGGTGCCGATAGGGGGTCCCAGTCGAACGCCGATTGACAGACATGCGCTATCTGCTGTTTGTCGCTGCTAGCACTTCCCATGCACTTGGCTTTGTCTCGCCTTCGGGTGTACGTCCTGCGACACGCTTGGCAGGACGCTCATTGTTTGCAAGGACGTATCTGGGGGGATCCTGGCAATTGCCAGTTCTCGTTCGGGGACGGACGCCTATTGCGGTATCGACCCGACATACGCATTGGCGCGGCGGGTAGAACGATCGCGCTGACAACCAGTACAAGACGCCACGAAAAGACGCACAAGGGAAATGCGGGGTGTTGTTACGAAATCGTGTCTTCGACGAATAGTTGGCCTTTGAACGTGTGCAGCAGAAGCTGCTGACCTCGCAATGGCGGCCGCCGCTTAGATTGCGACCGCACTACTGCGCCTTAACCCCGCTTAGCCCTTTTTGCATCGCATGACTTGGCTGGCCGTGTCAAACTGTCGACTCTTCGATGGCCTGACGCTTGGGTTGCCACGGCTACTGCGAATTGGGCAGCAAGCGGGCGGCAAGCGCACCGGCGCCTCAGGTCAGCGACGCCTCTAAGCGGCTCGCCTGACAAGTCTGTACGGTCGGGTTATCCACACGCCATCGAATTAGCGGCGGCAGACGCGCGTCTGCATAGCTTTCACGATCTGCTGCGCTGGAAAGCACTCCCATGCTTGCATTTGACGAAGGCGCGGCGGTCACTCCGAGCTCGTTTGAAGGATTTCACCGCGGAATACGCGCAACGCAATTTTCGGCCGACAGGCAGGGGCTCATCGAACTAATCGATCGCGATATGCCGCTACAACAGAGGGTGAGCGCGAGGCCTGTTTCGGGAGCTGGAAAGTGCCAAGTATCCCGGGGAAGGGATTGGAGCAGGGCATGGTACGCAATTTCTATCAGCTCTGTATGGGGAAGTAAGTATGCCGGAGCGTTGATGCAGCGCAGCAGGTGTGAGCGGCAACAAATCCTCGGGCTGCAGTTGAACTTGATGAGGCTCGGAAAAGAACTCGCTCCGGTAGAGTATTGCCTCCCTGGGCAGAGCCAGCCAGTCCGACATGCAAGAGATGCGGTTAAGACAACGCCGCAGGCAAATTGCCAGAATGATCGCATCGGCGCGCCCTGAGACCCAGCGTGACGCAACGCGCTTCCAAATGACAATTTGAATCTGGGGAGTTCTTGCTTGATGGTCGCGCGACCATTGGAGTTTTTATGCACGCGCCTGCTACTTTGGAGGCGTATGTTTCCCTTTCATGGTTGACAGTTTTCACTCGTCCGCCATAGAAAAAGGGTGGTCCCCCGGGATGCGCGCAATACTCAACTGCTTCGGTCGCAAGAATCGGATTACCGTTCGCCTAACATATTCGGTGACGCGGGGACTTCGGGAGGGCGGTGGCTTCAAAATCGTAGGCGAGACAGGTGAGATTAAATTGTATCGCTTAGAGCTGCGAAATCGACCTGAGGCCATCTGACGAAACGGATCGAAAATGAGCCACGCTTCGGAAGTATCAGTTGAGCGGATCACGATTCCAATCCTGCAGCGGTGGAAGCAGGAGCGGCGGCGTGTCGCCATGACCACCGCCTACGATGCGGTTACTGCAGGCATCGCTGACCCCATCGTCGACATCATTCTTGTCGGCGACAGTGTTGGCAATGTCTGCCTCGGATTCGACAACACGTTGCCCGTCAGCGTGGCGATGATGAATCATCATCTCGAGGCTGTTGCGCGCACAAGGCCCCGTGCCCTGCTCGTGGCCGATATGCCGTTTCTTAGCTTTCACCTCAGTCCGGAGGAGACGATACGTAACGCCGGAGGATTCTTGCAGCGAGGTGCAGATGCAGTGAAACTCGAGGGCGGGGCCAAGCGCGTGGAAATGGTGCGCGCCCTGGTCGATTGCGAAATTCCCGTCATGGGCCATCTCGGCCTCACCCCGCAGAGCGTCAATATCATGGGCGGATTCAAGGTGCAGGGCCGGAAAGCCGATGACGCTTTGCGGCTGCTTGATGACGCTCACCGTCTGCAGGAGGCCGGATGCTTCGCGTTGGTGCTTGAAGGCATTCCGGCCGAGCTCGCCCAGCGAGCGACCGAATCGCTGTCGATACCGACTATTGGAATAGGCGCGGGTCCCGGGTGCTCGGGCCAAGTGCTCGTATTCCATGACGTGCTGGGGCTGACTGAAGGTCGTCGGGCCAAATTCGTTCGCGCCTATGCAGATGGTTTTCAGCTGTTGCAGGAGGCGCTGTCGCGCTGGGCTACCGATGTCCGCAGTGGAGCGTTCCCGGCGCCGCAAGAGTCCTATCGGCTTCCTGAAAGCCTGGGTGACATCATCGCAAACTGGGCTCCTCCTAAGACAACCTGATGTAAGGTGCTACGATGCAGACGATTACGACGGTCGCTGAGCTTCGTCGTGAACTGGCGAAGGCTTGCAGCGCGGGCAAACGCGTCGGGCTAGTGCCGACAATGGGCTATTTGCACGAGGGCCATCTGGCCCTGGTCGAGGCGAGCCGAGCGCAATGCGACGTTACCGTCGTTAGCATCTTCGTCAATCCGACGCAGTTCGGACCAAACGAGGATCTCAGCAGCTATCCTCGCGATTTCCTGCGCGATGAAAAATTGTGCCGCGATGCCGGTGTTGCGATTGTCTTCGCGCCGGGTGCACGGGAAGTCTATCCGGCTCAATTCGAGACCTTCGTCGAACCGGGCGAATTGGCGAAGCCACTATGCGGGGCTTTTAGGCCTGGGCATTTTCGCGGCGTCGCAACCGTGGTATGCAAGCTGTTCAACATGGTGCGTCCGGACGTCGTGTTTTTCGGGCAAAAGGATTTTCAGCAATGCGCGGTCGTGCGTCGCATGGCAACTGATCTCAATCTTCCGATCGAGATCGTCACCGTGCCAACCGTTCGGGAACCGGACGGGCTCGCGATGAGCAGTCGCAATCGCAATCTGAGCGAGGAAGAACGTCGGCGAGCCGTTGCCATCAGTCGTGGGCTGTTCGCCGCGGCGGATGAGTTCCGCTCAGGAGTGCGCGAGGTGGATAAGCTGATTGCGATCGCGGAGCGGCATCTTGAGACCGTTGATCGGCTGCAATACCTTGAACTTGTCGATGGTGATACGCTCAAGCGCGCCGCGAGTCCGCTGCGGCTTCCGGCGGCGCTCTGTGCCGCAGCCTACGTCGGTTCGACCCGGCTGATCGACAACGTACTGCTCGCGTTGCCAACTCTGTAGCGCAATTCAGAACCAGATCGACAAACTGTGTTCTTCTTATCCGTTTCGGCGGTCGTCGGTGTAACCCTGGAAGTTCCGACGCGGCCGCCCCTCGCGCTTCGCCGCGGCAAGATTTCTAGCCGGGGTAGATCGAAGTGGTCGAAACTAATGCGCACGTAGCCCGCGTCGACCGGGGGCTTCCGCAATCAATTCCGACTGAAGATGACGCACGACTGTCTGGGGCAGCGCGTATTCGCCGATCTTGCACTGATCCTTCTTGAAGGAGAGAATATGCGCGTAACGGAACACCGAGACGCGATCCGGACGGAGTTCGATGCATTTGGCGCACCGGATCTAGCACTACAGTTGCAATTTTCGGGCGGTTCTGAATCTATGGGCCACCATCATTCGGGATTTGATGATTGGTGGAGCGTCGGTCGAAGATGCGCGACGCTGTGGGCTTCTTTGTTGCGGCAGACCAAGCAACGGATTCGTCCGCTGTTTACGCGGAGCGGGTCGCGATCTCGGCGGGGCAGCTTTCTCAATGGACTGTTGGGCAACGAGCGCATCCCTCCCGCACACGGACAAGAATCAATGCCGGTCCATGTGCACAGCCAATTCGATGAAGAAGTCGTTAATGGCGAGCCGTGACGGGGGCGTTGACAAAGACGATGGGTCTAGCAGGCACATAAGCCTCTGCGTGCCTTCCATGATCAAACTGTTTATGTCCGCGTCTACACCGCGATCTCGGTTGCCACAGTTTGGCAGGCTACGCAAGCCCAGAGTAACAGGGTTGCAAACCCCTCGCCTCGCATTGAGATCGATTGCGATCGGCAGACAATTTCATGTCAGCTTTGCGACTGAGCCATATTGATTTCTCGCGAATATGACTACGGAAGGTGAGACCGCGTTGGCGCGCTAAAGGGCGTCAGGAATCGTAATACGCGGTCTCGAGGCGCACTCGGGTGCTTCGTGCTCCTTCAGTGCGCGACCGCGTTCATCAATCAGCAAGTAACAAGCTTGTTGAGAGCCCCCGACGCTCCATGCCTAGCCGGCCTGCACAGTTGCCCGATCGTATCGAGATCGGACTGAGTCGTCACGTGCGTTTTCGCGGTGGCATCGTATTTGCAGTCAAAGATGTCGTCGCGGATCGAACTAGAAGAGTGACGATCGACGCGATCCGATATCACGCGCTGAACCGTCCGGCATGGCGGATTGCGCCAACAAACGATGTCCTCTCGACCGCCGAACCTGCGCACTCTCTGTCGCTCGGGAGTCCGTCGTTGGTACAGCGCCCGCAGGTCGTCTATCAATAGGGTCCCTGTCATGGCGTCTGCTGGTCAACCATCCTCTCGCTTCGCAACGCGTCTTGCATTCTTCGTTCCCGGGGTTGGCTTCGGGGCCTGGGCCCCGCTCGTACCATTCGCGAAAGACCGGCTGGCCGCCGATGACGGCGTACTTGGCCTACTACTGCTCTGCCTGGGTGCTGGATCCATCATCGCGATGCTTCTGACCAGTGTTTTGAGCGCCCGCTACGGCGTCAGGCTGATCATTCTTGTGGGTGGGCTTAGTCTCGCGATCGTCCTGCCGTGCCTCACGACAGCTAGCAAGTTGGCGCTCGGCGTCGCGCTATTCGCCTTAGGCGCCTCGATAGGCTCGATTAGCGTGGCCGCGAACATTCATGCGATGGAGGTGGAGCGCACGGCGGAGTGCCCGCTGATGTCCAGCTTCCACGCTCAATTCAGCATCGGGGGACTTGTGGGGTCTGCAGCCATGACCGCTTTTCTCTCGCTGCAGATTGACGCATTTGTTTCGGCTGTGGTCTGCTCGGGATTGATAGTGATCGCGATCATGCTGGCGTGGCCGCGATTGGTACCAACGGCGCGGGCGGACCAGGGACCGTCGTTCGTTCTGCCGCGTTCCATCGTGCTCCTTCTAGCCGTGATTGCGGCGATCGCCTTCCTTATCGAAGGCGCGATGCTCGATTGGGCTGCCTTGTTGGTCGTCGGCGCTGGTCTTGCTCCAAAGACGCAGGGCGGCTTAGCGTATGTACTGTTCTCCATAGCCATGACGGTGGGACGCCTTGCTGGCGACGCCGTCGTCGAACGCGCGGGGGACCGCGCGACACTTATGTTCGGAAGTCTACTGGCCTTGGCAGGTTTCGGAGCTCTGCTGGCGGCACCGGCGGCCGTCATCGCCATGATCGGCTTGCTGCTCATTGGTCTTGGCCTATCGAATGTCGCCCCGATTCTGTTCCGGCGCGCCGGCACGCAGGAGGCGATGCCCGTTGGTCCCGCGATTGCCGCGATCATGACGGTGGGTTATGCCGGAATTCTCATTGGACCAGCTGGTATCGGCTTACTGGCCAAGTACGTGGGACTGCCGGCCGCATTTGGGGTCCTAGCCGGGCTCATGTGCCTCGTCGTGCTCTTGGCGCCGATCGCGACGGCGAACACACGGTGAATGCGTTTGAAACGTGAAAGAGCGGCACCCGCGCGCAAGAGAAGCTCCGATCGTATCTTGTCTCTCATCGAGACGGCAATGAGTTGGCTAGCTGATATCTGCCTGGCGCCGATGATCGGCTACTTTTTGCTGGTCCCAAAGCGGTGCGCTTCTCCGGAAGTGCTTCAGGCCCGGCGATTGGTGGTCCGCGTTCTTACAGAGATCTGCCTTCATGCCTCGATAGGTCGCTTGATGCGCTTGCTGTTCGCCCAATCGCTTCATCCCAGGCTTCTATGCCTATGTGAATCCGCGCTTTCGCCTGTTGGCAAGCTCGAGCGTTCAACCCGATTGCCCAAAGCGGACGTTCGCCGAGCAGGCGTTGATACCTAACGGACTTGGAAATACCGGTATCTGGTATCTCGCAGCCCCTGGACAGGTTTGTGCGTTGGCCTTAATCAATCGAATTCTGCAAGCCCGGTCGATTTGATCATTCTTTCTCGGGACTATCCCGACGTTCGAAGCCGAGACAACCTCGCCGGTGCGGGCGGTGCTAGGGTCTACGAGAGTGAGAAGGACCACGAGATCGGCCTTCGTACGGATCTCGCATGGAAGAGTCTCGAAGTCGGCACCAGAAGAGAAAGCTGGATTGACGCGTACACGACGTGAAGATATTGCAGTTTTTGGTCGGTACGCTTTCTCATGGGCATGGTTGGGTCACTTCGTTCCCTTAGGATGGTGCCGCGCTTATCGCAAACCCTGCATGAACCGCTCCTTACAAGGCGGACGTGTGTCTGGCCATTACTCGAGCCTAGACCGTGACGAGGTACTGCCGGACATTGGCGGCGACGATTGTCGTGTTTGAGATCAATTTTGACCGCCGACGCTCCCCGCATTTATCACGAAGCGCCTGCACCCTTAAGTTTTCAGAGTTGGTACCCGGCTTGGTCCGTTCGGGGCAACATTATGGCGCGACAATCAGGATGAGAGCGCGTATTGCCTCATGAAGGGAGTGTTCCCGAAGAGGATGCCTCATCTATTTTGCTCCCGAGAAGACGGACGGACCGTACGGGGAGGCCGATCGTGGAGCTGGCCGAGGTTTGCGCAACGACAGGCTTCCCTGTACCGGAAGCGGGCGCTGTCAGGCGCAACCGGTGCCGCGTCGAACCGCTCCGCAAGATCTGCCGATCCAATCAGTAGCGCGCTTGCCTGCTCGCTGCGTCACGATTTGATGCGGCGCTGCAGCTTTCGCAGCAGCTTATTCGGCCAAAGAGTGACGATCTTTACCTTGGCATGGGCCATACGCTTGAACACGCAGCTATGTCTTCCTGATCACGTCAGAGACGATCATCGCCTCCGTCGGCACCACTTGAAACCGCCCGCGCAAGGCGTCGGTAAAGCGCTCTGGCTGCCGAGGCTCTCGAATAGGGCAGGGATGAACCCAATAATGAGACCCTGGGCATGTTCGAGACCCTGCATGAACGGCTAGTGCGCGCCGCGAGCGCAGTCGCTGACGAGATCGCGCGGCGCAGGCGATGAAACGTCAGCGGTGAGTGAAAGAGGGGCGTGGTCACCATCTGATAGCCAACCGAGCGAAGCATGTAGGCGCAGCGTCTAGATGTGCTCACCTGTAGCCCGTTTCGCCCACCGACAACAGACGATCCTCCTCCGATCGGTGGTGCGAGTCTAGAATCGCTATCACATTCGAATCGCACTCTCTCTTCGCGTCTATGCAGAATTTCTGCCCGATGACGGTTTGTGAACACGCGGTCTACTGATCCGTCGTCGCATTGCCGATGATGACTTCTTCACCACCTGGTGCCCAGCGGGAACAGCCATTGAAACGCTTGTCTGTCAATCGGCCCATTAATTCCGGATTGATGTCAATTCTCCTTTTGAAGCCACTCGGCAAGACGGCAGCGCTCGCGTCGTCGGAGCGGGTAGGGTTGCGGAGGGCGATGGGACACCTGTCATCGCGTCGTCGAGCCGCTCCTGAGCGACGAGCTGTTCGGCAGCCTTCGGTCTGAGCGCCCTCAGCAGACGCTGCACGATCGAATGCTGTCTCGTCCCAAACTCGCCGGGATATTTCTCTTAGCAGGCAGGCAATTGCGACCGCAGTTAATTGCGGCTCCTCGATGAGCCCAGCCCTCGATCGTAGCAAAATGCGGGTCGAGCTTGGACGTCGTGCCAACCCTGGTCTTATAAGGCCGACGGCGGCGGCCTGGCACGCGGCTCGCCGGCCGTCACCGTCTTGCCGAGGGCCTTCGCGAACTTCGCTGCGGCTGCCGGCGCGGTGCTCGTGCAAGCGGGTTGCAGGCCGCGCGCCTGTCCGACACGACGATCGGCGCGATTGCCAAGTTCCTCCTGGATTGCGCGAATCTCGGCCAAGAGCGCGACCGGATTGAGCGAGCGATACTGATCGTGCAGCCGCCGCTTTACAGCCGCGGTCAGCTTGGATGCGCCCGCGCGCGCTGATAGGGTGTCAACGGAGCATGACAACGCTTGATCACCTTGGCCCCTTCTCGGCGCTTCTCCTTGAGCTTGAACGACGGCTGAAAGAAGTTGACGTAGAGTTGCCGCCGCATAGAGGCGGCCCATCACGTGCGCCGTGTCGAGGCCATCGAAGCGGCCGTAGCCCATCAAGCGACGCACAACGGCACCATTCTTCTGCTCGACGAAGGCCTGACCGTTCTTGTTGTAGGCACGCGAGCGCGTCACCCCGAGCTTCGGCTGGCGCACCGCGGCGCGAAGACCTCGTTCATGAACCTGCTGTCGTTGTCGAAGTCCACACCGCGTAGAAGCCAGCGGAACCGGCTCTGTGCGGGTTTCATAGCCTCGACAACCAGCGAGCCATCCCGCCTCAACAACGGCAGGCACTCCGTCCAGCCCGTCGCGAATCGGCCATCGTCATGGTCTGGATGACGATCCCGCCACCGACGTGCCGCCAGGGGCGACCATGTCGACCTCGCAGAAGCCCGGCCGCGGGCTGTCCCAGTCATTAAACGTCCGGTTCGGAACTTCCCGCCGGATGACGCTCATCATGCCGGCGCGTCTCAACAACATCGATCCGAAAGCGTGGCTCGCCGACGCCTTCGCGCGCATCGCGGACATGCCACAGAGCTGCCTACACCAGTTGCTGCCGTGGAATTGGACGTCGCTCACGTCGACGTCCTCCGCTCGGCGCACGTCAACAGAGTCAAGTCCGTCTTCACCATCGGTCGCGTCGCAAAGGACCTCGGCGAGGACGAGGACTGGCTTTGGGATGTGGCCAACGGAGTGGACCCGGTGGGCGGCGTCATCTGGGTTTACAGCATAGGTAACGACGGCGTCATGGCGTTCACCGACTCGGCTAACCTGATGGAGCTCATCAGGATGCACAGGGGAACCGAACCCCTCAGGCGGTGGAATCGGTGATCCACTATCCGCGGCTTATCTCGGATGGATACAGTTCAACCAGCTGCACGCGCTATTCAGTTGAAGCCGACTTCACCCACTTAGCCGGTTTCGCAGTGCCTGCCGATCGACGACGAGGTAGAGGAGGCTCAGATCTGCGTGCCGTCTTCCCGCGAGCCGTCTGACCAGCGCCCGGGTACCGTCGACCACAAACACTCCGCAATCATAGCCGTTCCCCTGCTCGCGCATGGGGGCATCTCGCAAATCGGCTCCCACCCGCGCTGCGAGCATTGCTGCAGGTCTGGCATTGTGTCGCTTGGCAGAGTCATAATGATGGGCAACAGGCCGGTGGCGATCGCGGCGATCTACCAGCAGCAACGACCAATGGGAGCCGCGGGCACGGGGGTCCGTAGCGCTCGCATCACTCACCGGCAAGAACAGGAAGTCGGCCGTATCGTTGCCATTCCGATCGTTGACAATGCGACGGAATGCGTCCTGGGCGTCGCCGTCCGTACCATGGCCCACCTGAAAGGCGATGAGAGGATCGACGAACCGGGTCCGGGCGGCGAGGTTTGGATTGCTTTGCCGCAACTCCTGCGACAGGAGCTCGTAGTCCCGCTGGATATGCTGGTCACCCAGCCATTCCCCGGCTCCGAGCACCCGTCCGCTGCGGTCGCTGGCAGAGGCACTCGCCCTCGAAGCGCCGATCCGGGCATCAGGAACCGAGGATGGGCCAGGGTGATGGATCAGCTGGGCGTCGCGGCGTCCTCGCGGCCCCAATGCGATGGAGTAGGTCTCACCGTTGATAGAGACCGGCTGGGGAGCCATTCGCGAACTCGGCAACAGCATTCTATTGTCCAGTACATCGAGCAGGAAGTCCGGCACCGCCTGTGAGCCATGCTGCCAATCCTCGCCGACGAGATATCCGATATCCTCGAGCTCTTGCGGCGTGCCTGATGAACCGATGAAGAACGGCGGTCTGCCGGCAGGGCTGAGCACCGGCCTTGACTGGGCGTCGTCACGCATTTCCTGCGGTGTGGACGGCAGATCAGTGAAAGAAGCCAAACCGTGGTAGATGTCTGAGGACCGAGCTGGCGCGCCCTCCGGAGTTGGCCACTCGAAGTCGGACGGCACCCGTGGAGACCAGGTAAAGCTCGACCCGGCCAGGTCCTGCCAACCCGGTCCAACCGGGCCTTGCGGTGCCGGCCACTCACTTGGATCAAAGTCGGACGGCACGCGCGGGGACCAGGTCGAGCTCGACCTAGCCGGTTGCTGCAAGCCGGCCTGCCCAAACGGATCTAGCAGCGGCGGCCACTCACTTTCGGACGGCGGAGTCTGCAAATCTCGTACCCAGGTTGAGGTTGAGTTCGAGCTAGCCCTCTGCTGAGGGAAGGTCACACCCAGCGCCCGGTTCGCCTCAACGAGTTGCACATACTGCCTGAGCTTCTTGAGACTCAGGCCAAGTTTCCCTCTGGCTTCCGTGAAAGCCCGGTGGTCTGCGTCCAGCGAGCGCCGCTGCTCACTATTGCCGTTGATTCGGCTCGCGATGCTTTCCCTACCCTCTGTGCGGAGCCAATTACTGAAATTGCGTTGGGCCGAAGCAGTATTACGAATTGTTTTTCTTCTCTGTTCGGAAGCTGGGTCGAGGTTTCTCAGCTCTTCCTTGGCCAGGCTCTCGATCAGGCTGGCGTCATCGTCATAAGCACGAAGTCCTTGTTGGGGCTCGAGACCCAGGTATTGTCGAAGGAGATCGAGTGGGGGGGTCTGCTTTGTGGCTTTGCTGTACGCCGCATAATCTGCGCTCAATGACGACTGCTGCTTAGCATTGCCCTCGATACGGTCCATGATGCTCGGCCTGCCCTCTCTTTGAAGCCAATCACTAAAAGAGCGTAGCCTGGAAGCCCTCGCCGAAGCGCAGATTTTCTCCTTGCGAGTCGCGTCGGATCCAAGCTTGGATAGAGCGTCCGTCAAAAAGTCACTGATCGTGGAGACGTCCTTCGGATGAGCCGACAATGTTTCGCGCCCCATCAGGCGGGGCCCGGCACCGACAGCTTGGAGCCCGTCAGCCCCGATCCTCCGGAGATGAGACAATGCCGCGCTGAGGCGGTCACGATCATCGCCGCCAGCTTCGAAGTACTCGTGGATGTCGTCGGCGAGCGACATTGGCTCATTGAATGCCCGAGGAGCCAGGGGCTCCTTGTTCTGCGCTCGGAGCCAACGAGCAAACGCGTTGAGCGCCTGCACATTGCCCTTGATCGTTGCAAGCGGGACCTTTCCAGTCCCGCGGCCTCTGGTACCATCGGAATCTACTCTGTAGTCTTTGACGTTTTCCACGAACTGGCGGATCATCCGCTCGTCTTGGGGGTGCATCGGTTGCTCTCGCGTACCCACCCCAGCTGGAGCGGATATGGGATTTCCAGCCTGGAAATTCTGGAGTGTATCCAAGGCTCCGCCCACATAGTTCCTGCTATTGGCGCTCGCCACCTTCTTAAATTCATCTTTATAGGCTGTCAGCAGATCAGCATTGCCAAGCAGGTCGTTCAGAGTGACGCCTTTGGGTTGGAGGAATTCGCTAAACATTCGAAGAGCCATCACATAATTCTCGATCGTCTTCGTCTTACGGTTCGCGCTGCCCAATGCCGTCTTGAACTCTTCAATCAGCGCTAGGTCTGCTTCGGACGGGCGACTGCGCTTTGCAAAGTCGATGCGAAGCTCCGAGTAGACGTCATCAGAGGCTGGGCCGCCGGACAACTTCTCACGGTGGTTTCCTCCAAAGACTTTGCTTAACCCTGATTTGACCCGAGAGAACAGTCCACGCGGCTTGTTGTCCTTCGTCCGCGCCGTAGGTTGTTCCTCCGAGGGCGCTGCGTAACGCATGCTGCTGAATGGCCTGTCCTGCAAGTCAGACCGGTAATTATTTGCAGCCGAGCCAAGATGAGCGTGCGGAACATCGACACTGTGACGCGTGCTGCTGAACGAATTGTCCCGGAGGTTGGACCTTGGCCGCATTCGCATCGAACCACCAACGTCCGTACGCTGGATGTTTTCATGCGACCGTGCGGCTGAACTGTCGGGGGAACTAACCCCGGAACTCTCCTCAGGAGAGCGGAGTTGCAGCTCGCCCAATTGCTGCTCGAAGCCAGCTTGATCCGCAGGGTCGACGTCGGCCTCTTGCCCCGCACGCTGCAACGCCTGCTGCTCGGCGTACCAGCGCATCCAAGAGTTCGGATCGTTATAGATCGGTTCCACACGACTCTCCTAAGATGAGAAGATTCTTCATAGCTGCCCCGGAGCGACACTCCGGCGCATTGGCCACAGAGACTCCGGCTTCAAAAAGCCGGACATCAAGATCGCCAAATTGAACAAAAAGGGACTGTTATCGCGCGTCGCTCCGAGCTCGTGCATTACTCACACCTGCCCGGTCTTGGCTGCTGCAGAAAAGCGCCCCGGCTCCTGGGCAACAGGTGACCGCTCGGCAAACCTCAAAACGATCCAGGAGAAACGAAACCCAAATACTCGCACGACTCAAAAAGCCACGGTGTTGCCGCCCCTCCTTCCGGGACATCGCATGCGGCACATCGGCGACCGACATTGGGCCGCTCCCACTGCTGTTGGAAGGCGACCGGGTTCAATACTTGCACTGCAAGCTCTGCTTCCTCTTCAGATCAACGTCCTCACATTCGCTACAACCAACCGAACCTCTCCGAGTGATCATGAAGCTTCAGAGAAGGCCGTATGTATGATTCAGACTGTACAACCTGACGCTACGTAGACTTCAAGCCCCCATCGCTGTCGCGTCGAGCCTGCTTGGGTTTTCATACCCGTTTCACGATGCGGCAAATCCTCGCAGCTTAGTGATCTACCCCGCTTTCGAGCACCTTAATTGCGCGAGGCGCGCCGCCGCCGATGAATACCAAAGACGTGTTGGCAGCGGCGTAAGCGCGAAGGTTTGGCCGTTCAGGCTTGGAAGTTCAGGGCATGATAGTATCGATCTGAGAGATCGGCCAGCGCCGCGCGATCCGTTCGAGAGTTTGCGTGAGCCAGGAGTGCGGGTCGAGGTCGTTCATCTTCGTTGGTCTGCAGCAGCGTGGCGATGGTGGCCCAGGTCCGGCCACCATGGCTGCCCGCGAAGAGCGCGTTTTTTTCCTGTGATGGTTGGTGGCCGGATTGCGCGCTCGACGGTGTTGGAGTCGAGCTTGATGCGACCGTCGCTTAGGAAGCGCTCGAGAGCGGTGCGCCTGGATGTGGCACACGGATCGGCCTCAAGCGTGTAGGGCATCATGGGCGATCGTCCCGGTCGGAAGCCATACGAGGATGGCAAGAAGTCGGTTGAAATGTTCCTGAATGCTGTGCTGTGCCTGCCTCACGTAATTTGCTCCCCAGTGGGATGGGACTGCGGGCGCGATAATGAGGCAACTCTGCTCCGAGGCGAGATGAGGCAATCCTCGGTTCGGCGCACCCGTCGCCGGATTACGAGGAAGCTGAGCGAAATGCGCTGGTAGTGCTTTGTGAGGCATCCGACCGGATCTGCGGCAAGAGGCTGAAGCCTGCTGCCAATCCTGATCGAGTCGATGGAACGCAACGGTCACATGGGCCTCGCTCCTGAAATCCGTGCGAAGCTACTGGCGGGGAGCGCGTCCACGATCGATAGGGCGCTGGGCAAGATCCGAGAGGAAGGTGGACGCCAGCGGCGCCGCCCGGTGGCGAGCGCAGAGCGACGGAATCCCGGTACGGACGTCCGCCGGCTAGAAGTATCCGGCGCCGGGCTTGGTCGAAGCCGATCTGGTCGCTCACAGTGGGCCCTCGGCGCGCGCCGGTTTTATACAGACGCTGGTGCTCACGGCTATTGCGACCTGTTGGACGGAATGTGCGCCGTTGCTGGTGCGCGAGCAAACGCTCCTGAGCACCGTGACGACAAAAGTTCGCCGACAGCTGCCGCTCTCGCTGCACGGCATGTGAGCAGATGAACATCGAGTTCACGCGTTGCCGACCGTACCGCAAGAACGACCAGGCGTTTGTCGAACAGAAGAACGGAGCCGTGGTCCGACGCTTCATCGGTTATCGGCGGTTTGAAGGACTTGAGGCGGCTGCGTGAGCTATCACCCAAAGTTGGTGACGGCGGGAATCGGAAAGGCGGCATATCGTGGGGGTGCTTGACGCCTCCACTTCTCCACCGAAGGAGCGATATGCCGTGTCCAACGATAACGTCATCCATCTGATTCAGCCAGGAATCTTCGACGATCAACTCACAGAAGTCTGCGCAATGGAGCGCGTGCCCTGCTGGCCCAGGCGGTCGAGGCCGAGGTTGCAGACTTTCTAGGCCAGCATGCCGATTTGAAGACCCGGGACGGCCACCAGCGCGTCGTCCGCCACGGTCACCTGCCGGAGCGCGAGGTGATGACCGGCATCGGTCCGGTCGCCGTCCGCCAGCCGCGTGTACGCGATCGCGAAGCGGACGCCGCCGATCCTGGCCGCATCCGGTTCTCGCCGTCGATCCTGCCGCCCTACATGCGCCGGTCGAAGTCGATCGAGACGCTGCTGCCGATCCTTTACCTGAAGGGTATCTCGACCGGCGACTTCTCTGAGGCGCTGGCTGCGCTGCTCGGCAAGGATGCTGCCGGGTTGTCGGCATCCGCCATCGGTCGCCTGAAGGATGGCTGGCTCGACGAGCACGCCGCGTGGCAGAGGCGCGATCTGTCGGCGAAGCGCTACGTCTACATCTGGGCCGATGGCATCCATCTTCAAGCGCGCCTCGAAGACGAAAAGCAGTGCATCCTTGTGCTGATCGGCGCGACGCCGGAAGGCCGCAAGGAACTGGTCGGCTTCACCGATGGCGCCCGCGAGAGCGCGCAGGACTGGCGCGATCTGCTGCTCGATCTGAAGCGGCGCGGGCTCGACGTGGCGCCGCAGCTTACCATCGCCGATGGCGCACTCGGGTTCTGGAAGGCGGCCGGCGAGGTCTGGCCGAAAACGCGCGAGCAGCGCTGCTGGGTGCACAAGACCGCCAACGTGCTCGCCAAGTTGCCGAAGAGCCAGCAGCCGAAGGCCAAACGCGCGTTGCAGGAGATCTGGATGGCTGAAACGAAGCTCGCCGCCGAGCTGGCGTTCGACGCCTTCATCGAGAGCTACGCGCTGAAGTACGAGAAGGCCGCCGATTGCCTGAGCAAGGATCGAGACACGCTACTGGCGTTCTACGACTTCCCGGCCGAGCACTGGAAACACTTGCGGACGACGGATGAGATGGACAA
>NZ_JADPIS010000040.1:0-14557 GCF_023073025.1 Bradyrhizobium sp. 76
CACGCGCTCGGCGTATCCGCTCGAATTCATCCCGAACGCCTCCCGCACCGGCCGCGCCCCGCAGCCGAAGAACGTGGTGATGCTCGCCGCCGACGCCTTCGGCGTGCTGCCGCCGATCGCCAAGCTCTCGCCGGCGCAGGCGATGTATCACTTCCTGTCTGGCTACACCGCCAAGGTCGCGGGCACCGAGCGCGGTCTCGGCAACGAACCTCAGCCGGAATTCTCGACCTGCTTCGGTTCACCCTTCCTGCCGCTCGACCCCAGCGTCTACGGCAACATGCTGCGCGACCTGATCGCCCAGCACAATGTCGACTGCTGGCTGGTCAACACGGGGTGGACCGGCGGCAAGTACGGCACGGGCTCGCGCATGCCGATCAAGGTGACGCGCGCGCTGCTGACCGCTGCGCTCGACGGCGGTTTGCGCAACGTCGAATTCCGCACCGACAAATATTTCGGCTTCGCGGTCCCGACCGCGCTGCCGGGTGTGCCGAGCGAGATCCTCAACCCGGTCAACACCTGGAAGGACAAGGACGAGTTCGACAAGACCGCCCGCGCGCTGGTCGGCATGTTCCAGAAGAACTTTGCCAAGTTCGAAGCCCAGGCCCAGGTCGACGCCGAGGTCCGCGCCGCTGCGCCGGACGTGAAGCTCGCGGCGGAGTAATCGTCGTGCCAACCGATGTGCGCAGCAAATTGCGATTGCCCGGATTAAACCGGGCTAGCTAATTAGGAGCCAAATGCGTTCCCAGTGAGCAACGGAAATTGACACTTATAATCAGGGCTGCAATACTGTCGCAACCACGAACAAATGCGGAGGTCGGCTTTTATGAAGTCCACATTAAAGTTCGCCCTCGCAGTCACGATTGTGACGCTCGGTCTTCCGCCGGAAGCCACTTACGCGCGCTGGTATAGAACGGCAGCTAACGCTGATCTAATTGGCGACACTGGGGGATGTCGTAGGATTCAACCATATCCCCCATACATTTACCCAGCCCCAAACTGGCAGCCGTTCTTTAGCCGCCATTACTATCGCTACGGTCCGCTTCTCACCTGTGCTTTATCCTTATCGCCTGCCGCTTTGGTCTCGGGGCCTGTTGTTACCGCAAAGTTTTGAATGCCCTCAGTGGTACAACCATTGGCCAGGGCTGGACCAGGCACAGCACCGTTGATCGGCTAGCGCTGGAAGTAAGGGTACGATCAACAATCTGTTGAACGGCCCTTCGGACACTTACCATGATTGGATTGGCGATTGTTTGATCCGAGACGAAATTCGCTACCCCACTGATCGGGACCGCGACGAGTTTGACTGCAAGTTATTCGTCAATATATCCCGCGTCTCTCGACGCCCATGCTCTTGTCAATCAATGATGCTTTCCGCGACGGCGACTCGTCAAACGCTGTCTCGTGGAAAGTTCTTCACGTGAGAACTTTTTATTCACAACAGGCGTGAGCGGCGCTTGTAAGAGCGTCGCGCTGAGTTCTGCCGGTGCGCAGGTCGTAATCCTGCTAGTCGGATGACAATCTAATTTCGTCACGAACCCGCCTAACGCGTGTCTTAGTTTTTTCATTTGACCAGACCGCCCGGTGCTGGCGACGAAGCCCATACTCAGCACAAGAAGATCAGCGTGAAACCACATCTCGTCGGGTCGATACTGGCTTACAGCGGTGTTGATCGACAAAAAAGGCTATCAATCAAGAGGGGACGGAGCAAAACTTGAACGGGATTCCCCTCCTTTAGTGGGTCAATAGGCTCTCAGCACAGCGCTGCGCTGAGAGGCCGCCTGGCTCACGCCTTTTAACGCTGGTGTCCAAGGCCGATACCGAGCACCAAAGCCTTCTGGCGAAGCGCGCCGGTCGTGCGCTTCATTTCCTTTGAGATTTTGACGACGGGCGTGCGAGATTTTGAGTGAGCTTTGAGACTTCTCAGATCAGCGGCCGTCCATTCGCGACGCGTGCTGGTCTTTCTTTTGGTCGAACGTTTCAAGTTGTTTGCTCCCTGTTCGTAATACTTCGAGCTGTTACCAGTGTCCCGCTTCGATCTCAACTCGCAAGACGGAGATTTCGAAGTATTCCTGACCATCATGCTCGATGGATTGAGCTCGTAAACTGGGCCGGCACCGCGCCAAAAAAGAGAGCAGCGTCATCAATTTTCCTTCCGATCGCAGCCCTCCGGGCGGCTCTGCCTCCTTCCGTTCCGTTACGGCGGCAGCCCTCTGCGTAACGGGAGGGCCAGGTTCCAGCGTGCGGATGGCAGGTAGCGGTGAACTTGGACACTGCTTGCCATCAGAGCAGCAAATTTGGCTACGCTCGTTATATTCGGCCTGCCAATATCCGTTGCTGGCAAGTTTGCCACCGATGCCGCGGACTAAGCTCGGCTTAACGAGCGCGGCTGGTTCAGTTCCCGCGCTTCCCGCTTCCCTGTGAGCGGTGTCAGCCATCGGCGCCCGGCAACAGCGGCGCAATCACAGACTACGGTCAGGATACCCAAGCGCGGCATCGGTGAGCTGATCGGCTACGAAGTCGCGCTCCCGCGGCTGTTCGGCACCACCGTCAGCTACGCCCGGGCTCAATCGATTGCGTGTGCCGCCACGGCCGAGGCCTCGGCCCGTATCCGCTGACCTAATGATGCTCAGAAGTGAGAGCCGGTGTTGCCAATGATTTTTCCGGCCTTCCATGCAGGGCCCTCCGCACAGTGTGCGAGGTCATTTATCCGCGAGTTAAAGGCCATTTATGATCGAAATTCTTCATTTAAATCAAAGACCAGGTCAAAAACTTCAAGAGGAGGAAATTGAACTCGAAGAGCCCCTACTGCGTACCAAACGCTTCGATCCTCGACGATACGTTTGTCGGCAGTGGCGGCACTGTTTGCATAGAAGTGTACAGGCCTGCTAAATTGATCGCTGTTCCCGAGCGTCATATGCGGTGTTTTCTGTGCCTTTTTTTTCAAGCAAGACAACTGACCCCTCCCGTCGCACGCGTGTTTCGCGAAGCGCTTTGGAACGAGCAATTACTACAGCGATCAAGACCTTCGACGAAGGTTGCCGTGATTTTGTGGGCGTTGTTGTCGAACAACGCTCGGCAAAATCTACAGCAGAGCCAAATTGGCAAGTGAAGGGGCTCCGCTTCGGTAAATCAGATAGAAGCATGGCAAGAGCGGCCCTGGATAGCGTTTTGCCTCCGATGCAGATGGAGTTTACTCTTGAAGTTTCTGATCAGGACAAGATACGAAAGTTGAAAGAGCCCTCGCGAACATAGGGGCATCAGCCGCGTTACGCCCGGAATCATACCTACCGTCCGCAATACTCATCTCGCTAACAGGTCGGGGCTTTTTCTCACATGGTGGTAGCTTTATCGCCTACTTCCATCGGCGGGCTAGCAAACAACTGGCCTTGAATCGGTATCCACGCCTGGGGCCAATGTCGATGTTGGTCGAGCTGAGACAAATACTCCGACCAGCGGGTCTAAAATGTTTTTTGAGACTTTCAACGGACAGCAGTTGGGGACTTCAAGCTCGCAATTGACATTTGCAAAATCCTCCTTCGGCGGATGCTATAGTTGAGCGGACCAAGACGAGACGATTCTTGACCCTGGCCAATTGGTTCCGTGCGCCTCCTGCAAGAAAACGCGTCTCGTTGCAGTAACTTGAACAGATCGCTATGATGATCAAACGATACTGTCTTAAATCCCATGAATCCTGAATCTCCGACGTTTGACAACGGCGACGACCAAGTTCGCGAAACTAAGCGCGCTGGAGCCGCGCAGCCGTCGTCGGAATTTTTTGATCAGGGTCTATCGGGAAACCACGAAATTTCCACGGAACGAGGAAACAACGTCGCGGTCTTCACCCAAACTCCGACTGACAGACTTAACAGGGAGATTGATTTCGCGCTGCTGTTGGCCGACTTGATCCGAACGGTAGAGCGAGATCCGGAGCAACTGAGGCTCACCATCTATGCATTCGCCCGGGTTAAGCTTGCTAATGAGTTGTCTTGGGCCACTCCGTCCGAGCGCGAAAGTCTCCTGCATTCTCTTGAGGTCGCCATTCGCGGTGTTGAGAAGTTTTCTAAGCGTCCGGAGCAAGTATCCGTTTTTTCTGACACCAAAGCCCTATCTAGCCCAGACGTCGGCGACTACGTCAACGAGAACTACGAACTAAACAAGGGGATCCCGGAAGCCGGCGGGGAGATCCTAGAGATTAAAAGGGAAACCCCGGTTCATTTTGTCGACGTCGAGGCGATTCCGTCGAGACGACCGTTTTTTTCACCTAGAAAAGTTGCAGCGTCCATTTTACTGCTTATTGTTTTTGGGGGCATTCTCGCCGGAACAATGGTCTTGGGTTCCGTATTTCTGCTGCGCGATAGAATTGCTCAAACCATATCCCCAATCGTATCCGGAAACGCCGTGCAACATACCATTGATGCGCATCCCAAAGCCGTGCCCGCGCCACCTCCTCCTTCGGAGTTTCCAATTCCAGGTGACTACGGTGTCTACGCGATAGCTAACGGAGCCCTGAAAGAACTCGAAGTGCTGTCTGAGCAGGTGCCTGACAAACGTATCGCAATGTCAACGCCGATCACGCAACCAAGTCGAACAAATCTACCAGATGGCCGCGTAAAGTTTGTTGTGTATCGTCGCGACTTTGCCAGCAATACCCCGGAGAGAGTTGACGTGCGCGTGGTTGCGCAAGTGACGAGAGCAGTCATCTTCGACTCAAAGGGCAAGCCTAATACTGCTCCAGTGTCAGGAGCTTGGAATATACGGAACATAAGCTTCGGCTTGAGGGTACGCCCATTGCCAGGAAGTTCGGAAATGTTGTTGATCCAACCCGAAAGCGCCGACTTCATCCTCAAGCCAGGTCGGTACATCCTCGTACTCAAAAATCAGGGGTATGATTTCACAGTTGGTGGAAAGATTACGGATCCCGCACAGTGCCTTGAGCGAACAGAAGCTGCCAACGGCGTTTTCTATTCAGAATGCAAAAACACTTGACGCTCTAGAACATCGCTCGAAGATAAGGCGTGCTGCTTGCATTGAGTGCTTTTCGAGTACCACCAGATAAAAAGAGCTACCTTTTCTATTCTCGAATGATCTGGTGCTAAGTAAGACTGTATTTGCAGTGGAAGCGTTCAAGCACCTCGTCCAATGTGCTCTCAGCTACCCTCCTGTCCGATTTGCCGAAGCGAACGCCCTTCACGCTCGAATTCGAAGCAGATTGAAACGAAGACATCCCCCGCTCCACGATGACACCCACAAACTGCCCGCATTCTGGCGAAGAAGCCCCAACAATCAAATCACCCACGTCGACTAGAGTCTATCGTTATTGCTTGACCATGCATCTCAAAAGTAGGAAGCATTCTACCAATCGCGTTGCATTGCTGCTTGCGCGCGCAAGATGACGCGGCACGCAGCTACGAAGCTTCGGGCTCTGCCAGTTTCTGTTTGGTGCCAATGCCATCGGTGCCGCCACAGCTCTTGAATTAGATGGATGGGTGACAATGAAGCCAAAGACCGTCGTTTACGCCATCATTGGGCAATTCGTCCTGCTTCTCGGCTCCGCCTCAGCGCAGACTATCTCGAACAGTCGCGATAAAGCGGGAAATTTAATAAATCGCAGCAGTGCGTCCACATCGACCTCCCAACCGGCCAATCAGCAGGGGCAAATACGCAACACGCCCCCTGCCAATCAGAATATTACGCCGACCGTAAACAGCGGGACCAGAGTGCAAGGTCAGCGCCAATGAGAGACTTAAACTCTTCTGCCAATTGAACACTTTAGCTCCCGCAGCACTTTGATAATTTGAATCGACCTGAGCTCCTATCGTATAGAGTTCCGGGTAATTCCAGCGTTTTAGGATCGTCGATGTCAGTAGAGAGACGCGGTGCTCTCGGCTAGTGGGGCGTTCGCGTTGCATCTCGCGAACGCTGAGAATGTCGTAGATCGACCCTTGCGGTCGGCTCGGACCCGGATGGCGGCCATTCGTCACGCCCGATACCTCGCCAAGCGGATGGACGAGACCAGTCCGGTCCGGCGGTTTACCGACCTGCAGACGATGTCGACTGCGCCCGGCTCTCGCGGAATAGTGGATTAGCGTTCGCCATCCGAACAGCGGTAGAGAATGCATTCGACGATCCTGAACGGCCGGCTACTCCTCGCTCACAAAATCCCAACGATCTCTCTTCCGTAATCCTTCACCGGTGCGGCAATATCGAAAGTCGAACAGACTCCTGCGTCCGACAGGGATCAACTTGATCGAGAACTTATAATAGCCGTTAGACGCGAGCTTTGACCGGCGGGCCCCCTGGGATACCTCAACTTAGCCAACCGAGTGCCCCACGGCTCCAACCGTCACTCCAGTAACCTTGACCAGTTAGGTTAAGGGCGGAGTAAGGTTGCAGACGAGTAACTGACAATTATCCTGCCGATCATCAACTCAGTCTCGTCTTCTCTCGGCGGAACATCAACATCATGCCATCATTCCCAATAAACACCTCGAGACGAGCAGAGAGCACGCCGTCCACCAACTATAACGTAAAACAATCGCAGCCAGCCAGGCGCCCGCCTCGCAGGGCGATAAACTCACTGCTAGCGACCGCGATAATCGTCTGCATAGTGGCAGCTATGAGTAGCTGGCTATTCTTCCTCGGCTGGTTGACCGTGCGCATTTCGCAGACATTTTGGTAAGCAGACCGAAACAATGATGCTCTTATCGAAATGTCAGCCGTTGCTGGCTTGCTACTTCAACAAAGCTTAACACGGATCTCCGATACCGCTTGATCACACATCCGCGTACGCTTACATCGCCGCAGGTTAAGACCCGCGTCCGGCTGACAATAGTGCGTTCGTTTTGCTCGGGTAGTCGTGATGCAATGTGCAGCCGCCAGCACCAGACAAGCCCCCTTCGATTATCTGCATCAACTGCGATGGCATTAGCATTGCTTTTGACTGTACGGTGGACGCACCGACACGGACAATTATAATGTGCCGGCTTTGTGGAGCGCCGCGGGGATCTCTGGGAGATCTTGAGGCGTGTCGCAAATGAAATCGTTGTCAGAAACCGCGGACTATTGCTCGCGATGCGCCGCAGACCTGCAGATCGTGTCCTTGAACTTTACCCGGCGTGGTGTTGAGACTAGGGCAGCTTGTCCCGAGTGCACGACGATAGCCTCAGCGGCCGATGACTTCAATTTGGCCCCTCACTCAACCCTTTCGATGCCTGATAAGCGAATGGAAAGGCGCGCTGCAGTCTGACGCAGGTACGCCGCTATTGCTGAACCATTTGGCGCCGCGCAATTCGATTAGCGCAGCTTGCTGTTTTATTTCCCTTTACTTAGTCGGCAGCGAATTACTTAGTCCGGGAGCTAGGCAAGGATGGGGGACTACCTTCCTCCCGGCCCTTCCTCCGCAGAAGGCTTGGCTTTCGCCCAGGCGGAGATGCAAGAACAGGGAATTCATCAAAACAAGTGCCCCTGAACAGGGGTTTTGCTGCCTCACAATCTATATCAGGCTCAACTGAGGTATGTTTTCGCCTCCTTGGGCATCGCTGCGGCACTTTCCTGTTCATCCCGATAACAGGCTAAAAACAGGACCCAACAGGTGCCATTGATGAGTGCCGACCGCTTGATGGTAAAGCGCTCGGGACTGCAACTGAGCAAAGAATTAGAGCAACGTCGGTGACGTGGACGTTTAGCTGAGGCCGCTGGGCGCCAAGCGCCGAAAGACGTGAACGGCGACTGATCGATGGTGGGGCTTGTCGGGAACGGGGGCCAGTAGCGGCCCGGACGCAACGTCGATTGAAGCTGACGAAGCATCGCTCGATACAGCTCCGCGCCAAATGCTGCCAATCCAGGCCTTGGTCATCGAGGCAACGCGTTCGCTGCAGCGGCTTGACGCCGCCAGCCCAACCAAAACAACGAGTACTTTGGAACAACGGGCGACCGAAAGCCCGTAGGCGCCGCACAGCCGCCGCTCGGTCTCCAGCAGGACCGTGCAGCGGGACTTAGGTGCAGACCAAGATGTCACTGATATCGACCAGCTTCCAAACTTACCTGCCCTGATCGTCGTTCACCCTGGATGGACGATTATTGGCATTGATGCGGGCATACCGCCGCTTCGCCCCGGCCGCCATGGCGGTGCTCCTCGCCTTCCGTCAGGACCAGCTGGCTGTCCAGCAAGACACTGATGCCTAGTTTCGTTCCAGAGGACATGGCGATCTCCATGCGCAGCCTGTGGCACTGCTGATAGACGGCGATCTCGATTAGCTGGGGGGATGGAAAAATCGGCGGTATGGAAACGTTCTGGTAACAGGAGCTTCCTCATCCTATGTCTCTTGAACAAATCACTTCCTCTTGCTGCACCCTCGTTGCTCTGCGTCGCCTATTGCCGGCCAACGATTTCGTCCCTGATCTATGCAACGCACCACGGACATATGCCCGACACGTGGTCGCTCCCTTCTAGTCGGTGGTGGAGGCGCATCGGGGTAAATCGAGAATGAGTTTCAGATTTTGTAACCAAGGGCGCGCACAATTCGTGACATGAACAAAACAGTTTCCCTCGCTGCACTTTCGCAGCTCTCGATCTCCCATAGCGCGGCCAACGACCTCATTTTTAATCCACGCAAGAACGGACGCAGGTGCCAGACGCCTGTTCGCGGGTGACCCTCGCTTGGCGGCAACGTTCCAAGGGCAATCGAAAGGGTTGTTATCTTCAAACTAACTAAGGCCGCGTAATATACAGTCTCATGAACAAAGCAGTCTCACTCGCTGCACCTTCGCAGCTCTCCATCGTCTATCGCTCGGCCAACGATCTCATTCCCGATCCGCGCAATGCACGGACGCACCCTAAACGGCAGATCGAGCAGCTCAAGACGTCCATCAATACCTTCGGTTTTACCAATCCGATACTGGTCGATCTCGACGGCAACATCATCGCGGGCCATGGCCGGCTCCAGGCAGCCAAAGCGTTACGCATTGCCGAAGTGCCGACGATCGTCCTATCTGGGCTCACGGATGCCCAGAAACGCGCGTTGCGATTAGCCGACAACAAGATCGCGCTCAATGCCGGCTGGGACATCGAAATCCTGCACGCAGAGCTCGGCCACCTCGCCTCCATCGATCTGGACATCGACCCGACTTTGACCGGCTTTTCGACAGGCGAGATAGACGTCATCCTCTCTCACTCGGCTGTAGATCCCGACGACGAGGTCATCCCGGCGACCCCAAGAATTCCCAACACTAAGCCCGGCGACATCTGGATTCTGGGAGAACACCGGATAGGATGCGGGGATAGCCGCGATACTGCCTTCCTCAAGCGAGTGATTGGCCGTGACGCCCAGATCGATGCGGCATTCCTGGATCCTCCGTACAACGTCCGGATTGAAGGGAACGCCAATCCAACGGGCCGCCACGGTGAGTTTGCTATGGCTTCCGGCGAGATGAGTGAGGACCAATTCCGCTCGTTCCTCAAGAGCACGCTTGGCGCCGCGGCAAGCTTCTCCCGTGATGGCGCGGTCCATTTCATCTGCATGGACTGGCGGCATATGGACAGCGTGTCCGCTGTCGGCGCGACGGTCTATGGCGATCTCCTCAACCTCTGTATCTGGAACAAGTCCAGCGCCGGGATGGGATCGCTCTACCGCTCAAAGCACGAGTTAATCTACGTCTACCGCGTGGGCTCGGCCTCTCATCTCAACATGGTCGAACTCGGCAAGCACGGGCGCAATCGCACTAATGTCTGGGATTATGCATCGGCGAATTCCATGCGAGGCAGCCGCCGAGAAGACCTTGCGCTGCATCCGACCGTCAAGCCGGTCGGGCTGGTTGCGGACGCCATCAAGGACGTCACCAAGCATGGTGATCTCGTCCTCGATCTTTTTCTGGGCTCGGGCACAACGCTGCTCGCGGCAGAGCGGACCGGGCGGCGCTTCCGGGGAATGGAGATCGATCCGAAATATGTCGATGTCGTGCTCGAGCGCTGGTCGGCGCAAACCGGCCTCGCTCCTCGCCTTGAGGGAGTGGCATCATGAGTGCCGAGCCCGAGCCGAACAATCAGCCCGCTCCTCGCGCCGATGAAACGCCTGAAGGCGCGCCGAATAGAGGCAGGTTTCAGAAAGGCTGCAGCGGCAATAACAGGGGACGACCGCGCGGGTCCGGCAAGCGTGCCAGAAGCGGCTCCGCCTTCGAGGTCCTGCTGAACAAGACCCTTATGGGCGACCGCCAAAGAGTTCGCGCTTCGTGAAAGGGCAAAGTGGCAATCCCTCCGGCCGCCCACGCGGGCGTCATAAGCATGCACCTTGCGAAGCGGTACTCGGTCAAATGGTCACGATCCGCGAAGGCGGCACTGAGCGCCGTGTCACGGCGGCTGAAGCCTTCCTGCTCCAACTCGCAAAGCGCGGCATCGAAGGCGATGGCGCGGCGTCGCGCACGTCGCTGGCACTTATCGAGCGGGGCCGAGATGGACAACATACCAGCGAACCGGTCACCATCGTGCTGGTTGGCGTTGCACCAGGCAGCGTCACGCCTGCGCTCGAACCACTGCGCAGGCGACAAAGCTTGATCCGTATCGCGAGACCGCCCGCATGTCGCTGGAGCCGTGGCTCGTGGAGGCCGCCCTGGCGCGTCTGCCGCAGCCCCTTGCTCCGGAGGAACAGCGTATCGTCGTGGTTGCCACGCGGACCGCGAAGAAAGTGCGCTGGCCCGATTGGTGGACGGAGTTTCCCTGAGCACTTTCGCGCGAGAAGCCGCCCAAAAGAGCAAGAATCTTGCTCCAAAAAAGGACTGGTATCAAAGTCCAAACGGAGCGTTACTGATTCTGCCGGGCGCAAACGGCATCGGATCTCACCTCGCGAACGCGGGGCTTAAGGCAGTGCGGCAGACAAGCCGCGCAGCTCTAAGCAGGAGATAGCTTTGAACACCGATCAAACCGACGTAGCGTCTGCGCCACAATCACGCGCCCAACTTATCAGGTTCAATACCGTCGACCGCCGACATTTTATCGGCGGTTCGGACGCCCGCATCATCATGGGCGACGATCAGGAGGCGCTGACGCGGCTCTGGTACGAGAAGCGTGGTGAGGCTGAGCCGGAAGATCTCTCGGACAATTTGATCGTTCAACTCGGCACCGTGACTGAAGTCCTGAATCGCGCTTGGTATCAGCGCGTATCAGGCCACACCATCAAGGACATCCAGAAACGCATTCGTCATCCCGTTCATAAATGGATGGCGGCAACGCTTGACGGCACGATCGAACAAACCGGCGCGGTGTTCGAAGCCAAGTTCATGTTGCCCTGGGCCTTCACCGAGGAGGCTGCGGCCGACAAACACATGGCCCAGCTCCAACACAACATGTGGGTCACCGCGGCGCGCAGCTCCGTTCTCTCCATCATCACCGGAGGCGGCAAATGGATCGAGATCAAGATCTACGCCGACCCGCTCTACCAACACCTGCTGCTGACAGCTGAGAAGAAGTTCTGGCGCTGCGTCCAACGCGGCGAACCGCCGATTCTCTTCAATATCGAGACGCCACGTCCGCGGTTGGAGACGGTTAGGGTCGTGGACATGTCGATGTCCAATCAATGGGCGGAGCTCGCGACTACCTATCTTCGAACCCGAGAGGCGCATGGCCAGCACGAGACGGCCAAATCTGACCTCAAGAAGCTGATGCCTGAAGATGCTAAGGAGGCCAAAGGCCACGGCATCAAGGCCAAGCGCTCCAAATCGGGTGCCGTCAGCTTCGAGGCCCAGCCGGTGGAGGGTTCCCATGCACCGGTCCAGTGAGCACATCGGAGCCATCGCGGCTGCTCTCGCCCGAGCCCAGTCTGAATTGATGAACCCGGAAAAGACCCTGACTGCGGTCATCCGGTCCCCCTTCCCGCGGGAGGAGGACCGGACCTTCCGCTATGCCTCGCTCGCCTCTGGCCTAGACATCGTCCGCAAGACCCTGAGCCAGCAGGAGATCGCGGCCATCCAGACTACCCGAAGCGAGCAGATGACCGGACAGATCCATCTGACCACCCTGCTCGCCCATGCCTCGGGAGAATGGATATCTTCTGACCTGCCGGTCTGCTCCGGCAAGGACATCGAGGCGCCGCACCGGATGGGAGCGGCGCTAACTTATGCGCGCCGCTACGCCCTCTTTGCCCTGGTCGGGATCGCCGGAGAGGATGATCTTGATGCCCCCGATGTAATCGCCGGCCCCCCGGCACCGACCGAGCCACGAGGCATACCAGAAGCGAAAAGGAAGCCGCCCAAAGGCGTTTCGAACAGGCCGCCGGTGGTGGGGGCTCAAGAGTCAGCAGAGCTCCGCGAACGGCTGCTGGCTCAACTCGCCGGCACCAACGATCTCCTCGCGTGGGCCAAGACCAGCCTGCTCGTCAAAAATACGCTGCAGGAGGCCGATGCCCGATCGATCGAGGCGGCTTACCAACAACGGCTGGAGCTTCCCGCCCAACCCACCTCTATTGCGGAAGAAAAGCTGCCCGCGCAGGATCTCGACCAAGCTTTCGCATCCGCCCCTGCCGAAACCAGACTGGTTGGTTCCGAGGTCGATACGGCTCAACCCGCCCAAAGAGCCGCCGAAGGCGCCCTCGCCATCCCAAAGGATCCGCCTCGCAAGAGAAACAAGGCACACCTCGCCTTCGTCCGAGAACATCCTTGCCTCGTCTGCAAGCGAACCCCGACGGACGCGCATCACCTGAAGTTTGCCCAACCCCGAACATTGGGTCGCAAAGTAAGCGATGAATTTACGGTGCCCCTATGCCGAGCACATCACCAGGCGTTGCACAGGAACGGTGACGAAAGAGCATGGTGGGCGAACATGCAGATATCGCCTTTGCCGGTCGCTAGGGAGCTATGGACGGAAAGTACAGGGACAGACACGCGCGCCACACGCTCCCGTCATTGGAGCGCACGCTGGCGCAACAGCCTAGAACGGGGGCGCAGTAACCATGAACGACCCGTCAAAATCAAAAGAAGCTGCCCCTCCTGATCACCCGTTGTTCCCCGTACCAGGCAGGGGCGCTGCAACTAACGTCGCGCGAGGCGATCAACCGCCCGATGGTCACAACAAGGCGCGAGAGCCCTTTTTCGGACACGGTGCCGGTCCACTTCTCGGTGAACTGATTGTCTCCGTCGGAGCACTTGGGCTCCTCCTTATCGTCTTGCTGTTAGCCGCTAGCGTAAAAGAGAAAGCCTCTAGGCTGTTATATGGGGGGCCGCAGCACTACTCGCGACCTCAATAGCCCGGCAAGCCGACAGCAGTCGAGCATACAGACCCAGCGAGAACTGCTAAATGGACGTGCCGTGTTGCTCGGGGGAGCGTCGAATTGCAGAAGACAATTGACATGCGACGGCGACAATTGGGCTGCGATCACCAACGTCTGTTTAGCAGCTTGTCCTGCTAACCGCTGAAAGGAAGCGGCCAATCGATGAAGCAGCATTCACCGCGCCTGAGACGAACTTATGCGGTCCGAGGCGAGAGGCAAGAATCTTGGCAACCAGTGAAGCAGCTCGAGGACTAAATTTAGGGCAAGGTACGCCGAATGTCCCGCGATTAGCAGCGCCTCGCCCACCTAGCGGGGGCACATCGACGTGAATGATAGTGCCTCGCTTTGACGGCCGATGTGATACGATGATTGAAGCACCCCTGACTCTTCGGAAGGTTCAGCTGCGCTGGCAATACCGCTAGCCATCAACGTTACCGATGGTTGCGCGCGATGAATATGAACGCCTCCCAATTAGCAGGCACCCTGATATGGTACGTTAGCGCGGCCATGATTAAATTAGCGGCCAACGCATTTTCAATTATCACGGCGATTGTCATCCTGTTTGGAGTGATGATGGTGACATGCCAACCCTGCACGTACGCCGTCGAAGACGCGACTGACTCCATCTACGCCTTGTTCTTGAACTCGCCTATCGAAGACGATTGATCCTCTGCAACATACAGTCGCTTTGGGCACTAGGGGCGACTAAGACAGTGAAGTAAACGCCTAATGGACAAACTGAGATGATGGTTAGTCTCACAAAGAATAAGCGGCTTTCTTAATTCGCGCTCGACCTCGAAGTAGTGCAATCCTGCAGAGCAAGTCACCTGGGAGTTGCATCAGAACGGGCTAGTTCCGCCCCCCGCGAGAGACATCCGGCGTGACAACAAGTTAAGCCTTGGCATCTCGCACGTCCCCACTTCTCCAAGCCGGATAACTCGCGATTGGCCTGGACCACAGGCCATCCGGTCGACAGGAAAGCAAAGCACTTCCGCGACCTTGTCGAACTTACCTCCAACGAGTCTACGCCATTATGGTCCACCCCGCCGTGTGCCCAATCGTGCCATCACCGTTGAGGTCCTGGTGGAAGATGGTCTCGAAGGACTGCAGCGCGCTGCTGGTCGACGATGCACCCGCAAGAAGATCGACGACGTGGTTGCCGTGGGTGTCGGTGCTCCAGATGTTGGAAAGGCCGGTGGTGGTGTTTTTCCAGGCCACATCATAGCCGCCTGAGACCGCCTCAGCGCCGAGGATTACCCAATTGCTACCGAACTGACCGGCGGTGACCGCGGCGCCGTTGA
>NZ_JADPIS010000106.1:0-14245 GCF_023073025.1 Bradyrhizobium sp. 76
TCGAGGTGTTGCGAACGAGATGAAGGTCACATTGCTGATCGTCACGCACGAAATGCGTTTCGCACGGGAGGTCTCCGACCGCATAGTGGTCTTCGACGGAGGGCGCATTATTGAGCAGGGCCCGCCCGACCAGATCTTCAAGAATCCCCAATCCGAGCGCACGCGTTCATTCCTGCACTCCGTCCTGAACCATTGAGACCTAAACATCCTATGCAAACGATTTCCGAACTCCTCCGAGCCCGGGCCGAAGACAGTGGCTCGCGCATCTTTTGTTCGTTTCGAGGGCAGCGAATGACCTTCAGCCAACTGCTTGACGGCGTCCGGACAATGGCCGGCGCTCTCGCAGAGGCCGGGGTCAAGCCGGGGGATCGCGTCGGCTACATGTTGGGCTCGTCGATCGAGCATATTCAGCTGTTTCTCGCCGCATCCTGGATGGGCGCGATGGCTGTGCCTTTCAGTATTCACCTGAAGACCGCGGGAGTGGAACTGCAACTTAACAGCTGCACGCCTCGTCTATTAGTCGCTAATCGCGCGTACGCGGGCTCGGTGCGGCAAGCCTTGGCTCTCGTACCTCAAAGGCCTCAAGTGGTTTGGCTTGAAGATGGTAACCAGCAGGACGGAGAGTTCGACCTGAACGGGCTTCTGCGCACCAGCCGCCCTTTGCGAACTGCGGCACCGCGATCTCTCGATGATGCCGTCGCGATTAGCTACACGTCTGGAACAACTGGCGCGCCGAAGGGAGGGGTTCTATCGGAGTGCTGGTATTGGGTAGGAGCAAAAAATACGGCGATCCTCTCCGAGGCTCATCGCGACGATACCTTTTTCCTATGGGAACCTTTCTACCACATCGCTGCGTGGATGACAGTGATGATGGCGCTGCACAAAGGCCTGAGCATCCACATGGTGGAGCGCTTCAGTGCGTCACGGCTTTGGGACCAGATCGCCGAGGCCCGCGCAACCAAACTGCACTATTTGGGCGGGTTGGTGAACATCATGCTGTCTCATCCGGTGGTCGAAAACGAGCGAAATAACGGGATCTCGATTGCATGGGGAGGAGGTTGTCCCGCGGAGAGCTGGCGCAAACTGGAAGAGCGCTTTGAGCTCAGAGTACGCGAAGGATACGGACTCACCGAAGGGCAGAATTTTACTCACATGAACTTGCACGGCGTTGTCGGCTCTGTCGGCACTCCCGTGGAGGAGTTCGAGAGCTGGATAAATGACGACGAAGGCAAGCGCGTGGGCCCGGGGGTGGTCGGAGAAATCGTGCTGAAGCCGAAGATCGCGGGTGTTACGATGAGCGGCTACTTTGGCGAGCCGGAGAAAACCGCACAAGTGCTGCGCGCCGACGGCTGCGTCTACACTGGCGATACCGGAATGGTCGACCAGGACGGAAACTACTATTTCAAGGGACGCAAGAAGGATGCGCTGCGGCGTCGCGGCGAAAATGTCTCAGCTTGGGAAGTCGAACGCGTTCTCAACACGGCGCCCGGCGTTGAAGAATCAGCGGTGATAGGAGTCGCGTCCCCGTTGGGGGACCAGGACATTCTCGCGGTTATCAAACAGCGCGAGGGCTTTGAACCGAACCCCCTCGAGATCGCTAAGTTCTGCGGCGAGCGTCTCGCATATTATCAGGTGCCACGATTCATTCAGTTCGTCACTGAGTTTCCGCGTGGGCCGACCCAGCGCATCAAGAAAGGCGAAATCCAGGTAGACCTCCAGAACGCATGGGATGCTGAGCAAGCAGGGTACAAACCGGCGCGAACCGCTTAGCCGAGCGTGATGACGCAGTCCGGTTGCAGCTTCTCGAAACCTCAGCGGAGGCGAAGGATGCATTCTGCTCCGGTCATAATCTGCTTGAGCCGGGGGAGTTCGCCGGGCGCGATCAATATGGAAAAATGGTTGTAGCAATTAAACTCCTGATATTGGGAAGTAAGGTGGACCGCCGGTCCGCGGGTCTGGTCACGCAGTCGTCGGATATGGTGCCGAAGACGCCGCACTTACTGCTCAAAAGTGAAGATGCGAGGCGGATTGGCCGTGGCGTAGCCGCATTAGCCTTGTCGACATAGGCGCGCTCGATCGCCAACCGGTGAGCTTCTCTGCGCTGTCGTCGGCCGTCATAGTATTTGCCCGGCGCAGCACCTTGGCTTTGAGCACGAACTGGCCGCCGGTCGGCCGTTGTTGGTGACAAAGAGTCCTTGCGGATCTATGCACCGCGCCCGCATTGCAATCTACTTCGAGTCCTACAAGGCCGTGCAGGAAGAATCGTGTGCTGCACTCACCGATAAGTCGAAGGTTCGATATGTCAATTCCAACTTGGTATCAATTCCTCCGGAGTTGATATTGGTCCCGACGGCAGTGAGCCAGTAACTGTAGACGACTTAAGGCACCGAAGAGGACCGAGCTTATGACAGAACCCCAAGTGCGTGCAGTCGGCGCAACACGTGAAGGCGAAGAATCCCTCGACGGCACGCTCGAATTCGACGGAAGGCGCTATCCCGACGGCCGCGCATCCGATCCCTGTAAGCTCGGCTGGATGCGCGGTGCGCCACCCGCTGCAGACAAGTGCATTACTTTCGAGAGCGAGAGCTTCCGCAATTTCCCGCAGCTCCGCTGGTCATTTTTGCACAAACGCGAGCTTGTGCCGACTGTCAGCGTTTGGCGCGGGAGGAGTGGGCCGTGTAAACTCGATTACAACGACAAGGCCGCCGATATTGACGCGCTCTCTTTCTATGACATGGACAGCCGCAGCCGCTGCTTCGATGAGGCGTTGCTTGACACCTATACCGACGGCATTGTCGTGCTGCATCGCGGGCGCATCGTATACGAGAGGTACTTCGGCGCGCTCGAGCCTCACATTCCACATGCATGTTTTTCCGTCACTAAGTCGTACGCGAGCACTCTCACCGCGGCGTTTGTGCAGGAAGGCGTGCTGGATGATGCAAAGACGATACCGCACTACCTGCCTGAGCTACGAGGCACCGCCTGGGAAGATGCCACGCTGCGCCAGGTGATGGATATGCAAACGAGTCTCGCGTACTCGGAGGATGTCTATGACGGCCCGAGCGTCAAGGCGTATGTTATTGCCTGCGGCCGGCGGCCGAAGCCGGCGGGCTACGTGGGACCAACAACTTTGTGCGACTATCTGCGCGCGGTGCGTAAGGAAGGCGCTCATGGGGAGGGTTTCGTCTATAAGTCCCCGAACGCGGACGTTATGGCTTGGGTGACAGCTCGCGCGACCGGTCGTTCCTTAGCTCATCTATTGCATGAGCGTCTCTGGGCTCCGCTTGGATGCGAGGAAGACGGCTATATCGAAATTGACCCTGTTGGCATGCCCTCCGCCGCGGGCGGCTTGTCAGTTTCGCTGCGCGATCTCGCGCGTTTTGGCGAACTGATGCGACAGGAAGGCGAATGGAACGGAAAGCAGGTGATTCCCGCATCCGCGGTACATGACATCAAAAAGGGCGTCGATCCGGCTAAGTGTTCCAACATGCCAAAACCGGGTTACTCATATCGTAGCATGTGGTGGGCGACGCACAACGAGTTGGGGGCGTTCGAAGCTCGGGGCGCGTACGGCCAGAGCCTGTATGTCGCGCCGAAGGCGGACATGGTGGTCGCGCGCTTCGCGTCGCACCCGGCGTGGCGCCGGGGCAGCGATCCGATCTCCATACCGCAAATGTTGGCACTTGGCAGGATGCTCCGCGAATAGTCGCAACGACGAGCAAACTAGAACGGGCTCGATCTCGACCGCTTGGCTGCGCCGGTCAGATGCCCCCGAATGTGCTTCTGCTGTAGCTGGCTGCGCCAAAAGCTGTGACCGGGCGTCTCTTATTCGGCCATTAGCCCGAGGTGGTTGTCGGCAGGGGTGGAATTGCCGCGATGGCGCGAGTAGGATTAGGCGCAGTAGAGACTCAGTCGGGCCACGACGGGAGCTAGATTGTAGCCGACGCATGAGCTGTTTGGTTGCGGCGTCGCCCTGGCCTTTGAGATGGCAGCGGCAGAGGTGGCCCGCGGTCTTCTTCATGTCACCGATGACGGGCTCGATAGCCGGCCGATGCGGCAGTTCTCCGTTGAGATGGTACACGGGCCTGCAGCACATAGGCTTCCCTGGATCACCGCGATCAGTGCCTTCTCGGCCATCCGACGCGGATCCAGGAACAAAAGTGCTTCCCTTGCGCAGCTTGGGGATCTGCAGTTCGACCGCACTGGCGCGTCTCCCAGGTCCGATCACTGTGTTGCGCTGGCAAGGCGCTCCGCGTTGGGCGGCAAGAACCCCGCCTATGTCACGCGAAACGCGGATCTGGAGCGCGCCGCGCCAGGGGTGGCGCGATCGGCCTTCGGATTGCAGGGGGCAGAAATGCTCCGCCTGCTCGGTCGTTTACGTCGACAACGTGGTCAAGCAGGAGTTCATCGGCAAGCTCGTGAACTTTTCGTCCAGGCTTGTCGTGGGCGATCCGCGACGGGCCGAGACATTCATGAGGCCGGTATATGTGACATCGCATACAGGCTGTCGGCAGGTATCTTCACCCGCGACCAGAATGAGTTGCAGTACTTCCCCAACACCGCAGAAGCAGGTGTTCTCTATGCCAACCGAGCCAGCGGCGCGACGACCGGGGCATGGCCGGGCGCCCAGCCCTTCTGCGGCTGGAAGGCGCGGGGCAGCGGCAAGGGTGGCCTCGGCGCATGGTTTCTCCCGCAGTACATGCGCGAGCAAAGCCACACGATCATGACGAACTGATGGTTGAACGGCCGCGACCGCTCCGCGGCCCTCGGTTCCTATCCCTTCATCTGCCTTCCGAGATCATGCCGCAATTTCCCTAGGCCATGCCTACATCCCGCCGCCTGTTCGAGCGCGCCCGCAAGGTCATGCGCGGCGGAAACACCCGCACGACGGTCTTTCATCGATCCTTTCCCAACTATGCCGCACGCGGCGAGGGCCGCCGGGTCTAGGACGTGGACGGTAACGCCTAGTACGACTGCATCAATAACTTCACCGCCATAATCCATGACTATGGCCACCCGGACGTGACGCCGGCCGTGATCGACCAAATGCCACATGGCACCGCGTTCGGCGCCCCGACGGAAAGCGAGATCGAACTGGCGGAATTGCCGGTAGAGCGCCTGCCGTCGGTCGAACAGATCCGCTTTACCGATTCGGGTACAGAGGGTGTGATGATCGCGATCAAGGCTGCCCGCGCCTTCACCGAACGACCAAAGATCGTCAAGATCGAGGGTGCGTATCACGGATCATACGACTTTACCGAAGTCCGCCTCGACAGCTCGCCCACTAACTGGGGTGACATGCCCGCTTCCATCCCCTGTGCGCGCGGCACGCCCCGTGGCGTGCTGGACGACGTTATCGCGTTTCCCTTTAAAGACGTCGAGACGTTGCGCGCACTCTTCTCCGTGTATGGTGACACCATCGCCGGCGGCTGATCGATCCGATGCCGAACCGCGCCGGATTGATTGCAGCGCGTAAGGACTATCTCGACGTGATGATCGAGATCACGCACGCCGCCGACGCCCTGGTCATCTTCGACGAGGTGATCTCGTTCCGCCTCGGTCATTCCGGGGCACAGGGGCTGTGGGGAATTTCGCCCGATCTGACAGTGCTCGGAAAAATCATCGGCGGCGGCTTTCGGCGCGGTAGGTGGACGGGCTGAAACCATGGCTGTGTTCGATTCGACCCGCGGCAGGCCGGCACTTCCGCACGGTGGGACCTTCGGCGCCAACCCAGTGACGATGCGCGCCGGTCGCGCCGCCATACGGGCTCTGACACCGGAGAGCTTCGCCCATCTCGGCCGTCTGGGCAACCTGCTGCGCGAGTGCATCACACGCTAGCTGGGCCTGCATAGGCTCTCCGGCCAGTGCGTCGGGCTGGATTCGCTGTTCAAAGTTCATTTCACAACTCTGCCCGTCACCGACTATCGCTCGGTTTATGGGGGGCCGGCCGAACGAAGGAAACTGGACGCCTTCCACAAGGGTCTCCTCGATCGTGGCGTCCTGTCGGCGAGCTACGGTCTATTCGCGCTCTCGACTGCGATGACCAAGAACGACGCGCGCGCGATTGTCGACGCCATCAACGAGACGTTGGGCGAAATTGCAGGAAATTCCGACCAGGGACCTATCGCTCAATCCGGCGTGGCGGACGTGCCCCCCGGATGACCCAAAAATACAATGGATAACAAATGACAGATTCTCCTCATGCCCTCGTGATCGGGGCGGGTACGCTTGGAATGTGCTCAGCATTCAGCCTGGCGGAGCATGGAGTTCGTGTGACGGTTCTTGAGGCTCAATCCATAGCTTCGGGTTCAAACGGCCGCTCGGTCGGCGTAGTGGGAACGCAGCTTACCGACGCGTTCGATATTCTGCTGCGTATCCATTCGGTGCGGCGCGACTGAGAACGTCTCGGACTGGGGTTCAACCATATAGGCTATCTATGCCTCGCCCGCACTGCCGAACAGATGGAGCTGCTCGCACGATCGGTGAAGATACAGGAGGAGGCTGGCTTCAGGTCACGCGAGCTGCAACAGCTCGTTCCTCATCTCAATCCCGATGGGCTCGAAGGAGGACGGTTCGGACCCGACGATGGGTTTCTTGATCGTCATGAGATGTGCACCTTCCTGGCCGAGAAGGTGCGCATGCGCCGCGGAAACATCTTTCAGTTCTGTCAACTTGTCGGCGTAACACGACGGAACGGCGATTATAGACTGGATACCAGCAAGGGCGAGATCGACTGCGACTTTGTCGTCAGGCGCGTGGGCCCCCCTCAGTTGCCGAGATTTTCGGACAGACGCTGCACATCTGTCCAGAGCGCCACGAGGCGGTGGCGATTCACCTCGATGAGCCGCTCGACTATAAGATGCCGAGGGTGATGGATCTGGTGAACGGGGAGGGCGCTGGTCTCAACTTCGTCATAAGAAGCGAAACGAACTGATTGCTGAAATCCACAAGGTCAGCTCGCCTGTTCCGGAGGATCCCGACAACTACAGCGACCAATGCGAGGAGGAATCGAAAGTCAAGCTGGCGGAGCTGCTTCTTGAGCGTGTTCCGGAACTGCCTGGCGCTCGTCTCGGTCGAGGTTGCGCAGGCTTTTATCCAGTCACCGCGGACCATCGGCCCTTCGTCGGCGCCATCGATCCATCCGAACCGAACCTGATCACCGCCCCCGGTGCCGGAGGCTACGGCATTCAGCTTGCGCCCGTTATAGGGAAAATTGTAACGGATTGGATACTCCACGGCGCTCCCGTATCGATACCGGGCACCGAAATCCTGTCCCCCACGCCGGAATTCTCCTCGCTCAACGCTCAAGCACGACTGCAACTGTCCGCGACACCAAAGAGGATTTGAAGATCCTCAGAGATCTGAGACGGCGCGCTAGGTCAAGTAGAATGCAAAGCCGTTGCTGATTCAGGCGAGAAGCCCGTATCCGCTGCGGTCGCCCCGAAGCGCGGAGGCGGAGATCACCAAGAGCGCGCAGCAAATAGCCGCGGGGGGCCTCCAGGGAATAAACCGAGGCAGAAGCTGATTAATTCCATTCTGGTCTTGGTCAGATCCAAATTGGTATTGGTCACCCTCGATGGCCATTGCCAAAATTAGAAGCCGTCTCAAGCAGCTGGTTTGCTGTAGTCAAAGGAGATCCGTATGGGTTCGACCACACGAAAGCTGCTGGTGATGCTGTTTACAACTGCGGCCTCTTCATTCGCGGCGCTTGCGCAAAGCCAAGATTCCCTGCTCGCCTCCATCAAAGAAGCTGGTCAAGTCAAGGTAGCACTGGGTGCGGCGACACCCCTCGTATCAACATCGCCGGATGGAAAGGCGACCGGCTATGCTGTTGACTTACTGGATCTTGTGTTGAAAGATTGGGGTCTGCCGCCGCTCACGCCGGTGCTCACGGCTTGGGACGCGCATGTCCCGGCCCTCCAAGCGCGCCAACTCGACGCCATGGGCATCGCGTCAATTACCGAATTAGCGTGCAAAGCTCTCGCAATTTCAGCCCCTTATTTCGTCAGCCATGACGTATTTTTTGTTCGGTCCGGAAATCCGAAGCATGTGACGAGCATCTCGCAAATGGCACAAAATCCAGAGATCAAGTTGGCAGTAGTTACAGGGTCATCTCAGGAGGTGTTTGCAAAGGCGCGCGGAGTCAAGTCGGAGCGGATCGTGCACGTCCCTGACGTTCAAGCTGGCGCTGCGACGGTCACTAGCGGTCGGGCAGACGCGTTCCAAGTCGGCCAACTCAGTGTCGCCAATCCGAAACAGAGTGGCCTTGACGTTGTTCTCGATAAAGAATTGCCAGTTAAAGGAATTGGTGTGGCGTTTCGAAAGCAGGATATGCATTCCCGGGACGAGTTCAATGAGCATCTCAACAAACTACGTAGCAACGGTGTAATGAAGGAACTGTACACCGGCAAGTATGGGCTTACGGACTGGGACGAGCTCGCGAAGTTGACCAAGGCGGGTGACCTTGCTCCAAGCTGCAACTAGAGGAGCGGGCATCTCGTTGACACTAGCAGCGCGGAACACTGCGAAGAGCGAGTTCGGTGGGTGACTCGCCCCAAGCTGGAGCCCAGCAATGCCGGCTCCATTCACAAATCGGCCGATCAGATGCAAATTGTTATTGCCTGTTGGACGCGCATACCCACAGATCCATCGATCTGCGTCATCTGAGCCGGCGTGCTCGCGGAACATCTCGACGCGGGAGGGCAATGCAGAATTGGGCTTTCGTCCGCCGAAGCGGCGCGAACTACTTACGGTGCTTGCCAAAGCGCTCCTGCGGAAGATCGAGCGCGCTGTGGACACGCCACACTGCGTTCTTGTTCCTGCCGCCCGTCCCGGCCTTGGGCACCGTCGTGGCGTCAACAATACGGATCAGGCGGCCATGGCTCGCCTGCGGCGCGCCGCTCGCCAGCGTTTGGCCTATCAGTTGCGTCAGCCAATCTCCGCAGTGACGCAAGCGACACAGCAAGGCCACGTTGGAGATATCGACAAGGCCAACCGACGTTGCCCATGCCGCTGTCAACCGCAGACCTCGCTCGCCGAGACAATACGCCAGGATCAGGCGCAGCAAATCGACCGCATTCCTGATCCCCCGCGGACGAACAAACGCCTTCGTCTCGCGCGCGCTAACGTTGAGGGCCTCCGCCCCACCAAGCTGGACGACAACACCCGCCCAGTCTTCGTTCACAAGCGATTCGTGTGCCATCCCAATTTGGAATCACAAGTGAATCCAACGCGCAAATCCTATTTTAACGCTAATGGGAGGAAGCCCGCCAGGTGCTGCATCAATTCCAATCCGGTCTTGATCAGCTCGAATTTGGTATTGGCTTCTTCGGCCCTTGTCGCCCACAATGTATCGACCCAATCAACTCACATTTGACAACTTTCGAATGAGTCACACCACGCTGTCAATCCATGCTCGCTGATCATCGCACGAGACTACCAACGAACATTAGCGCGCTCTTGTGCAGTGCTTTTAGCGCATACCAATGTGAAGAGTAGGAATCCATGGGAGCCGATAAAAGCGTCATTACACCGGCGATCCCGCTGTATCTAAACTCCGGGGTCGTCCAGCAGTGCCTGACTGATGAGGAGATTTTTGACGCCGTAAGCCGGACGCTGCGAGAGTCGAGTAACCCCGAGCTCATCAGGGGTGTGAAATCAGGATTCAGAGTCGATATCGATGGCGAACATCTCCATATGGGGAACGTTTCTGCGTGCGTTCTCTCCAGTTCTGTTGCAGGTACGAAGTGGTTTGTCGTCTCGCCGAATAACGCCTCGCGAAATCTGGAGCGGATACAGGCGACGATTCTCGTTTCCGACGCAGTAACAGGGAGGCTTCAAGGCATCTTGGACGGCAAGTGGCTGACTTCTCAGCGAACCGCTGCTATGGCCGTTGCTGCTGTAGCGGCCTGTGGCAGGCATCCAATCTCCAATGCGACTGTGATTGGTGCTGGTGCCATCGGCAGGGCATTAGTCAAATTCTTAGTCGCAACTCAGCCGGTGCATCGTGTCACGGTGTCATCGCTGAATGCAACAAGCGCGCATCACGCTTGCGAATCTGCAACCGAGTTTGTTCGCGGCGGCGTGACCCTCTGCGCGACTTCCGATGTTCAGGGCGCGGTGAAAGACGCCGATGTCGTATTCACTGCCACCGGGGTCCCAGGAGATACCGATGTTGTGTGCGCTCAATGGCTCAAGGATAGTGCCATTGTTTGCTCGGTAGGCTCCCATCGAGAGGTGGATATGGAGCTTATTACTCAATCATGGATTGTAGCCGACGATATTGATGGGGTCAAAATGCGACGCGGAGATTTCCGTGAGGGCGGGGTCGGCTGGAATCGAATCGTAGGCGATATCGGCAAATTGACGTCTGGGAAATTGCGGCTTCCTGACGTCTCGAAAAGGATCCACCTCGTTCTCGTGGGGCTTGGTTCTCTTGATGTCGCGCTGAGTGCACGCGCGATCGTCAATGCACGAAATAGAGGAGTCGGCGTTCCCCTCGGCTCAGCTTCGGAATAGGAGCGCTCGAACGCGCTTGCTGCAATCTAGATGATCGCATTTGATCAGTCGTAACAACGGATTTTGAAGGGAAAAGTGGCGTGCATACAACACGAATGCGTTCTTTGCGCATCCTGCTGCTCATATTGGCCAGCTATTCGCTTCCGACGCTTGCGTACGCTGAGGATCCTCTATCTGCTTCGATCCGAAAGGCCGGTGAAGTTAAAGTAGCTCTGGCCTCTTCTCCCCCTTACATTGCGTTGTCGCCGGATGGGAAAACGGCGACTGGAAATGTCGTCGACGTAATCAACTTGGCACTCGAGGGCATGGGTCTTCCAACGCTCACGCCGATCTTCGTGGCATGGGCCGCGATGATTCCCGGACTGACGGCTAATCAATTCGATTTCGTGGGAGGGCTAACGATTACCGAAGCGCGATGTAACGTTGTAGCATTTTCGGCGCCGATCTACGCATACCGGTATGCGCTCTATACTTTGTCAGGAAATCCAAAGAAGTTGAGGGGACTTGAAAGGATTATCGAAAATTCTAACACCAAGCTCGCGGTAGTTACTGGCACACTCTCTGAAGCAAGCGCGCTTAAGCGAGGCGTCAAGTCGGAACAGCTGGTGCGTGTTACCGACGTCCAGGCTGGAGCCGCGACAGTGATCGGTGGTCGGGCGGATGCGGTCCTAATGGGCCAATTTGCCATCCCGAATCCGGAGCAGAAGGGCCTCCAGATAATCGTCGACGAGCAGGGGCCAGTGGAAGGGTTTGGTGTGGTTTTTCGCAAAGAGGATGTGCATTTCCGTGATGAATTCAACAAACAGCTGGACCTCTTGCGCAGTAGCGGCATCTGGAAGGAGCTGTATGCTGTTAGATATGGGCTTCCTAACTGGGAGACGCTTGCCGAGCTTACGAAGGCTAGCGACGTCGTACCTAGCTGCAAATGAGGATGGGCCCCTTAGGATGGTATTGCATTTGCAAGTTCATGGACTGAACCGGCAGCGCGTAAATACGCCGCCGGAATTGCGGTATCCGGGAACGACGGTCACTCTAGACGCTGTCCAAGCAGGCCTCGATCGCGCATACGTGTCGGATTAGCAAACCGCGCTGATGCTGCTGGCTCCACATTCTAGAAGTGCGTGCGGGATTATGCGCGAGCCCTCGAAGCCTTGCGTAGAATGTTACAGAAGCATGGGCGCGTGGGCAACGACGTAGCTCTCGTGCGTAGGGCGGGTGCATTGAGGCGCACACGACGATGGAACGAGACTTGCTGGCCTATGTCGGAAATCGCTAGGCGGCACATTCCGC
Organism: Bradyrhizobium sp. 76; assembly: GCF_023073025.1. Classification (NCBI taxonomy): domain Bacteria; kingdom Pseudomonadati; phylum Pseudomonadota; class Alphaproteobacteria; order Hyphomicrobiales; family Nitrobacteraceae; genus Bradyrhizobium; species Bradyrhizobium sp. 76. Next base: position 11,809 of record NZ_JADPIS010000106.1, read on the forward strand.
GAATATGCAGAGGTGGTCTTGAAACCGAAAGTCGCCAGTGAAAATCTGTCATGGATCACCCCGCGCTCGATTCGATCGTGCAGCATGGAAAGAGTATTAGTGTGACTGAGGAACGCTTCACATACATCATTGTGGGGGCCGGCTCTGCCGGGTGTGTACTGGCATCCAGGCTGTCGGAAGATCTGACAAATAGAGTGCTGCTTCTGGAGGCAGGCGGTTCTGATTGGAATCCTTTGATTCAGATCCCGATGGGCACCGGCAAGTTGCTGCGCAATGGTCTGCATAGCTGGATGGTATTGACGGAACCAGACTCCGCCGTGGCTGGGCGGCGCCAGAGCTGGACTAGTGGGCGGGTCATCGGCGGGTCGTCATCGATCAACGGCATGATTTATGTAAGGGGCCATCGTTCAGACTATGACCATTGGTGCAATCTGGGAAATCCTGGTTGGAGCTACGCCGACGTCTTGCCCTATTTCCTAAAGGCGGAAGGTCACGCATCCAGGAATGGTGCGCTCCATAATCAGCATGGTCCACTGCGCGTCCGCGAAGCCGCCTCGTCGAACCCGATGTATTCGGCCTTCGTCCGCGCTGGAGTCGAAGGAGGGTTCGCAGAATGTGATGATTTCAACGGCGAATCACAGGAAGGATTCGGGCGCTACGATTTCACGATTCACAGGGGGCGTCGCTGGTCGACCGCTCGCGCTTATCTCGATGCCGCTCGCCAGCGATCCAATCTTCATGTGGTCACACGGGCGAGGGCGACACGTGTGCTCTTTGAAGGACGACGGGCGGTTGGCATAGAGTATCGCCGATCCGGTCGGAACGTCCGAGTGATGGCGGACGCCGAGGTCGTCCTCAGTGCGGGAGCGACCCATTCGCCGTCTCTGCTGCTTCTTTCCGGCATAGGCGACGCGCGCGCGCTTGCGGACTTGGGAATCACCCCGATTGCCAACCTGCCTGAAGTCGGTCGTAATCTTCAGAATCATCCTTCGCTTAGCCTGTTGTTTGGCTGCACCCAGCCACTCACAATGCACGGTTTGCTGCGTGCCGACCGCGCGGCCTTGATGATGGCCCAAGCCCTCTTATTGCGTTCGGGACCCGGTACCAGCTTTCCGGCCGAAGCTGGTGCCTTCACCCGTACACGTCCAGACCTCGCTGTGCCGGATCTTCAATGGTATCTCATTCTAGGCATGGGACAAAGTGCGCTGAGATGGCCCGGATTCCGTCGCCGACGCCTTGATCGGGAAGGCTTTACGATCGGCGTATCCTTGCTGAGGCCGGAGAGCCGCGGCACGGTCTCGCTAGCCTCTATTGATCCGTGCGCACCACCCAGGATCAGGCATGGCTACTTATCGGCACCGGCTGATCTCACGACGTTGATCGCATCGGTGTCGCAGGTACGCAAGCTCGCCGCTCAGCCCGCTCTCGCTCCGTATATAAGCGACGAGATCGCACCTGGTCCCGACGTCCGCCACGAGGACGAAGTCTGCGACTGGATACGCACTACTGTCACGAGCGCCAAACACCCGGTCGGCACCTGTCGTATGGGCAGTGACAATACAGCAGTCGTCGATCCAGAACTTCGCGTGCGCGGCTTTGAGGCGTTACGCGTAGTCGATGCCTCGGTAATGCCAACTATTGTTGGCGGCAACACCAATGCACCGACGATCATGATCGCGGAAAAGGCGGCCGATCTGATTCGCAAGGAGACACGCAGCGTATTGCGCATGATCACCTAGGCCACTTGCTTCGATGATGCCTCGAAGGACATTATGGCCTAACGCTGTCGCTCCTGAGTGGCGGCTCCAAGCCAACAATTCTCCAATCTGATATCGATTCTTGGAAGTTGGTACCGAACGTACCCCGCGCCATCGCGACGTCGGCGGCGACCATGCGCGCCAACCAACTGCGGCTGTGGTTCGCCGCGATGGCCTATGTGCTGATCTGCGCGTTGCGGCGCATTGGTCGCCGACACCGCCTTTGCCGACGCCACCTGCGGCACCATCCGCCTCAAGCTCCTCAAGATCGGCGCACTGGTGCGCATCAGCGTCCGCCGCATCAAGATCGCCATGGCCTTGGCCTGCCCAGCCGCCCAGGAATGGGGAGACGTGGCTCGCCGCCTGACCGAAGGTAAGCGCGAAGCCGATACCCTTGCTTCAGAATTCGAATGAACGTGCGAAAGAAGCCTCCGGCTTGGACGGAGGTTTGGGATGGGATTGGACAGCAAAAAGGACGTCCATTTGGACGGCTCAACGAGGGGGTCGGTGAGCCGGCTGGAGGTTCTTGAAGGACCATCGGGGCGCCGCGTACGTTCGGAAGCCGAGAGAGCTCGGATCGTCGCCGAGAGTCTGTTACCCGGTGCCCAGGTGTCCGAGGTGGCGCGCAAGCACGGAGCGACGCGCTGGCAGATCTACGATTGGCGGCGGCGGTTTCGAAA
>NZ_JADPIS010000154.1:0-564 GCF_023073025.1 Bradyrhizobium sp. 76
TGCGTGACCCTGCCGGCCACCGCCAGCCCATGCCGGTTCTCCATGGTGGCGTGGCCCATATAGCAAAGCTTGGCCTCCCGTCCGGCCGCCTTGCGATAAAGCCTGCTGTCCGGGTCACTGGTGCTCGCATGGGTGTCGTTCTTGCGTTTCTGGCCATGGAAGTTGGCGCCGTCATCATCGTCGCCGCTGCCGTCCTTGGGGCGAAAACTCTTCTGCGAAGCCCAGGCTTCGATCAGCGTTCCGTCCACCGAAAAATGCTCGTCCGACAATAGCGGCTGGACCTGAGAATGGTTCAGAAGCCTGGTCATGAACTTCGTGAACACATCGCCGTTCTGCAGCCGCTCCCGGTTCTTGGTAAAGGTGGTCGGGTCCCAGACCGGATCGTCCGGCGACAGTCCCACGAACCAGCGATACAAAAGATTGTAGTCCAGTTGCTCCATCAGCTGGCGTTCCGAGCGGATGCCGTAGAACACCTGCAGCAGCAAGGCGCTCAGCAATTGCTCCGGAGGGATCGAAGGACGTCCCTCGCTGGCGTATAGCTTTCCAAGGCTGCGGTTCAAATCA